>CAWAQT010000016.1:0-757761 GCA_963784245.1 uncultured Alphaproteobacteria bacterium
TCACCCTGTGGAGCAGCGATCCCTCCCCCGCCGCTGCTCCTCCCACTCCCCAGGTGACGGTCGCGGCACCCCTCCAACAGAACGTCAGCCTGTGGGACGATTATGTCGGCCGCTTCGAAGCGAGCCGCACGGTCGAGGTGCGCCCGCGCATTTCCGGCCAGATCGTCGGCATTCACTTCACCGACGGCGCGATCGTGCAGAAGGGTCAGCTGCTCTTCACTGTCGATCCGCGGCCTTATGTCGCGTCGCTCGCCGAAGCCCGCGCGGGTGTTGCGACGGCGCGCGCCGAACTCGCGCTGGCCGACACCAACCTCGGCCGCGCTCGACGCCTGCTCGAGGCAGAGGCCGTGTCGCAGGCCAATGTCGATCAGCTCTCCGCGCAAGTGCAGACCGCCCGTGCGGCGCTCGCCGCCGCCCAGGCGCGCGTGCAGCAACGCTCTCTCGACGTCGAGTTCACGCGCATCCGGGCGCCGATCAGCGGCCGTATTTCCGACCGCCGGATCGACGCGGGCAATCTCGTCAGCACGGGCCTCGACGGCGGCACCTTGCTGACCACGATCAACGCGCTCGACCCGATCTACTTCACGTTCGACGTTCCGGAATCCCTGTACTTCGAGGACTCGCGCGAACGCCGTGCCGGCGCGCAAGGCGACGTCGCTGAGATCCGGCTTCAGGACGAGGCTACCTACAGCCGCCGCGGCAAGCTCGACTTCACCGACAATGGAATCGCCAGAATTCGGGAACGATCCGCGCGCGTGCCGTCGTCCCCAATCCCGACCTGTTCCTGACCCCCGGCCTGTTCGGCAACATGCGGCTCGCCGACGGCGGAACGACGCCTGCCCTGCTCGTCCCGGACGCAGCGATCCGCACGGACCAGGCCCGCAAGATCGTGCTGACGGTCGGCAAGGACGGAACCGTTGCCGCCAAGCCGGTCGAAACGGGACCTTTGGTCGGCGACCTGCGCGTCATCCGCTCAGGCCTGACCCGCGCCGATCAAGTGGTCGTCCAGGGCGTCCAGTTCGCCATGCCCGGCGCCAAGGTTCGGACGCGCGTCACTCAGGTCCAAGTGGCCAACGGCGTCGTCGCCAAGGCTCCGCCCCCATCCTCCCCAAGCGCCTCACAGGCAACCTTGGCCGCTCGCTAAAAGGCGAACCCCGATGCAATTCAGCCACTTCTTCATCCGGCGCCCGATCTTTGCCGGCGTCATCGCGATCATCATCACGATCGTCGGTGCGTTCGCCTACCTCGGCCTGCCCGTGTCGCAATTTCCGGACATCGTCCCGCCGACGGTGACGGTCAGCACCAACTATCCCGGCGCATCCGCCGAGACGGTCGCGGACACGGTCGCCGCGCCGATCGAGCAGCAGATCAACGGCGTCGACAACATGCTCTACCAGTCGTCGCAGTCGACCGGCGACGGACGGGTGACCATCACGGTTACGTTCAAGCTCGGAACCGACCTCGATACGGCGCAGGTGCTGGTGCAGAACCGTGTGGCGCTCGCCCAGCCGAGCCTTCCGGAGGAAGTCCGCCGCCAAGGCGTGGTCGTCCGCAAGACGTCGCCGTCGTGGCTGATGGCCGTGAACGTTTTGTCTCCCGACGGCTCGCTCGATCGCGGCTACGTGTCCAACTATGCGCTGACGCAGCTCAAGGACCGCCTGTCGCGTGTCGAGGGCATCGGCGACGTGTCGATCTTCGGCGCCCGCGATTACGCGATGCGGGTCTGGATCGACCCGGGCCGGGCCTCGACCCTCGGCCTGACGGCGGGCGAAGTCGTGCAGGCGCTGCGCAGCCAGAACGTGCAGGTTGCCGCCGGAACCGTCGGCCAGCCGCCGTTCAATACGGGCGCGGCGCAGCAGCTCAACGTCGAGACCCAGGGCCGCTTCAAGACGCCCGAAGAATTTTCGAACATCATCGTCCGGACCGACCCTTCCGGCGCGATTACCAGGCTTCGCGACGTGGCGCGGGTCGAACTCGGCGCGGAGGATTACGGGGTCAACGCCTACCTGTCCGGCAAGGATAGCGTGATCTTGGGTATCACCCAGCGGCCGGGCACCAATGCGCTCGCCGCTGCCGAAGGCATCAAGGCGCAGCTAGCCGACGCTTCCAAGACTTTCCCCAAGGGACTCGAATATCGGATCATCTGGAATCCGACCGAATTCATCAGCGAATCCATGAGCGAGGTTCAGAAGACGCTCCTGGAGGCGATGATCCTCGTCGTCCTCGTCATAATCGCTTTCCTGCAGAGCTGGCGCGCGGCCATCATCCCCATCGTCGCCATCCCGGTCTCGCTGATCGGATCCTTCGCGGTGCTCGCAGCTCTCGGCTATTCGCTCAACACCTTGTCGATGTTCGGCCTTGTGCTGGCGATCGGTATCGTCGTCGACGACGCCATCGTCGTGGTCGAAAATGTCGAGCGAAACCTCGAACAGGGACTCAGCCCGCGTGAAGCGGCGCATCGTTCGATGGACGAAGTGTCCACCGCCTTGGTCGCCATCGTCCTGGTCCTCTGCGCGGTTTTCGTGCCCGTCACCTTCCTGACCGGCATAACGGGCGAATTCTATCGCCAGTTCGCGGTCACGATCGCCGCGTCGACGATCATCTCGCTGCTTCTGTCGCTGACTCTGTCGCCGGCGCTAGCCGCCCGGCTGCTGCAGCCGAAAAGCGATCATCGCGCCGAGACCGGCGTCATGGGCTTCGTCCACAGGGCAGGCGACTGGTTCAACGCGTCCTTCGCTCGGCTGAGCGAGTGGTACGGCAGCTTCACGCGTAGGCTGCTCAACGCCCCGAAGCGCGCGCTGACGATCTACGCCGGCCTCGTCGGACTGACGCTTGGCGTCTTCTGGTACACGCCGAGCGGCTTCATCCCGGCGCAGGACCAGGGCTATGCGCTGGCCGCCATCCAGCTACCGCCCGGAAGCTCGATCGAGCGCACCGATGCGGTGCTCAAGAAGGCGGTCGACCGGCTGCTGAAAGTCCCGGGCGTCGACGAGGCGGTGATGTTCTCCGGCTTCGACGGAGCGTCGGGGACGCAGGCGTCAAATGCCGGCGCGGCCTATGTCACCTTCAAGCCGTTCGAGGAACGCGCCGGGACCGACCGCACTGAACTCAACATCGAGAACGACATGCGCGCGGCGCTTGCCGACCTGGACGAAGCGTTCGTGTTCGTCATCCCGCCGCCCGTCATCCAGGGTGTCGGCAGCGGCGGCGGCTACCGCATGATCGTCCAGGACCGGCAGGGCGCCGGGTACCAGGCGCTCGAGCAGGCCGCCCAGCAGCTGATGGGCCAGGCGCATCAGGAAAAGGGCCTCGCCAACGTCTTTACCTTGTTCAACACGGCCACTCCGCGCGTCTTCGCGGACGTCGACCGGGCCAAGGCTGACATGCTTGGCGTGCCCACGGAACGCGTGAACGAGACGCTGCAGGTCTATCTCGGCTCGGCCTACGTCAACGACTTCAACCTGCTCGGCCGCACCTTCCGCGTGACCGCTCAGGCGGACGCCCAGTATCGCGACGATCCGGCCGACATCGGGCAGCTCAAGACCCGCTCCAACAGCGGGGCGATGGTGCCGATCGGGACGGTTGCGACCTTCTCCGACAAGACCGGTCCGTACCGCGTGACGCGCTACAACCTGTATCCGGCGGTCGAAATCGACGGCGACACCGCGCCCGGTTTTTCGAGCGGTCAGTCGATCTCGACAATGGAAAGGCTCGCGTCGAACCTGCAGGCCGGCTTCTCCGGCGAATGGACCGACATCGCCTACCAGCAGAAGCTTGCGGGCAATATTGCGGCGATCATCTTCGCTCTGTCCGTGGTGTTCGTCTTCTTGGTGCTGGCGGCGCAGTTCGAAAGCCTTCTGCTTCCGCTGTCGATCATCCTCATCGTGCCGATGACCTTGCTGGCGGCGATGACGGGCGTGAACCTGCGCGGGCTCGACAACAACATCCTGACGCAGATCGGCCTGATCGTGCTCATCGCGCTCGCCGCGAAGAATGCGATCCTGATCGTCGAGTTCGCCAAGCAGGCGGAGGAGCGCGGCCTCACGGCCATCGATGCGGCGGTCGAAGCGGCCGGAGCCCGCTTGCGCCCGATCCTGATGACCAGCTTCGCCTTCATCCTCGGCACCTTGCCGCTGGTGATCGCGAGTGGACCCGGCTGGGAGCTTCGCCAGGCGCTCGGAACGGCGGTCTTCTTCGGGATGATCGGAGTCACGGCCTTCGGCCTGGTCTTCACCCCCGTTTTCTACGTCGCCACCCGCACGCTCGGCGAAAGGCTGAAGCGTCGCCGCGGCGACCGACCCTCGGACGAGCAGCTCACTTTGCTCCCGGCGGAATGAGGAATGATCCGATGAAAAGACTGACAACTCTCGTTTCGGCGCTGGCGCTCACGGCTTGCAGCACCGGCCCGGACTATGCCCGGCCCGCGACACCGGTAGCCGCGGCCGGCCCGTTCGTTGCCGCCAACTCGCCGGCGATCCAGCCGCTCGCTCCGGTCCCCGACGACTGGTGGCGGCTGTACGACGATCCAGTCCTCGACGGGCTGATTGCCGACGCGCTCGCGCATAACACCGACGTCCGGGCAGCCGTCGCACTCCTTTCGCGAGCACGAGCGGCGCTTCGCGAAGTGAAGGTCGATCGTCTTCCGCAAGGCGGCGTCAGCGCTTCGGCAACGCGCGGACGAGACACGGGCCTGAGCGATTCCACCACCAGCTTCGGCGCCGGTCTCGAAGTGGCCTACGAGGTCGACCTGTTCGGGCGCGTGAGCCGCAACATCGAGGCGGGCCGCGGCGAGGTCGGGGCGGCCGAGGCGGATGCGGACGCCGTCCGCGTCGCGATCGTGTCCGACACCGCCCGCGCCTACGCCGAAGCCTCGAGCGCTGCCGAGCGCCTGGCAGTGGCGACGCGCATCGTCGAACTGCTCGACCGGTCGCTCGATCTTACGCAGAAGCAGGTCGAGATCGGCCAGACTACGCGGCTCGACACGGCGCGCATCGCCACGCTTCGCAACCAGCGACAGGCAGAGATTCCGGCCATCGCCGCCGAACGCGATTCCGCGCTGTTCCGGCTGGCGACGTTGACCGGGCGCGCGCCCGCCGAACTCCCCTCTCCGGCGGGCGCGCGAACTTCATCGTTGAAGCTCGATCAGGTCATCCCGGTGGGCGACGGCACTCAGCTTCTCGCGCGGAGGCCCGACGTCCGGGCGGCGGAACGCCGGCTCGCCGCGGCGACAGCACGGATCGGAGTGGCGACGGCCGAGCTCTATCCGCGGGTCACGCTCGGCGGATCGGCCGCGGCGGGCGCAAGCAGCCTGGGCAATCTGTTCAGCAATCCGATCGGCTTCCTGCTCGGCCCGTTGATCAGCTGGTCGTTCAGCGATCACGCGCGTGCCCGGGCTCGCGTCGCGGGAGCCGAGGCGGGCACGCAGGAAGCGCTCGCCCAGTTCGACGGGACCGTCCTCCGCTCCCTGGAAGAGACCGAGACCGCCCTTTCGGCCTACGCCAATTCATTGCGCCGGAAGGAAGCCTTGCAGGCCGCGCGCAACGAAGCGGAAGTCGCCGCCCGGATCGTGCGCGCGCAGCAGCGGGAGGGCCAAGTGGATTCCCTCGCGCTCCTCGACGCCGAACGCACCTTCGCGGAGTCCGAAGCCGAACTAGCCGACATGAACGGCCAGGTTGCCGCGGCGCAGATCAACCTATTCCGCGCGCTGGGAGGCGGCTGGAGTGCCTAGACGGCCCCGGCTTCATCTTCGCCCCCCGCCGAGGGCTAGCAATCGCGGCAAAGCTCAAATTGCCAATCCGGCCTCGCGTATCAATTCGGGAACTGCTTGACGGCGGAGACGCTTCTAATCGGATGACGTTGCTCAGAAACGCAGTGACAATCGCGACCCCGCTTGTTTCCCGCGTCGGATCCAGAAGGATCGGTCTCTTGGCGGTCGTCGGACTATGCGCCGCCTTCATCTTGGCCTTTGGCATGGTGGCCGAAGAGGTCATGGAAGGGGATACGCACAAGCTCGACCGGGCCGTGCTCCTGGCATTCAGAACGCCCGGGAACCCCGCGGATTTACTCGGTCCGGCCTGGTTCGAAGAGATGGTGCGCGATGTCACCGCGCTCGGCAGTTATGCCTTCATCATCATCCTGGTCGTGGCAGCCCTCGGCTACCTTCTCCTCATGCGACGATACGCAATGTCCGCGCTGGTCCTGGCGGCGGTACTCGGCGGGATCGTGATCAGTAATGTGCTGAAGCATGGCTTCGACCGGCCCCGCCCGGACTTGGAACATGCGGCGCAGGTATTCAGCCCGAGCTTCCCGAGCGGCCACGCGACGCTGTCGGCCGTCACTTTCCTTACTCTCGGGGGGCTTCTCACGAGAGCAAATCTGAACTGGCGGGTGAAAGTCTACTTTCTGACCGTCGCCATTTTCTTGACCGTCCTCGTCGGGATCAGCCGCGTTTACCTTGGGGTTCATTATCCAAGCGACGTGCTCGCCGGCTGGTGCGTGGGCACTGCATGGGCGCTGCTCTGTTGGGCCGCGACCTCCTATCTCCAGGCGCGCGGCAAGGTTGAGGGCCCGTCACAACCTGGCGGTTAGCTGCTTACTACGCTTCGCGAGCTCCGCTCTGGTTCTGGGTCTCACCCGGCAACATTGCGCCCGTCCTTGACGGCTCGCCGGCTCGCGAACGAGGCCCTGGCGGAGACGGAGGCTGCCTGACTTCTTAGGGGAGTTGAACGTGCGTGGATGTTTGTTCCCTCAGAACTTACCCCACGACTACCACGAGAAGGTAATGTCTGCTTCCGACCCAAAGCAGACATTCAGGCAGACAGGACTTCCGAACTGGTGAGGCGCTTCCCCACCTCCACTTGTGCGATGAAATCCTTCATCATCTCGACCACATCGTCCCGCGACCCCAAGCGCAAATGGTAGCCGGCGCTAGGCCAGCTCGCCCAAGCTTGCCCATCCCTAAGGCTGAAAATAACGCCACCGGCAGCTGTCGGACCGACCAAATCGCCGAAGGCGGTCCGGATTGCATGGACAAGGCCGATTATTAGGGCTGCGCCAGCGAGAAACACGACAACACCGAACACGTCGGTCGCCCCCTCCATGACTTGGTATGGCGGCCCGACGAACAAGCGCATCGCCAACTACCGCAGAAGCGACAGCAACCAAGGCGGCCTGCCTCCAGCTAAGCTGGGGTAGGGCGAGCGGCGCGAAAGGAAAATAGGGAGTAAAGCCAACGCCCTCCACCATTCCGTCGAGCGAAGCGCGCGAGCAGTGTCGGCAACGCTACTGCGGCAATGGCGCATATGAGTGCCTGCCTGCCCGTAATCGGCGTTTCGACGAGCCATTTTCTCAAAAGCCCGAGAAGGGTCATCAAGTTGCTCCTCTGTGCTGCCGCTTCCCGGCGCGGGAACGGCGCGAGCGTAACAAGGAAGCGCGATATCTGCCTAGTGCGGAAACTGCGGAGAGGCGTGCTGCCAATTCGTGTGGCGCTCTCCGTCATCTCCCGAATGTCCGCTTTCCACCCAAACTTGCCACTAGCGACGTAGCGGCAGGAAACGACCCAAAACGGACATAGCAGTTCAGCGTGGGATGCTTCGCAAGGCCTGACGAACGTCCGTCACTAGCCGTTCCAGCTCTTGAATGGTGCTGGCCGTTTGGGGAGTTCGATCAAGCGACCACAGTTGGCACTCGATGCTCATCAGAAGCACTTCTGCGTCTGATAATGACAATGACGGGCCCAACGTCGCTCCGGACGGCTTCGTGGCCATGACTTCCCCCTGGCTTCGGCTCTCAGGCTTATCAGCGTGCCCAGCACAATTGCCAAGGGGATCAGTGGTTACGCTACCATTTCACAGGAAGCGCCAGCTACAGCGCAAGTCAGGGGCTATCGTCCAGCGCAGCTTCGCTAGTGTCTGCTTCGACCCATTCGGACATTAGCGAAGCGTCTGCCTTCGACCCAAAGCAGACATGAGGCCTCGAAGTCGTCAAATCTAGGCGGGCATCAGACCGGAGCTTTGGTCACCAGGGTCACCTGATGTCCGAGAAGCTGTCCTCATGCGTCACTCATTGCTTCCAACGTAGCTGCCTCGACCGCCTTTCGACACGCTTACCGGCTGCTGCGCGTCGTCGCTTACCTCCAATCGGTATTTCGCCAGTTCCCGCCGGCAGAGGAGCGAGAAGTTGCGGAGAGGATCTAGTCCTCCACTTGCGGCAAACTCACGCATCTCCTTCAAATTCCTGTTCGGGCGCGCGTAGGCGTCGACAATGCTGACCACGACGACTTCGGCGGCTTCAACGGTTTCGCTCGGGGAAACCATGCGAATGTGTGCGATCATGGCATCGAGTTTGGCGAGGTTTGCTATCTCGCCCTCCTCATGGCTCAGGGCATCCGCAAGCAATCGGCTCGCCTCCTGCGTGAAGTCCACATAGAGCTGTTCCCGCTGCTTGCGGGCGCTCTCGACGGTACGCTCACGCAATTGGGTCGTCTGCGTCATCCAGGTCGTGCCGAAAGAGGTCAGGCCCCCGATCACGGCGCCGGCAAGCCCGGCAATTGCTGAGAGATATCCGGCATCCATAGATCGCTCCGTCGTCCTTGGGTGGGTCAGTCGCAATCGCTGGCAATTGCCGCGCCTACGGCGGACCCGACCGCACCTCCAACGGCACCTGCGGCAGCGCCATTGGCCGCCCCTGAGTTGCTCGTGTTGCTCGTCGTGGCACTGCCGGTGGCCGCTCCCGCGGCAGCGCCGGTCAATGTGCCCGCGACGATTGCTGCGGCTGTACTACGGTCCGCGCGGCAACGATGACCGTCAGAACCATAGTAGTAATAGTATTGTTGCCTCTATCATAATAATAGTCGCGGTCAGAGTAGCGGCTGTAATAGCTGTTATAGCCGTCATAGTCGCGATAGGAATAGCTGCGGCTGCTGCTCCTCGAACTGCCTGACGTACGACCCAAAACAACATGTGTGTTGCCGTTTTCGTCCCTATAGGCGGCGACACCTCCCGCATTTTTCCCGTCCTTGTAGCCGGCGACGACGGCTCCGCTGCCGTTGCCGTCGGTAATTCCGGCGACCCCGACGCCATTGTTGCCGTTACGGTAGCCGGCAGCGCCTGCACCTGCGCCATTCTGGCGGGAATAGGTGGACGCAGCGCTCGGCGCGATTTCCATGGCCGGAATCGCGACGGAGCTGCGGTCAGCATCGGAAGCCATCCACCGCACCGCGCGTCTCGCCACCACGCCGGCCAGACGGTCCGTCAGCGGAGCCAATCCCCCGCATGCCTTGCCCGGCGCGCCATTGTTCATGCCGCCACTGCGCCGCCTTGCCTATTTCCGCGATCTCGCTTGGGCCGCCAGTGCGGGTGCCGGCGCCGCGGCGGGCTGGAAAATCCTTGGGCGCACGGCCACCGGCGTTCGCCGGAATCGCCTCTCGAGGGCCCTTCGACACCGTGCCTGCGCTTGGCATAGCCCTCGGGCTTGCCCTGTGGCACGCCGCGTCCGGCGGGCGCGCCCTGAGGCATGCCCCGCGGCAGGCTGCCCGCACCTGGGAAAGCCCCTCCCGGAAAGCCGCCGCCTGGCGGTCCTCCCGATGGAAGAGGCGGCGGCCCCGGCGGGGCCCCGAAAGGAAACCCAATTGCCGCAGCCGAGGCAAACAGGGCTGTCGCGGCACTGGCGATCAACAGAGCATTCTTCATCTTGGATCCTTGATTCGGTTTCGCCGCGCAGCGGTGTTCTGGTCGACGGGCGGAAGCTTGCGCCTCCGCCCGGTGCATGGTTGTCAGAAGCGGTAGGAAAGGCCGGCGAGGACGCGGTTGCGGTTGTCCTTGCCGTCTCCGTCCTGGCTGAACTTCGAGTAGCGATACTCAAGGCGCGCCGAGACGTTGGTCTTGAGGTGTCGCTCAACGCCGCCGCCGAGCAGCCAGCCGTCCTGATTGTCGCTATCGCTCTGAATGCCGGTGACGTTCGTTACGGTCGTTCGGATCACGAGCGTTGGTGTAGCCGCCACGCGCATAGACGAGAGTATCGGGAGTCACGAGGTAACCCGCGCGGGCGGTGAGATCGAACGAGTATTTCGGGTCCACCGAATAGGTCGTCCCGCGCTGCGGAACTCTGGACGTCATCATCCGACGCAAAATCCAGACCCGCTTCGGCTCCGACGACGATCCGATCGGACACCCGCCTGTCGTAGCCCGGCGTAAACGCCGCCGGTCACGGAATTCACCGTATCGTCGATCGGCATCGTCGCCAAAGGACGAGTCCGGATTCTCGAGCTTCTCGGATTGCCAGCCGACCTGCGCGCCGACGAACGGACCGTCAAATTCGGCTGCTGACGCGGGGGCTGCGATGGCGGACGAAAGTGCGGTTGCCAAGGCGACAGAAACGATAATACGCAAAGTAATTCTCCAATTTTCAATGAATGCTCCGGGGAGGAGCTGAATGGTTCAGAAATAATTTCGCAATTCGGATGAGTAAGTTGTGTTTGGTCCGTCCTTTCAATTCTCAAGGATTCCGCAAATTTATTAGTTCGGCAGCGACTTCGTCATTTCACGAAGTAGTGCTGTGAGGTTCTTGTTCGACACGTCCTTGCCGGTGACACGCTTCTTCGACGTCGCGCGCCACACAAGGCGCCCGGTCGCCCGTTCGGTCAGATCGAGCACCACGAGGCTTTCCGTGTGGATGGCGCCGTCCAGGCTCACGTCGGAAGGCACGGCGCAGACCGGCGAATTGCAGCCGCTTGCGCTGAATTCCGCATCGGTCATGGGCATCATCGCGACGGTGTAGGAAACCAAGAAGTCCGCCTCGGCAGGACTGCTGACCTGGCGGTAGCCCTTGTTGGCCAAGGTCATCTCGGTGGTCACCCGCAGCCGATCGGCCGTGACCTCATTGGCGATCTCCGGATCGGGCATGCCGAAGCCGCGGCGGGCGCCGGGGCCCAGGCAAAGGTCGAGCCGCTAGCGAGCGCGGCGGATGCGGACTATGACGATTCGACCTTGGCGTAAGCCGGGGCGGCTCCGCGCCGGCAGCCGACGGCCGCAGCCGCTGCAAGCGAGCTGAATTTGGTCATTGTCATTCCTTTTGTTGGGTTTGAGTCGTCGATGGGCTGGCTTAGTGCGCGCCGCTGGTGTCGATCGGGCCCTTGGGCTTGGGCACGAGCCAGATGATCATGGCGGCACCGCCGAGGCAGACGGCGATCAGGCCGAACATGTCGAGCGTCGCCAGCATCACGCTCTGGCCTTCGATGACTTGCGACAGCATCGTCCGGGCCGAGTTCGGCCGGAATGCCTTGCGCGATCATGCGCGTCGACCGCCGCCTGGCCGTGGGGCATGGCACCCGCGATCTCGGTCGTGTTGACCCGCGTGGCGTTCGACCATGCGGCTCTGGATCAGCGAGGTGGCGAAGGCGCCGGCAAGCGTCCGCATGAAGTTCGAGATGCCGGCGGCGTTCGCCTGCTCTTCCGGCTCCACGCTGGCCATGGCCAGGCCGGTGACGGGCACGAAGAACATCACCATGAACACGCCGGTGACAAGCGTCGGCCACGGCCATCTGCATGAAGGTCACGTCGGTGCTGAATTCCCACATCCGCCACAGCATGACGCCGGCCAGGCCGAGGATGCCGAGGCAGACGATCGCGCGAGGGTCGAACTTCTCGACCGCCTTGCCGACCAGGGGGGAGCAGAGCACCGCGAGGATGCCCATGATGCCGGTCGCGTATCCGGCCCAGGTCGCGGTGTAGCCCATGTTGGACTGCAGCCAGAGCGGCAGGATGACGATGCTGGCGAAGAAGCCGCCGAACCCGAGGGAGTAGGTCGTCGCGGCGCCGACGAAGCCGCGGTGCCGGAAGATCCTGAGGTCAACGATCGGGTTCTTCTCGGTCAGCTCCCAGATCACGAAGGCGACGAACCCGATCGCGGCGACGATGCCGTACATCCGGATGTGCGGATCGTTGAACCAGTCGTGGTTGCGGCCCTCGTCGAGCATGATCTGCAGCGCGGCGACCCAGACGACGAGCAGGATAAGCCCGACCTTGTCGATGAACGCCTGCGTACTTCGGGATCCGCCTGGCCGCGCATCAGCCACCAGAGCGCCAGGCCGCCGGCCGCCGCGACCGGCACCTTGATGTAGAAGATCCATTCCCAGCCGTAATTGTCGCAGATGATGCCGCCGAGGATCGGGCCGGCGACGGGCCCGGTCAGCGTCGTCATCGCCCAGATGACGGTCGCGAGCGTCGCCTTTTCCTTCGGGAAGATGCGCAGCAGCAGCATCTGCGACAGCGGCATGATCGGGCCGCCGAACAGGCCGAGCAGCACGCGCATGCCGAGCAGCATGCCGAGCGAGCTCGACATTCCGCACAGCAGCGAGACCGACGGCGAATGCCAGGTAGCAGACGATGAAGGTCCGCTGGGCGCCGAACTTCATGGCGAGCCAGCCCGTCAGCGGCACGGTGATCGCCTCGGCGACCGCGTAGGAGGTGATCACCCACGTGCCCTGCGTCGACGAGACGCCGAGATCGCCGGCGATCGTGTTGATCGACACATTGGCGATGGTCGTGTCGAGCACGACGAGGAAGTTGCCGAGCCCGATCAGGATCGCGGCAATGTACAGTCGCACGCCGGTCAGCGGACCGGGTTCGCGCGGCGTCGAGCCGCGCGGCTGGCCTGGCGATCATGGCGCTTGTCCCTTGATGCTTAGTTGGAAACGTCGACGTCGACTTCCATCGAAAGTCCGACGCGAAGCGGGTGCTTCTGGAGCTCCTTGGGATCGAGCGCGATCCGCACCGGCAGGCGCTGGACGACCTTGATCCAGTTGCCGGTGGCGTTCTGCGCCGGGACGAGCGCGAAAGCCGCGCCGGTGCCGCCGGAGAAGCCGACGACCTTGCCGTGGAAGACGACGTCCTCGCCGTACAGGTCGGAGATCAGCTCGACCGGCTGGCCCGGCTTGACCTTCTTGAGCTCGACTTCCTTGAAGTTGGCGTCGACGTAGGCGGCCTGGACCGGGACCACGACCATCAGCATGGCGACCGGGCTGGACGCGCTGGCCGACCTGGACCTGCCGCCGCGAGACGATGCCGTCGATCGGCGCGCGAAGGACCGTGCGCTCGAGATCGACTCTGGCCTGCGCAAGCGCGGCTCGGGCGGCGAGAACTTCCGGGTTGTTGTCGACCGTCGAGTTGGCGATCAGCGCGCGGTTGGCATTGCGATCGCCGACGGCGGCGTTGCGGGTCGCTGCTGCCTGCGGCCGGGCCGCCTGAGCGGAGCGCAAGCTGGCCGCGGCCGTGTTGAACGCATTGCGGGCCGTCGTCAGTTCATCGCCCGAAACCGCGCCCGAGGAGGCGAGCTCCTGGCGCCGCTGCAGATCGATGCGAGCCTTTTCGACGTCGGCCTGTGCTGACGCGATCTGTGCCTGGGCGCGGGCTTCATCGGCCGCTCGAGCGGCAATCTGCGCGTCGAGCCCGCTGTCGGTGGCATGGAGGCCCTGCACTTTCCGGATTGCGGATGCGAGATTGGCTTCGGCTTGCGCGACCGCAATCTTCGCGTCGGTGTCGTCGAGCCGGACGAGCACGTCGCCGCGGCGCACCTGGTGCGTGTCCTGGACGAGGACCTCGCGCACCGGTCCGCCGATGAGCGGCGTAACTTGCGCCACGTCCGCGCCGACATAGGCGTTGTCGGTCACCGCATGCTTGGACCAGACAAGGGTGTCCATCGCATAATAGCTGCCGCCGATCAGCGCGACTCCGGCAGCCAAAGCGGTGAACAGCTTCTTGCGCTTTGTCTTTGTGGCCGCTTGCTGCTGCTCATCGATCTCGGCGGTCGCGAACGCTTGCACTTCGTGCAGTTCCTTGGGGTCTCTGTCAGCCATTTTGATTCTCCGATTTAATGGGGTCAGGCAGCCGTGAACCCGCCGCCGAGGGCGCGGACCAGCTGCACGTCGAGGGTGAAGGCACGGGTTTCGAGACCGGCCACGGCGAGGCGCGCCTCAACGACGCCCTCCTCCGCAGTCAGCACATCGAGATAGGTCGCAAGCCCGTGCTCGTAACGCTGACGCGCGAGGCCGTGCGCCTGTTCGAAAGCGGCCAGCGCACTGCGCGTTTCCGCCAGCCGCCGAACGAGCATCTTCTGGCTCGTCACGGCGTCGGCAGTTTCACGCAGCGCCTGAATGACCTGGCCGTCATACAAGGCGACGGCCTCGTCATATTGACCGCGGCGACCGCGGTACTGGCCCTGGAGCGCGCCGCCGTGGAAGAGGGGGAGGCTTACCGCGGGGCTGACGCTTCCAAAACCGGAGCCGCTTGAGAACAGATTGCTGAGCCCGAAGGCCTGCATTCCGATCAGAGCGCTCAGATTGACGTTGGGATAGAAGCCGGCCCGCGCTTCCTTGATGCGCTGGGCTGCGGCTTCGACGCGGGTACCGAAGCGCGGCGATGTCCGGGCGGCGGCCGACCAGGTTGAGCGAAGCATCGGCAGGCATGCCTTGCGAGCTGCAATGCCGCAGATCGTCCGGCCGGTCGATCGTCAGCGCACGATCGGGCCCGGCGCCGACGAGCTCTGCGAGCGCGTTCTTCGTGAGCGCGATCGCTTCGTCCGTCTCCTCGATGTCGGCCCGGGCCTGCGACATCCGCGCTTCGGCCTGCTTCTGCTCAGCGAGCGTATCGAGACCGATCGTGACGCGATGCGTGACGAGCTTCGACGTCTTCGAGCGGATCTCGAGCGCGGATTCGAGGCTGTCGCGGCGCGCATAAAGCGAAGCCAGGTCAGCATAGGCCGACGCAATTCCGGTGCGTGATGGCCAGCCGCGCCTCTTCGAGCTCGTAGCGGGCCGCGTCGGCGTCTAGCGTTGGCGGCCCGGAAGGCGGCACGGTTCTTGCCCCAAAGGTCGAGATCCAGCGAAAAGCCGAAGCCAGCCGCACCGCTGTCGTTCCAGCCGTTCGGCACGGCCGCGGCCGGCGTAGTTCCGTTCTGGCTCAGCTTGGAAAGCGTCGGCCGAGCGAAGGCATCGACCTGTGGCTTGAGCGCGGCGCCGGCACGCTGCGCGAAACCTTCCGCGGCGCGCAGCCGAGCCGCGGCGACCTGAAGATCGGGCGAACTGGCAAGCGCCTCCTGCATCAGCTGCGCGAGCTGCATATCGCCGTAGCGGCGCCACCAACCGTCCGCCGGCCATTCGGACTGCGGCGCCGGCGAAGCGTGGTTGACGATGCGAAGTCGCCTGCCGAGCGCGGCTCGGGCTTCGTGCCGAGATCGGGAATGGACGCACAGGCGCTGGTCAGCAGCATGAGTGCCAGCAGCGCCGCGCGGCGGGGCCGCGCAGTCAGATTCGACAATCATCTTTGCGAATTCCTATATCGCTTGAAACAGTACCGTACGGTCTAGTCCAGATCAATGCGTCTTGTCAACGCAAAATTGGACCGTATGGTACCGTTTAATTTGAGAGGGCTTAGGTGCGGTGATGCGGGCGAAATCGGACGAGAAGCGGCGCGAGATCTCCGAGTCGCGGCCAAGGCCTTCGAGGAACTCGGCTACGAGCGGACGTCGATGCTGACGATCGCCGAGCGGATGAGCGGGTCGAAGCAGACGCTCTACAATCACTTTCCGGTCGAAGGAGGACTTGCTTCGCGCAGTTCTCGAAGTCGACGTCAGTGAGGTCGCCGATCGCGCCATGGACGAGTTCCTGGCGGAGAAGAGCCTGCGCAAGGCGCTGGTGCGGCTCGGGCCATGTGTATCTCGAGGGACAACTTGCGCCTCGGCGATTTCGAACATCCGCATCGTCTCCACCCAGCCGGCCGAAATCAACATCGGCGAGGAGTTCTATCGAAACGTTCTTTGCCGGCGCCTGGAAGCGAGTGGCGGACGCGTTCAAGGCACTGATGGCAGAAGGGAAGCTCCGGCGCGCCGACCCGTGGCTCGCCGCGATGCAGTTCAAAGGCCTGATGCTGCAGGACCTATTCGAAAGGCGGCTGCTGAACGGCGGCCAAGAAGGTCGTAGATCCCAAGGAGATCGAAGCGGCCGCGAAGCATGCGGGCGGACGCTTTTCTCAAGATCTACGGCGAAGAGGAGCCGGAATCCAAGAAGAGCGCGCGCGCGAGGCGCTTAGCACTTCTCGCAGCGCGCGCGACGGGCGCGGCGATTAATCACCGTTCATGGCGCGAACACGCTGCAGGAAGGTGGCGGGCTGGCACGAAATCGACAGCCCCATTCGCCCGAAGAGGCTTGGGCCAAAATCGCTCTATTTCCAAAGACCGACCTACGACGGTCCATTTTATCTGTTGACACGAATCATAAGTATTGGACTAGACCGTACGGTACTGGTTAACGAAGATGAGCTTCAACCGATGAAACACGAGGTTTTCACCACCGGGCCGTAACGTTAAGGGACGAAGAGTTGGA
Source organism: uncultured Alphaproteobacteria bacterium (assembly GCA_963784245.1). GTDB lineage: Bacteria > Pseudomonadota > Alphaproteobacteria > Sphingomonadales > Sphingomonadaceae > Sphingomicrobium. Next base: position 16,376 of record CAWAQT010000016.1, read on the forward strand.
AGATCGTCGAGACTGGCTCGATCGACGGTCCGCGCAGTCTCAATCCAGACGGACTTCTCGCCCGGACGAGCGTATGCTTTTCGGCATAGTCGTGCGCCCCGTCCGCTCGCCAACCCAAGGCTGGAGGCGCTGCGTCGCTTCGCCGTTCGGGCCTGGCACAATGACTTCATCCCCACTCGTCATCAGTGCGAATTTCCTCGATGCCGGATTTTCGCCGCGTACGCGTGCGAGCGGATCCTCGCTTATGTCGCGACCTACCGGGGCTTCACGCCCTCGCTGCAGGATCGGGTCGCCTAGATGTCTCCCGGGACTGGACCAAATCCCCCTCCCCCAGTCCCGCCGCTCTGCCCGCGCGGTTTGCCCCCCTTTTCCGACGCGGGCAGAGCTTCAACTCAAGAGGAACGGGCCAATGAGAAGCCCAGCTCCGGCCGCCGGTCACCAAGATGCGTTGCGGCCCTAGTGATCAGGCCGAACGGGCGGTCCTGGCATTCGCTGGAGCGATTTCCTCGCTGGCGGCCTTGTGCTCGCCATCGGGGGCTATCTCTCGTCCCTGGGCGGCTCCGACCTTTCACATGCTCATCGGTGCCGGTCTGGTCGTCGGCGGCTTGCTTGGCCAGTCGGCACCTGGCCGGATCTGGGTCTATCTGGTCGTGTTCGTGGGCGACTCTGATCTGGTCGCTGCGTGGCATCGCCGGCGGCGCCTCACTCGCTCACAGCCTGTTCGGTCCAGTTGTCCTGCTGGCCATACTAGCCGTGCTGATGCCCGTCCTCGCTCATTGGCGTCCTCGCCGGGCGGCCAGGACCTTCGCAATCGTCACGACTGTCACGATCGCTCTCGGGCTCGCGTCGGCAGCGCCGCGGCCCGCGCTCCGCACCAAGCGCCACGCCACTCATTCCGTCGATGCTCAAGCGAAAGGAGTCCTGCAATGAATCACGTCATGGCAAAAGGTCGTGCGGAACCCCGTCTCGAGTGCAGCCTCTTCCCTGCCTCCGGCCACGGTTGAAGAAACCGCCTGGGACATTCTCATCGCCCTCCATTCAGATCGACAGTGCCGCTTAGCCTCGGCAAGCTCGCTGCTATCCTCAGCGTGCCCGAATTGGCGCTGAAGCGCTGGCTCGCGCTGCTCGAAGATCGGCGACTGATCACCGGGCACGCGACACGGCTTCAGCCAGGAGCTTCGGGCGCTCCTTACACCTGCCGGCCGGGAACTGCTCGACCGGTACCTATCTGCGACGAGCGACCTTCAATCCGGCGCCCAACAATGATCGTTTCGACTGACCTGGAGAGCAACCGAATGCGTGTGCGTACTGAAGAGAAGAGACAGGAGATTATCCGCATCGCCGCCGAGCTGTTCGATGAGTTCGGCTACGAAGCGGACGTCCATGTCCGCGATTGCGGGCCGCCTTGGCGGGTCGAAGGCGACGCTCTACGGCTATTTCTCTTCCAAGGAGGAATTGCTTCGCGCCGTTCTCGACCGCGACGTCAACGAGGAAGCCGACCGGCTTGCTGCACGAGTTCCTGGCGGAAAAGGATCTGCGCAGCGGCCTCATTCGCCTCGGCATTTCCTATTTGTCGAGGCATCAGTCGCGCGCCGCAAGTATCCGGACCGTCGCCAATCAGCCGATAGCGCAGGAATTCTACGAAACCGTTCTTCGGCCGGCGTGGCAACGGCTCGCCGACCGGTTCGCAGCGATGATGAAGGAAGGCCGGCTCAAGTTTGCGGACCCATGGACCGCGGCGATGCACTGGAAGGGCCTGAATGAGTGGGACCTACTGGAGCGGCACCTGCTTTCCGCAAACGCGCGAGCGATCCGAACGACATCGTCACGGCCGCGACCGCCGCAGCGGACGCCTTCCTCAAGGTTTACGCGACTCCTCCGGAACCCGGTGAGGTGGCGCTGTGAGCGGCCCAGCCTGGCGCTCCCTCGCCGATGTGCGCGAAGAACCCACACTCCCTGTGACGGTCGGAGACCTCATCCGGACAGGCGATAATTTTCACCCTCACTACCGAGTGATTGCCGTCACCGACGACAAGGCGTGGATCAGTGACGTTCAGCGTGGGTCCGACCACGTCGTGCCGATTGCCCGATGCCGAAAGATCCGCCCCCTCAATTCCTGAAACGCGATCGCAGCAGCGGTCGTCCCAACTGCTTCAGACGGAGAAACACCATGCGTCTCTATTATGCCCCCGGCGCCTGCTCGCTCGCGCCGCACATCGTCGCGCGCGAGGCCGGCGTCCCCATCGAACTCATCCGGGTCGATCTCGCGACGAAGTCGACCGAAAACGGAGAGGACTTCTCCAGGATCAATCCGAAAGGGTCCGTTCCGACACTCGTCCTCGATGACGACTCCGTGCTTACGGAAGGAGCGGTCGTAAGCCAGTTCATCGCGGACAAGTCGCCTTCGGCGAAGCTGCTGCCCGCTCACGAGACGTTGGACCGCTATCGCGCACTCGAGTGGCTCAACTTCGTCGGCACCGAACTGCACAAGGGTTTCGGCCCACTTTGGCGCAAGGAAACGCCTGACGAAGTGCGATCGATCGTCAAGAATATGCTCGCCGCGAAGTTTGCGTACGTGGATCGGCATCTCGCTACCCGTGATTATCTGCTCGGCGACAGCTTCAGCGCGGCCGATGCCTATGCGTTCACCGTGCTGTCGTGGTCGCCGGTCGTCGGCATCGATCTGGCGCTCTGGCCAAATCTGGCGACTTACGTCGAGCGGATCTCCCGGCGGCCCCACGTCCGCGCTGCGCTTGCGGCCGAGGGATTGGTCGAGGCGGAACCCGCCTAGCGAAGCGAACCCCGAAGCACTCAGGTCCCCCAACTTCGTTTTCTGGAGTGAACAATGCATCTCAACAACAAAGTCGCCATCGTCACCGGCGCTGCCAGCGGCATAGGCAAGGAAATCGCCCACCAGTTCGTGCGTGAAGGTGCGAAGGTTGGAATTGCCGACCTGAACCAAAGCGCCGCGCGTGCCACGGCCGAAGAGCTGGACCCGACCGGCGCAGCGACACTCGCGATCACGATGGATGTCAGGATCGAGGCGCAGGTTGACGCTGGAGTTGACGCGGTCTGCCGCCGCTTCGGCGGCATCGACGTCCTGGTATCAAACGCCGGAATCCAGATGGTTGCGCCCGTTGACCAGTTCACTTTCGGCGACTGGAAAAAGATGCTGGCCATCCATCTCGACGGCGCGTTCCTGACCAGCCGAGCTTGCTTGCGGCACATGTACGCCCAAGGCCGTGGCGGAACCGTCCTTTACGTAGGCTCGGTCCATTCGAAGGAAGCTTCGAAGCTCAAGGCGCCGTACGTCACGGCGAAACACGGACTGATCGGACTTGCCAAAACGGTCGCTAGGGAAGGAGCTGCACATGGCGTCCGCGCGAACGTCATCTGTCCGGGTTTCGTCCGCACTCCGCTCGTCGAGAAGCAGATTCCCGAGCAGGCGAGAGAGCTCGGGATCAGCGAGGACGACGTGATCAGGGACGTCATGCTGAAGGAAACGGTCGACGGACAGTTCACCACGCCGGACGACGTAGGGCGCTGCGCTGTGTTCCTGGCCGGCTTCCCCTCGAATGCACTCACGGGTCAGTCGATCGTCGTGAGCCACGGCTGGTCGATGCAATGAATCCGCGCCCGGACTTGCGACGTAAGGACTCCCCAGAATGAACATGCCGTTCAAGCCTCAGCGCTCAGTTCGAAAGAAGTTCGAACCCGCGCGGGATCGTCCGCCATTCGACTGTATCGCGCTGCTACTGCAGGGCGGAGGCGCGCTCGGCGCCTACCAGGCCGGCGTTTATCAGGGGCTGGCCGAGGCGGATCTCCAGCCGGATTGGGTTGCCGGCATATCCATCGGGGCTATCAATGCCGCGTTGATCGCCGGGAATCCGCCGGCGAAGCGGGTCGAAATGTTGCGGAGCTTCTGGGAGACGGTCACCGCCGATCCTTTTGGTCGCTTCGGATTCATGCAGCCGCCCGAATTGGATGGAGACCACGGGAGAAAGGCCGCAATCCGCTGGTCCGCCCTTCAGGCAGTAATGCATGGTGCGCCCGGGCTATACTCGCCGCGAGCTATGCCTCCACCATTTCACCCGGCCGGAACGCCTGGCGCGACCAGCTTTTACGACACGTCGGTCTTGAAGACGACGCTTGAGCGGCTCGTCGACTTCGACCGCATCAACTCGGGCGAAACGCGTTTCAGTGTCGGAGCGGTCAACGTCGCCAGCGGCAACTTCGTCTATTTCGACAACAGCACGCACAGGATCATGCCCGAGCACGTCATGGCGAGCGGCGCCTTGCCGCCGGGCTTCCCCGCGATCGAGATCGAGGGCGAATTCTATTGGGACGGCGGATTGGTCTCCAACACGCCGCTGCAGTGGGTCCTGGAAAGTCCGCAACGCCAAGACACGCTGGCGTTTCAGATCGACGTCTGGAACGCGCGGGGCGCCGTGCCGCGGACCCTTGGCGAAGTGGCCACTCGCCAGAAGGAAATCCAATACTCCAGCCGGACACGGGCAAACTCGGATCGTTTCAAGAAGGAGCAGGAGATCCGCAATGCATTGGCCGACCTTTTATCGAAGGTTCCCGACGAACTGAGACAGACTCCGGAATTCGCGATCCTGCACCCTGAGGCCGGGCGCAAAGCCTACAATATCATCCAGCTCATCTATCGGTCCAAACAGTATGAGGAGGAATTCGAAGGATTTCGAGTTCTCCGCACGCAGCATGGAGGATCACTGGGCGGCAGGTCACTGGGACACAATCCGGACCTTGCGCCACCCGGAAGTACTGCAGCGTCCCTGTGGGGCCGACGGCGTCTCCACTTTCGACCTAGCAGCGCACGGGCGCCTGTGATGAACGCCGCCGAAGTCCGGAAGCGCGCGTTCGCTATGCCGCTTACCCAGCCGGCATACCCGCCGGGTCCGTACCGGTTCTATGACCGCGAGTTTCTTATCATCACCTATCGAACCGAAATCGAGAGGCTGCGTGAACTCGTGCCCGAGCCGCTGGAGATCGTTTCCGATCTTGTGAAATTCGAGTTCATTCGGATGCCCGATTCCACGGGCTTCGGCGATTACACGGAGGCGGGGCAGGTGATCCCGGTTCGGTTGGGAGACCGCGTTGGGAACTACACGCTCAACATGTTCCTGAACGACCATCCGCCCATTGCAGCGGGTCGCGAGCTCTGGGGCTTTCCCAAGAAGCTCGCTGGTCCCACGCTTCGCGTCGAGACCGACACGCTGGTGGGGACCCTCGATTATGGGCCAGTGCGGGTGGCGACCGGTACGATGGGTTACAAGCACAGGCAGGCTGACGCCGAATTTACGTTGAGCGAGCTTGCAGCGCCCAACTTCCTGCTCAAGATCATCCCGCATGTGGACGGCAGCCCGCGCATTTGTGAGCTCGTCGAGTACCACCTCGAAGACATTCGGCTGAAAGGCGTGTGGAGTGGCCCCGGCGCACTCTCGCTGCACGCGCACGCGCTCGCGCCCGTAGCGGAGTTGCCAGTCCTCGAAGTAGTGTCGACCGCCCACCTTGTCGCGGACGTGACCCTTGGGCTTGGGAGAGTAGTTCACGACTATCTCGAATCAGACGGGCGAGAGAATACTGAAGGGGCGCGCGCGTTATTCGGCTGGTCGAGAACATGTGGCTGTCAGGTTGGCAACACGGATCTGGCCGGACCGTAGCGGCGTGTTCCCCTGGCAGAATGGGTTCGACAGGATCTTGTCGACGACCGGTCGGACCTAACGGAATACGGCTGGCTCGCCTCACTTGGTTAGCTAATGTCAGCTTCCACCCATTCCGGACATTAACGTAGTGTCTGCTTTCGACCCAAAGCAGACATTCGCTGCCACATCAGCAGGGTATGACTGGAGCCCTTAAGCAGAGATCAGAGCCTCGCGGATGAGCCGGAGAGCGGTTTGTCGCGCAATGCCTCGATTTGCGCAGCCGTCTGCACGCCAGCATCGGTCACAATCTGCTCAACCACGCGCAAACGCGCTTCAATAGACTCGACGTGCGTGACGTATTGGGCAGCCTTTTCGGCCGTTTGGTGCGCGATCAACTGGCCCATCTTTTCCTTATGCTGGAGCCACCTCTGAAACCCGCTGTACAGGATCGCGAGGATTGGAATCGCAAAGATGAGGGTGAAAAAGACGAGCATCTTGGATTCCACGGCTGTCTCCTGACTTCAACGGCAGACTCTAACGATCGAAGAGGTCAACCCGCCCGGGCGCCCGCGCGAGTTGCGATCCATTACCATTACATCGGCGGCTCTGGTGTATCAATTGCATAACACACAGCCAAGGCCGGGAGCGTGCGATTTGACGGAATCGTAGCTTGCCGTCGTGACGTGTCAGTCGTCGGTTAAGGGGATCAGATCGCAAAATGGCTAAACTGGCTAGGCCTGCTGAGGTCGAGTTGTTGGGTGGCAGGCCTCCGCCAAAATCACTCCCCGTCAGCGGATTTGAGGTTGGTGGCTTTCATCTTGCCGCGCTGGTCCTGCTCGACATCGTAGGATACGCGCTGGTTTTCGCGCAGCGAACTCATTCCCGAGCGCTCAACGTCGGAGATGTGGACGAACGCGTCGGCTCCGCCACCCTCAGGCTGAATGAATTGAAAGCCTCTGGACTCGTCGAAAAACTTTACTGTGCCTGTGGGCATTTGACGTTTCCTTCTGGTGGTGGATCGGAGCGCCTAGTTGAGGCTCCCTCTATGCTTCTAGCCCGTCATGTCGGAGGTGGAGACGGTCTGCTTGCCCCTCGAGATCCTCGGCAGTTAGAAGAAATAATTGTTCGATCTCGGCGTCCTTAGTGCTCATCGCAAGCTCGCGGCAGTGCTTCGCTTGAGCACGATATTCGTCGGGATCGATCAACTTCATCAGGATGAAGCGAACTAAGGGACATTGCGTTCCAGCGGCCATGCCACCTACGGAACACGGACTCCAGACGGATGAAGCTGACTTAGTTCGGAGCGACTTTTGCTAATGTCTGCTTTACACGTTCCGGACACAGCGGAGTGTCTGCTTTGGACCCATTCCGGACATTAGCGGAGGCCGACGTCGACCGGGCTTCCGTCCGATGCGGACCTGACCGGGTTCGCACTGACCCGCTTTCCGCTCTGCATTGCCGGAGAGATTTTGCAAATCACTGAAAACGCTGAGGACGGGTACTAGGCGATGGACGTTGAACGGCGTTCAGCCTATTTTGATGTCCCCTTGAAGAGGACTTGACCGGATGGTCGCCGTGACAGCGCGCAAGGCGGCGTTCACACAGAGCGATACACCGCTGCCGCACCGGGAGCGGGCGAAGCAGATTCTCGCGACGCACCCCGACGTGCGCGGGCTCTTCGAGCGCGACCAATGGTCGGCACTGTGGACCGTGTTGCTGGTCGCGTTGCAGGTCTGCATCGGCATCGGACTGGCCTCCCTCTACGCACCGTGGTGGGCGATCACCATCACGGCCTATGCCTTCGGCGCCTTCGCCAACCACGCGCTCTTCGTGCTGATCCACGACTACACACATAACCGGGTGTTCAAGACCGCGAATGCCAACCGGCTGGGCGCGATCTTCGCCAATATCGCTATCGTCTTCCCGGCGGCGATTGGCTTCCGAAACTACCACCTTTTGCACCACAAATATCTCGGCATCCGCGGCCTCGACGCCGACGTGCCGACGCCCAACGAGGCGCGCTGGGTGGACAACAGCTGGTGGCGCAAGACGTTCTGGCTAAGCATGTACTGGGCGGTGGTGGCCCTGCTGCGGCCAATGACGGTGAAGGCGACGCGCACCGTCGACGGCTGGGTGGCGTTCAACGCGCTCGCGATGGCCGCGGCGATGGCGCCGATCGTCTGGTTCTTCGGATGGTGGTCTGTGGCCTACCTGTTCATCTCGACGATGTTCTCGCTCGGCGTGCACCCGGTGGGCGCGCGGTGGATCCAGGAGCACTACGTGTTCAGGGAGGGGCAGGAGACATATTCCTACTACGGCCCGCTGAACAAGCTGTCGTTCAACATGGGCTATCACAACGAGCACCACGACTTCCCGCAGGTGCCGTGGTCACGCCTCCCGGCGGTGCGTGCCGCGGCGCCGGAGTTCTACGATCACCTTTATTACCACCGGTCTTGGACCAAGCTGCTGTTCCACGTCCTTTTCAGCCGCGAGTTCCGGCTGCAGAACCGCATAGTGAGGCCGATGCCCGAGGGCATGAAGGACGTGGTCGCAGCCTGACGCCTCTGCGCGAGGCCGAAGACTTCATCAGACGTAATCCGATCCACGGCCACGGCCTGTTTGCTAATGTCCGCTTTCCACCCATTCCTGCCGTTACCGGAGTGTCTGCTTTCGACCCATTGCAGACACTTCAAAGCCAGGCGGAGCGGCGGTCGACGGCGCGGCGGAAGCCGGCGGCAAAGGATCGGGATCGCGCCCGCAGCAAAACCAAACGGCCAAGTCTCGTCCTCGTGAAAACGAGATGCGACGAACCGACGTGCGCCTTCCATTCGCGGTGGAAGATCTCGGCGGACTCCTTGCGGGATCCGAGTGCTGCGGGAACAGCGTGGTAGTCGGTGCGCCGGAGCGGACCGAACCAACTTTGCCGGAGAAGCAGGTAGCGGGGGTTCTGAACGGGACCGAGGATCTCAGCGATGGCGCAGATCATCGCGTGCTCGGTGGCTCGCGTCACCCCCGTGACGAACACGTCGCAGACACCGGAGAGACTCTTGTAGACTTCGACGCCTGCGTTCTCGAACTCTTCATCGCTAATCAGTCCCGACCTGTGGGAGCTGACGAGCACTGTCTGCGCGACCTGATAAACGCTGCTCTCCAGCGACCCGTTGCGAAGCGTAAGCCAAAGCGCCCTGACAAGTAGGGGCAGCGACGCGATCGTCGCGGCAGCCGCCACGGCCATCGCGACAGGTGCAAGCTGTTGGGTAGATTTGAGAAAGCGCAGCTGGTTGCCGGCAGCGAACGATGCCGCTGAGGCTGCGGATATGCCGAGCCATCGTAAAGTATCGAACCATGCAAGTCCCCGCGGCGCGTACGTCGGCGATGCGATCTCCCGCACATGCGCGCGGGGCGCCGCGCCGCCGAGGGAGCGGGTCCAAGTGTCGGCAATGGCGGCACGGTCTTTGGCGAAGGCGAAAGTGCGGTCGTTCGACGGTAAGATGGAATTGAACCAACCGAGCCGGGCCAAGCCACCCTCGATCCGCAAGGATCCACCATTTGGAATGCCCTCGAATGCCTTGAACCGCCTCTGCAGCAGCGCGAAATCGGCGCAAGCTGCGGCACCGTCGTCGAGCGAGCCCCAGTTCAGCTCGTTGTCCAAATCGAAGGCCTCAAACATCGACGGATCGACGGTGGCTAGGTGCCAGATGTTTGCGACCTTTCCGGGATCACGCGGGTCAATGCGGATCGCGCGACCGCGCATCTGATTGGACAGCATGAAAGCGGCGGAGTTGCTGGCGAGGACGAGGCTGTTGATCGCGGGCGCATCCCAGCCCTCACCCAGCAGGGACTGTGTCCCGACCAGCATGTTGATTCCGCCTTCGCAGAAAATCTGTGTGATCAACTCGACCAACCTGTGTGAGTCACCTTGGTCGTCGACGAGGACGTGCTGCGGCCAGGGCTCCAGCTGTCGGAGCTGTAGCGATGCGTAATCGGGACCGGCCACCTCGCGAAGGCGTTTGACGGCCTCGACAGGCAGGACGACCACTGTTCCGGTGAGGACGCCAATTTGTTGCCCTCCGATCGCGGCGCGGCGAAGCGTCTCGAAGATTGGCACGACACCGAGCTTCGTGGGCCTGTAGTCTGCCGCCGCCACACGGCTGATCTCGCCGGAACGAATGTGATCAGACAGGACCACCATGCGAAGCTTGTCGCCAAGGTTGGCCGCTTCCTGGCGGGCGATCTCCGCGATGCTGTCAAGCTTTGCGAGGCTGCCCGCCATCATCGTGAAGATGCTCCTGCTTTCACGCAGCCGGACATGTCCCCCCTCGATTAAGCCGCATTCGTGCAAGAGACCGCGCAGGGTGTCCGCCCGCTCTTCTGGAATGGGAAAGAGGTCGGGAAAGCCGATGAGCAGGCCCTCGAGTAGGATTTCGGTCCAGAAGGCTGATGGGAGCTGGATCTCATCCGGCGCGATGCCCAAGAGCTGCATGGGCTTTGGTGGAGGCCGACGGCCGGCCGAGGCGAGCAGGACGAGGATCGCCGAAAGCATTTCCGGAGTTTCCAGGATCTGCTCGACGTGCGCGTCGGGGTCCTGAAGCCAGGGATGCATTTCCAGGCGGTAGAGGAGGTCCTCATCACTCCTAAGATCGGCCTGAAGTGTGCTGATCCGCTCACGGCGGCGATCAAGTAAGTCGAGGGCATCCGCCCCCGGCTCGGAGAAGATGATGTGGTCCTGGTGGGGACACAGGTCGCCATTGCGGACGAGCTCGGGGATCCCGATTTCTAGGTCGACCGGGCCGCACATCGCTTCGTAGCGTGCCCACTCGCTAAACGGCGCGTCGTACGGCGGCGTGGCGGTGAGCGCGACGATATGCTTGTTGGGCAACGTTTCTGCTAGGGCCTGCAACGCCGACCACCATTCGCGCCGCAGGTGGTGCGCCTCGTCGAGGATGAGTGTTACGGGCCCAAGCGCCCGGATACGAGCGGCCAAGTCGTCGAAGCGGGACTTCTCCCCGGCCCAGTGCGCATGCAGTGCCTGATAGGTCACAGCGGTAAGGTCACCGAGCTCGTCGAGTTGATCGCTGATCGATCCCGGCGCGGCGGGTTGCTCAAGAAACAGCTCCTCGAGCCGCGCCGACCATTGATCGCGGATTGTGCGAGTGGGCGAAAGAATGATCGCCGGGCGACCCAGCCGGCGCGTGATTTCGAGACCCAGGACTGTCTTGCCCGATCCCGGTGCCGCCACAACGTGCAGCCGTTCGTCGGCCAGCAACGCGTCCAGATCGTCGAGCACCCGCTGCTGGTAGTCCCGCCAGCGCCCTCGAAAACGCATCCGATCAGCGAGCGAGCCGACAGCGTCAGCCGGATCCGGAGTTGTGCCCGCCTGGTGCAAAGTGACGGCCGGATCCACCACGCCGTACTAAACCCCTCCCACGTGGAGCGAAGGTGTCCAATCGATCGCAAAAGAACAAGTCGGGGCGAGGAGAAGACATCACTTCGGGAGAAGATGACGCGCTATGTCTGCTTTCGACCCAAAGCAGACGTTAACCGGGCGCATGTAGGCACCCCTCATGCGGAAAGAACCCAACGACCTCCAGTATCGAGCGGCGGCAGTCGTGCTGATGATCGTCGCGGCCGTAACCGCGACCTCACTCGGCATGAAGTGGGTAGGAACTTGGAACGAGAAGACGGCGCTCCCTCTTGTCCTTGCATTCATCGGCTCGCACGTCGCCTACGCTCTATATGTTGGCGCATTACGCATTCAATCGGTGGGCGCGAAGCTTGGCATCGTGGCCATCGTTTTGAACCTAGTGGCAATGAACTTTCACCATGGCGTTCTGGTGTGGAGCGCGCTGACTGTCTTGTCGATCAACGTGGCCCTTGTTGGCATTTCCCGACTGCTTATCGAGGCGGCTAAGCGCACATCCCTTGGCTAATCGCTAATGGCAGCTTCCACCGATTGCAGACATTACGGGACCTGGTTCGGCTACGCCTGAGGAGAGTTCATGATCGATCTGTCCAGCATTCGACTGACATTCCCGAATACGCAGTCTGAAGCTGAGACTCGCACCCCGACCAGGTGAGACAATTGTTCGTTAAATCGCATTCCCAGCAACCAGCATGCGAAATTCCGAGTTGTCCGACCTTAGTCGGGATAATTAGATCTGTGACGACCGAACTCAAAATTGTTCCAAGCTCGAAATGCCGTTGCTGATCAAACAACGGCCACGTGTGCAGGAGCGGCATCGGGTCCGCTAAGGGGCGCACGGAAGGTATGTCTCAACGAAATATCGCCGTAACGACGCACTCAGTTTCGGAGTGAGTTCGATATAGGCACGACGACGATCCACAGGACACTTTCGGCGAGTGAGAAGCCCTTTGGCAACCATTTCGGATATTGCCCGCAGAGCCGTCGTGGGTGGCACTGAGGCCGCGATACAAAGACTAGAAACGGATACCTGCCGATTGGAGATCTCCGCCTCCAGGAGATCCAGCATTATGTCCCACGGAGCGTCCGCGAATAGTCCCTCAGGTAGGTAGCGAGCTCGATGAGCGCGGGCTCGGATCAATGCTCTTACCTTTTCAACGGGTACCGGGAGAAGCTCCTCGCCACCGGTTGGCGGCGCCTCGTGTGTGGCAGCGCTAGCCGAAAGACGTGCGAGTGTCCCGGCGATCCGGTGCACTTCGCGACTAAGTTGGACAAGTTGCTGTTGACTATCAAATTCGAGCGGAATCGCTGACACGGTCGACTTCTTCAATGATATTGGACCGAGCCGTGTCGTCATAACGGCAATCTTGGCACGGACTAGATCAATTTCGATCCGAAACGGATTAGTTGGCACCGGTGGCCGCTAGGCAGGCACCCTGGGGTATAACCGAAACGCGTTGCCATGTCAGCGGCGACGGGCCAACGTTATGTCCGCAGTGGGTCGACTTTTCGCCTCCTGTGGAGCCGCATGTCGCCGTTATCAAGCGGCGCCAAAGAGAGTACATGATCTTTGCGGAGTCATACGTCGCGGTCTGAATGAGGCGTGGAGCGACCTTGTCGATTCTCATGACGGTGGCTCCGTTGAATTTAGGGCCGGAGACGACAATGCCGCGGACGCAATTGTGGTGCGGTCTGGATGTCGGAGCGGACGACATGGCCGTCTGTTGCACCGACGATCAAGGTAATGTGATCTTCGAGCATTCCACTCCCGCTAAAGCAGCCGTTCTTCACGCTCTCCTCAGGCCCGAGAAAAGGCGGATCAGGCTAATCGGACTGGAAGCCGGCTCCTGTGGCACTCAACTTACCCGAGCGCTCCGAAAGCTCGGTTATCGGGTGGCTGTGTTCGACAGCCGGCAGGTGAGCAAGTTTCTTGCGATCCGTCGGAATAAGACAGACAAGAATGATGCCAAGGGCTTGGCAGACGTCGGTCGGCTCGGGCAAGCTTCTGTGTCGGAAATCCGGCTGAAGAGCCCAGAGTGCCAACGCCTCAGGTCAACGTTGGTGACGCGTCAGCGACTTGTGCGTGTCCGCAGTTCGTTGGAGGCGACCATGCGATCTCTTTTTCGCCTCAATGGCGGTCACCTGAAGGCGGCCTCATCAGCGGCTACTCTTAAGAGAAACGTTTCCAATGAGCTCGCGCGAATGCGCAAGCCAGAGAGGATCGACTTAACTGAGGACGTAGCACCGCTGCTTGCCCTCAGCGAAGCCACGCGCAGCTATCTCGAAAGCCTCGACAAGACTCTCAGAGTGGTAGCTGAGGAAACCCAGCTTGCCGCCGATTTCTGGAGATCCCCGGAGTTGGCCCACTCTGCGCACTGTCCCTTTACACTGCGGTCGAAGACCCAACGCGCTTTCGTCGCAGCGCTGACATCGGACCCTATCTGGGAATGGTCCCGAGGGTACGCCAGTCAGGTCAGAACACCGCTAGACTCAAGATCAGCAAGATGGGCGACGCTATGACACGGAGTTATCTTGCACAGGCGGCGCTGGCACACATGCGGTATGGCAACTCCGCTGTGACTGCCTGGGCTGCAGGTCTGAGGGAAAGGATCGGGAAGCGACGGACGCAGATCGCAGTCGGTCGCAAGCTGGCAGTGATGATGATTGCGATGTGGAAGTCGAGTGAGCCTTACGATCCGCACCGCGGTCTTGAACTCCGAACGGCACCTAAAGTGGACGATGAAGGGCGGATTGCAGCATAGATCTCCTTGCGGAGCGGCAGGCTTGGAAACCGATCACTTCCATAGGGACGAATTGATCCTGAGAATGCTCATGGGCCAAGCCTGTCGAGACCAGGGTGCAGCGCTCCGAAAGCGCACTTCTAAGCTTCGCCAGCGCGCCCGAGCATTTTCGAAACCCAAATGCCTACGCTCAAGCATCGATACCTGCGGGACTGACCCGCAGCCTGCGGCGCAACTTGTAACGTTAAATGCGCGGCGACCGCAAAGCACCGATTTGCCAAGCGTGAACAGCTCGCCGAAACAGGGTCATTGCCTCTCGCCTTATGGATGAGAGCACGGTTGGGGGCGGGAACGGTTGAATGGTGCGAGATGCATGAATGTCTTTCCAGCCTAGTCCCGCGCTTGCAAGTGTGTAGAGAAACGAATTGGCATCTTGCCACTCAGTAGCGAGGTCCTCGCCAAATGGACCCGCTGAGTGCTCTCGAAAGTGAAATGTGCGGGGACCGCTGCGAGTTTGAATGTGCGCGTTCCGGTACACCCGTGCCACGCCGCCACCGTCCACCAGGTTAAATGTCCGGTAGCCGTTCGCCAACAGCACTCCAAAAATCACCACATCGTGTGATTCGGCTGAAATCTCCGGTGGACGAATTCCCGCAGCGAAGAGATTCTCCAGAACGGCCAAGTCAAAGCGCTCAACGTCGATCTTGATGTAGAGCGGCTCGCCAAACTCGCGGACGATGCTGGCGGGTGTCCGGCGTGGGACGGAGACTTTCTCGAACTGATCAATGTCAGCCGCGTCGGGTGCCGGCAATTGGCTTAGAACATGATGTTCCCTGTGTAGATAGAACGATACAGGTTCCGCTGAGTCATCCTCAGCGAGCGCGACGTTCAGGACCGTTAGTCGACCGGTCTCGATTTCATCGGCGAATCGATTGCGAACTAGATCGCAAAGCGAACGATTGGCTTCAACACCGACGACGCGATCAGCCTTCAGAAGATAGTATTCGACGTCATCGCCATTGTTCATCCCGAAGTCGTAGATGACGGTGCACGTCTTTGAAGCCATTACGCTAACCTAGCCGCAACACTGCTGGCATGGAATTAGCGACCCTATGGGACCTGCCGGTCTGACGTACGGTTCGGTTTTGCCACGGAGCGGGGCTACCGAACGTCCAGAAACCTGGACAGGCAAGCCATAATCCGATGTTCTCTCGTATCGCTACGTCCGCAATGGGTCGAAGGCGGACATTTCTAGGTTCTCAAGAACGCGCACTTCCGACTGGTCTTTGCTATAGCTGAAGGGCCGGATCGCCCGTTCTGGGGAGCGACAGATGGTGAGAAAGCTAGTCGCGGCGATGGCTGCCGCGTTCTGTGTAGCAGGTCCTCTTAATGGGCAGACATTCAAGCCCAACATCCTTAATCCGAACTACTCGCATGATCGCTGGGGCACGAGCAGCAACGGGATCATCAAGGACTTCGCGGCCTATCGCAGCAGCTTTGACAATCTAGATGATGACGACGGTTATCAGGGACCTGATACCTTAGGCGTGCCAGAGTGGGTTGCTTACGAAATTAAGAGCTTCAACGGCCAATGCATCCCTACGCATGGCCGGCCGAACACCTGGATTACGGACAACGCGCTCCACAGTGATGGGATCATGCCGGAAGACAGCTCCTATCGCACAACTACCGCCTTCCGAAACAAGCATCCTTCATGGTTCTCGCGAGGGCACCTGGCCATGAAATTGCTCGCCGAAAGGCTCGGCGACAACGCGCAATGGAACACTCACACGTTTTACAATGCGGTTCCGCAACGCCAGTCATTCAATGCAGGAATATGGCTCGACCTTGAGTACTTGACGGGGGCGTGGGCCCAACATTTCGAGAACGTATGGGTCGTTACCGGCCCGATCTTTGCTGATCGCCATGCCTATGCATTTCTCGGCGATCCTGGAGAGTTTCCAGTGGCTATTCCGGAAGCCCTCTTCAAGATCGTGATCAGGGAAAGCGGCATACCAAACAGGCCCAATTTTCTGGCTTTCATCTATCCGCAAGTGGGCCCGGGCTACACCTCCAAACCTTACAATCACGCGCGGTTCCTCACTACCGTCGACGAGATTGAGCAGCTCACCGGCATCGATTTCCTGACGAGTCTTCCCGATGACGTGGAAGCTGAACTCGAAGCGAAAGAGGGCCCAGGCCTATGGCCAGCCGACGCAGCGGATTTCATTTCCGCGTGTCAAGGTGGCGGAGACTGAGACCAATCGGGTCTCCGCCCTCCGCGAATGTCCGCAATGGGTGGGAAGCGGACAATTCGGCAGCCTTGCCTCCGCGCGCAGACGCCTATTTCGGAAGCAGCTTCTGCCCTTCAATGATGAAGCTGGTTTTTACGCCGGGAGTCGTTGGCAATCCTGCACGCGAAATCGGCTGACCTCCGCCGATCCAGACATCAACCCTTCCGGGGCGAATGCTGCGCTTGCCGTCCGAGTTCACTGTGCTCAGGCCGCGGTCCTGCAGCCGGAAGTTCAGCGTTTTCGTCTCACCCTTGAGCAGATGTAGCCTTTGGAAGCCCTGTAGCGTGCGGAGGGGAGCGCCCGGCTCCTGAGGATGAGTGACATAGAGTTGGACTACCTCATCTCCATCCCGGCCCCCCTCGTTCGTCACGTCAACCGAAATGTCCACGAAGCCATCAGCACGGATGGCAGCAGAACTGACCTGAGGCTTGGAATAGCGGAATCGCGTGTAACTCAAGCCGTGACCGAAGGGGTACAGAGCCTCGCCTCCGAAGTAGCGGTATGTACGCCCCTCCATCTTGTAGTCGGCGAAGGGCGGAAGCTGGTCCGCTGACCGGTAGAAGGTGACTGGCAAGCGCCCCGCCGGGCTGTAGTCACCGGCAAGCAATTGCGCGACGGCATGGCCGCCTTCACCGCCGGGGTACCAGGCCTGAACGATCGCGGGAACGTTCGCGTCGGCCCAGTTCACACCCAGCGCGCTGCCGCTCATCAAAACGAGAACGACCGGCTTGCCCGTCGCCTGAACACGTTCAAGCAAGCGTTGCTGTGGGGCGGGCAGGTCCAGGCTGGTGCGGTCCCCGCCGGCAAATCCGGGTGCTTCGACCCGCATTTCCTCGCCTTCGACGCGTGCCGACAATCCGCCCACAAAGACTACGACGTCGGCCTGACCGGCCATCGCGATCGCTTCCTCGCCCTTGTCGTTGGGTTCGCTCCAGACCAGCTGCTGCTGGCCGCGAGCTCCGCGCTGGAAGCCTTCGACGCGGATCGGATAGCGCGTTCCGCGTTCCAGCTGGACCTTGTTCGAGTAGATCGACGGTGCGTCGCCGACGCCCCATTCATCGACGACCAGCTTGTCGCCGATCCAGACGCGATAGCCATTCTCGCTGGCGAAACGGAAGCGATACTCGCCGCTTTCCGGAGCGAGGATGGTCCCCGTCCAGCGCATCGAACTTGCCTTGTCGCCGGTCCAGTTCACGCGCGCCGTGCGGTCCGTTCCAGTCTTCACCGGCGCGCCTTCCAGGTTGACGCCATTGAACGTCTCGACCTTCAGTCCCGGCGCGGAACATTGCATGTCGATGCACAAGGTGGTCTCCGGAACCGGCAGCTCGGCCGGCCCGATCAAACCCGTTCCCTGGGAATACAGAACTTTGGAGCCAGGGAAGCGGGCCTTGATGCCGTCAAGTACGGTCACTGGCTTCGACGGTGTGCCGTAGTAATTGCCGACGAGCGTGTCGAAGCTGTCGGCATTGGGGCCAATCACCGCGATCGTTCGCGGCGCACCCTTGAACGGCAGAATGTCGTCTCGGTTCTTGAGCAGCACCATCGAGGCCTTCGCCATGTCGAGGGACTTCGCGTGGTGCGCCGCGGTGTCGTAGTCCTTCGCCGTGATCCGGGTGTACGGATTCACGGTCGCAGGATCGAACATGCCGAGCCTTATGCGCGCTTCCATTAGCCGCCTGACCGAGCGGTCCAGCACTGCTCCGGACATCAGCCCGGACTTGACCGCCTTCACGATATTGTCGGCATCGGTCGTCAAATTGTTGCGATAATCGCCGCAGATCAGGTCCATGCCGTTTTTGAAGGCGACCGCCACGCCCTCGGGCGCGGTCTTGGTGTAGGCGAGGGCGTCGGACCGGTAGATGTTGGCGGCGGCGCCGCAGTCGGATACGATGTACCCTTGGAAACCCCAGCTCTGGCGCAGATATTCCTGCTGCAGCATTTCGCTGGCGCAGCCCGGGATTCCGTAGACCCCGTTGTAAACGCACATGATCGAGTGGACGCCTCCGTCGATCACGGTGGCCCGGAATGCCGGCAGGTAGGTATCCTCGAGGTCGCGCTTGGAAGGATAGACGTCTTCCTTGTGGCGGTTCGATTCCGGCCCGCTGTGCACTGCGAAATGCTTCGAAGTGGCGATCGTCTTGAAGTAATTGGGGTGATCGCCCTGCAGTCCCTTGATGAAGGCGATGCCCATGCGAGAGGTCAGGAACGGGTCCTCGCCATAGGTTTCCTGACCTCGGCCCCAGCGCGGATCCCGGAAGATGTTGATGTTCGGAGACCAGACCGTAAGCCCCCGATAGAAGTCGCTGCGCCCGTCCTTGTGCAGCCGTTCGACATATTTGGCACGGAACTCGGTGCTGATGACGTCCGCGACTTCGCGCATGCGTTTGTCGTCCCAGGTGGCGGCCATTCCGATGGCTTGCGGGAAGACCGTTGCAACGCCGGCCCGGGCCACGCCGTGAAGCCCTTCGTTCCACCAATTATATTGCGGGACGCCGAGGCGAGGGATGGCGGGCGCGGTATGCCCCACCTGCGCAGCCTTCTCCTCCAGGGTCATCTTCGACACGAGGACCGCAGCGCGCTGCTCCGACGTGAGTGTCAGATCTCCGATCGGGGTCTGAGCGGCAGCGCTCATCGCGGCGATCGATCCGGCTAATCCAAACGCTACAAGTCTAGCGGCTCTCATCCTGTCTCCCCCATCGATGCTAACGTCGAGCGCTCTATTGAGCCACGTCGACCGACATGTCGTTCCAGAAGGTAGCGCTAACATGAGCGTTGGCTACTTTGAAGCCGCGCCGCTGCCGGAGGAGGATGAGGACAAGCCGGGTTCAAGCGTTCGACAGTCGAATTCCTGATCCCTGGTAGAATGAGTTTTTTCAGGTCCGTTTTGCGACGGACAAGCGTCGATGGAGGTATGAAAATGGCGAGCGCCGGAGACTCTGCGGACGGCTCCTCGTTTGAGCCGTAGATCACCTCCAGTACATGACCCGAACAGATTGTCTCAGATTGACGATTTTCGGGTTTTCACTTGGAGCAGGCGCTCCAGAGGACCGCTTGGGTCGAACAAGTCGAAAAAAGTGAAAACTTTGGCGGTTTTCCGCCGTTTTTAGTGGATTTGCAGTCCTCTGCGTAACCACTCCGCCATCGGGCCGGAAGGCACGCCTTTCCCCGGCTTTTCGAAGATGGTCAATCCTGCTCGCACTCACGGCGGACGCTCGGGCGGCGGTATCCACCAGTTCGCCCGGTGTTTCGACCAACGACAGTTCACGCCCTTGGCGTTGCGGCGATCGCCGGATAATACCGCCCTTGCATCGAAGGTGTATTAGGCTAATATAACACTCATGACCGTGCACGCTCCTGTTCCCGATTATGCGGCCGCGCGTCAGGCGATGGTCAACTCGCAGCTTCGACCGCAGGGCGTCAACGATCCAGCCGTCATCGAAGCCATGTCGCTGGTGCCGCGGGAGCAGTTCGTGCCCGACGAGCAGAAGCCGCTGGCCTATATCGACCGCGCGGTTCCGCTCGGCGAGGGCAGGGCTCTGTCGCCCCCGGCGGTGGTCGGGCTGCTGCTGACGGCGCTCGCGCCCCTCCGCGGAGAAACGGCGCTCGTGGTCGGTGCGGCAACCGGCTATTCGGCAGCCGTCCTGACCGAAATGGGCATTGCGACCGATGCCGTCGAAATCTTCGCCGTCGCTTGCCGCAACCGCGCGCAAGAATGGCATACAGATCGTGGAAGGTGCGCTGGAAAGCGGACACCCGAAGGGCGGCACTTACGACATGGTCCTGATCGACGGCGCCGTGGAAGTCATTCCCGACGCGCTCGTCGAGCAGCTCAAGGACGGAGGACGTCTGGGCGGAGCGATCGTCGACAAGGGGATCACCCGCCTGATCGTCGGCCGCAAGGCCGGGAACGGCTTCGGCTATCTCACCATCGCGGACGCTGCCACCCCGGCCTTGCCGGGCTTCCAGCGGCCCCATGCCTTCTCATTCTGATTCTGGAGTTCCCCGCCCTGTGACTCGCAACATCGCGATTGCAACGTTTGCCGCGGCCTTGTTCGCGAGCACGGCATCGGCCGACACGCTGCGCGAAGCGCTCGTGTCGACCTACAACACCAACCCGACCATCACTGCTCAGCGCGAGGTCCTGAAGGGCACGGACGCGAGCGTCGCAATCGCGCGCGCCGCGGGCCGGCCCACGATTGCAGCGAATGTCGGCGTGAACCGCGACCTGACGCGTAGCGGGATCATCCGCCTGAATTCCGGCGACGAGAAGGACATCACGGTGTCCGGCGGCGCCGACGTCAGCGTGCCGCTTTACCAAGGCGGTATCGTCAAGAACAATGTGCGCGCGGCGAACACTCGGGTCGAGGCGGGCCGCGCCACTCTTCGCGCCGTCGAAGGCGATATCTTCACGGAAGCTGTCGCCGCCTACATGGACGTCATGCGCGACCGGGCCATCGTCGAGCTGAACAAGAATCAGGTACAGGTGCTGGGCACCAACCTGCAGGCGACGCGCGACCGCTTCGAGATCGGGGATCTCACCCGTACGGACGTCGCGCAGTCTGAAGCCCGCCTCGAGATCGCGCGGTCGAGCCTCGCGACAGCCGGTGCGCGCCTGTCCGCAAGCGAGGAGAACTACCGCCGCGTGATCGGCCACAAGCCCGACTCGCTCGCGCCGCCCCCGCCCTTGCCGCCGCTCCCGGGATCGCCCGAAGAAGCCGTGCGCATTGCGCTTGCCAACAATCCCGACCTCCTGGCGATCAGCCGCGCGGCCGTGGCGGCTGGTTATGACGTGCGGGCAGCCCGCGGCACTCGCCTGCCGACGGTCTCCGGCGTGGTGGCCGGCGACTACGTCAACACGATTACGAGCAACCGTTTCACCGACGCATTCGGCCAACCTCAGGACCCGCCGAATTCCGGCACCGCCACGTCCATTGGCCTCAGCGGGCAAGTCCCGCTGTACCAGGGCGGTCTCCCCGCAGCGCGGATCCGTCAGGCGCAGGCCGCCGAAGCCCAGACGCTTGAGCAGGTCGTCGGCACCGAGCGAGCCGTAGTCGCCAATACGCGCTCCGCTTATGCGGCCTATCAGGCCGCGCGCGACGCAATTCAGTCCAACCAGATCGCCGTCGAAGCTAACGAGCTCGCACTCGAAGGCGCCCGCGCCGAGCAGAGCGTCGGCACACGCACCGTCCTCGACGTGTTGAATGCGGAGCAGGAGCTGCTGAATTCCCAGGTGGCATTGGTCACCGCGCGCCGCGACGCCTATGTTGCTGGCTTTCAGCTGCTGAACGCGATGGGGCAGGCGGAAGCGCAGGATCTCGGCCTCGAAGGTGGCCCGCTCTATGATCCGCTCGGCAATTATCGCCGCGTTGCAGGCAATTGGAACGACTGGGCCGGAGAGAGACGGCCGGGGGTGGTCGCGACCCGCACGGTAACGCCCCAGGAGGAGGCGGGAACGCCTGTCACGCCGGTGCCAGCGGCTCAAGGCGTGACTCCGCCGCGGCAATAGCTCATATCTCTGCTCATGCAGGCGACCGGCCGTGAGCCCTCGATGGAAGAAATCCTCGCTTCGATCAAAAAGGTGATCGCCGAGGACAAGGATGCGCGTGCCGCCGAAATGGCGGCTCCGCCCGTTCAGGATAATAACCAGGAATATGACGAGGACGTGCTCGAGCTCAACGACGAGCTTGCGCCGCCCGCGGACTTGGGTCCGCCCTTGCTCAACGAGAGCGCGGCGGGCGTCAGCCGCAGCGCATTCGAGCAATTGAGCACGGTCGCGGCAAGTGTCCCGGCCCAGCCGCAGGCCAATCCGCTGGAAGACATGATCCGCGAAATGCTCCGGCCGATGCTCAAGCAATGGCTCGACGATCACCTGCCGCGCCTCGTCGACGAGCATGTGAAGCGCGAGATTTCGCGCATTACGGGCCGGCCGCTCTAACGGCTGCTTGCACGGCACGGAGGCTTTGCTACGCCTCCGGTATGACCAAAGCCCTCCTCCTTGCAGCTGCCTCTGCCGCGGCCTTCGCTCTCGCTTCACCCGCCTCCGCCCGTCCGATGACGGCGACGGACATGCACATGATGCATCGCCTCGGCACGCCGGAGGTCTCGCCGGACGGCAAGTGGGCGGTGTTCACCATTTCGGACACGGATCTCAAGGCGAACAAGCGCAACAATCGGCTCTATCTGTTTGACCTCACCAGGTCAGGCGCGACGCCGCAGCCGATTGCCGGCGCGGACCAGGGTCATGATGCGGTGTTCGGGCCCGACGGTGCGGTCTACTTCCTGCGGACGGTTGGAGAGCGTGGCCAGCTGTTTCGCATGCCGATGGGCGGATCGGCGGAGCAGATCAGCGACTTCGGCGCGGATATCTCGGGATTCAAAATTTCGCCGGCCGGCGACCGGGTGATCGTTTGGGCCGACCAGAAGGATTGTCCAGACCTCGCCTGCGCCGCGACGACTTTCCCGGCCAAGCCCGAGGGATCCGGCCGTACCTACGACAAGATGTTCGTGCGCCACTGGGATACGTGGGCAGAGCCGGGCACTCGCTCGAGGATCTATGCTTATCCGATCGAAGGCGGGAAGCTCACGGGGATGGGCGTGCGCCTGACCGGCGACCTTGAGGGTGACACGCCGTCCAAGCCGTTCGGCGGCGGGGAGGAGATCGCGTTCTCGCCCGACGGCAAAACTGTCTTTTTCGCCCTGCGCGAGGCCGGGCGTATCGAGCCGCTGTCGACGAACCTCGACATCTTCGCGAGCCCTGCGGATGGAAGCGCGCCGCCAACGAACCTCACCGACGCCAATGACGCGACGGATACGCTCCCGGCTGTCTCGCCCGACGGTCGGACGCTTGCCTATGTCGTCATGGCGCGTCCCGGCTACGAGTCCGATCGCCAGGTGGTGCAGCTTCGCGACCTCGCCAGTGGTCAGGTCCGGCCGCTCACCCAAGGCTGGGACCGCTCAGTCGGCTCGCTGGCATGGTCACGCGACGGCAAGAGCCTGCTCGTCACGGCCGAGGATACGCAGGAAACGCCCGTTTTTCGTATCGACGTCGCGACCGGAAAGATCACCCGCCTCACCAAAGAAGGGACCAGCGGAAACGTCCGCACGCTTCCGGACGGCACCGCGATTTTCACGCAGAACAGTGTCATGAAGCCCGACGACCTGTTCCACCTCGACCGTCGCGGCCGCGTGCGCCAGCTGACCGACGTCAACCGTGCACTCCTCGCCGAGCTCGACCCGGTGAAGCTGGAGCGCTTCAGCTTCGCGGGTGCCAATGGCGACAAGGTCTGGGGCATCAAGGTGAAGCCGTCCGGGCCGCAGTATGCCGCAGCGGCCAAGCTGCCGGTCGCCTTCCTGATCCACGGCGGGCCGCAGGGCAGCTTCGGCAACGGGTGGTCCTATCGCTGGAACCCGCGCCTGTTCGCTTCGCCTGGTTACGCCGCGGTGGCGATCGATTTCCACGGTTCGACCGGATACGGCCAGGCCTTCACGGATTCGATCAACAAGGATTGGGGCGGCAAGCCGCTCGAGGACCTGCAGAAGGGCCTCGCGCACGTTACCGCGAACGACGCGCAGCTCGACGCCAACAACGCCTGCGCTCTCGGCGCCTCCTATGGTGGCTACATGGTCAACTGGATCGCCGGACAATGGCCCAATGGGTTCAAGTGCCTGGTCCAGCACGACGGCATCTTCGACAGCCGCGCCATGGCCTATGAGACCGAGGAGCTGTGGTTCACCGAATGGGAAGTCGGCGGGCCGTACTTCGACGCCGCTGCGCGTGAGGTCACGGAACGCTGGAACCCGGTCCACCACGTCGACAAGTGGAAGACGCCGATGCTGGTCGTGACCGGCGAGAAGGACTTCCGCGTTCCCTATACCCAGGGGCTGGCGTCGTTCACCGCCCTGCAGCGCAGGGGCGTGGACTCACGCCTGCTGGTGTTCCCGGACGAAAACCACTGGGTGCTGAAGCCGAAGAATTCGATCCAATGGTATGACGAAGTCTTCAAGTGGATGGGCAAGCATTTGCAGCCCGCCGCGGCTCAGTAGCCCTGGCCCCTCGTCTTCGTCCGTATACGGACGAGGATGTCGTCGGAGGCGAGGAACAGGCTGTGCCCGTCCTCACCGAAGGTCGCATTGGCAATCGCCTTGCCCGTGTCGATGCGGCCGAGACGCTGCCCGGCGGGACTGAAGACGATCACGCCGCCGGGACCAGTGGCGAACAGATTGCCCTTGGTGTCGATCGCCATGCCGTCGGGCAGGCCCGGAAGGCCCTGCTTGGACAAGGCGGTCATGTCCGCGAAGACGCGTTTGTCCGTCACCTCGCCGGCTGCGTCGAGCGCATAGGCCCAGATGATCGCGGCCTCCGGATCGGACACGGCAACGTAAAGCGTGCGCTCGTCCGGAGAGAGGATGATGCCGTTGGGGAAGGTGAGCTTGTCGTCCACCAGGCGGATCTCGCCGTTGGGCAGGCGGCGGTAGACGCCGTTAAACGGCAATTCCTTGACTGGAGACTGGTTCAACCCCTCCAGCCCGTAGGGAGGGTCGGTGAACCAGATGGACCCATCCTTCGCCAGCACCAGGTCGTTGGGCGAGTTGAACCGCTTTCCTTGATAGCGTTCCGCGAGGAACGTCTTGGTCTTGGTCGCAAGATCGAGCTTCGCGACGGCTCGGTTGCCGTGATCGGCCATGAGGATGCTGTTGTACGGCCCGCGGATCAGTCCGTTCGAACCCGGCTCGCGGAAAATGCCCTTCTCGTCGCCGGCGTAACCAGACGGCTTCAGGAATTCGGACAGGCCATCCTTCTCCGACCAACGGAAGATGACGTTCGCCGGCACGTCGCTGAGCA
Organism: uncultured Alphaproteobacteria bacterium; assembly: GCA_963784245.1. Taxonomy (GTDB): domain Bacteria; phylum Pseudomonadota; class Alphaproteobacteria; order Sphingomonadales; family Sphingomonadaceae; genus Sphingomicrobium. The sequence goes on from CAWAQT010000016.1 coordinate 41,344, forward strand.
GCAAGTAATTGCCGTCGCTGATCCACACCGGGCCTTCGCTCCAGATGAAGCCCTCTGCCAGCTTCTCCACCGGCGTCTTCATGTCCATCAGTCCGGCAAGCGCAGGCGCCTCCATGTGGATGGTGCCGACGTTCGGAAATGCGGTCGGTGCTGGCGCGGTCATGCAGGCTCCCAGAGCGAAGGAGAGGACGGCGGGGGCGAAGTGGAGGCTCTTCATTCCATAGTCCTCGCGGACCCAAGGCTCTATGACAAGCCTCTCGGCGGTTGATGCATGCTGCACTGGCCGTTACGCGCTCCACCCAATGAGCGAGCTTCCGAAAACCTTCGATCCCTCCGCGATCGAGCAGCGCTGGTACGACCACTGGGAGTCCAACGGCCTTTTCCGCCCCGACCGGCCGGACGAGGAGCCGTGGACCATCGTCATGCCGCCGCCGAACGTCACCGGCTCGCTGCACATCGGCCACGCGCTCGACAATACGCTGCAGGACATCCTCACGCGGCGCGAGCGCATGCGGGGCAAGGACGCTTTGTGGGTCGTGGGAACGGACCATGCCGGCATCGCCACGCAGATGGTCGTCGAGCGCAACCTGGAAAGCCAAAGCGTGAAGCGCGCCGAGATCGGCCGCGAGGCTTTCCTTGAGCACGTTTGGGAGTGGAAGGCGCAGTCGGGCGGCGCGATCACCCGCCAGCTTCGTCGCCTCGGCGCGTCCTGCGACTGGTCGAACGAGCGCTTCACGATGGACCCGGGCTTCTCGAAGGCGGTAATCAAGGTCTTCGTCGAGCTCTACAGGCGGAAATTGCTCTATCGCGCCAAGCGGCTCGTGAACTGGGACCCCAAGTTCCAGACCGCGATCAGCGATCTCGAGGTCGAGAACCGAGAAGTGCAGGGCCACATGTGGCACTTCAAATATCCGCTCGCGGACGGTCAGGCCTACACCTACGTCGAGAAGGATGAGGACGGGAACGTCACGCTCCAGGAAGAGCGCGACTACATCTCCATTGCCACGACCCGGCCCGAGACGATGCTCGGCGACGGCGCGGTCGCCGTTCACCCCGACGATGAGCGGTACCGGCCGATCGTCGGAAAGCTCTGCGAAATCCCGGTTGGGCCGAAGGAGCATCGCCGCCTGATCCCGATCATCACCGACGATTATCCGGATCCGAACTTCGGATCAGGCGCGGTGAAGATCACCGGCGCGCACGACCTCAACGACTATGGCGTGGCTCAGCGCAACGGCATCCCGATGTACCGGCTGATGGACGAGACCGCGCACATGCGCAGCGATGGGCCGTCCTATGAGGAGTCCGCCAGGCGCGCGGTCGAAATCGCACGCGGTGCGACGGCGAGCCCCGAAGAGATCGACGCGCTGAACCTCGTGCCGGAGGAATATCGCGGGCTCGACCGCTACGATGCCCGCAAGGCCGTCGTGGCCGACATCGACGCCGAGGGCCTGATGGTCACCGTCGAGGACAAGATGATCATGCAGCCGTTCGGCGACCGCTCCGGGTTGGTCATCGAGCCGATGCTGACCGACCAATGGTACGTGGACGCCGAGACGCTTGCGAAGCCGGCGATCGAGGCGGTCCGCTCGGGCGAGATCGCGGTTGTGCCGGAAACCTGGAAGAAGACCTGGTTCAACTGGCTCGAGAACATCCAGCCCTGGTGCGTCTCGCGCCAACTCTGGTGGGGTCATCGCATTCCGGCCTGGTACGCCGACGACGGGTCAGTTTACGTCGCCGAGAGCGAGGAAGAGGCGAGGGCGCAAGCTGGCGGCAAACCGCTCCGTCAGGACGAGGACGTCCTCGATACCTGGTTCAGCTCGGCTCTATGGCCCTTCGTGACGCTCGGCTGGCCGGAGGAGACGCACGATCTCAAGCGGCACTACCCCAACGACGTCCTGATCTCCGGCTTCGACATCATCTTCTTCTGGGATGCCCGCATGGCGATGATGGGCTTCGAGTTCATGCGCGAGCGTCCGTGGAAGACGCTCTACCTCCATGGCCTGGTCCGGGACGCCAGGGGCCAGAAGATGTCCAAGTCGAAGGGCAATACGGTCGATCCGCTGGGCCTGATCGACAAGTATGGCGCGGATGCATTGCGCTTCACGATGGCGGCGATGGAAAGCCAGGGCCGCGACATCAAGCTCGATGAGAAGCGCGTCGAGGGCTACCGCAACTTCGCGACCAAGCTGTGGAACGCCGCGCGCTTCCTGCAGATGAACGGCGTCGGCGCGTCACAGAGCATCGCCGCGCCCGCCGCCGAGCTTCCGGTCAACCGCTGGATCATCGGCGAGGTGGTGAACACGCTCGCCGAGCTCGACAAGGCCTTCGACGAGCTACGCTTCGACGACATGGCGAACGCCATCTACCACTTCACCTGGGGCACCTTCTGCGACTGGTACGTGGAGCTGGTGAAGGGCGCGTTCGACGAGGAGACCAAGCGCGTCGCCGCCTGGGCGTTCGACCAGATCCTCGTCATGCTCCACCCGTTCATGCCCTTCGTGACCGAAGAGCTGTGGAACGCGAACGAGCGGCCGTACGAGCTGATCGTCGCCAAGTGGCCGGAGCCGCAGGCGCAGGCGGATCCGCAGGCGAAGGCGGAGATCGAATGGCTGATCGGGCTGGTCAGCGAAATCCGCTCCGCCCGAACTGAGCTCAACGTGCCGCCGTCCGCCAAGCTGCACTTCTTACGCTGCAGGATGCCCAGCCGAGAGCGTCGAGACGAGATCGCACCGGCACTTGACCGACTTGTCGCAGCCGATGCTCGACATCGGGCTGGTTTGCCGTACGGCGTCGAGTCGATCCAACTCGCGCCGTTCGACAACGGGTGCGGAAAGGCGCGGTTCAGGTCGTCAGCCGAGGGATTTACGACCTAGTCTTTCCCTTGAGAGGCGTGATCGACATCGCAGTCCGAGCGAGGCCGACTCTCGAAGGCTGCGGAGGCCGCCGAGAAGGAACGAGACAGCCTCGCCGGACGGCTCTCCAACCCGAACTTCACTGAGCGGGCGAAGCCGGAGGCGGTAGAAAAGGCCCGCGCCGATCACGCCGAGAAGTCGGCTGATGCGGAACGTTACCGAGCGGCGCTGGAGCGCTTAGGATAAGCATTATTCCGGGGAGGGCGTGATGGTCAGGCTGGCTTGGTTTCTCCTCGCGCTGATCCACGCTCTGCCGGCCATCGCGCTGGTACGGCCCGCTCTGTTGACGAGCCTCTACGGCGTTGAGCCGACGTCGCCCGCCTACACCCTGCTTTGGCACCGCGCCGCGCTGTTCGCGGTCGTCCTGCTGATCTGCTGCTGGGCCGCTTTCCGCCCCGAGGTCCGCCGGCTCGCTGCCGTCGCCGTCGCGATCAGCATGATCGGCTTCCTCGTCATCTACTGGGTGCAGGGCATGCCTTCGAACCTGCGGACGATCGCCATCGCAGACCTAGTCGGAGTCCCGGCGCTCGCGTTCGTTGCCTGGAATGCCTTCCGCAACTAGTCCTTCGGCACCGCAATCGTCACAGCGTCCGGCAGCGCGCTGATGTGGAGCGGCGTTTCCTCGGCAACCTCGCCGTCGATCGAGACGCGCATGCGCGGCTTGGTGCTGAGGACGAACTCGCGCGAGACGAACTCGCGCACGGTTTGGCGGCGTGCCTTGAGCTTCGTCAGGGACGCGAAATAGCTCCAGCCGAGCTTGAGCACGCTTCGGCCGGCGACGACCTGCACTACGATCTCGCCGCTCTCCAGGTCGGCATTCTCGATGAGTTCGATCCCGCCGTGGTAGCGGCCGTTGGCGATGCGAACTTCGGTCGCCCACATGCGCCAGCTGTGCTTGCCGTCCTCCAGCTTCACCCGGAAGGCGCGGAAGTTCGCCGCCGACCAGCTCGCCCAAACGAGATAGCCCAGCCGCCCCAGCTTGCGCTTCAGGCCATGCGGCACGGTCTCCGCGACCCGCGGCGCAAGGCCCATCGCCGCCGCGTTGAGGAAATAGTCGCCGTTGATGCAGCCGACGTCGATCCTGCGCGGCACGCCCGTCGCGATGACGTTCACGGCGCCATCCAGGTCGAGCGGGATTCCAACGGTTCGCGCGAAGCTGTTCGCCGTGCCCAAAGGGAGAAATGCGAACACCACGTCCGTCCCGAGAAAGAAGTCGACGAAGGAGGACAGCGAGCCGTCGCCGCCGCCGACGATGACCATCGGCGCTTTCTTCAGGGCCGACTTCACCGCCGTCTCCATGCTCTTGGCGGTCTTGCACTTCTTGGCGTCGAGAAGCTCGACCCCCGCGGCCTTCAAGTTTGTCCCGGGCCTGGGCGAAAAGGTCGGCACCTCTACGGCTGCCGGCATTGACGATCAGGATGGCTTGTTTCGGCAGCGTTTCGTCCATCCTGAAGCTCAATGCTTGGCGCGGCCTTTCTTTCCAGTCTATCTGCGCCGCCGATGGCACATTATCCCGCCCTCCGGATGCGCCGTGGCCGAACGAGCCCGTGGATGCGCGAAATGCTGGCCGAGCATCGCCTGCATCCGAGCGACTTCATCCTGCCGATGTTCATCTGCGAAGGCTCGGGCTGCGAGGAGCCGATCGAGTCCCTGCGAGGGGTCAGCCGCTGGAGCGTCGACCGCATCGCCGAGCGGGCGAAAGACGCGGCGAAGCTGGGCATCCCGTGCGTCGCTTTGTTCCCCAACACTCCGCCGTCGCTGAGGAGCGACGATGCCAGGGAAGCGCTCAACCCCGACAATCTGATCTGTCGGGCCATCCGCGCCATCAAGGACGCCGTGCCGGAGATCGGCATTCTGACCGACGTCGCGCTCGATCCCTACACGGCCCATGGCCACGACGGGCTGATCGACGACCGCGGTTGCGTGATCAACGACGACACCGTCTCGGTCCTCGTCGAGCAGGCGCTGGTGCAGGCGCAGGCTGGCGCCGACATTATCGCCCCATCGGACATGATGGACGGCCGCGTCGGCGCGATCCGCGCGGCGCTGGAAGCGGATGGCCACTGCGACATTTCGATCATGGCCTATGCAGCAAAATATGCGTCGGCCTTCTACGGCCCCTTCCGCGACGCGGTCGGATCCAAGGGACTGCTGAAGGGCGACAAGCGGAGCTACCAGATGAACCCCGCGAACATCGAGGAAGCGCTGCGCGAGGTGGAGCTCGACATCGCCGAGGGCGCGGACTTCGTGATGGTGAAGCCGGGCCTGCCCTATCTCGACGTGATCGCGCGGGTGAAAGATGCGTTCGGCGTCCCGACCTTCGCCTACCAGGTGAGCGGCGAGTATGCGATGATCGAGGCGGCGGCGCAGGTGGGCGCCGGCGACCGCGACGCGCTGATCCTCGAGACGCTAACCGCCTTCAAGCGCGCTGGAGCGACCGGCGTGCTCACCTATCACGCGCTCGACGCAGCGCGGCTCATCCAGGGCTGATGCTCGAAGAGCTGCGGACCGAGATTGAGGGGCTGCGCGCGGCTACCGCGCCGCTGGAGCCGGACGCGGACGCTCGCCGAGACGCTTGGCGAGCAGGCGCTCGATCATATCCTCGCCTATCTCGATCAGATCGCGACTGCCTCGACCAATCGGCCGTGGTCGGAAGTCTTCGCCCAGCGGCTCGACCCGGAATTCGACGAGCAGGGCCGCGATCCGGCGCGCGTGCTCGACTATGTTGCCGAGTGCGTCGACCGCCCGGGCTTCGCGACCACCTCGCCGATGTTCATGGCCTACATCCCGGGCGGCGGGCTGTTCCATTCGGCCCTCGGTGACCTGATTGCGGCTGCCTCGAACAAATATTCCGGGTTCGCTTCGGCCAGCCCCGGTGCGGTGCGCATCGAGAACGCCTGCACGCAGTGGTTGGCAAACGTCATCGGCTTTCCGGAAACGGCGGCGGGCACGCTGACCTCGGGCGGGAGCATCGCCAACCTGACCGCTATCGTCGCGGCGCGAGAGGCTCGCGATCCGGACGGCGGCGGAGCGGTCTACACCACGCGGTTCGCCCATTATTGCATCGACAAGGCGTTGCACATCGCGGGGAGGGGCCGGTCGCCCCGCCGGCAAATCGAGACCGACGCATCGCACCGCATGTCCGTCGTAGCGCTGGAAGAAGCCTTCGAGGCGGACGTCCGGTCCGGCATTCGCCCGTGGCTGGTCATCGCGTCCGGCGGAACGGTCGACACGGGCGCAATCGACCCGTTGCCAGAGATCGCCGAACTCTGCCGCAAATATGGCGCCTGGATGCATGTGGACGGCGCCTATGGCGGGCTTTTCACCCTCTGCGACGAGGGCCGCGAGACTGCTCCGCGGGATCGATCAGGCGGACAGCGTCGCGCTCGACCCGCACAAGACGCTGTTCCTACCGTACGGCACCGGCGCCGCGCTGGTCCGCGACGGGCGGCACCTCACCGACGCGTTCAGCGCGTCCGGCGAATACATCCGCCCGCTCGGTGAGTCCGAGGTCGGTCCATCGCCCGCGGACATGTCGCCCGAACTGACGCGCCACTTCCGCGCGATGCGGCTCTGGCTGCCCTTGCAGATCGCCGGCGTTGCCGCATTCCGCGCCGCGCAGTCTGAAAAGCTCGCGCTGGCCCGATACTTCCACCAGCGACTGTCCGAGATCGACGGCTTCGATCCGGGCCCACCTCCGGACCTTTCGGTCGTCGCCTTCCGCTACCTGCCGCAGAGTGGCGACGCAGACCAGTTCACGGAACGCCTGCTCAGGCACCTGCAGGAAGAAGGCCGGGTGATGATGAGCGGTACCCGCATCGACGGCACCTATTATATCCGCTGTGCCATCCTCTGCTTCCGCACACATATCGAACATGTGGACGAGGCTATCGAGGCGATCGTCGATGGAGTGGCCGCTCTCAATGGCTGAAACAATTGCCGAGACGGAACGGTTGCGGCTTCGCAATTGGGACGCAGAGGACGTCGACGAGTTCATGCGGCACACTAACACGCCGGCCGTCATGCGCTGGCTTGGCGGCGTATGGCCGCGCGAACGGCACGAGGCCGCTTTCGGACGCATCAAGAGCTATGAGCGCGACTACGGCCACACCCTCTGGATCGTCGAACGGAAATCCGACGGCGCTCTTCTCGGCTTCTGCGGACTGAAGCGGGTCAATAGCGAGGGCGCGCCGAATCCCGGAGACTTCGAAGTGGGCTGGCGTTTGCGCGAGGATGCCTGGGGGCAGGGCTATGCCAAGGAAGCGGCGGTCGCGAGCCTCGACCTTGCCTTCAACCGCTACGGCGCTCCGCATGTCGTTGCGCTCACCATCACGCCGAACGAGGCAAGCCAGGGGCTGATGAAGCGCCTCGGCATGACCCGGCGGGAGGACATGGATTTCCCAAGCACCGACGTGCCGGCGGACATGCAACCGGTCGTCGTCTGGCGCATCGAAGCCGAGGAGTGGCCGCCGGCTCGTGCCGCCGCGCTCAGCTAAAGTCCCAGCCGGCTTTCGATCGCCTCGATCCGCGCGGACTGGCGATTGTCGATGGCGGAGACGGTCGATGCCGCCGTCCTGATCGCCGCGAGATTGCCAGGGGGAAGGCCGCCCTGCCGCTCGAGGGCCGTAGCCGCCAACGCGTCGATGTCGCCGAGTGCCCGCGTGGTCGGGGCGCGCACGGATTGGGCAACGGATAGCGCCTGCTGCGCAACCACCCAGCTTTCGCTTTGCGAGCTCCCGGCGGCTTGGGCGAGCCGCTCCGCTTCGGCCGCCGCGCCCTCGAAAGCCGAATCGCCTGCCTGCGCCTGGTCGACCAACGCCGCGAGGTGCGCTGAGAGATTGGCATCGGCCGGCCCAACGACCACTTCGCCGGGAATCGGCACGCGGGGATCGATCGCCTCGGCCGCCCGCGGCGCCAGGGAAGGCGGGTTGCCGGCAGGCGCGGCGCAACCCGCGGCCAGCGCCATGGCCGACAAGGCGAGGGAAATGCGAATTCGCATGAGGTCGCTCTAAGAGCGGCGCTCGCAGGCTGCAATCGTGGGGTTGCCTAGCCGGAAGCAGCCCCCTATGTCGCGCCCCTGCCGTTTCCACGGCCGCGCGCCCGTAGCTCAGCTGGATAGAGCATCAGACTACGAATTTGAGGGTCGGACGTTCGAATCGTTCCGGGCGCGCCATTCCTCCTCAAGCTTTCACCGCCATCCCTTCGATTTCCCGACCAGCATTGCGTGACACGTCTGAGCCGTGCGCATGCGGCGTATGCCCTGTCTCGCGCTCATATTCCTTGTCGATTTTCTCGATGACCGGATCGGCCTTGTCCCCGCCGACGGCGCGAAGCACCGCGTCGAGCTTCGCTTCCAGCCGATCGTCGTTCTCCTTCGACGATGGCGATCCGACGTAGAGAAAGTAGGCCAGCCCAAGTACCTGCCAAAGGAGCTGCAGGAACTCCGACTGCCAATTCTCGAACGTGTCGCGGAGCATTTCATTGGTGTAGCTGGCGACTTCCGGCGTCTGACCATGCGACTGAGCTTCGTCGACGAAGCTGTTCCACCCGAAATACCAATGGAGCAGGAACGACCCCAGGAAGAAGCCGAGAGTGATCCAGCCGTACGCATATCGCTTGAACATCGCTCGTCCTCCGATGCGTTATCGAGCGTGGCAAACGCCGGACCTTCTGCAATGTTGCCGGGCAGCCGCAGGAACGCGTTCGGCTGAGAGGACGTGTTCAACTCGTGTCGCAGATCGCTGCGAAAATGGGGATTGACCAGGCGAACGGCGCGAACGTCCAGGAGATTATGCGCGAAAAGTCGCGCCGGAATCCGTGCTGGATGCGATCGAAAAAAGCGAGAAAGAGGCCGCGGAGCTCTACGACACGGGGGCGTAGGCGCTTACGGGCATCACGGCGCTCTGGGCCCGTTCCGCGAAGTCAGCGGCGAGCTTTGCGTGCCAGGCTCGGGCTTGCTCGGTCATTGCGCGCTGGGCCGCCATACGCTCTTCCACTGCCCTGCGACGGTAGTAACGCTCGTTCAATTCCATCGTCCACGCCTCCCCAAAGGCTGCCCCCCACAGACGCACGATGCTCAACGAGACCTAATAGTAGGTTAATATCCACAGGCAGTCGGACGAACCGCCGTTTTCGTCCCGGACTGACACAGGCTGTGGCGCGGGGGCGACAATCCTGCCGCAATTGCGGATTATCTCCGAAACCTAACAACTCATCGCTCGTTTGTTGGGCAAAAGGCAGGAAGGAATGAAGATGTTGAATCCGATCGAATCCCGCCGCGACCCGTTCAATCCCGCCATGCGCGGCTATCACGCCGTGTATCGCGAGAATGAAGTGAATCATTGCCCGGGTTGCGGGCGTACGCACTGGTATCTCGGCCGAATGCTTGCCGAATGCGCCTTCTGCGGCACCGCTCTTCCGCTGACCGAAGCGTCCAGCAACGGCAGTTCCGGGACGGTCGTCGGCTGGAGTTCACGCCCCAGCTATCAGGAGCTGAAGGCGGCCTGAGCAGACTCTAACTTCGCGTTCATTGCGGAAGCGATTATATTGCTCCGCATGAAGCGATTGATGGCATTGATGGTCGCAGCCTCAGCCGCGGTGGTCCCAGCGACCGCCGCGGCTCAGGGCGCGAGCGGATTTTCCGTGGTCAACCAGACCGGCCTCAACATGACCGATCTGACGATCCGGCGTTACGGCACGCAGGGATGGAAAGCGCTTGGTTCGGCCCCGTCGCCGGGCGGTCGGACAGGGGTCGATTTTAAGGATCCTGATTGCGCGTTCGACATACAGGCGACGCTCCAGGGCGTTGGCACCGTCGTCTGGCCGGGCGTCAATCTCTGCGAAGTGAAAGCGGTGATCCTGAACCGGAACGCGTCGGGCGCGCTCTGGGTCGACTACGAATAACCCCGAACCGCCGCCGCTGAACCGGCGGTGCATGCGACCCGGCCTTTACGGCAGCGGGAGCGGGACGCACCGAATCAAGTAGCTTCGCGCCGGCGACGAACACCACGCCGGTGCAGGCGAAGGCGAGGATCACGCCGCTCGCTCCAGGATAAAGCTCGATGTAGTGACGCGCACGTTCGACCGCGCCGACGGCGATTGCATAGATGACCAGCCACGCTTCCGTGCGCGTCTTGATCGTGAAGAGTCGCCCGATTTTGTTCAGCATCGCCATTCTTAACGGTTGAACGAGTCATTCGCGGTTTTGAGCCGTTCCCGCGCTAAAGAACAGGGTTACTATCGCGTTAAGACGTGTTTCTTGTCCCGTTTCGGGATTTGACCACTCCCCGCACCGCTAGCATCGCCTTTCGGGGGTCGATTAGGCGAGTTCGGAAAGCTGCAGCGGATCTAGAATGGCTGCGCGTGCCGCCTCGACGCTACGGACGAGCGACGGCTTCTGCAGATCGGCATTGTCGATTTCGACCGGCCAATGCTTGCGCACGACTTCGGACAAAGCGTCGAGCTTCGCGTCGTTCACCAGAAAGCGCGGGTCGACCGTTTGCGGGTCCGCGACGACGCGAAGGCGCAGGCAGGCGGGGCCGCCGCCGTTGGCCATCGACTGGCGGACGTCGACGACTTCTACGCGGCGGATCGGTCCGTTGCCGGCGACGTGCCTCTCAAGCCACGACCAGACCGATGGCGTTTCCCGCGCTTCCGTCGGAACGACCAAAGTCATCTCCCCGTCAGGCGGCGTCACGAGCTGCGCGTTGAACAGATAGGAGGCGATCGCGTCGCCGATCGGCACTTCGGAGGCGGGGACTTCGACCAGCTCGAATCCGGGTAGGCGCTCTTCGCAGAAGTCGACGACCTGGCCACGATCCGCAAACGCCAACTGGTGAGCGAAAAGGACGTTCTCGTTCGCGACGGCGACCACATCATTGTGGAATGCGCCCGCGGCGATCGCTTCCTCAGATTGCTGGACGAACAGGGTCCGCTCCGGATCGAGGCGGTGGAGGCGGGCGATGGCCTTGGAGGCCTGCAGATGCTGGCGCGCGGGAAAGGCGCCACCCGTCACGCCGTAGACGAACAGTTCCAGCCCGGGCTCGCCGTGCCCCGACGTCAGCCGCATGTGGTTGGCCGCGCCCTCATCGCCGAACGCGGGAGGAATGGGATCGTGGACGCTGAAGTGCTTCGTGTCCGCGAAGGCAATCCGCAGTTGCGCCAGCGTGCCCGGCCATTCGTGGCTCCGGTGCGGCATGGTGCGCAGGTTCGCCACCGTCAGGTGGCAGCGGCCGTCGCTAGTGTCGGGAGCGGGGGAGACCGTCGCCGCATTGGCTGCCCACATCGCCGATGCCGACATCGCCGCGACTGCCAGTGTCGGCTCGCAATCCTCAAAGGTCGTGCCGAGTGACGCGAGCCATTCGCGGTTCGGACGTCGGTTCGGGAGGAAGATCCCTTGCGCGAGACCAAGCGCGACGTTGGCGCGCATCTTGTCCAGGCCCTGCAGGGCTGCGGCGCGAGGCTGCGATATCTGGCCCGCATTCTTCGTCGAAGCGAGATTGCCGAAGCTCAGCCCGGCATAATTGTGCGAAGGCCCAATGATCCCGTCGAAATTGATCTCGCGCAGCGCCATCAGCGCTTGACGGCGAGAACCTTGTCGCCCTCCTTCACCCCGAGCAGCTCGGCCGCTTCCGGATCGATGCAGATGCCTTGCCGCCCGGCGCGCTTCACCGAAGCGAAGCAGGCCGCGAAGTCCTTCAATCGCCCATGCGCGACGAGCATCTTCGTCTTCCCGCCCGGCGCGATCTCGACGATCGATTTCCTCGTCGGATTCGTCGACCGTGCGCAGGTCGTCGATCCGCGCAGTGACGGTCGGGCCGCCGTCGAAAATGTCGATGTAGCGGTCGAAGCTGAAGCCCTCTTCCTCCAACATGCGCAGCGCCGCGCGGCCGCTCGGGTGGGGCAGGCCCATCACCGCGCGTGCTGCATCGTTGAGCAGGGAGACGTAGATCGGCGTCTTGGGCATCAGGTCGGCAATGAATTGCGTGCCGTGGACGGCGTTGAACTCGTCCGCCTCCGGAAAGGTCATGTCGAAGAACCGGCCGGCAAGTCCGTCCCAGAAAGGGGCATTGCCGGCTTCGTCCATCACTCCGCGAAGCTCGGCGATGATGCGGTCGCCGAAGCGCGCGCGATGCGCCTTGATGAACAGGTAGCGGCTGCGCGCGATCAGGGCTCCCCAGCCGCCGGCGCGGGCGTTCGGGTGCAGGAACAGGCCGCCGACTTCCGACGACCCTTCGAGGTCGGTCGTCAGCGTGAGCGTCTGGTTTCGGAAGGTCTTGCCGAGCTCGGGGCTGGTTTGGGTCAGCGTGCTCAGGTGGTAGCTGTAGAAGGGCTGGCGAACCCCGACCTGGCCGAACACCTGGCAGGTGCCGCGTATGATTCCGGCCTTAGGGTCTTCCAGAACGAAGACGTAGAGGTCGTCGGCCTGACTGTCCTCGACCCGCGAGAAGCTTTCTTCGGACCGCGCGAGCTTCTGCACGAGCGTGACGCGGTCGGGGGGCAGGTTGGTGAATCCGCCGCCGGTCAGCTTGGCCATTTCGTAGATCGCCCCGAAGTCGTCGCCGGTCGCCGGGCGCAGACGAAAGTTCATGATGCGCTCCCTGCAAGGCGCAGGATGGTGAGCGCCGACAAGGCCGCACGCTCCTTGAGGCTTTCGACGATCAGATATTCCTCCATGCTGTGGATCTTGCCGCCGCGAACGCCCATCGTGTCGACGACGGGCACGCCGCAGGCGGCGATGTTGTTGCCGTCGCAGACGCCGCCGCTGGACTGCCAGCCGATGGTCTGGCCGAGGTCGGCGCCGGCCTGCTTCACGAGACCAAACAGTGCTTCCGCTTCCGGCGTCATCGGCTTCGGTGGACGGGCGAAGCCGCCGTGCAGGTGAATTTGCACATCGCGCTCTGCGGCAACTGGCGCGATGGCTTGTTGGATCAGCGCATTGGCTTCGGCTTCAAGCTCCGGCGTTGCCGGGCGCAGGTTGACGCGAAGCACGGCGAGATCAGGGACGACATTGGTCGGCGAACCGCCGTCGATCTTGGCCGGGTTCACCGAAAGTCCATCCCGTCGCATCGCTTCGAAGCGAAGTGCCAGATCGGACGCAGCGAGGATGGCATTGCGGCCGTCCTCCGGATTGCGGCCGGCATGGGCCGAGCGACCGTGAATGGTGATCGCGAAATTGCCGCTTCCTGGGCGGGCACCCGCCAGCGTTCCGTCAGGAAGGGCGGAGGGCTCGTATGTCAGCGCCGCTTTCTTGCCGCGCGCTGCCTGCGCGATCAGCGCGGCTGAACCGAGCGAGCCGACTTCCTCGTCGCTGTTGATGACGATTTCATAGCCGAGATGGTTTGCGCCGCTCGCCTCGACCGCCTTCAGTGCGGCGAGCATGACCGCAATGCCGCCCTTCATGTCAGCGACACCGGGACCGTTGAGTACTTCGCATCGTCAAGCCAGCGCGTCTGCTGAAACGCGTGATCCGCGCCGAAAACGGTGTCCATGTGACCAGTGAAAAGCAGCTGTACAGGCGCATCGGGACGCACCTTCATGTGCAGGTTGCGGCCATGCTCGATGTCAATCGCCTTGCCCGACGCATCGACGGCCTCGACATGCGCGGGATCGAGCATCTGCACGTCGCCCGGAAGCACCGCCAGCGTATCCGCGAGCAGCCCGGCCATCGTCTTCAGGCCATCGAGATTGCGCGATCCGCTATTGATCGCCGACCAGGCGAGCACCTGCTCGAGCATTGGCTCCGCGGCTGCCCGTTCAACCGCCTGATGTTCGCTGGACGACAATTCCCCCATGCGCCCGGCTCCTAGCCGGAGCCCGCCACGAAGGCCACACCAGCGTCAATCGCAGGTGGGGCAGATCTCCATGATGATGTCGCCGGCTTCCAGGCTCTGCACCTGCGGACGCCAGAAGCCGAACGGCGTTCCGTCGCGGATGATCCGCAGCCCGAGGCCATCGCTAATGTCCTTGAGCGCCTTGCCGACCTCATCCGGCCGCACATCCCGCTCGATGAGTTGAACGCGACCTTCGCCGGACGCGAGGTCGGCGAGATAGTCCGCGATGTGCTGCCCGCCATGCGTGGTCGCCAGAAGCAGGCCGGCGAAGTCGAGCGGATTGACGACGACGTCCGCGCCCGCACGCTTGGCGGGAATTTCGTTGTCTTCGGCGTTGACGGCAACGCTAATGCGCAGGTCGGGCGCATGGTGGCGGGCGCTCAGGCAGATCAGGATCGAAGTGTCGTCGCGTCCGGCGGAAATGATCATCAGCTTGGCGCGATCGACGTGGACCGATTTCAACGTCGCGTCCTGGGTCGCGTCACCGCGCAAAACCGTGCAGCCAAGAGACTTCGCCTTCTCCAGGCGGTCCTCGTTCGGGTCGATGACGACGATGTCCTCCGGGTTGGAGCCGAGGTCGATCAGCTCCTTCACCGCCCTTGTGTTCTTGGTGCCGAAGCCCGCGATGATGGTGTGGTCGCAAAGGTCGCTCTGGATTCGCTTCATGATGAATCTTTCCCAGGAACGCCGTGCAACGAACGAATAGGCCGAGCCGGCGAGGATAAGCAGGAACAGAATGCGGATGGGGGTGACGATGATCGCGTCGAACAGGCGCGTCCGGTCAGTTACCGGCACGATGTCGCCGTAGCCGGTCGTCGTCGCACTGATCATCGTAAAGTAGATGACGTCGAGGAAGCTGACGGCGCCGTCGTGCGTGTCCTTTAGACCGTCGCGCTCCAGCCAGTGGATGAGGATGAGGATGCCAAGAAGCGCCGCCATCGCGGCGAGGCGCCAGCCAAGGCTCAGCCATCCGGTAATCTTCGGCTTGCGCCGAAGCACCAGTAGCTCTCCGCTGTCGTCTCTCTCCATCACCATATCGTTGAAGCGGCGTAACCCCGATTTGCAACTTTGGTTCACGTGCAATTGTCAGGCGCTGGCCACTTCCGCCTTCCTATCCATCAATTCCGCGAGCCGTTGCAGACGCCGCTGAACCGCCTCGCCCGCCAATGCTTCCTCGCGGTTCGGCACACACAAGGTGATCGTGCGGCGGCCAAGAACGAGCCGCGTTTCTTCCAGCACCGACGCCACCCCGCCGCTCAGCCTCTGCCCCAATCGCATCGCCAGGCCCCAGCAGTGCGCGCGCTGGATTTCGCCCGGCTTGCACAATTGCGTGAGCCGAGAGTCCGGAAGCATCTCGCGGCCGAAGTTGGACGCCAGCGCCTGTGCCATGATGACCCGACCCGCCGCATCAACTCCGGTCCAGTCCCCGTGCAGCGCCATCTCAACTCCACGATCGGCGCGGAACGTCGGAGCTGCCTGCCAGGCGACGTCGGCCAGCAGGCACGCCGCGCGACGCAACCGCTCCAGCTTGGGCGCATCTTCGAACAAGGGCGCGATCCAGTCGTCCAGCAGGTCTCCATGCTCGCCAAACCGGTGCTCGCCGCCGCCTGCGTCGCGGGCCGCCTCGATCAAAGGATCGAGTTTGCGCGTCTCATTGTCGAGTTGCGAGTAGAGCAGCCCCTCGCGCAGTCCGAATGCCGATACGATCAGTTCGCTCGGTTCCAGTTCCTCGACGATCTGCTGCAGCAGCATGGCCGCGACCGGCGCGCTGGCTAATCGGGCTCCAGCAATCGCCTTGTCCCAGTCCCCGCCCTGCTCGGCCATTCGCCTGAGGTCCGCTGCCCGCTCTGGCTTCATTCTATAGTGATGCGTCGCCGGAAGCGGGAAATCGCTGACGATCATGTCCATCTTGGCAAGCGACCGCCACGAACCGCCGACCATGAAGAAGGGCTTGCCGCGGCAGGATTTTTCCAGCCCAGCTTCCTTGAGGCCGCGGCGCAGCATTTCCCGCGCCTTCTGCTCGCCGGCCTTTCCGCGCTCCACGCGGAGCACGCCGAGTGGGAGCGAGGTCGCCCGGCCTGTGGTGCCGTTGCCGATCTCGATCAGCTCCAGGCTGCCGCCGCCAAGGTCGCCGACCACTCCGCTGGCGCCAGGAAAGGCGGAGACCACTCCCATGCCAGAGAAGCGCGCTTCGTCCGTGGCGCTGATGACATCGCAGGGGAGGCCGATCTTCTCCACCGCCCGGACGAATTCGCCGCCGTCGCGAGCATCGCGAACGGCTGCGGTTGCGACAACTTGCGCCTGCTTCACGCCCATATGCCGGAGCAGGAGCTTGTAGCGCCTCAGCGCGGCCAGCGCCTTGTCCTCGCTTTCATCGGAAAGTTCGCCATTAACTCGCAGCCCGGCCCCAAGCCCGGCCATGACCTTCTCGTTGAAGATCGGCATGGGCGCGCGGAGGCGGCCCGCATAGACGACGAGCCTGACCGAATTGGAACCGATGTCGATGATTGCAACAGGCTGTCGGCGCACCAAGACGAGGGCCTAGCGACCGCGCTGGAAACGAAGCTTGGGGACCCGGCGGCCCTTCTTCAGCGATTGCCCGCGACCGGACAGCGACGGGTTGCTCATGAAATATTCGTGCAGGTTGAAGGCCTCGGCCGCCTTCGCGTGCAGCCTCTCGTAACGGCCGTCTGGAAGCAGCCGCCAGCTCTGCTGATTGTCCAACAAATTCGCGACCATCACCTGGTCGAGAAGCTGGGCGTGAACCGTGGGATTCTCGATGGGCAACATATATTCGATACGCCTGTCGAAGTTGCGGGGCATCCAGTCGGCCGAACTGATGAACACCTTCGCCTGCGGGTGCGGCAGTTCGTGCTCGTTAGCAAAGCTCCACAACCGCGCATGTTCCAGGAAGCGCCCGACGATCGACTTCACGAAGATGTTTTCGGACATTCCCGGCACGCCCGGCCGGAGGCAGCAGATGCCCCGAACGACCAGGTCGATCGGCACACCCGCCTGGCTGGCCTCGTAAAGCTTGTCGATGATGATCGGGTCGACCAGCGAATTGAGCTTTGCCCAGACGCCGGACGGCTTGTCCGATTGCGCCGCGGCGATTTCGGCGTCGATCAGCCGCAGCAGTTCTGCGCGAAGCCCATGCGGCGACAGGACCAGCTGACGCAGGTTCTTCGGCTCGAGGTAGCCGGTGATGTAGTTGAACATCTTCGCGACGTCGCGGCCGAGCCGCGGGTCGGCGGTGAAGTAGCTCACGTCCGTATAGATGCGCGCGGTGACGGGGTGATAATTGCCCGTGCCGAAGTGGCAGTAGGTGCGATAGCCCTTCGCCTCGCGCCGGACGACCATCGAGACTTTTGCGTGCGTCTTCCAGTCGACGAAGCCGTAGACGACCTGCACGCCTGCGCGCTCCAGCGCATTGGCCCAGTAGATGTTCTGCTCCTCTTCGAACCGGGCCTTGAGCTCGATGACGGCCGTCACCGACTTGCCCGCTTCCGCCGCATCGATGAGCGCGCGCATGATCGCCGACTGCTTGCCCGCGCGGTAGAGGGTCTGCTTGATCGCGACGACGTCTGGATCCGCCGCCGCCTGCCGGACGAACTCCACCACGACCTCGAAGCTTTCGTACGGATGGTGGACGAGAATGTCCTTCTCGCGGATCGCCGCGAAGCAGTCGCCGTCATGTTCGCGAATGCGCTCCGGAAAGCGCGGATCGAATGGTGGGAACTTCAGCTCGGGGCGGTCCTCATCGACCATAGCGGAGAGGTCGGGCATCCCGACGGACCCGCTTTCCGAGATGATCGCGTTGGCCGCGTCGAGGCCTTCCTTGACGAAGCGGACGAGGACGTCGGGCATGTCCTGCTCGATCTCGAGCCGAACGACCCGGCCGCGCCGGCGCCGTTTGATGGCAGTCCGGAAATAGCGGACGAGGTCCTCCGCCTCTTCCTCGATCTCGATGTCGCTGTCGCGCAGCACACGGAAGGCGCCGCCCCGGACCACCTCATATTTCGGAAACAGGTAATCGGTCTTGCGCCGGATCAGCGCCTCGAGCGTGATGAAGCGCGACTGTGCGCCGGGAATACGGATGAAGCGCGGCACTCCGGCGGGAAGCATGATCAGTTCGCGCATCGTCACCTTGTCGCGCCGCAATTCGAAGATGATCGAGAGGCCGCGGTTTGGAATGAATGGGAAAGGGTGAGCCGGGTCGATCGCCTGCGGCGTCAGGAGAGGGAAGATCTGCTCACGGAAATGGAGGTCGAGCCAGCTCTCCGCCTTTTCGTCTAGCGCTTCCTGCCCGACCAGGATCACGTCCTCGGCCGCAAGCGCTTCTCGCAGCTCACGCCAGACTTCCTCCTGGCTGGCGACCAGACGGTCGGCTTCGGCTTCGATCGCGGTGAGCTGCTGCGCCGTTGTCATACCGTCCGCCGAGCGCTCCTCGACCCCCAGCGCCTGGTGCGCCTTCAGGCCCGCGACGCGGACCATGAAGAATTCGTCGAGATTGTTTGCGGAGATCGACAGGAAGCGCAGCCGTTCAAGGAGCGGATGATGCGGGTTGCACGCCTCCTCCAGCACTCGCCGGTTGAAGGCGAGCCAGCTCAATTCCCGATTGAAGTAACGCTGCTCGGGAGCCACCGCCTCCACGGGCGCGGCTGCCGGCACGTTCGCCGGTGAAGTAGAAGACATTCGCCTCGTGCGTTTTACTGCCGGCATGTCGGGTTATTAACAGGCCGGGCGTTGGATGTCGCCGAACTGAAACAGAGGGACATTACAGCTGTATGACGCTAACATGAAAAAGCGCTCGCAACCGGGGGAGGAGACGAATTCATGGCAAAGGACAGGATCAAGAAGTCGACACCAGCCAAAACCACCAAGCCATCTCCTGCTGCGGCGAAGCCTAAACGCGCCGCTCCGGCCAAAGCTGCAGCTTCCGCAAGAACCCCGAAACCGGCAAAAGTAAGTAGGCCCGCGAAGACCGCGAAGACGGCGAAGACCGCGAAGCTCGCGAAAGTCTCAAAGCTCGCCAAGAGCCCGGCCGCTGCCGAAGTCGTCGCCGCAACCTTGGTCGCCGCCGCGGCCGCCCTGCGCAATCCAAAGAAGGCTCAGGCGCTGGCGCTGGAGGCCGCCGACGATATCAAGAAGGCCGCCAAGTCCGGTATCGACAGCGGCGAGGCCATGTGGAAGCTCGCCCTCGACGTCGCCCGCCGCAGCATCGATGCGCTCGGCGACACAAATGGGAAGGGCAAGAAGGCGAAGAAGGGCAAGAAATAGCGGCCTTGCATCGAGCGGCACTGGAAATCTTGGTGTACTAATCTTATAATACACTGAGAAGGAGTGAACCCATGCTCGAAAACCCCGTCCACAAGCGTGCAGCCATAGGAGCGGCCATCGGAGCCGTAGTGGCGATCCCGTTGCCCTTCATCGGGCCGATTATCGGCGCCCTCGTTGGCGGCGGTGTCGGCTATTTCACGGCGCAGGAACGAACTCAGAAATAGTCGCGGAATTCGTCGATCAGCCGCCGGTAAAGGTCGCGCTTGAAGGGCACGATCAGGTCCGGGAGCTCGTCCGGCTCCACCCACTTCCAATCGTTGAACTCGGGGTGCTTGGTTGCGATGTTCACGTCGCTGTCGTCACCGAGGAAGCGCGCCAGGTACCAGTCCTGAAGCTGACCCTTCCACTTGCCGCCCCATAATTTGCCGCGAAGCTCGGGCGGCAGATCGTACTTGAGCCGCTCGGGGCATTCCGCGATCCGCTCGACGAGCTTGGGCGAAATGCCGGTCTCTTCCTCCAGCTCGCGCTTTGCCGTCGCCCAGGGCTTCTCGCCCTCGTCGATCCCGCCCTGCGGCATCTGCCAGGCCTCGTCGGTATTATCGATGCGCCGCCCGACGAACACCTTGCCGTCCTTGTTCAGCAGCATCACGCCGACCCCGCGGCGGTACTTCTTGTCGTCACTCATGCCGCCGCCTTAGCCAACCTGTCCCATCGGCGGGAGGTTTTCATGACAGAAAGGTGGCGAAAGAGGTGTCAGAGTTCTAAGGAGATACCAAGATAAAGCTCTTAGCGTTTGTAAGGACTCGCAAGTGGCGACCGCCACCCATCTGATTACCGAGGACGAAGCCGCCTCACATCCCCATCCCGAAGCCGTCGTCGTCCGTTTCGCGGGCGACAGCGGCGACGGCATGCAGCTCACTGGTGGACAGTTCACCCTCTCCACGGCGTTGGCGGGGAACGACCTTTCGACCTTCCCGGACTTCCCGGCGGAAATCCGAGCTCCGCAGGGCACGACGTTCGGCGTCAGCGCCTTCCAGATCAACTTCGGCTCGACCTCGATCGAGACGGCGGGCGACCAGCCGGACGTGCTGATCGCGATGAACCCGGCGGCGCTGAAGGTGAACGTCGACCAGCTTCGCGAAGGCGGACTGATCATCGCCGACGAGGGCGAGTTCTCGGCGCGCAACCTCGCCAAGGCGGGCTACGAGCAGAGCCCGCTTGAGGACGGCAGCCTCGCCAAATGGCAGCTCGTCCACTTCAACATCTCGCAGCTGACGCTCGATGCCGTGAAGCCGTTCGGCCTCGGCAACAAGGAAGCGCTGCGCTGCAAGAACATGTGGACGCTGGGGCTTGCGCTCTGGATGTTCGACCGCGACCGGCAGCCGATCGTCGACTGGCTCAACGCCAAGTTCGCCAAGGCGCCGGAGCTTGGCCGAGGCGAACATTGCCGCGCTCGAACGCCGGCCATGCCTATGGCGAGACCGTCGAGATCGGCGGCGTCCACCGGCACCATATCGCCGCCGCGCCTGCGGAGCCGGGCCTCTACCGCACCGTCACCGGCGCGGAATCGCTGGCGCTGGGCCTCGTTGCGGGTGCGCAGCTGGCGGGTTTGAAGATGTTCTTCGGCGGCTATCCGATCACGCCCGCGTCGGCGCTGTCTGCACCATCTGTCGCGCCTGAAGGAATATCGGGATCACGACCTTCCAGGCGGAGGACGAGATTGCAGCCATCTGCTCGGCGATCGGCGCGAGCTATGCCGGGTCAGCTCGGCATCACCTCGTCGTCCGGTCCCGGAATCGCGCTCAAGACCGAGGCGCTCGGCCTCGCGATCATGACCGAGCTGCCACTGATCGTCGTAAATTCGCAACGTGGCGGGCCTTCGACGGGCCTTCCGACAAAGACCGAGCAGTCGGATCTGTATCAGGCGGTCTACGGCCGCAACGCCGACGCGCCGCTGCCGGTGATCGCGGCGCGCTCGCCCGCCGATGCGTTCGAATGCGCGATCGAGGCGGTGCGCATCGCCACCCGCTACATGACGCCGGTCATGCTGCTCACCGACGGCTACATCGCCAATGCGGCGGAGCCGTGGAAGGTGCCGGACATGGGCAGCTTCGAGCCGTTCCCGGTCAGCTTCTTCGATCAGGCTCCGGCGGAAGGCGAGGGCGTCATGCCGTTTGCCCGCAACGGCGACCTTGCGCGTCCGTGGATCAAGCCGGGTACCGAAGGCCTCGAGCACCGCATCGGCGGCATCGAGAAGCAGCCCGGCACCGGCAACATCGACTATAGCGCATCGGCGCACCAGGAGATGACCAACACGCGCGCCGCGAAGGTCAACAAGGTCGCCGAGACCATCCCCGACCAGGACGTCTGCATCGGCAAGCCGGGCGCAAAGCTGGCGGTCGTCGGCTGGGGGTCGACCTTCGGCCCGATCCACCAGGCGGTGCGGCGCTCGCTGAACCGCGGGCTGGATGTCGCGCATGTCCACATCCGCCACATCTGGCCGATGCCGTCGAACCTGGGCGATCTGCTGAAGAGTTTCGACAAGATCATCGTTCCGGAAATGAACACCGGCCAGCTCAAGACAGTGCTCCGCGACCAGTTCCTCGTCGACGCGCGACCGCTCAACAAGGTCAGCGGCCAGCCTTTCCGCATCGTTGAGATCGAGGCCGCCATCGAGAAGGCGCTGGCGTGAAACCGATCAATCCCTTTCCGCTGATCATGATGCTGATCCTCGTGCTCGGCCTGATTTACTGGATCATGTTCTGATGAATGAGTTGACCAAAGTTACCACCGCCAAGGATTGGGCGAGCGACCAGGAGGTCCGCTGGTGCCCGGGCTGCGGCGATTATGCAGTCCTGAAGGCCGTGCAGCGGACGATGCCCGACCTCGGCGTCGCGCGGGAAAAGACGGTGTTCGTGAGCGGCATCGGCTGTTCCAGCCGCTTCCCTTATTACATGGCGAGCTACGGCTTCCACACGATCCACGGCCGGGCGCCGGCGTTCGCGACCGGCATCAAGCTCGCCAATCCGGAGCTCGACGTGTGGATCATCACCGGCGACGGCGACGCATTGTCGATCGGCGGCAATCACACGATGCACGTGCTGCGCCGCAATCTCGACTGCCAGATCCTGCTGTTCAACAATGAGATCTACGGCCTGACCAAGGGCCAATATTCGCCGACCAGCCGCGTCGGTACGCGCTCGCCTTCGACGCCGTTCGGGTCGGTCGATCGGCCGGTCACGCCCTGCATGTTCGCATCTGGGCTCGGGCGCGCGCTTTATCGCCCGCGGCATCGACGTCCATAAAAGCCTGCCCGACGTGCTGAAGGCCGCCCACGCGCACAGGGGGGCGAGCTTCGTCGAGATTTACCAGAATTGCGTCGTCTATAACGACGACGTCTTCGCCAGCTTCACCGAGCGAAGCGTTGCGCAGGAGAAGCAGCTCTGGCTGAAGCCCGGTGAGAAGATGCTGTTCGCCGGCGACACCAAGGGTCTCGCGCTCGACACCGAGCGGTTGTGCCTGAAGGTCGTCGAAGCCGACGATCCCGCGGTCATCGTCCACGACCCGAAGAACCGCGGCGTGGCGGCGATGCTGATCGAGCTGCCGCAAGGCTTCCCCGTCGCACTCGGCGTCATCTACGAGGATCCGGCGCCGACCTTCGAAAGCGCAGTGGTCGAGCAGAATACCGCCGCCGCTTCCGGAAAGAAGGCGGACCTCCAGGCGCTCGTCGCCAAGGGCCAGACCTGGCAGGTCGAGAAAGAGCCGCGCGAACTATAGCCGGAGCCATTCAGGATGATCTTCGCGTTTTTGGCGACGGCCGCTTTCGCCTTGCGAAAGCTCGCCAACCGCCGGAGCTTCTATTCCGCAGGCATGCAAAACTCTTAGACTTGCGATGCAGGACGCCCTCATTGCCGGCAACGCGCGTTGGGGTGGTGGCGATATCCCCCCTAGTCCGTTGGGCCTTGAGTTTCTGAAGGCTAACGACCGGCTCGCGGTTGCCATGAAGGCCGAAACGCCGGACCTGGAGTTGATAGGTCGGCTCTGGCGCGAACTGGACCGGCTGAAGCTGCAGATTACGCAGCAACATCTGGTCAGCGGAACCCAGTGCCGGCTGGAAAAACTCAAGATGCTGCCCGTAGACGCGCGGAAAAAGGAACTCAGGCGCTTCGCTCCCCCGACAAGTGAGGAGCGCGCAAGAATTCCGTTCGCCCCACCGGCGCCTCCACCGCCGCCTCCAGCCGGTTCCAAAAAGCCCTAGAAGGCTTGGACAATCTCACCCATTCGATGGCCGGCTGGGTGTTGGGCCAGGCTGGCCTGAAGACGACGACCCGCAAGGGCCTCGCCGCGCTGATCCTTGGCGCGAACATGCCGGACATCGACGTCTTCTTCGGCAATGCGCCGTGGGACCCGCTCGCGATCCATCGCGGCTTTACCCATGGAATCGTCGGTGGCGTGCTGATCATGCCGCCGATCCTTGCCGGGCTGCTGTGGCTGCTCGACCGATGGCAGATCGGCCACGACAAGCAGTTCAAGAGCGGGCTGCCGATGCGTTTCAGCTGGCTCGTCGCGCTGTCCTACCTCGGTGCGATCACACATCCGTCGCTCGACGTGTTGACGACCTATTCAGTCCAATTGCTTTCGCCGTTCTCCAACCTGTGGTTTCACTCGGACGGCCTGTTCATCATCGACATCTGGCTGTGGCTGCTTCTCTCCATTTCGATCGGCATTTCCGTGCGGCGGGAGCGGGCGGGCCGCGCGTGGACCCGTCTGCCGCGGATCGCGATTGGGGTGGTACTGGCCTATGTCGCGGTGAACCTGGTGATCACCGACCGCGCGAACGCTGCCGTGCGCGACTGGGCCGGCGGCCGTCCGACGGATGCGATCTTCGCTTCCCCGCCGCCGGTCCTGTTCTGGCGCCGCGATCTCGTCTGGCGGGAAGGGGATTGCTACCGCCGAAGCCGCTTCGACCCGATGCGGCGGCTTTGGCCCAGTCAGCGAGTGCCAGCCGACCAACATGGGCGACCCGATCGTTCGACAGGCGGTTCGCCATGACCCCGCTCTGCGCAAGTTCCTGAAATGGTCGATCCTTCCTCAAGCGGAGGTGGTGCGCGGCCGCTGTAGCGCGCACGTGGCGATCGGCGACGCCCGCTACGGACAGGGCCGGCGCTCCCGCCTCGCCCGCGAGACGGTCCTGCCCATCGAGGGACCAGGCTGCGCACCGAACCTCGACAAGCGTCCTCCGAGTTCATAACTGCGCCGTCATGAGCACGCGCGGCACGCATCTGGTGCAAGGCGATCGCAGCTTCACGACAGGCGGAGGCCTGCTCGGACGGCTGATTGCGCCCGCCTTCGCTGCGGTCGTCGGCAGCGTCGACCGCCGCCTGGAGATGGGCGGGATCGATGCGACGCTTCCGGGCGGAGAAAGACGGCGGCTGGGGTTTCGCCGGCCGGGACCGACGCCCCGCATCGAGTTGCGTAGCTGGAGGGGCCTCCTCCGCCTCGCCATGTTTGGCTCCGTCGGCTGGTACAAGGCATGGGAAGAGGGCGAATGGGCGTCGCCCGACCTGGTGCCGGTCTTCGAACTGTTCAGCGCGAATGCACTGACGCTCGGCGAAGTTGGGCGCGCGAAGGGGCCGGCGCGCTGGGTCAATGCGCTCGCGCACCGCCTTCGCGACAATGCGCCGATGCAGGCCCGAGCCAATATCGCCGCCCACTACGACCTCGGGAACGATTTCTATTCCGCCTGGCTCGACGACACGATGACTTATTCGTCGGGCTGGTGGGATCGAAGCGGGGCAAGCTTGGCAGAGGCACAGCGGGCGAAGATCGGACAGCTGCTCGACCGGCTGGACCTGAAGCAAGGCGACCGCCTGCTCGAGATTGGCTGCGGCTGGGGAAGCCTTGCGGTCGAAGCGGCGCGGCGCGGCGCGATGGTCGTCGGGCTGACCCTTTCGACCGAGCAGAAGGCATGGGCCGAGCGGGAGATCACTCGTCAAGGCTTGTCGGATCGTATCGAGATCCGCCTGCAGGACTATCGCGACGTTTCCGAGCAGTTCGACGTGGTCGCTTCAGTTGAAATGGTCGAGGCCGTGGGCCGCCGCTGGTGGGGCGCCTACCTGGACAGCATCGCCCGCAACCTGAAGCCCGGCGGACGCGCCGCGCTGCAGTTCATCTTCATGCGGCCGGAGCTGTTCGAACGCTATGCCCGCAGCGCCGACTTCATCCAGACCTACATCTTCCCCGGCGGGATGCTGGTCAACGAGCCGGAGTTCGCCGCGCTTGCCGAGGAGCGGGGCCTGTCATGCCAGGACCGGAGCCGCAGCTTCGGCACCGACTATGCCGAGACGCTGAAGCTCTGGCGCTCGAACTATGACGCCGCGGTGGATCAGGGGAAGCTGGAGGGCTTCTCCGAGGAATTCCATCGTCTCTGGCGCTACTATCTGACGTATTGCGAAGGCGGCTTTCGCGGCGGCGCGATCGGCGTGGCGCAAGTTACGCTCGTCAAGGCCTGACCGCCGCGCGGAGGGCGTCCACGCGGCGGCGGGGCAATCACCTAGGCGGGGAGGGATACCGCGTCGGTGACGTGAATGACGCCATTCGATTGCATCAGGTCGGCCGCGACGACGGTGGCGACGCCGCCGTTCTCGTCGACGACGACGACCTTGCCGTCGGCCAGCTTGGCGGTCAGCTGCGAACCTTCGACCGTTGTCAGCTTGGCCTCGCCATTGCCCTGGCTGATCAGCTGCAGGATGGCCGCCGCATTGTACTGACCGGCGACGACGTGAAAGGTCAGGATCTTGACCAACTGGTCCCTGTTCTCCGGCTTCAGCAAGGTTTCAAGGGTGCCTGCCGGAAGCTTGGCGAAGGCCGCGTCAGTCGGCGCGAAAACCGTGAACGGGCCCTTGCTCGCCAGCGTGTCGACCAGCTTCGCGGCCTTAACGGCGGCGACCAGTGTCTTGTGATCGGGCGAAGTCTGAGCCGCGGCGACGATGTTGCCCTTCGGCGAAGCGGTGGTGCCGACGGACGCGGTCGCGATGAGGAGGGCGGCAGCTGCCGTCCGTACGAGGTAGCGTGATACGGGCATTGAAATGGCCTCCTGGGATTGGAAGCGTCTCATCTATGGCCCGGTTCGGCCTTGCTCCATACGGCACTTCGGTCAGCGTCGCGGCCGTGCGCCCGCTCATTCAACCTTGCCGATCGTCCGGCGGACCGCCTCTTTCCACCCGGCTACCAGACCAGATCTAAGCTCTGCATCCATGTCCGGGACGAACCGCTCGCTCGCCGACCAGGTGCGCGACAGTTCGGCCAGCCCGGACCAGACGCCGGTCGCGAGCCCTGCATGGAAGGCAGCGCCCATTGCCGTCGTTTCGAGGGTTGCTGGGCGCTCGACGGACGCGTCGACGATGTCGGCGAGAAACTGGCAAAGCCAGTTGTTCGCGGTCATGCCGCCGTCCACGCGGATTGCGGCAGGCAAAGCGCAGCCGTCCCGGACCATCGCTTCGATGAGGTCCCGCGTCTGATAGGCGACGGCTTCGAGCGCCGCCCGCGCGAGGTGCGCCCCGGTCGCGTCCAGCGTTAGTCCGAAGATGGCCCCGCGAGCACTCGGCTCCCAGTGCGGCGCCCCGAGACCGACGAAAGCCGGCACCATGTAGACGCCATGGCTGTCCGCGACCTGCGTGGCCATGCCGTCGGTGTCGGATGCATGGGCAATGACGCCGAGCCCATCGCGGAGCCATTTCACTGCGGCGCCTGCGACGAAGATCGAACCTTCCAGCGCATAGTTCGTCTTGCCGTTGAGGCGATAGGCCGGCGTGGTCAGCAACCGATGCTCGGAGGCGATCGGCTCGGCGCCCGAATTCATGAGCATGAAGCAGCCGGTGCCGTAGGTCGACTTGACCATTCCGGGTTCGAAGCAGGCCTGACCGAACAGCGCGGCCTGCTGGTCGCCGGCCATTCCGGCGATGGGGATCTGGCGCTCGAACAGGCCCGGCGCCGTCAGGCCGAACAGGTGACTATTGTCGCGGACATCGGGCAGCAGCGCTTGGGGAACGCGGAACAGGCGGCAGAGATCGCTGTCCCAGCTTCCCCGGTGGATATCCAGAAGCAGCGTGCGGCTGGCATTCGTCACATCGGTCGCGTGAACGCTGCCGCCGGTCAGCCGCCACAGGAGGAAGCTGTCGATGGTCCCGGCGAGCAACTCGCCGCGATCGGCTTGCTCCCGCGCACCCGCGACAGTGTCGAGAATCCAGGCGATCTTGGTCGCGGAGAAGTAGGGATCGAGCAGAAGACCCGTCTTCGCGCGAACTTCAGGCTCGACACCGTCCTGTTTCAGCCGCTCGCACGTGTCGGCGGTTCGCCGGTCCTGCCAGACGATCGCGCGATGGATCGGCTCGCCGGTCGAGCGGTCCCACACCACCACCGTCTCGCGCTGGTTGCTGATGCCGAGACCGGCAATGCGGCCGCAGTCGACGCCGCTTTTCTCGATCGCCTCCCGGCTGACCGCCAGGGCGTCATTCCAGATGTCCTCCGGGTCATGCTCGACCCAGCCGAGTGCCGGATAAAATTGCCTGAATTCGCGCTGGGCGACGGCGACCGGCTTCGCCGCCGCGTCGAACAGGATGGCGCGGGTCGACGTCGTCCCCTGATCGATGGCCAGGATATGGTCGGCTGCCATGCGCCCGCAGCCTAAAGCAAAGTCGCGGAAGCTCCAGCGGCGGCGATCAGGCGGCCGTTCCCGCCCACTCCTTCGACTTTTCGATGATGGTCAGCTCACGCAGCAAGGCGTCGACGCTTTCGGTCAGTTCCGGAAGGAAGCTGATCTGGTGTCGCGCGCCGCGGTAGGATTCCACCATCAGCAGCGCGTCGATCAGGATCGGCACGACCAGGCTTTCCGGGTCGTCGAGCTCCGCGCAGCCGCGCAATTTCTCGATGGCCTTCTTCCGCGCAGCCTCCGGGTTGGACAGGGCCGCTGTCCGTCCGATCAACCAAGTCATGCAATCACCTCCACCTACTCGCGAAGGATAGGCGCTCTGACGCTCGGCAGTGAAGTTCGGGCGGCCTTGCGGAAGGCGCGGTCTGGCGCAGTCAGGCTTCGACGCGGACCCGCTCGCCGGTCTTCGTGTCCTCGGAAAGCCGGTGCAGGATGAACTCGGCAACCGTTTCCGGAGGCTTCACGCTCTCTGGCTCCTCGCCGGGAAAGGCGAGCTGGCGCATGCGAGTCCGGGTCGCGCCTGGATCGAGCACGTGGACGCGGATGCGGCCCGTGTGCTCGGTCTCGTCGGCATAGGCGCCGAGAAGATTTTCGAGCGCGGCCTTCGACGAACCGTAGGCGCCCCAAAATGCGCGCGGCTCATGCCCGACCGAGGAGGTGACGCCAATGACGTCGGCTCGCTCGGCGTTGCGCAGCAATGAGTTGAAGGCGGCGATCAAAGCCTGATTGGCGCTCACGTTGAGCGTCAGGATCCGCGCAAATTCCTTCGGGTCGATATGCTCGACCGGGGTCAGCGAGCCGAGCATGGCGGCATTGAGCACCATGATGTCGAGCTTGTCCCAGCGGCCCGACACGGCCGCCCCCAGCTTGCCTACGGATTCGCTCTCCGTGAGGTCGAGCGGCGCGATGGTTGCGCTTCCGCCTGCCTCGTGGATGCGCTCCTCGACTTCCTCCAGCGCCTTTGCGCTGCGGGCGACGAGAATGACGTGAGCGCCTTCGCGAGCGAGGGCCTCGGCGGTCGCGGCGCCGATGCCGCGGCTCGCGCCGGTGACAAGCGCGAGCTTGCCGTCAAGAGGTTTGGAGGAATTGGACATGGCGGTGCTCTAGGGTTTCAGTCAGCGTTCTTCAAAGGAGAAGAGCTAATCGCGCCTTCGCCAACTTTTTACCGCTGCCCAAAGGCCGAACCCGGCGGTCACTGACATCATCGTCCAAAAGGTCCGGAACTTCCGCTCTACGCACGCGTCTCTGTCCGCCAGCTCTCCATAGCCGCAATCGCCCAGCAAGAATCCGACCGTCAAAGCGAAGATGAAGCCAGCAGCTAGAATAGCGATGAAGAGGAATGTCGCTCGAATCGCGGCCGTTCTGCCAGACAAGTCTTAGCGTGCCGCGACTAGTGATAAGGTCGAGCCGGGGTTGTTCTCCTCGGCGTCGGTCAGGCGCGTCGGATACTCGCCGGTGAAGCAGGCGTCGCAGCGCTGCGGTTGGCCTGTGTCTCGCTCCGAACCGAGAGCGCGGTAGAGGCCGTCGATCGAGATGAAGGCCAGGCTGTCGGCGTTGATGTAGTCGGACATGCCATCGACGCTCATCTGGGCAGCAAGCAGCTTGGCCCGCTCAGGCGTGTCGACACCATAGAAGCAGCTGTGCTTTGTCGGCGGGGAGGCGATGCGCATGTGCACTTCGCGGGCGCCCGCATCGCGCATCATCTGGACGATCTTCACGCTCGTGGTGCCGCGGACGATGGAATTGTCGATCAGCACCACGCGCTTGCCGCGGATCAGGGCAGAATTGGCGTTGTGCTTCAGCTTCACGCCAAGGTGGCGCACTTCCTGGCTGGGCTGGATGAACGTCCGACCGACATAGTGCGAGCGGATGATGCCCAACTCGAAGGGAATGCCCGATTCCTGGCTGAAGCCGAGCGCAGCCGGGACGCCGCTGTCGGGGACCGGCACGACCAGGTCGGCCTCGACAGGAGACTCACGCGACAATTCCGCGCCGATCGCCTTGCGGACTTCGTAGACCGAGGTGCCGTCGACGATCGAATCCGGTCGCGAGAAATAGACATGCTCGAAGATGCAGGGGCGGGGAAGCGCCTGCTCGAATGGGCGGAAAGAGCGTGTGCCGGAACCGTTGACCACCACGACTTCGCCCGGGTCCACGTCGCGGATGTAGCGCGCCCCGATGACGTCGAGCGCGACGGTTTCCGAAGCGAAAATCGTCGCTTCGCCCAGCTTGCCCATCACGAGCGGCCGGATGCCGAGCGGGTCGCGGCAGGCGATCAGGCCTTCTTCGGTGAGGACCAGCAGCGAGTAAGCGCCTTCGACCTGCTTCAGCGCGTCGATCAGCCGGTCCATCGGGGTGGCTGCCTGCGAGGTCGCGACGAGGTGGATGATGACCTCGGTGTCGCTGGTCGACTGGAAGATGGAGCCGCGGCGGTTGAGCGTGCGGCGAAGCCTCATCGCGTTCGACAGATTGCCGTTGTGCGCGACTGCAAAGCCGCCGTCGTTCAGCTCGGCGTAGAGCGGCTGCACGTTGCGCAGCGCCGTCTCGCCGGTCGTCGAATAACGGACGTGCCCGATTCCGGCGCGGCCGAGGAGCTTGCGGATGATGTCGTCGCGGTCGAAGTTTCCGGCGACGTGGCCCATGGCGCGGTGCGAATGGAAATGCGCGCCGTCATAGGTCGTCACGCCCGCCGCTTCCTGGCCGCGATGCTGGAGGGCGTGGAGCCCGAGAGCGACGAAGCTCGCGGCATTGTCGGCACCCCAGATGCCGAAAATTCCGCACTCTTCGTGCAGCTTGTCCCCATCGAGGGGTTCGAACGGATTTGTGGTCAGCATAGTCCCCGGCCCGACTGCTAGGCCCGTCATATAGGTGTCACTTCCCGCTTTGTCGCCCCCCGGCTGAACCTCGGTTGAAATCATCACGGCAGTTGACGTTCACGTAAACGTCAATCATAGCGCGGGCATGGACGCGGAGAGGCGTTATTACTCCATCGGGGAGATGTGCGAGGCGTTCGGCGTCACTGCCCGCGCGCTCCGATTCTACGAAGACGAGCAACTGATCGGGCCCGAGCGGCGCGGCACGACTCGCCTCTACACCGACCGCGACCGCGCCCGCCTGACGTGGATTTTGCGCGGCAAGTCGGTCGGTTTCAGCCTCAACGACATTCGCGAGCTTCTCGACCTCTACGATGTCGGCGACCGGCAGCACACGCAGATGCTCGCCACCCGCGACCGCTGCCAGGACCGCATCGGCTGGCTGCGCAAGCAGAAGCAGGACATCGACGCCACGATCGCAGAACTGGAAGAGTTCTGCGGATTTCTCGACTCTGAATTGACCCGGAAGGACAGCTAATGCCGACCTACACCGCACCGGTGCGCGACACGCGCTTCATCCTCGAGGATGTGCTGGAAATCGGCCGCTATTCGAACTTGCCAGGCTTCGCCAACGCGACCCCGGACCTGGTGCAGGCGATCCTCGAAGAGGGCGGGAAGTTCTGCGAGGAAGTGCTGACCCCGCTTAATCGCATAGGCGACGAGGAAGGCTGCAAGCGCCACGATGACGGATCGGTGACGACTCCGCCGGGCTTCAAGGACGCCTGGGACCAGTTCACGGCCAACGGCTGGACGACTTTGTCGGCGCCGGAAGAATATGGCGGGCAGGGCCTGCCGCAGGTGGTCTCGACCGCGGTGTCCGAGTTCCTTTGCTCGGCCAATCACAGCTTCGAAATGTACAACGGCCTGACCCAAGGCGCGATCGCGGCCCTGGTGGTCAAGGGCTCCGACGAGCAGAAGCAGACCTATCTGCCGAACATGGTCAGCGGCCGCTGGACCGGCACGATGAACCTGACCGAGCCGCATTGCGGGACCGACCTCGGCCTCCTGAAGACCCGCGCCGATCCCAATCCGGACGGCAGCTATTCGCTCACCGGCACGAAGATTTTTATCTCGTCGGGCGAACACGACCTCAGCGAGAACATCATCCACATGGTGATCGCCAAGATCGCTGGGGCACCGGACAATGTGAAAGGCATTTCGCTGTTCGTGGTGCCGAAGTTTCTAGTCAACGAAGACGGTTCGGTGGGCGAGCGCAACGGCGTCACCTGCGGCTCCATCGAGAAGAAGATGGGCATCCACGGCAACTCGACCTGCGTGCTCAATTATGACGGGGCCAAAGGCTGGCTGGTCGGCGAGGCAGAGAAGGGCCTGGCCGCCATGTTCATCATGATGAACGCGGCCCGCCTCGGCGTGGGCCTTCAGGGCCTGGCGCAGGGCGAAGTCGCCTACCAGAACGCCGTCGCCTACGCGCGCGACCGGCGGCAGGGCAGGGCGCTGCACAAGGAGGCCCAGGACCAGAGCGCCAAGGCCGACCCCTTGTTCGTCCACCCGGACGTCCGTCGCATGCTGATGGAGATGCGGGCGTTCAACCAGTCGGCGCGTGCGCTGATCCTTTGGGGTGCGCTCCAGGTCGACCTGTCGCGCCGCGCCCAGAGCGAGGAAGAGCGGCAGCGCGCGGACGACCTCGTTTCGCTGACGACGCCCGTCATCAAGGGCTACCTGACTGATAAGGGCTTCGAGGCAACAGTTCTCGCGCAGCAAGTGTTTGGTGGCCACGGTTATATCCGCGAACATGGCATGGAGCAGTTCGTCCGCGACGCCCGCATCGCCCAGATCTACGAGGGCACCAATGGCATCCAGGCGATGGACCTGGTTGGCAGGAAGCTCGGCAAGGACGGCGGCCGCGCGCTGCGCACCCTGTTCGAAGTCATCGGTGAGGACATTGCGGCGGCGAAGGCGGCCGGCGATCCTGCGGGCGTCGGGGCTGCTCTCGAACCGGCGGTCGGCGAACTGCAGCGTGCGACCATGTGGCTGGCGCAGAACGGTATGGCCGATCCCGACAATGCGGGTGCGGGTGCCTATTCCTACATGGAGCTGATGGGTCTCGTGATCCTGGGCTGGATGTGGCTGAAGATGGTGCAGGTCTCGGGGCCGCTCGCCGCCAACGGTTCAGCCGAACGCGACTTCCACGAAGCGAAATTGGTCACCGCCCGCTTCTACGCGGAGCGCGAGCTTCCGCTGGCGAGCGGCCTGCGGAAGCCAGGTCGAAGCCGGCGCCGAGTTGGTCATGAAGCTGCCTGAGGAAGCCTTCTAGCTCGCGGCCTTGTCGCCGACGTACCAGGGCCGAAGCATCTGGACGTCGTTGAGCTTCTGCTTCTTCGGCGCCAGCCGCGTCATCTGGAAGGCGTCGTTGAACAGGAGTCCGAACTTGCCCGCCTGGGCCCAGCGGACGGTGCCTTCGACAGGGCCCGCGCCGACGATGTCCATCGCCACGCGAGTGCCAGGGGCGACCGGGCGGTCGCATTCGACGAGCGCGCCCATGGCGGAGATGTTGCGTAGCCGGACCTCGCACACTGCGCCGTCGATGGAGGCCATTGCCCGGCGCATCAGGCGCTGGCGCGGCTCGCGCTGGGACTGGTAGCCCTCGGGAACGGCGGTCACGCGGCTGGCGAGCTCGCGCGCCAGAGCACCTTCGACCGGCTTGCCGAAGATATATCCCTGGATGTGGCTGCACCCCAGCTCGCGGATGAGGTTGAGGTCGTCGTGCGTTTCCACGCCCTCGGCGCACGTGTCCATCTGCAGGCTTTCGGCGAGCGTGACGATGGCGCGGATGATGGCGCTGTTGCGGCTGGTCTTCGACGCTGCTCCGCGGACGAAGCTCTGGTCGATCTTGATCTTGTCGAACGGCGCCTTCTTCAGATAGCCGAGCGAGCTGTAGCCAGTGCCGAAGTCGTCGAGCGCGAGGCGGACACCCAGGTCCTTGAGCCGGCTGAACGTTTCGTCCGTGGTTTCGCCTTCCGCGAGGAAGACGCCCTCCGTGATTTCCAGCTCAAGGCGGGCCGCGCGAACGCCGCTTTCGGCAAGCGCGTTCGAGATGACGTCGACGATGCCCGGATCGTTGAACTGGATCGGCGAAAGATTGACGGCGATGCGGATCTGGTCGGGCCAGTTCGCCGCTTCCGCCAGTGCCGTTTCAAGCACCCATCCGCCGATGCGCGGGATGAGGCCGCATTCCTCGGCGAGCGGAATGAACTTGTCGGGGGAGATCCGGCCGCGCAAGCGGGTGATCCCAGCGGACCAGCGCCTCGAAGCCACAGACCTCTTCGCCGGCGGTGCGCACGATCGGCTGATAGGCGACCCACAACTCGCCCTTGTCGATCGCCTGGCGGAGATCGTTCTCGAGAACCTGGCGGTCGGACGCCTCGGTGTGCATCGACGGTTCGAAGAAGCAATGCTTGCCGCGGCCCGCGGCCTTCGCCGCATAGAGCGCGAGGTCGGCATCGCGGACGAGGCTGTCGGCAGTGCAGCGTCCGGGGTCGCCGATGGCAATGCCGAGCGATGCGCCGATTACGACGCGATGGCCCTCGATGCTGTACGGCCGCGACACCTGCTCGATGAGCGTTCGTGCGAGCGATTCCAGCAGTCCGATATCGACCTGGCCCGGCAGCACGGCCTTGAACTCGTCGCCGCCAAGGCGTCCGACCTGGCCGTGGTCGCCCATCGCGAGCTTGAGGCGATCCGCGACCTGGCGGAGCAAGGCGTCGCCGACCGGATGGCCGAGCGTATCGTTGACGTTCTTGAAGCGGTCGAGATCGATCAGGAAGAGCGCGCAGCCCCTCTGGCGATTGCTCGCGTTGCGCAGCGCCTCGTCGAGGGTCTGCCGCATCATGGCCCGGTTCGGCAGGCTGGTCAGCGAATCGAAGCGGGCGAGCCTGGTGATTTCCTGCTCCGAACGGCGCTGCTCGGTTAGGTCGGTTCCGATCCCGCGGAAGCCGAGGAAGCGGCCGCGCTCGTCGAAGATCGGATTGCCCGACAGCGACCAGTGAATGTCCTCGTCGCTCGCTGCGCGGACGATCACGTCCGAGAAGGGGAAGCGTGCCGACAGATGGAAGCCGAGCGTCTTGCGCTCTTCCGTCGTCGCGCCGGGGCTGGTGTCGACTGAAAGAAGGTCGGTGAATTGCCGTCCGAGAAGCTCCGGCGCTTCGCACCGGAAATCGTCGGCGAGCTGCTGCGAGACGTAGGACAAGGTGCCCTCGCCATTGGTCTCCCAGAACCAGCCGCGGCCGCTGTTCTCGAACTCGTCGACGAAGTTGAGCGCCTTGCGGGCCTCCGTGTCGAGGTTGAGGCGACGCCGGCCCGCGGCGATGAAGCTGCGCGCCCCGGCGATACTGTACGCGACCAGCGCCAGCGAAAGGATCTCGACAGCGAACGGAATGAGGGGGCTGTGTGAGAGCATGATCGCGGTAAATGCCGACGTGACCATGTTCGTGATGATGAGAGGCGGCGACTGCACCGAGACTACGGCGCCCATCGCGATGCCGGCGCTCATGGCGATCGGGGCGGCGGCGAGCGGGTAGATGAAGGTGTCGTCCTCGACCGCGATCCCGAACCAGGTCCAGAGCAGGCCTACGACCGCGAGATAAACACAAAGCCCGCGTACGACCATGTGCGACGGAATGTTCGTTCGTTTCCGAAGCATGAGCGCGGCCGCGGCGATCGCGTCGCAGGCAATCACGAGGGAAGCCGGAATCAGGGGGTTGTCTGCGGAAAATCCCGTTGCGCGAGTGTCGAACAGCACGGCGCAGGCGCCAGTGATCAAGAGGTGGGTGACGCCCAGCAGCAGGGCAACCTGGTCGAGGCCGGCGACGCGCCAGTCGGCGAGCGATGCTTCGTCAGTCGTCTCGGGCCTGCGCAGGCCGAACCAGAGAGCCTCTCGTATCGAGACCCTCTCGGTCGATTCCGCTGTCTTTTCGACTGCTCTCGCGAACCGCGCTCTACGCATTCCTGGACCTTCACTGGCGGGTCCCCCCCGCTAACGAAGGTCCTTAAGCCACTGGCGTTAACGCCAGGGCTAAGGAACAGGGTTACCGGCGCTTTACCTAGTTTTGCTCGGGCAGGAATTCCGGGACCGAGAGATAGCGTTCGCCGGTATCGTAGTTGAAGCCCAGAATCCGCGGATTTCCGTCCAATTCCGGAAGCTTCTGCTGGATTGCGGCAAGCGTCGCGCCGGAGGAAATTCCGACGAGCAGCCCCTCTTCGCGGGCGGCCCTGCGAGCCATTTCCTTGGCATCGTTCGGATCCACCTGAATCACGCCATCGAGCAGGCTGGTGTCCATGATCGCGGGCACGAACCCTGCGCCGATTCCCTGGATCGGGTGAGGGCCAGGATCGCCGCCCGAAAGCACGGGCGAGAGCGTCGGCTCGACCGCGAATACCTTAAGATCCGGCCATTCTTTCCTCAGCACCTCGGCACAGGCGGTGATGTGGCCGCCGGTGCCGACGCCGGTGATCAGGACGTCGATGGCGATTGTCGCGGAAATCTGCCAGGATCTCCTGCGCCGTCGTGCGGCGGTGCACCTCCACGTTCGCCTGGTTCTCGAACTGCTGCGGCATCCACGAGTTCGGGGTCGATTCGATGATCTCCTGCGCACGGGCGATGGCCCCCTTCATCCCCTTCTCGCGCGGAGTCAGGTCGAAGGTCGCGCCATAAGCGAGCATCAGGCGACGACGCTCGATGCTCATGCTTTCCGGCATCACAAGAATCAGCTTGTAGCCCTTGACCGCAGCAACCATCGCGAGGCCGATCCCGGTGTTGCCCGACGTCGGCTCGACGATCACGCCACCCGGCTTCAGCTTGCCGCTCTGCTCCGCATCCTCGATCATCGAGAGGGCGATGCGGTCCTTGATCGATGCGCCGGGATTGGACCTTTCGGACTTCACCCAGACTTCGGCCTTGTCGCCGAACAGGCGGTTGACGCGAATGTGCGGAGTGTTTCCGATGGTCTCGAGGACGGTGTTGGCCTTCATCCGGCGATCTCCTTCGTGGTCGCGCCGCTAAGTCGGTTTCTTTGGCGCGAGTTGCAAGCATTCAGACGCCACCGGCGACAACGGTAGCCTCTTCAGGCGGGGGTTCCTCCGGCAGTTCGAACGTGCGGGCGCGGCGAAGCTCCGGGAAAAGCCACGCCCAGGCAAGCGTCACGGCTACGGCTGCCAGGCCACCGGCGACGGTGGCCGCGACAGGTCCGAGCAAGGCCGCGGTGAACCCGCTCCGGGTCTCGCCGAGCTCGTTCGAGGCGGAGATGGCAAGCGTCGACACGGCTCCGACGCGGCCGCGCATCTCGTCCGGCGTGTGCAGTTGGATCAGCGACTGGCGGATGTAGACCGAGAACATGTCCGCCGCTCCGAGAACGGTGAGGGAAGCGAGGGACAGCCAATAGGTCGTCGAAAATCCGAAGACCGCCGTTGCGAGTCCGAAAAGCACGACGGACGCCAGCATCTTCACGCCGACGTTCGTCTCCAGCGGGCGGATCGAGAAGTAAATGGCTGTGAGCGTCGCCCCGACGGCCGGCGCCGCGCGTAACGGCCCGAGACCATCCGGGCCGACCTGCAGGATGTCGCGGGCGTATATGGGCAGCATCGCGGTCGCGCCGCCGAGAAGGACGGCGAACAGGTCAAGGGTGATCGCGCCGAGGACGAGCCGGTTGCGGCGGACATAGGCGAGGCCGTTAGCCATCTGCTGCAGCGGGCTGCCGGGCTTCAGGGCGGCGCGTTCGACCGGCCTGATGGTGAACAGGCAGATTGTCGAGAATCCGAAGAGCACCGCGCTGAAGGCGTAGGGCAGGTGCGGCGTTACGTCGTAGAGAATGCCGCCGATCGCCGGGCCCGCGATTGCGCCGGCCTGCCAGGCGGCGGAGCTCAACGCGATCGCGTTGGGCAGGATCTCGCGAGGCACCAGGTTCGGGGCGAGGGCGCCCAAGGCCGGCCCGGCAAAGGCCCGGGCGATGCCGAGCAACGCCGCCACGCCGAACAGGATCGGAAGGCTGATGGACCCTTCCCACGTCGCGACGAAGAGAATGAGCGCGCACAGGCATTCGAGCGCGAGGACCGCGCGGGCGATGTGCCGCCGGTCCAGCCGGTCCGCCGTCCAACCGCTGACCGGCGTCAGCACGAACAAGGGTACGAACTGGACCAAGCCGATCAGCCCCAGCTGAAACGCCGCCTCGCGGATGCTCATCGTCTCGCGGGCGATATCGTAGACCTGCCAGCCGATGACGATGACCATGGCCATCTGCGCGATGGTGCTCGCCAGGCGAGACAACCAGAACGTGCGGAAGTCGCGGATGCGCAACGGGGCAGGGATCACGAATCCGCCCCTAGGATAGCTTGCCGCGATTGGCTAACCCTCGTTTCAGATGGCCAAGCCCAAATCCCGTTACGTCTGCCAGTCCTGCGGCTCCGTGAGTTCCCGCTGGCAGGGCCAGTGCCCCGACTGCGCCGAGTGGAACACGCTAGTGCAGGAGTCCGCGGGGATCTCCAGCATCTTCGCGGCGAAGCATAATTTGCAGGGCGGGGGGCGGGTGATCCCGCTGGTGGGACTGGACCACCCCGTCGCGCTGCCGGAGCGCATCGGAACCGGCATCGCCGAGTTCGACCGCGCCATCGGCGGCGGGATCGTGCCCGGGTCCGCCATGCTCGTCGGCGGCGATCCGGGCATCGGCAAGTCGACCCTGCTGTTGCAGGTCTGCGCCGATCTCGCGCTCAAGGGGCGGAATGTCGTCTATGTCTCGGGCGAGGAGTCCGCAGAGCAGGTGCGGCTGCGCGCGGTGCGGCTTGGATTGGGCAAGGCGCCCGTCCAGCTCGCGGCGGCGACGTCGGTCCGCGACATCCTTACGACGCTCGGCGACAATGGCGGGGCCGACCTGCTGGTGATCGACTCCATCCAGACCATGCATTCCGACCTGATCGAGGGCGCGCCCGGCACCGTCAGCCAGGTCCGGGCCTCCGCGCAGGAACTGGTGCGGTTCGCCAAGGAAACGGGAACGGCGCTCGTCCTGGTTGGCCACGTCACCAAGGACGGCACCATCGCCGGCCCGCGCGTGCTCGAGCATATGGTCGACACGGTGCTGAGCTTCGAAGGGGAGCGCAGCCACCAATACCGCATCCTCCGCGCCATGAAGAACCGCTTCGGCGGTACCGACGAAATCGGCGTCTTCGCGATGGAGCGCGAAGGGCTGACGGAAGTGCCGAACCCGTCCGTGCTGTTTCTCACGCAGCGCGGCGAGCCGGTCAGCGGCACGAGCATCTTCCCGGCGCTCGAGGGCAGCCGGCCGGTGCTGGTCGAGATCCAGGCGCTCACCGTGCGGCTGGCAAGCGGCGCCACTCCGAGACGCGCCGCGGTCGGCTGGGACAGCGGGCGGCTGGCGATGGTCCTCGCGGTGCTGGAAGCGCGCTGCGGCCTCAGCTTCGCGACCGCGGAAGTCTATCTCAACGTCGCCGGAGGCTATCGGCTGAGCGACCCGGCGGCGGACCTCGCCGTCGCCGCGGCGCTGATTTCCGCAATGTCCGAACGGCCCATTCCGAACGAGTGCATCATCTTCGGCGAGATCGCCTTGTCGGGCGAAATCCGCCAGGTCGCGCACTCCGGCCTGCGCCTGAAGGAAGCCGCCAAGCTGGGGTTCGAACGGGCATGGGTGCCTTCAGGCGTAAAGGGCGCCGACGGCATCGCGACCTCGCACTTCGGCAATGTTCGGGCGTTGGTCGATCAGATCCTCGGCCGCTGATCTCAGCGCCAGCAGGCGCCAGGCCGCTTCACATAGTGCCGCCAGACATAGCCCCAGGGGATGACGAACAGCAGGATCGCCCCGAACGCTATGTTGAAGGAATCTTCCGCGAAGGTGGGCGGATATCGACCTGCCGACCATTGCGGCAGCCCGTAGGCGATCATCCAGATCGCCTTCCACACGAACTCGAACATCAGCAGGGGAAGCATCTCCAGCGGGTAGCGCAGGCCGAGGAACGCCAGCACCCAAACGGCACCCAGCAGGCTGGCGATCACCCCGCGGCTGGTAAGCTCGTGGTTCACGAGCTCCGGCACGATCATCGCGCCGAGACCGACCACCAGCACAAGATACATGGCGCGCAGGACATAGAGCCTCAGGAGTGAGACCTCCTCCTGGTCGGTTGCCGTGGGGAGCGGCTGGGGAACAGAAGCAGCAGTGGAAGCCATGATCGGTCTCCTTCTCAATCGCTGTCTGGGTGGGGCTGGAATTCGAGGATGTCGCCCGGCTGGCAGTCCAGCGCCGTGCAGATCGCCTCCAACGTCGAGAAGCGCATCGCGCGCGCCTTGCCCGTCTTCAGAATCGACAAATTGGCGAGGGTTATGTCGACACGCTCGGCCAGCTCGGTCAGAGTCATCCGCCGCTCGTGGAGCATGTCGTCGAGCCTGACGACGATCGCCATCAGATCGTGCCCTCGAGATCCTCGCGCATCATCGTGCCCTCCGCGAACACGCGCGCGAGGACGAACAGGAGGAAGACGCAGAGCCACGCAGTCGGGGAAAAGCCGGCCTCTAGGTCGATCGGGTTCGTAGTGGTCGAGATGGCCCGGCCAATGGCGGCAATGACGATGCTGAGAAGCTGGAGCGCGAGCACGAGCCAGGCGATCGCGTTCAGCCGATAGGCATTGTCGGCGATGAACGCGTTGCCGCTACGGACCGTCTCCACGATCTTCTGCAGGCGCGTGAGCACCGCGTTGTTGAGCAAGAAAGCGACCAGTCCCAACGCCGCAACGGCGCGCAGCCCCATGATGATCGCCCGGATAGGGTCCTCGGGTCGGATCCCGAGGGCCGTGAAGGTCCAGTCCTCGGCGACGATGGTCGCAGTGAGCAAGGCAAAGACCGCCGCGAATGAGAGCCAGTTGAGAACCACCAGGATGCGCAGGGTGAACCAGGCCAGCGGCAGAGCAGTAGAGGTCTTCATCGCCAGAACTCCAACTCGTGATATCGAAAAACAATAAATCACTTATCGATATTCGGCAAGTCGGTTGACTATTGCGGTCTCTTCCCGAGCAGGCTGAGCGTGAGGAACTTCGCGTGTTCCTCCGTGGAGACGAGGAAGATGGTGACACCCTGAGCGGCCATTTGGGTGACGACGGCCGCAAGCGGATAATTGTTCATCTGCATGGCGGGCGCGTTCCAGGGCCGGCCGGCCATGACGTTCTGCCAGATCTTCACGCCGGGGATGTGATGGCTCGCCCACCAGAGCGCCCGCGACCTCTTGCGATCGGTGCGGATGGACAGATGGACATGGAACCCGCCGCCCGGCCTCACCTTGTCGATCAGACGCGACAGGATCGTCAGGCCGCGCCGGACCGGAATGTGCTGCAGGGTGATGTAGCTGTTCACGAAGTCGAACTCGCCCTCGGCATTTGACAAATGGTCGTCGGCAAGGGCGAACTCGACGTTTCGCGCCTCGAACTCGCGGGCGTTCGACGTCGCCTCCGCCAGCATGGACGGCGAGATGTCGAGGCCGACGACGCTTCCGAACTCGGCCGCAAGCGGGAACGTCAGGCGGCCCACTCCGCAGCCGTGGTCGAGCGCTCGTCCCCTCGGAAGGTCCCCGAAGTGCCGCTCGTACCGCTCCAGCAATTGCGAGACGAAGCCGCGTCCGGTGGCGAAGAATTCGTCGCGGTTC
The DNA here is from genome assembly GCA_963784245.1 of uncultured Alphaproteobacteria bacterium. Classification (GTDB taxonomy): domain Bacteria; phylum Pseudomonadota; class Alphaproteobacteria; order Sphingomonadales; family Sphingomonadaceae; genus Sphingomicrobium. Next base: position 82,606 of record CAWAQT010000016.1, read on the forward strand.
TCGTGGATCCGGTCCGCCGCGAACTTCTCGTCGGCGAGCACGCCGAAATAAGGCGCCTGCCGCCCGAACTTTTCCCACGCCTTGTCGGTACTCAACATCGCGAGCACCTCAACCCAACCGACGCGCCCGTGCAAGCGCTCTCTGACGGCTCGCATTGGCCGTGAGACTTCGCTAGCGGCCAAACGATGAGCGCGCTCGACATCTTCGTGATCGTCCTCCTCGGCGGTGGGGCCGTGATCGGCTTCGTGCGCGGGCTGGTGCACGAGTTGTTCTCGCTGCTCGCCTGGGTCGTCGGCATCGTCATGCTGCGCCTGTTCCACACGCCCGTGTCGGCCTCGCTGACCGACGCGGTGGGAACGAGCACGGCCGCCGCCGTCCTGGCCTTCGTCCTGCTGTTCCTGCCCAGCTTCCTGTTCATGAAGCTGCTCGCACGCTCGATCGGGAAGAAATCGCGCAGCTCGATGCTCGGTCCGTTCGACCGGGTGCTCGGCGGCGGGTTCGGAATGCTCAAGGGCCTGCTTGCCGTGACCCTGTTCTTCCTGCTGGCCAACCTCGCGACCGATCTCGTCTATGGCTCGGATGCCAAAAGGCCGGACTGGATGCGCGATGCGCGGACCTTTCCGCTGCTGAACGCGAGCGGACGAGCGGTGGTCGATTGGGTGGAAACCCGCCGCAAGGGCAGCGCCGAACGCATCGAGGACAAAGCCGAGTGATCCGTCTTCACGACACGATGACGCGCAAGAAGCGGGCGTTCGAACCCGCCGATCCGAAGCGCATCACCATGTATGTCTGCGGGCCGACGGTCTACGGCCGCGCGCATATCGGCAATGCCCGGCCCGCGGTCGTGTTTGACCTGCTCCGGCGGGTGCTCGAGCATGAATATCCGGACGCGGAAGTCATCTACGCGCGGAACGTCACGGATGTGGACGACAAGATCATCGCCTCGGCGGAGAAGGAGGGCGTCGACCCTTCCGTGATCACGGAGCGCTACGAGCGCTTCTACCTGGAGGACATGGGCGCGCTCGGCGTGAATCCGCCGACCATCGCGCCGCATGCGACGCAGGAAATCGGGCCGATGATCGAGATGATCGAGCGGCTGATCGAGACGGGCAACGCCTATGAGGCGGAAGGGCATGTGCTCTTCTCCGTGCCGAGCGATCCCGATTATGGCGCACTCAGCCGCCGCGACCGGGACGCGATGGTCGCTGGGGCGCGGGTCGAAGTTGCACCTTACAAGCGCGACCCGGCCGACTTCGTGCTGTGGAAGCCCAGCGACGAAGGAGTGATCGGCTGGGATTCTCCCTGGGGACGGGGCCGTCCCGGCTGGCACATCGAATGCTCCGCGATGATCCGCGCGCATCTCGGTGAGACGATCGACATCCACGGCGGCGGGCTCGACCTCATCTTCCCGCACCACGAGAACGAGATCGCGCAGAGCCGCTGCGCCCACGGCGGAGCGCCGCTCGCCCGCTACTGGGTGCACAACGGCTTCGTCGACATGGGCAGCGAGAAGATGTCCAAGTCGCTCGGCAATATCGTGACGCCGGCGGAGCTGCTCGAGCAGGGCCATCGCGGGGAGACGCTGCGGCTCGTCGCTGCTGTCGGCGCATTATCGTCAGCCTCTGGCGTGGACGGATGACCTGATCGCCCAGAGCAAGGCCGTGCTCGATCGCTGGTACCGCTTCGCCGAGAATTTCACCAAAGGTCAGTTTCCCAATCATCCATCTTTCCCCAACCACGGTCGGGTTTCTCGCAAGGTGCTTGATGCTCTTTCGGATGACCTGAACACTCCGCAAGGCTTTGGCTGAGGTTTCGGCAGACGATCGCGTCAGATGAAGAGGACGGGGTCCGTCTGGGCAGCGATATTTGGGAAGCCGTCAATGGGGCGCGACTGTTGGGCCTGCTGAATCACTCCACGGAAGATTGGTTCAGAGGTGGCGGCGATGTTAGCGACTGTCGAGGCGAAGATCGCGGCGCGCGCGGAGGCGAAGAAGAACCGCGACTTTGCTACGGCTGATCGCATCCGGGATGAGTTGAAGGCCGACGGAATCGTGTTGGAGGATTCGGCTTCCGGCACCACATGGCGGAAGGAATGAACGCGCCGCTCTACACGACCGAGATCCTTCGGCTGGCGGCGTCGCTTCCGGAGCCGCGTCGGCTCGATCGGGTCGATGGCGAGGCGGAGCAGCGCTCGCCGACTTGCGGCAGCACGGTTCGGCTTCAGGTGCAGCTGGACGAGGAGGGGCGGCTCGCCGCTCTCTCGCAGCAGGTTCATGCCTGCGCCTTCGGTCAGGCTTCCGCCAGCCTTCTCGCCGCTGGCGCAAAAGGGCGTTCGGCCAGCGAGATTGAGTCGGCCGCTTACGATCTGGCTTCCTGGCTCGCAGGCGACCGCGATGATGCCGGCGAATGGCCGGGGCTTTTGGCGCTCGCACCCGCTCGCTCGCGCAAGTCGCGGCACGGCGCGATCCTGCTGCCGTTCAAGGCGTTGCTGGCGGCCATGAAGGCGTCGGGCAAATGACCCATGCCGCTGCCGAGGTCACTGCCAGCTCGCTGCTGATTGACGGCGCGCTGATGCTCGGCGCGGCGCTCCTCTTCGTGACGATCTTCCGCAAGCTCGGGCTCGGCGCGACACTCGGCTATATCGTGGGCGGCGCGATCATCGGCCCAAACGTCCTGGGTCTGATCGGAGAAGCCGATTCCATCATGGCGGTGTCGGAGATCGGCATTGCCTTCCTGCTGTTCCTGGTCGGCCTGGAGCTCAATCCCACCCGCCTGTGGCGGCTGCGCAAGGACATCTTCGGCCTTGGCCTGATGCAGGTGCTGGTCTGCGGGTTCGCGCTCGCCGCGCTGATCCATTTCGTTCTGAAGTTCAGCATCGGAGCGAGCGTTGCGATCGGACTTCCGCTGGCGCTTTCCTCGACGGCGCAGGTGCTGCCGATGCTTCGCGGCACGGGGCAGCTGAACCATCCGCGCGGGGAACGCGCCTTCTCCGTCCTCCTGTTCCAGGACCTGTCGATCGTACCGATGATCACGATCATCGCCGCCTTGTCGCGGGCCCCGGCGGATCCGACCGCCCCATCGGGGGGTATGCTCGCGCTATACACCGTCGGTGCGGTCGTCGGCCTCGTTCTCGCCGGCCGCTTCATCCTCAACCCATTATTCCGGTTGGTTGGACGGCTGGGCGAGCGCGAGCTCTTCGTCGTCGCGGGACTGTTCGCGGTGTTGGGAAGCGCCGCGCTCATGCACACACTGCATCTCTCCACTGCGCTCGGCGCGTTCATCGCGGGCGTGATGCTCGCCGAATCGCCTTACCGGCACGAGCTGGAGAGCGACGTCGAGCCGTTCCGTTCGATCCTGCTCGGACTGTTCTTCCTCTCCGTCGGAATGCTGATCGATTTCGAAGCGGTAGCGGCCAAGCCGGCGCTCGTTGCCGGCATCGCCGTCGGGATCATCCTGGTGAAGTCAGTGATCATCGCGGGAATCGCCTTGCTGTTCGGCATGCGGCCGGGCCGCGCGATCTGGCTCGGCCTCCTGCTCAGCCAGGCGGGCGAATTCGGCTTCGTGCTGTTCGGGCAGGCGGCGAGCGCGCAGCTCATCACGCCCGAAGCCGCCTCCCTCTTCAGCGCCGTCGTCACGCTGACGATGGTCTCTACCCCCTTCCTCATGCAGGTCATCGAATGGGTGCTGAAGCGCATTCCCGAGCCCGCGTCGGACCTCGAAGGACCTGAATTCTCCCCCGAGACCAATGTGATCGTCGTCGGTTACGGCCGCTTCGGCCAGACCGTCGCCCAGATGCTGATGGCAAAGAAGATTCCGGTGACGATCATCGACAGCAAGGCGTCGCAGATCGAGCTGAGCGAGGAGTTCGGGACCAAGGTCTATTATGGCGACGGTACGCGGGTCGACCTGCTGCGCACCGCTGGGGCCGAGTCCGCGGAAGGCATATTATTCTGCCAGAACCCGAAGGAGTTGACGCGCGACAAGCTGCAGGCCGTGTTCGAGACGTTCCCGCACGCCGCGATCATGGCGCGTGTCTACGACCGCTTGCAGGTCATCGAGTTCGACGGGCTCGACCTCGCCGTCTGCCAGCGCGAGCTTTACGAGAGCGCGGTGGTCATGGGCCGCGAAGCGCTGATGAAGCTGGGCATTCCGCGCCGCGAGGCGGAGCGGGTGGAGCGCGAGTATCGGGAACGCGACCTCCAACGGCTGCAGGCGCAGACGGTGACCGGCGACCTTCATGCGGACTTCGACCGGAGTTTCGGCGTTGACCGTCCGCTTCCGGACGAGGCCATCGACCCGGCCTAGGCTTTCGCCTGCCCGTTCAGGTGCGCCTCGACCGCGGCGATGATCGATTCGACCACGTCGTTGTGGGCGCCCTCGCCGCTCGTGACGCGGATGTGGGCCTCGGCGTAGCAAGGCCCCCGGTCCTTCGACAGGCGTTCGAGGGTTTGCCGGGGATCGCCGTTCTTCAGCAGCGGCCGGGTGTCGCGCCGTCCGGTGCGGTCGACCAGCACGTCCACCGGCGCATCCAGCCACACCGTGATCGCCCGTTCATTCAGCAGCTGCCGCGTTCGCGGATCGATGTAGGCGCCTCCGCCCGTCGCGATGATGCGAATGTCCCCGTCAATCAGGCGGGCGACGAGGCGGCGTTCCCCGTCGCGGAAATTCTCCTCGCCGAAGCGCTCGAACACTTCTGCTGCGGAAAAGCCCGCCGCGTCCGCGATGGCCGAATCCGTGTCGATGAAAGGCAGATTGAGCCGCTTGGCCAGCCGGCGGCCGACCGTCGACTTGCCGGCGCCCATCAGCCCCACAAGAACGATCGGACGGTCGAGACGGTCTGTCAGCTTTCCCACGACGAAGGGCTATACAGCGCCGGAGCAGGGCGGCAAAAGCGGTCCCGATCCTTCAATCCAACAGCCGATGAGTGCCGATGCCCCGAGGTTTCATTGTCCTACTCCTGCTGCTTCTCGTGATCCTTGGCCTGATGTGGTTCTTCTCGAGCCAGGCCGACGAGGTGCCGACCAACATGATCGAGGTTGAGGTCAACGCTCCCGCCAATGCGAACTAGGGGCCTGCTTGCAGCGGCGGCAGCCGCGGCGCTCGCCCTTCCGGCGCTTGCGCAGGACACGGCGCAGCCCGCGACCCCCGTCGCGCCGGCGCCCGCTCCCGCGCCCGCACCGACGCCATCGACAACGCCCGCGCAGCCGCAACCGGCGACGCCGGCGGTCCGTTCGCCCGACAGCGTCGGGGAGAGTGGCACCGGCGTGGTCCAATTGTCGGAAGCGCAGGCGGAAGCGCTTCTGGAACCACCGCCGCCGCCGGTCGAATATCCCGATCACGCACGGCGCGACCCGAGCTTCGTGGGCCGCATCGACCCAGCCTCTCTCGGCCTCGGCGACAATCCGTGGAGGGGCGCGAGCGGAGCCTTCCTCGCCAGCCTGATGCGGCGAATGGACGCTCCCATCGCGTCGCGCTGGGCCCATATCTCGTTGCGCAATGCTCTCCTGGCACGAAGCCGGGCTCCGCGGAACGTGAACCCCGTCGACTGGGCGGCGGAACGCGCATGGCTGCTCCTCAGAATGGGCGAAGCCGATGCGGCGCGGATGATCGTGTCCGGCGTGGACGTCGATCGCTTCACTCCGCGAATGTACCAGGTCGGGGTGCAGAGCGCGCTCGCCAACGCCGACCCGGCCGGTCTTTGCCCGCTTCAGGAAGGCATTGAGAGGACCGACCGGAACATCGTCCAGCTTGTCGACGCGATGTGTGCCGCGCTTGCGGGCGAGCCGGAGACGGCGGCGGCGCAGGTCGATTCGGCTCGGCGGCGAGGGCGGATGAGCGGTATCGACCTGGAGCTTGCGCAGAAGGTCGTCGGCGCGGGATCGAACACCGGCCGCGCGGTGACTATCGAGTGGGAGCCGGTCGACCGGCTGAACACCTGGCGCTTCGGGCTTGCGACGGCGACGGGGATGACCTTTCCGGATCGCCTGATCAACGCCGCCCCTCCGCAGCTTCGGGCGTGGCAAGCTGCGGCGCCACTGCTCGCTCCGCAGGACCGGCTGGCGTCGGCCCAGATCGCCGGCGGCCTAGGCGTCTTCTCGTCCCAGTCGCTGGTCGACCTGCATTCGCTTATCTACGATTCGACCGGGCCGGACGACCTGCCGGGAACGGTGGCGTGGCAGGTGCGCCTGGCCTTCCTCGGCAGGGATCTGGACGCGCGGCTGAGCGCGATGCGGACGATTTGGGGCGCGTCGCAGGACTATCTGCCGCTGCAGGCGGCGCGAGCCATGCTCGGGCGGGCCGCGATGATGATTGAGCCGAGCCCCGACCTTCAGTCCGATGCTCCGAACCTGATCGCGTCCATGTTCGCGGCGGGTTATGACCGGAACGCGGCGCGCTGGGCTCGCGCGGTGAGCCAGATGGACGATGAGAGCGCGGATCAGGCGTGGGCGATGCTCGCGCTCGGCGCTCCGGACGGCGCCGGGGTGGACCTGAGCGTAGGGCGCATCAACGACTTCATCGACCGTGACGACACCGAGGGAAAGAAGCGCAGCGCGCTGCTGGTCGCCGGCCTCGCGGGCCTTGGCCGCATCGACGAAGAAACCGCCAGCCGGCTGAGCAGCCGGAACGGCCTGCGCGTCGGCAACCGGACCGTATGGACTCGCGTTATCGACCGGGCGGCTGCGCTGGGCCAATCGGGAACGGTTCTCGTCCTGAGCGGCACGGGCCTCCAGTCGCCGACCTTCGAGGACGTGCCTCCGGCTCACATCTTCCACGCGGTCGCGGCCCTGAAGCGGACCGGCCAGGAATATACCGCGCGAATGATCGCGGCGGAGGCGCTCGCACGGACGTGACCTTCGAGGATCGCGCGCTGGTCGATCGTTTCCTCGACATGATGGCGGCGGAGGCGGGTGCATCCCGCAATACTCTGACGGCCTATCGCACCGACCTCGAACGGGCAGCGGACTCTCTTGGCGGAAACCTCGCCAACGCGGCAAGCGACGCGATCTCGAAGCTCGGCGGGCAGTGGAGCGACCTTGCCCCGGCGACCGTCGCCCGGCGTGCGGCGGCGCTGCGTCGCTTCTACGGCTTCCTGCAGGAAGAGGGCATTCGCAAGGACGACCCGTCCGCCGCGCTGCCGCGCCCGGCGTTCGAACGCCCGCTTCCGAAGATCCTCGATTCGGATGAGGTCGCCGCCTTGTTCGAAGCCGCGGAAGCGCGCGCCGCAAGTGGAGAACATCTGGCGCTGCGCAATCTCGCATTGCTCGAATTGCTCTACGGCTCAGGCCTGCGCGCCACCGAGCTGGTGAGCCTTCCTCGCGGCGCGCTTCGGGTCGGCCAGCCGTTCCTCATCCTCAAGGGCAAAGGTTCGAAGGAGAGGCTCGTGCCGATTTCCGGCCGCGCCGAGCAGGCGGTGGTTCGCTGGCGCGAGGAGGTCCCGGCATCGTCGCTGTGGCTGTTCCCCAGCGGCAAGTCGCACCTCAGCCGTATGCGGCTCTACCAGATCGTCCGGGCGATGGCGGCCGACGCCGGTATCCCGCCCGAGCGGATCAGCCCGCACGTCCTGCGGCACGCCTTCGCCACGCATCTCTTGTCCGGCGGAGCAGACCTTCGCGTGGTGCAGTCGCTGCTCGGCCATGCCGACATTGCGACCACCCAAATCTATACGCATGTCGACAGTGCGCGCCTGATCGAGCTGGTGAACACGCGCCATCCGCTAGCGGACCGTCGTTGACGCGCACGGCAGGCCGCCGTACCCGCCGCCGCCAATGGCAGTGCAAACATTCCTGGATTTCGAAAAGCCCATCGCCGAGCTTGAGGCGCGCGTCGCCGAGCTGCGTGAGACGGCGCACGCCGGCGAGCTCGACCTCGACGCGGAGATCGGCAGGCTCGAGGCGAAGTCGGGAAAGCTGCTGCGCGACACCTATTCGAAGCTGACCCCGTGGCAGAAGGCCCAGGTCGCGCGTCATCCGGAGCGTCCGCACTTCAAGGACTATGTCGCCGGCCTTGCCGAGGATTTCCTTCCACTGGCGGGTGACCGCGCGTTCGCCGACGACCCTGCAATCCTCGGCGGGCTCGCGACGATCGACGGGCGCAAGGTCGTGCTGATCGGGCATGAGAAGGGCGACGACACCGCCTCGCGCCTCCGGCACAATTTCGGGATGGCCAAGCCGGAAGGTTACCGGAAGGCGATCCGCCTGATGCGGCTCGCGAACCGGTTCGGGCTTCCCGTCGTCAGCCTGGTCGATACGCCGGGAGCCTTCCCGGGCGTGCAGGCGGAGGAGCGGGGACAGGCGGAAGCGATCGCCCGGTCGACCGAGGAATGCCTGTCGCTGAAGGTGCCGGTGGTCTCGGTGATCGTCGGTGAAGGTGGGAGCGGTGGTGCGGTGGCCATTGCCGCGGCCAACCGAGTCCTGATGTTCGAACATGCCGTTTATTCGGTCATCTCGCCGGAAGGCTGCGCGTCCATCCTCTGGCGCACCGCCGACAAGGCCGCCGACGCCGCCGAAGCGATGAAGATCACCGCGCAGGACCTGCATTCCCTCGGAGTTGTCGATCGGATCGTTCCGGAGCCGCTCGGCGGCGCCCACCGCGACCCGGAAGGTGCGATCGAGATTTTGAAGGAAGCGATCGCCGAGGAGCTTTCCGGCTGCGGCGAGCTTGGCGGCGACGAACTGCTGAGGCAGCGCAGGGCGAAGTACCTGGCGATCGCCTGACAGGAACCGCCCTAGTCATCTCTCGTTAAAATTGCCTGGGCTCAATACCGCCCCGTAGCGAAAACAAGAGAGAGACCATGCGTAAAGCGTTCCTCCTGCTCAGCACCCTGGGGCTTGCGGCGACTCCTGTGCTCGTTTCGGCACAGATGGCCGGGCGGGGGCTCAATCCGCGCTACGTGCAGGAAGCGCAGCAGGATCATCCAAAGCTCCTCGAGGAGTTCGGCGGCGCCGACACTGGGCCGCGCGCATCCTACGTCGACGGGGTCGGCCGCCGCGTTGCGTCTTTCTCCGGCGTCGCTCCCGGCGTCTACCGCTTCACGGTCCTCAACTCGGCGGTCGAGAACGCCTTCGCCACGCCGGGCGGCTACATCTACATAACCCGCCAGCTTATGGCGCTTATGGACAATGAGGCGGAGCTTGCATTCGCACTTGGGCATGAAGTGGGGCACGTCGCCGGAAATCATGCGCAGGCGCGAGAATCCTATGCCCGGCGCAGCTCCGTTCTTGGAGTGTTGGGGACCATCCTGGGCAGCGTGGTCGGCGGCGGGATTGGAAGCGCGGTTGCCCAGATGTCGCAATCGCGCGCGCAACTCTCGACGCTGAGCTTCTCCCGAAACCAGGAATATCAGGCGGACACGCTCGGCATGCGCTACATGATCGGCGCCGGATACGACCCGGTCGGCGCATCCGGCGTGCTTGCGGCGATCACCCGGGCAGGTGCGCTGGAAGCCCGGACCCAGGGGCGCGACAGTCGCCAGACGCCGGAGTGGGCGAGCACCCACCCGCTTGGCGTGAATCGCGTCCAGAACGCACTCACCGCCGCAAGGCAGACCGGCCGGCTGGGCACTGGCCTGCGCAACCGCGACCAGTTCCTCTCGCAGCTCGAAGGCGTCTACGTGGATGACGATCCGGCGCAGGGCGTGATCGAAGGTCGGACTTTCACCCATCCCGACCTGCGCATCTTCTTCGCGGTGCCGCAGGGCTATCTGATGCAGAACGGCACGACCGAGGTGGCGATCAGCGGATCGGGGGGGAAGGCGCTGTTCAGCGGCGGCCGCTACAACGGCTCGCTGGAGAATTACACCAGCCTGGTGCTGCAGCAGCTCGCGGGAAATCAGGTCCGTCTCGTCGGCGGTCCAGTGCAGCGCACCAGCATCAACGGCATTCCGGCGGCCTATACGACTGCGCGGGCGAATACCTCGTCAGGATCGGTGGACGTAAGCGTGTTCGCCTATCAGTGGAATCCCAACACGGTTTACCACTTCGTCATGCTGACGCGCGGCGGGGCGGGGGTTGGGCCGTTCGTGCCGATGGTGCAGTCGATCCGACGCGTCACCAATGCCGAAGCGGCGGCGATCCGCCCGCGAATCATCGATGTGGTGACGGTAAGGCCCGGCGATACGGTGCAAAGCCTCGCGAGCCGGATGGCCTATAGGTCCTTCCAGCTCGAACGGTTCCTGTCGGTCAACAATCTGGCGGCGAACTCGAGACTCGCGCCGGGGCAGAAAGTGAAACTAGTCGTCTACGGCAACCGTCGCGCCTGAGCGCGTCGGCTGCATTCGCAGACGTCAGGGCATGTGTGTTTCGACGTTGGACTGAATCCTGCCCCACCAGCTGGATGTCCCGCCAGCCAATGACTGGAGACCCGCCATCATCCCAATGACGATGAGCGCGGCTATCAATCCGTATTCGATCGCCGTTGCCCCGTTCTGGTCGGAGAGCAACCGGCGCAAAGTCCTTCGGATAGCGATCACGCCACCCTCCTCTGGTCCACGTCCACGATCCTGCATTAGCTCCGGAGGGGTTAACAACTGATGGGGCGCAGAGGTTAACCGCGCTTCATCCATTGCGGGGTTTGGGCAGGTGTCCAGGCCGCAAAATGCAGGATTTCGAACAGCTCGGTGACTCGCCCGTCGTCGGCGCCGGAAAGGAAATGACGCGCTGCAGCGGCGGCAGCTGCGCGGGTCAGCGGCCGGCGCGAGCGCGCCTTCAGCACATTGGTGGCCCCCATGCCGCGGAGGTCGCGGACGAGGTCGGCTAGGCTCTTGTAGCGGACGGCGACCCGGTCGACGTCGACGACCGGCATGGAGAAGCCCGCCGAGGTCAGCAGGCCCGTGAATGCGGCCGGCTCGACGCGCGGGTGAACATGGGCGGACGCCGCACCCATCTGCTCGTCGGCTGCCCGCATCGCGGCGCGCAGGGCCGGAAGGGTGTCGCCGCCGGGAAATGCCCCGATGAAAAGGGAATCGTCGCGCAGGGCGAACCTGAGGGCCAGCAGTGCTTGCGGAAGATCGTTGGCGGTGTCGAGTTCGCCGACAGCTATGCACAGGTCGTAGCTGCCGGGTTCCACGTCCAGCATGGAGTCGAGCCCGACGACGTCCACCGACTGGACTTCCCGCAGCAGTCTCTCCCGCCAATCCGGCTCAATGGTGCCGATCAGCAGCGCCCGTTCGAACTTGCGCTGCACGAACGAAAGCCGCTCGAATATGTCTTCCATCGCCCGCTCGTGGAGGAACGTCTCCGTGCCGCGCCGGCGCGACACGCGCGCGGCGCATGGCAAGCAAATCGCGGTCGAACAGGTCCGTCGTCACGACGCCGCTTGTGCGGCGGCGGACAAGCCGCGACAAGGACGCAGTGGGGGTCAAAGACGTCATTCGATCGGGTTTGCGGCAGGTTCTCGACTTCGCCTTGCCGCCACGCTGCGCCGGCTGCGGCGCGATCGTGGACGAGGTGCACAGCTTCTGTCCGCCGTGCTGGACCCAGGTGGAGTTCCTCGGCGAGAGCGGCTGTTCGACCTGCGGGATGCCGCTCGAGGCGACGGATGCCGAATTGTGCGGCGTGTGCGTCGCCAAGCCTCCGCGAATCCAGCGGACCCGTTCGGCGGTCGCCTATGACGACCTTTCGCGAAGCATTGCGCTGCGGCTCAAATATGGGCGGAAAGTCGCGCTCGCGCGAACGATGGCGCGCTACATGGCGCCGCTGATCCGGCACGGCGACGAGCCGATCCTCGTCCCGGTGCCGCTGCACCGGTCCCGCCTGTGGCAGCGCGGGTTCAACCAGGCGGCGCTCGTCGCGGGCGAGCTGGCCAGGGCGACCGGTCATCGTTCCGATCCGCACCTTCTTCGGCGAGTAAAGCGCACCCCGGCACTGAAGGGCATGAGTCTCCGTCAGCGCCGAAAAGTGGTGGCCGGCGCGTTCCAGGTGAATCCTTCGGCGGACCTTGCGGGCCGGACGGTCGTTCTCATCGACGACGTGCTGACGACCGGCAGCACCGCGAATGCCTGCGCGAGAGCGCTGCAGAAGGCGGGAGCCGGCCGCGTCGAGCTTGTCAGCTGGGCGAGAGTGATCAAGCCCATGCAATTGACGTGAGCAGGAGCGAGTGAGCGTGGCCCGGGTGGAACTCTATGTGAAGTCGACGTGCGGCTATTGTTATCGGGCGAGGCAGCTCCTCGACAGCAAGGGCGTCGAGTACGAGGCCTACGAGCTGACCTGGGGCAGTCCCCGGCGCGAGGAGATGATCCAGCGCGCGCACGGGCGAACGACGGTGCCGCAGATTTTCATCAACGGTCAGCACATCGGCGGATGCGACGATCTCTATGCGCTGGACCGGCAGGGCAAGCTGGAGCAAATACTGGCGGCATAATGGTCAGGATCGCACTCTTCCAATCGCAGACCGGCATCGACCCGTCCGCCAACGCGGCGCGGGTAGTTGGCGCGATCGAGCAGGCCGCGGGCGAAGGCGCGGCTATGGTGTTCACGCCGGAAATGTCCGGCCTGCTCGACCGGAATTCGGAACGGGCGATGGGCAATGTCCGCGTCGAGGATGAAGACCAGGTCATTGCCGCCAGCCGCAACGCGGCGCATGCGCAGGGCATATGGGTCCATCTTGGGTCGGTCGCGGTGCTGACCGAGGGTGGGCAGCTCGCCAATCGGTCGTTCGTCATCGATCCGCGCGGCGAGATCCGCGCCCGTTACGACAAGATACACCTGTTCGACGTGGACTTGCCGACCGGCGAAAGCTGGCGCGAGAGCAATACGTACCGGCACGGGCAGGAAGCGGTGGTCGTGACGGGCACGCCGGTCGGAACGCTGGGCCTGGCCATCTGCTACGACCTGCGCTTCCCGGCCTTGTTTGCCCGTCTTACCGAGGCAAGCGCCGACGTCATTGCCGTTCCGGCGGCCTTTACGGTCCCGACGGGAAAGGCGCATTGGGAAGTGCTGCTCCGCGCCCGTGCGATCGAAGCAGGGCTGTTCATCGTGGCCGCCGCCCAGTCGGGGCATCACGAGGATGGCAGGACCACCTACGGTCATTCGCTGATTGTCGACCCTTGGGGGGACGTGCTGCTCGACATGGGCGACGGAGCTGGAGTGAAGGTGGCCGACATCGATCTGAGCCGGATCACGGACGTGCGCAGCCGCGTGCCGGCAATCAGCCATCGACGCCCCATTGAAGCGGCCGTGGCCCAGTGATCCTCTTCGACCTGAGATGCGCCGACGGCTGTGCCGTCTTCGAAGGCTGGTTCGATTCCGGCCGGGATTACGAACAGCAGTCGGGGCGCGGCCTGGTCCAATGCCCTTATTGCGGGACGGATCGGGTCGAGAAGGCGCCGATGGCTCCGCGCGTAGGCCGGGCGGAAGGAGCCCAGATCGATGCGAAGGAGGCGTTGGCCACTCTGGCTGCGTTGCAGTCAAGGATGCTGAGCCAGTCCGAATGGGTCGGAGCCGACCTGCCGGAAACCGCCCGTGCGATGCACCTCGGCGAGATCGAGCCGCGTCCCGTGCACGGCCAGGCGAGCGCCGAAGAAGCCCGCTCCCTGATCGAGGAGGGCGTGCCCGTCCTGCCCCTGCCGCTTCCGGTCGTTCCGCCCAGCCAAGTGAATTGATAAAGCGGCCTGGTGCCCCTATTCGTGGCGCGGGCGGCTCCGTAGCTCAGCAGGATAGAGCGTCGGTTTCCTAAACCGCAGGTCGCAGGTTCGAGTCCTGCCGGGGCCACCATTTTGGTTCACAGCGCGAATGGGGCAATGGCTGTCGAACAGCATAAGGCAAGAGCCGGAAACATCTTCACCGACCACCCGCGTTCCCTCGGGATGACGTGGGTGAGCCATGGCGCGGGCGCGGTGAGGATCGGGGCCGAGCTGATCGGCGCCGGCGCGGCCTGCATCATTCACGCGATTGTACCTGCATGGTTCACCGAAACCGCCGGGCGAACGGTCGTTCGGCTTCACGGCGTGATGCAGAAGCGCAAGGCGGGCGCTCCGGACCCCAAGGAATGGCCCGACTATGAAATCTGACCGGCAAAAGCCGGTTGCGATTGTCGGTGGGGGGTTTTCGGGGACCATGGTCGCGGCCCAGCTCGCCCGCAAAGGCATAGACACGATCCTCATAGAGGGCGGCTGCAGGGCGGGCAGGGGCATCGCCTATTCGACGACGGAGCCGGCGCACGTCCTCAACGTCTGCGCGGAATCGATGAGCGCCTGGGCCGAGGACCCGGAGCATTTCGCACGATGGTTCGAAACGCAGGGCGGCGAGGCGACCGCCTTCGCGCAACGGCGTCTGTTCGGCCGGTATCTCGATGCGGTTCTCGCCGAGGCGACGGCCACCGGGATGGTTCGGCTGATTGAACAAAAGGCCGTCGAGGCGACGCCCGATGGCGCGGACTGGGTCGTCGCGTTGGAAGACGGGGAAGCGGTTCATGCCTCGGCTGTCGTGCTGGCCACGGGCAACCAGCCGCCCGATCCGCTGCCCATGTCCGACAGTTCCCGCTTCATCGGCAATCCGTGGAGCGCGGTAGCGCACGAGGCCATCGCCGATGCTGCGGATCACGACGCCGACGTGCTGATCATTGGCACCGGCCTCACCATGATCGACACGGTCCTGTCGCTCGACGCCGCCGGTCATCAAGGCCGGATCGTAGCGTTGTCACGCCGCGGGCTCGTTCCGCATGCGCACGCTGAGCATGAGCCGGCGCCGGTCGAGCTCAACGAAGTGCCCTTGGGCAGCGCTCGAAAGCTGCTGCGCTGGCTGCGGGAGCGAGGCGCTCGCGTCGGCTGGCGAGCAGCGGTGGACGCGTTGCGGCCGCACAGCCACCCCATCTGGCAAGCGCTGTCGCTGGATGAGCAACGCCGCTTCATGCGCCACGCGCGGCCGTGGTGGGACGTTCGCCGGCATCGCATTGCTCCGGAAGTCGCTCAGCGGCTCCATGAGCTGGTTGGGGCGGGGCAGCTGGAGATTGTCGCCGGGCGCCTCACGGCGGTTCGCGAAGACGGCGACGCGCTCGACGTCCGAATCTCCCGCCGCGGTGGCAAACGCGAAATGCGCGTTCGCGTGGCTTACGCGTTCAACAGCACGGGCCCTCTTCACGCCATGGCGCGGACCAGGGATCCAATGCTTCGGCAGATGCTCGATGACGGGCTGGTCAGGCCTGACGCGCTGGGGATTGGTCTAGAGGTCGACGAACGGTCGAGGACCGCCGGCTCCACTCGCGCCTGGGCGATGGGGCCCCTGACCAAAGGCCGCTATTGGGAAATCATCGCGGTTCCCGATATCAGCGGGCAGGCGGCGGCGGTCGCCGACGATATTGCGATGGAGCTTGGACGATGAATGCGTTCGATCATGGAGAGCCGGAGGACGGCGATCTCGTCCAGTCCGCTCCCGAACTCGAGGTACCCGCTGAAGTCAGCGAGGCGATCCGTACGCTCATCCGCTGGGCCGGTGACGATCCGGAGCGGGAAGGCCTGCTCGACACCCCCCGCCGCGTCGCGAAGGCGTGGAAGGAATATGCGCAAGGCTATGAGGAAGATCCCTGCCTGCATCTCAGCCGCACGTTCCACGAGGTCGGAGGCTATGACGAGATCGTGCTGCTGAAGGACATACCCTTCCAGTCGCATTGCGAGCATCACATGGCGCCGATCATCGGCAAGGCGGCGATCGCCTATCTGCCCGGCGACAAGGTCGTCGGCATCAGCAAGCTGGCGCGCGTGCTCCATGGCTTCGCGCGCCGGTTGCAGGTGCAGGAAAGGCTGACCGCGCAGGTCGCCGACTGCATCTGGGACCATCTGCAGCCCAAGGGCGTAGCGGTGGTGATCGAGGCGAGCCACGCCTGCATGACGGCGCGCGGAGTTCAGACCCCCGGCGTGATGATGACCACCAGCCGGATGATGGGGACCTTCCGCGCGGACGAGAGGAGCCGTCGCGAAGTCCTTGCGCTCATGGGGTATTGACCCAGTTTACTTTGCGTTAAACGGGGCTAGGGTCCGCCACAGGACGACCTCGCCCATGTCGATACGACGCGGCCGCCCAGTGAGCGGGCGGCCAATTGGGGCAGCCCCTCGCGGACTGAACGGGGATCTTCGTATGAAAATGATGACGTGCACCGCAATCGCCGCAGCGTTGGTTCTGGCGCTTCCCGGCTGCAATCAGCAGGAGGCCACGGACGCCAATGAAGGCGCTGCAGCCGAAGTAGCGGCCGCTGATCTTTCGGCTTTGAACGGCGTATGGAAGTCCGATCTCTCAAGCGTGAAGTGGGAAGGGAAGCCGGACGAGTTCGCGCTGCAAGACGGCACCTACACGTGCAGCACTTGTATTCCGCCGCTCACCGCAGCTGCGGATGGCCAGTTCCACCCTGTGGCCGACCGGCCCTATTACGACAGTCTTTCGGTCAAGGCCGTCGACGATCGCACGGTCGAGTTTCGTCGCAAGAAGGGTGACAAGGACGTGGGGTCCTCCACCTGGACACTTTCGGAGGACGGCAACACCCTGACGAACAATTGGAAGGACGGGACGACCACGCCTCCAACGGACGGGACTACCTCGCTGAAGCGCGCCGGCCCCGCCCCGGCGGGAGCGCATGCGGTTTCGGGACAATGGGATCCGGATCGCGTTCAGAACATGACGGAAGAGGCGCTCAACGTCACTTACGAGATTGCCGGCAACAAGGTTAAGTCGACCTCTCAAGGCCAGACATACGAAGCGGAAATCGACGGACCGGCCGTGCCAGTCCAGAACGATCCGGGGGGAACTACCGTCGCGGTAGCTCGAGAGGGCGCGAACGGACTTCGCGAAACCTATTCTCGGGATGGCAAGGTCGTCGCTGTCTACACCATCGTCCCGAACGCGGACGGGACGTCGGTGTCGATCGTTAACTCGGATCCGCGCGACGGATCGAAGGCCAGCTGGACGTCGAACAAGGCGAGCTGAGAGGTGGGCCGGACGGTCGGTAGCGATCGTCCGGCCATACCGGCAAGCGTGAAATTTCGGCAGTGAGGCAACGATGAGGCATTCATTGCGACTTGTGGGCGCGCTGGCGGCGCTGAGTATCCTTCCAGGATGGAGTCATGTGTCTTTCGCGCAGACGGCTGCAGGCAGCACGGATGTCGCCGCGGACCCTGCGCCTAGCGCCACCGTGAAGCCCTTGTCCCGGGCGGCATCCGATCCGGCGCTCCAATGGGGGCCGTGTCCGGCTGGGATGCCGGAAGGCTGCGGGATTGCGGTGCTCCAGGGCGATCCGGCGAAGCCCAATGCCGACATCTTTCTACGCGTCCCCGGGGGCTCCGCAATTCCGCCGCACGCCCACAGCTCGGCGGAACGGATGATCCTGTTGAGCGGGGAGCTGGAGGTGAAGTACCAGGGCGCGCCGCAAGCTACCTTGAAGGCGACCGACTATGCCTATGGGCCCGCGAACCTGCCGCACCGGGCAAACTGCCGGTCGGAAGCCGCATGCATCCTCTTCATCGCTTTCGAGGGACCGGTCGACGTGAAGCCGTTCGAAGGATCGCTCGACTAGGAATGGCGAAGGGGCGCAAGCAGAAGCTCAAGGTGTTTCGGACGCCGATCGGCTTCCACGACGCTTATATTGCCGCGCCGAGCCAGAAGGCGGCACTCGAAGCGTGGGGCGCGGACTCGAACATCTTCGCCCAGGGCATCGCCGAGCAGGTCACCGACCCGAAGCTGATGGAGGAGGCACTCGCTAATCCGGGCGAGGTGATCAAAAAGGTACGCGGCAGCGCGGATGAGCATTTCGCCGAACTGGATCGCGCGCCTGCACGGAAGAAGGCCGCGAAAGCGAGCAAGGACGGCGTCAAGGCCGTCGAGCTGAAGCCGCCATCGAAAGCCCAAGCCCAAGCCCAAGCCCAAGCCCACCCGCGACGAACTGGACGCGGCCGAAGAGGCGCTTGAGAAAGCCGAGAAGAAGCAGCGCAAGGCGCTCCGCAAGATCGACGAGAAAATGGAAACCCTGCAACGCGAGCGGCGCGAACTGCAGCGCCGGCAGGAGGGCGAGCGCGACAAGCTGACGGAGGAGCGGGATCGGGCCCGCTCCTCCTACGAGAGAGCAATGCGGCAGTGGAAGGCCGGCTAGGCGGCGATCACCACCAGGTCGCGTAGAGGGCGATCAGGATCAGGATGACGCCGACGCCCGCAAGGTTGAACGCCGTGGGTGTGCGGAACGTCACGCCTTCCATGGTGATTCGGCTGGCGCTCGGGCGCGCGCCCTGTGCGAGCGAGATCGCCACGGCCAGACCAAGCGTGATGAGGAACACCAGCCCCATGCGGTTCATGAAGGGGAAGTCCGGCATTGCGACCTTGAAGATGTAAGACAGAGCGACGGAGCCGACCGCGGCGGCGATGGCGCCGGCTTCGGTCGCCTTCTTCCAGAACAGTCCGAGAAGGAAGATGACGGTGATGCCCGGAGTGAAGAAGCCAGAGAATTCCTGGATGAACTGGAACGCCTGGTCCGACTTTCCGAGCAAGGGCCGAGCGGTGAACAAGGCGATGATCACGGCAACGACGGCGACCGAGCGGCCGACGAAGACGAGGTGTTTTTCCTCCAGCTTGCTCTCGCCGACGCCGTCTTCGGCGCGGGTCCGCTCGCCGCGGAACTTGGCATAGAGGTCGAGGGTGAAGATGGTCGCGATCGAGTTGATCTTGGACGCGGTCGAGGCGATCACGGCGGCGATCAGCGCGGCGAAGACGAGGCCGAGAAGGCCCGGCGGAAGCAGCCGCATCATGGTCGGATAGGCTTCGTCCGGCTTGGCGAGGCCGGGCGCCAGGACGACCGCGGCAATGCCCGGAAGAACGATGATCACCGGCATCAGCAGCTTCAGATAAGCCGCGAAAACGACGCCCTTTTGCGCTTCGCCAAGGTCCTTCGCCGCGAGCGCTCGCTGGATGATGTACTGGTTGAAACCCCAATAGCTGAGGTTCGCGATCCACATTCCGCCGACGAGGACGGCGATGCCCGGCAGGTCCTTGAAGAAGGGGTGGCCGGGCTCGAGGATCATGTTGAAATGACCGGGCACTTCCGCCGTCAGCCTGCCGAAGCCGGCGAGGACGCCCTGGTTGCCGCCGATCTGGTCGAGCGTGAGGTAGGAGACGACGAGGCCGCCGAGCACGAGCAAGGTGACCTGCACGATGTCGGTGAGGGCGACCGCCTTCAGCCCGCCGTAGAGCTGGTAGAGCAGGGCGAAGCCGCCGAGCGCGAATAAGGCGACGTCCTGATCGACGCCCGCGACCTTGTTCACCGCGATCGAGCCGAGCCAGATGATCGAGGTCAGGTTCACGAAGATGTACAAAGCGAGCCAGAAGACGGCCATGATGACGGGCAGGACCTTGCCGTACCTCTGTTCGAGGAATTGCGGCATCGTGTAGATCTTGTTCTTCAGGAAAATCGGCAGGAAATATTTGCCGACGATCAACAATGTCAGCGCCGCCATCCATTCGTAGGAGGCGATGGCGAGTCCCAGCGCGTAGCCCGAGCCCGACATTCCGACGATCTGCTCCGCCGAGATATTCGCCGCGATGAGCGACGCGCCGATCGCCCACCAGGGCAGCGACTTGGACGCGAGGAAATAGTCAGACGTGTCCTTCGCATGGCCGGCCTTTTCGCGGCTGACCCACTGCGCGAGCCCGAAGATGAAGATCGCGTAGGCGACGACGACGATTGTATCGATGGTCGAAAGTGTCACGCGGCCGCTCCCCCCGGAGATTCGGCGCGACGATAGCAGTGGGCGCTATGTCCGCAATGGGCCGAAGGATGACTTCAGTTCGACGGCGGCCCCGCGTCGAGGTTTGCGTTATCGTCCGCGTTCGTATCGCCCGGAGGTGCTGCGTCGGGGGCTGTTTCGAGAAGCCCTAGTTGGGAGCGATAATCCGAGATGATCGTGCGGCAGCTCTCGATACCCTGTTCGAGAGTGGATGATACATGTTCGAGGTTTGTTGTGCTGATGTGATCTTCGTCCATACCCAGTGCCGTGAGGTTGTGAACGGGAAATAACTCCAGCCGGCGGAAGTTGTGCCCTCAACTCGCCGGAGAAGCGTGGTCCTTCGTCGCCTTGAGCACGGCGGCAGAGAGAGCCGCCAGGTCGAATGGCTTCGACAGGACGACCACGTCGGCGGGAAGATCGCCGATGTCATCCTGATCGGCATATCCCGTGATGATCATCGCTGTCAGGTCCGGCTTCGTGGATCGGGCGCCGCGCACCAGGTCGGTGCCCGATAGCTGCGGCATGGCATAGTCGCTCACCAGAAGGTCGATGCCGTTTCGGGTCAGTAGCTCAAGGGCTTCCGCGCCGTTGCTCGCCTGCATGACGTTGTGGCCAAGGTCTTGGAACATGCCGGCTGTCGTTGCCCGAACCTCTTCATGGTCGTCGACCAGCAGGACGTTGAGCTTCGCCGCGCTGACCTGGATGCCGACGGGGCGGCTTTCCTGCTTGACGGGCGCGGTTTCCGCTCTCGGCAGCCAGAGCTCCGCCTGGGTCCCCTTGCCGACCTCGCTCTCAAGAGCGATGGCGCCGTTCGACTGACGGGCGAAGCCGTAAACCATGCTGAGGCCCAGGCCGGTGCCCTTGCCGACCTCCTTGGTGGTGAAGAACGGCTCCATCACCTTTTCGATCATCTCGGGAGCAATGCCCGATCCGTGGTCCTCCACGGCGAAAACGACATAGTCGCCCGGCTTCAAACCGGGCTGATCCTTGACGGTCGTGGTGCGGTGCTCGACACGGATCCTGATCGTTCCGCCGTCGGGCATCGCGTCGCGGGCGTTGATGATCAAGTTCATCAGTGCGAGCTCGAGTTGCGACTGGTCGGCGAAAACGCACCAGGGTTTCTTCTCCAGGACCCACTCAAGCTCGACAAGCCCGCCCAGCGTATGGCTGAGAAGCTCGTCGACGCCGCTTGCAAGCGCATGCGGGTCGATCGCGGCCGGCTGAAGCTGCTGCCTTCTGGCGAATGCGAGCAAGCGCCGGACGAGTTCAGTGCCCTGGTCCGCAGCCCGCTTGGTCATGGACAGGATCTTGAGGTGCTCTTCCTGAAGCCCCGCGCGGCGCTCGAGCAGGCCGAGGCCGCCCAAAACGGCAGCGAGGAGATTGTTGAAGTCGTGCGCAATGCCGCCGGTGAGCTTGCCGATCGCGTCCATCTTCTGCGCCTGGATCAGCTGACTTTCGAGAAACCGGCGCTCGGTCACGTCGGTCAACGTTCCAGCGAATTCGACGGGCTTGCCCTGCGCATCCGTCAGCAGGACGGCCTGATCGTGCAAATTGCGGTACTCGCCGTCGGCGCAGCGCCACCGATATTCGACCGAGAAGCGGCCGCTACGCTCGCGGTCCCGAAGCGCGGCCAGGACGCGCTCGCGGTCCTCCTCATGGAGACGATCGTGCCATAGCGACGGCTTTTCGAGCACTTCGTTGAACGTGTAGCCAGTAATGGCTTCGAGGTCGCCGCTGACGAAGGTCGGACGGCGGGGCTCACACTGCAAGGGCTCCAGGTAGAGGATGATTGGCAGCGACTGGATGATAGCGGCCTGGCGCTGCTCGGCTCGGCGAAGGTCCTGTTCGACCCGCAGCAGCTCCGCGTTCGCCCTGAGGTTGGCGTCGAGCAGCGCCTGCTCCTGACGCGCCTTCCGCTCGATCTCCCTGGTCTTCGTGAAGAGGTCGACGAAGACGGCAACCTTCGAGCGGAGCACGATCGAGTCGACGGGCTTGAACACATAGTCGACGGCGCCCATCGAATAGCCGCGGATGAGGTGCTCAGTTTCCTTGTTGACGGCCGACAGGAAGACGATCGGGATGCTCTTGGTCTGCTCCCGGCTGCGGATGATGCGCGCCGTTTCATAGCCGTCCAGGCCCGGCATGTAGACGTCCAGCAGGATGACCGCGAACTCGCCCCTCAACAGGTGGCGAAGCGCTTCCTCGCCCGAGCGCGCAGTGACCACTTCCCCGACGTCCTCCAAGACGGTCTGGATGGCGAGCAAGTTGCGTTCGTCGTCATCGACGACGAGCACGCGCGCACGATCGGCGCTCTCGTCGAGCCTAGGTTCCTCCTCGGCGGTGGACGGTTCGTCCGTCGCGATCATCTTGCTCCGTGATTTCAAGGCTTATTCCGCCGCCCTAACGACTGAGCTTTCAGCTTGTGCCGCCTCACGTGCGCGATTCACCCACACTCGAAGCAGCGCGAGGAGCAGTTCGATGTCGACTGGCTTAGCGATATAGTCAGAAGCGCCGGCGTCGAGGCACTTCTGGCGATCGCCTTTCATTGCTTTGGCGGTGACTGCGATCAGCGGAACGTCGGTGAGGCCGTCGCGCGCGCGGATCTGCCGCATCGTCTCATATCCGTCCATCTCCGGCATCATGATGTCGATCAGCGCAACGTCGATCCCCGGAGTCCGCTCCAGGATCCGGATTCCCTCCTTGCCGCGCTCGGCGTGGAGCACCTCGACGTTGAAGCTTTCGAGCACGCTCGTGAGCGAGAAGATGTTCCGGATGTCGTCGTCGACGATGAGCACACGCGCTCCGGAGAGCTCGGGAACGTCCTTCGCGACCGGGACGGACTCTCGGACCGCTGCGGAGGGCTTCTTCCGCTTGGGATTCTGAGCCTGCTTGAGGAGCTTCTCGAAGACTTTCGAGAGCTCCTTCTGGTCCGCCGGCTTCACCGTCACACCAAACGCGCCCATCCCCATGACCGAGCTGCCCTTGTCCGCACCGGAAATCACGTGGATCGGAACGTGGCTCGTATGCGGATCGTGCTTCAGCAGATCGAGAAGGACGAAGCCGTCGATGTCGTTGAGGCCGAGGTCCAGTGTGATCGCGCTCGGCTGCAGCTTGCGGGCCATGGCGAGAGTGCCGGCACCGGCGGTCGAGACGACCCCCTTCAGGCCCGACTGCCGGGCAAGATCGAGCAGAATGGTGGCGAACGTGGGATCGTCCTCGACGATGAGCACGAAGGGATCGTCGCCGAGTTCGTCCCGGTCGTCGTTGACTTCGAAGCCCGTCGGCAGGGCGGTCGACACGATCGCTCCGGTATTGTCGTAGCGCGGTTGGCTCTCGCCCGCGGAAGCCGACGGATTCGCCACCGCCTCGAGGGGGATGAACAGAGTGAACGTCGAACCTTCGCCCGGCATGGATCGAACCTGAAGCTCGCCTCCGAGGAGTCGCGCGATCTCGCGGCTGATCGAGAGACCAAGCCCCGTGCCGCCATACTGACGGCTGGTCGTTCCGTCGGCTTGCTGGAACGCCTCGAAGATGAGCTTCTGTTTTTCCTGGGGAATGCCAATGCCTGTGTCGGTCACGGCGATGGCGATCGCCTGGTCGGCATTCCGCAGCACCGGGTGCGTTGGGCTCCATCCACCGGTTGCCGATCTCACGTCCAGCGTCACGCCGCCATGCGCCGTGAATTTGAAAGCGTTTGAAAGGAGATTGAGCACGATCTGCTGCAGCCGCTTCTCGTCCGTCCGGATCGCTTCCGGAAGATCCTCGTCGAACCTGACGTTGAACTGGAGGCTCTTGTCCGCGGCAAGCTGACGGAAGGTCCGTTCCATGTGCTGCTTCAGCGTGGCCAGCGGCATCTCGCCGACCTCGATCGTAACCGTTCCGGATTCGATCTTCGACAAGTCGAGGATGTCGTTGATGAGGCTGAGAAGGTCGGATCCTGCCGAGTTGATCGTCTTGGCGAACTCCACCTGCTTGTCGTTGAGGTTGCCCTGCTGGTTGTCCGACAGCAGCTTCGAAAGAATGAGCAGCGAGTTGAGCGGCGTGCGCAGCTCGTGGCTCATGTTCGCAAGGAACTCCGACTTGTACTTGGAGGTGAGAGCGAGCTGTTCCGCTTTCTCTTCCAGGGCGCGGCGGGCCATCTCGATCTCGAGATTCTTCGCTTCGACCTGCTTCTTCTCGTTTTCGAGCAGCTGCGCCTTTTCCTGCAGCTCCTCGTTGGTGTTGTGCAGCTCTTCCTGCTTCGTCGTGAGCTCGGTCTGGCGGGCCTGAAGTTCCTGCGTCAGCAGCTGCGACTGCTTGAGCAGGCCCTCGGTGCGCATCGTCGCCGCGATGGTGTTGAGCACGATGCCGACCAATTCCATCAGCTGGTCCAAGAACGTCTGGTGGGTCTCGTTGAACTCGCCGAAGGACGCCAGCTCGATCACCGCCTTCACTTCGTCCTCGAACAACGCGGGCAGGATGTTGACGTTGGCGGGGGTCGCATGTCCGAGACCGGAACCGATGCGGAGGAAGTCGGGCGGCACTTCCTTTAGCAGGATCGGCCGCTTGTCGGCCGCAGCCTGGCCAACCATGCCTTCACGGAGCTTGAACTCCTTCTTCAGTTCCTCGGAATTTTCGGCGCCATAGCTCGCGACCAGCTCGAGCTTCGTCTCTTCTTCCTCACGGGTGGTGACGTAGAAGACGCCGTATTGCGCGTTCACCAGAGGCGCGAGCTCGGACATGATGAGGTTCGAAACCGTCGCCATGTCGCGCTCGCCCTGCAGCATGCGGCTGAACCGGGCGAGGTTGGTCTTGAGCCAATCCTGCTCCGCATTCTTCAAGGTCTGTTCCTTGAGGTTGCGGATCATCTCGTTGATGTTGTCCTTGAGCGCGGCCATTTCGCCCGACGCCTCGACGGCGATCGAGCGGGTGAGGTCGCCCTTGGTCACGGCGGTGGCCACGTCGGCGATGGAGCGCACCTGGCTGGTCAGGTTGTTCGCCATCGCGTTCACGTTGTCGGTGAGATCGCGCCACAGACCGGCGGCGCCCGGCACGCGCGCCTGGCCGCCGAGCTTGCCTTCGATGCCCACCTCTCGGGCCATGTTCGTAACCTGGTCGGCGAAGGTGGCGAGCGTCTCGATCATCAGGTTGATCGTTTCGGCCAGAGCCGCGATCTCGCCCTTCGCGTCGAGCGTCAACTTCCGCTTCAAATTGCCCTGCGCGACGGCGGTCACGACGTCGGCGATGCCGCGCACCTGGTTGGTCAGGTTGTTGGCCATCAGGTTCACGTTGTCGGTGAGGTCCTTCCAGGTGCCGCCCACGCCAGGCACGTTCGCCTGCCCGCCGAGCTTGCCCTCGGTACCCACTTCGCGGGCCACGCGGGTCACTTCGCTTGCGAAGGCGTTCAGCTGGTCGACCATCACGTTGATTGTGTCCTTGAGCGCGAGGATCTCGCCCTTCACGTCCACGGTAATCTTCTTCGACAAGTCGCCGCGCGCCACCGCGGTGGTCACGTCCGCGATGTTGCGCACCTGACCCGTCAGGTTCGCGGCCATGAGGTTCACGTTGTCCGTAAGGTCGGCCCATGTCCCGGCGACGCCCGGCACCTGCGCCTGTCCGCCGAGCTTTCCTTCGGTGCCCACCTCGCGCGCCACGCGCGTCACTTCGCCGGCGAAGGAGTTGAGCTGGTCGACCATGGTGTTGATCGTGCTCTTCAGCTCGAGGATCTCACCCTTCACGTCCACCGTAATCTTCTTGGACAGGTCGCCAAGAGCCACGGCGGTGGTCACCTCGGCAATGTTACGGACCTGGCCGGTGAGGTTCGCGGCCATGGCGTTCACGTTGTCGGTGAGGTCCTTCCATGTGCCGCCGACACCGGGCACCTGCGCCTGCCCGCCGAGCTTCCCTTCGGTACCCACTTCGCGGGCGACGCGGGTCACTTCGGACGCGAAGCCGTTCAGCTGGTCCACCATGACGTTGATGGTGTTCTTGAGCTCGAGGATCTCGCCCTTCACGTCGACGGTGATCTTCTTCGACAAGTCGCCGCGCGCCACGGCGGTGGTCACCTCAGCGATATTACGAACCTGGCCCGTCAGGTTGCCGGCCATCAAGTTCACGCTGTCCGTCAGATCGGCCCAGGTGCCGCCGACGCCCGGCACCTGCGCCTGACCGCCGAGCTTCCCTTCGGAGCCCACTTCGCGCGCCACGCGGGTCACCTCGGAGGCGAAAGAGTTCAGCTGGTCCACCATGACGTTGATGGTGTTCTTGAGCTCCAGGATCTCACCGCGAACGTCGACGGTGATCTTCTTGGATAAGTCGCCGCGGGCCACGGCGGTGGTCACTTCGGCGATGTTGCGGACCTGGCCGGTAAGATTGCCGGCCATCAGGTTCACACTGTCCGTGAGGTCGGCCCAGGTGCCGGCGACGCCTTCGACCTGCGCCTGGCCGCCGAGCTTGCCTTCCGAGCCCACCTCGCGGGCCACGCGGGTGACTTCCGACGCGAAGGAGTTCAGCTGGTCCACCATCGTGTTGATGGTATCCTTCAACTCGAGGATTTCGCCGCGCACGTCCACGGTGATCTTCTTGGAAAGGTCGCCCTTGGCGACGGCGGTGGTCACCTCTGCGATGTTGCGCACCTGACCCGTCAGGTTCGCCGCCATCAGGTTCACGTTGTCGGTGAGGTCGGCCCACGTACCTGCGACGCCCGGGACCTGCGCCTGACCGCCGAGCTTGCCTTCGGTGCCCACTTCACGGGCCACGCGGGTCACCTCGGAGGCGAAGCCGTTGAGCTGATCCACCATGGTATTGATGGTGTCCTTGAGCTCCAGGATTTCGCCTCGCACGTCGACGGTGATCTTCTTGGAAAGGTCGCCTTTGGCGACGGCAGTGGTCACCTCCGCGATGTTGCGGACCTGGCCGGTGAGGTTCGCCGCCATCAGGTTCACATTGTCGGTGAGGTCGGCCCAGGTTCCCGCGACGCCCGGCACCTGCGCCTGACCGCCAAGCTTGCCTTCGGTGCCCACTTCGCGAGCCACGCGGGTCACTTCAGAAGCGAAGCCGTTGAGCTGGTCCACCATGGTATTGATGGTGTTCTTCAGCTCGAGGATCTCGCCCTTCACGTCGACCGTGATCTTCTTGGAAAGGTCGCCGCGAGCCACGGCGGTCGTCACCTCGGCGATGTTGCGGACCTGACCGGTCAGGTTGGTCGCCATCGCGTTCACGTTGTCGGTAAGGTCCTTCCACGTGCCGGCGACGCCCTTCACGTTCGCCTGGCCGCCGAGCTTTCCTTCCGTGCCCACTTCACGAGCCACGCGCGTCACTTCGGAGGCGAAGCTGGCAAGCTGCTCGACCATCGTATTCACGATCTTGCCGATGCGCAGGAATTCACCACGCAGGGGACGGCCGTCGATCTCGACCGTCATGCTTTGCGAAAGGTCGCCCTTGGCGACAGCGCCAATGACGCGGGCAACTTCCGCGGTCGGCTGGACCATGTCCTCGATCAGTTCATTGACGGAGCGGACTGCCGTTTCCCAGCCGCCACGGGCATTCTTGACCCGTCCCCGCTGGTTGATCTTGCCTTCCTTGCCGACGACCTTGGAAAGGCGCTCGAACTCCTGAGTCATCTCCTCGTTGAGGGAAACGACCTCATTGAACAGGCCGGCGATCTCGCCGTCCATTCCATCGGCATCTTCCGACAGGCGCACGGTGAAGTCGCCACGACGAAGCGCCCGGAGCGCGCTCACGAGCTGCCGGCGATCGATGAAGTTACGCTGGGCCTGGATGTTCACTTAGCTCTCCGTGTCGGCTTCTCTCCCCCGCCCGGTTCTACAATTGGCAGCCCCCCGGCTGCGCGAAACACACTGTAGTGCAAGACTTGGGTTTCTGAATGCTGAAAATATATCTCTCCGAATCAATTTCTCCAGCGCCGGTTGCCAGCGCCTGATTCAGGCCGCTAGGGGCATCTCGAATGTCCGGACCAGAGAATCCCGACAATCCGATCGGTCCGTCCGACCAGGTCCGGCTGTTCATCGGTTCGAGCTTCCGGTCGATCTGGGCGCTCGAGCTCCTGCTCATCCTCAAGCGGGAGCAAAGAGTGTGGCCTGCCTCCGAGCTGGTCGACACCATGCGTGCCAGTGAGCTGGTCGTCAGCAAGGCACTCGACGGGCTTGTGTCCGCCGGTTTAGCCTCACTCGAGGAGCAGGGGGCAATCTACATGCCGATCAATGATCAAGTTGCCCGGTGCGTTGATCAGGTCGAGCAGCTGTACGCCGTCCGCCCGGATGCCGTCAGGCGGGAAATCGTTTCAGCGTCGGCGAGCGGAGCGAATGCCTTCGCGGCCGCCTTCCGGCTGCGGAAGGATTGAGATGAGCGACGTCTTTCCTGCCGCCGTCTACATCCTCTGTTTCCTGACAAGCAGCGCATGTGCGTGGTTGCTTGCTCGCAGCTATGCCAATTCGCGCGTGCGACTGCTGTTTTGGAGCAGCGTTTGCTTCGCGTTCCTTGCCGCCAACAACCTCGTCCTGGTGCTGGATCTCGTTGTGTGGCCCGCAGCGGACCTTCGGTTGGCGCGATTGCTCCTGGCTCTTGCGGCCGTAGCATCGCTTCTCTGGGGATTCATCTGGCAGGTGGAGGAGGAGTAGCCGATGATCCTGTACGACTTCCTGTCAGGCGCGATTTCCTTCGGCTTCTACGTCTGCGGCCTGTTCTTCCTGCGGTACTGGCATCGGTCCCGGGACGAGCTGTTCCTCACCTTCGCTTTGGCTTTCGCGCTGCTCGGAACCGGGCAGGCGATTCTCACGCTCGGGAACCTGCCGACGGAGGAGCGAGGCGCTCTCTACCTGTTCCGATTGGGCGCCTTCATGCTGATCCTGTTGGCCATCTACAGGAAGAACCGCCTCATAAGCCGGTAATGACCGAATAGGATGAGTTATTTAACCTATATGGAACTTTTCTGTTGACATTGTCACGCTGTATCGGTACACGGTAGGCACAGTGAAGAATTGGGTTTCGGGCCGGGCTCCTTCGGGAGTGCCGGCCCGAAACCGTTTTGAGGGGTGGGGATGGCGCGGAAGGCGAAGGCCGATGAGCTGAAGCTCGTCGGTGGTGAAAAAACGCAGCTGCGCAAGGCGTCGAGCCGGGACTGGTCGAAAGCGAAAGAGCGCGATTTCGTGTCAGCGCTGGCGGAGACTTGCAATGTCACTCGCGCCGCCGCCGAGGCGGGTATTTCGGTCAGCGCCGCATACCGCCGCCGCAAGGCGGACGCCGGATTTCGAGGCGCATGGCTGGAGGCGATCGGATCGGCTTACCAGCGGCTCGAGCTGGTGCTGCTTGAGCGGGCGTTCGTGGGCACGGAAAAGATCGTCAGGCGCAAGGACGGCAGCGAGGAGCGGATGGTGGAATATCCCAACCAGCTCGCGCTCACCTTGCTCAAGATGCACCGCGACACGGCAATGGAGGCAAGCGCCGAATTCGCGCCGGACGACATCGAGGAAGTACGAGAACGGGTGATGGCGAAGCTGGAGCGCCTGCGCCGCCGCGAGCAGGCGGCAGGGGACGCACCTGCCGCATGAGGTTTTCGAGCATGCGCGAGCTGATGCTCGCGCTTGCGAACGCGCCGCTGGAGCAATGCATTCGCATCATCAATCGGATGAGCCCGATCGAAGTGCTGCGGCTCGACGCCTGCTTCGAGGCGTGGGCGCACAAAGGGCAGCTTCCGCCGGAAGGCGACGGCTGGCGCGTCTGGCTGATGATGGCGGGACGCGGGTTCGGCAAGACGAGGGCGGGTTCCGAGTGGATCCATGCATTGGCCCGAGCAAAGGGCGGCGTGCGGATCGCGCTGGTCGGCGCGACGATGCACGAGGCGCGCAGCATCATGGTCGAAGGGGTCAGCGGCTTGCTGCGCGTCGCGAAACTCCAAGGCGAGCGAGTCGTGTGGGAGCCGAGCCTGGGCAAGTTGCGGTGGCGCAACGGGAGCGAGGCGCAGCTCTTTTCCGGTGAGAATCCAGACGGGCTGAGAGGGCCGGAGCATGATTTCGCCTGGGCGGACGAACTCGCCAAATGGGCGCAGCCTGAAGCGGCCTGGAGCAATTTGCAGATGGGGCTGCGGCGTGGGTCGCGAGCGCGAGCGTTGATCACGACGACGCCGCGCCCGATGCCGCTGCTCGAGCGCATTCGCGACGACAAATGGACGATGATGACTACGGGCCGAACCGACGAGAACATCAACCTGGATGACAGGTACGTCGAGGTGATGAGGGCGACGTACGGAGGCACGCGGCTCGGCCGGCAGGAACTGGACGGGGAGCTGATCGCGGATGTGGAGGGCTCGCTGTGGCCGCGGGACTTGGTCGAGCGCTCGCGGACGGAGCGGCCGCTTCGGTTCGATCGCATCGTCGTCGGTGTGGATCCGCCGGCGGGCGTGGGCGGAGGCTGCGACGCGTGCGGGATCGTTGTTGCGGGACGCGCCGAGGGCCGGCTGTACGTGCTCGCCGATGAAAGCTGCCAGGGACTGAGCCCGGACGGTTGGGCGCGGCGCGTTGCGGCGAGCGGTGGCGCGGTGGGACGCGGACATGATCGTTGCCGAAGCCAATAACGGCGGGGCGATGGTCGGGAGCGTGCTTGAAGCCGCCGAGGTCGGCGTCCGGGTGAAGCTGGTTCATGCCTCGATGGGGAAAGTGGCTCGGGCGGACCCGATCTCGCTGCGGTTCGAGAGCGGACGCGCATTCTTCGCGGGCAGCTTCCCGCAGCTCGAGGACGAGCTCGCGGGATTGACGATAGGCGGCGGCTACGAAGGGCCAAGCCGGTCACCCGACCGGGCGGACGCCATGGTCTGGGCGATGACGGAATTGAGCGAAACCAGGAGCGGAGTGCCGCGGGTGCGAGCCCTGTAGATTTGCAAAGTCGAATAGCTTGCCCGATGGTTCGGAACGCTTCTGGAGAGTGAGATGAGTCTACTCCTCGCTGCCGTGTTGCAGGCTGTCAGCGCCAGCCCACCGGAACGGGTCGATCTTACGATCCCGCAGCCTTGCCAACGTGCAGAGGCATCGGCGGATGAAATTGTCGTCTGCGCAAATCGGAACGGCGAAGGCCCTTACCGGCTGCAGGAGACGCCGCCGGCAGAGCAGGCAGCATTGCCGAATGCCCAGGTGAATGTCGCGGAAGGGGTCAGCGTCGGTGCCGAAACGGAGGAAGCGGACGTCGGCGGCTTCGTTTCGAACCGGGCGATGATACGCCTCAAGGTGAAATTCTAGCGGACCTGTCCAGCGGGATACCGCGGGTTCGAAGCATGTGGTAATCGCTCCGCGAGGTAGTCGCAAAGCGGGGGCATGCGCATGGCTACTATTGCGGAACAGGGAATCGTCGAGCGGCAAAAGCGGCCGGACATTTTGTCGGGCACGCCGCGCGCACATTCGGTCGATCGGTGGATCTACGTTTTCACGGCTGCCAGCTTCGTGGTGATCGTGCTCGCGGGGTTCATCCCGAGTTCGATGGCGAAGATTGCCGCGGTGCAGGCGGGCGAACGGCCGCCGTTTCCGTTGCTCATGCATTTGCATGCGCTGCTGATGGGATCGTTCCTGCTGTTGCTGCTCGCGCAGACGACGTTGGTCGCGGTGGGCAGGTGCGATCTGCACCGGCGGCTGGGGCTATTGTCGATGGTGATTGCGCCGGCGCTGGTCGTGGTTGGATTCCTGCTGATCAACTACAATTTCAATCTGCTTTGGAGTGCATTGCACAGTGCGCCGCCGGGGCCGGAACGCGCCAAGCTTCAGGGGGCGCTGGAAGTCACCAACAATATCAAGCTGCTGCAGCTGCGGATTGGAATAGTATTTCCGCTGTTCCTGGTGATTGCGCTTCGGGCGCGAGGGAAGGACGCGGGGCTGCACAAGAGGATGATGATCCTTGCGACGGCGATGACATTGCCGGCGGGGATCGACCGGATCCCGTGGTTGCCGGCGACTTTTCCGGATAGCGCGCTGTCTGCGGACTTTTACACTTTGGTGGCGATCTCGCCGATGTTCGTGTGGGACGTCGTGCGGAACAAGAGCGTGCACCGGGCCTATTGGATCTGGCTTGGGGTGAACATTCCGTTCGCGATCGCCGTTCACGGGCTGTGGGGAACGGATGCGTGGCAATCGTTCGTACCGAAAATGATGGGAGTTTGATGGCGAGCGAAGAGGCAGCGACGATCGATGCGGACGTCCGGCAATGGCAAGTCCGGCGGATCGACATCCGTTCGCCGGTTCTGAAGGATGCCTGGCCGGTCGCACGGCTTGAACTCGAGCATCCCGTGCGCGGGCGGGTGACCGACATCGGCAAGGCGCCGGGAGCGTTCGATGCGGCCTTCGTTGCGGCGGGGCATATCGTGGGGGTTTCGCCGCAACTGCTGAGCTACAACGTCCAGTCCGGAACGTCGGTCGCGGGTGAGGCCCTGCCGATCAGGATCGACGTCGAGATCGAACTGGACGGGCGGAGGTTTAAGGGCAGCAGCTCGGGCGTGGACCTGGTTCGTTGCTCGGTGGAGGCATGGCTCGATGCCATAGCGAAACACAAGGCGTAGGGTGAAGCGGCCCGACCTAGGGGGGCTTTGCCGGGCCGCTTCGGGGGTACTTACGGGGATGGGAAGCATCCGGGCGCGTCAATCGCCCGAATCTTCGGACGGTTCCCGAAACTGATTTGGGTTAGTCCGCGCCTAGGTGCGCGGTGAGCGACCGGCGAGAGCACGCGGTCAAGACACAGGAGAAAACATGCGTTTTTGGTTCGGCCGCAAGTCTGCGGCGGCGGACGTGCGTCCGTGCGTGCCGGCCTGGTTGGGCGGCGAAGGGCGCGGCGGATTTGCGCGCGACTTTCACGCCCAGTTCGAGGAGGTGTTTCGGCGGAATCCCGTCGGGCAGCGGGCGGTTCTCCAGAGGATTTGCAGGCGGAAGTTCAGGAGGACGGCGCATTGTCGCTGGCGTGGACGCGGCGGAGCAGGCTTGGTTGGGCCTGGCCAAGCGCCGATCCGCCTCTTGGTGAAAGCGCGGAACGTTATCGGGTGACGGTTGAGGGATCGACGGGGCCGCTGACATTGGCAGCGAGCGAGTCACAGGCTCTGTTCTCAGCAGACAGCCTGGTTGGGATGAGCGGCTCGGTGACGATCACCGTCGTTCAGATCGGCGATTTCGCCGAGTCCCGGCCGGTGACTGGCACCATCACTCTCTAGGCAGCGGCAGCTCGTTCCTCTCGGGTCGCTTCGAGCTCGCCGATGTTGCGGGACGCGATCCACAAGGCCGCAAGTGTGAAGGGCGGCACGACGAAGAGCGAGAAGACGCCGGTCGACAGGCTGCCGGTCAAGGCGGCGACCTTGCCCGCCCAATAGGGACCCAGGGCAAGTCCGACCAAGGATGTCCCGAGGATGTAGGTTGCGCCGGCCGTCCCGCGCATGCGCGGCAGGACGAGGTCCTGAAGCGTCGCGACGGCCGCTCCGACCCAAAGCGCGCTGCATAGAGCCACATAGGGTGCGGCGAGGTAAAAGCCGGCCAGGCTTTTTGTCGTGAAAAGGAAAATGATAGCCGGGATCGGCAGGATGATGGCGGCCATGTTCACATAGAGTCGGCCGGCCGCGTGGCGCTGACGCAGGATGTCGCTGACGTAGCCGCCGAGGATCACGCCGACTGCCGACGCGAGCGCGGCGCTCCAGCCAAAGATGGTCGAAACTTCTTCCGCTGCCGTGCCACCGGTCAGGATCAACGCCGCATCGGTCGGTCCCGAATAAAAGGTTCGCAGCACGTAAGGCGGTATCCAGAAGGACACGGCGTAAGCGACGAAAGCGATGCTGCCGAACGCGACAGCAAGCATGAGGGTAATCGGCGTGCCCCAGAGCAGCTTGTGGGTCGCCGGATCACGTTGCTTGAGCGACTGGGTCCAGCTGAAGACTGCGTAAGCGCCGACCCACCAGGCGATCCACTGCGGCCAGTCGCCGGTGAGCGTGCCTAGAATGAAGACCGCAGCAGCGCTGGCGGCGAGCACCAGTAGGTTAGGGACCATCGCGCCTGGAATGCGGGCGACGCTGAGCAGGGTCAGTGGAGGAAGGATGGCGGCAAGCTCGCGTCCGAACTCCCGCCAGGCGTTCGGACGGACGATCTCGGACGGATGGCCGTCGATGGCGCCGCGAAGCGGTTCCTTGAGGCTCCAGACCCAGGCAGCGAGCAGAAGGCCAGGAAGACCCACCGCCAGGAAGGCGGCCTGCCATGGCGCGAGGTCGAGCGGAGCGCTTCCGGGGTCCGGGAATCGACGCGCCCACTCCGCCAGCACGAAGCCGCCGATGGGAAGCGCAATGCCGCCGCCGATGTACAGGCCGCTCGAGTAGATGGACAAGGCGGTCGCGCGGCGTTCCTTCGGAAAATAGTCGGCGATCATCGAATAAGCGGCGGGCGATGCGCTTGCCTCGCCGATGCCCACGCCGATGCGCGCGGCGGCCAGCATGCCGAAGCTTTGTGCGAAGCCAGACGCCGCCGTCATGGACGACCAGAGCGCGAGGCCGATCGCCATCAGCCGCCCGCGGTACCAACTGTCCGCCAGCCGCCCGAGCGGGATTCCGAACAGCGCATAGAAGACTGCGAAAGCCGTGCCGTACAGGAAGCCGATCTGCGCGTCGTCGAGCTTGAGGTCCGCCTTGATGCTTTCGGCGAGGATCGAGACGATCTGGCGGTCGATGAAGTTGAAGATGTAGACGATGACGAACAGGATCAGGGCGTACCAGGCGTAGGCGGACACGCGCGGCTTAGGTGACGCGGTTGTCGCGCCTTGTTCGTCAGTCACGCCAGCGCTCTCCCTCACCAACAGCGATGACTGTGGCGGCCCGGGAACAGAAAGGCAATTTCGTGCATAGGTGTGGCTGAAGATTTGAAGGAGTCCGCAGATGTTGCTTCGCCGGTTGTTATTCCTCGCGCCCGTAACCTTGGCTGGGTGCGTGCCGATGGCGGCGCCCGAGATCCCTGTGTCGACCGCCAACCTGATCTCGAGCAGCGGCGCGGTGATCGGAACGGTGCGCGTGTTCAGCGAGCCCACCGGCATCACGCTGCGCATCAACGCAAACGGCCTTCCGCCCGGAGCGCATGGCGTTCACGTCCACATGACCGGGCGTTGCGACGCGCCGGGCTTTACGACGGCGGGCGGTCACTGGAACCCGACGTCGCGCAAGCATGGACATCAGAACCCGGAAGGGCCGCACACCGGCGACCTCGGCAATCTGGGCGTCGGAGCGGACGGAAGCCTGACTGCCGGGCTGCTGATCCCGGGCGCGACGTTCGACGGGCTGCGCGATGCGGACGGTTCGGCGTTCGTCATTCACGCGAAGGCGGACGATGAGCGCACCGACCCGAGCGGAAATAGCGGCGACCGCATCGCCTGCGCCGTGCTATAGGCGACCCATGGCCAAGAACGGAAAGCTGCCCAAGCGCATCGCGGGCGTGAAGATCCCGAAGAAGCTGCGCAAGCGCGGCGGGGAGATTGCGGTCCTGCTCGACAATCCGCTGGTGGCGGACATCGTCGCGGCGGGCCTGCTGCTGGCCGCGAACCGGATCGCCAAGAAGCCGAAGGTGAAGAAGGCGGGACGCTCCGCCAAGCATGCTGCCGAGGACACGGCCGAGGCGGCGGGCGAGGGCGTCACCAATATCGCCAGCGTGCTCGCCTTCGCGGCGCGCGAAGGCGCGCGGGCGATCAAGGCGAACGCCGGGCGCTAGAGCAAGTTCGGCTGCGCCATCGCGGATTGAACCGTCAGCGAGCCCGCGGCCAGCGGACCGATGAGGTCGCGAGCGGGCGTCGAGTGATCGAGCCATGCTTTCCAATCCGCCTGCGCGATCAGCGCGACCTGGCGGCTGTGGTAGGGCGCGACGTCCGGTCCGGGCTCCGTCGTCAGCATGGTGAACGCCTCGCCGATGTCCGGTGTTGTGCGGACGAGGCCGGCGATACCCAGCATCGAGCCTTCGGGTGCAGTGAACAGCCAGCGGTCCTTGCGCTTCTGCTTCGGATCCGCGGGCGTTGTGAATTCGTAGAAGCCATCGGCGACGATCAGGCAGCGGCCGGAGGGAAACTCGCGGCCGTCGGAGCGGAAATTGTAGACCGGACGGCCGTTCTGGCCGGGCCAGCTCCAGCGGCGGAGGACAAGTTCGTAGTCGTCGGTCGCGGCGCGGACGATCGCGCCGGGGTCGGTGATGGCGATGTCGCGCGCGGCGAGGTTCGGCGCGCCTTCCGGGAAGTGCAGCGGCATCTGGAGGTCGCGGAAGATGCGCGCGATCTCATCGACCGACTTCGTCTGCGTGTAGAGGTTGCACATGCTGCGACGCTTATACGCGCCCTTCATGCGCGAGAAGCCCGGCCGGATCGCTCCGGCCGGGCCCAAGTGCTCAAGTTATGGTAGCTTACTTCTTCTGCTTAAGTTTCTGACGCTGCACGATATCGGCAAGAGCGGCCGAACCGCTGGTTGCTTCGCACGCGGCATTGCCTTCCTTGCGAAGCGCGCCAAGGGCGTTCACGGTCGTTCCGCATACGTTGGCAGCGACGCTGATCGGCGCCTGAACGGTGACCGGAACGCCGACGTTGTTGAGCGCTGCGATCTGCGTGTCGTTGAGGAAATTGTTGAGCAGGCTGACGTCGTTGATCGTCACGGCGACGAGGCCCTGCGAGTTATCCGACTTGGGCCATCGCCGGAGCGGTTGCGGTTGCCGCGGCGAGGGCGGCAGCAATCATCATCTTACGCATACAATACCTTCCAATCCTTAGGTGTGTCGTGCAGGCGGCAAATGCGTACACCTGCGCACCTCATCTGGGAGGTGTGCGGATAAAACCCGTAAGTGCTTGATCGTATTCACATTTGCGGCGGATGGAGGTTGTCGCGGGTCCGGCAGTCCCGGAGGCTGAAGGCCCGATGAACGGACGCCATCTGGCGCGCTTTCGAGGCCCGATGTTCTTGGCGCATTCATCGCGAGAGGGTAGTCAGGCGCCATGTCGGACCATTGCTGCTCGGCGAAAGGTGCGGAACTCGAACGGCTTGCGCGGCAGGCCGATCAGAGGCGCGTGCTCGTCGGCGGCATGGTCATCAATGCGGGGATGTTCTTCGCGGAGTTCGGGGCGGGGCTGATCGCGGGGTCGGCGGCGCTGATGGCGGATGCGACCGACATGCTGGCCGACGCTTTCGTGTTTGGCCTCAGTCTTTACGCGGTCGCGCGGAGCGACCGGTGGAAGGCGGGCGTCGCGGCGTTCAAGGGGGCGCTTGATCCTGATCCTCGGGCTGGGAATCCTGGTCAACGTCGTGGTCAAGATTCAGAGCGGGGTGCCGCCCAGCTCGAGCCTGATGCTCGATCTTCGGCGGAGCGGCGCTGGTCGCGAACCTGATTACGGTCGCCTTGCTGTGGCGGTTCCGGGCGCAGGACGTGAACATGGCGAGCACGTTCGAATGTTCGCGCAATGACGTCATTTCGAACGTCGGCGTGCTGATTGCGGCGGGGCTGGTGGCGGCGACGAGCTCGCCTTGGCCGGACATCGTCATCGGGCTGGCGATGGCGGCGATCGTGCTGCGGTCGGCGGGGCGGGTGCTTGGGCGACAGCGTGCCGCAGCTAAGAAATGACCCGGCCGGAGCTACCGACCGGGTCTCTTAATCGAATTAGCCGCGATAGGTGTTGGCGCGGCGGATGCGGACGTTGGTGACGGCGCCGCGATAGTCGACGTTGCAGCGGAAGCTGAGGTCGCCGGTCGCTGCATAGCCCTGGTTCTGATAACCGTAGGCCTGGCCGTTGGGCGGGTAGCCGGCGCGGCTGTCGAGTAGGCCGGACACGCGAAGGCCGTTGTTGCGGCGTTCCACGTTGGTGATGGCGCTCACGCGCATGTTCGGCGCGTAGCCCTGGTTATAGCCGCCCTGATTATAGCCCTGGTTCTGATAGCCGTAGGCGTTGCCGTACGGCGCGTTGCGGGGACGGTACTGGGCCGACGCCTGCGCCATGGCAGCGCTCGCGCACTGTTGGACGGCGGTGCGGTCGGTCACGTTATAGCGGTTGCCGAGCAGCTGGCCGATGATCTGGCCGAGGCCGTTCTGCTGCTGATTGTAGCCATAGCCCGGCTGGCCGTAGCCCGGCTGCTGAGGATAGCCCGGCTGTTGCGGGTAATAGCCGTATCCCGGCTGGCCGGGGGCGGGCTGCGGGACCTGCGACTGGTACTGCGCGGCGGCGGGAGCGGCGAGGCCGATCACTGCTGCGGCGGTCAAAACGCTCTTGAACATGATCATGCGATCTTCCTCATCTCACGCGGAAAACGCCGGTGAGTTCGGAGGCAGAACGAACGGTTGTTCGAATTCGATGCATGAACTGAAAACAACAAGCGGGATCACCTGCGTTCAGCCGCCGCTTTCGTCTCCCGGTGCGGGGGCCGGCGGCGGAGGCGGGCCGGGCGGCTTGGGGCCGGCCGGTGCGGCGTCGGCGGCGGACTGGACCGCGCATTCGCGCACCCAGACGATATCGTCGCCGTCGCCCATGCCCTGGCAGCTGACGGTCACTTGCTGGCCGGGCTGCAGTTTCTTGGCGTCGTCGATCGCGATTCCGGCGACGTCGACGCCCAGCGGCCGGTCCGGATCGGACGTCTTCAGGCGCAGGTCGAGGCTGCCGTAGCCGTCGGGCACGATGCGCAGGAATTCCCCGCTGACCACCATTTCGCGGTCATCGAACCTTCTGTCCGCGGCGTGCTCGTCTTCCCGATAGGCGTCGAACAGCTCCTGCGCCTGGATCACCACCGGTCCCTTGCGGTCATCGTCGCGGTCGGTGTCGATGCGGATGTCGGGGCCGGGCAGAGAGATCTTGCCCATGACCGCCAGCACGGCGAGGATCGCCGCGCCGCCGATCAGCACCTTCTTGCGGTTGCCGCGCAGGTGGTCGTCGGAGCGCTCGCCGCGAGGCTCGCGCTGGCGGGCGCGCAGGCCCGGGTCCGTCGGCGCTCCGCAATGCGGGCAGAATTCTCGCAGCACGGGCACATCGCCAGCACATTCCGGACACTGCACCTTACGCCTCTCCCTCAAGCCGCCGATCGGCGCGGACGCCATGTGCCAGAGAGGGGCAACGTTGGGCAAGCCGCTCTTCTTGTTAACGACTCATCGGCGGCATTGCCGTAGGTTGACCGGATGGAGAATCCGTACCTTTCAATGCTGTGGAGCGCGCTGTCGCAGAACGCTTCCTTTCTTATTCTTCCTGCTCGTCTTCGTCATCGCGCTGAAGGTGCTCGAAGCGAAGTTCATGCCGAAGAAGCGCCGTTGGCGACGCTCGTCGCGGTGGGACAAGGGCGAACGTGGGAAGCTTTATTCACTTCAACCCAAGCACGACGCACTGCCGGATCGAGTGCCGGATGCAGCGGATCAGCTTCGCACGGTGATGAACGCCGAGTTCAAAGCTCAGCCACTGCTCAACAAGAGCGAGACCAAGCTGTTCATGGCCTTGGAGAAGATGGTTGCGGAGATGACTCCCGGCTGGCGCCTCATGGCACAGGTCAGCCTCGGCGAGGTGCTGCAGTCGAAAGACTATGCCGCGTACCGCTGCATCAATTCAAAGCGCGTGGACATGCTTCTGGTGGATGCGGAGTGCAGGCCGCTTCACGCGATCGAGTATCAAGGCGGGGCGCATCACAAGGGCACTGCTGCCGCACGCGATGCGGTGAAGAAGGAAGCGCTTCGTCGGGCGGGCATCGGATATGTTGAGGTCGTTGCCGGTGATCACACTCCTGCTGAGCTTCGTCGCATAGTCGAAAAGCTGGTGCAGAGGGCAATCGCGTAAGTCAGCGCGCGAGCGAAGCGGCACGTAGACCCTGTTGTGAGACGCTTCCGACAAGACGACGGGATTTCAATCCCGAGGGCATCCTGACGCCGACAGACGTCTCATAAACTCTGGCGATCGAGAGTGCTCGCCTTGACTTAGGTGATTGATTTTTCCTTAACTGCCGTGCTCGGTCAACACGAGTGCGGGTGAGTTAGGATGGTCTGCCGAAGAAATCAAGCGGAACTCCGGGAAAGCCAAGTCTGCAGAAGAAACAAACTGCGACTAGGCGAGAAATTCCCGGCACATCCCCAAACGAGTTCTCGAACGATCGAACGATGTTCTAAAAGCTTGTTCGGATGCAGCATTATGGATTGCCGACTAGGTTATTGGATGTTTTCTTCGAACTTTCTCGTCAGCCTGTTTTTTGCGTGTGAAGCTGCGGACGACGGAGTCGGACGGTGCCGTCTCCGATATGATCCGGGGTACCTAATTCTTTGCGGAAGTACTATGACAGTGACACGGTCAGCGTTCTAGCTAACCTGTCCAATTCTATCGACTGTGGAGAAGCGCCGAATACTTAATACAGCGTCGCGCCAACTGGACGTATGAACATGCCAGACTGATTTAACAGGTATGGCCCGGTTGACAGATGCTGCATTTCATAAGGGACTGAAAAGCCTTACTTTAGGCCAATCAACAAGAAATGAGCACGTTACCCAATCTTATCCTTGTGGTCAGCAACAGAAGAGCAATCGTGACGAATTGAATTGCACAGTCTGGAGCCTCTTGATATTCGGACTGGTCGAGGGCCGACTATCGCGTAATTGTCCGGACTATGCAGCATAATTCCGCCTCACAAAATATCGGATTTCCGGCTGAGAGCAAGGTCGAAGATGTCGCTCAAAGCTCAATCAACTAGGTCATCCTGACGGAGAGCTCTCTCTTACCTTCTGAGATCGATAGAGCAGCTCGAGCAAATCAGCTTCGCGAGTTACAAGACCTGACCTACTTCGCCCCGATCAAATCCGCCTGAGCCTCATCCTCGCCCCTCGACTTCGCTCGGGACGAACGGGCAGGCTTGCGGGGCTTTGACTCCACCACCTCCGGCTTGACGCTCGCCCGCTCCAGCAGCGGCTTTAGATACTGACCCGTGAAGCTGTCCGGGCAGGCCGCGACTTCTTCCGGCGTGCCCGTCACCACGATCCGGCCGCCGTTGACGCCTCCGCCGGGGCCGAGGTCGATGACGTGGTCGGCGGTCTTGATGACGTCGAGGTTGTGCTCGATCACGACGACGGTGTTGCCGGTCTCGACCAGGCGGTGGAGCACTTCCAGCAGCTTGCGCACGTCCTCGAAATGGAGGCCGGTGGTGGGCTCGTCGAGGATGTAGAGCGTCTTGCCGGTGGCCCGCCGCGACAGCTCCTTCGACAGCTTCACGCGCTGCGCCTCGCCGCCCGACAGGGTCGTCGCCTGCTGCCCGACCTTGATGTAGCCGAGGCCGACCTCCTGAAGCATGCGCATCTTGTCGCGGATGCCGGGGACCGCCTTGAAGAATTCGACCGCGTCCTCGACCGTCATGTCGAGCACGTCGGCGATCGACTTGCCCTTGAACTTCACCTCCAGAGTCTCGCGGTTGTAGCGCGCGCCGTGGCAGACGTCGCAGGTGACGTAGACGTCGGGCAGGAAGTGCATCTCGATCTTCAGAAGGCCGTCGCCGGTGCATTTCTCGCAGCGGCCGCCCTTGACGTTGAAGCTGAAGCGGCCGGGCTTGTAGCCGCGCGCCTGGCTTTCCGGCAGGCCGGCGAACCAGTCGCGGATCTGGGTGAAGGCGCCGGTGTAGGTCGCCGGGTTGGACCGCGGCGTGCGGCCGATCGGCGACTGGTCGATGTCGATGACCTTGTCGAGGTTGGCGAGGCCGTCGATGCCGTCGCACGGGCCGCAGACGATGCGCGCGCCGTTCAGCGCGCGGGCGGCGCCGGCGTAGAGCGTGTCGATGGTCAGCGAGGACTTGCCCGAGCCGCTGACGCCGGTGACGCAGGTGAAGGTGCCGAGCGGGAACTTCGCGGTGACGTCCTGAAGGTTGTTGGCCTTGGCGCCCTTCACGGTGACGAAGCGGCCGGTGCCCTTGGCGCGGCGCTTCGGCAGCGGGATCTCGCGGCGGCCGCTGAGGTAATCGGCGGTGATGCTGGTCTCGCAGGCGAGAAGCTCGTCGAGCGTTCCGGCGCAGACGATCTCGCCGCCGTGGACGCCGGCGCCCGGGCCCATGTCGATGACATGGTCGGCGTGGCGGATGGCGTCCTCGTCATGCTCGACGACGAGCACGGTGTTGCCGAGGCCGCGGAGGCGCTTCAGCGTTTCGAGGAGGCGGTCGTTGTCCTTCTGGTGAAGGCCGATCGACGGTTCGTCGAGGACGTAGAGGACGCCCGAGAGGCCGGAGCCGATCTGCGAGGCGAGGCGGATGCGCTGGCTCTCGCCGCCCGAGAGGGTGCCCGACGTGCGGTCGAGGTGGAGATAGTCGAGCCCGACATTGTGGAGGAAGCCGAGGCGGGCGTTGATCTCCTTGAGGATGACGTGCGCGATCTCGCGCTGGGTGGGGTTGAGCTTGTCCTCGAGGCTGCCGAACCAGGCGTAGGCGTCGGCGACGCTGCGGCGGGTGGACATGGAGATGTCCTCGCCGGCGATCTTCACGGCCAGAGGTTCGGGCTTGAGGCGGGCGCCGTGGCAGACCTCGCACGGGCGGGACGACTGGTAGCGGGACAGCTCCTCGCGCATCCATGCGGACTCGGTCTGCAGCATGCGGCGGTTGAGGTTGCCGATGACGCCTTCGAACGGCTTCTTCACCTCGTAGGACTTGCGGCCGTCGACGAAGCGGAGGGTGACGGGGCGGCCCTTGGTGCCGTGGAGGACGACGTCCTGCGCCTCTTCGGGAAGCTCGCCCCAGGGCGTTTCGAGGTCGAAGTCGTAGGCGCGGGCGAGCGAGCTCAGCACCTGCATGTAATAAGGCGAGGGCGGGTTGGACTTGGCCCAGGGGACGACGGCGCCCTTCTTGATCGACAGCGCGTGGTTGGGGACGACGAGGTCCTCGTCGAACACCAGTTTCTCGCCGAGGCCGTCGCAGGCGGGGCAGGCGCCCTGCGGCGCGTTGAAGCTGAACAGGCGCGGCTCGATCTCGGCGATGGTGAAGCCGCTGACGGGGCAGGCGAACTTTTCGGAAAAGACGATGCGGCCGGGGGCGCCGTAGTCGAGCTTCATGCCCGACTGCTGTTCGCTCTCCGCCGGCGGGTCGGCGGGGTCGAGGTAGGCGAGGCCCTCGGCGAGCTTGAGCGCGGTCTCGAAGCTGTCGGCGAGGCGCGGCTCAATGCCTTCGCGGACGACGATGCGGTCGACGACGACCTCGATGTCGTGCTTGTACTTCTTGTCGAGCGGCGGAGCGTCCTCGATCTCGTAGAACTGGCCGTCGATGCGCACGCGGGTGAAGCCCGCCTTCTGCCATTCGGCCAGCTCCTTGCGGTACTCGCCCTTGCGGCCGCGGACGACTGGCGCGAGCAGGAAGTGGCGGCTGCCGTCGGGTAGCGACATCACTCGGTCGACCATCTGGCTGACCTGCTGCGCCTCGATCGGCAGGCCGGTGGCGGGCGAGTAGGGGATGCCGACGCGCGCCCAGAGCAGGCGCATGTAGTCGTAGATCTCGGTGACCGTCGCGACCGTCGAGCGCGGGTTGCGCGAGGTCGTCTTCTGCTCGATCGAAATGGCGGGCGAGAGGCCGTCGATGTGCTCGACGTCCGGCTTCTGCATCATCTCGAGGAACTGGCGGGCGTAGGCGCTGAGGACTCTCGACGTAGCGGCGCTGGCCCTCGGCATAGATGGTGTCGAAGGCGAGCGACGACTTGCCCGAGCCGGACAGGCCGGTGATGACCGTCAGGCTCTCGCGCGGGATATCCACGTCGACGCCCTTGAGATTGTGTTCGCGTGCGCCGCGGACGGAAATGTGAGTCAGCATACGGTAAACCTATGCACCGGAATATGTCAGCATCGGGCCGTTTTCGTTCCGTTTATGTTCTGATTGTAGCGAGCCACGGCTGATGGTCAACGCGGCTTGGCCCATGTGGGTTCTCGCTGCCGATTCCGCAACTCATCGAAGCCAGCCGGACGCTCGTCGATGGCGGGTGGATGGCTGGATGGCTCCGGTCGAAGCACTTCCAATCAAATCAAGTATTTGGGGGTCTTCATGTCTCTTCTGTCCAATCGTCGCGTCCTGCGCCTTGGCGCGGTGCTGCTCGCGTGCAGCGCTCTTCCGGCCATTCCGGCCAATGCCCAGGCGCCGGCGGCAGCCACGTCCGAGCCCAAGGAAGTCCATTTCGGCACCTGGGGCGTGGACCTTTCGTCGCGCGACCTGAGCGTGAAGCCGGGCGACGATTTCCAGCGCTATGCCGCGGGCAAGTGGCTCGATGCCAATCCCATCCCCGCTGACAAGTCCTCGAACAGCATCGGCTCGGAGGTCAACGACCGCAACCAGGAGCGGCTGCAGTCGATCGTCATGAGCGCGC
This sequence comes from uncultured Alphaproteobacteria bacterium, assembly GCA_963784245.1. Classification (GTDB taxonomy): domain Bacteria; phylum Pseudomonadota; class Alphaproteobacteria; order Sphingomonadales; family Sphingomonadaceae; genus Sphingomicrobium. The sequence continues at coordinate 126,592 of CAWAQT010000016.1, forward strand.
CGAAGGACAGCCAATTGGGGGCGCTGTTCGCGAGCTACATGGACGAAGCGCGGGTCGAGCAGCTCGATGCCGCGCCGCTCAAGGCGGATCTCGCGAAGGTCGACGCGATTAAGTCCAAGGCCGAGTTCACTCAGTTCATGGCGGGAACGCTGACCGACTACGGATCGACCCTGTTCGGCGTCGGCGTCATTCCCGATCCCAACAATCCGGCGGTCAACACTTTGTTCGTCGGCACGGGTGGCCTGGGTCTGCCGGACCGCGACTATTACCTGCTCGACAAGTTCAAGACGCAGCGCGACGCCTATCGCGCCTATGTCGAGCGCACGCTGTCGCTCGTCGACACGCCGAATGCCTCGGCCGCGGCTGACACGATCCTCGCCTTCGAGACCGAGATTGCGAAGATCTCCTGGGACAAGACCGACCTTCGCGACATCGACAAGCTGAACAACCCGATGACGGAGGCGGAGCTTGCCGCCTATGCGCCTGGTTTCGAATGGGCGCCGTATCTGAAGGCCGCCCGCGTTTCCGGGGTCGTGCCCAAGGCGCTCGTCGCTGACAATACGGCCGTGAAGGCGCTGGCGGCGCTCTACGCGAACACGCCGCTCGAGACGCTGAAGACCTGGCAGCGGTTCAAGGTCGCCGACCAGGCGAGCCCCTATCTGTCGAAGCGCTTCGTCGACAGCAGCTTCGAATTCGCCAAGGTCCTGACGGGCGCTAAGCAGCTTCGCCCGCGCTGGCGCCGCGGGATCGACCAGGTGGACGGGCGCCTCGGCGAGCTGCTCGGCGCGACTTATGTGCAGCGTTACTTCTCGCCGCAGTCCAAGGCGATGATGGAAGAGCTGGTCGGCAATCTGAAGAAGGCTGCCGCGGTCCGCATCAAGGACAATGGCTGGATGAGCGCCGCGACCAAGCAGGCAGCGCTGGTCAAGCTCGACAAGATGCAGGTGATGGTCGGCTATCCGGAGGAATTCCGCGACTATTCCAAGCTCGTGATGAAGGGCGACGACCTGTACGGGAACGTCAAGCGCAGCGCGGCTTTCGAATATGAATATCAGCTCAGCGAGCTGGGCAAGCACGTCGACAAGAAGAAGTGGTCGATGAGCCCGGCGACCGTGAACGCCTACAACGGCTTCCTGGAAAACAAGATTGTCTTCCCTGCGGGTATCCTCCAGGCGCCTTATTTCGATCCGAAGGCCGACGCCGCCGTCAATTACGGGGCGATCGGATCCGTTATCGGTCACGAGATCATGCATGGCTTCGACGACCAGGGCCGCAAATTCGACGAGACCGGCCGCGCCAAGGACTGGTGGACGAAGGAAGACGGCGAGCGGTTCAAGGCGCTCGCGGCCGAGCTGGGCAAGCAATATTCATCCTACGAGGCCGCGCCGGGCGTGTTCATCAACGGCGAGTTCACGATGGGCGAGAACATCGGCGACATGTCGGGTCTCGAAGTCGCGTACGACGCGTACAGGATGTCGCTTGGCGGCAAGCCTGCTCCAGTAATCGACGGGCTGACCGGCGAGCAGCGCTTCTTCCTGGCCTATGCGCAGGGGTGGCGCGGAAATCAGCGGGATGACGCGATCAAAACGCAGGTCGCCAGCGATCCGCACAGCCCGCGGCGGTTCCGGATCATCGGGCCGCTGCGGAATCTCGACGCCTGGTACGCCGCGTTCGGGATCGGACCGGAGTCCAAGTTCTACATCGCACCGGAGAAGCGCGTCCGCATCTGGTAATCGGCATCCGCTCGCCGGAATGTCGAGGGGAATGCGCGGTCGAGCATCGTCGGCCGCGCATTTCTTATGCCTGCTTAGCGGACGGTTGACTCTTAAATCTACATATGTTGTATTAAATCATGGTTCGTGTCCGTCGACCTTCAAAGCAGATGCTCGTACTGTTGAGCGAGCTTTCGGTGAGCGGGCAGCAATGGCGCCATGGCTACGACCTGATGAAGGCCACCGGCTTGATGTCTGGCACGCTCTATCCTCTCTTGATGCGTATGACCGAGCAGGGGCTCGTCGAGGCACAGTGGTTTGAGCCGGCTCAAATCGGACGGCCTGCCCGCCACGCTTACAGGTTGACTGCCAAGGGAGCGGCATCTGCACGGAACGCTCAACTCCCCCAACCGGCATACCGTGCGGAGGGGCTTCCGGCATGAGGGCGCGGTTGGCTTGGACTATCGTCGCACTGGCAGCTCGAACGCTCGGAACTCGTCATGCGGATTGGGCGCAGGCGATGAAGGCCGAGCTTGACGTCGCAATTGACGACGGCCGACCGATGAGTTTCGCCGCGGGCTGTCTACTCGCGTCCTGGCGCCAGATGCTGAGATTCCCGGAGGGCCGTCTCACCTTGGTCAGCCATCTGCTCGCAATCGGCCTTATCGTGCCCCTTGCCGCCTTGTGGCTCTGGCTGGGGTTACTCGGCTATCCATATCTGGCGATTGGAAACGTCGGAGTATGGGGCTTCATCGAAGGACGCAGTGAGCAGATACCTCTGTTGCTGGTTGGCGAATGGTCGCTAGCGCCAGCGCTCACAATGGTCATTCTTCTTCAAAGTGTCGGACAGCTGCTTCTTGCCTGGTTCCTGCTCGAACGGGATTGGCCAAGGGTTTCATCCGTTGCGCGATTTAACGCCGCAACCCTGACAACGCTGCTCCTCGTCACGAGCATGATCGCCGTTGTCGGATACGGCGTCCTGTTCGGGATCACCGCACTTATCACCGAGACCCTGGCAGTGCTCGCCTTGGCTTGGTGGCACGATCATATGCCGCAGGCTTCAGCGATGGAGAGAACGGCCTGACGGCGGCGCGAACGTCATCATTCTAGCTGCAACTTCGGAGCATCAGCGATGAGGACCTCTTCATTCGGCATCGTCTTAGCGTCGGCCTGCCTCGCAACCCTGACTCTTTCTCCCGCTTCCGCCGCCGCCCAGCAGTCGCCGTTCCTCGGTAAGTGGGAGCTAGACCTGACCAGAATGCCGGACACCTACGGTCCACCGCCGAAGCGCGTCACGTTCACCTTCCAGGATGTCGGGTCGGAACAATGGCGTACGGTCGTCGAAATTACTGGCGACGACGACAATGTGCGCCACATGGCCGTCCAGTACCGCCGCGATGGTCAAATGGCCCGCGGTGAAGGCGATATTTCCGAAGGGGATAGCGCCGCTTTCAAGTCGCCGGCTCCGAACATCCTGGTCATGAGCCAGGCTAAGGATAAGGTCTTGGCGGGCGTGCGGGTCTACTCAATCTCCCCGGACGGCAATGAAATGACGGAGTCGGCCGCCAACGTCGACAGCACTGGAGCGCCTTTCGTCCGCAGCTTCTACTTCAAGAGAGTCGCCCACTAGCTGCGTGAAATCACAGGGCAAAGTGGTGTCCGTAATGCGTCGGACGTCAGGTGAGATCAAAACCAGCGATCTCTTCATAATGCGCTCCGTGGCGTGACAGCTTGCTTTCGAACAGGATGAACCGGTCGGCGGCGAACGGCTCCGAGTGAAGGTCGCTGTTCCGCCGGAGGAAGGCTTGGACGGCTTCGGCGTCGCGGCGGTTCCACCTGGCCAGCGTGATGTGCGGTGTGAATGCGCGCTTTTCGGGCTCCAGACCGGCCTGCTGCAGTGCACGTTCGACCTTTGCGGCGAGGGCGGCGACCGGTTCCTTCGGCGCAACGCCTGCCCACAGAGCGCCGCCGTTTCTCCTTTCGAATTTGCCGACCCCGCTCAGCCGAAGCTCGAACGCCGGCGAGCGGAGACGATCGAGGTTGGCCGCTATGTCGTTCGCCACGGGCCTCTCGACCTCTCCGATGAAGCGCAGGGTCAGATGAAGCTGTTCGTCACCGACCCAGCGCAGGGCAGGGCTGTCGTCCATGGCGTCGATCAGGAGATCGCGAACCTCTTCGGGCGGGCGGATGGCGACGAAAAGTCGATGCACTGGCGAGATTTAGGGCCTTGGACCGCCGGCGTGTAGTTCCCGCTTCTTTGGTTAACGGCTGTTCAGCTTCGGGCCGATGTCCGGTTTCGCTTGAAAGACGCTCGGCAATTCACGATATTCCCCTTGGGAGCACGGGCCCGTAGCCCGTCCGTAAGGAGATAGAATGCAGAACCAGTTTGACCCGCGCACGACGACCGGCGTGAATGCTGCCGCTTCGGTTGGCGTTCCGCGTGCCGCCCGCGATGCGGGCCTCCGGTCCTACATGCTTTCAGTTTATAACTACATGGCATCGGGCGTGCTGCTGACCGGCATCGTCGCTCTGCTGTTCGCCAATTCGGGCCTCGCGGAGCAGGTCCTTTCGACGCCGCTTCGCTGGGTGGTCATGTTCGCCCCGCTGGCCTTCGTGCTGGTGATGAGCTTCGGTCTCAACCGCATATCCACCGGCACGTTGCAACTGCTGTTCTGGGGATTTGCGACGGTCATGGGCCTGTCCATGTCGTCGATCTTCCTGGTCTTCACCGGCACGTCGATCGCGCAGACGTTCTTCGCGGTTTCGGTCGGTTTCCTTGGTCTTAGCCTCTACGGCTACACGACGAAGCGTGACCTCAGCGGCTTCGGTACGTTCCTGATCATGGGCGTGGTTGGCCTGTTGGTGGCCATGCTGCTGAACCTGTGGCTGCAGTCGCCGGCGATGATGTATGCAATCAGCGCAATCGGCGTCCTGCTGTTCGCTGGCCTGACCGCCTACGACACGCAGAAGATCAAGAGCACCTATGCCTACGTCGCTGGCACAGACATGATGGGCAAGGCCGTTATCATGGGCGCGCTCAACCTGTACCTCGACTTCGTCAACATGTTCACCTTCCTGCTCAACTTCATGGGCAGCCGCGAATAGCCGGTTTGAAGGCAATGTGATTGGAGGGGCCGGCGGGAAACTGCCGGCCCTTTTCCTATGCGCGCGACTGGCGCCAGTCGGCCGGCTCAAGCGCGAGATAGATGCTGTCGTACCATTGACCGCCGATCTCCCAGGTACGCTCTGCCCGGTGCGTCTCCCGGAAATGGAGCTTCCTGAGCAATGCAAGGGAGCCCTCGTTACGGGGATCGACGTCCGCAGCGATCCTTTCCAGGCCGTGCACATCGAAGGCGCGATCGATCACGAAGGTCAGAGCTTCCCGCGCATAGCCGCGACCCCAATGATCCGGATGAAGAATGTAGCCGATGTCGGGAAAGCGATAGATGCCCGCTTTGCCAATGAGCTGGCCGTCGCACTCGACGATGAAGTCCTCGCCCTCGCCAGGCTCAATCGCAATCATCGAAGATAGCCAGTCGCGCGTTGTCTCAAGATCACCGTGAGGGAGGGACGACCAGTAGGCCATCGCGCTCGGATCTCTGAAGATAGCGTGTAACGGCTCGAGGTCATCTGCTCGCGCCTGTCTCAACACCAGCCGTTCAGTACGGAACTCCATGGCTCCGCCTAAACAGCATTATCGCCCTTTAGGCGAGATGCTGCCGAAAGAAGGCCAGGGTCCGCTTCCACGCCAGATCGGCTGCCGCCTTGTCGTAGCGCTCGGCCGACGTGTCGTTGTGGAAGGCGTGGTTCACCCCATCGTAGAGGTAGAACTTCACCGTCTTGCCTGTCTCGCGGAGTGCGGTGACCCACGGGAAGCCGGTTCCGTTTACGCGGTCGTCGAGCCCCGCAAGGTGGATCGCCAATGGCGCCTGCACCTTCGATGCCTCCGAAGGCGCCGGCGCAGGGCCGTAGAAGGACACTCCTGCGTCGAGTTTGTCGCCAGCTGCGACGGCCAGGCGGTTCACGAAGCCGCCACCCCAGCAGAACCCGACCGCGCCGACCTTGTCGCCGCGGCTTGACTGCGCCAGCTCATCCAGCATGGCGACCGCGTCAGAAACGGACTTGTCCAGACTGAGTTTGCCGATCGCTTCGCGCGCCGCGTCTTCGTTGGTCGGGGTGCCGCCGGACGGCGACAGGAAATCGACCGCAACGGCGCGGTAGCCCGCCACGCCCAGCCGCCGGGCGACGTCCCGGATATGATCGTTGAGACCGCGGTTTTCGTGGATGACGAGGACGGTCGGCTTCAGTGAACGAGTCCGCGGCTCGGCGACGTACGCCTTGTAGCCTCCGACGAGATCCTGGGTCCGAGTAGTCAGCCGCGCATCGTCGGCCGAAACGATTGCGGCAGCGGCTGGCGAAGCGGCGATCGCGCCGATCAGCGTTTCGGCTGCGGCAGCGCTTCCAGCCAAGGCCACCATCCGCGACATGAAGACGCGGCGGTCGAGTCCCTCGTGCGTGAACCGATCGTAGAGCTCAATCGCTGCCCGTTTCAGCTTCTCGTCCATACGCTCTCCTAAGCCGGCTGCGGTTGAGACTGGGCCTGCTGCACCAGTGCCTGATCGATGTCCCTCGCGCGGCGATAGGCATCGCGATCGGTCATCCTCCGCGCATAATCGATGAAGGTCGGCCGGGGTTCGAGCAGGTTGAAAGCAAGCATGAAGTTGACGTTCGCGGCCACGAAAAGATCCGCCGCAGTGAAATGGTCCGCAGCGATATACTCCCGCCCGCTCAGCGCCTTCTCGAGCGTGTTGATGGCGAGATCATAATTGCCATAGCCGAACATGCGCTGGCGTTCGGGTGTCGGCTCCCAGCCCGCGGCCTTGTTGCTGAAGGCGGCTTCTACCGGGCCCGACGTGAAGAATATCCAGCGATAATAATCGGCCCGGTCGCTCAGCGGAGGAGCCAGGTTGGCCTGTGGGAAGGCATCGGCGAGGTAGCAGCATATCGCTGCCACCTCCGTCACGACCTTGCCCCTGTGCTTGATGGCCGGGACCTTTCCCATCGGATTGACGGAAAGGTACGGCTCGGTCTTCATCGTCGATGCGTAGTCGAGAACTTCCGTCTCGTACGGCTCACCGACTTCCTCGAGCATCCAGCGGACGGTCTGTCCGCGCGACTGCGGATTCGTGTAGAAAACGAGGTCGGCCATCGTGCTACCCCTCTCATCGAATTGCGACTCGCCATTAGTCGAAAAGAGGCTGGCCAGACAGCCGTAGGCTCGGCCAGGCGTTCGTTAAACACGGGAGGCCGGAATGATTGGGACCAGGCGGATGTTGGTGTGTGCGGCGCTGCTGTTGACCGGCACGAGCGCCATGTGCGCGCAGGCGGAACAGCCGCAGCCCGTCGCATCCGGTCCTGTGCTGCTCATAGGAAACAAGGGCGAAGACACGCTGAGTTTAGTCGACCTGACTACGGGGCAGGAGCTCGCACGGCAGCCGACTGGCAAGGCCCCGCATGAAATTGCCATTTCCCCGGACGGCAAGCTGGCGGTGGTCGTGGCCTATGGCGACAAGACGGTCGACCTCTTCGACGTCACTTCCCGGACCAAGCTCAAGACGATCGACCTTTCGCCCAATGAGGGGCCGCATGGAATAGCCTGGCTGAAGGACGGCCGGTTGGTCGTCACAACCGAACGGAGCAAGTCGGTCGCAGTCGTCGATCCAACGGCCGGAAAGGTGGTCGCGTCCATCCCGACCGCTCAGGAAGGGACGCACATGGTCGCCGTCACCAGTGATGGCCGGATCGCCTATACGGCGAACATCCGCAGCGGCACCGTCTCCGTCATCGACCTGAAGCAGGGCAGGAAGACGCGCGATATCGCGGTCGGCGGCGAGCCTGAAGGCATCGCATTGTCCAAGGAGGAACAGGTGCTCTGGGTTGCCGACTTGAAAGGAGCGCGCGTCCAGGCCTTCGATACCGAGAGCCTGGACAAGATTGGCGAAGTGGCGACGGGCCCCGTGCCGATCCGCGTGGCAGCCAGTCCCGATGGCCGGTGGATCGTTACGTCCAACGTGGGCGATGGAAGCCTGACCCTCATCGACGCGACGTCGCGTAAGAAGGTGCGGGATATTTCCATCACCGGAACGCGGGAAGCAGGTCAGGTGACGATCCTATTCGGGCAGGAAGGTAAACTCTACGCGGCGGAGACGGGCCGCAATACGGTCGCCGAGATCGACCTTGCGACCGGAAAGGTTCTGCGTCGCCTGCCGGCCGGAACGAATGGCGACGGACTGGCGATCGCACCCGCCCGCAAGTGATCAGTCGCCGACCGTGTCCTCCAGCATCTTCAGCATCGACCTGAGCGACCGGACACGAACGGGGCCGCGCCCGATCGCACCGAAATGCTCTTCGCGATGGACCGTCTCGCCGCCTCGGCGCGCAAGCGCGACGTGGACGAGGCCCTCCTCGCAGCCCTCTCCTGCTGGACCGGCAAAACCAGTCACTCCGACAGCGAAATCGGCCTGCGATCGCGCCAATGCGCCCTCGGCCATTGCCCGCGCAACAATTTCCGAAACGGCATTGTTGTTGTCCAGCAAATCACGTGGAATGCCGAGCAATTCCGCCTTTGCTTCTTTCGTGTAGGTCACGAAGCCGCGCTCGAACCCATGTCCGGCGCCTTCGATGTCCGTCAGCAGAGCCGCGAGCATTCCGCCCGTGCAACTCTCGGCCGTCGCAACCTTCAGGCCCTTGTCGCACAGGCGGCGCATCAGCCGCTCGGCCTGCTCGTCCAGCCGATCCGGAAGAGCAGGCTCCAGCGTCTCGCTCAACCGCGTTCCCCGCCAGCCTCCGCCGGCTGAGCGACGGGCGACAGCACCGCCGCGCTCCCCAGGCGGTTTGGTCGCGGACGCCGCGGAATTCGCTGTCCTGCGACCAGTTCGGCCAATCGCTGGAATTGGCCAGGCTGTAGCCCACGTTGTGCAGCAGCTGCCAATCTTGGACCATGCCGGTGAGGTCCCAATTGGGATCATATTCGTCGTCCGGCTGGTGGTAGCGCTTGGCCGTATATTCGTCCTGCAGCGCCTTGCCCCGGGCCTTTCCGCCCTGAAGCAAATCGGTGCCCGGACGCCAGGAAATCGCCGGGACACCCGTTTTCGCGAACGGGAAGTGGTCCGAACGATAGAAGCTGCCCGCCTCGACGCGCGGGTCGGGCGTGAACGTGCGGCTCTGACGGCGACCTTCCGCAATCAACATGTCGAGCAGTCCGAGCTTCGCCAGTCCCGAGATGCTGAAGTCCCGTGCAGGGCCGTAGATCGCGCCGCCGTCCGTATTGAGAACGCCGGCCGTCTTGCCGAGCGGGTAGAGGGGGTTAGACGCATAATATTCCGAACCCAGAAGGCCCTTCTCCTCGGCGGCGACGGCGAGGAAGACAACGCTGCGGTCGGTGCGCGGCTTCTTCGCGAAGGCTCGTGCCTGCTCGATCAAGTGGGCGGTGCCCGTCGCATTGTCGAGCGCCCCGTTATAGATCCGGTCGCCGTTCGCGTCGGGCAGGCCGATGCCGAGATGGTCGTGATGCGCCGTGTAGATGACCGTCTCGTCCGGGCGCGTCTTGCCCGGGAGGATGCCGACCACGTTGAAGGACGTGATCACTTCCGTCTTCGCGTTCAGCGTGGTGCTGAGCGTCGATTTCAGCTCGACCGGACGGAAGCCGCGCTTCTTGGCGGCCGCCTTGGCCTGCTCGAAGGTCATCCCCGCATCCTGGAAGAGCTTCGCCGCAAGGTCGCGCTGGACCCAACCCTCGACCGCAGTGTGCTCGGACGCCGGGTTCTGGCGGACGATGTCGAACATGGTGTTGGTGTTCGAATTCTTGACCGTCGCCCAGCCGTAGGATGCCGGCTCGGATTCGTGAATGACGAGCACGCCCGCGGCACCGCGCCGAGCGCCCTCTTCATATTTGTAGGTCCAGCGGCCGTAATAGGTCATTGCCTTGCCGCCGAAATCGCCCTCGCCACCTTCGAAGTCGGGATCATTGACGAAGACGACAATCACCTTGCCGCGAACGTCGACGTCCTTGAAATCGTCCCATTGACGCTCCGGGGCAGCGACACCGTATCCGGCAAAGACCAGAGGTACGTTGTCGAGCCGAACCTGGGTCTGGCCGTTCATCGGCGAGCGGATCGCAATTTCTTCGCCCTGTGACAGGCGCATGCCACCCGCGGGCGTCTGCATGGTGATGATCGGGCTGCCGGTGATGTCCGACTTCAGCAGGGGGACGCGTTGTGTCCACTGGCGCTGGCCGTTGACGACCTCGCCGCCCGGCTGAAGGCCCGCCGCCTGGAACTGCTGGGACAGATATTGGACGGTCTTGGTCTCGCCCGATGTCGCCGGCCCGCGCCCTTCGAAATTGTCGTCGGACAGGACGCGGATGTGCTCCTTCAACCGGGCCTGGTCGAAAGTCGCCTGCTGAGCGACGGCTGCTGCCGGCAGCATGACGGCTGCAGCAAGGAAAAGCGATTTACGGATCACGCGAGCACTCCCTCGGCTGATTGAATTGAGAAATCTCATGCCTCCTCGATCAGGCGAGGGGAAGGGGTCAGCGCTTCCGATATTTGTCGAACCAGGCAATGATCGCGCTTGCCTTCGCCGCCGATTGGCTGGGCCGGGCGGTGATGCCATGCCCGACGCCCGGAACCTTGATGTAGGCCGTCGGAATCTTCCGGAGCTGCAGCGCTGCATAATATTGCTCCGCCTCGGCTGGCGGAGTGCGGAAATCGTCGCTCCCGACAACCACCAGGGTCGGCGTCTTCACATTGCCGACCAGGCTCAGCGGCGATCGCGCCCAATAGGCCTGCGGGTCCTCCCACGGCATTTTCCCGAACCAATAGGGGCCGAAGTAGGCCGGTCCGTCCGCGTTCAGCGCCTGGCTGACCATGTTGATCACCGGCTTCTGAACAGCTGCCGCGCGGAACCGGTCCGTCTTGCCGATCGCCCAGGCGGTGAGAACGCCGCCGCCGGAGCCGCCGGTGATGAACAGGTTTGCGGGATCGGCGACACCTGACGCGACAGCTGCGTCGACCGCCGCCATCAGATCGTCGTGGTCCTTGCCGGGATAAGCTAGTTGAATCTGGTCGGTGAAGCTCTGCCCATAGCTCGTCGAGCCGCGCGGGTTGGCGAAGAGCACGGCGTAACCGGCTGCCGCGTAAAGCTGGTAGTCGGTCGAGAAATAGGGTCCGTAAGCCGTTGCCGGGCCGCCATGAATTTCCAGGATCACCGGTACCTTCTGCCCTTCGACATAGCCCGGCGGGGTGAGCAGCCAGGTCGGCACGCGCAGTCCGTCGGGCGCGGTGACCGCGAGTTCGCGCACTTCGCCGAGCCGCTTGGATGCGAGCTGGGCATTCAGGTCGGTTAGCGTCCGCGTCTTGCCGCCGCTCAGGACGGCCAGCTCGGCTGGCCGGTGGACGTTGCCGGTCGTGAAGGCGATGTTGCCGTTCTTGGCGAGGCTGAAATCGCCGCCCGAATATGGGCGGTCGAGGCCGGCGCCGGCTAAGGTGTCCGTCAGCGGCTGGACGCGCCCGTCGAGCGAAAGGCGGGCGAGCATACCCTTGGCCTCGCTGTCATATTTGATGACCAGGGAGCGGCTATCCGACGCCCATTCGGCGGAATCGATGCTGCGGTCCAGCGATCCGGTCAGCACGCGTGGTGCGCCGCCATTGATGTCCATGACGTAGAGCTGCGTATTGTTGAACGCGCCGCCATTGTCGTCGAAGCCGAAGTACGCAATCCGGCGGCCGTCGGGCGAGACCATCGGCGCGATGTCGGGCCCGTTGCGGGTGGTGAGCGCACGCACTGCGCCGCTAGCGAGGTCCACCGCGTAAATGTCGGCCTCCAGCGCGTCCCGCTCCCAATCGGCATTGCGATTGCCGCTGAACAGCAATGTGCGCCCATCGGGCGTGAAGCTGATCGGCCCATTGTGATTGAACGCGCCGAACGTGAGTTGACGCGGTGCGCCGCCGGTCGAGTTCACTACGAAGACATGGGAGTAGCCCGGCTTGATGTAGCCGAGGCCGTCCGCGCGATAATTGACCTTGTCGATGATCTCGAGCGGCGCTGCCCATTGCGCGCCTTCCGGTTTAGCCGGAGCCGCGCCCAATTTCAGGGCTTCATCCGGCACGATCATGTCGTAGGCGATGCTTCGGCCGTCCGGCGACCATTCGAGCGAATTCGGGCTATTCGGAAGGCCGGTCACACGAGCGGCCTCGCCCGACGCCATCCAGCGAACGTAGAGCTGGCTCGATCCTTCCGCCGTCGAGAAATAGGCCAGGCGCGTTCCGTCAGGCGACCAGCGCGGGCTGAAGTGATGACCGGTCCCGGCCACCAGCGGCTGCTGCTTGCCCGTCGCGACGTCGACCAGCCAGATCGTCGAGCGTGCGCGATCGGTCATGATGTCGGCGGACTGGCGAACATAGGCGATCGAGCGGCCGTCAGGGCTGATCTGCGGATCCGTGGCGACCGACAGTTCGAACAGGTCGCGGCCGGTGAAGGCGGAGTTCGGACCCTCGGCCGGCGCCGCCAGGGCCGGAGCACAAAGGCCGGTCGCGGCGAGAAGGAGCGCCAAGGGCGCAAGCGGACGTGAGATCATCGGAAACTTCCCCTCGAATTCGTGCAGGGAACATTCAACAGCAAGCGCGTTCCCGCAAGCGCCTTACGGTTGCCCGGCGCCCTGAATGTTCGACGAACGAACAACCGTGCCGCGACAGTTGTGAAGTGGTAAGGCATCCGCATTTGCAACGCGGTGGCGAACGAGCCGAGCGTATCCGGTGCCGTCCGACCCAAGGTTACGAAGGGCACGTCCATGGCGAAGATTCTCTGCGTCCTCTACGCCGACCCGGCCGAAGGATATCCGAACAGCTATCCTCGCGACGATCTGCCGCACGTCGAGAAGTATCCCGACGGGCAATCGCTGCCCACGCCTCGGGCGATCGATTTCCAGCCCGGGCAGCTGCTCGGCAGCGTGTCGGGCGAGCTGGGGCTCCGGCCGTTCCTGGAAGCGGCTGGACACCAGCTCGTCGTGACGTCGGACAAGGACGGGCCGGACAGCATTTTCGAGCGCGAGCTCGTGGACGCCGACGTGGTGATTTCCCAGCCCTTCTGGCCTGGATATCTGACGGAAGAGCGCATCGCGAAGGCGAAGAACCTCAAGCTTGCGATCACGGCTGGCATCGGCTCCGATCACGTCGACCTGCAGGCCGCGATCGAGCGGGGAATCACGGTGGCCGAGGTGACCTACTGCAACTCGATCAGCGTTGCGGAGCACGTGGTCATGATGATCCTCGGGTTGGCGAGAAACTATCTGCCTTCATGGGAGGTGGTGAAAGCGGGCGGGTGGAATATCGCGGACTGCGCGTCCCGATCGTACGACATCGAAGGCATGCACATCGGCACCGTCGCGGCCGGGCGGATCGGCTCGGCCGTGCTGCGGCGGTTGAAGCCGTTCGACATTCACTTGCATTACACCGACCGCCATCGCCTCCCCGAAGAGGTTGAGCGCGAACTTGGCGTGACTTTCCACAAATCCGCGGCGGACATGGTGCCGCACTGCGACGTCGTGACGATCAACGCGCCGCTCCATCCGGAAACGGAAAATCTGTTCGACGCGGCGATGATCGGGCGGATGAAGCGCGGCGCCTATCTGGTGAACACGGCGCGCGGAAAGATCGTCAATCGCGAAGCAGTGGTGGCTGCACTCGAAAGCGGTCACCTTGCAGGTTATGCGGGTGACGTCTGGTTCCCGCAGCCGGCTCCGGGCGACCACCCATGGCGCACGATGCCGCATCAGGGAATGACCCCGCACATTTCCGGCACGACCTTGTCGGCGCAGGCGCGCTATGCCGCCGGCACTCGCGAGATATTGGAATGCTTTTTCGAAGGACGGCCGATCCGCGACGAATATCTGATCGTCCAGGGCGGGCACCTCGCCGGTGCCGGCGCGCACAGCTACAGCGAAGGCGACGCCACCCGCGGATCGGAAGAGGCGGCTCGGTTCAGCGCGCAGATGCCGCCCATCCCCGCGCAATAGAAAAGGGCCGGGAGTGCGTCCCGGCCCTTGATCGTTGAAGCTAGGCGTTACTCGGCGGCGGTTGCTCCGCCTTTCGACTTTGCGGTCGCCTTGGCCTTGCCCTTCGCCTTCGCCGCCTTCGGAGCGGCAGGCGTGATCTCGAACACGGGGGCATTGTCCTTGATGCGGACGTTGACCTCACCGCCGTTGACCAGCTTGCCGAACAGCAGCTCTTCCGCGAGCGGCTGCTTGATCTTCTCCTGAACCAGACGGGCCATCGGACGAGCGCCGTAGAGCTTGTCATAGCCGCGGTCGGTCAGCCACTTGCGGGATTCGTCATCCAGCTCGATGTGAACGCCGCGGTCGGCAAGCTGCAGCTCCAGCTGCAGAATGAACTTGTCGACGACGCGTGAGACGACAGCCGGCGGCAGGTAGGCGAACGGAACGATCGCATCCAACCGGTTGCGGAACTCCGGCGTGAACATCTTCTTCACCGCATCTTCCTGAGCGTCCTCGCGGGTCGCCGCGCCGAAGCCGATGCTTTCGCGCGCCATGTCCGCGGCGCCGGCATTGGTGGTCATGATCAGGATGGTGTTCCTGAAGTCGACCGTCTTGCCGTGGTGATCGGTCAGCTTCCCGTTGTCCATCACCTGAAGCAGGATGTTGAACAGGTCGGGGTGCGCCTTTTCAATCTCGTCGAGCAGGAGCACGCTGTGCGGATGCTGGTCGACCGCATCGGTCAACAGGCCGCCCTGGTCGTAGCCCACATAGCCCGGAGGCGCGCCGATGAGGCGGCTCACCGAGTGCCGCTCCATATACTCCGACATGTCGAAGCGCTGGAGCGGGATGCCCATGATCGAGGCAAGCTGACGAGCGACCTCCGTCTTGCCGACGCCGGTGGGGCCGGAGAACAGATAGTTGCCGATCGGCTTGTCGGGCTCGCGAAGTCCGGCGCGCGACAGCTTGATCGCCGATGCCAGCTTTTCGATCGCCATATCCTGGCCGAACACGACTCGCTTGAGGTCGGCCTCGAGGTTCTCGAGCACTCGCTTGTCGTCGGTCGAGACGGACTTCGGCGGGATTCGCGCCATGGTCGCGACTACGGCTTCGATTTCCTTGGTCGTGATCACCTTCTTCCGGCGCGAAGGCGGAACGAGCATCTGCATCGCGCCGACCTCGTCGATCACGTCGATCGCCTTGTCGGGCAGCTTGCGGTCGTGGATGTACCGTGCGCTGAGCTCGACTGCGCTCTTCACCGCGTCCGGCGTATAGCGGACGTTGTGGTGCTGCTCGAACGAGGAGCGCAGGCCGGCGATAATCTTGATCGTGTCCTCGACCGTCGGCTCGTTCACGTCGATCTTCTGGAAGCGCCGGAGCAATGCCCGGTCCTTCTCGAAGTGGTTGCGGAACTCCTTGTACGTAGTCGACCCGATGCAGCGGATCGTGCCCGAAGACAGAGCCGGCTTCAGCAGGTTCGAAGCGTCCATTGCGCCGCCTGAGGTGGCCCCGGCACCAATGACGGTGTGAATCTCGTCGATGAAGAGGATGGCATCCGGCAGCTTCTCGAGTTCGGAGACCACGCTCTTGAGCCGCTCCTCGAAGTCGCCGCGGTAACGCGTGCCGGCCAGCAGCGCGCCCATGTCGAGCGAGTAGATCGTCGCTGGCTTGAGAACGTCTGGAACGTCGCCCTCAATGATCTTGCGGGCCAAGCCCTCGGCGATCGCGGTCTTACCCACGCCGGGCTCGCCGACGTAGAGCGGGTTGTTCTTCGACCGGCGGCACAGGATCTGAACCGTCCGCTCGACTTCCGGCATGCGCCCGATCAGCGGATCGACCTTACCGTGACGCGCCTTCTCATTGAGGTCGACCGTGAACTGCTTGAGCGCGCTTTCCTTCTTGCCTTCGGACTTCTCGGTCTTCTCCTCGGTGCTACCGACCTCGCGCGCCTCGGCGGGCGTATCGCCCTTGCCGACCCCGTGGCTGATATAAGTCACCGCATCGAGGCGGCTCATGTCCTGCTGCTGCAGGAAATAGACCGCATAGCTCTCGCGTTCGGAAAAGAGCGCCACGAGCACGTTGGCGCCCGTCACTTCATCGCGACCGGACGACTGGACGTGCAGAATCGCTCGCTGGACGACTCGCTGGAAACCGCTTGTCGGAGTCGGGTCGGTGCCGCTGTCGGCGACCAGCGCCCCCAGCTCATTGTCGAGATAGTGCTTCACGCTCGCGCGAAGCTCGTCCCGGCTGACGCCGCAGGCCGTCATGACCTTGGACGCATGCTCGTCGTCGATGAGGGCGATCAGAAGATGTTCGAGAGTCGCGTACTCGTGACGACGCCGGCTGGCCTCAGCCAGTGCGTTGTGCAGGGTCTGTTCGAGTTCGCGAGCGAAACTGGGCATTTAGGCTTTACTCCTGCCCGGTCTCCGGAAATGGGCCGGGCTCACTAAGAAATGTCATACGCGGCAAACGTGCAATCAAGGGCTTCGGAACCGCTTATCCCCAGATTATCGCAGCCAAAGCTTGTCTGAGCCTGAACGACCCGGACCGCGATCACTTTTTGAAGAGCTCGTCGGCGGCGGATCGATGCGCCTGCGCACGGTTGATGTGGGCCTCCACCCGGGCGATCTCCGCTTTGAGGGCTTCGATGCGGGCGTGGAGTTCCTCGATCGAAATGGGGTCGAGATCCTGTTTTGCAAGCTCCGCCAGAGGGTCGCCCGGCTTGCTCGGGAAGAGTTCCTCAAGGTCCATTGGGGAATCGTTGACCTCCTTGGGCGTGCTGTCAATAAGCGCGGCGAATGCCCAGCCCAGTGCCTGCTTCGATGAAGGCGATCGTCGCCCCGCAGCCCGACGGCGCGGAGGAGCTTGCACTGGTCGAACGGCCGGTTCCGCGTGTCGCGCCCGGTGAAGTCCTCATCGAAGTTGCCGCGGCCGGCGTGAACCGCCCCGACATCCTGCAGCGGCGGGGTCTCTATCCGCCGCCGCCTGGCGCGCCGGACATTCTCGGCCTCGAAGTGTCAGGCACAGTCGTCGAGGCGGGGGAGGGCGCTGGGAGCCTGCTCGGTAAGCAGGTCTGCGCGCTCGTGGCCGGCGGCGGCTATGCGGAATATTGCCTCGCGCCGGCCGGGACCTGTCTCCCGATCCCCGAAACCCTGTCCCTCATCGAGGCCTCCGCCATGCCGGAGACCTTGTTCACGGTCTGGGTGAACCTGTTCGAGCGCGGCTTTGCCGCGGAGGGCGAGGCGGTGCTCGTCCATGGTGGCACGAGCGGCATCGGGACAATGGCCATTGCGCTCGGCGTCCTGTTCAATCTTAAGGTCATCGTGACTTGCGGAAGCGACGAGAAATGCGCTCGCGCCCTGGAACTCGGAGCCGCGGCCGCGATCAACTACCGTTCGCAGGATTTCGTCGAGGAGGTGAAGCGGATCACCGACGGACGGGGTGTATCCGTGGTGCTGGACATGGTCGGCGGAGACTATCTTCCACGCAATCTCGCGTCGCTCTCGGACGACGGCCGGCACGTATCCATCGCATTCCAGCGAGGAGCCAAGTCCGAAGTCCTCATCCCTGACATCATGCGCCGCAGGCTGACGCTGACCGGATCGACACTCAGGCCACGTTCCGTCGAGTTCAAGACAATGGTAGCGGACGAGATCGTGCGAACTGCATGGCCTTATGTAGAGGGCGGGCGGCTAAGGCCGGTCATCGACAGCGTCTTTCCGCTTGATCGGGCAGCGGAGGCGCATGCGCGCATGGAAGCCGGCGAGCATGTCGGCAAGATCGTGCTGGAGGTCCGGAAATGACCGAGAAAATCATCCTTCACGAAGACCCCGCCTCGGGCAATTGCTATAAGGTCCGGCTGACGGCGGCGCATGTCGGCGTGCCGATCGAAACGCGCGCCTACGACATCATGAAGGGCGAGACGCGGACGCCCGAGTTCCTCGCGAACGTCAACGCCAACGGCCGCATTCCGGTGCTCCAGGTCGGCGACCGCTTCATTCCGGAGAGCAATGCCGCCTGCTTCTATCTGGCCGACGGCTCACCTCTCGTGCCGTCGGACAAGTTCCACCGGGCCGACATGCTGCGCTGGATGTTCTTCGAACAGTATAATCACGAGCCGAACATCGCGACGGTGCGCTTCTGGCTCTGTTTCGTCGGGCTGGAGGCTTTGACCGGGCTTCAGCGCGAGCAGATCGCGGTCAAGCGCAAGGCAGGCAACGAGGCTCTGCAGCTGATGAACGAGCATCTGGCGGAGCGGGAGTGGCTCGTCGGCGACGCGATCACGCTCGCTGATATCTGTCTATTCGCCTACACGCACGTCGCCGACGAGGCGGATTTCGATCTTAATCTCTATCCCAACGTCATCGCGTGGATGGAGCGGATCATGCTCCATCCCAGGCATATCGAGATGAATGCTTGAGAGCTTGCCCCGGGAGCGCCGCAAGCGTAAGTCGCTCGCAACGCCGGCCGCTCCGTAAGGGGCGGCCCTATTCGTTTTTAGAGACCGGAGAGACCCAGTGGCCCAGCCCCTGATGCCCCATGCGACCGCCGCCTGGCTGGTGGAGAATACGTCGCTCACGTTCGAGCAGATTGCCGAATTCTGCGGGCTGCACATCCTGGAAGTGCAGGCGATCGCCGACGACACCGCCGCGACCAAGCTGACGGGCCGTGATCCGCTTCGCGCGGGCGAGCTGACCCACGAGGAGATTGAGAAGGGTCAAGCCAACTCCAACTACCAGCTGCAGATGCACAAGGCGCCGGATCCCGTTCGCCGCACCAAGGGGCCGCGCTACACGCCGGTGTCGAAGCGGCAGGACAAGCCGGACGGCATCGCCTGGATCATCAAAAATCACCCGGAAGTCACGGACGGCCAGATCAGCAAGCTGATCGGCACGACCCGCACGACCATTGCTGCCATCCGCGAGCGCAGCCACTGGAACATGGCGAACATCACGCCGAAGGATCCGGTGACTCTTGGGCTTACGAGCCAGCGTGAGCTCGATGCGGCGATCATCAAGGCGCAGAAGGCGGCCGGCGGCGCTGCACCGACCGACGAGCGGTTCGAAAGCGACCGCGATGCCCTGATCGAGCAGCTCCGGGCGGAGCGCGAGCAGCACCATCGCGACGCCGAGGCGGCTCTTGCGGCGGCCGAGGCAGGTGAGACGGTTTCCGACGAAATCGTTCCGGGCATCCGCGACCCCTTCCGCCGCGATTGATCTAACAGCTCAAGAGGGTCATTCCTCTGCCATGGACGCGCCCGAACAGCAGACCGAACTGAGTTTCGAGGCGGCGCTCGCTCGCCTTGAGGAGATCGTGCGCCTGCTCGAACGCGGCGAAGCTCCGCTCGACCAGTCGATCGAACTCTACCAGGAGGGTGATCGCCTTCGCCGTCATTGCGAAGCGCGGCTCAAGGCGGCGCAGGAGCGTATCGAGCAGATTGCCTTCGGCGCCGACGGCCGCCCGTCCGGCGTCACTCCGTTCGATGCCGGTTGAGACGGTAGATCGCAGCCGGCTCGAGCTCGACGCCGAGTCCAGCCGCGTCTGCACTGAAATCGACGGCTTCTTCGCGCGGTTGCTCGTCTCACGTGACGACGACGGCCGCGCAATACTCTTCGAGGCTATGCGACATGCCGCGATCGGCGGCGGGAAGCGACTTCGCCCGCTGCTGACCGTCGCCGCCTCACGCCTGTTTGGGATTGCCTGGGACCGGGCGCTTCGGGTCGGCGCCGCGGTCGAGGCCATCCACGTCTATTCGCTCATCCACGACGACCTGCCCTGCATGGACGACGATGACGTCCGGCGTGGCAAGCCGACGGTGCACAAGGCTTTCGGCGAGGCTGCCGCGGTACTCGCCGGGGACAGTCTTCACGCGCTGGCCTTTGAAATTCTCGCGGACTCCGAGACGCATGAAGATCCGTTCGTCCGATCCGACCTGGTGCTCGAGCTTGCGAAGGCTTCCGGACCTTCGGGCATGGCGGGCGGCCAGATGATGGACCTTGCCGCAGAAGGGAAGTCGCTGGATCTTCCGGCGATTACCCGCCTGCAGCAGCTCAAGACGGGTGCGCTCATCGAATATGCGGTCGAGGCGCCGTGCATCATGGCCCGGCTGCCTGCCGAAGCGCGGACCCCTTATCGCGGTTACGCTCGAAATATCGGTCTCGCTTTCCAGATCGCCGACGACCTGATCGATCATGCCGGTGATCCAAACGCCGCGGGCAAGCGGACAGGGAAGGATGCCGAAGCTGGCAAGGCGACGTTCGTTTCGGTCTTCGGCCCCGACCGGGCCGAGCAGCAGGCGCGCGTTCTCGTAAATCAGGCGATCGAGCACCTCGCGGAGCATGGCGAGGAAGCAAACCTGCTGCGCGCGCTCGCGCGATTTGCCATAGAGCGCAATCACTAAGGGGAGGGTCGACATGGGGGAACGCATTGGCGTCTATCCGGGTACGTTCGACCCGATCACGCTCGGTCATATCGACATCATCAGGCGTAGTGCGCACCTCGTCGACCGGCTGGTCGTCGGAGTTACCACCAATCCGTCCAAGGAGCCGATGTTCACCATAGGCGAGCGCATGGCGATGGTGCGCCGCGAAGTCGCGGGTCTGGGCTCGAACATTTCCGTCGTCGAGTTCGACTCCTTGCTGATGAACTTCGCGGAATCGCAGGGCGCGTCGATGATCATTCGCGGCCTTCGGGCCGTCGCGGATTTCGAATATGAATTCCAGATGGCGGGCATGAACCAGCAGCTGAACGACGATATAGAAACGGTCTTCCTGATGGCCGACGTGTCGCTTCAGCCGATCGCCTCACGTCTGGTTAAGGAAATCGCCCGTTATGGCGGAGCGATCGACAAGTTCGTCACGCCGGCAGTCGCGGCGGATGTACAGCGGCACCTCGAAGGAGAAGCGGGAGCATGATTGGGCGGGTTTTGTTTTCACTTTCGGCCGTGGCGTTGATTGCGGCGAAGCCGGCTCCGGCCCCGGAACCAATGCCGGCCGTGCTAAGCGTCATTGCGCCGCAAGAGGTCGCCAACGATCCCTCGAACAAACTCACCCTGGAGCTGAGCTCGGGCGGGTCCGTGGTCGTGATGCTTCGGCCTGATGCTGCACCATCGCATGTAGAACGGATCAAGACGCTGGTGCGGCAGGGCTTCTACAACGGACTGACGTTTCATCGCGTCGTCCCCGGCTTCATGGCTCAAGGCGGCGATCCGAAGGGAACTGGCCAGGGCGGGTCGACCCTCCCGGACCTCAAGGCCGAGTTCAACACGCTGCCGTTCCTTCGTGGCACTTTCGGCGCCGCCCGCGCGGAAGCGAAGGATTCCGCGAACAGCCAGTTCTTCATCATGCTGGGCCCTAACGCGACCCTGAACAACAATTACACGGTCATGGGACGCGTGATCGAAGGAATGCCGGCCGTGGACGCCATTGCGCCGGGCGAACCGCCGGCCGAGCCGACAAAGATCGTCCGCGCGTCGCTCGGAGGCTAGGGCGCGCGAATGCGCGTCGACCTTTTCGACTTCGACCTTCCCGCCGAACTGATCGCGCTGAGGCCCGCAAAGCCGCGGGACTCGGCGCGATTGCTGCTGGTGGAGGGCGAGGACGTATCGGACCGCACCGTCCTCGACCTGCCAACGCTCCTGCGCCCTGGCGATATGCTTGTCTTCAACGACACCCGGGTCATACCGGCGCAGCTCGAAGGCCGCCGCGGCGAGGCCCGCATCGGCGCAACGCTGCACAAGCGCGAAGGCACACGCGAATGGTGGGCTTTCGTCCGCAACGCCAAGCGCCTGCGGATCGGCGATACTGTCGAGTTCGGTGGTGACGTAGCTGCGTCCGTAGCCGAACGGAACGACGAAGGCGCCATCCTGCTGCACTTCGAGGGTGATGAGCCGGTCGACGTGCTTCTCGATCGCGCGGGCAGGATGCCACTGCCGCCCTATATCGCCTCGCGGCGGCCGGCCGATGAGTCCGATCGCGACGATTACCAGACCATGTTCGCCCGCCAGGATGGTGCGGTGGCCGCGCCGACCGCTGCCCTGCATTTCACTCCGCGCCTGATCGATGCTCTGGAGGCGCATGGGATCCGGCGCGAGACGCTCACCCTGCACGTCGGCGCGGGCACATTTCTTCCGGTCAAGGCGGAGGACACGAGCGAGCACAGGATGCACGCCGAATGGGGCCGGATCGACGCCGAAACCGCCGAGCGGCTCAATGCGGTGAAGGTATCGGGGGGCCGGCTGATTGCGGTCGGAACCACTTCGCTTCGCCTGCTCGAAAGCGCGGCGGATGCGAACGGCACGATCCATCCGTTCGAGGGCGACACGGCGATCTTCATCACCCCGGGCTACCAGTTCAAGGCGGTCGACGGCCTTGTGACCAACTTCCATCTGCCCAAGTCCACCTTGTTCATGCTGGTCAGCGCGATGATGGGCCTTGAGGTGATGAAGGCGGCCTATGCCCATGCGGTGAAGGAGGGATACCGCTTCTACTCCTACGGCGACGCGAGCCTGTTGCTTCCTCAGCCGGCGAAATAGCCCCACAACAGCCGCGCCGTCAGGCCGAGGGAGATGACGACCAGCAGTGGCCGGATGAGCCTCGCCCCGAAGCGGATCGCGCTGTGCGAGCCCAGCCAGCCGCCAAACATCGCCCCGGCCGCCATGCACAGGCCGAGAAGCCAAAGCATTTGCCCGCCGAGAGCGAAGAAGAGGACGCTGGCAACGTTGCTCGTGAAGTTCAGCAGCTTCGTGACAGCCGTTGCGCGGGTCAGGCCGTAACCCCGCAGCGCCACTAAGCTCGTGGTGAAGAAGGTGCCGGTCCCCGGTCCGAAGAAGCCGTCATACAAGCCTATGAGCCCGCCGATCGGCGCATAGCCTCGCTCGCTCAGTCGCTGGTGCGCATCTTCGTCGGACATGCGCGGACTGACGAGGACGTAGATGGCAACCGAAACCAACAGCAGCGGGATGATGAGATTCAGCACCGAAGCGTCGATCATCTGGACGAGCAGGACGCCGACCGTCGCTCCGACAAAAACGAGCACAATGGTCAGCTTATGCTCGCGCCAGTTCACCAGGCCCGCTCGCGCGTAATTCCGTGTCGCGACCGCGGTCCCGAAAACCGATTGGAGCTTGTTCGTTGCGAGTGCCTGGATGGGCGGCACACCCGAAAAGAGCAGAGCCGGCAGCATGATAAGTCCGCCGCCGCCGGCAATCGCGTCGATGAAGCCGGTCAGGACGGCCGTCGCTGTAAGGACCGGATAGATCCAGGGCTCGATCACCGGCCGCTCCTAGCCGGGAGGGTCGTGGCGGCTAGGAGCGCGCCGCAATGACCCGTTTCGCGTTCAACATCTCGTCGACTGATGGCGCCGCCCGCACTGGCACGATCGCCATGCAGCGCGGCGAGATCCGTACGCCGGGGTTCATGCCGGTTGGCACCGGTGCGACCGTCAAGGCGATGAAGCCGCAGGACGTGCGCGCGTCCGGCGCGGACATCATCCTTGGCAATACGTATCACCTGATGCTCCGGCCTGGCGCCGAGCGAATGGCCCGCCTTGGCGGGCTCCACCGCTTCATGGGCTGGGAGCGGCCGATCCTCACCGATAGCGGCGGCTATCAGGTGATGAGCCTCAGCGAGCTGACCAAGGTCACGGAGGAAGGCGTCTCCTTCGCCAGCCATCTCGACGGTACTCGTCACATGCTGAGTCCGGAACGGTCGATCGAGGTCCAGCGGCTGCTGGGGTCCGACATTGTCATGGCGTTCGACCAGCTTGTGCCTGCGACCGCGACCCGGGACGAGGCGGCCGAAGCAATGGAGCGATCGATGCGCTGGGCCAGACGCTCACGGGAGGAATTCGTTCGCGGCACTGATCATGCCGAGAGGGCTGCGCTGTTCGGCATTCAGCAGGGCGGCCTGGACCAGGACCTGCGCAAGGCATCGGCCGAAGCGCTGATCGACATCGGTTTCGATGGCTACGCGGTGGGCGGGCTGGCCGTGGGCGAGGGACACGAGGCGATGTGCGCCTGCCTAGACTACGCGCCGAGCCAGCTTCCAGAGGACAAGCCGCGCTACCTGATGGGCGTCGGCAAGCCGGACGACGTGGTCGAGGCCGTCAGGCGCGGAATCGACATGTTCGATTGCGTCCTCCCGACACGATCGGGGCGGACTGGGCAGGCTTTCACCGCCGACGGGCCGATGAACATCCGGAATGCGAAATTCGCGGAAGACCGGGAAGCAATAGAGCCCGGCTGTCCATGTCCGACCTGCTCACAATTCGAGCGGGCCTATGTTCATCACCTCGTCCGGTCGGGTGAAATCCTCGGTGCGATGCTGATGACCGAGCATAATCTGTGGTTCTATCAACGGCTGATGCAGGGCCTCCGCGATGCGATTGGCGAGGCCCGGCTGACAGTTTTCGCATCGGAATTTCTTGGTCGATATTGCAGGAATACATGATCGAGCTTCCGAGTGACCGCGCTGCGTTGGAGCGGATCGATGCGGACGACATTACAGCTTTGACCGACCGCGCGACCGCAGCAACCTTTTACGCCGACGCCCTCACGCCTGAGCAAGTTGAAGCCAATCGGAGGGTCGTGCGGATCGCCGCGGAAACTGCGCTCGCGGCATGCGCCAACGAGCACCAGCACTTCACGGCGGCCTTCGTCGACGGTCGTTTCGCCGGCTATGTAATCTCCACGGTCCACGCAGCGGATGATCGGGAGCTAGACTGGCTTATGGTCGACCCCGAGTTCCACGGAAGTAAAGTTTCAAGCATCTTGATGCGCGCCGGAATGGAGTGGCTCGGGCTGGACCGGCCGATGTGGCTGAACGTCATCCAGCATAACCAGCGAGCCATCCGCTTCTACCGCAAGCGCGGCTTCGAAGTGGACTACGATGCCGTTATCGAAAGGGCTGTGCCGCATTTCATCATGCGGCGGGCACCGAGCTCAGAGGGCGCCTAAAAGGCTTTGACCGAGAGAAATGAGGGCAGAGGACCGTTCCATTCGGGCTCCAGGTCCTCGACGACGGGAGAAGGCGCGCGTTGCTCGTCCTGGTCGTCGCGCTGCTCAAGAGGCGGCCGTTCTGCGTGTTTGGCACGAGCTGGCTTCTTCTCAGCGGACTTCTTTTCCTCGGGCTTCTTCTCAGGCGCCTTTTTCTGCGTGCGCTTCGTCTCTGGAGGCGCTGCCTCCTCCTGAGGAGCATCAGCCGCCCGTGCGAACTTCACGCCGGTAAGCTTCTCGATCGCCGCGACCGCCTCGGCATCTTCGCGCGTTGCAAGCATGACCGCGATGCCCGTCATCCCTGCGCGGCCAGTGCGCCCGATGCGGTGGATGTAATCGTCGGGCTGCCACGGAACGTCGAAGTTGATCACGTGGCT
The DNA here is from genome assembly GCA_963784245.1 of uncultured Alphaproteobacteria bacterium. GTDB lineage: Bacteria > Pseudomonadota > Alphaproteobacteria > Sphingomonadales > Sphingomonadaceae > Sphingomicrobium. The sequence continues at coordinate 151,723 of CAWAQT010000016.1, forward strand.
CACGCCTTTGACGTCCAGTCCGCGTGCAGCGACGTCGGACGCGACGAGGATGTTGATCTCGTCGTTCTTGAAGCGGTCGAATTCGGCGATGCGATCCGACTGGTCCATGTCCCCGTGGATCTGCCCGACCGCGAACCCCGACCTTTTCAGGCTCGTCGCAAGCTCCCGAACGGTCGACTTGCGATTAGAAAAGACGATCGCATTCTTCACCTCGTCGTGGCGAAGGATGTCTCGCAGGACGTCACGCTTCTTGTCCGCGCGTACGTTGACCAGCCGCTGCTCGATATTGACGTTGGCGGTTGCCGGACGGGCGACTTCGATCCGCTTCGGCTCATTGAGGAACTTGGCCGCCAGTTTCTGGATCGGCGGAGGCATCGTGGCCGAGAAGAGGAGGGTCTGCCGCGACTTCGGAAGTTTCGAGCAGATTTCCTCGATGTCCGGGATGAAGCCCATGTCGAGCATGCGGTCTGCCTCATCGATGACGAGCAGCTCACAGCCGTTCAGCAAGATTTTGCCGCGCTGGAACAGGTCCATCAGGCGGCCTGGCGTAGCGATCAGGACGTCGACGCCCTTTTCGAGCGCCTTCACTTGGTCGCCCATCTGGACGCCACCGATGAGCAGGGCCATCGAGAGGCGGTTATACTTGCCGTACTTCTCGAAATTTTCGGAAACCTGCGCCGCCAGCTCCCGGGTCGGTTCTAGGATTAGCGACCGAGGCATGAGCGCACGGCTGCGGCCGTGGGCGAGAATGTCGATCATCGGCAGCACGAAACTGGCCGTCTTGCCCGTGCCCGTTTGCGCGATTCCGACCAGATCGCGGCCCATCAGCACGGAGGGAATAGCGCCGCGCTGAATCGGTGTCGGCTCCGAATAGCCGCTTTCTTCGACGGCGCGGAGCAATTGGTCGGAAAGGCCGAGATCGGCGAAAGTCATGCAAAATCCGGATGAAAGGCGATGATTGCCGCGCACGTTCCGCGGCATTTTCGACCATTGAGGGCTAAGGCGCGATTTGCCCGCGATGTCAAGGAATCAACGCGATTCCTTGGGCACAAGTCGGCGGAATCGTTCGATGCGGCAGCTTCTTCCAATACGCGAATGGATTCCGTCGCGCTTGGCGCAGATCTTTCCGTCTTCGGGGGTCAGATAGAAACCGTTATAGAAATCGAGCGCCGGGCAATCTTCGGAAAGCTCCGCGCGCAATCGGGTTCGGTCGAACAGCAGAAAGTCCACGGTGTCGCGGCCTGAAAGCGCCGCCCCGCGAATATTGCCGGCGGTCACGCACTTGGGACCCTTCTTCTGCTCCCAATCGAAGGGGCGAAACGGCCGCGGCCGGACCGGAATGCGCATGATGACCTCCTGTTCGACGACGAGCGTGCGCACCTCGTCCGACGGCCCAGCGCTTGCGAAGCCGATCATCGCCGGAAAGAGCGAGAGAAAAAGCGTGAACGGCATTTGGACAGTCGTGAACCCCGGAGAACCACCAGCCTTGCGGGCAGTCCGTTGAACAATCAATGAATTGTGTCCGGCGGAAAGCCTTCGCAGCACTTGCGAAAGCGGAGGGCCTTGCATACAGCGCACCGACGATTTTCATCGGCCCCCGGAAACGTGCGCGCACGCGTGGGGCCGACACCCAGGAGAGACCCGAAATATGGCGACTGCCGCGCCCACACAGGAATTGCCTCTGTTTTACAATGCGCTCGAGGCCCTGAATTCCGGCCAGCACGGGAACATGAAGATCCGCCGGATCGAGAATGCCCCCGCAATGGGCACAGCGCATGCCATTCCAGCCACCGTCGACGAATTCGCACTTCTGCAGCGGCATTATCCCATCGTCTTCTCGACGGGCGGGGAGCCGGTGCCGCTAGCGTTAATGGGGCTCAACGAAGGCACGAACGCCTTCCTGGACAAGGACGGGCTTCCGCACGACCAGAGCCTGTACATCCCGGCCTATCTCCGCCGTTATCCGTTCTTGTTGGCGCGGCTCCGTCCGGACAGCGACGAGCTTTCGCTATGCTTCGACCCAAAGTCGGGCGCGGTCGGCGAGTTCGAGGAGGGCGAGCCGCTGTTCAATGGCGCGGACCCGTCCGAAGCGACCAAGGCGGTCCTTCAATTCTGTGAGCAGTTCGAGACTGCGGGCCAGCGCACATCCGCTTTTATCCAGGAGCTCAAGAAGAGCGACCTGCTGATGGACGGCGAGGTTGCCATCCAGCCCGAGGGCGCTCCGCAGCCGTTCGTCTATCGGGGTTTCCGCATGGTTGACGAAGAGAAGCTGCGCGAGCTTCGCGGCGACGAGCTTCGCAAGATGAACCAGAGCGGCATGCTCGCCCTCATCTACGCCCACCTCTTTTCGCTGTCGCAGATCCGTGAGGTCTTCTCGCGGCAGGTGCAGCAGGGGAAGGGTCCGATCCCGGCGCCGCAGCCTGCTACCGCCGAGGCGTGAAGCCTGCGAGGCGAACCGAATTGAATCCGGTCGCCGCCTAACCCACATTTAGGTCGTCCGCCGCCGCGTGCTCCCCCTCATTGCGGCGCGGACTACGCACCAGCGGGTGCGTTTCCTCCCTGAACTAGGCCGCCCCGCGCAACCGGGGCGGCCTTTTTTCATTCTGCAGCTTCCGAAAAGCGCCGGTCGATCAGATGAGTGCCAAGACGCATGGCGAGTTCTTCGAACAGCCGGGCAGCCCTTGGAAAGCCCGTTCCCCGACGCGCTGAATCCGGCTGAAGGTAGCAGCGACGGTCGATCTCGATCTGAAGGGCATGGATACCGCGAGCGGGCGCTCCGTGGCGCTGGACGACGTGGCCTCCGGCGAAGGGCTGGTTGACGCCGACCCGGAAGCCGAGCGACGCCACGACCTTGACTGCTTCCGTGGTCACCCAAGGTGCGGCGCTTTGTCCGTAGCGGTCGCCGATGATGACCGAAGGCCCGCTTTCGGGCGGCGGCATGGAATGACAGTCAAGCAACAGCGCGCATCCGAATCGGTCGAGCAGGCGAAGGAGGAGTTCGTCGATGGCGGTGTGGAACGGCCGGTGCGCCTGCGTCAGGCGCTCTTCCAGCTCGTGCCTGGCGATCGGCTGGCGCCATAGAGCGCCGTGCGTCGCCGTGCGGCCGGGGACGATACCAAGGCCGCCACGGGCGCGTGGGCTCAGCGACGGGATCGGCCCAGAGCGCACGACCGTAGGATCGATCTCGTCTTCGGCCCTGTTGCAGTCGACCGCCGCGCGCGGCGCCTGGGCCACGACGGCGCCGATGCCCTTGTCGATTGCGCCCTCGACCAGCTCATCGACCAAAGGGTCTTCCAGGGTGTGGAGTGCCGGTGCACCCCCTTTGCACATCGCGATGAGCCATTGCGGATAATCGCGACCCGCATGAGGCACGGAAATCAGCACCGGCACGTCAGCTCGGCACGGATAAATGGCCGGAGGGGATAGGGACATCGGCTTCAAGCGTTCCTGTCTAGTTCTGTCGCGTTTCGGGTCAACTGGAACCCATCACGCTGGAAAATCTTAAACGTTCCGAGCATAAGGTCACACATGGCGAAAATTCTCCTGGCCGAAGACGATACGTCCATGCGCGAGTATCTGCAGCGCGCGCTGCAGCGCGTCGGCTATGAGGTTGCGGCAGTTGGCTGCGGCACGGAGGCCATGCCCCTCCTGGAAAGCGAACGATTCGACCTGCTGCTGACCGATATCGTCATGCCGGAAATGGACGGGATCGAGCTTGCCCAGAAGGCATCGGCCATCGATCCTGAGATCCGGGTGATGTTCATCACGGGATTCGCCGCAGTCGCGCTTCAAGGCGGCCGGACGACACCGGGCGCCAAGCTCCTGTCCAAGCCGTTCCACCTCAAGGACCTTGTCGCGGAGGTCGACCGGATCTTCCAGACCGAAGACCAACACGGCCGCCTCTAGGCAGACTCCGGCCGGTTCTCGGCTGGCTCTTCTTTGTTGAGCGTTATCCACGTCGCCTTGGCGGCAGCGACAAGCTCGCCATTGGCGTCGTGCAAGGCGCTGCCGACCCTGTGCTTCCGCCCTTCGCTGTCGATCGGCCAGCCGGTGACGACCAAAGGCTCGCCCGCATGCACCCGGCGATGAAGGACGGCAGACATTCGTCCAAGCAACGCCATGCCGGCATGTTCTTCGGCCGCGAAGTAGCCCGGACAGTCCAGGGCGGCCCAAAGGAACTCTGGCCGGACCAGGCCGTCATCGTCCGTTACCGTCTCGTCAGGCGTCCAGGTCGCGGCAACCCGGTGAGCCTTGTCGTGCATCCGACCCGGGAAGATACGCATGCCATCGCCTTCGGCCCTCTCAGGTCCGCAGACGAAGCAGCCCGGGAAGATGTGGTGCGAATGACCGGCGAAGCGCGGCTCGGCATCGCGCGCATCGGCCACAGACGGCGGGGGTGGAACCTCTATCTCTACCGGCTCGCTGCTGGCCGTGACGACCACGGAATCGTCCCAAATGAGGGTCGCCGTCGCGTCCTCCGTGGTTAGCGTAAGGTCCTCGTCGATCGGCGGCGGTGATTTCAAGGTAACGGTGCAGTTCGAACCGCCAAGCGCCGCCGCGACGAGGCCCGCGACATAGCCGCCGTTGCCCGTCTCGGGCGGCCCCCGGAAGCGCCTTTCGATGCGTATCGTCGACATGGCCGCATGGTCTCATCTCAACCGACGGGGCGCAACTGCTAGGGATGACTTGCGAGGCTTGCGCCGCCCGCCACTGCTCTCTACATGCCCGTTCCCGAGTGGGCGTGTAGCTCAGTGGTAGAGCACTGTGTTGACATCGCAGGGGTCGCAAGTTCAATCCTTGCCACGCCCACCATTTTCTTCCGCAGAAAACAGCGATTTAGAAGACCCTGACCGATGTACCATCGGGCCAGATCGAGCCAGATTCGTACCCAAATTTGCCACATATTTGGGCATATATTGGGCACGGAGCGGGCACGAAGTCCGTGCTAACCTTTCACTAACCAAGAATGTTGCGCCTTCTCTGTTGACGAGAACAGGTGCAGAACAGATATTGGTCTCTGGCGCCGGCTCCCTCGGGACGACCGGTGGCCGGCCTCACGCCTGGAACCCAGCTGGACGCTCGTGGATCTCTGGCCGCCGTGAGGTGCTAGGCCAGGGATCTGCGGGCGTCGAGCAACGGGTGTCGCCTGTGTCTCGCAATAAAAAACCTGCCCGCGTGCGTCCAAGCCGGCGCGCGGGAGTGGTGGCGGTGGAGGAAGCCTCTGCGCAGCCACATAATCCGGTGAGGATGACGCTCGATGAGCTCGCGGCCAGGTTGGACCTTGGCGGCGAAGCATCGAATGCGACATCCTTTGGCCGTTCAGAGAACGGCCTGGCTGAAGGTGAGAGCGCGCGCGATCCGCCCGCCACAAGGGTCACCGCTGCGCCTCTGCCAGCCACATACCTCCTCACCCCTGAGGACATCGTTTCGCGGCTGCAGGTCGAGACGACCGACGCCAAGCGATGGGTCCTCAGGCTTTTCGAACAGCACGGAGTGCCCTTCTCGCGTGTGCGCGGTCGCTTGCGCGCAACGCCAGGGCAGTTCGACCAGCTTGTGGAACGAATTTCATGCTCAGCATGCGTAAGCGCGGGAAAGCGCAAATCTATTACATCCGCGGTACGGTCACGCTCGGTGAGCGGCGGATCGACGTCCAAGAATTCAGTTCAGGCACGAGTGACAGAGATGCTGCGGCGCACTTGATGGCAACTAGGGAGAATGAGCTCCGCGAGCAGCTCATGTTCGGCGCCAAGGCACAGATGACGCGTCACACGATCGCCAATGCCTTCGAGACGTACCTCATCAAACCGGATCGACCCCAATTCATCGGACGTGATCCGCGTTGGCAAAATGAATGAACTTATCGGTGCTCACTCGCTCGCAGAACAAAAGCAGTAGGGTCGCTTCCCAACACACAAATCGTCACGCCATCCGAGGAGGCCAATGCATGCGAACCAAAATGATCGCAATCTTTCCGCTGCTTCTCGGAGCTGCCTGTGCCACCACGCCATCTCGCTCATATACGGAGGAAGAACGGGCGAGCTGTCAGCGCATGGAGGAGGAGATGGGCCTCAACTCACCGCATGATCATTCGGCAATGAAAGGTACCGGCATGAACCCCATGAACCTTAGTCACGATCGATGCATGCAGATATTGCGGAACGCCGGCAGCTAAGGTGACCCACGCACGCGACGCCAATGTCGGAAGTGAGTGGAACGCAGACATTCGGCGATTGTCCGGAAGGGTTCGAAGCGGACAGTTGGTGACGGCTCAGTAGTTCCCGCACAAGCTCCAATGCATGTCCAATGTGTCGGAGAGGATTGCACATGCGTCAGGACAGGGCCGCGCAGTCCAACACGACGCGAATAGCGACAAGCCACAGGACACGCCAAAGCGCTCCTGGCTCGCTGGGTGAGCGGAATCCTTGACTCTGTACCATGGTACAGGCGGCATATCGGAGCCGACTCGATCACAAGGAGAGATAGATGTCGGCCCCAACGCACAAGGGTGAGCACGACGCCGCTTCAGGACATTGCGGGCACGATCATCCGTCCTCGCCGAACGAGCACGGCACGATCGTGCGTGACCCTGTTTGCGGGATGAACGTCGACAGCCGGACCGCCGCTCACAAGCTCCGGCTGGGTGAGACCGACTATTACTTCTGCAGCGCAGGCTGCCTTGAGAAGTTCAAGGCCAATCCAGACCGTTATCTGAACCCGCCTGCGCGCGATCCGGCGGTGCAGAGCCCAGCCATGGGCGCCCTGCCGCAGGCCGCCGAAGGCACGATCTGGACCTGCCCGATGCATCCGGAGATCCGGCGCAACGGCCCGGGCAATGCCCGATCTGCGGAATGGCGCTGGAACCGCTCGAGCCTTCACTGGACGAGGGCCCCAATCCCGAGCTGATCGACATGAGCCGGCGGTTCTGGGTGAGTACGGTCTTCACCCTGCCGCTAGCCCTGCTCGTCGTCGCAACCGAGCTGCTCGGCTGGGAAACCTGCCGATGCGCGTCTTCGTCTGGGTGCAGCTCGCCTTGGCCACACCGGTCGTGCTCTGGGGCGGGTTGCCTTTCTTCGAACGCTTCTGGGCATCGCTCAAGACGCGCAACCTGAACATGTTCACGCTCATCGGTCTCGGCGTCGGGGTGGCCTACGGCTACAGCCTTGTCGCCACCCTGTGGCCTCAGCCTGTTCCCGCCTTCCTTCCGGACGATGGGCGGGGCCGTCCCGGTCTATTTCGAGGCTGCGGCAGTGATCACGACCCTGGTGCTCCTAGGCCAGGTACTCGAGCTGCGCGCCCGCTCGGCGACGGGCAAGGCAATCCGTGCACTGCTCGGCCTGGCTCCGAAGAACGCGCGGCGGGTCAATGCCGACGGAAGCGAAGAGGACATCCCGCTCGAGCACATCCATGTCGGTGACGTCCTTCGTGTTCGTCCCGGGGAGAAGGTGCCGGTGGATGGAGTTGTGGTCGAGGGTCATAGCTCCGTCGATGAGTCGATGATCAGCGGCGAGCCGGTGCCGGTCGAGAAGCTTCCCGGCGAGAAGGTCACCGGAGCGACCGTGAATGGCACCGGCAGCCTGCTTGATGCGGGCCGAGCGCGTCGGCCGGGACACCATGCTGTCGCAGATCGTGCGCATGGTAGCGGAGGCCCAGCGCTCGCGTGCGCCGATCCAGGCGCTTGCCGACAAGGTCTCCGCCTGGTTCGTTCCCGCCGTGGTCGTCGTGGCGATCATCGCTTTCATCGCCTGGGCCCTGGTCGGTCCGGAGCCCCGGCTCACCTATGCCCTGGTCAACGCGATTGCGGTGCTGATCATCGCCTGCCCATGTGCGCTCGGGCTTGCTACCCCGATGTCGATCATGGTCGGAACGGGCCGTGGGGCGACGGCGGGCGTGCTCGTCAAGAATGCCGAAGCGCTCGAGTTGATGGAGAAGGTCGACACCCTCGTCGTCGACAAGACGGGCACGCTGACGGTGGGCAAGCCCAAGCTGGTCGGCATCGAGCTGGCTAACGGCTTCGCCGAAGATCAGGTCCTCAGGCTGGCTGCTTCGCTCGAGCGCGGCAGCGAGCATCCACTCGCGGCGGCAATCGTCGAGGGCGCCCAAGATCGAGGGATCGAACTGCCGCAGAGTGAGCGAGTTCCAGTCGCACACCGGCAAGGGCGTCTCCGGTCTCGTGGACGGCCGCCAGGTCGCGCTCGGCAACAAGGCGCTTCTGGCGGATCTCGGCATCGACACGGCTGGCTTGGAGGCGACGGCTGACGAGCATCGCTCTGAGGGCGAGGGAGTCATGTTCGTTGCCGTGGATCAGACCTTGGCCGGGCTGCTCGTCGTGGCCGATCCAATCAAGGAAAGTGCAGTCGGCGCGGTGCGCGAGCTGCAGCGATCGGGGATTCACGTCGTGATGATGACCGGCGACAACCGCCGAACTGCCGAAGCTGTCGCTCGCAAGGTCGGCATTGAGGAGGTGGCTGCCGAGGTCCTTCCGGATCAGAAGCAGGCGACCGTCGCCGACCTTCGCAGCAGGGGACGCCGCGTCGCGATGGCTGGCGACGGCATCAACGACGCTCCGGCCCTTGCCGCTGCGGACGTCGGCATTGCCATGGGGACAGGTACGGACGTGGCGATGGAGAGCGCGGCGGTGACGCTGGTCAAGGGCGACTTGGGCGGCATCGTCCGGGCGCGTCACCTGAGCCGTGCCACGATGCGCAACATCCGCGAAAACCTCTTCTTCAGCTTCATATTCAACGCGGCCGGCGTGCCGATCGCCGCGGGTGTGCTTTACCCATCGCTGGGACTCCTTCTCAGCCCGGTCATCGCCGGCGCCGCCATGGCCTTCAGCTCAGTTGCGGTCATTGGCAACTCGCTCCGCCTGCGAGGAGTACGGCTGTGAAAATCGGCGATGCGCCGGGGACGTTGGGCGTCAGCCGGGCGATTACTTCGGTCATTGCCGCGAAAGGTTCGCCCGCTTATGTGGCCCGCATGCCTGCGGCTCTCCTACGGCTCGTGATGCTGATCGCGCTGGCGTTCATGTCGTTCGGCATGACGAACGCGCCTGCGATGGCGGCGAGCGGTTCCGGCTCCGCCTCCGGGCATTGCGACGAGCATCAGAAGCCGGCCGACGCGCCTGCCAAGATGGATATGCATTGCGCCACGTGCGCGGCGCTCCCGGCCGCTGAAACCATCGAGGTCGCAGAGCTTCGTCCGCAAGCGCCGATCCTCATCTCGGCAATTCACGCCCTGTCGGACACGCAGCCGGAAATCGCGACGCCGCCTCCAAAGCTCTTCTGAAGACGATCAGTTTTCAAACCGTACAGCTTTTGGAGAATTTCACATGAAGACGCTCATCGGCGCGATCGCGCTCGTCATTGCCGCCCCCGTCGCGGCGCAGGCCGCTCCGGCCGCCAACCCGCATGCGGGCCACGCCCAGCAGCAAGGCATGGATCACTCGCAGCACCAGCAGGGCAAGCATGACTGCAAGGAATGCTGCGACAAGATGAAAGGCAAGGACGGCAAGATGGAGTGCATGGACAAGAAGTCGGACGCCAAGGCGGCCGCTCCTGCAACGTCCGGGCACGAAGGCCACGGAGGCCACGCCCACTAAGCGGAATGGCGCCGCCCCTGCAGGGCGGCGCCTACCGTCCCTGGATCAGGATCGACACCCGCTCGTCGGGCGAGGAATCTTTCATGAATGAATTGACCTCAGTTAGCCGGCGCACATTCCTTGCCGGCGGCGCGGCTGCCGCGAGCGCCGCCGGGCTGTACCCTGCATGGGCCATGAGCGTGAGCCCGGGTCTCGCCGCGGCGAAAGGCAGCAGCACGCTCGCCGGCAACGACCTCGCGATCACCGTCGCCCGGCATTCCTTCGCCGTGGACGGCCGGGTCGGCCATGCCGTCGCGATGAACGGCACGATCCCGGGGCCGCTCGTGCGACTGAAAGAAGGCGAGAATGTAAGGCTCGCCATTCGCAACGAGCTTGGCGAGGACACGTCGATCCATTGGCACGGGCTGCTCGTTCCGTTCCAGATGGACGGTGTCCCGGGGGTCAGCTTCCCCGGCATCAAGGCGAAGTCGACCTTCGTCTACGAATTCCCGGTCAGGCAGTCCGGCACTTACTGGTACCACAGTCATTCCGGCCTTCAGGAGCAGGTCGGGCATTACGGCCCGATCATCATCGATCCTGCCGGGCCCGACCCTGTCACCTACGACCGCCAGCATGTGATCCTGCTGTCCGACTGGACCTTCATGCACCCGCACAGGCTCTTCACGCAGCTGAAGCAGGAGCCAGGCGTCTTTAACCGGAAGAAGCTCACGCTCGAAGATCAGCTGAAGGGTACCAACCCCCTTACGGCAGAAGAGCGCGCCATGTTCGCCCGGATGCGGATGGACCCGACCGACATCTCGGACGTGACGGCAGCCGTCTACAAATACCTAATCAACGGTCACACGCCGGGCGAGAACTGGACGGGCCTTTTCCGTCCGGGCGAGCGCGTCCGCCTTCGGATCATCAACGCAGCGGCGCAGACGATCTTTAATCTGCGCATTCCGGGCCTGCCGATGACGGTGGTCGCCACGGACGGCATCGACGTCCGCCCGGTGGAGGTGGACGAACTCCAGATCGGCAATGCCGAAACCTACGACGTGATCGTTCGCCCTGACGAGCGCGCCTACACCTTCGTTGCCGAGACGATCGATCGTTCCGGAATGGGGGTTGCGACCTTGGCTCCGCGCGAAGGGATGCGCGCCGCAGTGCCCCCGCTGCGCGAAAGGCCGGTCCTGCGCATGAAGGACATGGGCATGGATCACGGCGCCGCGGGCCAGCCGATGGATCATTCGGCCATGGGGCACGGCTCGTCCCCCTCAGCGCCCGCTATGCCGATGGACCATGGCGACATGAACATGCGCGACAAGTCCAAGGTGAACTTCCCGGTGAGCGTGGGCGTCGACATGATCGCTCCTATGCCCATGGACCGAGTGGGCGATCCCGGCATCGGCCTGGACAATGTCGGCCATCGTGTCCTCACCTACAAAGACCTGGTCGCGCTGAAGCCGTTCCACGACCAGCGGCCGCCGACACGACGCATCGACATCCATCTGACCGGCAACATGGAGCGCTTCATGTGGTCCATGGACGGGGAGCAGTTGAGCGAGAACCCAGAGCCCTACCGCTTCGCGCGCAACGAGCGGGTCCGCATGCGGCTCATCAACGACACGATGATGACCCATCCGATGCACATCCACGGCCATTTCTGGCAGCTGGTGAACGGTCAGGGCTCGCACCAGCCGCTCAAACACACTGTCCGGGTGCTGCCGGGTGGCTATATCGACCTCGACATGACCGCGGATGCGCCGGGCGACTGGGCGTTTCACTGCCATCTGCTCTATCACATGCACGCCGGCATGATGCGTGTCGTGAAGGTTCGGCCGCTGGAAGGAGAACAGGCATGAAGCGCCTGATCCTCCTCCTTGCCGCATCGGCGCTCGCGACCTCCCCTGCGCTTGCCCAGCACGCTGGGCACAACCCGCACGCCGGCCATCAGGCGCCCGCGAAAAAGCAGCCGGCCAAGAAGGCGCCAGCGAAGAAAGCTCCCGCGAAGAAGCCTGCCGCCAAGAAGGTGACGGCGAAGAAAACAACGGCAAAGAAACAACCTTTGAAGAAGAGCACCGTCAAGAAAGCGCCCGCGAAGAAGCCGGCGGGCAAGCTACCGCCAAAGCCTGCCGTCGACCCGCATGCGGGCCACGTGATGCCGGCCGAGCCCGCGAAGGCGGATCCCCATGCCGGCCATCAAATGTCTACGGAACCGACGTCGAGCGATCCACACGCGGGTCACGTCATGCCCGAAGATCAACCGTCAGGAGCCGACCCCCACGCCGGCCATAACATGAATATCGTCGCCCCCGCCCTCGGGCCACCACCTGCCGAGGCGCTTTCCGGGCCGGAGAATGCTGCCGACCCGATCTGGAGACAGGGGGCGATGATGCCGTCCCGTGCAGTCTTGTTGCGCGAGCATGGCGACATGCCGGCGGCAAAGCTGCTGATCGACCAGCTGGAAACGCGCATTCGCAATGGCCGTGACGGCTATTTCGTAAATGCAGAGAGTTGGTACGGCGGCGACGTCGACAAGCTGTGGCTGAAGACGGAGATCGAGGGCGAATACGGACACAAGCCCGAGCAGGCTGAGTTTCAGGCTTTGTGGAGCCACGCGATCGATCCCTGGTTCAACCTGCAGACCGGAGTTCGGCTGGATGCTCGTCCAGACACGCGCGGGCACCTCGTGCTCGGCGTGGAAGGTCTCGCGCCCTATTGGATCGAGGTCGATGCCGCGGCTTTCCTGTCCGACAAGGGCGATGTCACCGCGCGGATCGAGGCTGAGCACGAAATGAGGGTCACGCAAAAGCTGATCCTTCAGCCGCGCGTGGAGCTCGATTTGGCGCTCCAGGATATTCAGCAGCAGAAGGTTGGATCCGGGCTGTCGACGGGCGAGCTCGGGCTTCGGCTCCGGTACGAAATTGTCCCGCAGTTCGCCCCCTATGTCGGCGTCAATTACGAGCGCTCGTTCGGCGACACGCGGCAGTACAGGCGGCTAGACGGCGACGATGTGGGCGGCTGGAGCCTCGTTGCGGGCATCCGGGCCTGGTTCTGAGGGGGGAGTAAGGAAACTGCGTTTTCGGCCCCACGTCCTTTCGCGCAGGACGCACAAATGGCTCGCCTTGATCGTGGCCGTTCAGGCGGCGATCTGGTCCGTGAGCGGCCTCTACATGACGGCCGTTCACATCGACATCATTCATGGGGACCACTTCGTCCGGAAGGTTGAGTCGGTGCCTCTTACAGCCACCGGCTTGGTCAGTCCGCTGACCGCGGCCCGAGCTGCGGGCGGTTCGTCCGCGCGGCTGTCGTCCTTTCTCGACCGCCCGGTGTACATCGTCGGAGCCGATCATGGTGATCGCCTCGTCGATGCCCGCAGCGGCAAACAGCTTCCGCCGCCGTCGAAGGTAGAAATCCGGAAAGTCGCGGAGCTCCGGTTTGCCGGGCCCGAGAAGCTCGCCCGACTTTCGCTGATCACGGAGATCCCGGGAGAAATACGCGGGCGTGAGCCGCCGCTATGGCGAGCCGACTTCAGCGGCTGGAACAAGCCGACGCTCTATTTCTCCCCTTCGACCGGAGAATTGGTGAGCCGCCGGCATGAGCTTTGGCGTATCTTCGACTTCGTCTGGATGCTGCACATCATGGACTACGACGAGCGCGAGAACGTCAACAACTGGCTCCTACGCGGGACGACCTGGCTCATGGTCGTCACCGTTCTATCGGGGGCATGGCTTTTGTTCTTCGCGTTTCCCAGGAAGCGGAAGTCGGGGCGGCCGTGACTATCCATACGATCTGGCTGCGCCGTATCCACAAGTGGGTCGGTCTGACCATCGGCCTCCAGGTGCTGCTCTGGGCGGTGAGCGGCGCCATGATGGCCATGCTCGACATGGGTGAAGTGGCCGGCGGCGAAACCCGGAATCCGCCATCCTTCACTGAGCGCGCTGCAGCACGCGATGGCTGGGAGAATGTCGGCCGGCAACTTGGGGCGACACCGATCACCGGCGCGCGGCTGAACCGACTTCTCGGCCGTCAGGTCTATCATCTGACGACCGCCGATGGCGTTCGGGTCTTCGATGCGGAAACCGGCCGGAGCGTGTCGATCGATGCCGCACTGGCTGGGAAAGTTGCGCGAACAGTTCATCCGGATAACGCCATTGTGCGAAAGGTCGCAGCACTCGAACGCCTGACGTTCGCGGTTCGCAACCATGAGCTTCCCGTATGGCGCGTCGACTTCGAAGATCCGCAGAACAGCAGCTACTACGTGTCCGGAACGACTGGCGACCTGCTCGAGCGCCGGAACGACAGCTGGCGGCTGTGGGACTTCTTCTGGATGCTCCACACCATGGATTATGCGAAGCGCACCAACTTCAACCACCCGCTGATCGTCCTGTTTGCCGTTGCGACCGTATGGCTGACAGGCACAGGCTTTTGGCTGCTCTGCAGGACCGGTTGGCGCTCGGACTTTAAGACGCTGAAGCGCCGAGCTCTCTAGGCAAGCGAATGCCACTGACTAGCATCTAAAACGAAGGAACTAATGTCCGGAATGGGGTGGAAGGCAGACACTAACTTCGACTTCAAATGAGCCCATTTTCGCGATGACTGGAGAGCTTCTAGGGAAATTGCGAAAGGATGGGTGAAAAGCGAAGGTCCAGGCGTTGGATGCCTAACGTCACAGCGAGGACGGCGGAGGAGGTGCGGCCGGCTCTATGATCGCCACACGAACGTTCCGAACGCCTGCCTTCTCGAAGTTTAGTGTGAGGGGGAATGTTTGGCCGGCCTTAAGTGGCTGATCGAGGTTGGCGAGCCACACGTGCAGGCCGCTTGAGTTCAGGCTGACCGCCTTGCCGGCTGGAAGGTCGATCCAAGTGAGATATTTCATCTCCATAACATTGCGGCCGACGCCCATGGTCATGAGATCAGTTTTCTTTGCGACTGATGTTGAGGCGGACAGCAGGCGATCGCCGGTGGAGGATTTGATCGTCATGAAGACGGCGGCGTTCGCGGTGCTGCCGACAGTATCGCGTGTCCACGGATCTTTGATTTCAAGCTGAGCGGACTGGGAGCATGATGCCATTAGGAGCAACCCAAGAGCCGAATTGATCAATTTCATCAAAAATGTCTTCCCACGATTTGGGTCATCCGTCTCTAAATCGACCTAGAAATAGCGATCATCGATAGGCCCGATAATGTAGTTACGTTGCTACCTTGTTGCGCTCAAACAACGATAGGCTGTACATTCCCATCTTTCTGAACCGCCACCCACCCTTTATCGCTTAACGCGCTTGTGGAGGCCGAAAGCCGTCGTCCAAAACTTTGTAAAGTGAGGGCGCTCGAGAGCTGTGGAAGCAGGACCGTCGAACCAGTCTGCCGGTAGTGGCCTCGGCCGAAAGGTCGAGCGACGGCTATTGCTGCGCGGCGCCCTAGCGGCGGGCGGGATTGCGGCTCTGGCGATACCTGCTCGACGATTGTTTACTCCTGCCGCTGTCGCCGACCCGGTGACCGTGGGGGGATTAGCAGTGACCTGCAACCTGACCCTTCCGATTGCGTGTGCCGCCAATGAAGCAGCCAATCCGTTCGGGACGCGAGACGCGGCGCAACTCGCATTCGATTACAGCAGATACAGTGGCTGGCCGGAGCTCAAGGAGAGCCTGATGTCAGGCGATCTACAGGCCGCTTACATGCTGGCACCTCTGGTGATGGATCTCGCCGATAAGAAGGTCCCAGTAAAGATCGTCTCCATCGGTCACAGATCGGGCGCAGTGATCATGGTACATGCCAATTCACCGTACCGGCAATTCCGCGATCTAACTGGTAAGCGCATCGCCATTCCAAGCCGCTTCGCAGTCGACTTCTTGTTCCTGCGCAAGATGCTTTCCAACGAAGGCATGACGACCGACGACGTCGAAATCGTGGAGATGGCTCCGGCGGACATGCCCGCCGCCCTCTACGTGAAGGGCGTCGACGCTTATTGCACCGGCGAGCCGTTCGGAGCGGCGGCCCAGAGCGCGGGCTATGCACGGGTGTTGCGGATGACCCGCGACGAATGGCCCCGCTACATGTGCTGTGTGCTCACCGTCCGCGAGGAGCTGATCAAGAAGAATCGGCCCCTGGTACAGAACATGGTCAATTACGTCCTCGCGGCAGGCATGTGGCTGGATGGGCAGCGGCAGAATCGGGACAAGGCCGTCCGGATCGCCGCCCAGCCGCGCTACTTCAACCAGGACCCCAACATCCTTCGTTTCGTGATGAACAATCCGTCGGATCGCGTGACCTATGGCGACTTGCGGATGATCCCGCGAGAATTCGAGGAACTGATGCAGCTGGCGGTCCAGGCCGGCGCGCTGAAGCATCCGGTGCCCTACGCAAAGTACGTCGACGAAAGCTTCGCGCGCGCGGCGCGGCCGGCGTCCATCGCGCTATGACGGCTTCTCGCTGGATTACGATTATTGGCGGTGTGCTGATCGTGCTGATCGCGGCAGCTGCGGTCGCCACGTTCCTCGCGCACCATAGGAAGCAGTCGACGGCGATCGCGTCGGCCCAGCGGCCCGGTGAGATGGTTGCGGGCGCATTCGACCCACCACGCGTCGCACCTGACTTCTCGCTCCCCGGGTCGGACGGATCGCAAGTCACGCTCGCCCGCTATCGCGGCAAGGTCGTGCTGCTGACCTTCGGCTTCACCTATTGCGCGGCCGTTTGCCCGACGACCATGGCTACGCTTGCTCAGGCCCGGGCCAAGCTCGGCAAGGCGACCGATGACGTCCAGGTCATCTTCGTCACGGTCGATCCGGCTCGCGACGACGCCGACGGCATGAAAACGTATCTTGCTGCTTTCGACCCGAGCTTCATTGGCGCGACCGGTCAGCCGGAAGCGCTGGCGAAGGTCCGCGAGACCTATGGTGTCACGGCGGAGAAACAGGGCACGGGCGACGACTATGCGATGGCGCATACATCCTCGATTTTCCTGATTGATCGATTGGGCAGACTTCGCGCGATGATGCCATTCGGGCATGACGCCGACGACTTCGTACACGACGTTCGAATGCTGCTGGATGCGTAGCGCCAAGCGGATCGCGATCGTGCTGGCGCTGGTTCCTGTCGGCGCGCTCCTGTGGGCAGCGCTCGCGCCCCTGGCACCAGTGGCGCGCGAGCAATTGTATGAGATCCCGCACGGAACGTCGGAGCGCCGCCTGGCCGGCGAGGACCTCGACATCCTACCTCACACGATCCGGCTCACGCTGGGGCGGAACGACGTCCTCGCCCTGAAGAATAACGACCAGGCGCCGCACATTTTCGGTCCGACCTTGATCATGCCGGGGCAGACCTTCCGGCTGCCGTTCACGACGGCATCGACCAACAGCTTCGTATGCACCGCGCACGCCGACGGCCAGCTGACCGTCGTTGTCGAGCCGGAGCCGACGCTCGGCTTGGAGCGGCTACGCTGGCGCTGGCAAGGCCTGGCCGAGACGGCTTGAAGGGGGGAAAGTGAGTATATTCGACAGCAAGCTGGGACGGATCGTGCCGCCAGTGCTCCTGATCGGGAGCCTGATCGCAATCTGGTGGATTGTCGTCGCCCGAAGCAACAGCCCGATCTTTCCCACGCCGGGCGAGGTCGCGACGGGAGCATGGGCCCTCGCGCAGGACGGCACGCTCTGGCAGCACATCGAAGCTTCGCTCTTCCGCGTAGAGATGGGTTTCGGACTGGCCTTCCTCGTCGCCGTTCCGCTGGGCCTCTGGATGGGTTGGGTGACCGGCGCATTCCACACGCTCAACCCTTTGTTTCAAATGCTTAGGCCGATCTCGCCGATCGCGTGGATTCCGGTCGCAATCCTGTGGTTCGGCGTCGGCGACTTCTCGCCGATCTTCCTCATTTTCATTTCGTCGGTTTTTCCGATGATGGTGCAGACGACCGTCGGCGTTCGCACGATCGACCGCCGCTATCTGCGCGCCGCCGCTAACTTCGGTGTCTCCCGCTGGACCCTATTCCGGCGTGTCGTGATTCCTGCGGTGCTTCCGGAGATCATCGTCGGCATGCGCATCGGCCTAGGCGTCGCCTGGCTGGTCGTGGTCGCGGCCGAGATGATCGCGCTGAACACCGGCCTCGGCTACCTGATCATGGACTCCCGCAATGCCGGCAACCGCTACGATCTGGTGATCGCGAGCATGATTATCATCGGCGTGATCGGCCTGCTGCTCGACGGCGCTACCCGCCTGCTGGAACAGATGAATACGGTGAAGTGGCGCTATGTCCGATAAGTCGAAGATAAGCGTCGAAGGCGTCAGCAAGGGCTTCGGCGATCTCGCGGTCGTCGACGACGTCAGCCTGGAGGTGCGCGACGGCGAATTCGTTGCGATCGTCGGCCCCTCGGGCTGCGGCAAGTCGACCTTGCTCAACATCATCGCCGGCTTCGAACGTCCGGACACGGGCAACATCAGGATCAATGGTGTCGAGCAGAAGGGCCCCAGCCGGAACGGGATCATGATCTCACAGCACGGTTCTGTGTTCCCCTGGCTGACGGTTCACCAAAATTTGATGTTTGCACTGAGCGGAACCCGCCACCGCGATCAGGAGCAATTGGCCCATCGCTACATCGACATGGTGGGCCTGGGCGGATTCGAAGACGCCTATGCGCACGAGCTGTCCGGCGGCATGCTCAAGCGCGTCGAGATTGCCCGCGCTCTCGTGGTGAAGCCCGAGATCCTTTATATGGACGAGCCGTTCTCGGCTCTCGACGCACTTATGAGTTTGAGGATGCAGACTGAGCTGCGGCGCATCCTCGACGAAGAACGACATACGGTTTTGTTGATTACTCACGACGTCGAGGAAGCCATCTTCCTTGCGGACCGCATCCTTGTCTTGTCGCCGCGCCCGACGACCATTCAAACTGAGTTCCGGGTTGACTTGCTGCATCCACGAAAGCTGTCGGACCCCAGGGCGCAAACCTTGCGCGAGGCCATACTGAAGGAACTCGGCCTCTGAGGTCCCCAACATCCCCACGCAAACTGAGGCGCCCGCTGAACGCCTGTCTGGAGAAAACATGGCATTTGATCTTCCGCCACCGGATCCGTCGATCGAGTTCAGCATTGCCAGCCGTGGCTACTCCAAGGGCGTGGCACAAACAGACGGTGCGCAGATAGTTGTTCGTCCCGAGGTTGCGTTCGGGTCTATTCGGATCGGATCCTATGCGAAGAATGTCACTTCCCCAGCATTCGACGGCGAGTATGGCGCCAGCGTCAGCTATCGAAAGATCTTCGGAAAAACTGAGCTGAGCGGTAGCACAGCGATCAAGCATCTGATCAATCCCGTGCACGGGACCGATAAGACGGCGGTGGAACTCGCGTTCGCGGCAACGCACGCGATTGGCGACCTCAAGCCGCGCGTGAGCCTGACCTACAGCCCTGACGATCTTAGCACCACGAGGCGTTCTGTTTTCTGGGAAGCAGGAGGTGCCTTTCAAATAGACAAAATGACGATTGCCTCGGCCGGCATCGGGGTCCGCTCTCGCACGGGTGGCCCTGACTACACCAGCTTCAGTGCGGGTCTTACCCGCACGCTAGTCGGACCGTTGATTACGGACGTCCGATATTACGACACAAATAGGAACGGTCTCGGTAGCTACTTCCATAGGCGTATCGTCTTGGCGCTACGGGCGCGTTTGTAGCTGAGCCACGCAAGCAATTGGAGCTGTGGCCGAGCATTCCGAATGTCCGACTGAAGGCGTGCGCCGCGCGGCTCCGCTGTGTTGCCATCTCGGCATCTACGATCGCATGAAGATGGCTGCGCCGAGCCCGAAACAAACGAGAAAGAAAGCGATCAACGCCAAAGCCGCTACTCGTTCGCGAGGAAACATCGCTTAGCCTTCCTGAATTTCGTCGTAATCAATCGACCGAAGCCGCCACGACATTACTACGCGGCGACAATCCAGAATTGCCAGCAGTCCCGCAGATCTCCTTCTCGGCAAAATCTGTTGCGAGCACGACACGAGGCAGTAACAACCTCATTGTTTGAATGCAAAAGTAGGTACGTAGGCACCCAGTTCGAGGCCGATTTTGAAGAGATTTAGCAGCCGAGAGTTCAATCAGGACGTGAGTCGGGCCAAGCGAGTCGCGCTGCACGAACCGGTGTTCGTCACCGACCGCGGCAAGCCCACGCACGTCCTCCTGAGCATCGAGGCCTATCGCCACCTGATGGGAAAGCCAGACACCCTTGCCGACCTCCTCGCCGCCAGCGATTCGATTAGCGCCGGGCCGGACTGGCGCTCGGCAGGCCCTTGGGCCCGGCGAGGCTAGAATGCACCTTCTCGACACCGATGTTGTCTGGGCACTGCGCGGTCACGATGCCGCCGGAGCCGACACTGGCCTGTTCGAGTGGGCGGCCGCACAGATGCCATCGACCCTTTTCATTTCCGCAATATCGTTGATCGAGTTCGAGAGCGGCACGAGACAGCTCGCCCGGCGGGACAAGGCCAACGGCGCTGCAATTCGCCGCTGGCTCGAGGAAAAGCTAAGGCCGGCGTTTCATGGCCGCGTGATTGCGATCGACGAAGCGGTCGTGGGTCGCTGGTCTCAGCTTGGCTATGCGGACTTCCGCGACGGAATCTTCGCGGCATCGGCGCTTGAACATGGATTGACGATCGCAACGCGGGAGCCAGGACACTTCCGGGCCGGCAAGGTCAGGACGGTCAATCCGTGGACCTACACGCCCGATGCCGAGGATCTCGATTGGCGCCGCGCATCGCAGAGCGCGCCAATCTGGCTAAAGAGCCTATTCACCCGCGCCTAATCAGGCCGCGGCGGACAGTTCCGAAATCAATTCGCGATGCGAGGGCAGGTCGCGGGCCGCTTTTTCCCCGAACACGCGGATCCGGTCGAAGAGACGCTGCGCGGCGGCAACCTTGGGGAAATCCGAACGCCCGGCTGACAAATCGGTGCGGAAATCCATGCCGTAGAGAATGTACTGATAGTTGAAGAAGGCGAAGCTCTCGACGTCGAGGATGAAGTCGAAGCGGCCTGGCGGGCGATAGCGCCACTGCTCCAGAAGCTCCTGCAATTCTTCCTGGATCGTCGCCGGATCGGTATTCTCCCGCCAGAAGCGCTCCTCGCGCTGCGACAGGCAATAGTGGAGCTTGAGGAACTTCACGATGTTCTCGAAGCGTGCGGTCATCAGCTGGTTGAATCGCCGCGCCGGTGCGCTCGCCGGCCCATGATGCGGGAAAAGCTCGGCGAGCATTCCGACCGCCGCCTCGATCAAGACCAGGCCGGTCGCTTCGAGCGGTTCGAGGAAGCCCGCGGCCAGCCCGACCGACACGCAATTCCCGATCCATTGTTTCTCGCGATAGCCCGCTTCGAACGCAATGAAACGGGTGCTGCTTTCGTCGAACCGATCGCCGACATAGTCGCGCAGGATGGCCGCCGCGCGATCGTCGTCGATGTGGTCGCTCGAATAAACGCAGCCGATGCCGCGAATGCCCGCCAAGCCAATATCCCAAGTCCAGCCGGCCTCATGCGCGGTCGCCAGCGTGTAGCTTTCGATCGCTGCATTCGGATCGTCGTATCCGACGCGGCAAGTGACGGCGCGATTGGTGAACAGGCGATCGCGCACTGACTTGAACGGACTTCGGAGCGCCTTCCCGATCAGCTCCGCGCGAAAGCCCGTGCAGTCGACGTAGAGGTCGGCTTTGAACTCCACTCCCTCTTTGGTGACGATACGGTCGATCGACTGGCCGTCGCCGATTGCAGCATCCACTTCCCCGAACTCGTGGATCACGCCCAGTTCCATCGCTCGTTCAGCGAGCAACTTCGCCAAGCTGTGCGCATCGATGTGATAGGCATAGTTCAGCGGCCCATCGAACTCCGGCTCGTCCGGCCGCTTCGGTCCCCGCTTGGCTCCCGCAACCTTGTTCTGGATCGTTACCGCGTCGGCGAACGATGGCCGCGAGCCTTCGTCCTGCAATAGCCAATAGGGAACGAGGCTGGTCTCCTCGGAATAGAAGGGGGCTTCGAACGGATGGAAGTATCGGTGCCGCTTCCCCTCGGTCGGCGCGTACAGCCAGTCCCTGAACAGGATGCCCTGCTTGAAGGTCGCCGAAGCGTGCTTGACCAGCTTCCGTTCGTCGATCTCGAGAAAACGAAGGGTCTCGCGGATGGTCGGGAACGTCCCCTCGCCAACGCCGATGATACCGATTTCCGACGATTCCAGCAGTGTGATTGTCAGGTGGGGATTATCACGCAGCGCAAGCGCCTTGGCGAGGTAGGCGGCGCAGAGCCAGCCCGCAGTTCCGCCTCCGACTATCAGGATATTTTTGTTTATAAACTGCACGGTGCACCGATAGCGCGCTCGCAACCGACGTGACAGGCCTAGAAGCCGAAAAGCTTATGTCTGCTTTGGGTCGAAAGCGGACATTGGACGACGACGGCGATTGAGTGCATGGCAGCCACGATGAGCCGCTACGACTTTGCACTTCTGTTGGTAACGCTCGCCCTGTTGCCGCTCCTATATATCAGCGTCTGGTTCGGCATTCCGCTGGCAGTGGCGGCTTACATCCTCTTGGCAAGGCTTGCGGGCAAGGACTTGGATCGCCGGTCACGACTGCGCAAAAGCCTCCCGCGCAGTCTCCGAAACCGCTGAGAGCTGGCCGCCCTTGGGCCTAGCTAGAACAGAAGGGCTACGAGGTAGGTCGCACTACCCAGCAATGCTATGACGGCAACCCACACCGCCGCGTCCATTAGGAACAGGCGAAGGCCCCAACCCTGAAGGTCTCGTGCTTCAGCGAACTCGCCCGTCGCCATCGCCGCGCCCGCAACGCCGGAATAAAGGACAAGCTGCGGGACCGCTGTGTGAACAAATCCGAGGTAGAACGGGATGCCAATCGCCGCAGCGATTGCAGTTACGAGTTCAGCTCTCGATCCCTTCCACAACGTCATTGCTCCTAGCCTAAGGCTGAGCATGGCCGAGGGCAAATGTCCGCGGAGGGGCATTTGCTTCCTCACCTTGGCACGCGACTGACCTAAGCCTTCGTCGGATTTTTTCCCGATTGGCGAGGACTTGCAAATAGCTTCATTCGCGGACCCGCTCGGCCCGCCAATCCCGAGCGGGCCTGCAGCCGAGGATTGAGCCATGCTCAACGCCATCGTTCTAGCAATTTGCGGCTTCTTCGTTACCGCCGGCGCGATTGAATTGTCCCCCTATTTTGGGAGCCTGGCGCTCTCGCTTTCAATCACCTTGGCGATATTTGCATTCGTCTTGTCTTGCATAGCAACGCTGATGGAGCGCGCGAATAGACCCGCAGATCGTGGGCCAAATCCGGTAGGTTCTGTTTGTCGTTCTAATGTCCGCAATTGGGTCGACAGCAGACATTAGCATCGAGCCTATTAAAGGCCCGCACAGCGCCTCGGGCAGCCGCGCCTATGCCCGGGCAGCTAATCCGTCGAGATCGAGTCCTACGGGCGGCTGGCGGAGTCCCAGCGCGACATCGGGTTGCGTAGCCCCTTCAGTATCCCGCCCAATTGCTCTCAATCGGTTTTGTAAAGCCATCTCGTCCAAGTCGGCCATCGGAAGCGCCAAGAACAGCGTGATGCGTTGCCTGAGGTAGGCGAGCGCCTTGTGAAACGCGATCTTCTGCTCTGGGCCTTCGGTCGCAGCGGGGTCTTCAATGCCCCAGTGCGCGGTCATCGGGTGACCCGGCCAGATCGGGCAAGTCTCTCCGGCAGCGTTGTCGCAAACGGTGAATATGAAGTGCATTTCCGGAGCATCGGGAACGGCGAACTCGTCCCAGCTCTTCGAGCGACACCCCTCCGTGTCAAAGTTCAAGCCGGTCAGAAGCCGCAGCGCCGCTGGGTGAACCCCACCTTTGGGAAAGCTGCCGGCGGAATATGCCTTAAAGTGGCCCTTGCCCATCCGGTTCATGAGCGCTTCGGCAAGGATGCTGCGAGCAGAGTTCCCAGTGCAAAGGAACAGCACGTTGTAGGGTTGGCGCATAATGAGGGCATATTGGGTGAATATGACGCCTGTATTACGGGCGTGCCGCTTGCGCTGCTAATGTCGGAATGGGTCGAAAGCAGACATTAGCGTTCAAAAGAAACGGGCCACGCGAACCAAGGGAACGCGCGACCCGTTAGTATTGAGGCTATTCGCCGGCGCTGCCGCCCGCGACGACCCCCCGCAGCTTTAGTTACAAGTGCTGCCGTTGCTGCTGATGCAGGTGCTGGCTTCGTTGAGCGCCGTCGAAATCGTGCCGCCCAAGAAGATCGCTGCAAGCGCAATTGCCGAACCGACGATCGCGAGGATCAGAGCATACTCGGCAGCCGACGCGCCGGACTCGTCCCTCAGCATGTTGATGAACTTGGTCATGAGAAACTCCACCTGTTAGGTGCCAAGTTCCCCAAGAACCCGGCGTGCTTCACGACTGCAGGCTCGTTAGCTTTTCATCAACCATGCTGACCCACCATGTCCCGATATGCGACAAGTTCGGTCCATCGTCCTGATCGCATAACTTTAGTTAGGTGGCTGCGTCCCAGAGCGGCTCCTACACAGGTGTTGAACTGCCTTCCTCGGTTCACAGCGGCTCGGCTCCCCAAGGGCCGGGCCGCATTCGCGATAGGGATTGGGTAAGATGAAAAAGCCCTGCCCCGCTGGTACCTGGGGAGGCGATCGGAGCAGGGCCTATTCGGTTGCAGCTCTGTGTGGACGAATCGGCTGCTGAGACAGAATTAACGCTCTGCCGATGAAGCTGCGCTCAACAAACACGGCAAAGGGAAATTAGGACCTGTTGCCGAACCGCCACGCTAACGCGCGCAAATGCCCAAGCCACCTATGCCTGATGACCTGAAACACTGCCGCGAATGCGGTAAGGTCATGGGCGATCATAAGGGCTGGTTTGGCCCGCAGTGCTTCTGCGGCCGGGAACGAAGCCTGGGGACGCGCTTCGGGGCGCGCATGGCAGGGGAACCGGAACCGCCTGAAGCTAGAGGGTCCGCGGCCTAGTTCCGATCATACTCTGGCGTTTTGTCGTATGGTTGCTTTTGGTCGTATGGTTTCGAGCTCAGCGTGGGCTTATCGCTGTCCACGGAGAATGCTCCGCCGGTCTCCTGAACCTCTTGGAACAATTTGGCAGTCGACTCCGTGTAAGCCTGTGCGACTAGCTGCGAATTTTTGGCGGCCATCATGTTGAGCTCGTCTCGCAGCAGGACATGGTTGACCGGTCTTCCCTCAAGTGTCGCTGCGAGTATTTCCTCACTTGTCATCTTCGCAGTTCTGCGAAGGAAGGCGACGCCATGTCCTACCGCGTCATCCACTTCTTCGAAACTAGACGAAACATTCGTAGACTGGGCATCCTTGGGCCGGAACGAGATGACCATGCGGGCATATTCTTGGTCGTTGAGCGTGAAGTGCCAGATGAGTCCGTCAGAGACGTGTTCCGTCGTGTGGTTCGCACTTGGCAGGTAATGCGTAAGGCTCAACGCCTTGTCGTTGGCCTGTAGCATCGCCCGGACATCCTCCACCGGTCTTTCGACCGTGCGATCGCCGAGCGAACAAGCGCTCACCAATGCGGCTGCAGCCAACAATATTGAGATATTACGCAACATGGACGCCCCCTGTCCTCTGATGCGGCGAGTGGAACACGAACCCGACTGGGTCGCAAGCCATTTGCACTAGGTTAAACGACGCGCCCAGAGGCGCGCACGCGGCAGCGGAACAGGCACAAGGCGCTAGGGTTTAGGTCGCGAGGAACCCACCCATGCGCGCCCACCGACCGAACCATCGCCAAAGCTGGACGCCGGAACAGGTCGCTGAGCTGATGCGGCTTACTCGGCTGGACATGACCGTGCAGCAGATTGCCACCGAGCTAGGACGTACTGAGGAGGCGGTTCAGCTGAAGGCGCGGCAACTTGACCTGGTCATCAGCAAGGCTGTCCCTCCGCTCAGGCGATAGGCCTTTAGCCCGGATGCACGTCCGCGTGAGAAGGGAGGCCGCAGTCAGTCTGCAAGCATTGGCTAGCCTCACAAGGGGCACCTGGAAGAGTCCCGGACTGGGATGCTGCAACCAATTCAAAAAGCTTTTAGTTTACCAGAAGTTAATATAGCTTCCCTCGGGCAGGGCGTCTCTTTGATGGCCTGACGCGTAAAGGAATTGAGTGTGAAGTATCGTTTGTTAGCATCGCTCGCGGCATCCGCCGCCCTAGCATCGGCTTCACCCGCTGTCGGCAAGCCGACCGTTCAAACTTTGCCCACTGTAGACGCGTGTTCCATGAGCTGTGACGGTCCAACGACCGTTGGCTCCGAAACGTCGATCGGATTCACTGAAGCTGGTCTGGCAGCTCCGACCTTCACCGAGTGGCTGACGTTCACCAACGACATGGCCGGCGTGTATGCTCTAACGCTGAACACCAGTTCGACGGGCATCGACTTCACCAGCGCAATCCTCTCGGGTCCGGGCGGTCCGTATGAACTCAACCAAGAGTTCGACGACGGCATTTCCGAGTTCTGGCAGCTTTCGAGCCTGTTCCTTGAAGCAGGCTCGTACATGCTGACAATCAACGGCGATAATAACTCGACCGGTTCGCTCGGCGGCACCGTCACGATCAACAGCGCCGTTCCGGAACCAGGCACCTGGGCGATGATGCTCATGGGCTTCGGCGCTGCCGGTTACGCCATGCGTCGCCGCCGTGGGATGACTCCGCAAACCGCATAGGGCGGTGCTTCCTAGTGAGGCAACGCTCGCAGGGGCCCGCCGGCAGGAGCGACACCACGGCTGGCGGGTCCCGCCCATCTCAAGTACTTGACGCGAGGGGTGGAGTTCCGTCCCTCGCGTCGCTCGTTGAGACGAGGACCCCGTACTGGTGCGTCCGCGTCAGCGTTGATGCGGCTCGAGCAGTTGGGGCTACCCGAGCCGCATCGCGATGAGGGTGGCGAGCCTCCCCGTCTCGGCACCCGCAAGAATGCTACGAATGCGATGCAAAGCTCGGCAGCTATCGAAAGTTAGGGAAAGGCGGTTCGGTGGATCTCGGGCCAGTCCGAACCGCCTTCTTGGTGCGCCCCGCTTGGTAACAGGAGGGAGCGCCAGGGGGCCGAGACCGACACCGGAGGTCTGGGTCGCAAGTTCAATCCTTGCCACGCCCACCATTTTTCGTTTCAGTGACCGCAAGCGCACCTCCGGCAGCAGCCAACGCATCGCGCGCTGATCTCCGTTCCGCTCGAAGCAGACGCTAAAGTGGATGCGCTACGCCTTCGACCACGGATTGGACTTGGTCCCTGCTTACGTCGCCGCGGCGGCGGCCGGCCGTTGGCGTTTCGTCGAAGCGGCCGCGGTACCATGAGCTGAAGGATGACAGGGTGGAGTAGCCGAGCAGGTGCGCAATGTCGGTCAGGCTCAGGCGTCGGTTGGCAAAGTGTTGCTTCACCTGCTGAACGCGGACGCGATCGAGGAGCTCGCTGAAGCTCGTCCCCTCTCTATCGAGCTGCCTTTGCAGCGTCCTTATATTGATGCCGAGGGCATCGGCGGCTCCGGCGACGCTTGCCCGCCCTGCCGGCATCAGCAGGCGGATCGATTGTTGTACCTCCTCTCCTAAGGTTCGCATGCCCGGATCGATCATTGCCCCGACAAGCTCCCTCGCATGGCGGGCGAGCGCGGCATCCGAGCGGGAATTTCGACGGGTCAGGTCGCCGGAGTAAATGACCATTCCGCTGAAATCCGTTCCGAACTGCAGTGGGCAATCGAAGAAGGCCTCATAGATTGCGCGATCGGGTGGGGCAGGGCGTTCGTAACTCAGGCAAACGCACTGGGGTCGCCAGTCTTCACCGATGATGGATCTGCAGACCTGATAAAGGACGCCGAGGGTAACATCGTTGACCTGGCGGGATGCGACCGGCGGATCCAGCGCAAAGTGCTCGCGCAGGAAGATTGTGTCCCCATGCTCCTCCATTTGGAGCGTCAGGTTGGAATTGATCCGGTTGCGGAACTCGCCGATGACCTCGAATGCGTCGCGAAGCGATGGCTGGTGGATGATCAGCAGGCTCAACACGCCGATATCCGAGAACTGACGCCGCCCGGCGAGCCTCAATCCGAAGGTTATGCACCCCGAAACTTCGGCGCTTTCCTCGAGGAGGCGGACGGCCGACCGCGCCGGGATCATCTGCTCCGGATCATTGAGCATGGCTCGGGTTATGCTCGCATTTCGAAGCAAAGGCGTGACGTCCAGCCCGAGCTCCTCGGCGACAGCGAAATAGCCGCTTAGCGACGCGGCGCGAACGAGCTCCATCGCATTCCCCAAGAGTCACGACGTCGGCAAGAAATGTCGTGATTCGTATAATTCGCCCTGCCTACTACTGGTATCTGGACCGGGAATTTCAATCGGAAAGTTCCCGTGGCCAAAACTGTTCGCTTTTATGAGTTCGGGCGGGCCTGACGTGCTCCGCCTCGAAGATGTCCCCGTCGGCAACCCCGGCGACGGCGAGGTTCGAGTCCGTCATGCTGCAGTCGGCCTGAATTTCGCCGACACCTATTTCCGGCAGGGCTATTACCCTGTCCCCCTCCCAAACGGCATGGGCGTTGAGGCTGCTGGCGTCATCGAAGCCGTCGGATCCGGTGTAAACGGGTTCGCGGTCGGAGACCGGGTCACCTACACTGGCAGCCCGCTTGGAGCCTATTCGACTGAGCGCGTCATGCCGATCGGTTCGCTCTTCAAATTGCCGGATGCAATCGAGCTGGAAACCGCGGCGGCCATGACGATGCGCGGGCTCAGTGCGGCCTATTGGCTCCTGAAGACCAACCCTTGGATGAAGGCCGGCGATACCATTTTGCTTCATGCGGCGGCTGGCGGAGTAGGCCTGATTGCCTCGCAATGGGCCAAGCTCCTCGGGCTCCGCGTCATCGGCACCGTTTCGACCGAAGAGAAGGCGGTACTCGCAAAGGCGCACGGGTGCGACGAGATCATCTTCTACCGCCGCGAAGACGTGGTTTCGCGAGTCAAGGAACTCACGGACGGCGAGGGCGTGACGACCGTATTCGACACCGTCGGCAAGGACACGTTCGAAGCGTCGTTGAAGTCGCTGAAGCGTCGCGGCGTGCTTGTGGGCTGCGGTACCGCGTCCGGGCCGTTCCCTCCCATCGATGCTCTACAGATGGCGATCCAGGGCTCCGTCTATTTCACGAGGCCGGCGTTGGCGGACTATATCGCGAACCCGGCCGAGCGTGCGGAGCTGTCCAACGCCCTGTTCGACCACGTGGCCAACGGGCGGATCAAGATCGAGATCAACCAGCGTTACGAGCTGGACGATGCCGTCCAGGCACATCGCGACCTCGAGGCAGGGAAGACGACTGGCTCGTCGATCTTCGTAGTCTGATGCGGATCGAGAAGCTCACAACCCACATCGGCGCGGAGGTCGTGGGGATCGACGTCGCCGAGGCGGTCACCAACGACGACCTTTTCGGCACGATCAGGGAGGCGCTGCTCGCCCACAAGGTGCTGTTCCTTCGGGACCAGCTGATCTCTAGGGCCGACCATGTCGGCTTCGCGCGGCGCTTCGGTGAGCTTGAGGACCACCCGGTACTCGGCAGCGACCCCGAACATCCGGGTCTCGTCTGCATTTACAAGGACCTCGATTCCCCGCCCGAGCACTTCGAAAATGCCTGGCACTGCGACGCCACATGGCGCGAACAGCCGCCGCTTGGCGCGGTGTTGAGATGCCTGGAATGCCCTCCGGTCGGAGGTGACACGGTCTGGGTCAACATGGCGCAAGCCTACGAAGACCTGTCCGACCACATCAAGGACACTATAGACGGCCTCTATGCGCGACATTCGATCGAGGCATCGTTTGGCGCGCGAATGCCCATCGAGAAGCGCCACGCACTGAAAGCCCAATATCCAGATGCAGAGCACCCTGTGGTGCGCACCCATCCGGAGACAGGTGAAAAGGTGTTGTTCGTGAACAGCTACGCGACGCACTTCACCAATTTCCACACGTCCGAGAACGTGCGCTTCGGGCAGGATTACGCCCCCGGCGGATCGAACCTGCTGAACTATCTCATCGCGCGCGCGGCGATCCCCGAATATCAGGTGCGCTGGCGCTGGCGGCCAAACAGCATTGCCATCTGGGATAATCGCAGCACCCAACACTACGCCGTCATGGATTACTGGCCCGCCGTTCGGAAAATGGAGCGGGCAGGGATCGTCGGCGACAAACCCTACTAACGGAGAGAACCATGCAGTTCATGGACGATAGCCTGCTGCCCGAAAACCAGGATCCCCTGGTCATCCAGGTCGCACCCTACGCGCCGAGTTTCCTTCCGCGCGACTCGGACGACATTCCGGTTTCGATGCCGGACCAGGTTCAGAAGGCGGTCGACTGCTACAATGCCGGCGCGACCGTTCTTCACGTCCATGTCCGCGAGGCTGACGGCAAGGGTTCCAAGCGTCTCGAGATGTTCAACGAGATGCTCGATCGGCTACGCACTGCCGTACCTGGAATGATCTTGCAGGTAGGGGGCTCGATCAGCTTCGCTCCGAAGGACGAAGGTGAGTCCGCCAAGTGGTTGGGGGATGACACGCGCCACATGCTGGCAGAGCTTAATCCCGCTCCGGATCAGGTCACTCTTGCCATCAACACCAACCAGATGAACGTGATGGAGCTCATCACGGAAGAGGACGCCGCCGGCACTTCCATGGGTGAGCCGGACTACAAGCAAGCCTATACCGAAATGTACTATGAGTCGGGCCCGGGTTTCGTGAAGGAGCATCTGAAGCGGCTCGTGGGCGCGGGTATCCAGCCCCACTTCATGATCGGCTCGATCAAGGACCTGGAAACCGTCGAGCGTATCGTTCGACAGGGCCAGTATATGGGCCCGTACGTGCTCAACTGGGTGTCGATCGGCGGCGGCCATGACGGTCCCAATCCGCGCAACTTGATGGAGTTCATCAACCGCGTCCCGCAGAACGCCGTCCTGACGGTCGAGGGCCTGATGCGGCATGTCTACCCGCTCAACGCGATGGGCATCGCTATGGGGCTGCATGTGCGCGTGGGGCAGGAGGACAACCTTTACGGCCGCCGCGGCGAACGGGCCACTTCGGTCCAGCAGATCGAAAAGATGGTCAAGATTTCGAGCGAGCTGTGGCGGCCGATTGCGACCGCTGATCAGGCGCGGGAAATCTACGGAATCGGCAAGTTCTACTCGAGCGTGGATGAAACGCTGGAGAAGAACGGATGGCTGCCGAATCGCAAGCCGGCGGCAGTGGCTCACCGCCACGCGGCGTGACTACCGCCACCGCCGAACGTCGGCCGCGCATAGAGTCCTACGCGTGGGTGGTGTTCGCACTCACCTTCGGCCTGCTGATCTCCGACTACATGGCTCGGCAGGTATTGAATGCCGTGTTCCCGCTGCTCAAGGCCGACTGGGCCTTGAGCGACGGCCAGCTCGGATTTCTGTCCGGTGTCGTCGCGCTGATGGTGGGGCTTCTGACATTCCCCATCTCGCTGCTCGCCGATCGGATCGGCCGGGTGAAGAGCATCGCCATCATGGCAGCACTGTGGAGCGTTGCGACCCTGCTGTGCGGCCTCGCGCAAAACTATGAGCAGATGCTCGCCGCCCGCGTGCTGGTGGGTGTTGGCGAGGCGGCATACGGAAGCGTCGGGCTGGCGGTGATCATCAGCGTCTTTCCCAAGCATCTTCGGGCGTCCCTGACCGCAGCCTTCATGGCCGGCGGATTGGCGGGCCAGGTCTTGGGAGTCGCGATTGGCGGCGCGGTCGCCGCTACCCACGGGTGGCGAACGGCGTTTGTAGCGATTGGCCTTGGCGGGCTGGTTCTGGCGCTCGTTTATCCGTTGCTGGTGCGCCAGTCGAAGCTACCGGGGGAAACGGCCTCGGAGCGCAAGCAAGTCACATGGGCAAACCTGCGCTTGCTGTTCGCTGGCTGGAACCTCAAGTGCGTCTATGTTGGAAGCGGGCTTCAGTTGTTCGTGGCCGGCGCGCTCCCCGCCTGGCTGCCGACCTATTTCGTCCGCTACTATGACCTGCCGCTAAAGGATGCGACGTCGCTCGCGGCGTTGTTCCTGGCGGCCGGGGGAGTCGGGATGGTCGTCTGCGGAATCATTAGCGACAAATTGATTGGGCCTTCGGACCGCAGGGCAATGCTGGCGACGTTCTTTTGCCTGGGCTGCGCGTTCCTGCTGACGATCGCGTTCGGCGTTGGCCCGGGTACGCTGCAACTGATTCTTCTCGGCGGTGCGATGTTCCTTGCCGGGTCCACTGCCGGACCTGCGGGAGCAATGGTCGCCAATCTCACTCCCGCCGCCCTTCATGGCACTGCATTCGCCGTCCTGACGCTCGCGAACAACGCGTTCGGTCTCGCCCCGGGACCGATCGTCACGGGATTGCTTGCCGACCGCATCGGCCTGCTTGGAGCGATGCAATGGCTTCCGATTGCGAGTATGTGTGCGGCGATCGTTTTCCTCGCTGCCGCGAGGCGGCCTCAGGCTGAGCTGGCAACCGCAAGAACGGGTTGAAATGCCAAAGACCGCGAACATGCTGGCGGCGCTGAACGGCGTCTGGCCAGGGTTAGCCGCATCCGTGCTGATTGCCGGCGCGGCAGGGCTCGTGGCCAGCTGGACCAACGGCCCGATCATGCTGTTCGCGCTCCTCTTCGGAGTTGCGCTGAACTTCCTCGGCCACATCCAGCGTCTCGACGCTGGAATATCGTTCACGTCCAAATTCGTCCTGCGCCTCGGCGTGGCGCTGCTTGGCTTGAAGATCACCTTCGGAGACTTCGCCTCGCTCGGCTGGGAGCCGTTGTTGCTCGTGGTGGCAGCGACGACGCTGACGATTCTGTCGGCGATCGCGGTCGCGCGCTGGATGGGCTTCGACCCCCGCTTCGGACTATTGTCCGGCGGAGCCACGGCAATCTGCGGAGCATCGGCCGCAATGGCCCTGTCCGCAGCGCTTCCGAGCCATCCGATGAAGGAGCGCGCTACGCTATACACCGTCGTTGGGGTCTCGGTCCTGTCGACGGCGGCCATGGTTCTTTATCCGGTGATCGCTCGCCTGCTCGGCTTTGATGACGAACAGGCCGGCATTTTCATCGGCGCTGCCATTCACGACGTCGCCCAGGTGGTGGGGGCCGGCTATGCGGTCTCACCCGACGCGGGCGACACGGCAATGATCGTCAAGCTTGCGCGCGTGGCGATGCTACTCCCCGTCATTCTCGCGATAGGGATTTTCATGCGTTCTGCAGATGTCTCTGCCGACGAGCGTCCGCCGCTCTTGCCCTGGTTCGCGACCGCGTTCGGGCTGCTGGTCCTGTTACAAGCGATCGTGCCGATGGACCACCGGATCCTCGATATCGGCAGTCATGCTTCGCGCTTCTGCCTGGTCGCATCGATCGCCGCGCTTGGGCTGAAGACCCGGTTCAAGGACATCTTCGACGCCGGGTGGCGTCCTGTTGTCCTCATGCTCCTCGAAACCGCATTCATTGCCGCTTTGGCCATCATTGCGCTCAAGGCCGGCTGGGTCTGACCTTTTCGGAAGGCGACATAGGGGAAGCTTAAGCGGGTTGCGGAGACGAAGCTCGACGGGAAAGAGGCCTAAATCCCTCGAGCCGTTTCGCGGATCGCGTCAATCGCTTCCTGAAGCTCTGCTACCAGGCCCTCGGAACCTGCGGAGCATCGTTGGCGTAGCAGACCAAGTGACCGCTCGATTCTTAAGAGGATGAGCTCGGTTTCCTGCTGTAGAGCCACGGCGAAGCGTTTCGAGTCCGGCATTTCACCGAAATAGCACGAACTCGTTACGCTTCCGGTACGGACTTTAGTCCGTATCGCAAAGTCAAAACAAAGGCCCCGACGCTTTGCAGCGCCGAGGCCTTTGCCCTCCCCCCAAGAGTATCAGAAGCGGATCGTTGCCGCCGCTCCATAGGTCATTGGATCCGCGTGCATGCGCCGCACCGCGGAGCTGCCCGTAAATACCTGGTTGTTCTGCCCAAGATTGGCGCCGAGGAACTGGTAGAGATTCCCCGTCTCATATTGCTTGTTGAGCAGGTTGTTCCCGAACAGCGACACGGACCAACGGTCGCCAGGCCCATTGAGGGTCGCTCGGGCTCCCAGGAGCGCATAGCTGCCGATGATCGTCTGCGGATTGGCATCGTTGACCAGGCCGCCATACTGCTTCGAAACGAACGACAGGTTGGACGTCAGATTCCAACTCCAGTCCGAACCGAAATCTCCGCCCCAGTCGAAGCCCACGCGGCCGCTCCACTTCGGTGCGAACGTCGCAGGCTTGCCGTCCAGGTCCTGCGTCCCACCCAGTCCCGCGGCCACGCAAACTGGCGGGATAACGCCGGCCGCCGAGGGAGCGCAACCAGGCAGGCCCGCCGCGTCCGGATAGTCGGTGAACTCGGAGTTTAGGTACGCGAGGTTTGCGAACAGGGACAGGTTGCGCATCGGCTTCGCTATGCCATCGAACTCGAAGCCCTGGTGGCGCAGGTTGCCGGCGTTGCGAACGGTAAAGCTCGTTCCGTCGAATGCCCGATCCTGGAAGCCCTCGATGTTCATCCGGTAGAAGGTGAGGTTCAGCGTCAGCTTGCGGTCGAGCCAGCTGGTCTTGGCGCCCAGCTCCCAGTTCGAGGTCGTTTCCTGATCGAAGACGCGCCGCTCCGGCGTGACAACGACCGGCGGATTGCCAACGGTCGTCAACGAAGGCGCGCCGGCGCCGGAGTTGTAACCGGCCGACTTATAGCCCGTCGAATAGGTGCCGAAGAAGAGAAGGTCGTCGGTCGGCTTGTAGTTGAGACCGAGCCGATACGTGAACTTGCTGTCCTCGATGTCCGGAAGCGTAAGCGTTTCCAGCGCGCGGACACCTGCCAGCAGGGGATTGGTCTGCTGGTCGTACGATCCTTCCTTCTGGTCCGTGCTGTACCGCCCGCCGACGGTCGCGAAGATCTCGTCGGTGAAGTGGAAGTTAGCCTGCGCATAGGCGGCATAGCTGTCGGTCGTCTGATGGACGTCCTGAACGGTTGCGTTCTCTTTCGTTCCACCGTTGAGTGCGAGGAACCCGTTGCACAGCGCTTGTGCGGCCATCGGGGCGATCTTGCAGAACTGGCTGTTCATGTGCAGCCGCTCGCCCTGGCGGTACTTCTCGTGGAAGTAATAGAGGCCCGCGACCATATCCAGGCGTCCATCCAGCCACTCCTTCGTCGGCGAGATGAACTGGAGCTCATGGTTCTGACTCTTCGAATCGAATAGGCCGGTCCGCGACAGGATTTGGCTCGGCGTGAAGATCACGTCGCCGTCCAGCTGTGAGTTCTGCCAGTCGCGATAATTGTTGATCAGGCGAACCGTGGAACCGGCTCCGACGTCCCACGACAAATTGCTGTTGAGACCCCACTGCTTGTCCTCGACGTCGGCGGTGAGGAACAGGTTCATGTTCCGGTCGTCGAGATCGGTATCCGGAGCTCCGAGGTAGGAGCTGAAGAAGGCCCATTGAGCGTCCGAAACGCTGCTTCGGTCGAAATCGATGTTGGGTGCACCGTCGCCCTTGATCTTGGCGTAATCGGCACGGAAGAGCCACTCGAACGGGCCCGCCTCACCGCGGAAGCTGCCGCGGAGGACGGTGTCGTCGGTCCCGCCGACCTGCTTGTCGTCGAATTCGTTATGCCAGTAGCCCTTGAACCACTGCTGCGACCCGGCGATGCGGAACGCTGCCCTCTCGCCGACGGGCACGTTCACGTACCCGGACGCGCGGTACCGGTCGCCATTGCCGATCTCGCCGGTCACTTCACCCGACATGTCGCCGAATTTTGGCCGCGCCGTGTGGAACGAAACCGCGCCGACGCTCGCGTTGCGGCCGAAGAGCGTGCCCTGCGGGCCGCGCAGCACTTCGACGCTTTCCATGTCCAGCATCGAGCTGATGACCGCGCCGACGCGAGGTACGTAGGCACCGTCGAGGAAGACGGCGACGCTCGGCTCGACCGTCGTGTTGCTCGCGGCGCCGATGCCGCGGATTGCAAGGCGGACGTATGACGTCTGCGCGCCCTTGGCGACGCTGAGGTTCGGAGTGACCTTGGCGAGCCCCTCGACATTGACGACATTGTTCCTCTCAAGCGTATCGCCGGAGAAGGCGGCTACGGAGATCGGCACGTCCTGGACGTTCTCGGCGCGCTTCTGCGCGGTGATGACAATTTCGCTGTCGTCCGCCGGATCCGGAGCATCGGTCGGAACCTCCTGTTCCGGTGCGGCCGGAGCCTGATCCTGCGCAAAGGCCGGAGACGCACAAAGCCCGATGGCCAACGACGACAAGCTCGCAAACGCGAGCATTTGATTACGACGAATCACGGTGATCCCCTCCCTGAATTTGGGAATGGACAGTTAGAGACGCGGGCCCGAACGGCTTTCCGCGTCACGTCATGGACTATCGCAATCGCGCCATTGTGCGGGACTAGGGCCCGCCAGTAGCTGGAGGTTGGGGCGTAAAACGAAGCCTTAGAGGCACGCCTCCAGATATGGCTGATCGAAGCCGAACTGCTTGGCCTTTTCGAGCGTGTAAGGACGCAGGCCCATCGAACGATATTCGCCGATGATCTTTCCGTCGGCGCTCTCGTCCAGATATTCGAACTTGAACAGTTCCTGCGTGACGATGACGTCGCCTTCCATGCCGATTACTTCGGTGACGTTGGTCGTGCGGCGCGAACCGTCGCGGAGGCGCTTCACCTGAACGATGAGATCGACTGAATCCGCGATCTGGCGGCTGATCGCCTCCTTCGGAACCTTGATGTCCGACATCATCACCATGTTCTCCATACGCGCGAGGCATTCACGCGGGGAGTTGGAGTGGAGCGTGGCCATCGAACCGTCGTGACCGGTGTTCATTGCCGCGAGCAAGTCGAAGCACTCCGGTCCACGAATTTCGCCCAGGATGATGCGGTCGGGACGCATACGCAGAGCGTTGATGACCAAGTCGCGAATGGTGATCGCGCCCTGGCCTTCAAGGTTCGGAGGCCGCGTTTCCAGCGGAAGCCAGTGCGGCTGCTGCAGACGAAGCTCGGCCGCATCCTCAATGGTGATGACGCGCTCGCCGGGGTCGATCATCTTCGACAATGCGTTGAGCATCGTCGTTTTACCGGAACCGGTACCGCCCGAGATAACCACGTTCATACGTGACGCGCCGGCGATCTTGAGTACCGTCGCCATCTTGTCCGACATGGAGCCGAAGCCCTTCATCATGTCGAGCGTGATCGGCTTCTCGGAGAACTTACGAATGGAGATGGCCGTCCCGCGCAGCGAGAGCGGTGGAATGATAACGTTGACGCGGCTGCCGTCCTGAAGGCGGGCGTCGGCCAGCGGGGTAGTCTGGTCGACGCGGCGGCCGACCTTGTTCACGATGCGCTGCGCGATCTGGAACAGATGCTCTTCGTCGCGGAACTGGATCTGGGCGATTTCCAGCTTGCCCTTGCGCTCGACGAAGCACTGATCGGGACCATTGACCATGATGTCGCTGATCGAAGGATCGGAGAGCAGCTCTTCGAGCGGCCCGAGGCCGAGGAGCTCGTCGACGAGGACTTTTTCGAGAGCGAACTGCTCGCGACGGTTGAGCGTGATTTTCAGCTCGGCCAGCACCTCGCTGATGATCGGGCGGAATTCCTCGGCCAGCTCATCCTTGCTGAGTGTCGCGGCCGCTTCCGGGTCGACGCGCTCGAGGAGGCGCGGCAGGACCTGCTCCTTGATACGGTGAACCGCAGCTTCGAAGCCCTCGGCCTTGCTGCTGGCCTGGTTGCCATCGCCGTTCTGGCGATTATTCAGACGATCCATCGCCGCGCCGCTGGGGCCAGTCGACTCCGGTATTTCGCCGTCCAGGTTCGCCGTGAGATCGGATACGGGCGGGAATTGTTCAGCATCGTCCGGAATTGCAGCGGCCGCGGCCGCTCCGCCAGACTTCATGGGCTTGGCCACGCCGAACTGCGGACGTCCGCTGCCGCCGCTTGCGCCACTCCGTTTGCCGAATGCGTTCATTCTACTTCCCGTTTCCTGCGAGTTCCGGCGGAATTGGGATGGTGAATAGGACTCAAACTTTTAGAAAAAGCTAACCGGCTTTAGGGTGCGGGCCGAGAACAGGAGGGGCCCATGTTGCTGATGATCGCGGCGATTTTGGCCGCAGATGCTCCTGCGCCGGCCCTTCCGGCGTGGATGGCAGGCTGCTGGGAGCAGCGTTCCGGGGAGAAATGGACCGAGGAATGCTGGACCGCCCCGCGGGCCGGAATCATGCTGGGCAGCGGCCGCAGTGGCACCGGCGGGGTCCTGGACAACTGGGAAGTCATGCAGATCGAGCTGGCGGAGACGGACGACCCCGTCATCGATCCGATCACCTTCTACGGTGCTCCCAAGGGCCAGAACCGCACGGCCTTCGCGTGGGTCAGGAACGGCAAGGGGGCGGGAATTACCTTCGTCAACGCCGGTCACGACTACCCGCAGCAGATCCGCTACTGGCGTGAAGGCAAGTATCTGATGGCGGAAACGTCGCTTGCGGACGGCACGAAGGCCCACCGCTGGCGCTACGTTCCGATGGGCGACTAGGCGCCCGCGCTCTCCGCAAGCACCGTCAGGCCCCGGTCACTGACTTCCGCGAAGCCGCCGGTGACGGGAATGCGCTCCGGCTGAGCGCCCTGCGTGCGATAAACGGCAATGTCGCCGTCTCGCAGCGTGGTCATGTAGGGCGCATGCCCGGCGAGGATGCCGGATTCCCCTTCGGTGCCAGGCACGACGACCATGTAAACGTCGTCCGACATCACCAGTCGGTCCGGGGTGACGAGCTCGAACTTGAGATCGGCCATTAACTTCTTACCTTCAATCGCCGCGTCGAACGCGCTTGCGGCAGCCTCGAACTTGTCGCGGCAGCCCGTGTTGCAGAAACCGACGACCTTGCCCTTGTAGAGCGTCAGGCTGTCGGCGCTGACCGGCTTGCCGGACCAGGGACAGACGTCATTGACGCTGTCCTCGAGGCGAAGCCGGTCGGCCAAGGCCTTTAGGCGTCCTGAGCCAGCTTCTCGGCCTTCGCCACCGCCTCTTCGATGCCGCCGACCATGTAGAAAGCGGCTTCCGGCAGGTGATCGTACTCGCCGTTCACGACCGCCTTGAACGAGCGGACCGTGTCTTCGACCTGCACGAACTTGCCCGGGATGTTGGTGAACACCTCGGCGACGTGGAACGGCTGCGACAGGAAGCGCTGGATCTTGCGGGCGCGGCTGACGACCAGCTTATCCTCTTCGGAAAGCTCGTCCATGCCGAGGATCGCGATGATATCCTGCAGCGACTTGTACTTCTGCAGCGTCTCCTGGACCGCACGAGCCACTTCGTAATGCTCCTGGCCGACGACGGCCGGGGTCAGAACGCGGCTGACGGAGTCGAGCGGGTCGACCGCCGGGTAGATGCCCAGTTCCGAAATCGCGCGCGACAGGGTCGTGGTGGCGTCGAGGTGGGCGAAGGACGTCGCCGGCGCCGGGTCGGTCAAGTCGTCGGCAGGCACGTAGATGGCCTGCACCGAGGTGATCGAGCCCTTGTTGGTCGACGTGATGCGCTCCTGAAGCGTGCCCATGTCGGTCGCCAAGGTCGGCTGGTAGCCCACGGCCGAAGGAATGCGGCCGAGAAGCGCCGAAACCTCCGAACCCGCCTGCGTGAAGCGGAAGATGTTGTCGACGAAGAAGAGCACGTCCTGGCCTTCCTGGTCGCGGAAATACTCGGCCTGCGCCAAGCCCGAGAGAGCAACACGGGCGCGGGCTCCCGGCGGTTCGTTCATCTGGCCGAACACGAGAGCGACCTTGGAGCCTTCCGGCGTGGGGTTGCCGTCGGCGTCCTTGGCGATGACGCCCGCGTCGAGGAACTCGTGATAAAGGTCGTTGCCTTCGCGGGTACGCTCGCCGACGCCGGCGAACACGGACACGCCGCCGTGACCCTTGGCGATGTTGTTGATGAGCTCCTGGATGAGCACGGTCTTGCCGACGCCGGCGCCGCCGAACAGGCCGATCTTGCCGCCCTTCGCGTAGGGCGCGAGAAGGTCGATCACCTTGATGCCGGTGACGAGAATCGCCGCTTCGGTCGACTGGTCGACGAAGGCTGGGGCGTCGGCGTGGATGGAGGCGGTCATGTCGCTGCCAATCGGGCCGCGCTCGTCGATCGGCTCGCCGATGACGTTCATGATGCGGCCAAGCGTCTTCGGTCCGACGGGAACGCGGATCTGCGAGCCAGTGGCGCGGACGACCTGGCCACGGGTAAGACCGTCGGTGGAGTCCATTGCGATCGTGCGGACGACGTTCTCGCCAAGGTGCTGAGCGACCTCGAGAACGAGGCGGTTGCCGCCATTGTCGGTCTCGAGCGCCGCGAGGATCGGCGGAAGCTCGCCCTCGAACGCGACGTCGACCACGGCGCCGATGACCTGCGCAACGCGGCCGGTCAAATTGCCCGTCTGCTGCTCGACGGCGCCACCTGCGCCAGTGGCGGAGCCGGCGTCGCCCTTCTTGGCGCGGCTGCGGGGCTTGGTCTCGGGAGCGGCGGTTGCCATGTCTGTCTTCCTTGGCTTCGTGTTCGGTTAGAGCGCTTCTGCGCCGGAGATGATTTCGACCAGCTCGGTCGTGATCGCGGCTTGGCGCTGACGATTGTACTGGATCGACAGCCGGTTGATCATGTCGCCGGCGTTGCGGGTCGCATTGTCCATCGCGGTCATCTGCGAGCCGTAGAAGCCGGCCTGGTTCTCAAGCAGCGCGTGGTAGATCTGGATCGCGATGTTGCGCGGGAGCAGGTCCGCAAGGATTTCCTCCTCGTCCGGCTCATACTCCACGGCTGCGAGCGATGCAGCGCCAGTGCCCGGATCGTTAGCGGCAGGAGGCGCGACCGGTATGATCTGCTCGACCGTAGGCTCCTGCACCAGCGTCGAGCGGAAGTTCGCATAGGCGAGGTGCACGACGTCGATTCCGTCCGTCGCGAACCGGTCGATCAGGTCCTTGGCGATCGCCTGAGCGTCCGCATAGGTCGGAGCCTTCATGCCGCTCGTGTCGTACTGGGCAACGATGCCCTTAGGGTAGAAGCGCTGGATCACCGGGCGACCCTTGCGGCCGACGATGTAGAACAGCACCGTCTTGCCCTGGCCAATCAGGTCGTCGGCCTTGCGGCGAGCCGCGCGGACCACATTGCTGTTGAATGCTCCGGCGAGGCCGCGGTCGCTGGTCGCAACGACGATCAGGTGCGTGTCGTCCTTGCCCGTGCCGGCAAGCAGCTTCGGGCTCTGCGGACTGCGCGCGACCTTGGTCGCCAGCGACGAGACGACGCCGCTCATGCGGGTCGAATAGGGACGGCCGGCCTCGGCGCCTTGCTGCGCACGGCGCAGCTTGGCCGCGGCGACCATCTTCATCGCCTTGGTGATCTTCTGCGTCGACTTCACCGAGCCGATGCGAAGCTTGAGGGCCTTCAGGCTGGCCATTTTATGCGAACGTCTTCCCGAACTCGGTCAGCGCGTCCTTGAGCTTCGCTGCCGCGTCGTCGTCGAGTTGCTTGGTCTCTCGGATCGTCTTCAGGAGATCCGCGTGCTCGCTGCGCAGGAAGCTCAGCATCGCCGCCTCGTAGCGAACCACGTCCTTGGTATCGACCGCGTCGAGGAAGCCCTGCGTTCCGGCGTAGATCGAAGCGACCTGCTCCTCGATCGGCATCGGCGCATACTGCGGCTGCTTCAGCAGCTCGGTGAGGCGCGCACCGCGAGCGAGCAGCTTCTGCGTCGACGCGTCGAGGTCGGACCCGAACTGGGCGAAGGCGGCCATCTCGCGATACTGCGCCAGCTCCAGCTTGATCGAACCGGCGACCTTCTTCATCGCCTTGGTCTGCGCGGCCGAGCCGACGCGGCTGACCGACAGGCCGACGTTAATCGCTGGACGGATGCCTTGGTAGAACAGGTCAGTCTCGAGGAAGATCTGGCCGTCGGTGATCGAGATGACGTTAGTCGGAATGTAGGCGGACACGTCGCCGGCCTGCGTCTCGATGATCGGCAAGGCGGTCAGCGAACCGGCGCCCATTGCGTCGTTCATCTTCGCCGCACGCTCGAGCAAGCGACTGTGGAGGTAGAAGACGTCGCCCGGATAGGCTTCGCGGCCCGGCGGACGGCGCAGAAGGAGCGACATCTGGCGGTAGGCGACGGCCTGCTTCGAAAGGTCGTCATACACGATGACGGCGTGCATTCCGTTGTCGCGGAAGTACTCGCCCATCGCGACGCCGGTGTAGGGCGCCAGATACTGCAGCGGAGCGGGCTCCGAAGCGGTCGCGGCGACGACGATGGAATATTCCATCGCGCCATTCTCTTCGAGCGCTCGGACGATCTGCGCGACGGTCGAGCGCTTCTGGCCGATCGCGACGTAGATGCAGTAGAGCTTTTCGCTCTCCTTGTCCGACTTGTTGATTTCCTTCTGGTTGATGAAGGTATCGAGCGCGACGGCGGTCTTGCCGGTCTGGCGGTCGCCGATGATCAGCTCGCGCTGGCCACGGCCGATCGGAACGAGCGCGTCGAGCGCCTTGAGGCCGGTCTGCACCGGCTCGTGCACCGACTTCCGCGGGATGATGCCCGGAGCCTTCACTTCAACGCGGCGGCGCTCGCTGGTCTCGATCGGGCCCTTACCGTCAATCGGGTTGCCGAGAGCGTCGACCACGCGGCCGAGGAGGGCCTTGCCGATCGGAACGTCGACGATCGTGCCGGTGCGGCGAGCGGTCGAACCTTCACGAATGTTCGTATCCGAACCGAAGATCACGACGCCGACGTTATCGGCCTCGAGGTTCAGCGCCATGCCCTTCACGCCGCCGTCGAACTCGACCATTTCGCCGGCCTGGACATTGTCGAGGCCATGGATGCGGGCAATGCCGTCGCCAACCGAAAGCACGGTGCCGACTTCGGATACCTGCGCATCGGCATCGAAATTCGCGATCTGATCGCGGATGACGCGGGAAATTTCAGCGGCGCGGATATCCATATTCAGCCTTTCATCGCCTCGGCGAGTCTGTTGAGTTTGGTGCGGATGGATGCGTCGATCATCTGGCTTCCCATCTTGATCACGATCCCACCCAGGATTTCAGGGTCGATGCGCGTTTCGATCGCGACATCGCGGCCGGCGCGGGCGCGCAGCTGCTGCTTGAGCGCGGCGAGCTGGTCGTCCTTCAGCGCGTGAGCGGTCACGACCTCGGCGGTCGTCTCCCCGCGGTGATCCGCGGCAAGCCGCCGGAAGGCGCGGATGACGTTCTGAAGCTGGTTCTTGCGGCCGTTCTTCGCCAGGACGCCGATGAAGTTGGTCGTGATCGGGTCGAGAGACAGCTGCTGACCGACTGCCTCGAAGGCCTTGCCCGCATCCGCGCGGTCCACCAGCGGGCTCGAAACGAGCTCCGCGAAGTCGCGCAGAATCCACAAGTGCCTGAGCCAGCAGCCCAAGGCTGCGGCTCACTGCATCGATCTGCCGTTCGTCGCGCGCCAGACCGAACAGAGCGGATGCGTAGCGTCCCGCTAAGCTGGCCTGTATGCCGCCGGATGTCTCCACCGCGCTTAAAGCTCCAGAGCTGGAATTTGCCCCATGAAAAAAGTGGGGCGCTGCTGCGGGTTGCCCCGCACGCCCCTCATGGGTTGGCGCGCCCCTAGCAGGGGGTGTTTCGCGATGCAAGGCGGTCCGCCGGCTGGTTACAGTTTGCGAGTGAAAAATCGCGTGAAAGGCGTGTCCGCATAGCCACCGAACGGACCACACGGGACGAACCCCTCGCGTTCATACAACCGGAGTGCTGCCGCGAACGCTTCGGTGGAGCCGGTTTCCAGGCTCACCCGCTTGTAGCCACGCCGGCGAGCCTCGTTCAAAATATGACCGAGAACTGCCGTTCCCACTCCACGCCCGACCGCGCTCGGCGACGTCCGCATGGACTTGATCTCTCCGTGATCGGCGGAAAGCGCCTTCAGCGCGCCGACGCCTAGCAACCCGTCATTCTCGCGGACCGACCAGAAGGTGATGTCAGGGCCCGACAGTCCGTCGCTCGGCAGGACGTGGCATGCCTCCGGAGGCGAGTTTCCACGCATTTGCCTGAAATGATAGTCGAGCAGAGCCCTGACGTCTTCGCGATCGAGCTCGCCTTCGTGGAAGGACCAGCCATTCATCTGCCGCAGGCTTTGACGTCTGCGACCACCGGGAAATGATCAGAGGCGGGCCGGCCACC
The DNA here is from genome assembly GCA_963784245.1 of uncultured Alphaproteobacteria bacterium. Taxonomy (GTDB): domain Bacteria; phylum Pseudomonadota; class Alphaproteobacteria; order Sphingomonadales; family Sphingomonadaceae; genus Sphingomicrobium. The sequence goes on from CAWAQT010000016.1 coordinate 195,495, forward strand.
TTCGCTATGCCATGCCGGGACGGCGTAATGCTCGACGGTGACGGTCGGATCGACGAGGATATAGTCGATGCGCCGGCTCTCGGTCGGAACGAGCACGAAGGCATTGAACGTGCCCTCCGGTCCGACCGGGGGAGTTCGCGCAATTTCGCGCGCATCGCGTAACTGGCCGGTCAGTTCTTTCAGAGGAGGCGTGTTCGGCTCCGCATTGAGGTCGCCGGTTACGATGACGGTCTCGCCCCGAGATTGGCGCGCTGCGATCCAGCGAGCGACCTGCCGAGCCGCCTCCAGCCGAGCCTGCTGCCCTTCGTGATCGAAATGCGTGTTTAGTACGAGGAAGGGGCGCCCGTCGCTCCGTCGGACGAGTTCCGCCCATGTGGCGATTCGCGGATAGGCGGCGTCCCACCCTTTCGAAGGCACGGTGGGAGTAGGCGACAGCCAGAAAGTACCGCTCGAACCGATGCGGAAGACGCTGCGGTCTATCGCGAGATTGGAGAATTCCCCCTTCGATTGGCCGTCGTCCCGCGCGACTCCGAGGAATTCGTAACCGGGGAGGGCGCGCTCGAGGTCGGCCTTCTGACCGGGTACGACTTCCTGAAGGCCCAGGATCGCCGGACGCATCAGACGAATCTGTCCGATGAACTCGTCTCTCCGCTGCGACCAACGATTGATGCCGTCGGAGGCGAGGTCCAGCCGGATATTGTAGCTCATCACTCGCAGCGGTAAGCAGCTTGGTTCCGAAGGAGCCGCGCCCATCGTCCCAGCCGCGAGGACCAGCAGAATGGCGCTCCGGATTGCTATCATATGGCGCTTCTAGTGAGTGCCCGGCTTTGACCGCAAGCATTGGGAAGCAGCGGTCCGGCAGCTTCGCTAATCACCTCGTACACCGAGGAGTTAGACATGACCTACCGGATCCGCGGGCTCGATCCCGCACCATTCCTTCACTTGTTCGGCTTGCCGGATGAAGAACTGGCCGAAAGCGGGATCGTGCGGATGACGGTGACCGAGAAGCCGAGCTTTCCTTGCCGAGTGACGCTGCTGGACCGCGAGATCGGCGAGCAGGTGCTCTTGCTCAACCACGTCAGTCATGACGTCGCGGGTCCCTACCGGGCTGCGCACGCAATCTTCGTTGCGGAGGGAATGAATGAGGCTGCGGAGTTCGTCGACGAAGTGCCGCCGGTCTTCGCCACCCGGATCCTGTCCCTGCGCGGTTTCGACGATTGCGGGATGATGGCGGAAGCCGTGCTTACCCAGCCAGGCGAGGCAGACGAGGGGATACACCGCCTCTTCGACAATCCCGCAGTCGCCACGATCCACGCCCACAATGCCACGCGCGGCTGCTTCGCGGCCAAGATCGAAAGGAGCTGACCATGGCGACGCTTGCACGCGACATCGAGGGGTTTAGACCGAACGGCATGACGGACTCGGCGGATGTGGGGGAAGCCTGGGCGGCCTTCGAGCGCCGCGACCGCAGCTGGGACGGCCGCGTGATCGGCGCGGTCAGGACCACCGGCATCTATTGCAAGCCGAGCTGCCCGGCACGCCGGCCGAAGCGGGAGCATGTCGAGTTCTTTGATGACGCGGCTTCCGCTCGTGCCGCCGGCTACCGTGCCTGCCTCCGCTGCCGGCCCGACGACATCGGCCGCGATCGCGAAGCCGTGGCGAAGGCTGTTCGCCTGATCGAGCAATCCGAAGAGGCGCCCAACCTCACCGACCTCGCCGCAGAGGTCGGCTACGCGCCGCACCATTTCCAGCGCATCTTCACTCGCGACGTCGGCGTATCTCCGGCGGCCTACGCACGCGCTCTTCGCGTCAACCGCGCCAAGGAAGCGCTCGGCGAGAACGGCAGCGTGACGGATGCCATCTACGAAGCTGGCTACTCCGGTCCGAGCCGCTTCTATGCTGACGCCAAGGAAAGGCTGGGCATGACGCCCTCGGCGTGGCGCGATGGCGGCCGTGGCGAGACGATCCGCTACGTCGTAAAGGACAGCCCCCTCGGCCCATTGCTCGTCGCCGCCACTTCGAAGGGCATTTGCCGGCTGACGTTCGATGAGGACGAAAGCGTTCTGAAGCGCCGCTTCCCGCACGCGACGGTTCTTCCGGACGATGGCACTATCTCAGCCTGGGCCGAGGGCGCGCTAACCGCGATCGAGCATCCGACGCAAACTCCCGAGCTTCCGATCGACGTTCGCGGAACCGCCTTTCAGGAGGCGGTGTGGAAGGAACTTCGCAGGATTCCGCTCGGCGAAACCCGCAGCTATGCGGAAATCGCCGCTGCAGTCGGTCAACCGCAGGCCGTGCGAGCGGTCGGGACGGCCAATGGATCGAATCCGGTCGCCGTGCTCGTGCCTTGTCACCGCGTCATCCGCTCCGACGGCTCGCTCGGCGGCTATGCGGGCGGCCTCGATCGCAAGCGCAAGCTCTTGGCCGCTGAGGGCGCCGACCCGCTGCTTATCTAGCTGACGCTCTAGCCGTCGTTGGCAGACTTGACTGCCGTGTCGAGAAGCTCCGCCGCCTTCGTACCATCGCCTGAATCGATGGCGTTGAGGACGGCTTGCGCTCCATTTCGCCATCCGGTCTTGGTATGGGTCTCGAACGCTGCGGGCACGAAGCGATCGCGCGCTTCTTTCAGTCGGTTCTCAGCGAGAAGTTGCCTCACGGCCTTGAGTTCGAAGCTCTCTATCGCGCGGCGCCAGGTCCGCGGCGTATAGCAAGGCTTCGACCGCATTCCTCGTCAGCGGCTGTCGCGACTCTGCGTAGCTGTCGTAGTACAGCATCAGCGCTTCGGCATTCTCCGTGTCGAGCTTGTTTGCGCGAGTGAACCAGGTTCGGATCCTGGCCCAGTCGGCAGCCGGGCCCTTCGCGGCAGCCAGCTTCATTTCTGCGCGACCCTTGTAGATCAGCGCATGAACGTGGTTGGGATCGACACCCAGCGCACGGTCCGCCGCTGCCGCCGCCGCAGCATAATTCTCGGCATCATACTCGGCTTCCGCGAGGGCGGCCTGGACGAAGGGATCGTCGCCGTGAGAGGCAGCCAACCGGCGCGCATCCGCGGCGATGCGGGGAGCGTTCGTCCTGTCCGTTCCGAGCTTGGATCGGATCATGACGTCCAGCATTTTCTCCGCACCCCTGGTAAGCGGCCGCACGGCGATCTTCCCAACGGGAATCGCTTTCTCATTCACGGTGAATGCCAGGAATGATCGCGGCTTGAGGTAATTGTTGACGTCGCGGCTGAGCGTCTTGAGATCGCCGAACGCGGATCGAGCCGCGTCGCGGGGATCCAAGCCCTGCTCGATCCCTTCGAGATAGCGATTGAGCTGACCCGGTCGTTGGCCTGACACGCTCAGGAAGTGGGTGAGCAGCCAGCTCCTCCCATAGAGATCGACCCCTTCGTAGCGATTGAGGCTCTCATAGTCCGCCGCGACAAGGTCCTCTGCGGACAGCCCGCTACCGAAGTAAATCTCCTGCGAACGGTAGGAGGGGAATTTGCCGATCGTGACGTTGCCGCGGGCGTCGACTTCGGCCGTCGCGAAGAATTCCGCAAAGCCTTCCCGGACCCAAATCGGCATGACGCCGGACCAGTCCTGAAGCTGCAGGTGGTGTGTATATTCGTGGAAGAAGATCGCGTCCGTATCGAGGGACGTCTTCTCGACGGACGTGCTGGAGCTGCTGTCGAAGGTCAGGCTTCGGCCGGAATTGCGGGGTACAAAGGCATACGACCCCGAGGCCCGTGTCGTATAGACGCCGCGGATGACCTGAGAGCGCATGAGCCGCTCCAGCGCGTCATCGTCGGGCAGAAGGAATATCGTGACGCGTCCGGCATCGGTAAGATCCGGATCTTCCATGTTGCGGAGATGGCGGAAAGCGCCATCGAAGCGCTCCAGCTTCTCGGCAAATGCCCGCAGGTTCTTCGGATTGTCGTCGGAATAGATGATGAAATGCTTGGATCGCGCCTCATGCCAGGCCGCACCCGCCTGGCTGGCCCAGACACACGCGCTGGCGGCGACAAGCCACCGAACGATTGACCGCACGATTCCCCCTTCTTCGGCGAGGCGCAGATTAACAGTCCGAGGACGCGTGGCAATGCCTTTGAAAGGAGGGGTTTTTTTACAGGAAACTGTAGGGGTCGACGTCGACGCTGACGCGGACCTTGGCGCTCCACTCTACGCCGGCGAGCCAGTCGCGAATGACGTCCTGCACGTCTAGGCTCCGCGCGGCGTGGACGAGGAGGCGCTGGCGATAGCGGCCGCGCAGCATGGCCAGCGGGGCAGGGGCGGGTCCGAAGACGGCCATGCCTTCAACCACAGGCGCCGCGTTGCCGATTCGGCGGGCGACGGAGTCCGCTTCAGAGGAGTTTTCCGCTGACACGACGATGGCCGCAAGCCTGCCGAACGGCGGCATTGCAGCATCGCGGCGGGCTTCGGTCTCCGCCGCGTAGAAGCCGGGAGAATCACCCGAGACCAAGGCAGCAATAACAGGCGCCTCCGGATCGTGCGTCTGCACCAGGACGCGGCCGGGCTTGTCTGCGCGACCGGCGCGCCCCGCGACTTGCTGGATCTGCTGGAAGCTCCGCTCAGCAGCTCGGAGGTCGCCGCCGGCAAGGCCAAGGTCGGCATCGACCACACCTACCAAGGTCAGGTTCGGGAAATGGTAGCCCTTTGTCACAAGCTGGGTCCCGATCACGATGTCGATCGCCCCGGCTTCCATCTGCTCCACGAAGTCCGCCGCTCGTGCTGGCGACCAGATGGTGTCCGACGTGACGATGGCTGTGCGGGCTTCGGGGAAGAGCGCCGCCACCTCGTCGGCGATGCGCTCGACGCCCGGTCCACAGGCGACGAGACTATCCTCTTCGCCGCACTCCGGGCATGCCTTGGGAGGCGGCATCACATGGCCGCAATGGTGGCAGGCGAGCCGCGCCATGAGGCGATGCTCGACCATCCAGGCGGTGCAATTCGGACATTGAAAGCGATGCCCGCAGTGACGGCACAGGGTCAGCGGAGCGAACCCGCGGCGGTTGAGGAAAAGAAGGGATTGCTCCCCGCGTTCGAGATTTGCCTCCAGTTCGGCAACAAGGCTCGGGGCGAGCCAGCGGCCGCGCAACGGCGGATCCTGCGTCAGGTCGATGGCCTGGATCGCCGGCATGGTCGCGCCGGCAAAACGGCGGCTGAGCGTGACTTCCCGGTAGCGTCCGATCTCGACCATGTGGCGGGTCTCGATGGCTGGGGTAGCCGAGGAGAGCACGACCGGAATGTCTTCGAACTTGCCGCGCATCACCGCCACGTCGCGGGCGTGATATTGGACGCCTTCCTCCTGCTTGAAGGTCGGCTCGTGCGCCTCGTCCACCACGATCAATCCGAGATTCGCGTAAGGCAGGAAGAGCGAGGAGCGGGCTCCAACGGTGACCTTGGCTTCGCCGCTGACGATCGCGCGCCAGGCGCGGCGCCGCTGCGAGGAGCGGAGGTCGGAATGCCAGGCGACGGGCTCGCAGCCGAAACGGTTCTGGAAGCGCTTCAGGAACGGCTCGGTCAATGCGATTTCCGGTAGAAGCACCAGCGCCTGCTTCCCCTGCCGCAGGCACGCTGCGATCGCTTCGAAATAGACTTCGGTCTTGCCGGAGCCGGTGACGCCGTCGAGCAGCACTGGGTCGAAGCCCTTGCCGACCGCCGCTGCCAGGCTCGTCGCAGCTTCTTGCTGCTCATCGCTTAGCTCGGGCGGCGCGAAATCCGGATCGGGGCAGGGCAGTGGCCGATCGGCCTCGACTGCCACCGCCTCGAGCGCGCCGACATTGACCAACCCACGCATGACGGCATCGCTGACGCCGGCATAGTCGGCGAGCTCCCGGATGGTGCCCTGCCGGCCTTCCAGCTCGGCCAGGGCTTTGATCCGCTGCGGCGTCATCCGGTCCGGAACGAGGCCGGTCGGCCGGTACTCGGTCAGCTGCCTTGGCCCCTCGAGTGCGCTTGAGGACGGAAGGATCATCCGGAGCACGGACGCGAGCGGGGACAGGTAGTAGTTGGCGGTCCACTCCGCGAGCCGCCGCAGCGGGGTCCGTATCGGCGGCACGTCGAGCGTTCCGATGATCGGCCTCAGGCGATTGTCACCGACCTCCGCGGTCGGCAGCCTCTCGGGCTCCCATGCGACGCCCAGAAGCTGGCGCGGTCCGAGCGGCGCGACCAGCACCGATCCCGGCTCGACATGCATTCCGTCCGGCACGCGATAGTCGAGCGGCCCAAGCGCTGCATTCAGGGTAACGACACGGGCGCGGTTCATCGGCGAGAGCGGGTCAGGCCCGGACTGAGGAGCGTTTACTTGCCCCGCTTCTTGCGGTGCGTGTCGAAGTCGAGAACGGCATTCTCTTCGTCGTCGCGAAGGATGCCGAGCCGGCGCGCGACTTCCTGATAGGCCTCCTCGACGCCGCCAAGGTCCTGACGGAAGCGGTCCTTGTCGAGCTTCTCGTTCGACTTGACGTCCCACAGGCGGCAGCCGTCGGGGCTGATCTCGTCGGCCAGGATGATGCGGGCATAGTCGCCATCCCAGACGCGACCGAATTCCAGCTTGAAGTCGACCAGGCGGATGCCGATCGCCGCGAACATGCCGCTCATGAAGTCGTTCACGCGGATCGCCATGTCGGCGATGTCGTTCATCTCCTCCTGGCTGGCCCAGCCGAAGCAGGCGATATGCTCCTCGGAGATCAACGGGTCGCCGAGCGCGTCATCCTTGTAGTAATATTCGATGATCGTCCGCGGCAGCTGCGTGCCTTCCTCGATCCCGAGCCGCTTCGACAGCGATCCCGCCGCGACGTTGCGCACCACGACCTCGATCGGGACGATCTCGACCTGACGGATCAGTTGCTCGCGCATGTTGAGGCGACGAATGAAATGGGTGGGCACGCCGATCGTCTGCAGCGCAACGAAGATGTGCTCGGAGATGCGGTTGTTGAGCACGCCCTTGCCGCTGATCGTCCCGCGCTTCTGCGCGTTGAACGCGGTCGCATCGTCCTTGAAATACTGGATGAGCGTGCCCGGTTCGGGACCCTCGTAGAGGATCTTTGCCTTGCCTTCGTAAATCTGGCGGCGCCGGGCCATGCTTTCGCTTCACTCCATTTAGGTTAGGGAGCGGCGCTATAGGCGAGCCGCTCCCCTGCGGCAATTGACCACTACTTGGCCGCGACCGCTTGCGGCAGGCCGGGAGCGAACTCGGCTCCATGCGGCACCTTCGCGGTCGATCCCTTGATTGTATCGCCGATCGGCTCCGCCCGTCCGCCCAGACAGGGCTGAAGGAAGTTTTCCGTCACCGCGTTGAAGGCGATATTGTTGGTCGGCCGGGCAAAACCGTGACCTTCATCCGGGAACAGGACGTAGGTGACGGGTATGCCTTTCGCCTTCATGGCTGAGACGATCTGATCCGACTCCGCCTGTTTGACGCGCGGATCGTTTGCCCCTTGGCCGATCAGCAGCGGCTTTTTGATCTTGTCGGCATGCGTGAGTGGCGACGCGGCCTTGAGCAGGGCGCGGCCGTCCTCCGTCGTCGGATTGCCCATCCGTTGATAGAATTGTTGCTTGAACGATTCCCAGTAGGCCGGGATCGTTTCCAGCAATGTGAACAGGTTCGACGGTCCGACGATGTCGACGCCGCACGCGAACTTGTCCGGCGTCAAGGTGAGGCCGGCGAGTGTCGCATAGCCGCCATAGCTTCCGCCCATGATCGCGACCTTGTCCGGCGTGGTGACGCCGCTTGCTACGGCCCAGTCGACGCTGTCGATGAGGTCGTCGTGCATCGTCTTGCCCCACTGCAGATTGCCGGCAGCGAGAAAGTCTTTGCCGAACCCGGTTGAGGCTCGATAATTGACCGAGAGAACGGCGTAGCCCCGGTTCGCCAGCCATTGATGGTAGGAATTGTACCCGTACTCATCGCGAGCCCAGGGGCCGCCATGAACCAGAAGCACCATCGGAACGGCCTGATCGGCCTTGCCGTCGCGGTTGGCGTCGGCACCGGCGGGAAGGGTCAGGTAACTGACCAGGGTCAGGCCATCGCGCGCTTTGATTTCGACTGGCCACATCGGGACGAGGGGCGCTCCGACGAGCTCAGGCCGCCCAGTGTACAGTTTCGCCAGGCTCCCGGCCTTGCGGTCGAAAAGATAGACCGAGGCCGGCTCGGTCACCTTGTCGGCGCTGACGATCCACTTGTCGTCCGCTTCCGTCCTGGCCTGCACGACCGGCGAGGCGCCGAGCTGCGATTTCAACCAGATGAGAGTGGTGCCGATATCCTCGTCGAGCGCGCTCCACTCGGGTGTGAGATATTCAGCCTGATAAGCTTCAACCTTCAGGGTCGTGGGATTAGTCAGGACCGCACCGACGTCCGCTTTCGGACTTTCGCCCAACACTTTCGTTTCGCCTGTTGCAACGTCCTGCGCGACCAACGCTGCGGTGTTCCGTCCGCGGCTGTCGATCCAGTAAAGCGTCGAGCCATCGGCCGTGAATCCAGCAGGCGCCGTGGTCAGCGAATCCTCTAGGGCAACCTTGGCGAAAGGCTGGGCCTCGATCTTGCCGTTGGTCACTCGATAATAATCGGTGCCCCCATCGTCACGAGACTTGAGGGCCATTCGGAGCTTGAGGTCATTGTCGGCGAGGAAGCCCGCATATCCATCGTTGCGTTGAACGAGGGTCAACTTGCCAGTCTTGAGGTTCAGGCCGTGCACGTCGTGCCACTTGGCGTCCCGGTTGTTCAGCCCGACAAGGATGCGGTCCTTGTGCTTGTTCGAGATGGCGACGACCTCCGCACGGGTCTTCGTGAACGGGGTTAGCGCCGTCTGCTGCGCGGACTGGACGTCGACTCCGTAGAGCAGGAAGTTTTCATCACCGCCCTTGTCCTGAATGAAGAGAATGCGGCTCGAGTTCGGCGCCCAGAAATATTGCCGAATGGGCCGTTCACGTTCGTTGGTCAGCGGCTTTGCGGCATTGATATCGCCGACGGGCGCGACCCAAATGTTGAGAACGCCGTCGCGGGGAGCAGTGAAGCTCAGCCATTTCCCGTCAGGGGAAATGCGCCCATTGGCCTTCACCGGGTTTCCGAAGAGCTTGGTTCGCTCGATCAGCGGAACGTCGGCCGGCTGGGCGGCCAGCGGAGATACTGGCAGGAAGGCCGATGCAAGCAACGTCGCCGTTGTGATTCTACGCATGATTCCCCCTCAGTCTGAGACGGAGAACCTGCACCCAACATGCGCCGAAAGCGAGTCCTATTAACGCAGATTAATACGAGGAGCGCGGCGCGTGCTGGTCCGCGCTCCTCAACTGGTCAGGCGCATTTGATGTCTTTCGAAGCACCCGCCTTGCGGGACCAAGGCGCGCTCCACTCGAAACGATGGACTGCGGCCAGGCTCTTGCCGACCTCGCGCCCGATTGTGCTGAACGCGCGATCGAGTCCGGCATTGAGTTCGTTGCGGCCCGCCTGGTACTGACGGTCGAAGATCTCATCCATCATGGCGATCATCCTTTCTTCGTCTTTTCAAAGCGCGATCGGGAGACCGGCGCTGTCGTTGGCGGCCGGGCGAAGCGCTCGTTCGACGAGCGCGATCCGGCGTTCCGCGTCTAGGCCCGCCCATGCACGATATGCATGGCTCGAGCTTCGCGAGTGCACTGCCGCTGCCTGTATTGCCGGCCCGTTCTCGAGGAACAGGCGGTGGTCTAGTCCATAAGCCATGCTTACCTCCTTCGCTTTTGCCGCCACCGGTGGGGCTGGGGAGAGGGTCCCGATGAACCGGCGGCGGCTTGGGAGGTCATCTATGCTTTTGATCGTTACGGCGCCAATCAAAGCCTCGACAAAGTCCATAAGCTGGATTTATGTAGACTGATGCGCCGCCTCCCGCCCCTCGCCGCTATCCGCGCCTTCGAAGCGGCTGCTCGCAATGAAAGCTTCACCGCCGCTGCCGCGGAGCTTGGACTGACTCAGGCAGCGGTTTCGTACCAGGTTAAGGCGCTTGAAGAGCGGCTCGGCGCGCCTTTGTTCCTGCGCGAGCGTGGCCGTGCCCGGCTCACGCCGCTGGGGCTTCGCCTGCTGCCGACGCTCAGCCAGGCATTCGACTCGATCGAGGCGGCGTTCGCGAGCCATCGCGAGGAAGACGAGAGTCTTCTCACGATCACGACGACCCATACGTTCGCGAACACATGGCTCGCGTGGCGGCTTGGCGCCTTCCAGATGGCTCATCCCGAACTCGCGGTGCGCCTGGCGACAAGCAACGAGATCATCGATCTGAAGGCGGGCGACGCGGACGTCGGCATCCGCGCGGGTCCCGGCAACTGGCCCGGCCTCGAAGCGCACAGGCTGTTCGATTCTCACTTCACGCCGATGGCCAGCCCTGAGTGCATCGCCGCGGAGGAACGCAAGCACGGCCGCCGCCTGCAGCCTGCGGACTTGCCCGACGCGCACCTCATCAACCCGGGCGACGACTGGTGGCAGCAGTGGTTCGCCGACAATGGCGTTGCTGCCGACGAACAGGCGCTTCGGCGCCCGGGAGTGCGCCTCGACAACCAGGCGAACGAGGGTCACGCGGCGATGGCGGGGCAGGGCTTCGCGCTCCTTACGCCGTTCCTGTGGCAGGGTGACGTCGCCGCCGGCCGTCTCGTCACGCCCTTTCCTGGAAGCATTTCGATGCGCGGCTGGGCCTATTGGCTGGTGGTCCCGCCCGAACGGCGCATGGTGCCGAAGATCAAGCGCTTCAGGGAATGGCTGCTGGCAGTGATGGAAGAGGCGAAACGACCCCTTCCGGCCGACGCTGCGCTGGAGATCTAAGCTTCGTCGTCCGCCTTGGACGGGGTGAGATCCACGCGTCCGACGAGACGCTGGCCGTTCCAGACTTCGCAGCGGACCGCCGATTTGAATTGGCGAGCGGATTCGATTGCCGCGGCATCGTCGTCCGCCTCAATCCATTCCGCGGCCCAGACCTTGCCCGCCCCGTCGAGGCAGTAGACTCGATACGCCGGCATAAACACGCCCCCCGAGATGCAAGTATGATCGAAATCGGGGCGAATTCAAACCGATAGATCGTCGGCTGAATGGCGCTTCTAAACGGTCGCTTACTGGGTGACTACGGGCCGTTCGCATTGCTAAGCGTGGGCAATGGACCCGACCGAATCTTCCGTCATCGAAACGCCCTTCGACGCTGCTCTGTCCGAACGGTATCTCGTCTACGCGCTCTCCACGATCACCGCCCGGTCGCTTCCGGACGTTCGTGACGGGCTCAAGCCTGTCCACCGTCGCCTGCTCTGGGCGATGCGCTTGCTCCGCCTCGACCCGGCCGGCGCCTACAAGAAGAGCGCGCGTGTCGTCGGCGACGTTATCGGCAAATATCATCCGCACGGCGACCAGAGCGTCTACGATGCGATGGTCCGCCTCGCCCAGGATTTCGCACTTCGATATCCGCTGGTCGACGGGCAGGGGAACTTTGGCAACATCGACGGCGATAATGCCGCCGCCTACCGGTATACCGAAGCCAAGCTGACGCCCGTCGCCATGGCGCTGATGTCAGGCATCGACGAAGGCGCGGTCGATTTCCGTCCGACCTACAATGGCGAGGAAGAAGAGCCGGAAATTTTCCCCGGCCTCTTTCCGAACCTGCTCGCCAACGGCGCGAGCGGCATCGCGGTCGGCATGGCCACCTCGATCCCGCCGCATAATGTGAGCGAATTGATCGAGGCTGCGAGCCACCTGATCGACAATCCAAAGGCAGAAGACTCCGCTTTGATGGATTTCGTCTCGGGCCCGGATTTTCCGACAGGCGGCGTCCTCGTCGACAGTCGCGAAAGCATTGCGCAGGCCTATGCGACCGGCCGCGGAAGCTTCCGGCTTCGTGCGACGATCACTCAGGAAAAGGAGAAGGGCGGGGGCTGGCACCTGCTGGTCAGCGAGATCCCGTACGGCGTCCAGAAGGGCAAGTTGATCGAGCAGATCGCGGCCCTGATTGCCGAGAAAAAGCTGCCGATTCTTGCCGACGTGAAGGACGAGAGCGACGAGAAGGTTCGCCTGGTCCTGGAGCCGCGCAGCCGCACGGTCGATCCGCAGCTGCTGCTGGAAAGCCTGTTCCGCCTGACCGATCTTGAGGTCCGCTTCCCCCTCAACCTCAACGTTCTCGACGCGAACCGTACGCCCTTGGTGATGAGCCTCAGGGAGACGCTGACTGCCTGGCTGCAGTTCCAGTTCGAAGTCCTCGTCCGCAAATCGCACGTTCGGATCGGCAAGATCGACGACCGGCTGGAGCTGCTCGACGGCTTCCTGATTGCCTTCCTTAACCTAGACCGTGTGATCGAGATCATTCGGACCGAGGATGAGCCGAAGCCCCTGCTCATGGCGGAGTTCTCGCTGTCCGACCGGCAGGCAGAAGCGATCCTGAACATGCGGCTGCGCAGCTTGCGCCGGCTGGAAGAGATGGAGATCGGCCGCGAACGCGGGAAGCTCGCGAAGGAGCGGGAGGAGCTTCAGAAGCTCATCGAGAGCCCATCGCGCCAGCGGACCCGGCTCAAGCGCGACCTCGCTTCGATCAAGGATCAGTTCGGCGACGATCGACGCACACGGATCGAGGAGGTCGCGCCGACCCGCGAAATCGACTGGTCGGCGATGATCGAAAAGGAGCCGATCACCGTCATCCTGTCGCAACGGGGCTGGATTCGCGCGATGCGCGGCCATGTCGCGTGCGACGACGCGGAAACTTTGAAATTCCGCGAGGGTGATGCTCTGGCGACCATCTTCCATGCCCAGACGACTGATAGGATCGCGCTCTTCGCCGCCAACGGCCGGGTCTATACCTTGGGCGGCGACAAGCTTCCGGGTGGTCGCGGTTTCGGTGAGCCTGTCCGGCTTTCCATCGACCTTGATGCTGAGGTGGACATCGTCGCGCTGATGGTCGTCCGGCCCGAGACGAAGCTTCTTCTGGCGTCGAGCGACGGCAAGGGCTTCCTCACAAGCGGGGAGGCAACGCTCGCCGAGACTCGCAAGGGCAAGCAGCTCGTCAACCTGAGATCGGGGGCGAGGGTGGCCGTTATCCGGCAAGTGCCCGAGAATGCGGATGCGGTCGGCGTCGTTGGCGAAAACCGGAAAATGCTGATCTTCCCGATCTCAGAACTGCCGGAACTGGCGCGAGGGCAGGGCGTGACCTTGCAACGCTATCGGGACGGCGGGCTTTCGGATGCGGTGGCCTTCCGCCTGGCGGACGGCCTCAGTTGGACGCTCGGCGGCGAAAGCGGGCGCGTTCGCACGGAAACGGACCTGACGCCTTGGCGTGCCGCTCGCGGTGCCGCGGGCCGTATGCCGCCAATCGGATTTCCCCGGTCGAACAGGTTCGGCTGACGTCCGCTATTGATCAGGGTCAACCCCGATTGTGTTGCGCTGGATACCCGGAATTAACCGGAGTCCCGTAAACGGGCTCGCATGCAGGCTGCAGTGAACCGTCTGCCGAACGTGAAAATCGTCCGGCAGGGGGAAAAATCCCGTGCAAAGCCGCACTTGGCGACGGCTGACGATACGGCCTTGCTTGGTGCGCTGCCCATTGCTGCGGCCATAATCGGGAAGGCCGACTTCGGCCTCAAGGTCATTTCCTTCAACGAGCGCTTCCGCGATACCGTGGAACTCTCGACCTGCACTGCGCTCGACTGGGACGAAGCGGACTGCCTCAAGGACGGTCCGATCGCCGAGCTTTTACGACAGTTCTTCGACGATCCCGTCGGATCTGGCGAACTGGACTTCCGTGACGGCGAGGGCGTTGCCGCTCGTTTTTTCCGGCTGAAGCTCGCGCCGCTTCCGCAGGGTGAAGGTGCCATGCCGCGCTGCCTGCTAAGCCTCGTGGACCGTACCGTCGAAGCCCAGGCCGAAAGGACGCTGAGGGCCGAGATGCTCCGTGACAGTCTCACAGGGCTGCCTAACCGCCTCGCCTTCACCGAAAAGATCGAGCAGGTCGGCGAAGGGGTGACGCGCGACCTCCACCATGCAGTTCTGGTCGTCGACATGCTGCGCTTCTCCCGGATCAACGAGAGCATGGGCGCCCTCGCCGGAGACGAGCTGCTGATCACCTTCGCGCGCCGTTTGATGTCCGCGCTGCGCGGCGGTGATGTGCTTTCAAGGACCGGGGGCAATGAATTCGGCGTGCTCGTGACACTGCGCCGCGGCGTTGGCGATGCACTCGCCGCCGCGGACCGGATCCAGGAAGTTCTCGCTGCGCCATTCAAGATCTCGGACCTCGAGATTCGCGTGGAATGCGCCATCGGTATCGCCTTGATGGGCGCCGGGCAGGACGCGGAAGAGCTGTTTCGCAACGCCCAGTTCGCGGTCAAGCAGGCCAAGCAGGTTGGAAAACCGCAGGTCTATGAGGCGCGCCAGGCGACAGAAGCACGCCGACGCTTCTCGATCGAGACCGAGCTTCGACGCGCGCTCGACAAGGACCAGCTGAAGCTCTTCTACCAACCTTTGATCGACCTGAAGTCCGGCGAGGTGACTGGGTTCGAGGCGCTTGCACGTTGGGACCACGAAGATCGCGGCGAGATCAGTCCGACCGAGTTCATCCCGGTTGCCGAGGAATCTGGACTGATCCTTCAGCTCGGTCGCTGGGCGATGCACAAGGCTGCCGATACGCTCGCCGGCTGGGACCGCAGCGCGGGCGAACCGCTTCCGCTCTACGTCGGAGTCAACCTTTCGGCGATCCAGGTCGCCCGCGACGACATTGCCGCGGTCGTATCCAGTGCCCTCAAGGCCAGTGGGCTCACCGGCAATCGCCTGACGCTGGAGCTTACGGAAAGCTCGATCGTACAGGATCCCGCCCGCGCGACCCGCGTCTTCGATGCGCTGAAGTCGCTAGAGGCCACGGTCGCGATGGACGACTTCGGTACCGGCTATTCCAGCCTGGCCTACCTGCAACGGCTGCCGATCGACGTGCTGAAGATCGACCGCAGCTTCGTATCGGGCATGATGGTCGACCCGGACAGCGTCGCGATCGTTCGCGCGGTGCTCAGCCTCGCGGATGCGCTCGGCATGTCGACCACCGCGGAAGGCATCGAAACGGTCGAGCTTGCTACGACCCTCGCCACGCTGGGATGCGCCAGCGGCCAGGGCTTTTACTTCGCCAAGCCACTCGAGGCGGAATCGGCGCTTGATTACTGGAGATCGCGGAAGCGCCACTGACGTCGCTTACTGTGCCCTCAGGTATACACTGACTAGGCGGATTGTGCCTTTTGCCCCAAATAGTTGAACCGACACCGCTGTACGGGCATTGTTCAGCTAGGGCTGGGTAGAGGGAAAATTGTGAGCATCAATTCTTTCAAGACATTCGTCTTTGCATCCGCCGCGGCGCTTGTCGCGCCAGGGATGGCAGCCGCCGCTACGCAGGCGAGCACGCCCATGGCGTCCACGCAGGCGATGAGCCTTCCGACCGCCGGCTCGGTCGCGGCCATCTATAACCAATACAAGATGAAGCCGATCTGGTTCCGCAACGGCGCTCCATCCGTTGCTGCGACCCAACTCGTGCAAATCCTCAGGCGTGCGCCGGTTGACGGGTTCGGTTCCGGACCTCAGCTCGCGGATCAGATCCAGGCCGCGGTTCAGGCTGCCAGCGGCAATCCCGCCGCCGTTGAAGCTGCTGAGCAGCTCATGTCATCGGCTTGGGTCCTGTACGTCCAGACGATCAAGCGCCCGACCAATGGCATGATCTACGCCTATGACGTGCTGAAGCCCCAGGGAACGCGCACGGACCAGATTCTGCTCGGTGCGGCTGCGGCTCCGTCGCTCGAGGCGCACGTGAGCTCGGTTGCGACGGTGAACCCGGTCTACGCGAGCATCCGCGACGCCGAGTGGGCAAGGATGCAGGCGAGCGGCAGCCTCGCGCCGGACCCGCGCGTTCTGGCCAATCTCGACCGCGTGCGTTCGATCCCGTCGAAGGGCCGTTTCATCCTGGTGGATTCCGCTTCGCAGCGCATGGTCATGTATGAAAATGGCGTCCCGGTGGATTCGATGAAGATCATCGTCGGTATGCCCGACATGCCGACGCCGCTGATCGCCAGCGTCATGTATTACGTGACGTTCAATCCGCAGTGGAATGCGCCGATCCATCTCGTGAAGGGCCCGATCGCCAAGAAGACGCTCGCCGGCGGCCAGAAGTACTTCAACTCGATGGGTTACGAGGTCATGGCCGATTGGACGGCGAACTCCGCAGTCCTGCCGGCTGAGTCCGTGGACTGGAAAGCGGTGGCCGCAGGCAAGGTTTCGCCGCCGCGCATCCGCCAGAAGCCGGGCACGGAGAATTTCATGGGCCTCCTGAAATTCACCTTCCCTAATTCTCAGGACATCTACCTGCATGACACGCCCGCCAAGGAGAAATTCAAGGAGGCGGACCGTGCAGACAGTAATGGCTGCGTCCGCGTGGAAGATGCGCAGCGTTTCGCCCGCTGGCTGCTCGGTCGGGAACCCGTCGCACCAGGCGCCGATCCGGAAATTCCGGTGCAGATGCCGCAAGGTGTTCCGATCTACCTGACGTACATTACAGCGCAGCCCGCGAATGGGCAGATCACCTACGTCAAGGACGTATACGGCTGGGACAGGCCGGGCGCCCAAGTCGCTTCGACCTACGTCAGCCCTGTCGCTGCAGCACGCTAGCTTCGACCCGACCTGATCGCGGGATCAAGTCGGGCCGTTCAACACGGTCAAAGAAAAGGCCGGCCCGGGTGTCCCCGGACCGGCTTTTTTCTTGTGCCTGGCAGCTTAGCCGCGCTCTGGCGCCGGCGGCGGCGGCGGAGGCGGAGGCGGCGGAACCGGGCAGACTTCGGTCGCCAGGATCACCGAACCGTCCGGGCACGTCTGCGTCGCCGGAGGCGGCGGTGGCGGCGGGGGTGGCGGTGGAGCTACAACGGGCGGTGGCGGAGTGTAGAAGTTGTACGTCAGCGAAGCCAGCAGGCTGTGCGAACGCCAGTGGCCCGACAGACGGTCAGCGCCGTCGGTGAACTCCAGCTTGCGCGTATTGAGGAAGCGGTACTTCACGCCCGCGTCGATATTCTCGCTGACCGGGAAGCGGAGGCCCGCAAGTAGCTGCCATGCAAGAGCCGAATCCTCATCATCGAACCCGAAACCGGTCGTTGGAATGGTCGGGAACGTGCCGGAGAAATCCGTGTCGATGCTGATTCGCGCCATGCCGACGCCGGCGCCGACAAAGCCGCCGACGCTGTCGTTGCCGCCGAAGTCGAACAGCAGGTTCACCATCGCCGTCAGTGCGCTACCGTCGCCATCGGCATCGAGAATGCAGTTCTGGTCGCTCGTGCAAACGTTGGAACCCAGCACAACCTCATTCACGCCCGCATTCTTGTAGGCGAGGTCGAGCTCGGCACGGATCAGACCGAAATCGTACCCACCGACCAAGCCGACATCCCAGCCCGTGTTATAGTCAGGAGCGATCGCATTGTTGATGCGGATCACGTCATCGTCGAAATCGAGCTTTGTGTCTTCAACGAGCGTCGCTCCGAGATCGACGCCGACGTATCCGGAGCCGTCACGGGCAACTGCCGGTGAGGCGATTGCAGCGGTCGCGGCCGCGGCAAGCAATAACTTACGCATGAAAAGACCCCTCTTTTGGTCAAGTAGTCTGGTTCGGTCATGCATCGGAATAAATCGCGAGGCAACATGACCTCCGGCGTACAGAGCCGCGGGTGTTGCAATTCGGCCACTACCAGCCGGCGCTCAAAATCTCGCCGACGCAAGCTCCTGTGAGACGATCTGGTCCAGCTCCTCGCCGCCTGGAAAACCGGCCTCGACCCAGCGCCGTTCGATCGCCTGCAATGCCTTTGCCACGTCGGGACCCCGCCTAAGCCCACGCTCGATCAACTGGCCCCCACGAACCGGCAGCCGTGGAGGATGCCATCCGGCGATCGCAGCGGCAGCGTCCGTCTTGCCGGCGAGCAGCAGGCGATCCACGGCGCATTCGACGCCTACGAAATAGGCCAGGGCCTGCGGGTTTTCCGGAAGGTCCGAGTTCACCGCGCATCCCAGTCGTTTACGTGCCCTGTTCGAGAGCTTCAGCCGGACTGCGATGCGCTCTGCAATTGCAGGGTCTTGAGGGAGTAAAGCGGCCAGCCGGCGCAGCGGCGCGCCCTCCCAGCCCGCTGTACGCTCCGCCTGGACGAGTTCCGCAAGTCGGGAAACGGCAGTAGCGGAGATCTCGGGAAGGACCGGTCGCATGATGCCCTGGTCGAGCATGATCGCGACCGTCGCAGTCGGGTCTTCGACCGCGAGAAGCTTCAACAACTCATCCGCGATCCTCTCCCGGGACAGGGCCATCAAATCGTTGGCCCGCGTCGCGCATGCAATCAGTCCTTCGGCATCTGGCTCGCCCAGTCCGAACCGCGCGTGGAAGCGGAAAAAACGCAGGATACGCAGATGGTCCTCTGCAATTCGTTCCAGCGGTTCGCCGATGAAGCGAACGCGCCGGGCGACCAAGTCGTCCTTTCCCCCGAAATAATCGAAGACGTGACCCGTTTGCGGGTCTGCCGACAAGGCGTTGATGGTGAAGTCGCGGCGGGCCGCATCCTCTTCCCAATCGTCCGTGAACGCGACGGTCGCTCGCCGACCGTCCGTGGACACGTCGCGGCGCAACGTCGTGACTTCATACGGGCTCCCGCTGCTCACCGCGGTCACCGTTCCGTGTTCGATGCCGGTGGGAACGGGGCGAATTTTGGCCGCTTCGAGCCGCTCGACGACTTCTTCGGGCCGCAGCCTGGTTGCGAGGTCGAGGTCGCTGACGGGCAGGTGCAGAAGATCGTCGCGTACCGCGCCGCCGACGTATCGGGTCAGGCCTTCGTCGGCTCCAAGGGCTTCGAGCAGGCGAGCCATGCCCCGCTTGCGACGCCACCTGTCGGCATCGATCCTCAACTCCATTGCAGCCTGCGTGAGAGATTGATGATCATCGCGGCCGTGGCTCCCCAGATCCGTCGGTCGTTCCACACGACCTCGTAGTAGTGGCGCTCACGTCCCTGGAACAGGGCGCTTCTTAGCTGCTGGTTTGCCGGGTCGAGCACGAAATGCAGCGGGGCCTCGAACCAGTCTGCGACCTCATGTTCGTGTGGACTCAGTTGCTGGTCCGGCGGGACGACCGCCAGGACAGGCGTGACCAGGAAGCCGGTGATGGTGCGGTAGGGATCGACTTCGGCGACGACTTCGGCCGTGGACTGGTCCAGTCCGATCTCTTCCCAGGCTTCGCGCAGAGCCGCCGCGATTGCATCTTCGCCGGGATCGATGCGACCCCCTGGAAACGCAATCTGCCCGGCATGCGTGCGCATATGCTCACGGCGGACGGTCAGAATGACACCGGGCTCCGGCCGGTCCGTAACTGCCACCATGACTGCGGCCGGGACATTTGCTTCTGCGCGGAGCTCGTCGAGATCGCCTTCAAGCAAGGGCAGGAGCGCCGGTTTCGACAAAGCGGTCCGAAGGCGTTCGGCCAGGCTCATCGGTTGTTACCGCCGAGCTGAAAGAAGGCCCCGCTGCTAAACACGCCTATTGGATCATTGCCCTCCGCAAGGGCTATCTCGGCGAGTTCATAATAGATCGGCCGCGACAGCTCGGCCTCAAGGCCATGGCGGACCTGCAGCCGAGGTGAGGGGCCATGGTCCGATTCGATCACGCTGAGCCCATTTGCCGGTCCGGCGATCACGATGTCGCCGCTATCAAGCTTGAAGGCGATGCGTCGGCCTTCGCCGCTGCCTTCGGTCTGCATTTCGATTGCGCGAAATGCAGTCGCTTCGACCTCGATCTCCAGCTTCTCGACGGGCGTGACGAGAACGTGAACTCCATCAGGTTCGCGGCGAAGGACGGTCGAGAACAGCCGGACCATCGCCGGCCGCGTAATCGGGGAGCCCTGGTGGTACCAGGTGCCGTCCCGAGCGATCCGCATCTCGCTGTGCCCGCAGTGCGTGGGGTTCCAAGTCTCTACGGGTGGAAGCCGCCGTTGATCCGCCAGCTTCTGCAATTCGGCGAGGCTTAGCCCTTGCAGCTCAATGGGAGGACGGGTCTCGGGCACCGCTCGTCATTGCTTCGGCGCGCCGGCGATGACAACAGGGCGGCCATGCAGGACCAGTCGCGAACCGCAATCGTCACGGGAGCAGGCAAGCGCGTGGGCGCCGTCATCGCCGCGAGCCTGGTTGCGGACGGCTGGTCGGTCGTCGCCCATGTCCATGACGAAGCGGACGATGTCCCGTCCGGAGCGGTCAAGGTCGTAGCCGAGCTGGCGGACAGATTTTGTGCCGACGCGATCTTCGACGCGGCCAAAACTCTCCCGCCCGTCCGGCTGTTGGTGAATAACGCTGCGCGATTTGCTCGCGACGGCTTCGGAGAGTTCAGCGCCGACGAACTCGATGCGCACATGGCGGTGAACTTGCGCGCACCGGTGGTGCTGACGGAGGTGTTCGCCAGACTTCATCGGGCCGGGCAGGACGGGCTGGTCGTCAACCTCCTGGACTCCAAGCTCGCTGCGCCCAATCCGGATTTCCTCAGCTATACGCTTTCGAAGCAGGCCCTGGCTGGATTCACGGAATTGGCAGCACGAGCGCTGGCGCCCAAGGGCATAAGGGTGAACGGGATTGCGCCTTCATTGATGCTTCGGTCGGCAGGGCAGACGGACGAGAACTTCGAGCGCGTCCATTCCCGCAATCCGCTCGGCCGCGGCGTCGACCCGGCGGACGTGGCGGCCGCGATCCGGTATTTGGCAGCGGCGCGGACCGTAACGGGCGAGGTTATCGTCATCGACGGAGGGCAGCGCTTCTTGCCGCCTCCACGTGACGTCCAGTTTCTTTGAGATTGGAGAATCGATGATCGAACCCCGACCGAACCTTCAGGGACTCGTGCCCGAATCCCTGCGGCCGCGAAGCGCGCGAATTTTCCTCGATTCGCTTGAAGTCATGACGGATATCGGATTCCACGACTTCGAAATCGGCGTTCCGCAGCGGTTGCTTGTCACGGTCGAGATCTGGCTCGACCACATCCCACCGGCCGATTGCGACGATCCGATGCTCGCCTGGGATTACGACTTCCTGCGCAGCCAAGTTGAAGAGCTTGCGGCCGCGCGCCGATATAATCTGCAGGAATCTCTTGCACATGCGATCTACGACCGGGTCGCCGCGATGCGCGGCGTACGCGCGCTACGGGTTATGACTTCGAAGCCGGACGTCTATCCGGAAGCCCGGGCGGTCGGAGTCGAACTCGCTTCGTTCAAAGGTTGCGCCCCCGACCGTGGCGCAATGTAACAAGTGTGGAACAAAATCCGTTGCACGGCACTTGTGGCGAATATAAGGAGGCGCGCTTACGGCCATGTAATGTTGATACATGGAAGTGGCCTTCATCGGATTGGGCGCAGGTGGGGAGCGGCCTGGTCCGAATTGGTGATGGCGTTCTGGGGAGAATTGCGCGTTAATGTCCTACGCCCAACACAAAGAGCTTAGCGGCAACCGTACGGTCGCGATCATTATCGTGGCCTTGCTCCACGCGGTGCTCGGTTATGCGATCGTCACCGGCCTTGCCTACAACGTGATCAAGAAGGCGGCCGAAGACCTGAAAACCTTCGACGTGGAGGAAGAGCCGCCGCCACCGGAAGAGCCGCCGCCGCCGCCGCCGGATCAGCCCGAAACCCCGCCACAGGTTGTCGCTCCGCCGCCGCTCGTTCGCACGAACGTCGCGCCGCCGCCGCCCATGGCCGTGGTCCGCGAGGCGCCGCCGCCGGTGATCACTCCGACTGCGCCGCCCGCGCCGCCGGCACCACCTGCTCCCGCGCCGCCGCGCACGGTGGAACCCGCCAAGGCTCGGGCCAACCTCGCCTCCTACATCAACGACGACGATTATCCGTCGGATGCGGTTCGCAACGAGGAGCAGGGAACGACGAGTTTCCGCCTCGACGTCGGCACCGATGGGCGAGTGACCAATTGCACCGTTACGGGATCGAGCGGTTCCCGATCGCTGGATAATGCGACCTGTCGGATCATGAAGTCCCGCGCTCGCTTCACGCCGGCCCGGAACAATCTTGGCCAGCCTACGACTGATACAGTTTCAAATCGGATCCGGTGGGTTCTGCCTGCTGAATGATATCATCAGTTACCAGAGGAAAGTAGAGCAACATGTCAATTCTCGCACTCACGGCAGCTGCCGCTCCCGCCGCAGCGGGCGAAAATCCCTACGGTTTGTGGCAGGCGTTGTCGGAAGGCGGCGTCATCGCCTGGTCGACCTTCGTCATCCTGGTCGGTATGTCGATCTTCTCCTTCTACATCCTGTTCACCAAGCTGATGCAGCAGCAGAAGATCATCGCTCAGGGCCGCAAGGTTCGGGCCAGCTTCTGGAACTCGCCGAACCTGCGCGAAGCCGCGACCAAGCTCGAGCAGCGCAGCGCCTATCGCGCGATCGTTGACGACGCTCTGCTCGCACAGGAACAGCACGACAAGCTGACCGACCCGATCGACCGCCACGACTGGATGGCAAACAGCCTCGCCCGCAGCCAGGGTGCGATCGGCGCGCGTCTCGGCGAAGGCCTCGCCTTCCTCGCAACCGTCGGTTCGACTGCTCCGTTCATCGGTCTGTTCGGTACCGTCATCGGCATCTACCGCGCCCTCATCAAGATCGGGGCGTCCGGTCAGGCATCGATCGACGTCGTCGCCGGCCCGGTCGGTGAGGCGCTGATCATGACCGCGCTCGGCCTGGTCGTCGCGGTTCCGGCCGTGCTCGCCTACAACTGGCTCGTGCGCCGCAACAAGTCGATCATGGAGGATCTCGCAGCCTTCACGAACGACCTGCACGGCTATCTCATGTCGGAAGGCCGCGTTAAGCCGCGCATGGGCGGCGCCGCACCCAAGACCGACGGCCGCACGGCCGCCACAGGTGGAACGGCTCGCCCGCAGGAACCGGTCCGCACCGGTGCGACCCAGACCGGCGCGCAGACTGCCGACCGCGTCTAACCGATCACGGGCTCCGTGCCGGCGCCGCAGGGCCCGGCACGGCCTCGTGACGACCTGGAATTGAAGAAGGCCAAAATCTTATGGCAATGGGCGTATCGCAAGACGAAGACGACGACACACCGATGTCGGACATCAACGTGACTCCCTTGGTGGACGTCATGCTTGTGCTTCTGATCATCTTCCTGATCGCCGTCCCGGTCGTGTTGCAGACTGTTCCTGTCACGCTTCCGCAAGTTCGGTACGAACCGACCACCACGAAGCCGGAGAACGTGAACCTCTCCGTTCGCGGCTCACCCGGCGGTGAGTGCGAGGTCTACTGGAATCTCACGAAGGTGAGTTCGCAGGAGCTGCTCGACCGCGCAGTAAAGAAGCTCGAGGACACCATCGAGGCCGTCGGCGGTGTCGACAACATCACCGAAGAGACCATGCCCGAGGCGCATATTCGCGGTGACGTCAACACGCCGTATCGCTGCATCGGCGGCGCCGTCTTCACGATGCAACGCGCCGGGTTCGCCCGCGTCGGCTTCATTTCCGAGCCGCCGGCCGGCACCGCCGTCGTGCGTCAGTAAAGTTTAGGAGCTTATCGCCATGGCGATGCAAACCACCAGCGACAACACCAGTGGCGAGCCCATGATGGACATCAACATGACGCCGTTGATCGACGTCATGCTGGTTCTTCTCATCATGTTCATCATCACCATTCCGATCCAGACGCATGCGGTGAAGCTCGACCTTCCGGTCGATCAACCTGACGCGCCGCCGCCGCCGATCGACCCCGTCAAGAACAAGGTCGTGATCACCGCGGCCGGGGAGATCCTCTGGAACGGCACCCCCGTGAGCCAGGAACAGCTTCGCCAGTACCTGGAGCTTTCGCAGCAGATCCAGCCGATCCCCGAGTTGCACCTGCAGCCGGAGCCGGAAGCGAAATATGTTCTTGTCGACGAAGTGCTCGCGGTCACCAAGCGCGCCCGCGTCGAGAAAATGGGTTTCGTGGGCAACGAAGCTTACATGAACTTCTAAGACGGCTTTGCCCGACTGCACTTTTAGGCGGCCCTTCGGGGCCGCCTCTTTTTTTGCCTTGTTATCAAATTTCAGGCGCGAGGGTGCAGCGGTCGCACTGCCTCTGGGCTTGAACATCGGCACTCGGAACGACACTAGCGGCCTATGGCCCAACGCATGCTCATCCGCCCGACCGCTTTCGTCGACGCACCGTTTGGCCATGATGGAAAGGTCGCCAGGCTAGCCGGCGGCCTGATCTTCTTCACGGCGGTCGAACTGCTGGCGGTTGAAGGCAATCGGCGGGTGTCCGCCGAGCTGGCGCCCGTGGCCGGTATCGAAGACCGCTTCGACGATGATCTGGCGACGCAGTGGGCGGCGTTGACCGGCCCGCGGCAGCCTCTGCAACTCGGGGACCGCACTGTTCGGCTCGATCAACCGCAGGTCATGGCCATCCTGAACACGACTCCCGACAGCTTTTCCGACGGAGGGCGCTTCGCCGAAGCTGGCTCCGCCGTCGAGGCCGGCGTGCAGATGGCGAGCGACGGTGCGGCGATCCTCGATGTGGGCGGCGAGTCTACGCGGCCGGGAGCGCAGCAGGTTTGGGCGCAGGACGAGATTGCTCGCGTGCAGCCGGTCATAGGTCGGCTCGCCGCCACCGGTGCGGCCGTGTCGGTCGATACCCGGAAGAGTGAAGTGATGGCGGTCGCGATCGAGGCAGGCGCCCGAATGGTGAATGACGTCTCGGCGCTGACCTTCGACCCGCGCTCCGCAGACGTCGTCGCGGCCGCCGGTGTGCCGATCGTCCTCATGCATCACCTGGGGTCGCCCGAGACGATGCAGCAGGATCCGCAGTACGAGGACGTGCTGATCGAAGTCTATCTGTGGCTGGAGGACCGCGTTGCCGCTGCCGAGGCGGCGGGGATCAAGCGGTCGAATATTCTGCTCGACCCGGGCTTCGGCTTTGGAAAGTCCGTGGCGCACAATCTCGAGCTCATGAACGGGCTCGCGCTGTTCCATTCGCTCGGCTGCCCATTGGTCGTGGGAGCGAGTCGCAAGAGGACCATCGGTGCTCTGTCCAACGAGGCGCCGGCCGATCAGCGCCTGGGCGGCAGCATCGCCTTTGCGCTGAAGGCAGTGGAGCAGGGCGCTCAGATCGTCCGCGTACACGATGTTCCGGAGACGGTGCAGGCGCTACGCATCTGGCGCGGCCTTCGCGACCAGGCGCTTACGCCGCGCCTCGGCTAGAGCCGCACGCCCAATCGCGGCGCAAGCCAGAACATTCCGAGGTACAGGACGGCCGTCCCCGCCACTGCAAGCACCAGCGCCAGCCAGAACGAGACGCCCGAACGCAGCATCGCGGGAAGGGCGAGAAACATCGGCATGGACGGCAGGAAGAACCAGAAGGCGCCCTGTGCGAGTTCGGCGACCCGGTCGCCGTCGCGCGTGTCCTGCCACACCCAGATGAAGGTCAGCAGGGAAACCAGCGGCAGGGACACGATGAGGCCGCCGATTCCCGGCGATCTCCGCGCGAATTCCGACGCGGCGGCCACGATGATCCCGGAGATGAGCGCCTTGATCGCAAGATAGAACATGCTCAGCGCGCCGAAGGGTAGACGGCCAGCGCGCGGCCCAGGTCGGCGATAAGATCGTCTGGATCCTCAAGGCCAATGTGCAGCCGAACCAATGGCCCCGCGAAATCGCGCTTCGACGCCGTTCGCAATCCCTTTCGGATCGGAAGGCGTGGCGAGGCTTTCGAAGCCGCCCCAGCTGTAGCCGATGCCGAACAATTCGAGGCTGTCGATCAGCCTGTCGCGAGCGGCCGCATCTCCGCCCCGCAGTGCGAAGGAGAACAGGCCGGACGAGCCCTGGAAGTCACGGCGCCAATATTCATGGCCGGCGAATTCGTGGAAGGCGGGATGGAGGATGCTTGCCACCTGCGGCTGATCCTGGAGCCAATGCGCGACCTTCATCGCTCCAAGCTCGTGCTGACGGAGCCGGACCCCCAAGGTCCTGAGGCCTCGCGCCGCCAGATAGGCATCGTCGGGGCTCACATATTGACCGTAGCCGCGGCTGGTCCGGGTCAGCGCTTCCCAGTGCGACGGCGCTGCGGTGACCGACCCCATCATCAGGTCGGAATGCCCGGCAACATATTTGGTGCAGGCCACGACCGATAGGTCCACTCCATGGGCGATCGCCTGGAAGAAGACGGAAGTCGCCCAGGTATTGTCGAGCAAGGTCGCAATTCCGCGGGACCCGGCCATCGCGCAGATTCCGGGCACGTCCTGGACCTCGAAGGTCAACGAGCCGGGGCTTTCCATGAAGATCGCCCGGGTCTTGTCGGTGACCAGGGCTTCGACCCCGTCGGGTGTGAGGAGCGGGTCGTAGTAGCGCGTCAAAATGCCCAGCCGCTTCAGTTCGCGATCGCAGAAATGGCGCGTGGGCGCATAGGCGCTGTCGACCATCAGCAGCTCATCGCCGGGCGCGAGCACACTCATCAGCGCCATGGACACCGCCGCCGACCCAGATGGGAACAGCCTCGTCCCGGCCGCGCCAGGCTCAAGGTGCGTCAGGGCTTCCGCGAGCGACCATTGGGTCCACGTGCCGTGCCGGCCGTAGCTCGGACGGCCGTCCTCGGGCGGGTAGGCCGCGTGCATGTCCTCGACGCTGTCGAACAGCACTGTCGACGTGCGCGAAACGGGCACGTTGACCATGCCGCGCAGCCACTCCTTGCGGCGCCCGCCGGTCACGAGCTTCGTGTCGGGATGGGTTGGCGGCTCGTCGGTCATCGCGGGGAGCCTAGCCGTAGTTCCTGCGCACGCAACTCGGCGAGGTAAGTTTGCAAAGTTTGCAAGGCTGACGAAGTTGCTTGACGGTGAAGAGTCAATTTCCGGGTCAAAGCGCGGCGGTCTTTATCGAAAGCCGGTCGCAGGGCGGCATTCCAGGCGAGCCGGAATTCGACCGCTTCAGGACGGTCGCAAAGCTTGTAGGCGCTCACCCGGCTCATCCCGACGGCGCTGCAGGCCTTGCTGATGGACCTGGTCGCTGCGAGCACTTCGATGAAGTGGATCTGGCGGGCTGCGGTCCAGCCATCGTGCCGGGCCTTGAGCTCGACGGGGCGAAAAGCGGATGCGGGGAGGCTGCATCCGGCAGCTTAAGGCACATGGACGGGCCTGTAGGAAAGGTATTTGGCGAGCTGACGCGCTAGGGCCGCGCGAATCAGGGGGACAATGTCCGCCGTTGCTTCGGCAGTCGCAATTCCTGCGCCGGCTGCCGCCCAGTGGCCGCCGCTGAGATGATCAAGAACTTGCGCATTGGCTTTCCTTTCGACTCTTGCCGTCGATTTAGGACTGAGCCCTTGGCTAGGCGCTGAACCTGCCTGTTAGGTGTCGTTCAGGCGGCCTCGCGGCAACACTCAAGATGCGCTAGAATGCCCGGGGCAAGATGGGGACCTCCATGAAGTCTTACCTCGCAATGGCGCTTGGGCTCCTCTTGCTGATCGCGCCACTCTGGACACTGTCCGGCTTTGTTACCGTGCCGGAGTAGCACGGGCACGTTCGCGGATTATCAGATGGCGGTTCTTTCAGCTCTTGCGTTGTACGGAGGCGTTTTCGTCGGGGTTCTCATTGGTGAGCGCGTCAAACCCCGACGGCTCATGCCTGCCTTCCGTAGGATCTTCGTCGCCGGCATCGTCGGGGCGTTGGGCGCGATAACTCTTGCCCTGATTGTCTCCTTTGGGGTTGAGTTGGTCTCAACCGGGAGACTAATGCCGCCAGGGCAGACGCCTGCCTTGCTGCCGATTTTCTATATCGTTGGCGGTATCCTTAGCGCCTTTATGGCTGCTGGGGCGGGTCTGATCGCTTACGGGCTAGGTCGACCGGCGCGCTGACGCTCCCGTCCCCTTAGCCACCCATTTCGACGCTGGCGGCCTAGGTCTGCTTTCGAACTATTGCTGACATTAGCGCCTTAGCTACTTTGGCGCGATGAATTGGCTGGGTGTCATGAGCTTGGCGCTGACTTTCTCGTCGGCTGACCACTCGCCGTGCGCTGCAATTCCGGGTGCCACTGCAATCCTCTCGGATCGGTCGACAAGGACGATCGTGGTGGGAGAATTGCATGGGACGAACGAAACACCCGCAGCCTTCGCGGACCTGACCTGTCTCGCAGCATCTGCAGGAAGGCGAGTGGTAGTGGCCTTGGAACACCCCACAACCGATCAGCCGCAGATCGATAAGTTCATCGCGTCGGACGGTGGCCCAGTCGCTGTCCAGGCTTTAGTTGCCGGTAGCGAGTGGCGCTCGCCTTATCCCGACGGTCGCACGAGTACTGCACGACTGACGCTTCTTCGACAGCTTCGAGAAATGGTCCGGGCGAAGAAGGTTGCTCGCGTCATTGCGATCATGCCCGCGGCACGGCTTTCAAGCTCGGAATATGAAAAGGCGATGGCCACCAATGTCTCGAATGCAGGCCACGGAAATGAGCTAGTGCTTGCGCTGGTCGGAAATGTCCATGCGTTGCTCGTGCCTTGGGAAAGCAGTCCGGGCATCACCTACCTTCCTATGGCAGCTAACCTGCCGAGAGCCTCGACTAAGACGCTGAACGCTACGGGCAACGGCGGCAGTGCGTGGGTGTGCATGCCAGGCTGCGGCTCCCATGATTTCGGAACTGCACGGACGTCCCATTCCCGTGGGATCGAACTCGTCGGCAGTGACGAAAAACCGTATGATGGCTTTCTCAATCTTGGTGTTCCTACGACTGCTTCTTTGCCCGCTTCAGCCACAATAGCGCCGTCGCCGTAATGTCTGCTTCCCACCCATTGCGGTCATTGGCCTAGCCAATACTACGGCCGTAAAGGGGGTGTTCCTCCGTCTTCGTTTCGCCAGTTGAGCCCGCTTAAGGCGGATTGAGGGATCAAGCCGTCGCGGCGGCTAGCACTTCACACGATAATTGTAATGCACCTGGCCCTGTTGGTCGACGTAGTAACAGTAGCCACGGCTATCGCGATAATATTGGCGATCTCCGACAATGGCGCCGACCATGCCGCCCAGTACGCCGCCCACGGCCGCACCTGCTCCCGTCCCGAAACCGGGTATGACCGAACCCGCGATGGCGCCGGCTCCGGCGCCGATCACCGCTCCGGTAGCGCTGCTGGCAACCACATGATCTCTGTAGGGGTCGCTGGCACAACCTCCCAGGGCAAGACTGCTCACGGCAGCGGCGGAGACAAACAGGCGCTTCATTTCACGTCCTCCAACGGCAGCTCAAGTCCCGCCCCGGTTTGAGTACGTTCACGCGCGACATGACGGTCTGCGGTCAGCCGCGGCATCGGGGTTATGACGGATGAGGCGCTCAGCGGCGGGCGATGGCGTCGGACAGCAGCGCGACGGACATGCCGTAGAAGTTCGAGCAGTTGTACCGCAGGATGGCCCGATAGTTCGACGTGAGCAGGTAGGGGGTCTCGGCCGGTCCCTCGGGTTCGAGCAGCGTCGCCTCCTCACCGCTCCGTATGGACGAACGCGCTCTCACGCCAAGTTCCCGCCATTCGGTGATGCTCAAACGGCGGCTGTGCCGGCGGAGTGCAGTGCGACATTGAGGCTCGTCGCTATGCGAGCGGATCAAGCTTCGGTTCAGCGAACTGGGCACATGGGAAGCGGAGCCCCAGGGAACTCCCGGCTTCCAGCCAGCATCCCGCAGATAGTTGGCGATCGATGCAAGCGCATCGACCTCGCTGGTCCAGATGTTGGCCCGGCCGTCACCATCTCCGTCAACACGGAGCCGCAGCGCGACCGACGGCATGAACTGCGGCAGTCCGGTTGCGCCAGCGTAGCTCCCTCGCAGGGTCCGGCGAGAGATACCGGAGTCGAGCAGCTTCAACGTCGCTACGAACTCCGTCTCGAACATCTGACGGCGCCGGCCCTCGTAGGCCAGGCCTGCCAAGGCTTCGAGCAGATCGAAATTGCCTGTTACCGAGCCGAAGCTCGTTTCCTTGCCGTAGATCGCAAGCAGCGTTGCTGGATCCACGCCGTAGGTTGCCTGAATACGCCGCAGGTGCGGCCACAGGCTGTAATAACGGTTTTGCCCCCTGCGGATGAGCGACGAGGTGATGTGCCGGCGCAAATAGGGTCTTAGAGGCGGCGATCTCGCGCTCACCACACCGCTGGGCCTTTGGGCACGATCGAGTTCGATCGCCCGCATGTTCAACACAAGAGAAGGCACGTACGCCTGGATGGTCCGCGCCGTGACGCCTTCGGACCGGGCTCTCTGCATCAGGTATCTCTTGTAGGCCTCGAACCCGGACGCCTGCGTACTGACCGAGGCCAGTTGGAGGTGAGGCACCACGGCCAAAGCCGGCTGGGCCCCGACACTGTGGGAGGAGATCATGACGCCGACGCCCATTGCCATCGCGCAGAAGCGTAGACCCAGGCGACAGGTCTGTTGAGGTTCTGACATCATGACTGGCCACCCGCTTCCGCCGAAGCTCACTGGGACCGATCAGGTCGGCCCATGTAGGGGAGCTTATCGACGACGACCTGGGCTTTTCCATCGGGAACGGTCCGGACAGCCGGGGTGCGGGTCTGAGTTCGAAGCCTCGTCAGAGGCCAACGTTCGCTTGCGTCTTCAGCTGCACATTGTCGGCTCTGAAGGCGCGCTCATGGTGTAGCAGGGATCCTCAACGTCGCTGGCTTCTGCCCGCCATTCCCTGAAGACAACAGCAAAGAGCAAGCCGAGGCATATGAACAGGAGGCTTTGGAAGAGCTTGTGACGCATTTAAGGGACTCGATGGTTCGTCCCGAAGCTTCCTCCTTTGGAACCCGGCGGCAATCAGGTGTACCCCTACCGTTGGAGCGCATTCCTGACATTGACGGCGTCCGCAAAACGCTCGACCTCCGGCGGATCCGAAGACGTCCAAGGAGCGGTGTCGCTGGCGCTAGACCCGAAGCAGAAGCTCGCAGCGCTCCGGTACGTGCCGTGCCACCGCGGAGACTCTAGAAGTCAGTCTAAGGGGAAACGTGGATACGCGCATGCCCGAGCATCATTAATCGTCTCTCACGAGGGAGCGATTCGATGGCGCTCTGAGTCCCGGCAAACGGCGATCGGAGAACAGCCGTGCGTGGTTTTGGCAATCTGATCGAGGGCTATGGCCGCTTCCGAGCAAATCAGTGCAGCGCCACGCGAGACCATTGGCAGCAACTGGTGGAGGGGCAATCGCCCCGCGCCTTGATTGTCGCCTGCTGCGACAGTCGCGCCGATCCGGCGACCATATTCGATGCCGATCCCGGTGACATCTTCGTCGTCCGGAACGTCGCCAATCTTGTGCCCCCGTTCGAACCGACCGAAGGACGGGACGGAGTTTCCGCAGCCATTGAGTTCGCTGTGACCCAGCTCAACGTTCCCGAGATCGTGGTCATGGGCCATGAGAAGTGCGGCGGCATATCTGCCGTCCTGACGGGACGGTTTCACGATGCCCGGGTCGGTGAAGGCGGGCTCATCGACCGCTGGATGAGCCAGATCGACGAGAGCGCCCGGCCTATTGCCCAAGAGCACGGCACTGGTCCCGAAGCACACCGGCTCCTCGAAGAAGCAGCGATCCGCCAAAGCATGGCAAATCTTCGGACATTTCCGTTCGTGGTAGCACGCGAACAGAATCGTTCCCTGGTTGTCCTGGGCTGTCACTTTTCAATCCGGGACGGGGAATTGTGGGTGCTGGACGAGGCTGAAGGAAAATTCCGCCCTGTCTAGAGCGGAGGTGGTTTGAGCGGCGCCGGTTAGCGCTGGGCCCCACCGCATGCAGAGGTCCAATGTCCGTTTTCGACCCAAAAGCTGCCGTCCGCCTTCGACCCAAGCCCAGCATTGGTGGCCTAGACGATCCGCTGTAGGAAACCCCAGTTCAGTCCTTCGGGATCGCGCACTTGGACCTCGCGGACACCCCAAGGTCGATCCATCAGCTCGCTGCATTCAACCCCGGAGTCGCGAATGCGCCTGTGTAGGAGGTCCACGTCGTCGACCCAGACCATGGTCCAGGGACCCGCTCGATTGCCCGCTGCTGGATCGCGCCCTTCGCCGTCGAGCCACAGCTCGCCATCGCCCACGCGCATGGTGACGTTGGTCACCCTGCCATTTTCGTCGGTGAAACGGTCGATCTCTTCGAAACCAAAGATCGAACTCAGCCAATCGGAGGCAGCACCGGCATTGTCATAGTAGAGGTAAGGCGTGAGAGCGAGGAAGCGCATGCCCCGTCCTCCTTCGATGATTATCTTACCACAAGCCGTAAACGGTGAATGTCCACTTTCCACCCATTCCGGACAT
Source organism: uncultured Alphaproteobacteria bacterium (assembly GCA_963784245.1). Lineage (GTDB taxonomy): Bacteria > Pseudomonadota > Alphaproteobacteria > Sphingomonadales > Sphingomonadaceae > Sphingomicrobium. The sequence continues at coordinate 227,750 of CAWAQT010000016.1, forward strand.
TAGCCGGCGTTTGGGCGGTCAATTCGCCGCGAGGATCTCGCCGAGCTTGAAGCGGGTGAGTGCGGTCGTGAAATGACACTCGAACGTGCGGCGCCGCTGCTGTTCGTCGGTGACTGATCCCCACACTATGATCCGGTCGGAGCGGCGCTGCTCAACGTCGACGATGAACACGGAACCATGCTGCTCCGCCCGCTGCGTGCAGGCCTGGACTGCCGTTGGAGTGAGGTGCGTATTGCTCGGACCCAGCGGCCCACGGATATGCGGAGCCAGTTCTGCCGCAGCCAAGGCGGCCTGCACGGCGCAGCCAGCAAGGGCAGGAGTGGCGAACACAATCAGCGGCAACAGGATTTTTGCTGTCATCCCCGAGGCTTAGCTGTCCGATCCACAGCTGAGAAGGCCCTCCAGCGGGCTTCGTCGTACGACGTTAGGCGATCAGGCTCATGCAGGTGACGCCCGCTTCTGCCTTCTGAAGCTCCGAGACGTCGACCTCGACCACGTTGAAGCCGCGGGCGCGGAGGCGGTCGGCGGTTCGCGGATTGCCGGCGGGGAGGATCAGGCGGTCGCCCACGCGCAGGCAGTTTGCCGCGTCGGGCTCGTTATCGTCGGTGGCCAGCGGATCCACGACTGCGAACTGCGCAGGATCCACCGAACGCGGGCTGTAGAGCAGCACCGGCGTTCCCGCCTGGTCCGGCCCGGCGAACGTCGCTCCGGTTTTCAGATGGAGGCAGTCGCCGAGTTGCGCCTGGACCACTTCGAAGTCGATGGCGTGGGAGATCGAGCGCAGGGACTGGATGCCGGTGGCATCGGTGCGGGTCGAGAGGCCGACGTACAGGGTGCTGCCGATGCGGAGCACGTCGCCGCCGTCCACGAAGCCGTCGGTGATGCGGTGGATTTCGAATTGGCCGGTCAATCCGTCTGCCGTCGAACCGACTTCCGAAGCTCGGGACGCTGCGCCCGGGCGTGTGATGACGGCATGTCCGTCGAGCAGAAGCGCGGTATCCTCGACGAATACGCCGTCCGGATGTTCGGGCAGCTCCGGTAGACGGATCACCTCGAAGCCGGCGCCGCGCAGCGCGTCCTCATAGGCCGCATGCTGCTGGACAGCCTTCGCGGTATCCAGCGGCACTCGCTCCAGATGGGTCAGCTCGCACTCGGCGAGCTTCGGGCTGACTGCCCGGGTAAAGGCTTTCGGCATGTCCGTGCCTTAGAATCGAAAAGGGCGGCCCGGAAGCTCCGGACCGCCCTTCGCGTGACGTTCTGAATTCGGCTTAGCGCTTCGAGAACTGGAAGCTGCGGCGTGCCTTGGCGCGGCCGTACTTCTTGCGCTCGACGACGCGCGGGTCGCGGGTCAGGAAGCCTTCGCGCTTCACCGCCGTGCGCAACGCCGGCTCGTAGCGGGTCAGTGCCGTCGAGATGCCGTGACGGACGGCGCCCGCCTGGCCCGACAGACCGCCACCCTTGACGGTCGCTTCGACGTCGTACTGCCCGCGGCGATCGGTAATGTCGAACACCTGGTTGATGATCAGGCGCAGAGTCGGGCGAGCGAAGTAAACTTCCTGCTCGCGGCCGTTGATGATGATCTTGCCCGAGCCCGGCTTCAACCAGACGCGCGCGACGGCATCCTTGCGGCGGCCGGTCGCATAGGCACGGCCATGCTTGTCGAGCTGCTGCTCGCGCAGCACTGCCGCAATCTGCGGACCCTGCGTCGAAGCACCGTGATCGCTCACCGCATCTTCCCGGCCGCGACGGCCGTCGCCGCCGGATGAGGCGGGCGCGTTATCGGAAGACTCTGCGGATGCCGGAGCAGCCTCGGCCGCGGGAGCCTCCGAGACCGCCGGAGCCTCAGGCTTGGGGTTGGTCAGCTCACCGAGATCGGAAAGGGACTTCTTGTCGGCCATTATGCGCCCACCTTGTTCTTACGGTTCATCGCAGCGACGTCGAGCGGCTGCGGGTCCTGGCCGCCGTGCGGATGCTCGGTGCCGTTGTAGAGATGCAGAGCACGCATCTGGTCGCGCCCGAGCGGGCCGCGCGGGATCATGCGCTCAACCGCCTTCTCGAGCACGCGCTCCGGGAAACGACCCTCGAGCACCTTGCCCGCGGTGACGCCCTTGATGCCGCCGGCATAGCCGGTGTGCTTGTAATAGATCTTCTGCGCCAGCTTGCGGCCGGTGAAACGGACCTTGTCCGCGTTGATGACGACGACATGGTCGCCGCAATCGACGTGCGGGGTATAGATCGGCTTGTGCTTGCCGCGCAGGATATTGGCGATAATCGTCGCGACGCGGCCGACAACCAGCCCGTCCGCATCGATCAGATGCCACTTCTTCTCGACCTCATGCGGCTTGGCCGACTTGGTCGTCTTCATCAGCGCCTTCATGGCGTTTGCCTCTTTTCAAAAACGGGAAAGCGGCACCAAGCTGGCGCCGCCGTCGGGGTGGCCAATGGCAGCAGAGGCGGAAATCGTCAAGCAAATCCGGCTGTTTGCGAGCGGGTAAAATAATACCGGATGTCATGGCAAGGAGCGTTTCAGCTTCTTTCCAAGGGCCGTGATCAGGTCCCGCAGTTCCTCGGACTCGACCTGTTCGACGGCCTCATTGAGCGGGAACCACTTGCGCAGCCGCTGCCCTCGCTCCGGCCAGTCGGGAAGCTCGGCTTCGACCGACATGGGGTGGACCAGGATCTCGATGTCCATGTCACCGAAGACATTGCGCTTCACGCTGTGGAAGCTGCCCAGCGGGCGAGAGTCGATGCTGCCGCTGAATTCCCGCTTCTTCGAAGGCCTCCCGCTCGGCGGCGGCCGCGAGGGACTTGCCGATCATCGGCCAGCCCTTCGGGATCATCCAGCGGCCTGACCGGCGTCCCGTGACGAGAAGCACTTCAGGCTTGCTGCTCTTGGTGAGGCGCCACGGAAGTGCTCCGGTCTGCAGGGGCAATTTCAGACCCGTCCTTTCGACTCGCCGGTCACGGCACTGCGACTTGTCTGCTTGGGATTTCGGACAGATTGATGACCAAGAACGCGTAATCAATTCAAGCAGTGCTGAACAGCCGTCTGCAGTGTGATATGAGCTCGCACTTGCTCGTCGAGGTTTCGTGAACCACGAAGTTGGCCTTGTGATTGAACGCGAAAGCGCGGACTCGGAGCCAGGTGCCGATCGGGCGTCGTTGCGCACTGTTGAATCGGCATTTGCGATCGGTCCTGACGAAGGTGGTAAGGTCGCCAAGGCAGAGCCGGTCCCGGTTCGATCCGAAATGAGCGTCGCCGAAGCTTTCGAGACGATCGTTCAGAGCTGCGTGCGGCACTTCCGGTTGAACGAGCCTCTGGTCGTACATCGGCGCGATCCGGCCGCACTTCATCAGGTGAGGGTAGCGATGCGCCGTCTCCGGGCAGCATTCTCGCTGTTCAAACCCGCGCTTGCCGACCCTCAGTTCGAGGCGCTGCGCCAGGAGCTTCGCTGGTTCACGGGCCAACTCGGCGAGGCACGAAACCTCGACGTCCTGCTTCAACAGCGGGGACTTCCGCGTCCGCTGCGCAAGTCGCTCAAGAAGGAACGGGACGGCGCTTACGACCAGGTCGTCGAAGCGCTGGACTCGAAGCGCCTGCGGCTCCTGCTGATCGATTTGGTCGCCTGGCTCGAGCTCGGACGCTGGCATCAAAACAACAAGGCGATGCGGCCGCTCCCGGACTTCGTCGCGCGGCGCCTGTACAAGTGGTGGCAGAGGATCGCGCATCATGACGAGCTTCGTTCGATGCGGACCGAGGAACGCCACGAGCTCAGGATCGAGATCAAGAAGCTGCGCTACGGGCTCGAGTTCGTGCAGCCGCTCCACGTCCGCGCAGAAGGCAAGCAGAAGCAATTCTACAAGGGCGTCGAGAGGATCCAGGAGAGCCTCGGCCGGCTGAACGACCTGGCAACTGCTCAGGCAATGTCACGGCAGTTCGGCTTCAAGCAGGTGCCTCCGAGGGATGAGGCTCACCGGATCGAAGCGAAGTGCCTTGCGGCAGCGCAGACGTCGTTGGACCGGCTGAAAAAGATCGGACCATATTGGACCAAGCTCACCTGACTGGGCGGTCGGACCGGTCCGGAACGGATCAATGCTTAAGCAGGGTCAAGGGCGCCTGCGCCTAGCGGTTGCGGCGCGTGAGGCTGAGCCACGGGGGACGGCGCGCGTCAGGAAAGCGGCGTCGGTGAAGCCTCGCGAAGAGCGACAAAAGGTCATGATCAAGGCCAGGATGCGCAGTGGAGCGTCGTGGCACGACGTCTGCGTGCTCAACGTGTCGCGGCATGGCGTCGGTATCCAGGCGGCCAAGCCGCCCGCCCGCGGAACCTATGTCGAGATCAGGCGCGGACCCCACGTGATCGTCGCGCGCGTCGCCTGGTCGAAGGGGCATCGGGCGGGTCTGCGATCGCAGGACCCGATCTCGATACGGGCGATCGTGAACGATCTCGTCGCGACCCCTGCTCAGACAAGCAAGGGGACGGGCTATCCGGTCGAGCGCCGGCGTTCACCCCGGACGGAGCAGCAAAGGCACGATCGCAGCCGCTTCGTGGGCCGCGCGATGGAGTTTGCCTGCTTCGCGATCGTTGCGGGAGCCATGGCGCTGACCGCCTTCGGATCCGTCGAGAAGGCGCTCGCACGTCCCCTGTCGCAGATCAGCGCAGCGTTGATCTAGCCCTGGCGGGGATCACCCTTCACCAGCGGAACGATCTGCGCCAACGCCGAGACGCCCACGAGCACGTAGACGATGCGGCTGATCACCGACATCTCGCCAAAAATCGCTGCCACCAGATCAAAATCTAGGAGACCGACCAGGCCCCAGTTCAAGCCCCCCACAATCAGCAGGAGCAAGGTGATCTTGTTGAGTGCGCCCATTCGAATTTCCTTCCCGATGGCGGGCGTCCGGCACGCCGGAGGGACTTGGCGTACCGAACGCCTTGGTACGGATCCGAGCTAGGGTGCGGCCAGTACGGAAACGATATGGCCTTTGGCCGGTACGGGCCTTGCTAGAGCCCGGCCTCGACCGCGATGCGGATCGCTTCAGCGGTCGTGGAAACTCCGAGCCGCTCCAGAAGCAGCGCACGGTGCATCTTCACGGTTTTCTCGCTGATCTTCAGTTCCCAGGCGATCTGCTTGTTGAGGAGGCCGCGCGCCATGAGCTCGAGCACCTGATGCTGGCGAGGGGGCAGGTCGGTCACGAGCCCCGCCGCTCGCGCCTGTCGTCCCGACAGGCGATCTTCCGAAGGTGCACCGAGGTCCACCTGAGAGCCCAGGAACCAGGCAAGGCCACCTTCGGGATCGAACAGGGGCGTGATCATCACGCCGTTGCGGAAGGCGGTACCGTCCCGGCGATAGTTTAGGATGTCGGCGAGGATGGGCCGCCGGTCGCGGATCGCACCTCGGATCTGACTGGTGACCCAGGGCTCCGTGCTCTCCCCGGCCAGGAAGCGGCAGTTTCGGCCGACGACGTCGGACTCGGCATAGCCGGTAAGGTCGCAGAACGCCGTGTTCACGACTTCCAGAGGGTTGTCCGGAAGCCGCGGATTGCTGACGACCATGGCGATCGGGGACACGCCGACCGCGTCGATCAACTGGCGATGGTCTTCAGCGATCAAGCGGAAACTCCTTCAACCGTCAGAAGAGGCTGACTGACACGTGGTTCCGCAAGCGGCAATTCTCCGCTTGTGACACTTGTTCTTAGCTGCCACCAATGCCGCGCCAAATCTGGGGAGAGAAGTGTGGCGCAATCGGATGGCCGTTCGGCAACAGTGACCAGCGCGTACGCGATCGTTACCTGCCTGTTCTTTGCATGGGGCTTCATCACTTCGCTGGTCGATCCCCTGGTTGCCGCCGTGAAGGGCATCTTCCAGCTGAGCAACCTCGAGGCGCAGCTGAGCGCGTCCGCCTTCTTCATCGCCTACGCGGTCATGAGTCTTCCTGCGGCGGTCTTGCTGTCCCGCAAGAAAGCCGTCGGCACGGTGCTGATCGCGCTTGGCCTGATGGTGGCCGGGTGCATGATCATGCTGCTTGCGGCGAATATCGCGATCTACATGCTCGTGCTGCTCGGGCTGTTCGTGTTGGCCAGCGGAATCACCATCCTGCAGGTGGCCGCCAATCCCGCTTGCGGCAGCACTGGGTCCGCCGGAGCGGAGCCATTTCCGGCTGACCTTCAGCCAGACGTTCAACAGCCTCGGCACCTTCATCGGCCCGTACCTCGGGGCAGTACTTTTCCTGAAGGGCGTCGAAGTAAAGCACGGCGAGGCGCTTACGGACGAGGTCCGTCAGGCCTCGCTCCTCGGCATCGATCGCGCCTTCTTCTGGATCGCGGGCCTCATCATCCTGATCGGCTTCATCATCTGGATGGGACGCCGCGTCATCAGCTCGGCCGCGCCGGAAGCGCCAGCCGAAACCGCACGCCGTGGCGTTGTGGCGACGTTCCGTGACGCTGCGTCGTCGAAGTGGGCGCTGTTCGGCGGCCTCGCCATCTTCCTCTATGTCGGTGCGGAGGTCGCCATCGGAACGCAGATGGCCTTCTTCCTCAACAGCGACCGGGTATGGGGCGTGCCGCTGGAGGATGCCGCGAAGTACGTCAGCTTCTACTGGGGCGGAGCGATGGTGGGGCGGTTGATCGGCTCAGGCTTGCTGACTCGTTTCCCCGCTCCTGCATTGCTGACGGTCTTCACCGGCATAGCTTGCGCCATGTGCGTCTACGCTTTCGCCATTGGAGGAGTCAGCGCCGGTTTCGTCTGCATCGCCATCGGCCTGTTCAATTCGATCATGTTCCCGGTCATCTTCACGATCACGCTGGAGCGTTCGACGGCCTCCGAAGAAGCGACCTCGGGCTTTCTCTGCTTCTCGATCGTGGGCGGAGCGGCCATTCCCCCGCTCGTCGGGCTGGTATCGGACTATAGCGATTATGTGACGGCGCTGTTCGTTCCGGCGATCTGCTACGCTGATGCTCTGCTACTTCGCCATTGCGGCAGGGCGGGCACGCATAGCGCGCAGGGCTCCGGTGGAAACTCCGGTCGAGCCGCTCTAGGCGTTACCGATCGGGCCGACGCTCTGCTCGACCCACTCGGCATAGCTGAGCAGCAATTTCTCGATCGGCCAGACGGCGATGCACGGCACGTCGTAACTGTGCAGGCCGTCGATGCGCGAGATGAGGGCATCGGCGGCTTCCGCGGACGTCTTGAGGATCGCGGGGACTTCGTCCGCCGTTTCGATGGCACCCTGCCAGCTATAGATCGAGCGGCATGGAGCCAGGATGTTGATGCAGGCGGCGAGCCCTTCCTCGACGACCGTGCGTCCGATCCGTTCCGCCTCCTCGGCATTGGCGAAGATGCAATAGACCGAGACCACGCTCATTCGACGCGCCTCCCAAGCACGTGAGCGCCCCAGGCGGTGGACGCCACGACCAGGGCTCCCACGGCCTGGTGAAGCACGGCGAGCCAGATTGCGACTCCCGTGAGCACGGTCATGATGCCCAGGATGATCTGTGTTCCGAATGCCGAGTGAATGGCGGCGGAGGCGGGGCGTCCGCCGGGTCGGGTACGAATGCGCCGGGCGAAGATGACCAGGGCGACGACCGTCACCCAGGCCCACCAGCGATGAATGAAATGGATCAGGAAGGGATCGTGCGTCAGGGCGAACAGCGGACCCTTCGACCAGTCCACGCCGTCGGGGAAGAAGCGTCCCTGCATCGCCGGCCAGTCATTGGCGACCGAACCGGCGTTCAACCCCGCGACCCAGGCGCCGAACAGCAATTGGACGAAGAGGATAGCGAGGGTCGCGGCGGCGGCTCGGGTGAGGCGGGACGGGTGGTTCTCGCCAGTCCGGTGCAACTGCCTGAGATCCAGCGCGACCCAGATCAATGCTCCCATGATCGCAAAGGCCAGCAGCAAATGCGCCGAGAGGCGGAAGTGGCTTACATCCGTGCGGTCGACGAGGCCGGACATGACCATGTACCAGCCCAGCGCGCCCTGGAGGCCGCCAAGGACAAGCAAACCTATGAGCTTCCATCCGTAACCATTAGGAATTGCTCGTTTTGCGGCGAACCAGAGCAGGGGCAGCGTGAAGGCCATGCCGATGAGGCGACCGATCAGCCGGTGCAGCCATTCCCAGAAGAAGATGAACTTGAACTGGGCCAGTGTCATCCCGGCGGGACCGTTGATCTCCAGATATTCCGGAGTTTGCTTGTAGAGATTGAAGGCGTGCTGCCAGTCCGCGGCAGTCAGCGGCGGGACCGCACCGGTCACCGGCTTCCATTCGGTGATTGAAAGGCCGCTCTCGGTCAGACGCGTGATCCCTCCGACCACGACCATCAGGAAAACGAGGGCTGCGACGGCCATTAGCCAATTCGAAATGGCCAGCGGCCGGCTTGCAGGCGCAAGCTCCTTGCGCGTGACGGAGAGTGTCGAGTCCATGAGAGCGGCCGTATCGTTCTACGAAGCAACTTTGCCAAGGGCGCCAGGGCCACCCGCGTCATGCACAAAAAATCCCTCATGTGATGTTGTATCCTGACGGATGTCGCGTTATATCCTTGCGCATGGCGATTGCAGTGCAAACTCGCGGGCTCGACCGGCTGGCCATTGGCCTGTCCGGCTTTTGCCTCGTGCATTGCCTCGCGACTGCGATCCTACTGGGAATGCTTTCAGCCGCCGGCGGACTCCTCGGCTCGCCTTTCATCCATGAGGTCGGGCTGGGCCTGGCAATGATCGTCGGGACCTTCGCACTCGGTCGCGGAATCATGGAGCATGGTTTCATGATGCCCAGCGCTGTCGGAAGCCTCGGCCTTGGCGTCATGGCCGGAGCGCTCAGCCTGCCGCATGACGGAAACGAGGCTCTCTACACGATCATCGGTGTCGGGGTCCTCGCGCTGGGGCACCAGCTCAACAGCATCGCCGGCGATTAATCGCCCGACTGCCGCAATGCTTGCGGCCCCATATCCTGAGGACTATCTGCAATGTTGATGGCTGCGCACCAGCATCATGTTCACGAGGGCGAGTCGCTTAAGGACGCGGCACGCGACCGGCTCACCAGCCGCGGCGAGCAGTGGACCGACATGCGCGCGTCCGTGTTTGAGGCCCTCGCGGGGTTCGATCGCCCGGCGAGCGCTTACGACATCGCCGAAGCGGTCTCCAACAATCAGGGGCGACGAGTCGCTGCAAACAGCGTCTACCGTATCCTCGACCTGTTCGTCGGCGCGAACCTCGCTCGCCGGGTGGAGAGCGTCAACGCCTATGTCGCCAACGCGCATCCCGACTGCCTCCACGACTGTATCTTCCTGATCTGCGACAGTTGCGGGCAGGCGATGCACATCGACGACGACGGGATTTCCGGCGGTGTCCGAAAGGCGGCCGAATCCGCGGGTTTCTCGGCCCAGCGGCCGGTTATCGAGGTCCGCGGCACCTGCGGCGATTGCGGCGACCGGGACGGCTGAGCATTCGCTGAGCAATTGCTGAACCGGTCACATGTTGGTGACATGACGCCGGGTTGCCGATAAGTCCCGCCGCATGTCCGATCGGCCCGAAACCCCCTTGCTCGACGCGGTCCAGTATCCAGCTGACCTCCGAAGGCTCGACCGAAGCCAACTCCCGCAATTCGCCGAGGAGTTGCGGCAGGAGACCATCTCGGCCGTGTCGGTGACGGGCGGCCATCTCGGCGCGGGACTGGGCGTGGTCGAGCTGACGGTCGCCCTGCACTATGTTTTCGACACGCCGAACGACAAGGTGATCTGGGACGTCGGGCACCAGGCCTATCCGCACAAGATCGTGACGGGCCGCCGCGACCGCATCCGCACCTTGCGGCAGGGCGGGGGTCTCAGCGGCTTCACCAAGAGGAGCGAGAGCGAATACGACCCGTTCGGGGCGGCGCATAGCTCGACGTCCATCTCCGCTGCCTTGGGGTTCGCGATCGCGAACAAGCTTTCGGACGCCCCCGGCAAGGCGATTGCCGTGATCGGCGACGGCGCGATGAGCGCGGGCATGGCCTATGAGGCGATGAACAACGCGGCGGCAGCCGGCAACCGGCTGGTCGTGATCCTCAATGACAACGACATGTCGATCGCTCCGCCGGTCGGCTCCTTGCGCAATGCGCTGGCCCGGCTGGTAAGCTCGAACAAGTATCTCGCGCCCCGCAAGCTTGCGCAGAAGCTGGCCCGGGCGATGCCGGAGCCGCTCCATCGGACTGCCCGCCGCATGGAGGAATATGCGCGCGGCCTGTTCACCGGCGGCACGCTCTTCGACGAGCTCGGTTTCTATTATGTCGGCCCGGTCGACGGGCATGACGTGGCGGCCCTGGTCGAGGTGCTCGAAAATGTCCGCGACGCCGACATGGGGCCGATGCTGGTCCACGTCGTGACCCACAAGGGCAAGGGGTACGGCCCGGCCGAGAATGCCGCCGACAAATATCATGGCGTAGTCAAGTTCGACGTCGTTTCCGGCAAGCAGGACAAGGGGCCGGGCGGCGGTCCGCCAGCTTACCAGAACGTCTTTGGCGAGACACTGGCCAAGCTGGCCGAAACGGACCCTCGAATTTGCGCGATCACCGCGGCAATGCCGTCAGGGACCGGTGTCGACAAGTTCGCGGCAGCGCACCCCGAGCGTGCGTTCGACGTGGGCATCGCGGAGCAACACGGTGTGACGTTCGCGGCCGGACTTGCCGCGCAAGGTATGCGTCCGTTCGTCGCGATCTACTCGACCTTCTTGCAGCGTGCCTACGACCAGGTCGTTCACGACGTCGCGATTCAGAACTTGCCGGTCCGCTTTGCGATGGATCGCGCCGGCCTGGTCGGCGCCGACGGTGCGACCCATGCCGGCAGTTTCGACCTGGCGTACCTTTGTACGCTTCCGAACTTCGTTGTGATGGCGGCCGCTGACGAGGCCGAGCTCGCGCGCATGGTCAAGACGATGCAGGTGCATGACAGCGGCCCGATCGCCGTGCGTTATCCCCGTGGAGAGGGACGTGGGGTGGAGCTGCCGGTTGATCCGCAGCCGCTGGAGATCGGCAAAGGCCGCATCGTTCGCCAAGGCAATAAGGTTGCGATCCTCTCGCTCGGAACGCGTCTTGCGGAAGCCGAGAAGGCGGCCGAGCAGCTGGAAGCCAAAGGCCTTTCGACGACCGTTGCAGACCTTCGCTTCGCCAAGCCGCTGGACGAAGAACTGATTCGCAAGCTGCTGACCACACACGAAGTCGCGGTAACGGTCGAGGAAGCATCTGTCGGGGGTCTGGGCGCTCACGTCCTGACGCTGGCGAGCGACGAAGGCCTGACCGACGTCGGCCTCAAGATCCGCACAATGCGCTTGCCCGATCGCTTCCAGGACCATGACAAGCCCGAGAAGCAGTACGACGAAGCTGGCCTCAACGCGCCGAACATCGTCGAAACCGTTCTGAAGGCGCTTCGCGTCAACAGCGCCGGCATCGAAGAGGTGCGGGCGTAGGCAAGGTCCGTGCAGACCAATTGCTCGTAGCTCGCGGGCTGGCGGAGAGCCGGACCCGGGCCCAGGCCCTGATCATGGCGGGGGCGGTTTTCAGCGGCGAGAAGAAGCTTGCGAAGCCCGGCGACATGCTTGCCGAGGACGCGCCGATCGAGGTGCGCGGCAAGGATCATCCGTGGGTGTCTCGCGGCGGCATCAAGCTGGATCACGGGCTCACGCATTTCCGGTTCGATGTAACGGGCGCCATCGGCCTCGATGTTGGCTCGTCGACAGGCGGTTTCACCGACGTGCTGCTCTCGCGCGGAGCCGCCAAAGTCTTTGCCGTCGACGTCGGCACCAACCAGCTGGCATGGAAGCTGCGGCAGGACCCCCGCGTTATCGTCCATGAGCAGACGAACGCGCGGTTCGTAACCGCTGAGCAGGTGCCCGAGCCCATAGACATCGTGGTTTGCGACGCGAGCTTCATATCGCTTGCGAAGGTACTCGAGGCGCCGCTGAAGCTTGCGAGGGCGGGCGCGAAGCTCGTTGCGCTCGTCAAACCACAGTTCGAAGCCGGCCGCCAAGAAGTCGGGAAGGGCGGGGTGGTCAGGGATCCCACGGTCCACGAACGCGTCTGCACACAGGCCAAGGACTGGGTTGAGTCTCAAGGCTGGACCGTGCTTGGCATCGTTCCGAGCCCGATCACCGGGCCCGAAGGCAATGTCGAGTTCCTGCTGGGAGCGGAGAAGAATGGCTGAAGCGATGGAGCGGCGGGAATGGTGGAAGATTGCGCTCGTAACTGTGCCCGCGATCGTGCTGGCGGGCTCGGCTAGCGGATGGTTGTCCAATTCCGGTTACGGCAACGACTGGTTCGATGGGCTGACCAAGCCGTTCTTCATGCCGCCGGGCTGGGCATTCGGCGTAGTCTGGCCGATCCTCTATGCACTGCTGGGCATTGCCTTGGCGATGATCCTCGCTGAGCCTCCGTCGGATCGGCGGCGCAATGCGCTGATCCTGTTCTTCCTGCAGCTCGCGCTCAATTTCGCGTGGTCGCCGATCTTCTTCGGGGCTCATATGATCACGCCGGCGCTCATAGTGATCGTGCTCATTGCCGGCCTCGCGGCCATCGCTGCCGGGCAGTTCCGTCGCATCCGGCCGGTCGCGGGCTATCTGATGCTTCCCTATCTCCTGTGGCTTTGCTTCGCGGCGTCGCTGAACAAGGCGATCGGCGACCTCAATCCCGGCGCGGGCGTGTCGCTCGTCGGCTGATCGAATTCCTCCCTGAGCGCGGCGCAGTCGTGCTATGAATGCGCTGCAAAGGGGTGGTGGATGATGCGATTGCTGCCTGTGATTGGCGTTCTCCTGCTTGGCGCGGCCTTTCCGCTCGCGGCTCAGCCGACGCAGACGCAGGATTATGAAGCGGTTGCCCAGCCGGACGCTGTCGACGGCACGACCCAGGCCACCGACGTGCGCTTCAAGAGCGACGATCATGACCGGATGACAGTGCCGGTCCTGGTAAGCGGCCATGGGCCCTACCGGTTTCTCATCGATACCGGGGCCGACCGGACGGCAATCTCGTCCACTCTGGCAAGGCAGCTGCGCCTTGACGGACGCAGGGACGTCAAGCTGCACAGCGTTACCGGCGTATCGCAAATCGAGACGACGCGGGTGCCGATGCTCGACATGACCGCCAAGAAGGTGCGGAACATCGACGCGGCCCTTCTCGAATCCGAGCACATGGGCGCCGACGGCATTCTCGGCCTGGACTCGCTGCGCTCCCAGCGCGTTCTTTTCGACTTCAAGAAGCAGATGCTGACGGTCGTGCCCGCGGAAGCGCGTGTGAAGGATGACAGGGACACTATCGTGGTGACGGCCAAGGTTCGCAACGGGCGCCTGATCCTGTCCCAGGCGCGCGCCGAGGGGACCCCGCTGACCTTGGTGGTCGACACCGGTGCCCAGGTTTCGATCGGGAACGCGGCCCTGCTGCGAAAGCTCAACCGGGGGAGCGTCAAGCGCACCGGTCCGATCGAGCTGACTTCCGTCACCGGAGAGAAGCTGATGGGTGAATATACGATCATCCGTCGACTGACGATCGGAGGCATCACGCTAAAGGATTTGCCGATCGTATTCGCCGACTCGCACGCTTTCCGCAGGCTCGGCCTGGACGACAAGCCGGCGCTGTTTTTGGGCATGAACGCCTTGCGCGGCTTCGATAAGGTCTCCATCGACTTCTATCGGAAGAAGCTGAAGGTCGTCCTGCCGGAGGAAAGCGCGCTACATTTGCGGGCCGTCGCTCTGCGCTGATCCCTACCACTGGCGGGCGCGTCCGGGCTTCCCTATTTAGCGCCGATGTGCTTCGCGGCTGCGGTAAGTGCCGCATTCCATTGCCTGAACGCGTTGCCGATAACCCGACGGGCAAAGTGGAGGAGAGAATATGCAGTCTGAGAACAAGCTGTTCGACGACTTCGTGAAAATGGTGAACGGCGTTGCCGGCACCATGGCTGGAGTGGGTCGTGAGGCGGAATCGTCCATGCGCGAGAAGATGCGCGAGTGGATGGCCGGCGCCGACTTCGTCAGCCGCGACGAGTTCGAGGCGGTGAAGGCGATGGCGGCCGCCGCTCGCGACGAGAACGAGATCCTGAAGAGCCGCATCGCGGCGCTCGAGGCGAAGGTTGCCGGCCCGGCGGCGGGCGCCAAGCGCCAGAGCCGCCCGAAGGGTGCTCCGGAGGCGTGATCCTGAGCGATGAAGAAGTCCAGGAAGAGCGCGACGACGGCGCTCCCATCGAGGTTCTCGAGCAATATTTCGAGGCCCGCGGCTGGGCGTGCGAGCGCTCCGGCGAGGGGGAGATCGTGGCTTCGGCGACGGGCAGCTGGACGCAATACGAGCTGCGCGGCGTCTGGCGGCCGGAAGACCAAGTGCTTCAGTTCCTTGCTTTTCCGGACATCAAGTCGACGCCTGAAAAGCGCTCCGCCATCTACGAATCCCTGGGGCTCATCAACGAGCAGCTGTGGCTCGGCCATTTCGAGATGTGGTCGGGATCGGGCCTGATCGTCTTCCGTCATGCGACGATCCTCGACACGCGCGAGAATGACGGCCTGACGCTCGACCAGGCAGAATCCATCATCGAAGCGGCGCTCGAGGAATGCGAGCGCTTCTATCCCGTGTTCCAGTTCGTGCTCTGGGGCGGGAAGTCGCCGGGTGAAGCCATCGCCGCGGCGCTCATCGATACGCACGGGGAGGCTTAAACTGGCACTCAATCCAATCTGGTTCGTCGGCTGCGGCAATATGTCCGGAGCCATGGTCGAAGGCTGGCGTCTTGCAGGCGCCGACCTCAGCGACGCGGTGGTGATTCGTCCGAGCGGCCGTCCGGTCGGCGATTTGCGGACCGTGACGAGCTATGGCGAGGCAGGTCCCTCGCCACGGCTGGTCGTGCTCGGCATCAAGCCGCAGCAGCTCGACGATGTCGCGCCGAAGCTTGCGCCGTTCCTGACCTCCCGAAGCATCGTCGTTTCGATCTTGGCCGGCGTTGAAGCAGCAACGCTGCGTCAGCGCTTCCCGAACGCCGGTGCCATCGTCCGTGCCTTGCCGAACCTTCCGGTTGCGGTGCGCCGCGGGGTCGTCGCGCTGTACAGCGAGGACATTCCAGACGGCCTTCGGGACGAGGTCTCGCAGCTGTTCGCAATGCTCGGTTATGCATTGTGGACCAGTGGGGAGAGCAATCTCGCGGCAATCGGCTCCGTGGCCGGCGCTGGTCCAGCCTATGTCGCGCGCTTCGTCGATGCACTTGCAAAGGCGGGCGTGGATCGCGGGCTTTCGCAGGAGCTCGCAGCGACCATCGCGCTCGAAACGGTTCTCGGCACGTCCTGGATGGCCGCGACGACGCGCGAGGCGATGGAGGACATCGTTCGGCGCGTCGCAAGTCCGAACGGAACGACCGAGGCGGGCCTCGCCGTCCTCAGCCGTGAGGACGTCCTCGACAAATTGGTGTCGCTGACCATCGCCGCCGCGTCGCGTCGGGGTGCTGAACTGGCCGAGGAAGCCAAAGGCGCGAACCTTGCGGAGCCGCAACGGCTGTCCTAGTCGCCGGGCATGAGCGGGCAGGATACTTACGAAGACGGCGACATAATCCTCGCCTTCGAGCCTCATGCAGATCCGGTCCCGGCGCATGAGCGTGAACGCCGGCTTGTCGATCCCGGTTTCGGCCGGGTCTTCACCGACCACATGGCGGTTATTGACTATAATGAGGCCAACGGCTGGCACGGGGCCCGCATCACTGCGCGCAAGCCCTTCTCGATGGATCCTGCAGCACCGGTTCTCCACTATGCCCAGGAGATCTTCGAAGGTCTCAAAGCCTATCATCGACCGGACGGCGCCGCCGCCCTGTTCAGGCCCGACGCCAATGCCCGCCGTTTCGCGAATTCGGCCCGGCGGATGGCCATGCCTCCTCTGCCCGAGGAGATGTTCCTCGAATCCATCCGCGCGCTCGTTCGAACGGACAGGGCGTGGATCCCCGATAGCGAGGACGGCTCGCTTTACCTGCGGCCCTTCATGTTCGCGACCGGCTCGTTCCTCGGCGTGCGGCCGTCACCGGAATATATTTTCGCGGTGGTCGCTTCGTCGGTCGGCGCCTATTTCAAGGGCGAGGAGCCGAGCATCTCGCTCTGGGTCACCCGGGAATATATCCGCGCCGCGCCCGGCGGCACGGGCGAAGCCAAATGCGGCGGCAATTATGCTGCCAGCCTGATCGCCCAGGCGGAGGCGATCCGCCACGGCTGCGACCAGGTCGTGTTCCTGGATGCCGTGGAGCGCCGCTGGGTCGAAGAACTCGGCGGCATGAACGTCTTCTTCGTTTTCGACGATGGATCGCTTCTGACGCCGCCGCTGACAGGGACCATCCTGGCTGGAGTAACTCGCGACTCGCTCATGACCCTTGCCCGCGACCTGGGCGTGACGGTTCGCGAGGAGCCTTATTCCATCGAGCAATGGGAAGCGGACGCCCAAAGCGGCCGGCTGCGGGAAGCCTTCGCCTGCGGCACTGCCGCAGTCGTCACGCCGATCGGCAGCGTCGAAGGCGCAGACGGGAAATTCACGATCGGCGGTCAGTCGTCGGGACCGCTCACGTTGCGGCTACGTTCGGCGCTCGTGGACATTCAACGGGGAACCGCGCCCGATCCGCACGGCTGGATGGAGCAGGTCGCCTAGACCTCGCCGAAGATCGACAGGTCGAGCGGCTCGCTCGGCCCGAACCAGATGACATGCTCCGTATGGTCGGCTCGATCGTCGCCGGTGCTCGCGTGAGCGAAGATCGTCAGGCCGGCCCGATGAAGCGCAATCCACCTGGCGAATTCCCCGAACTGCTCGGGCTGGATGGTCAGCTGGCAACTTCCTCGCGGATGCGGTCCCACCGGATCCTTGTGAAAATGGCCGACCGGGACGCCGAACCGCTCGTGCGCGGCTTTAGCCAGTCGATGCGCCCGATCAATTTGGTCGGCATCGAAATAGATGTGCGCGTGAAAGTCGAGGATCGTCTGTTCGGTCATGCGGCGGGCGCTTAGCAGAGTCCTGCGATCCGCGCTAAGTTGGGGTTCCCTTGGGAAAAGCGGCGGCTATAAGCGCGCCTTCCCCGCATCGACGGGCCGCCTGCTGGGGCGTCGCCAAGTGGTAAGGCACCGGTTTTTGGTACCGGCATTCGCAGGTTCGAATCCTGCCGCCCCAGCCAATCTTCCCATCGCGCAGTCATTGCCCCGCAAGGTTCGCGGACCTATGTCGCCCCGATGGCAGCGACTTTCCTCAGGCTGTGATGCTGGTCGCGCTTGCGATCATGCCTTTCGGCATGGCCGCGCGCCTCGCTCGCTGTAGCGCCTCGGCCGCTGAAGCGTCAGGCGGCCATTGCGACGATCATCAGAAGCCTGCCGATGTTCCCTCCACTCCCAAGCCGAATTGCGCTGCCTGTGCTGCTTTGCCGGCAGGCGAGGCGCCATCGTAGTCGCGGAGCTTCGCCCGGTCCTTCTGCGCGTCGTCGAGGCAGCGCGATGGATCGCCGAACGAGAACCGGACATCGACACGCCTCCTCCGAAGGTGGGCTGAAGCTCGAAAATTCGACGTCAAACCTCAGTATCGGAGATTTCAAAATGAAGATGATCCTTGGCGCCTTCGCGCTCGTCATTGCCGCGCCCGTCGCCGGCCAATCCACTCCAGCCGCCGACCCGCACGCTGGTCATCACGCCCAGCACCAGGGCATGGATCATAGCCAGCACAGCCAGGGCAAGCACGACTGCAAGGAGTGCTGCGAGAAGATGAAGGGCAAGGACGGCAAGATGGAGTGCACGGACAAGAAGGCGGAGGCCAAGCCCGCCGCTGCCGAGCAAGACCATGGCGGTCACGCTCACTGAACCTGCGGGTGCTGCTCCGATGGAGCGGCATCTGTCGTAGCGATCAGGCGCTTGCTCCCGTACCACGGTACGGGGTCCATACAGGCGCCGACTCGCTCATCAGGAGATGTGAAATGTCGGCTCATTCGCACCATGCGCACGGCCATCATGGCGGAAGCGGAGGTGCATTCAGGACCTCCGCGCAGGCGACGATACATTGTCTGACCGGCTGCGTGATCGGCGAAGTCGTCGGCCTCGGAATCGGCGTTACGCTAGGGCTTGGCACCTGGCCCACGATCATCCTCGCCACCGGCTTGGCCTACCTCTCAGGGATAACGCTCGGGCTGTTGCCTGTGATGAAGGGCCGGGGTGTCGGTCTGATCGAGGCCTTTCGCATCATCTGGCTCGGGGAAGTCATCTCCATCGGCGTGATGGAGATCGTCATGAATTTCGTCGACTACCAGATGGGTGGGATGAGCGCCCCGTCGGTCGCCTCGTGGATGTTCTGGCGCGGCATCCTGTTCGCCGTGCCGGCAGGTTTCCTTGCGGCGTGGCCCGTCAACTACTGGCTGCTCAAGCGCGAGCTGAAGGCCTGTCATTGATCGCAGGCCTCGCTCTAAGAGTTGGAGTTCAAACGTGAGTCGCAATCGTATCGCTGCCCTGGCGGGGGTCGCCTTGTTCAGCATTTCATCGGCCGCTGCTGCCCAGGATCAAGGGCATCATTCGGCACCGCCCGCACCGAAGGAAAGCGTTCCACCCGCGCCTGCGGAACCGGCAGCAGATCCCGGAGATGGAGCACGCTGATCCGAAGCATGCAGGGGCTGCCGAGGATCACTCAGGCCACGAGATGTCGGGAGCGCTCGGCCGCTATTCGATCGGAAGGGAGGCTTCCGGTACCGCCTGGCAGCCGGACACGTCGGGGCACATGGGCCTGATGAAGCACACCGGCGATTGGATGCTCATGGGCCATGGCGTGCTCAACCTTGTCTACGATCATCAATCGGACAGGAGGGGCGACGACAAGGCCTTCGCCTCCGGGATGCTGATGGGCATGGCGCGTCGGCCGATCGGGAGCGGCACGCTGCAATTGAAGGCGTCCGTCAGTCCCGATCCGTTGATGGGCAAATCCGGCTACCCGCTGTTGCTGGCCAGCGGAGAGACAGCGGATGGCGTCGAACACCTCGTTGATCGCCAGCATCCGCATGATTTCTTCATGGAGCTATCGGCGTCGGTCTCGCAGAACATCGGGCCGAAGAGCAGCCTGTTCTTCTACGCAGGCTTGCCCGGGGAGCCAGCGTTTGGCCCTCCGGCATACATGCATCGCCAATCCATCATGGACTCTCCAGAAGCGCCGATCAGCCATCACTGGCTGGATTCAACCCACATTACGTTCGGTGTGCTCACCGCTGGGCTCGTCCACGATCGCTTCAAATTCGAGGTCAGCCGGTTCAACGGACGCGAGCCAGACCAGCATCGTTGGAATATCGAGACGGATCCGTTGGATTCCACGGCGATCAGGCTGTCTCTAAATCCGACCCGGACGCTCTCGCTGCAGGGCAGCTGGGGCGACTTCAAATCGCCCGAACAACTCGAGCCGGGGGTCGATCAGAAGAGATGGTCGGCGAGCGCGATGTGGGCGGACGAGCTTGCACCGGGCTGGAGGCTGTCAGGGACGGTCGCGTGGGGTCGTAAATCGGCCGAGGACCATCACGGCGAGTGGTTCAATGACGATGCCTATGTCGCGGAGGCGTCGCTGAGGAACGGACCCTGGACCGCATTCGCGCGAGGGGAAGTCACCGAGAACCGGGAGTTGCTCGAGGCCGAAAATGGAGAGCACGGGCCGGCCTTCACTGTCGGGAAGGTGTCGGCTGGGGCGGTTCGCGATTTCGAGGTTGCTGGGCAACTCTCCGTTGGGGTGGGGGGCCTCGTGGCCGTCAACTTCGTGCCGGACGGTCTACGCAACGCATATGGCGGCCGAAATCCGCTTGGCGCCATGGGCTTCTTGCGCCTGAAGGTCGACTAGCCAGCCCACTGCTCAACAACCATTGGTCTCAAATTGGGACACAGCACGACGTGTGGCTTGTCATCAACGGTTAATGTGGGATGCATAAGTGTTTGACAAAATTGCGATTGTCGAGCGGATGAAGCGGCGTTACAGGGCCGAATACTGGAGGGTCGATGCGTGACAAACTGGCCATCACCGCCATTGCGGCGGCTCTTTGCAGTGCCAGCGGAAGCGCTTGCGCGATGAGCGCGGCAGACCAGAGCGCGACCTGCCATGTCATCGACGGCGGGAAGTTGCCGGCGAACTCGGGTGGTGCCCAGGCGCTCTGCGAGGCGGTCACGGCCGCCTTGGAGGCAGAGGCCCCAGGGCAAGGTTACAGCGTAGAAATTCGCGTCTTGGGATCTTCGCGTCTCGCTGCTTCGGTGATGACGAAGGACGGCCGAAAGATCGCCGAGCAAAACCTAGCGAGCATGGACAAGCCGATCACGAGCGGATCGTTCAAACGGTTCGCTGCGGCCATTGCGGCGGAATTGGCCAAATCCGGCGCCGGTGCATCTTGATTGCGAATTGGGAATTTTCGAAGGACCTATAGTCGGGTCAGATCATTTTAAGCCGTCGCGCGGATAGTAATGCCGACAGCAGGTGGGGAGCAGATAACTTGGTTGATATTCCTGGCAACGCATCGACGACAGAAACCGTTACCGTCGGTAGCAGCACCTTCAACGTCCTGGAGTCCGTCGGCGACCACGACTGGTTCAAGATCAACCTGACAAGCGGTCAGGAGATTACGGTTGCCTTGGATGCTCTCGACACGAGCCCGGACCTGGACACCTATCTGATCATCCGGGATTCGTCCGGCGCGATCCTGTACGAGGATGACGACATCCATACCGCCGTGGATACTGACTCCCTGATCAGCTTTGTGGCCAACCTCACAGACCCTGGGGCATATGGTTACAACCCCACGGGCGTCTATTTTATCGACGTCGGTGCATTCGAAAACAGCAGCGCTGGCGACTATCGCCTGAACGTCACTGCCTTCCAGACCCCTCCGGTCTTCTCGAACGACCAGATCGCGGAGCAGCTCGCTAGTGGGTATTGGGGCGACGGTGCTCACCCGTTCAATGTCATTCCCGGCGGAACGATCACCGTAAATATTTTGGGCCTGACTGCGGCGGGTCAGAACCTGGCCCGGAAAGCGCTGGACACTTGGTCTGAGATCACTGGGCTAACCTTCGACGAGATTTCAGGGGATGCCCAGATCAATTTCACAGACGACGGTGCGCCTGACGGCGGCGCCTGGACAGAGTCATTTTACGACGGGAACGGTTTCACCACGTCGGCGGACGTGAATATCGAAGCCAGCTGGCTTTCGACCTACGGCGCACAAGTGGGCGGTTATGCCTATCAAGCCTATTTGCATGAGATCGGGCATGCGCTCGGCCTCGGTCATGCGGGAAATTACAACACGACGGGTAACTATCCGTATGACGCCTCCTTCCTGAATGACTCCTGGGCGACGACAATCATGTCGTACTTCAGCCAAGAGGACAGCGAGTACTTCGCCGATCTGGGCTTCACCGAGCTTTACCTGGTAACGCCGATGGTCGCGGACATCCTTGCGATGCAGCAGCTGTACGGGCTCTCAACCACGACGCGCTCGGGCAACACGACCTATGGGTTCAACTCGAACGCCGGCAATCAAATTTATAATGCGAACGTCTCGACGGGTGGCATCACGAACGTCGCGCTGACGATCTTCGACACGGGTGGCACGGACACGCTCGACTACTCCGGCTCGGCAGCGGTTCAAAGGATCGACCTCAATCCAGAGAGTTTCTCCAATGTGCTCGGCCAGAGGGGTAATCTGAGCATCGCGCGCGGCACGATCATCGAAAATGCGATCGGCGGCAGTGGCTCCGATGTGATCATGGGCAATTCCAGTGCCAACGTTCTGCAAGGTCGCAACGGCAATGACACGCTCGATGGCCGAGCCGGTGCCGACCAATTGATTGGCGGCGCAGGTAACGACAAGTACCGGGTCGACAATGCTGGTGACACAGTAGTCGAGGTTGCGGGCGGGGGGATCGACAAGATCTACGCCAGCGTCAGTTATGGGCTAAAGGCGGGCCTCGCCGTGGAGACATTGCGCACGTCAAACGAGGCTGCGACAACCGCAATAAATCTCAGCGGTAATGAGTTTGCGCAGACGATTGTGGGCAATGCCGGCGCCAACAAGATCAACGGCGGCGGCGGTAACGATAAGCTGGACGGCGGCGCGGGCATCGACAAACTGTACGGAGGCCTGGGCAACGACACCTATTATGTCGACACTAGCTCTGACCGCCCCGTCGAGGTTTCGGGCCAGGGCACTGATACCATCGTCGCAAGCGTCAGCGTAGGCCTTCGCGCGGGTATCTCAGTCGAAGTCCTGCGCACTTCAAACACTGCCGGGACAACCGCGATCAACCTGTCCGGCAACGAGTTTGCGCAAACCATCAATGGCAATGCGGGCGTAAATACGATCAATGGTTTAGGTGGCGACGATACTTTGTACGGCGGCGGGAACTCCGACAAGCTGTATGGTGGTGTTGGAAATGATACTCTGGACGGCGGCGCAGCCGCTGACCGGATGTTTGGCGGCGCGGGCAACGACAAGTACCGGGTCAATGCTTCTGGCGACAAGGTCTACGAGGTTGCCGGCGAAGGGACCGACAACGTTTACGCTAGCACGAGTTATGTCCTCAGGGCGGGTGTCGCCGTCGAATATCTGCGTACATCCGTTGAGACCGCGACGACCGCAATCAATCTAACTGGCAACGAGTTTGCGCAGACATTGGTCGGCAATGCCGGTGCCAACGTGCTGAATGGCGGCGCGGGTAACGACACGCTGCTCGGCCGAGGCGGAGCGGACAGGTTCGTGTTTTCGAACCTTGGCGATACCGACCGAATTTCAGACTTTGTGAGCGGCACTGACAGGATTGATCTCAGCGGGCTCGACGCGAACTCAAGCGTCGACGGCAACCAGGCCTTCAACTTCATAGACGACGCCGCATTCTCCGGGGCGGCTGGAGATCTGCGCGCGTACGTCAGTGAGGGTGTGCGTTACGTCGCGGGCGACGTAAACGGTGACGGCATAGCCGACTTCACCATCATTCTCGGCACTGCGACCGTGCAGTCGGGCGACTTCCTGCTGTAGTCGATGACAAGAGGGGCTCCCAACAGGAGCCCCTCTCGATGTCCGGAACTCGATCGTGCGTTAATGCTCCTCGGACGGTGCGTTGTCGGTCTCGTCGAGTTCCTCGCCGAGTTGACTTTTGCCGTAATAGGCCTGTTTAGACTGGCCGCCCTTGAATTCGCGCATCGGGATAGCTGTCGTCACGCTGCTTGGGGTAGGGGCCGCCACCGGACTCGCCAGTTTGGCCCGGCTCCATCGGTCGGGAGGCGATTGCGCCGCTTTCGTCGTCGTCGTTTCGCTGGTTATCCTGCGTCATATCGAGCTCCTCCAACCTACAACCCACGCGTAACGAGCGTCGTTCCGACAGCGGGCTTGTGAACCTCGCCTCTGGCGGTGCATGGACGCTGCCATGGCCGGGCCGCTCAAGGGCATCAGGATCGTCGAAATGGGCGGCATTGGACCGGCCCCGTTCGCTGCCATGATGCTTGCGGACCATGGTGCGGAGGTCATTCGTGTCGAGCGTGCGGGCATGATCGGCTTCGAGCAGGATCCGCTTCGGCGATCGCGCCGAAGCATCGCACTCGATCTCAAGAAGCCGGAAGCGCGTGACATCGTGCGGCAGCTCGCGGCGAAGGCGGACGGGCTGATCGAAGGTTATCGTCCCGGCGTGATGGAGCGGCTGGGCCTGGGTCCGGACGAACTCCTGCAGGGCAATCCGAAGCTGGTCTACGGTCGCGTGACCGGATGGGGGCAGGACGGCCCACTCGCGAAGCAGGCCGGCCACGACATCAACTATGTCGCCATCACCGGTCTGCTCCACGGAATTGGCCCCAAGGAAAGGCCGGCCGTGCCGATCAACTATCTCGGCGACTATGCGGGCGGCGGGATGATGCTGGCGTTCGGGATGGTCAGCGCTCTGCTTGCCGTCAGGGCGGGGGCACCGGGGCAGGTGGTCGATGCCGCCATGAGCGACGGCGCCGCCTTGATCGGCGCGCTCACCTACGGCCTCCGCGCCGCCGGGCACTGGCGCGACGAGCGCGAGGCGAACCTGCTGGATGGTGGCGTCGCGAACTACGCAATCTACCGCTGCGCCGACGGCAAGTTCATCGCGATCGGCGCCATCGAACCGCAGTTCCAGGAAGCTCTTTTCAAGGGATTGGCCCTCGCTCCCGGTGCGAGCCGTGAGCAGATCGCAACCGTGATCCGCAGCCGGAGCCGGGATGAATGGGCGGCCCACTTTGCCGGGACGGACGCGTGCGTCGCGCCGGTGCTGGACCTTGAGGAAGCACCGGTCCATCCGCACAATATCGCGCGGCGAACCTTCCTGGACCTGGAAGGCGTGTTCCAGCCCGCACCTTCGCCGCGCTATTCCGCGATGCAGCTCGACCGGCCCGATCCGCCTCGAGCAGAAGGAGAGGACGGTGACACGATCCTCGGCGAGCTCGGCTACTCGGCCGCCGAAGTGGATGCCTTCCGGGCGAGCGGAGTCCTCGCTTGAACCCTCTCTATGAGCAGATGCCGGTGAGCATTTTCGAGCGGATGAGCCTTGCCGCTGCTCAGCATGACGCCGTCAATCTGGGGCAGGGCTTCCCCGATTTCGGCTGGCCCGACGAGATTCTCGACGCCGCAGCAAAGGCGACCACGAACGGATCCAACCAATATGCTCCCTCGCGCGGGCTGCCGCGAGCTGCGGCAGGCGATCGCCGAGCACTACCGGCGGCATTTCGGGCAGCAGCTCGACCCGGACCACGTGTGCGTGACGAGCGGTGCAACCGAGGCGCTCGCCGCGTTGATCCTCGCGACGGTTGAGCCGGGCGACGAGGTCATCGTCTTCACGCCCGCCTACGACAGTTATGCGCCGATGATCCGCAGGGCCGGGGCGACGCCGCGCGAAGTCGCCTTGCGGCCCCCGTCCTGGCGGATCGATCGCGACGCGCTGAAGGCGGTCGTAACGAGCAGGACGCGAGCCATCCTCTTCAACAATCCGCACAATCCCACGGGCCGCCTGTTCGACACGGACGAGCTTCAGGTCGTTGCCGACGTGGCCAACGAACATGACCTGACCGTCCTCAGCGACGAAGTGTGGGAGCATGTGCTTCTCGATGGCGGCCGTTTCACGCCCCTTGCGACCTTGCCGGGCATGGCCGAACGGACGCTCAAGGCCGGTTCGGCAGGGAAGATATTCTCGCTGACGGGCTGGAAGGTCGGCTGGATCGTTGCATCGCCCGAGAAGGCGGCGGTCGCCGCTCGCGCTCATCAGTTCCTGACCTTCTCGACAGCACCGAACCTGCAGTCCGCCGTCGCCTTCGGGCTCGAGCAGGGCGACAACTGGATCCCACCGATGCGGGAGCGGTTCGGTCGCGCGCTCGTCCGCATGTCGAAGGGATTGGCCGACGCCGGCTACGAAGTGCTGCGCCCGGCCTCGACCTATTTCCTCTGTGTCGACCTGAGGGCCTCAGGATTGGAGGTCGACGACGAGACCTTCGCAAGGACAGCGGTCGAGAAAGCGGGCGTCGCTACCGTGCCAGTGTCGGTATTCGCGGAGGAAGAGCCTCCGCGCCACCTCGTGCGCCTGTGCTTTGCCAAGCGTGATGAGACAATCGACGCGGGCGTCGCAGCGATGGCCCGCGCAAGGGAGATGTTCGCATGAGCCCGGCCGAGGAAACCGCTTCGATCCT
The DNA here is from genome assembly GCA_963784245.1 of uncultured Alphaproteobacteria bacterium. GTDB lineage: Bacteria > Pseudomonadota > Alphaproteobacteria > Sphingomonadales > Sphingomonadaceae > Sphingomicrobium. Next base: position 253,394 of record CAWAQT010000016.1, read on the forward strand.
GAAGGAGCTGGGGGTCGACGCTACGGGTGGCGATCTGGCGAGCCGGTCGCCGATCGACGGGAGCGAGATCGGCAGGGTTCAGGTCGGTGATCCTGCTGCCGCAGCTGCGCAGGCCGCCGAGGCTTTCGAGCAGTGGCGCGTTGTCCCGGCTCCCCGGCGCGGGGAACTGGTCCGTCTGCTCGGCGAGGAACTGAGAGCCGCCAAGGAGCCGCTGGCGCGGCTTGTGGCGATCGAGAGCGGCAAGATCGTTCAGGAGGGCCTCGGCGAGGTCCAGGAAATGATCGACATCTGCGACTTCGCGGTTGGCCTTTCGCGCCAGCTCTATGGTCTGACGATCGCCAGCGAACGGCCGAACCATCGCATGATGGAGCAATGGCATCCGCTCGGCCCCGTGCTCGTCATCAGCGCGTTCAATTTTCCGGTCGCGGTCTGGGCCTGGAACGCCGCGCTCGCCTTGGTGTGCGGCAATCCGGTTGTCTGGAAGCCCAGCGAGAAGACGCCGTTGACCGCCGAAGCGGTGATGTCGCTCGCCGGACGCGCGCGGCTCCGTTTCGGAGATGCTCCGGATGGCTTGCTGCAACTGGTGCAGGGCGGGCGAGACGTCGGAGAAGCGCTGGTCGACGATCCGCGGATGGCACTCGTCTCGGCCACCGGTTCGACGGCGATGGGCAGGGCAGTCGGCCCGCGCGTGACCAAGCGCTTTGGGCGTGTGCTCCTCGAACTCGGCGGGAACAATGCTACGATCGTCTGTCCTTCGGCCGATCTCGCGCTGGCGGAGAGGGCGATCCTGTTCTCGGCGGCGGGCACGGCCGGGCAACGCTGCACGACGCTGCGGCGGCTGATCGTTCATGAGAGCATAGCGGATCGGCTTGTGGCTCGCGTGAGGCAGCTGTTCGCAACCGTGAAAGTCGGCGATCCGCGCGATGCGGACACGCTCGTCGGACCGCTGATCGATGAGGCCGCACTCGAAGGGATGAAGCGCGTGCTCGACGACCGGGTCGAACGCGTAGATGCAGTCCAGGGCGGCTTCTATGTGCGGCCTGCGCTGCTGGAAGTGGATGCGCAGGAAGGCAGCGTGCTTCAGGAAACCTTTGCCCCGATCCTCTACGTCCTTCGCTACCGCGACTTTGAGGAAGCCATAGCCCTCAACAATTCGGTGCCCCAGGGCCTCTCATCCTCCATCTTCACGAACGATCTGCGAGAGGCGGAGCGATTCCTCTCCGCCGCGGGGTCCGACTGCGGAATCGCCAATGTGAACATCGGTCCTTCGGGCGCGGAGATCGGCGGTGCCTTCGGTGGAGAGAAGGAAACAGGCGGCGGCCGCGAGAGCGGCTCGGACAGCTGGCGCGCCTACATGCGGCGGCAGACCAACACGGTGAATTACGGAACCGACCTACCGCTCGCTCAGGGCATCCGCTTCGACGTCGCCCCATAGTTCGAGCGGCTCGTCGGACAGCAGGTGCGGCCACCGCCGCTTGAACTCTTCGTTCCACCCGATGAGGTTCTCAGGATCGAGGGGAGGGGCAACCAGATAGCCCTGAACGACATCGCACCCGAGTTCGCGAACGCAACGCAGCTGCTCGACCGTCTCCACGCCTTCCGCCGTCGCGACAAGGCCCAGCCCGTGCGCCAGCTCTACAATGGTCTTCACGATCAGCCGTGAGTCATGCGCCGATGGCAGGTCGGCGACGAAGCAGCGGTCGATCTTTACCTCCGTGAACGGAAGCTGCCGCAACTGGAGCAACGACGAATAGCCAGTTCCGAAATCGTCGATCGCAAGCCCCATGCCCTTGATGCGGAAGCGCGTGAGCGTGTCCATCAGCTTCACGAGCGGCTGGGTCGCGCCTTCCGTAAGCTCGAGAACGAGCCGATCGGTGGGAACATCGAGGGCACGGCACATGCGTTCTACTAGGTCGGGGAAATCGAGCCGCTGCAAGGCTGACGCCGAAATGTTGAAGGCGAGGCGCGTCTCGAGGCCCTGCTCGCGCCAGATCCGCCACTGCTTGAGCGTCGTCCTAAGCCCCCATTCGGTCAGGGGATCGATCAGCCCGTGTTTCTCCGCCAGCGGGACGAACCGGGAGGGAGAGATGGGGCCGAGCTCTTCGTCTTCCCAGCGTACGAGCGCCTCGACGCGGGTTAGCTTGCCGTCGCGCAGCCTGACCTTCGGTTGGTAGACCAGGTGGAGTTTGCCGTCCGAAAGCGCTCGACCAAAACTTTCGAGCAGCCTGCGGTCGGCTGCCGTCATGAGGGCACCACCGGCTTGAGCTTCCTCAGCAGATTTTCGAGATCCTCCAGCCTGACCGGTTTTTCCAGCGGGCCGGCCATGTTGAGGCCTTGTGCAGCGCCAAGCCGGATAGCGGACTCCAGCACCCGGCGGTCGAAGCCGCTGATGATGAGGACAGGTCCTTCGAAATCCTCGTCGGCGAGGAAGCGCAGCAACTCCACGCCGTCCACCGGCATGCCGAGATCGAGCGCGACGGCATCGGGCCGGCTGACCAGGAACTGGTCGCGGAAGCTGGCGTCGTTGGAGGTGACGGTGGGTTCGAAGCCGCACTCTCGTGCCGCATTCGCAACGAACTCGGCCAGTGCCGGTTCGTCATCAATCAGCAGCAGCTCAGGCTGCTTCATCGGCTAACTCCCTCCGCCGATACGACATGCAGACTTTGCGCCCGAATGGGTATGGTCGTCAAACAAATGAAACTGCTTCTTAACCGTAACTTAGTACGGAGGAGCGTTGGATTTAGCCCCTCGGAGGGGATTTAATGTTCGGATCGCTCATTCGTCGCAAGGAACCCCGCATAACCGACGTGGATGACGGGACGTTCGGATCGACGACTTTTTCGCTGAGCACGGCCGTTCCGCGGCCGAGCGAGCGGCGGTCCGACGAGCGCGTGGCGCCGACGCTTCGCGTTGCAAAGCTGGAAGGGCCGTCGGGCGAGCAGCTGGTCCGCGTACGCAATGTCTCGGCGGGTGGGCTGATGGCGGAGGCCGGGCAGCCGGTCACCGTCGGCGATGCAGTCACGATCGAACTGTCGTCGCAGAAAATCCCCGGTTCCATCGTCTGGATCCGCGACGGAACGGTCGGAGTGAAGTTCGACCAGAATATCGACCTCGGCGAGCTGCTTGCGGGCCGCAAGCCACGCCACGGATTTCGTTCCCGGCCGCCGCGTCTCGAGGTCAGCTGCAAGGCCTCTCTCCGCGTCGACAAGACCTACTACACGGTTGACGTGCACGACATCTCGCTGGGCGGAATGAAGGTCGAGCCGATCGAGGAATATTGCCTCGGCAAGAAGGTGGTCGTCGTCGTGGAAAGCCTTCGCCCCGTGCGCGGCGAGATCCGCTGGTATTCGGAGCGCAAGGCCGGCATCGTTTTCGACGAGCCGCTGTCGTTCGAGGAGCTGGCGGAGTGGGTCGGGAAGCGGCTTGAGCTCGCCAGCCTCAAGGCGTCTTACCAAAGGGGCTGAGGCTCCCTATTTCAACCGCTCCAGTGGAAGGAGCGGTCATGGCTGAAGAAGTCGCTATTCTGGCGGGCGGGTGCTTCTGGTGCACCGAAGCCGTGTTCAACGACGTCGTGGGCGTGAAGTCCGTGGAGAGTGGCTACATCGGCGGCGACGTGGTCAATCCGACGTACAAGCAGGTCTGCGGCGGCGATACGGGCCATGCCGAGGCAATCCGCGTGACTTTCGACCCTGCCGCGATCAGCTACGACGATCTGCTCGATATCTTTTTCGCGACGCACGATCCCACCCAGCTCAATCGGCAGGGGAATGACGTCGGCACCCAATATCGTTCCGCGATTTTCCCGCAGAGTGAGGATCAGGAGCGCAGGGCGCGCGCCGGATTGGAACGCGCAAACGCCGACCAGGACGGCCGTGTGGTGACGACCATCGAGCCGAATGGCCCCTGGTACCCGGCCGAGGATTATCACCAGCAATATTGGGAAGGCGAGGGGCAGCGGAACCCGTACTGCATGGCGATCATCCCGCCGAAGCTCCAGAAGCTGCGGAAGAGCTTCCAGGCGCGGGTGAAGAACGCTGGGGCGCCCGCCTAAACCTTGGACGCGTGGTGGCCAGGCTGGCGATCGCCCGGTTCCAAATAAGAAAGGCCCCGGGCGATCGTCTCGCCCGGGGCCTTCTTTTTTCGCCTAAGCTCTAACGCTTAGCCGCGCTCTGGCGCCGGCGGCGGCGGCGGCGGCGGCGGCGGCGGAACCGGGCAGACCTCGGTCGCCAGGATCACCGAACCGTCCGGGCACGTCTGCGTCGCCGGGGGCGGCGGAGGCGGCGGAGGCGGCGGCGGAGGCGGAGGCGGCGGAGGAGCTTCAACGGCCGCGCCGAACTTGACGCCCGCACCGATCAGACCGGTCAGACGCGACGAGTTGGTCCGATAGTTCGAATAACGACCTTCGGCCTTCACGTAGAACATGTCGCCAAGCATCTGTTCGACGCCGGCGCCGACCTGCCAGCCGCGCGTGCGATAGTGGTTGTAGTAGCTGCCGAGCGGATTGTCGGCGTCGAAGTACTTGCGCTGTTCGTTGATGACCCAGCCGCCCTTCGCGTAGACGAGCGTGCCCGGGCTGACCTGAGCACCGGCGCGGAGGCCGAGACCCCATTCCTCGAACGACTTGCGGTAGGCAACGCCTGGTCCGTCACGGGTGACATTCTCACCGCGAGCGTTCCAGAAACTGCCGTACGGGCCGAGGACGAATCCGCCGAGGTCGAAATCGGCGCCAATTTCGCCGCCCCAACCCATGTGGTTATCGTTGTTTCCTTCGGAATAGAAACGATCGAGCCCTACGTTGGCTTCAGCGCGCACGCCCGCCAGAGACTGGGCATTGGCTTGACCAGACAGTAGTGCCAACGCCGTAAAGGCGCCGATAGCAACGAGCTTCATTAGAGAGTCCCCTTTCACTTGCACTCGGAGTTCGTCTGTAAATCCGGAAACCCGCTATGGGTTCCCGTCCTTCAGCCATTCCCCAAACTTCTAAAAAATCTTGTTCACGTCGGTTGTATTCAGTCGCTTGGCAACACGTTAGAGCCGTCGTCAGTCAAGATTCGATGTATCATGGCCTTTCGATTGTGCAATGCGGTATGGCAAGCGCGCAACAGTCATGATGCCCGAAAGGTGGGTTGGGCAGTGATCTCGACGCAGCGAATTTCACTCGGTTAACTTCAGTTTCAACACTGCGCTGGATAGGATTCAACGCGTTGTATTCCTGCATGTTTTGAATGTTCTTGAGCTTTACGGATGTCCAGTGAGAATTACTCCAGCCGACAGAGAAAGGCGCTTTCCGCTGTTCTCAGTATCAGACATTAAAATACAATTAAATGAATAACACTTAACAATAAACGTCCGATGCGAATCTCTTTACATCTCCGTACTGGTTAGGGAAAGCGGAATGAAAGGCACGCGAAGTTCTGCTCCTGCCCACTGAGGCGCTTCGACTTGTTGATATTCTCGGAATGTGATGTCATTGGGCAACACATTCCGTGGATAATGGTCTTTGTCATTGCGTCGTGGTGGCGTCAGTTGACAAAAGGTGGTTTGTGCCGCGCTCCAGATGAGCTGAAAATCGTACGGGTATTGCTCGGTGTACCTGTCGTGTTGTGCGTGTAAGGGGGACTAGTGACTGCTCAGCGATTTCTGCGGGCTCAGCCCACAGCCGAGACAATTCTCCAACGCGGCATCGAAGTCGTTAGGCTAGAGGCCGAAGCGCTCGATCTGCTTGCGCAGTCGCTCGACGAGTCGTTCGTCGAAGCGTGCCACGCTATCCTGAACACCTCGGGTCGCGTTGTGGTGACCGGGATGGGCAAATCCGGGCATATCGGGAGAAAATGGGCGGCCACGATGGCAGCCACGGGCACGCCCGCCATCTACGTTCACCCGGCTGAGGCCGCGCACGGCGACCTCGGGATGCTCCTTCCGGGAGATATTCTCGTGGTCATCTCCAATTCGGGTAACACGAGTGAACTGCGATCGTTCCTGCGGTACGCCGCCGGCATCAAGGTGGGCGTAATCGGTGTAGCCGCGCGTCGGGACTCGTTCGTGATGGATCACGCGGATATCCGCATGTGCCTGCCGACGATTCGAGAAGCATGCCCGGCCAATATCGCGCCGACGACGTCGACCACGGTTCAGTTGGCCCTCGGCGATGCTCTGGCGATGACGCTCATGGACATGCGCGGCTTCTCACGCGACAGGATGAAGGCCCTTCACCCCGGTGGTTCGCTGGGTCTCCGCCTGACGCAGGTCACGGAAATTATGCACCGGGCGGAACGGATGCCCCTGGTTGCAGAATCGGCTCCGATGCGAGAGGTCATTGTGACGATGACCTCGATGGGCTTTGGAGTTGCCGGCGTTGTGGACAAGGCAGGGCGACTGGTCGGGATCATCACAGATGGCGATATTCGGCGGCACTTCGATGAGCTTGCGTCCTCGACTGCCGGTCACGTCATGACGCCGGATCCGAAGACGGTGATGTCCGATGCTCTCGCTGAGGAAGCCCTTCAGTTCCTCAACGACAACAAGATTACCTGTGCGTTCGTGATGCGGCGCGATGCGCCGGTGAACACGCATGTCCCTGTTGGCATAGTCCACATTCACGACTTCGTGCGCATCGGTCTCGGCTGACGCGGTGGAATCCGCAAAATTCGCGATCATTATCCCGGCTCGGTTCGCTTCAACCCGATATCCCGGCAAGCCATTAGTCGGCCTTCGTGGTGCTGGGGGAACGGTCAAAAGCCTCATCCAGCGGAGTTGGGAATGCGCCCGAGCGGTTATTGGCAACGCGGGCGTTTGGGTCGCCACCGACGACAATCGCATCGCGGAGGAAGTTCATCGGTTCGGCGGAGAAGTCATCATGACTTCCGTCGATTGCGCGAACGGCACCGAGCGTTGTGCCGAGGCGGCTGCGATGCTGGGTGATGTCGCGGACATCTTCGTGAACCTTCAGGGCGACGCGCCCCTGTCGCCGACTCTAGCGGTCGAAAAGATCGTCGAACGTCTCCACCAGGACAACGAAGCCGCGGTTTCGACGCCAGCAATTCGCTGCTCGTCGTCCATGTACTTACATCTGATCAGCGACGAGGCAGAGGGTCGGGTCGGAGGCACCACTGCAGTTTTCAACAGCGCCTTTCGAGCCCTATATTTTTCGAAGCGAATTCTCCCTTTCATACCGCAAGCCTACGCGGCCGATGAGGAGAATGTGCCTGTATACCTGCATCTGGGCCTTTACGCTTACAGGCGGGCGGCGCTGGAGAAATACTGCGAGGTTCCTGCCTCGAGGCTCGAGCAAATGGAGGGTCTGGAGCAGCTCCGATTCCTAGAACTGGAGCTTCCAGTGTCTGTAGTAGAGCTCGATCCCCTCGGATGGGATGTCATCGAACTCAACAACCCCAGCGACGTCCCGGCGATCGAGCGAGTGCTCGCGGAGCGGGGTATTGATTAGCGCCGATTCTTATCGTCCTTTCGCGCCGAACCGTTTCGATGCACCAGTCACTCCCATGACCGGAGGACAGTTTCAATCAGCAGCTACTGAGGTCACGTCATCGTGGCGGAACTTGGCGCTTGCATTCCGTGTCCAGCTGGATGCGTTCCGTTTCGCTCCGCGAGCATACGTTCAGGCGATCGGGTGGCGTCTGTGCGGTTTGAAGGTCCGTTCCCGAAATCGCTTCGCCGCGCTGGCCGGCAACTCTTCCCATGCATATGATCTTTGGATCGCTAGAGAGGAGCCCAAGTTATGGTCCAGTTCGGAGCCGATTCCTCCTGTCACGCCCAAGATCGTTCCCGTCGTCAATCTCGATGGCAAGCGTCGCGACGTCGAGGCAACGGCTCAAGGGCTGAGAAGTACGGGATATTCGGGTCCGATTATCGGTTTCGGAACAGGGAAGTTCGCGGAGATCCTGAGCGTTGATCGCACAGGTGATATCGCGTCACATGTCGGCTCGGGGGAGCTATGGCTCTGCCTGCTCGGTGCCGGCGATCAGCTCGCCCCCCTTGCTCTAGACGAATATGCCCGAGCCGCAGCTCAAGCGGGAAGCTCGACGGTCATCTACGCTGACGACGATTTGATCGATGAGCGCGGCAATCGCCGGGCGCCCCACTTCAAACCAGACTGGAACCCGGAGCTTTTCGAGCATCACGACTTCGTTACGGGTTCGGCGATCGTCCGAGTGGGGCCCGAGACCCTGTCAGATCTTCCGTCGGAGCAATGGGCCAACCGCCTCTTCGCCACCGCTCTAGGCAGCGCCGATACGCCAAAGCATTTGCAGCTCGTGCTTCATCACCGCCGCAAACGACCGGCGCCGGTCGTCCCGGCCAAGCCACGGGATCAACTCCTTCATCCAGCGCCCCTTGTAACGGTGATCATTCCTACCCGAAATCAAGCTGAGCTATTGCGCAATTGCATCGACGGTCTGACAGCAACCCAATATCCCAGTCTGGAGCTTATCGTCGTCGATAACGGAAGCGATGATGCCGTGGCACTCGACTACCTCCAGGCACTGGAATGCCGTGGCACCACTGTGCTTCGCATGCCTGGACCCTTCAACTTCTCTAGTCTGAACAACGAGGCGGTCGAGCACGCCAAAGGGGAGTTGCTCTGTTTTCTCAATAACGATGTGGAAATGCTGGAAACGGACTGGCTGGAGTTGCTCGTCCGACAAGCGATCAAGCCCGATATCGGCGCCGTGGGCGCCCGGCTGCTCTACGAGGACATGACAGTCCAGCACGCCGGTGTGGTCACCGGTATCGGTGGTGGGGCAGGGCATGCGCATCGATTTCTCAGACGCCACGAAACGGGCTACTTCGATCGGGCCCGCCTGCCGCAAAGGGTAAGCGCGGTCACCGCAGCGTGTCTGGTCGTTGCGACGGAGAAGTTCCTTGCCGTCGGAGGTTTCGATGAGCAGGATTTTCCGGTGGCTTTCAACGACGTGGATCTTTGCTTGAAGCTCAACGAGCGAGGCTGGCAGAGCTTCTACGAACCGCGTGCCACGCTCATCCATCATGAATCCAAGTCCCGGGGCAGCGACGCTTCGAGATCGAAACGAGCACGGTTCGCAGGAGAGCTTGCGGCCTTGAAGCGCAAGTGGGGCACTGATCAGGCTTGTGACCCTTACCACCACCCGAACCTAAGCCGCTTTTGCGAACAGTTTCTGATCGCGGTTTAGAGATGCAGAAGTTAGCTCTGCCCACGGTCACGCTCTGCGCCGCTGCCTCCGTGAACGTGAAGGTGACGATCGACGCTATTACGACTTGTCTTCAGCAGGTCGATTTTGCCGAGTGCCTCTTGTTCACCGATGTTGACGTCGAAGGCATCAATCCCCTGATCCATGTCGTGCCGATTAATCGCCTCCGGTCTGCTAGCGATTATTCTTTCTTCGTTCTCAAGAGGTTGCACCAATATATCGAGACGCAGCATTGCCTGCTTGTTCAGTGGGACGGCTTCGTCACAAACGCGACTTCCTGGAACCCGGACTTTCTAGCCTTCGATTATATCGGCGCTCCGTGGCCGCAGTTTCTTGATGGGCTTAATGTCGGCAACGGAGGATTTTCCCTCCGAAGCCGCAAATTGCTGGAGGCTTGTGCCGACCGTCGCTTTCGCCCGTCCCATCCTGAGGATCTCGCGATTTGCCATGCGAACCGATCATTCCTGGAAAGCGAGTTCGACATCCGATTTGCGGATGTGACGGTCGCTGAGCAGTTCGCCTTCGAACGGACGCCGCCCTCGACACCGACGTTCGGGTTCCACGGGATTTTCAACATGATACCTGTCCTGGGTCGAAACCAGTTTTGGGATCTTTACCGAGTTCTAGATGACCGGGACACGGTGCGGCCCGATTACGGCCTGATGATGAGGCAATTGGGCGTCGGTCCGACAGCTTTGGCCCGTCAATTCAGGCTGACGACGGACATGATGAAGCTTATGCTGCGCCGGAACGACTTCGGTGCCGGTCAGGCGACCTGACGGATGCGCGGCCCGCCCTTGGCACGCACATACAGATCCAGTTCCCGCAGCCAGAGATCGGCGTAATCGCACTCCTGCCACTGCTCAAACCAAGGTCCGCCATTAGTGAAGTGGATCACTCTGGGGAACACCTCCGGTTTGGGGTATTCTCCCTCTAGAAAGTTCCAGTCGCGATCAAGGGAACCAATCGCCTGATCGTCACTGATCCACCTAAACTGATGAAGAAACGCTGGCGTCGCCGAGTTCACGACGGCAGGCGTTAGCGCCTGAACGTCGGGATGGTCGCAATTGAACAGCATGAAAGACGACCAGTTCTTGCGCGGGTAGGTCGCCTGCTTCTTGCCATCCATCTTCAGGTTGTAGGCAGGCGTATAATCGTGCTGGACGCAGTAGACCGCCTTCGAGGGATCCAGCCCCTCGAACACTTTGCGTACGTCGGTCGTGAATAGGAAATCGCAGTCGCAGAAGAGCACCCAGCCACTCTGGGCCGCAAGATAAGGCGTAAGGAACCGCGTAAGCGAAAACTCGGTCGATGCGCCCAAATCTTCGGGCCTGGTGTATAAACCCAGGTCGCGGAGCGTCTGCTGCTTCAAGGCTACGACCGTCAGGTCATTGTCGGCATGCCGAAGCAGCGAATGACGGCACACCCGCCACGCGATATCTTCACTGCTGTCATAGCCGACAAAAACCTTGTTACGCACACTAGCCGTCATATTTGATCTCGCCTGTCACCTGCGGGTGCCAAATCCATTTGCGCTTCGGCATGCCCTCCGGTTACTGGCAAGGCAAGTAGCTAGCGGCCAAAACCGTAGTGTTATGAGTTCATTGTGGTAGCCATGGCGCATCGGGAACGTCCTACCGAGATCCGCCGAAACAGTTAGAGTCAGCGGTCGTGATCGCAATTGATATTGGTGTCTGTCCTGACCGGCTTGGCGGCTGCCTCAGACGGTCGGCTTAGCGAGGTAGGACACGTATGGACCGCGGCCGTCTGATCCCCATTCTTGTTGATCTCGCGCGGAGGGCTTCGCCGTCTCGAGGAGTGCGGCGGATGGCCGCATGGGGCGAAAATCTGCGTGCAGGCAAGCGCCGCCGCAGCTCGATTGCACTTCTGGAGGCGTCGCCGCTGTTCGACGGCGACTGGTACGTTCGAAAGTATACCGATGTTGCCGCCGCCGGCGCCGATCCGGCATGGCATTACATAACGCTCGGCTGGCGGGAAGGCCGCGACCCGGGCCCTCTGTTCTCGACAAAGTCGTATCTCAGAGCGAACAGGGATGTGGTCCTGTCTGGAGCAAACCCTCTGCTCCACTTCATCGAGCATGGTTTCTCCGAGGGTCGGGGAACGACCAAGCATCGCGCCATGCTTATTCGAGCCGCCTCTCCGGGCGAATCCTTCGGCGACGCGGCGCCGTGCGCAAGTTTTCCTGTAGCCCCGGACAGGCCGGTTCGCTGGCTACGTACATCGCGCCTAAATCGTGCCGATGAAGACATGCTCATTATCGGCGACCTCCCATTGGGCCGACTCTCGGACGCGAAGCAGAAAGCCGAGGTCGAGGCCGCATTCGCCTTTCTTCGCAGATTGTCCGGAAGTTCGGGCGAAGGGGCCTTCAGTGTAAAAGCTGACTCCGACGGGATCCTCCTCGACGCCTGGTACATCGAACGAAATCGCCTGCGGACGCGATGGAAGTCGCGATTGGTCCCAATCGTTGTTCGTGCGTATCAAGTGGATACGGATAGAGACGACCAGGTCGTCCTAGTTGGCGAAGGTCTCGCGGCCGGACCAATCGACTTTGTCGATGTGCTGCTCTGCAATCGATACTTCCCGCTGCTCTTCGTACTTAGTGGCGCGAACGGCCAGGTGCGGGAGTGCCATGTACTAGCTTTCCCCTCGCTCTGCCGTGGTGCGCCGCATTATCCAGAGCTGCTCGCGTTGTCCCAAAGGCAGGGCAAGAGATCGGCGGCTCAGATCGACGTTCTCCGGCACTCGCAGGCGCTCGCAGAACGTCTTCTTGCCGTGTCTGATCGAGGGGCTGCGCCATTGGTCTCCGGCTTGGCAGTCGATCTCGCCGGGGCCGATGGGACAGAGCTGCTTTTCGATCCGGAGTTTCGCGTCTGGCTGTCACGGGTGGCCCGGATCGGAATCGACCCTCACGAGCCGGGTCAAAGTGGATTCCTCGCTTCGACAGTCGGGCTCCCCGCGGATGGTACGCGTTCCGCGGCTGGCGGAACCTTGGTTCTCCCCGGCGACATGATCCCGACGATTTCCATTTTGGCTGCAATCGCCTCTCGCGACACCAAACGGTTGCCAGATACACCGCTGTCGCTGATCGTAGCCAGCGCCGAACCCAGCCAACCGGCCACATTGTTCGAGATTCCCGAGGGGGTTGCCGCCCTCCAATCTAGATCACCAGACTTTCCAGCCGCTTGGCCGCGGCTGGTCGAGGGAGAGCAGGGCCCGCTGCCTGAGCAAGGCGTCGCCGCGATCCGACTGACGTCAGGTCGCGAACTTACCGATGCAGAATTGCTTTTCCCTTTATCAACCCCGAATCTTGCGATTTCCTCGGCCTTGCCTTCCATTACCTGGCTCATCCGGGTGGAGAGCACGAGCGCCGATCTGCTGGCTCCCACTATTCAGTCGCTGGCTTCGCAGGCCTGTTCAGGCGGCGATCAGATCATCTTGATCGGTGAGCCAGAATTAGCGGTGACCGAGGTCGCCGAGACCCTGTTCGGGAGTCGGGTCCGCCATTCCGCGGAAGTCGAGACGGCCGCGAGCACTATTGAAACGGAGTTGGTTGGTTATGTGGGTGCCGGCGTAATTCTGCACGATGTTAGAAGCGCCGAGCTGCTACGCTCCTTACTTGACGATCCTGCGATCGCGACGGCCTCATGTCCCTTGGTCCAAGCGGAGTCGGCCGGCTTCAATTGGCACGTAAGGCCGGTGGACGCGGGTTACTCCTCTACTGCAGCCATTTCATCCGCCGATGCTCAGTGTCTCTGGCGCGCAGATTACCCGGTCGCGAACCCGCCTCGCGATCTGTGGGTGGGCAGGACCAGCTCGCTTACCAAGTGGATCGGTTCTGATGCGCCCCTGCCACCCGAAGAGGGGACCCATGTTTGCACGTCGTTCGTTACGGCGAGCCGCTTAACATTCCAACTCGATGAGTCGAAAGGACGCCGTCCGCCACTCCCGATGGGCCGTTCAATCCGAGCGGAAGCCTTGTTCGGATGAGGGTCAGTATCCTTGTTCCTTCCGACGAATATCGGAACTACGCCGGCGCCCGCATCCGCTACGGTCGGTTGCAGCCGCAATTGGCGCAGCTCGGAGTTAACCTGCAGCTTGAGGATGTCGCAAGCTTCATGCCGGATCAGGCCGAGTGCGATGTGCTGCTGATCAGCAAGTGCCACGACGCTCGATCGCTCATCGCTGCGGCTGGAGTTTCGAAGCGTGAGAAGCTCGTTGGCATCGACCTTTTCGACGACTATTTCAGCCAGTTCGCCGACGCTCGTCTCCTTGGCTTCCGTAACTGGCTGAACCAGCTGCTGCCGATCTGCAATTTTGCTCTCTGTTCGACGGAGGCGATGGCCAAGGTCACGGCCATGTACCGTAGAGACTTGCCCGTGCACGTCCTGAATGACCCAGCTGAGCCTGTTGCCGACCTCTCCGCGATACTGGAAGCGAAACTTGCTCGCGCGCTCGACGAACGAAAGATTCACCTGTGCTGGTTCGGAATTGGCGACAATCCATACTTCAAAGTGGGGTTAAGCGACCTCGCGGCTCATGGTGGTATCCTCCAAAGCCTTCAGCGAAGCGGAATGCATATTGAGCTCAATGTCCTTACGAATGCGCGGGCCCTCGATTCCCAAGGACTTGCGCTGATCAATCGACTGCCTTTTCGCGCGTCGATTCAGGAATGGAGCGAGGATCGCGAGAGGGATCATCTCAGCAAGGCTTTTGCCTGTTTCCTGCCGGTCAGCGCTCAGGCTTTCAGCGTTGCAAAATCGCTTAATAGGGCCATCACGGCACTTTCGGCGGGCTGCCAGGCCATTTCAGTGGGATATCCGCTGTACGAGCCGCTCGACCCCTTCATCTATCGTGACCCCACGTCATTTCTTTCGGATCTGACGCGGCGCCAAATGCGTCACTCGGCCCATGCGGTCGGCAAGTTCGTGAGTGCACTTCAAACCTTGGCTTCCCCAGCCGCAGAGGCACGCGCTTTCGTGAATTTCCTGGAAGGTCTCACGCCGCTGGCGGCCGGTCTTTCCGAGAACGTCGTTCTGGTCCATGGCCATGAGGCGAACGGCGCACCGCACCGACTGGTTCACTCGATTCATGGGTATTCCGCGGCCAGCCCCTATTGCACGACTGAGCTTGAGTTTGACGTCATCTTCCGCGGGCAGTGGGGCCGACCGGTCATGTTCGTTGCGCAAAAAGTCGCCGGACGCGTCCGACCAGAGGTGCGCACGCGGCTCCGCGAAAATAAGTTCTTTGGAAACGGGAGGTATTGGGAAGTCCTGGACGACGACGTCGAAGCGATCCACGGATCAAGTGCTTCGGCGTGGCATGAAGCACCTGTCCCTCTCCGCGTCGCGACTTACGGTCGGTCAGTTGACGAGATGCGCTCACGGATAGAGCAGGTCTTTGGTCCCAGCCGCACGATCATCTCGGAAAACTCTTCAATCCCATTCTACTCAGAGACGGTCTCGACAACGTCGTGATGAGAAACCGTACCGCCGTTTTCCTGATCAATCTGGTCCAGGATGTTAACATCGTGCGCCCTTTGATCTTCATGGCCACGCGCGATTTCGGTCTCAACGCCCTGCTGCTCGTATCGACGAAATTCTCCGGACGCGACCTGTTCGACATCTGGGAATCCGAGTTGCGCGAAATTTGTGAGCAAACCGGCGCGAGGCTCGAATATTTCACCGATGATTGGGAAGCGCACCGCCATCTGCACGGTGAAGGCCTGATCTTCGCCGCCAGTGAGTCACATCTGCACAATCATGTGACGACACATTCCATCTTCCTCCACGCGCCTGCCACGTACCTCAAGGTCACTCTGCAGCACGGCTTCGAATGCGTTGGTTTTCGTCACAGCGCGGATCACGTGCGGGCTCATGGCGAAACCGCGTCTTTCGGAGCGGATATCGTCTGTTCCTGGTACGGATTGGACCAGCTGACCTCACTGACTCCCTCGCAGCGCGGCAAGCTGCTCGTCACAGGACCGACGGCCGTGCTGCAGATGCCGACGGAAACCGTGGTGCGAGATGGCCGTGCACCGGGCATCGTGTGCGAAAACCTTCATTCTGTGCGGCTGAACGGTACGCACACCCTCAAGAACGAATTCGTCGATACTTTCGCGGATTTTTGCAGGCAGTTGGACGGCGTGGGGCGGGAGATCGTACTGCGCCCGCATCCTGGCGGGCAATATGTCCTGAAGAACGACGTTCGAATTCCCAAGAATGTCCGACTGAACAACGCGCCCATGTACCGGTTGGACATGCGTCGTTTCTCCTACGGCATCTCGGCGCCTTCGTCCGTTCTCATCGACATGCTGCTGGCAGGCATTCCCACGGCGGTCTGGCGCGACCGGGAAGGCGGAATGGATGCGGACAATTATGCCGGGCTCACGGTCGTTTCGACTGCACAAGATTGGGTCGACTTCGCCAATCGGGCGTCCAAGGATCCGGTGCCCTTTCTGACTGTCCAAGACGATTTTCTGCGCGGCACCGGCATGCCGCTCGCGCCGCAGGAGGTCTTTCGACGCTACTCGGAGCTGTTCCGGACTGCACGTCGGATGGAAGTTCGTCCGGCAGGCTCCGTTCCCGAAGAGGAGCGAGTTCTGTTCGTCGCCAATGCTGCCGTTCCGACGCTTCAGCTAAGCTTTCAGAAGCCCTTGGCGTCTTTGGTAGGACGAGGGGAACTGACAACGGAACTTCTGACCGAGCAGCACGTCCGTGAGGAGCTTCAAGGCTCCACTTCGAGACCGGAGGGGCTGCGCGGCCTGCTGGACGGGTTCGATCCTTCGGTCATCATCTTCTGCCGTTATAGCGGTCCCGGTTCATCTTCGATTGTCGAATGGGCGCGGAAGGAAAGGGTGCCCGTCATCTACCACATCGACGATGACCTGTTGGCGGTGCCACCCGACATCGGCGAGCGTAAGTTCGCGATGCACAATTCGGCGGATCGGACCGGTGCCGTACGATCGCTGTTGACCTCCGCCGATCTAGTCTACGCCTCGACCGAAAGACTGCAAGCGCGCCTTCTGGACTATTACCCCTCGCTCCCGGTCGTTGCGGGGAAAATCTATTGTTCTGGCAGCGTCCTGCAGCGGCCCAAGAACCGCCCCGCCCGCAAGGTCGGATATATGGCGAGCGCTGACCACGCGCATAACCTAGAATTGGTGCTGCCCGCTATCGAACGACTGCTGGATCGCAATTCGGAAATTTTCTTCGAACTGTTCGGGTCCATTCCTATCCCTGGGGCGCTAGAGCGGTTTGGAGAGCGCATTTCCACGGCGCCTCCAGTGGCGGATTACACGCAATTCCTGACGGAGTTCGCGAAGCGCGAGTGGGACGTGGGCATTTGCCCGCTCACCCCGATCGACTTCAACTTGATGAAGGCGAACACGAAATGGGTCGAGTATACGAGCGCCGGCGCGGCAGTCGTCGCGAGCCGTAACACCGTCTATGACGATTGCTGCGCCGACGGTTGCGGGATCCTTGCGGATAGCGTCGACGAATGGTTTGAGGCTCTGGACTCGCTCATTCACGATGACGGCCTTCGCGTCGCGATGATTCGTCAGGCGCAGGCCAAGCTTGAGCGCGATTACAACATTGGGCGGTTGCGCGACCAAGTGTTCCAGGTAATCGGTTGCGCCCGTGAGGCCGTCGCCGGCGGCTCCAAACAATCCAACGAGGATCCTGTCACTTGCCAGCGACCGTAGTCCTGAAAGACGGCGTCACTTTCGCGAATGACCGCCCGTTCGTGCTGATCGGCGGAATGAACGTGATCGAAAGCGAGGATGTGGTGATGGAGGTCGCCGCGAAGTTCGTCGACGTGACACAGGACCTCGGCATCCCTTACATTTTCAAGGCGTCGTTCGACAAAGCCAATCGGTCGTCGACGCGCTCTTTCCGGGGTCCCGGGCTCGATGAGGGCCTCAGGATATTGGCCGAGGTGCGCAGTCGGTTTGGAGTGCAGGTGCTCACGGACGTGCATGAGCCGCACCAGGCCGGGCCCGTCGCCGAAGTCGCGGATATCCTTCAGCTACCCGCCTTCCTGGCGCGACAAACCGACCTAGTTGTGGCGCTGGCTCGAACAGGAGCGGTCATAAACATCAAAAAACCCCAGTTCCTCGCGCCGCAGGAAATGATTCACATCATCGCCAAGTGTCGTGAGGCCGGAAACGACCGCGTGATCCTCTGCGAGCGGGGCACGAGCTTCGGCTACAACAATCTCGTCGTCGACATGTTGGGCATGGATCTGATGAAGGAGATGGCGCCGGTGGTGTTCGACGCAACGCATGCACTCCAGCGCCCTGGCGGCCGGGCCGACAGCGCCGATGGCCGGCGAGCCCAGGCGGCTGCTCTGGCCCGATGCGGCATGGCATTGGGCATAGCCGGCCTGTTTCTCGAAGCCCATCCGGACCCGGAAGAGGCGCTTTGCGACGGCCCGTGTGCGCTGCCTCTCGATGCCCTCCGACCGCTCCTCCAGCAGATCAAGTCTGTTGACGAGCTAGTCAAAAGCTTCCCACTAATAGCCACAGAATGATTTTTCTCTCTCGAATCAAAAGTCTAGTCGAGGGCGTGGAGTCTGGCAAACCCCGGATCACGGTGTTCGGTGATAGCCACAGCGTGGCGCTGCAGAGGGCCCAGCAGTACACAAAACGATCGCATGAATACGACCACATCGACGTGCGCCGACTTCGCAAGGACAAGGAAGGCAAGGCTGTCGGCGACACCTCGCTGGCGGAATTCTGCCGCCAAATCGGAGAGTTCGATGATCGAGACTTCGTGTTCTCGGCGGTCGGAGGAAATCAGTATGCCATAGTGAGCACCGTCCAGCCGGAGGTCGACTATGATTTTCTGGAAGCATCGTCCGATGAACTGACCAGCGGCGCTCAACTAGTACCGTTCCGGGCTGTTGCCACCTTCATAGAGAGCGGCATCCGCGAAACCGTCGGGCGAGTCCTGCATGAGATCCGTTCGTCGACGGTGGCCAAGGTCTTTCATCTCGTGCCGCCTCCGCCCAAGCAGGACAATGCGTTCGTCGCGTCTCAGGCGGAGGGTTATTTCGCCAGGGCCGGACTGAAGGAACTGGGACCTACTCGCCCGGACCTGAGATTGAAGTGCTGGAAGGTCCAACGGGAATGCCTGGCCAGGCTGTGTGAGGAAATGGACGTCGAATTGGTCATGCCGCCGCACAAGACGGTCACTCCGGAAGGCTATCTCGAGCCGAGTTGCTACGCGAACGACGTGACCCATGCGAACCGGCGCTACGGGGAGGCCGTCCTCAAGCAGGTCATGAAGCTTGCCGAGGGAGGTCGGCTCCGTGAGGTGAAGTCCAGGTGAGCCGGGCCGTCGTGATCGGGCAAAGCCACTCTGCGGCGCTGGCTCAGGCGCTGCTCACTGAGCGCAAGGAGGTCCGCGGGATTTCGGTCCACCGTCTCGAGGACCGTAAACGGCCGTACGAACGTGACGTCATCACGCTCGACAACGCGGTATCCTTGGTCCGCCGGCTGCCGGCCGCAACGCGCGTCTTCCTTTCGACGCTTGGAACCTATCACAACATCTGGGGGCTGCTCAGGTCAGGTCCTGCTTTCGATTTCCTGCTCGATCCGTGCGATGCTCCCGATCCGAACGCCGAGATCCAGGTACCGCACCGCGCAATTGCGAGCGCGTTTGACCAGCATCTTGCGAAGCCCTCGCTGGTGCGAAAGATCCAGGCAGCCGCTAAGTCTCGTGTTTACCTCTTGAGCGCGCCCCCGCCGAAGCAGAACAACGCTTTCATGCTGGAACGCTTCATGGCGCAAAAGAAGCAGTCATATCGCGGCATAAGCGTCGGTGATGTTGGCTTGGAACGGCCGGAAACCCGCCTCAAATTATGGCTGATGGAAACCCGCGCGACAGCCCGCTGGGCCGCGTCGGAGAATTTGTATTTCGTTCCGGCCCCCACCAAAGCGTTCGATGACAAAGGCTTCCTTCATCCCCAATTCTACTCTGACGCCACGCACGCAAATGCTGGCTATGGAGCGCTCGTGATCGATCAGATTTCCGCCATCACCGAGGAAGCATTGGAAGAGCCTGCACGTGGCTGACCATCCTTACCGATCAGCACCCGATCATACGTCGTGGCGTCGGGCGGTCGCACGGCCGCAGGCGGCAGACGTCGATCCTGTCGTTAAGCTCAACGTCGCTATCGACGATACGACGAAGGTCGCGACTGCCGGAAGCTGCTTCGCCCAGCATATCGCTCGTTACCTGAAGCTCAGCGGCTTCAACTATTACGTGGTGGAACCCGGCCATCCTGTCTTGCCGGAAAGCGTTCGGCTCGCGAACAATTATGGGCTCTTCTCGGCTCGCTACGGCAACATTTACACTTCGAGGCAGCTGCTTCAGCTTTTCCAGCGGGCCTATGGCGAGTTCGAGCCCGTGGAAGATTGTTGGAAGATGGGTCAAGATGTCTTCCTTGATCCGTTCCGGCCGACGGCACAGCCCGGAGGCTTCGTCTCCGAAAAAGAAATGCGTCTCGATCGGGAGCAGCACCTCGCTGCCGTTCGGCAGATGTTCGAAACACTTGATGTCTTCGTCTTCACCCTGGGCCTGACCGAATGCTGGGTCTCCGCTTCCGACGGGGCCGTCTTCCCGATTTGCCCCGGCGTCGAAGGCGGAGAATTCCAGGAGGGGCGTCATCTCTTCGTCAATGAAACGGTCGACGATGTGGTGAACGAGATGAGCGCGTTCCTTATGCATCTTGCACGATTGAACCCGCGAGCGCGGGTCATCCTAACAGTGTCGCCAGTGCCGTTGGCGGCGACAGCGCGGCGGGACCAGCACGTTCTTACGGCGACGACCTATTCAAAGTCCGTGCTCCGAGTTGCGGCCGAGACGCTCGTCTCGCGCTTTCGGCACGTTGAATATTTTCCCTCCTACGAGATCATCACCGGAGCATTCTCCAGAGGAGCCTACTACGCAGACGACCTCCGGAATGTTTTGGAGGACGGCGTTTCCCACGTCATGCGTTTGTTTATGAAGCATGCCACCGGTCAGCCTTCCACGGAGCCACGAGGGCGTTCCGTACAGGCGGAAACTCCTTCGCAAGATATACAGCAGCTTGCCGCAAAGCTCATTCAGGTTGAGTGCGACGAGGCTGCGCTGGATCCCGAATGAGCGTTCGCGGCGAAGGCAAAAACCATATCCTGATCACTGGAGGAGCGGGCTTCATCGGGTCGCACCTGGCTGGAATGGCTCTCGCGGCCGGCCACCAAGTGACGATTATCGATAATCTCTCCCCCCAGGTTCACGGGGCCGAGCCCCACTTTCGGCCGTCGCCAGGCGTGGACTTCATTGAGGGCGATGTGACGGTACGCCCCGATCTGGAGCGCGCGCTCAAGGGCGTCGACACGGTAATTCACCTCGCGGCTGATACGGGCACCGGCCAGTCGATGTACGAGATCGAGCGTTATTACCGGGTCAATGTCCAGGGCACGGCGCTGCTGTTCGATATCCTGACGAACAAGAGCCACAGCGTTTCCAGTTTCGTGCTGGCTTCGAGCCGGTCCGTGTATGGAGAGGGCGCCTACCTCTGCCACTCGTGCGAGCAAGGCGGGCGCCGATGCTTCCCGTCGCCCCGTTCCCCGCAGCAACTCGCCGCGCATGACTGGTCGCCCCGCTGTCCCGATTGCGACAGTCCCGTGGAGCCTACCGCGACGCGAGAGGACGATCGCTTGGCTCCAGCGTCGATCTACGCGGCGACTAAGTTGGCCCAGGAAGATCTGGTTCGCATTGGCTGCAGTTCTCTCGGGATCCCGCACGCGATCCTGCGGTTCCAGAACGTCTTCGGCGAAGGCCAGTCTCTGAAGAACCCATACACGGGCATTCTCTCCATCTTTTCGACGAGATTACGTCTTGGCTTGCCGATCGATATTTTCGAAGACGGCGAGGAAAGCCGCGATTTCATCCACGTGGAAGATGTTGCCGCAGCGGTCTTGAGCTGCGCGCAGAATCCGACCGCTGACGGCGTCACGCTTAATGTCGGGCGCGGGGAGCCGGTATCCGTCATGGCTCTCGCTCGCCTCTTGGGGCGGCAATTGGGCTCCGATGTCGAGCCGGCAGCAACGGGCCGTTACCGTGTCGGCGATATTCGCCACAACTTCGCGGATATGTCGCACTTCGAGGCGACCACCGGAATGAAGCCGCGCGTGTCGTTGGAGGAAGGGCTGAAGCGCTTCTGCGATTGGGTATCGGCTCAACCCATTCCAGATGATCTGCTCGGTACCGCGAACGCGGAACTGGTGGCGCGAAAGCTGATGGGCTGAAGCGCCGGTCAGGCCACTGCTGCTGAAGCTCGCATCTGCCGATGGATCTTCTCGACTTGCTCGTTGAAGCGGTTGGACGGGTTGGCCATCGATCCGGGCTTGACGAACCACATGTAAACCATCGCGGCTTCGCCATAGTATATCTGGTGTGAAATGAATCGGGATTCGCCGAGCCAGACCTCGCCCGGGTCAAAGGCGATCCGGTGCCTTGGTTCGTTGTCCATCCATGTGTTGCCTGTTCCGCCCAGAACCTCGCCGGTGACGTATGCGAGCATCTGGTTAGGGTCCTTGCCGGCGAACCGGCCCAGATCGTGGTCCTCGTAGAACTCCCGGACCCACTTCGGGAAAGAGCAGCCGACATTCCAGAGGCGAGGGCGAACGTCGAGATTTGCGAAAATGCGAGCCTGGTGGAAATCTTCGTCGATCGAGTGATTATCCCAGTGCAGGTTTTCGAATAGGGTTCGGGTGAGCCTCACGCTAGGCACCAGTCGGAACGGCTCGTACTCCGGGAAGCAGATCGCAAAGATGCGCAGGAACTCGTCGTGCGCTTGTTTCAGCGCTTTCGCTGCCCGCTCAAAGACAATCCGGTCACCCCGGCAAAGGATGTCATAGATTGCCTGGCGGATTGGGTCGGCGAAAAGCAGCTGACCCTTTTGCTTGACGGGCTGCTCTCCCTCGAAAAAATGCGGCGCCGTTAGCTTTTTCAGTTTCCTTCGGAGGTCTCGATCCTCGACAGCCTCGGTCGACTTGCTGAGCCTGGTAAGCGCGCCGAAGTCAAATTCGAGCCGGTAATCCTTCAGAAGTACAAGTCGGCCTTCCTCGAAGATGTCGCTTATGCCTCCCCGGGAGGAAATCTCCGGGAGGGTCAACTCTACGAAGTAGTCTTCCAGCTCCGGGTGCCGCTCAATTACCGCCACAGTCCAAACCCAACCCGTACAAATCCACGGCTGACGCTATTGCATAGCGGCAACCATTTGCTCCTTTGTTTCAAAGCCCTCGCCAAGGAGCGCCTTGTATCGGAAGTAGACTTCGTTGAAGTCATCGTGCTCCTCGATCGCTCCGTTCCGAAACAGCAGAAATCGATCGCAGTTCCCCTTGAGGTACCGATGGCTATGGGAAACGATTAGCATCGACTTGTGTCGTCGCTTCTCGAACAACTCGACGCGGCAACGTTCCTTGAAGCGAGCGTCGCCAACTGCGAGCACCTCGTCGATGAGGTAGCAGTCGAAGTCGATCGTCATTGAAATGCCGAACGCGAGGCGAGCGCGCATACCGGATGAGTAGGTCGCGACAGGCTCGTCCATATAAATTCCGAGTTCTGAGAATTCCGTCACGAACTGAAGGCGTGGCTCGAAATCGACACCGTAGATCCGGCAAATGAACCGGACATTATCCGTTCCAGTCAGCGAACCCTGGAAACCGCCGGAGAAAGCCAGAGGCCACGACACGGACATGTTACGCTCGATCTTGCCCTGTGTTGGTGGTTCCGCGCCGCTGATCAGGCGGATCAGGGTCGACTTGCCGGCGCCATTCTGACCGAGAATGCCGACGCGCTCTCCGGGTTCAATCGTGAGACTGATGTTGTTGAGTACCCGCCGAGGACCGGCCTTGGTCGGATAATCCTTACAAACGTTGGTCAGCCGGATCATTCGTCGCTCGAATCGAAGCCAATCTGCCTCACAAGAATAAGCCCGACGAGTGTCAGCCCAACGTTGAACATCGCGAGGTAAGCGAGATCGTAGTGAGCGCGCATCAGCGAGCCGAACCAGCCTTCGCGCATGAATTCGACCGCATTCACCATCGGCACCCACAGTGCGATTTCGCGCCTCATAGGAGGTAGTGCATCTACAATATAGGCGACGCCGGAAACCGCCATGAGGATGTAGGAGAACGGGTGCCAGACACGGCCGACGACCTCCGCTTTCTCTGAAAGGCCACCGATCGTCAGGGCGAAGCCTGCAGCGAACCAGGCAAGAAGCAGCCATCCGGCGACGAACTGGAGCGCGTCCTCCGGCGGTTCCAGCCATCCGAAGGCGTACAATGCGAGGCTTAGCCCGACGAGAGCAGTTGAAACCGCGATGAACTCCAGCAGTATCCGAGCCGTGAAAATGTCTAAAATGGTGACCTGCCGATGAAACAGCAGCGCCCTGTTGGACTTCACGGCACCGATGCAGCGCGACACGGCATTGCGCCACAAGAGCAGGGCGGTGTAACCCGTCACTGCAAATGCGACGATCGGCAGGTTGGACACATGGATGTCGCGGATCGCCGACCAGACAAATCGTTACCAAGAAGGACGAACGCGGCAGGTTCGACGAAGAGCCAGAGGAAGCCGATGTTGTTACGACCGTAGCGGGTCAGCATCTCCCGCACGAGCAATGCGCCGATAACCCGACGATGGATGGTCCATGGCGAGTTCTGGAGAAGAGCACCGGTATCCGGCGGCGAACTGCTACTGTGCATGTTCTCGAACGCCGGCCAGCAGCATCCTGAGAATGCCGTAGGCAAGCAGGCTGAGGATCACCGTTGCGAGGATCCCCCGCATTCGGCGAGGTTCCATCGGCGCGTCGGGCAAGTTTGGCTGCACGATCCGCTCCACATAGGCCTGCTTCCGCCGCGCTTCGTTCTGCGCCTCTTCCAGTGATGCCAGTGCGGCGGCCAGTTGCCTGGCGGCGAATTCGTTTTCGAGCGTCAGGCGTTGGAACTGAACGGCGTTGCCCGCCAAGGAAGATTGACCGCCCGTGATCTTGCCAGTTTCTCGTCCCATTTCGCTCTGAATGGTGGCAATCTGGGTACGGATGACGGGGACCCGCGG
The DNA here is from genome assembly GCA_963784245.1 of uncultured Alphaproteobacteria bacterium. Lineage (GTDB taxonomy): Bacteria > Pseudomonadota > Alphaproteobacteria > Sphingomonadales > Sphingomonadaceae > Sphingomicrobium. The sequence goes on from CAWAQT010000016.1 coordinate 277,707, forward strand.
ATTCTCGGGCGCATAGCGCTGGAGCTGCGCGAGCTCTGTCTTGGCGCCGATGAGCTGGTTCTGCAAGATTCGAGATCATCTGCATCTGAACTTCCGCCTGTTTGTCGGGATCTACTACGCCCGATCGATTCCGATAGGCGGCCAAAGCAATTGCGGCCGCCTGGGCCTTGGCCTTGGTGTTGTCGACTTCGGCCTGAGCGAAGCGGACCAGATCCTGACGGCCTCGGAGGTTCAGACGGTTTACGGTTGTTTCCGACAGCTGCAGCAATTGCTCGTTGAACCGCCGCGCATCCTCCGCCGTGTAGGCCTTGACGGTCAGCGTCGTAATCGATGTGGCGCTGTCGTTCTGAAGCGTGACCTTGCCCTGGAAATACCGGTACAATTCCTCGAACGAACCCCACATGCCGAGTGGATCAAACCGATCGACGAACGAAACCTCGGGCGAACTGTACGCCTTCTCGAAGGCTCCATTTTTATTGATGGCGCGCAAAGCGTCGCGGGATACTGCGTAGGATTGGGCTGCCGACACTTCCTCGCTTGCGTTCGCAAACCCGGCCGTCTGAAGGATCGCCCCTAGCCCGCTAGCCGAGCGCTTCTCCGGCGCCCGAACGACGAATCTCGACTCCGAGATGTAGATATCGGAAGCTAGGAATCCGAAATAGATGATCGATGCCAATACGGGGCCCACCACGACGAGCAGGAACAGCAAGTCTGGCCGACGCAGAGACTTCAGCCGGCGATATGAATTGCTGTCGTCCTGAGCTGTCTCGGGCGCGTCGACAGAGATCGGCAATACTTGCATTCTTTGGCTCGATTGCGGGTGTGGCCGGCGGGTTGATGTAGTCAAACTGCTGAACCACCATTGAACGTCAAGGCCACGCCTGTGCACCCTGATGGATGCCATTGGCAAGGTGCCAGCTCCGATCCTTTCATCATTGAGCCGATCACACAACCTCCTTAAAGAACGTGGAAATCCGTTCGGAGTGGTAATGGTGTATCGACGACCGATAATTGCTGCGCGGCGTTCGCGCACCGTCCAAAAGCTTGCTGTAGGCCTTCTGGTTCTTTCGCTGACCGCCTGTGCGTCGCTTGGGGCCAGCGGACCGGAGACGCGAGCCGTTCGCAAGGCGGACGAGAAGAGCGTCGGAACGGCAAACATTCAGATCGTTCCGGTCACCGACGACGTAGCGCGTCGGGTCTTGGCGGCTTCCCGTTTCGGACTGTTTTCCGAGGTCCTTGGCGACGTAGCGCCGGAGTGGACTCTGATTGGACGCGGCGACGTCCTCCAGGTGTCGATCTGGGAGGCGCCGCCTGCCGTGCTGTTCGGAGCGACTTCCACGTTCGGCACGAGTCCAGCGGGCCTGAACACGATGGCCGGCCCGCTTGCTCAGCAGAATTCCATGCCCGAGATGATGGTCGATACCGACGGTATGATACGCGTTCCGTTCGCGGGTTCCGTTCGCGCCGCCGGACGGACGCCTCAGCAGGTCGAACGGGAGATCACCAGCCGCCTCTCCGGTAAGGCCCATCAGCCGCAGGTGGCGGTTCGAATTGCGCGAAATGCCAGCTCTGCCGTCACGCTGGTAGGTGACATCGCGAACAACAGTCAAGTTCCCTTGACGCCAAAAGGGGAACGTCTCCTCGATGCAATAGCCAGCGCTGGTGGAGTCAGGACGCCCATCAACAAGACCACCATCCAGATTACCCGCGAGGGACGATTAGTCAGCCTTCCACTAGAAACCGTCATCCGGGATCCGGCGCAAAACGTCCGCCTGCAGGCTAATGACGTCGTGACGGCGATTTCGCAGTCCTACAGCTTTATCGCACTGGGCGAGACCGGTACCAGCGCTGAAGTGCCGTTCGAAAGTACGGGCCTCGTGCTCGCACAGGCACTGGGGCGGGCAGGGGGACTGAAGTCGGACCGCGCTGATCCGGGCGGCGTCTTCATTTTCCGTCTTGAGGATCCCGCGGCTATGGACCCCGCAACTTCGGCCCTCGCTCGCCGAACGCCGGACGGGCGCATCCCCGTGATTTACGTTGTGAATCTCAAGGATCCCGCGAGCTTCTTCGTTGCGCAAAGCTTCCCCGTGCGAGACAAGGATGTGTTGTATGTGTCCCGCGCTCCGCTCAGTGATTTGCAGCGTTTCGTCGGCATCGTCGCATCCATGGCATTTCCGGTGATCAACATCTCCCGGACGCTCCCTTAGGACTGGTTGGCGAAGATGGCGGACCCTCAAATTCCTTCCTGTACCCGAGCGATGTGACGAAGCTGGCTCGCTCGAGATATTTGTAGGTGCCAAGGCCGCGTCTTTCGACTGCCACAGCTTGCGGCAAACCTATGCTGCTCGACGTGTCCAGATTGGTGTGGCGAGCATGGCGAGGTGGGCTGCCCACCGGCATTGATCGCGCCTGCCTTGCGTACGTAGAACGCTTCGGTGCCCGCTCCCTAGCGGTGCTCCAACGGGGCGGAGTTCACCTGGTGCTGACGCCAAGAGCGTCGGACCACTTGTTTTCTCTGCTGCTGGGTGGGGCCGCCGTCTCCAAAGCTTCGCTTGTCTGGTGCCTCGCTTCCGCCACTCTGACCGCTGCCCGGAAGCCGCCCCGACGAGGCATGATCTATCTCAACGTGGGCCATACCGGGCTCCATGAGCCAACCCTTCCCACATGGGTCGGCGCGCACGGCATTCGTGCAATCTACCTGATCCACGACCTCATCCCGATCACGCATCCGGAATATTGCCGGCCCGGCGAGGCGCAGAAGCACCGCAGACGTATGAAGAACGCGCTGCTCTCCGGCGCCGGGATCATCGGCAATTCGCAAGCGACCATCGACGAACTCAACCGCTTCGCAGAGACGCTCACGATGAAGATGCCACCCGCTGTTGCCAGCTGGATCAGTGGGCAAGTTCCACGTCAAACCGCGGCTAAAATCGTAACTGGGCAGCCTTACTTCGTCGTGCTCGGGACAATCGAGGGGCGTAAGAACCATCGATTACTTCTCGACGCGTGGAGCCGCTTAGTTGACAGCCGGAATGGGATTGTTCCTGATCTTTTGATCTTGGGTCAACGCGGTTGGGAGGCCGAACAGGTCATTAGTATGCTCGACGATCCCAAAACGTTTGGGGGGCATGTGCGCGAGTTAAACTCGTGCGACGATAACGAACTGACTGACATCCTGTCCGGAGCCAGAGCATTGCTCATGCCATCCTTTGCAGAAGGGTTCGGACTTCCTGTTATCGAGGCTTTGCAGCTTGGGACGCCCGTGATCGCCAGCGACTTGCCCGTGTTCCGGGAAATTGCTGGCGACATACCGAGATACGAAGATCCGACCGACGTAGGAGCGTGGGAAGAAGCCATTAGGCAAATCATGAAGGATGATCGCGAAGTGAAGCGACAGCGGTCGCTGATGCAAGATTATCGCGCTCCCACCTGGGAAACGCATTTTGCGGTCGTCGAGCCCTGGCTTGAGGAACTGCAAGCCGACGACGACTGACGGTTGTATCCCGAAGACGCTCAGCTATTCCGGCGGCAAGCGTGGCGCGATTGAAGAGGTGACGAATGCAATTCCGCTCTTTCGAGCTGGAGGGGCCCTTGGAGGTGCGGCCTGCCAAGATCGAGGACCATCGGGGCTACTTTTCCGAGATTTTCCGATCCGATAAGTTCCAGGAGCACGCTGGTGCGGTCGATTTCGTGCAGGACAATCAGTCATCCAACGTCCGTCCAGGGACGATCCGGGGCATTCATTTTCAGACGCATCCTTTCGCTCAAGGCAAGCTGGTGCGCTGCATTGCAGGTTCCATTTTCGACGTGGCGGTTGATCTCAGGACTGGCTCTGCCACCTTTGGCCGCTGGGTGGCGGTGACGCTCACGTCCGAGTTGAACAATCAGCTCTGGGTGCCTGTCGGCTTCGGCCACGCGTACTGCACGCTCGAGCCGAATTCCGTTCTAGGATACCGCGTGACGAACTATTATGACGTCGAGAACGATAAAGGCGTTCTCTGGGACGACGATCGTATTGCGATCACGTGGCCGGCCATAGCTGATCCGACGACCCTGTCCGTTAAAGATCTTCAACAGCCCACACTCGCCGAATTACCCCCCTACTTCGAGCAGGGCCTACAGTGATGCGCGTTGTCGTAACCGGCGGCGCCGGATTCATCGGCTCGGCGCTCGTGAGATATCTCGTGCGCGAGAAGGGTTACGAGGTCCTCAATCTCGATGCGCTGACCTATGCAGGCAATCTATCGTCGCTGCGTGATATCGAAAGCAGATCCAACTACCACTTCGTTCAAGCTGACATCTGCGATCAAGCCGCGGTGGGCGACGTCTTTCGCAGTTTTCGCCCCAATCGCATCATGCATCTTGCTGCCGAGAGTCACGTGGACCGCTCCATCACAGGGGCAGCGGATTTCATTCGGACGAACGTGTTAGGCACGTTCACACTTTTGGATGAAGCCCGCCAATATTGGTCGAGCCTAGGCCATGACGAGAAGGAGCTTTTTCGTTTCCTCCACGTCTCCACCGATGAGGTTTATGGCTCTCTCAACGAGAATGGGCTGTTCAGTGAAGAAACGCCCTACGATCCAAGCTCCCCATACTCCGCTTCGAAAGCGGGGTCGGACCATCTCGCAAAGGCATGGCAGAGAACATACGGGCTGCCGGTCGTGGTTTCGAACTGCTCCAATAACTACGGCCCCTACCATTTTCCTGAAAAGCTGATTCCGCTCACCATCTTGAACGCCATCGCGGGTGAACCGCTTCCCATCTACGGCAAAGGCGAGAATGTCCGTGACTGGCTGTACGTCGAGGATCATGCACGAGCGCTCGACATCATCATCGAACGCGGCCGCATAGGCGAGACCTATAACGTCGGAGGCCGTAACGAGCGCCGAAATCTAGATGTAGTCCACCGAATATGTGACGTTTTGGACCGCCTTCGTCCCGCTGATCAACCCCATCGGGAATTGGTAGAGTTTGTCTCCGATCGTCCCGGACATGATGCTCGCTACGGGATCGACGCTTCCAAAGTTGAGCGCGAACTCGGCTGGCGAGCCGAAGAGAACTTCGAGACGGGTATCGAAAAAACGGTCAGCTGGTACCTTGACAATGAATGGTGGTGGCGACCGCTCCGGACTGCCTATTCAGGTGAAAGGCTTGGGTTGGTTGGTTCCGAAGCACGAGCGAGGTAGCTCTCGGGATTGTTTCACGGGCATGAAGAATCAGTCCGCAGTGCCACATCGCTGGCAACCTGGCGCATAATTGTCGTCATCCGGTTCACCACTCCAATCGCTCTGATTACCTATCCTCTCTCGACAGCAGTGATTACGCCAAATCACTCGGCCCGTCGAAAACGCGAAAAGGACTGGAGCTCGACATGATTGGCAGGCGTGAATTTCGAATGACACCATCTTCGATGGCTTGATCGTGGACGGTTGCGCGTCCGGTATCGTTTCGGCGGCACGCGGTCAGCATGTGCCGCAGCGCATCAGGCTTAAGAATGTAACGATCCGCAACTACGACGGAGAGGCAATCCAATTGGAAGGCGAGGACTCTCTGCTGGATGGCTTTGACGTTGATGGCACAGGGTCGGCTGCGCAAGCTGTAGATCTGCTGTCCCTAACCAACTCGATAATTCGGGGGGCAGGATCAGGACCAAGGGTCGTTCAGGTGTGCGAGTGCAGCCAAGGTGTTCACGCGTCGTGATCGATAATGTCACCGTGATAGCGCCCCAGCAGGGAAGAGCTTCGACGTCCGTGGCCGAGATATACGGTTGAGCAGAGTGCGGTGACTGTCTGTTAGCCGCCGATATATGCTCCTGCATTACCTATTCAGATCAGATCCGCGAGAAGAGCCCGCGCACTTGCCTCGAACTCTTGTCGCATCGATGCCAGCGCATGCCGCACTCCTGCAGCGTCAAATTCTAAGTCCAGCTTCGCAACGATCTGCTCGCGGGTCAGGGGATTGTTCCGGTAGCTAAGCAACAGGTGCCCGTGGCCTACTTGCCTATAGAGTTCCCCGACCTTCGAGCGCGTTTCGGTATCCGAGTTGACCAGGCCGATGGTCGGCGCACCTCGCTTCAGGGCCAGGATACAACCATGGTAACGTTCGGAAAGCACGTATCCCGCATCGTCTATTGCGCCGACTAACTCCTGCATTTTCCAGGCCTCAATGGTGGCATGAGGCTTGTCCAAGGTCTGAAGCGCGCCCGACGCAGTGTCCGTTGCCGGGAACATGCTCAACACACTGTCGTCCCTGATCATCTGCTGAGAGAGTGACTTGTACACGCCCTGGTTTTTGTCGGTCATCTTCCGAGGGATAAGACAGAGACTGCTGTTTCCGAAAGTGTGACTCTCCCGATCCAGGCGATCATCCATCAATATCGGATCATTTAGCAGAGTCGTCTCTGCGCGGATCTCCCGGAGAATCTCCTGGGAAAAAGCGTCGCGAGCCGTGACGATCGTTGCGCGCCGGATTAACGCTTCGCATTTTTCCGCAACTTCCCGGGACGCGCCAAGTGCAAAGAGCATGATGGGGCTCTTGATGCTTTGCACCCAATCCGGGTTTGCAAGCGGCTTGTGAACGGACGCAAGCAAACCACCACCGCCGACGATCAGCGCATCGAAACTGTTTACGGCATCCGGGTCGTAGATGGTTCCTTCCGGAAGAACGTAGTCGGAGTCGAATTCGTAGGGCCGCTGAGCAGAGCTGTTGGAAGTGGCGAACACCTGCGCATCGGGGCACAGGCGACGGATATGGTGCGCAACCGAGTTGGCTTGGAATTGATCGCCGATATTCCCATTCGCATAGGCACCGAAGATGAGTAGGCGGGGCCCGCTTCCCCTTTCTGCCATTTCTTCCTGCGCTGCTGCTGTGCCGGACGACATTCCCGCTCCATCGGTTGAATTATAATTGAGGGTATGCGGCCCCTTACAGCCGGCCCTTATGGCAAAATCTGCTCGTTAATAAGCCCTTTGGGAACGCCGGAGACAAGCTTGAAGATGCCGGTAGCGCCAAGTAACAGCGGCCCGCGGCCGTGCTAGATCAACTCGTCGGTTTGCTGCTCATGAAGGCGAGAATATGTTGAGCGATACTGAGGTCCTTCCGGCGCTGCTTTCCAAATTGGACGAACTAAAGGAGGAGCTAACCGGCATCAGGTCAGCTCTCCGCGGTCTCAAGTCGATCCGGCAACGGCTTACTGAAATCGAACATATCGTCACCGGCCCGCGCGCCGTTCCGGTCGGCGACGGTCTGATCCTTGCTAAACTGAAGTTCGATGACGTGCTCATGGTCATCGAAGAGCGAGATCGCCTGATCGGCCCCCGCCTCATTATGAACGGGATCTACGAAAAGGGGCTGACAGCCTACTTCCGGTCCATCGCAAGCGAGATCAAGACCTTTGTCGATGTAGGCGCGAACATTGGCTACTATACCGTTCTTTTCGGTAAGCATCTTCGGAGGCGGGGGCAAGTCTTCGCTTTCGAGCCTGACCACACGAATTTCGCGCTCCTTCAGCGCAACGCACAAATCAACTGGATCGATAAGTCCAACATTGTCCTGGAACGCCTGGCTCTGTCCGAAATCCCTGGCACGGCGAGACTCCATCGCAACGTGGAGAAGCCGGCCAATACCAGCTTGCTCGCCCCGACCGAAGAGGAGCGGGCGTTCAACGCGTTCGAAGTCTATGACGTGCCCACAACGTCGCTCGATGAATATTTCCGCACCCGCAATGAGGGCATAGACTTGATCAAGATCGACGTAGAGGGGCACGAGCTCGCAGTTCTCAAGGGCGCTCGGGCGACGATCACGGCAAACCCCAACGTGCGGCTGGTGTTCGAGTGGGATCCGGAGCGCTGGGAGCGATGCGGGGTGACGGCCAGCGCCGTTCTCGACTTCTTGGACGAGGTCGGTTTGAGTGCGGCGTTAGTTTCGTCGCGGGGCGAAGTCATTCCGACCACCGAGGCGGAGCTTCCGAGTGTTACTTACGGAAACCTCCTCTGCTGGCGAAAGGGCACGGAACTCGCGAGCGCGCGTGCATAAGCTCGGTTACGTGCCTCTGCCCTTCGACCGGGCGAACCTGCCTGAGGGATGGTTCAGCAAATACCAGGTGAACATCCTCTTCCAATTGGTAAACCTGACGAGGGGGCCAATTCTTGAGGTGGGTCCCTGGATAGGCCGATCGACGGCGGTGATCTGCGAAGCTTTGAAGCTGCAGGAAAGCAGACGAAGGTTCGTCACGGTCGATTACGGGATCTGTTCGGAACAAGACTGGGAACAGAGGTTCGGAGAGCCGGTAACGAACAAGTCAGATCCCGCTCGCTATCTTTGTCACATCAATCAGCCAGACGGCAATCTAACTTCTCTGAAAAAGAATCTTTCCGATCGCGGATTTGCGGATCTGGTTGAGATTCGAAGGGGTGACTTCCTCCATGAAGTTTTCGACACGAAGTTCTCGCTGATCTTTTGCGACGCGACGCACGATAATCACGAAATAGACCGCAATATCCCTAGTCTCCTCTCGCTCCTTGCCCCGGGAGGGATTCTGGCGTGTGACGACATTCGTGACGAGCAGATGGTTCGCCGCATCCTCTCCCACACAGGATTTCTTTGGACTCACCTCGATCATTCATTGTTCTACGGAAGGCCGAAGCATTCATGAGACTTGAGGTGTATGTGGCTTTAACGACCCAATCGTCGGTTGGTCGGAACGGTCCCTAAGGTTACCGTAGCTTTTGAGATTATGGCGTGTATTGGCCAGCCGACATATCGAGTTGAACGAGTGAAAAGATCGGTGGAGATAGTGACGGGACTGGCGGAGCTGCGTTCTTTGGAACCGTTGGATGAGAGCGAACCCGCCCCAGATATCAACGAATTTCTAGCGGCTGGCGACTATGTCGTCTGCGCCAAGGCTGACGATCCCTTCGTCCGCCCGGCACGTGCGCGGTTGATCTGGGCTGCAAATACCGCAGCGGCGAATGCGTCGCTCGGAATTCCTACGGTGCTTGCCGGCTCCACAGCAGGTCTACCCTACAAGGTCGAGAGCCTTGCAGGCTCGACTGCCGTGAAGCGGCGGCTTGAAGAATTGTACAACGTCGAGCCGAAGTTCGATCTTGTAATCGTAAATCCGGACGAAGTTGCTACCAAGGACGATGACAAATTCCCCGTCCCGAAGGCATATCCCCAGTCGATCTTTCCCCGTGCAGGGGCGGTGCACACGCGCGACCCGGCTGTAGCGCTCGCCTGTCATCGCCGGAAGATCAACTATATCCTCGAATATCATGACGAGGACTACCAGAGGCGCTTCAAGCGCTGGTCAGCTCTTTTCTCGGAACGCTCGTCCTGTCTCGCGATCGTCGCCATCACGGAAAAGGTTCGCACCGCGTTGATCGATGAGGGAGTTCCTCCCGAGAAGATCATTGTCCTAGACAGTGGGGTAAATTCTCGAACAGCATCAAGGCGCGACCAAGCGGCCGAGTCGTGGCGCCACGATCTGTTAGGTTTCACCTACCGGAACCTCGTCGTCTATTCGGGAGGAATGCAGGCGGAGCGAGGCATTGCTGACGTCCTCAAAGCTGCCGAACGGCTCCCACAAACCTTGTTCGCTTTCTGCGGAGGTCATGACGGCGATCTTGGACAGTGGGTGCGTGCTGCGACCAGCTTGCGGCTTCCGAACGCTCGCTTCTGCGGTTATCTCCCGCACGAGATCGTTTGTGAACTGCAGCAAGCGGCGGACGTACTTGTCCTTTCTCGGGCGGCAAACGAGCGCGCTTCAATCACGTCACCACTAAAGTTTTTCGAATATTTGGCCTCCGGGACGCCAATTGTTTCCGCCCGCATTCCGGCGACCGGCCGCTTCGAAGCAGAGGGATGCGCCGTCGACTGGTACGAAGCCGGTCGGGTCGACAGCCTCGTGGATGCTCTCATCAAGTCCTTCAATCGGTTCGAGCGCGCCGAAGCGCCCCATCAGCAGAACGTCCGCATCGGTCTTCAGCACAGTTGGGAGCAACGACAGAGGGCATTGTTCAATTTCATTGGACCGCCAAACGTGAAGACGACTTTCTAAGATGCTGCTTCCAAACGAAATCTTGCGCGACTCCGGCCCTTCCGTAATAAAGCGGCCGTCCAACGGACTTTCCAACCTGTACGACGTGGTGTTCGTCCTGAACATTAACTCAAAGGGCTGGATTCTTGAGAAGATATGCAAAGTCATCGCGAGCCAGCTCGGCTTGCGAACGAGGATCATCTTTACCGAACGGAACAACACCGTGACGGGCTGGCTACCCGCATCTCGGAGCTATTTTTTCTCTCATTACAAGATCTTCATGGGCGCGCTGAACTCCGGGATTTTGCCGGCGGACAGCAAAACCTATGTCTGGTTCACGCACCCAAGCTTCAGCGCTGGAAATACAGTCGAGGCATTCGTCACGGCCCTTAACCAATGTACCACCGTCTTCACCGCGAACAGCTTCCACGCAAGTGCTCTGACGTTCCTGGGTGTTCACCCGGACAAATTGAAGACCATTCTTGGCGGGGCCGATCCGGAGCACTTCCAGCCTACTCCGCGACAAGGCGCAACGGTCGGCGTAGTTGGCGCCTACTATGAACGGAAGAATCCTGACCTTTTGCTGGATGTCGTGCGCGCCATGCCGGACATCTCCTTCTTGCTGCTCGCGCCTCATCCTTCTGAGGTGGAGAACAAGTCCCTTCTTTGGGAGAACTGGAAGCGATTTCCCGAGCTGCGAGAGCTGCCCAACCTCCACTATGTTTCCGCGCCCTTCGAAGAATTCGGCAAGCATTATGCTGACATGGACGTCTACCTTTCGTTGTCCAAACTCGAAGGCGGTCCGATCCCATTGATCGAGGCAATGTTCGCCAACTGCTATCCAGTAGTGACGCGGACCGGCTTCGCGGAGGACATCGTCACGGACGGAGTCAATGGTCTCCTGCTCCCTATTTCAACGTCCAGGGAACAGGTCGAGCGAGCGATCCGAACGGCGCTTGCTGACAGAGCGACGGATGTTGCGGCGACAGTTGCAAACTACTCGTGGGAAACTTTTGGCCTGAATTTCCGCGACGCTATCGACCCGTACGTATCCGTCGGGCGAAGCGTGTCGTTCGCTTCCAACGACTTACGTCTGGATTATCTAAGAGACGGATGGGGCGAGCAGGACCCCGCTGGCGCGTGGCTGGCAACGAAGACCGGGACGTTGCGGATGCGCGTTGCGCCGGGCTCCAAGGCCGTCGCGCTTTCCTTTCTCGCTCAACCGGCCATGGGCCTGGACGGTGTGCCGCTTAGGATCCGTGTCAACGGGAGGTCTGTCGAAGACGCCGTCTTTGAAGCGGGGCCGCACGTCCGGGAAGTTCCATTGAGCCCGGAAGATGCGGAAGGCGCGTTGATGTTCGTGATTGAGCTCACGGCCTCACGTTTGGAGAACCTAGGCACAATCTGCCTTGAGTTCGCGGCCGCCCTGACCCGCGAAGCAGTTCTCAATGCGCCCGATGCAGCAGGATTAGTTCATTCCATATGGGACGTTGACGAATCCTTCCAAGGAAGTCCGCTATTTGAGGTTCCTGTTGCCATACTTGGTACCCCAGACCGGCCGCAGTCTCGGCAAATGCGCAGGGCGCTGCATGTAAACCTGGGCATTCCCACACTGTCCGATGCTGGCCAACTCGAGCATGGGCGGGACGGCATTGCCATAGCAGACGGAGTTGCTAGCGGCCGGCTCGCTCAGCTCGGCCAAGTGGATGGCATGGTTGCGAGGACTTTCGACGAGGAGCTGACCCTGCTGGAAGTTGCCCCAGAAGTTCCTGCCGTTGTCATCCCGGAGGTTGTCGGCGCGTCTCTTACAGGTCACGCCGGCGTGTTGGAGCCTTCGATAGGGACGGCAGTCATCTTTGCACCGGCACACCAGTCCGGCCAGAGTAACTATGCATGGATTTCGGACGAGCTCAGTTCCAAGGGCATCAAGCCGATCTTGAGCGAGGCGGTGACGGCTGGAAACGCCAGCGTTACGGACGCAAGATCGGCCGTCGCGGCAGCAGCACAGGGTGCAGACCTATGCTTCTTCTCGGGGGCAGAAGCAGAATTGCATTCCATTTCGACGTGCCTCGGCATGGGCATTCCGGTCCTTATCTATGGACCCTCTGAACTATACTCCGCGTTAGCCGCGCACGGTCTGCGGTATGCCTTCATCCAGAACGCCTCTCGCTTGGCAAAAACGTTAAGTATGCTCGCAGAAGTTCGTGCCCGGCGTGCGATCGTGCAACAGTTTCAAAAGCTGCTAGAGAGCGATCGAGGTTTGCGAGCCGCCACCGAGCGCTATGCCGCGTTCGTCCGAGGACTGATCAATCGGCGTAAACTTGTGCGACTTCGTCCAAACGTAGGAATTTTGTGCTCGGCCCCGCTTAACGGAGAAGACGAGGCTTATATCGCAGGTGCAATTTCTCCCTTCCTGGACGCGGGCTGTCGAGTTTCCGTTCTTTGCGCCTCAGACGACGTCGAGATCCCGATCTCGCATCCTGATCTGGCAGTAATGTTCTTGGGCCAGGAAGCCGGAGCCAAGTTCCCGTTGAATTCGCCGCTCGCAAGGCAGGGCCTATCGCGTTTCGTTACGCAGCATCGCCCCGACCTGTTGCTATGCTTCTCCGAGGCTTCTCTCAACTTCGTCAAAGCGGCGGGCGAGAGTAGGCACGTCTATGTCGCCGGAGGGAGCGCCGCTCCGGACGAACTGGGGTCAGCATTATCGGGCGAGCCGTATGCGACGATTAGATCACCGCGCCTGCTGCCTCCGAAAATGTCGGCGTCCTCGGTTACGGCAATTGGGAAAGACAAAGTTGGCGCTCGAAAGCAGATCGGGTTCCGGGCCGATGAAGTGGTTGTCTTTTGTACATCGGAGCATCCCGAAAGTCGGCACCACGATCCGCGCATCGCGGATGCGCTGGAGATTGCCCGCGAGGCAGGTATTAGGGTCCGTTTCGTCTTTGCAGCCGGTGAGAACCGAGCAGGCGGAGGCATCATGGACAAGCTTCGAAAGAAGACAGCTAGTCGTCAATCTGTCGAGGCATCCTATATCAATCTCGAGCAAACGGACCTTGCAATGCGCTCGGCCGATTTGGCATTGATCACGGCGCCGCCACATGACGCAACGATGTTCTCACGCGCGCTTGCATTCGGACTTCCGATCCTCGCGCGCAGCGACATTATAGGCGCGGACTTGCTTGGGCCAAGGGTAAGCGGCGCAACCTACGAGCCCGAAGATCGAGAAGACTTCGAGAGCAACCTGAAGTCCCTATTGGCAGACGCAGCACTGCGGCAAAAGCTTTCAGCTCAGGCGCGAGCCACCTTCGCCGGAATGCCTGGTTACGGCGACATGATGCTGGGTTTTGCAACCGGCATCGCTGATGCGTTGGACCGAGTTGAGTAGAGCGACTTGCGGGGGGTCATGAGGCAAGACACAACTATTTTAGCCGTTTGTGCCAGCCCCTTCGCGACTGCTCTGCGGTGAGCGGCTTGGCTTGCTGAACCGCCTGAAGGACTGACGCGACCAGATGCGGATTGTCGTCACCGGTGGACCGGACGGACAGGTTCTCCTCTCTTTAGCGGAGCGTGGTGGAGTTGCGGGGCACGAGATCGTGCCTCTCGGTCGACCCGAACTCGACCTCGTCGGAGATGAAGACGAGATCGATCTAGCCGTTAGGCAGGTCGAGCCCGAAGTCGTCGTTTCTGCGGCCGCCTACACCGCTGTCGACAAGGCAGAAAGCGAACGCGACCTGGCGTTCGCCATCAATGATCGCGGCGCGGCGACCGTCGCAAAGTCGGCGGAGCGGCTCCGGCGTGCCAGTCATTCATCTGTCGACCGACTATGTGTTCGATGGCTCGAAGACCGCTCCGTATACGGAGAGCGACGTTCCAAATCCGGTGAGTGTCTACGGCGCATCGAAGCTTGCTGGCGAGAAAGCCGTTCTGGCTGCGAGCCGGAACGCGGTGATTCTCGCGAACCGCCTGGGTTTACAGTCCCTTCAATGTGAACTTCGTAAGAACCATGCTTCGCCTCGCGACGGATCGCGATGAGATCGGCGTTGTGGCAGACCAGCGAGGCAATCCGACGAGCGCCCTCGATATCGCCGATGCAATATTCGCGGTAGCGGACAATCTCGCCGCCTCGAAGGATCCCGGCCTACGAGGGATCTTCCATATGACCGGTCAGGGCGAGGCCAGTTGGGCGGGCTTTGCCGAACATGATTTTGATGACGTCGGCTGCTGCTGGCGGGCCAAGCGCGAAGGTGAGGCCGATCACCACGGCCGATTATCCTACGCCCGCGGCGCGGCCGTCGAATTCGCGCCTCGACTGCTCGAAGCTCGCTCCGTGTGCACGGCGTTCGCTTGCCCGACTGGCGCACGTCGACAGACGAGGTCGTGCGCCGGCTCGTTGCCGAGAATCTTGTACAAGGACGGAATTGATGAAGGGGATCATCCTCGCTGGCGGCAGCGGCACCCGGCTGTATCCGATGACCATCGCTGTCTCGAAACAGCTGATGCCGGTCTACGACAAGCCGATGATCTATTATCCGCTGACGACTCTGATGCTTGCCGGCATCAGGGATGTCCTGATGATCACCACGCCTCACGATGCGCCCGCATTCGAGCATCTGCTCGGCGATGGGTCCCAATGGGGCATGCGATTGTCCTACGCGGTCCAGCCGGAGCCCAAGGGGCTTGCCCAGGCCTTTACGATCGGCGCGGACTTCGTGTCGGGCGGCCCTTCCTGCCTGGTGCTGGGCGACAATATCTTCTTCGGCCACGGTCTTTCGGAGGTCCTTCAGCGAGCGCAGGGAAGAAGTTCGGGGTCGACCGTGTTCGCTTATCAGGTCGCGGACCCGGAACGTTATGGCGTGGTCCAGTTCGATGAGCAGATGCGCGCCCTGGATATCGAGGAAAAGCCGACCCATCCGAAATCGCATTGGGCCGTGACGGGCCTCTATTTCTATGACGAGCAGGTGGTGGATATCGCCGCCAACATCCAGCCATCCGCCCGGGGAGAGTTCGAGATCACCGACCTCAACCGCGCCTATCTCGAGAAGGGTGAATTGATGGTTGAGGTCATGGGCCGCGGTTACGCCTGGCTCGATACGGGCACCCCCGACAGTCTTCTTGAAGCAGCGGAATTCGTGGCGACGCTCGAGCGGCGGCAGGGGATGAAGATCGCCTGCCCGGAAGAGATTGCCTGGCGCAACGGGTTCATCGACGATGCCGGTCTGGAGCGGGCAATCGCTCGGCTTGGGAAGGGAGAATATGCTTCCTATCTCCGCCGCTTGCCCGAACTATACTGACTGGTCATCGCCGCCTAAAGCTGGAAAAAAGCCTATGACTCACAAAGTCTTGCACGACGGGCGCGAACAGGCTCTAGCTGACCTCTGATATGAACCTGGTTAAGTCGAAGCCCTTTCTGCGCGTGCCGCCATTTCCCGGCTCGCGTGGCGCTGATCTCGTCGGCTCAACTCGATCGGGACCTGGCGTTGCCAGAACGGAACCTGCCGATCTGATCGCCGACTTGCGGCGTTGGAAGATAGGCGGCGATTACTGGGAAAAGCAGCCGCAGCTTCCGGATCGTCCCTATACGCTAGTGAAAGTTGCGGATCAGGCGCAGGCGGCGGCTCATGCCTCCGGCGATCCGGTGCTGATTTGGAGCGACGGACGGGCCGGGCTCCAATCTCAATCGGCGGTCTCGGGCCCGTGCGATCCGTGGCATCTCTTGCAGAATGCGACGCGTGTGGTCGTCGATGCGGACGACGAATTAGCGCTGATCGCGGCGATCGCCGGAGTTCCCCTCGTGACGGTTGGCGAGGGTCGCTTTTCCGACCTGTCCGGTGGAGGCGTGCCAGCACTCGAGGTCGCAGTCAGCCGGCATCTTATCGACGCTTTCGAGTACGTGAATCCCTACACTGGCGAACGGATCGACGCTGGAGCTGCCTCTCGCCTCTGTGCTTTCTGGCGGGAACTCATCGACAGCAATCGCGATATCTCGGCGGCCTTCGGTTTCGCCTTCTGGAAGCGTCCGACGGTCGCGCCCCTCCTGTGGGCCGGCGAAGATGTGCGATTCGCCTCTGACGTGAAGCCGGCGCGACAAGGCGCAGTCGCGGTCTGGAAGTCGCGTACACCGCCGCAGGTCGTTAAAGCATTGGAGCGCGGAGGTGCGAAGCTGATCGAAGTCGAGGATGGCTTCATACGCTCCACGGGTCTTGGCTCCGACTGCGTTCCTCCACTGTCGATCGTCGTTGATCGAAAGGGCGTTCATTTCGATGCAACTCAGCCCAGCGACCTCGAAGACTTGCTCCAGGACGGATCTTTCGACGACGAAATCGTGAACCGGGCACGCGACCTGCGCGAGTTGATCGTCGCTTCGGGGGTGAGCAAATATGGTTCGGGGTCCGCGCAACTATCGCGCAGGGTGGCTGACCGTCGCCATGTGCTAGTCCCTGGCCAGGTGGAGGACGATCGCGCGGTGCTGAATGCCGGAGGTCCCGTCACCAGCAATCTGGACCTGCTGAAGCGGGCGCGAGACGAGGCTCCCGACGCCTACATTATCTACAAGCCACATCCCGACGTAGAGGCAGGGCATCGCGTCGGCAGGATTCCGGAAGGCGAGTGCCTGAAGGTGGCGGACGAGGTGGTTCGGGATCAACCGATCTCGGCGCTGATCGACCTCGTCGACGAAATCCATGTGAACACGTCGCTCGCGGGGTTCGAGGCGTTGTTGCGAGCGAAGCCGGTAACGACGCACGGCGTTCCATTCTATGCGGGTTGGGGACTCACGCGGGATCTGGGCCCGGTGCCCGACACGCAGAACCGCTACGCGCAGCCTGGACGAGCTGGTTGCCGCCGTGCTGTTGCTCTATCCGCGGTACCTGGACCCGGTCACGGGATTGCCATGCCCGCCGGAGGTCCTGGTTCAACGGATCGCCGAAGGAGCGGCCGCCCAGCAGGGGGGTGCAGTCGTACAGCTGAGGCGTCTTCAGGGCCGGTGGAAGAAACGCCTTGCAGGCCTGGGATCGAGGTAGCCGTGAAGCATCGCTCGTTCCTCTTTCTTCAAGGCCCGCCGGGACCCTTCTTCCGTCAACTCGGCGCGGAGATGACCCGTCAGGGCATCGAGGTGCACCGCATCAACCTGAGCGGCGGCGACAAGCTCGATTGGCCGGACGGCGCCATAGATTTCCGCGGGCGCTTTTCCGAATGGCCGGTTTTCTTCGACAAGTTCCTGACGGAGAACCGGATCACGGACGTGCTCCTCTTCGGAGACTGCCGGCCGTACCACCTTGCTGCGCACGGAGTCGCGTCGTCACGAAACGTACGGACGCATGTTCTGGAAGAGGGGTATCTCCGGCCGCATTGGATGACCCTGGAGCCGGAAGGCGTCAACGCCCGTTCCACGCTTCCCCGCGACAAGAACTGGTTCCTCAGGGAGGCCAGGAAGCTGCCGCCTGAACCGCAGTCGCCGCCGATCACGGCCAGTTTCCGGCGCCGCGCGCGCGATTCCTACTGGCACTACCATCATGTGGTCACCGGGCGCTTCGCATATCCGCACTACCGTTCGCACCGCCCCAACTCGATCCTCAAGGAAGGGCTTCGGCTGGCTGTGGAAGTTCTCGCGGGAGAAATGGGCGCTTCGAAGGGCGGCCGAGGTCCTCGGCAAGCTTGGAAGGGCGGGAGCTGTTCGTGCTCCCTCTGCAGCTGTCGGGCGACTATCAGATCCGGTCACACTCTCCGTTTCCCGACATGCAAAGCGCTGCGGGCTATGCGATCGAAAGCTTCGCGGCCAACGCCCCGCGCCACCTGCATCTCCTGCTGAAGGCGCATCCGCTCGACTGCAGCTTCTTCGATTGGGACAGGTTCGTACGCAGGCATGCGCGGCGGCTTTCGCTCGAAGGTCGGCTCCACTTCGTCGACGGTGGCGATCTCGAAACCATGGTCCGAAAGGCGCGCGGGCTGGTGTGCGTCAACAGTACGTCGGCGACGCTGGCGCTGGCGAATGGCACGCCGGTCTGCACGATGGGCGAGGCGATCTACGATCTCCCGGGCCTTACGCATCAAGGTCATCTGGATAGCTTCTGGGCAAATCCGGTTGCGCCCGAGCCAGGGGTCTATCCTGCGTTCAGGCGCGTGCTCGTCGATCGTTGTCTCATCCGGGGCGGCCTCGCGAGTGAATCCGCCGTGAGCATTCTCATCAACTCGATGGTCAAGCGGCTCGGCTGTCTGGAAGGCGACGATCGCGGATCGGAGCCAATTCCAATTCGGCGACAGGGGTAACGCCGGGTTCGACCGCGCGGCGGAGCCCCTCC
This sequence comes from uncultured Alphaproteobacteria bacterium, assembly GCA_963784245.1. Taxonomy (GTDB): domain Bacteria; phylum Pseudomonadota; class Alphaproteobacteria; order Sphingomonadales; family Sphingomonadaceae; genus Sphingomicrobium. The sequence goes on from CAWAQT010000016.1 coordinate 296,043, forward strand.
GCGGTCCAGTGCTGCTTTTTCATGCCCTTGCGGTCGAGCCAATCCAGGACTGTCATGAGCCACTCTGCCCGCCGGGCTGCGAGGGGACTCCATGACAAAATGCCGCCCGCCGTCCATGGCACGAAAGGCGTTCGCCTGCAGTAGGCCCATACCTCCACTCGTCGTTGTACGGGCGGTGGGAATCTGCCCGGGCATGAAATCCGCAGGTGTCCGCCACGACGAGAGTGTTCGCCGGAACCGCGAAGAGAGTGGGTTGGGGGAGGCCCAGGTCTCCCAGTTCCCCGGGCGCAATGCGCAGCGACCCCCGGCGCGAGAGCGGGTCGCCGCTAGAGAGGACCTCCGTGCTCCGACGTTTTTCCCACTCGATACGTTCGGGGGACAAACGGTGAGAACCTGCGACATAGGTCAATGGCCGGCCATCCTCAGGGACGTCCGTGAGGAAATACCAGGCCTTTAGCGAAGGATGGAACGTATCCGCATGGAGTTCGAGCTGCGGGTCCGCAGGTCCTTCGGCGATCCCTCCGAGAATCGTCTGAAGATAGTAGAGCGGCTTGCTGCGAGTGCTTGCAACATAGGCCATGAGGCCGGTCCAAGGTGGGCTGTCGAGCATTGTCGAAAGCTGGGGAAAGCGGCGCAACATCTGCGGACCGATGGATACGCGGCGAGTGATCGTGTCGCCCTGTTGATGGCTGCGCGTCGGCAGCTCTGAATTGAGCATCGCTGATTGAAGCGAAGCGAATTCATCCCGCCGGCAGGAAGTTCGAAATGACGACGAAGCCGTTCCGATCGAACTCATCGCGTAACTCGGCAGGAACCAGATGCGCCAGGCGCGCCCGCCGTGATCGGGCGAATGCATGGGCCGCCTTCAGTCGCCACACGTGCAGGCCAAGTCGATTGAGGGCCGGAGATCCGAGTATCGGATTGTCGGCGAAGGACTTCGCTCCGGTCGCCAGCTGCAGCAACCAGATGGGCGAGCGCCACCACTTCAGGATTCCGCCCAATGATCGGCCAGTCTGCCCACCGCTCAACTTCACTTCGGAAACTCTCTATTACTCAAGCACTTCATACGCGCTGGCAGCGGCAGGTCTATAGTTGGACGCTATCTCGGTGCCGCTGCGCGACGGAGGCGGTCGTTGATTGCAGCGCCAAGCCCTTCGTCCGGGACGGGTGCTACCGCGATCCGTGCCCTCGGAAAGGCCTCGGCTGCGTGCAGCAGGTCGAACAAGCGGGCGGCGGCTTCGACCAGGTCGGCCGAACGGCTTAGGTTCGTCTGTCCCTCGACCTCCCCGAAGCCGATCAGATATTCGTCTTCTGTTGCCGCTGAAGCGTCGAGCCGGAGCGGCTTTGACGGGGCATAGTGGCTCGCGAGTTGGCCGGGAGCCTCGATGGTACCCGGCTCGCCGTGAATTGCGTCCGCAATGTCCAGGGGCCCCCGACGTAGCAGCCGCAACGGACCGCCGGTGGCGGCGACAATCGTGGATTCCAGTCCGCGCTCAGTCGGGCCTGCATCGATGATCAGGGGGATCCGTCCGCCGAGGCTCTTCAGCACGTGGTCGGCTCTCGTCGGGCTGATGGAGCCGCTGGCGTTTGCGGAGGGGGCGGCGAGGGGCTTGCCAGTGGCCTGCAAGAGCGCCTGCATCGCCGGGTGTGCTGGAACTCGAAGGGCGATGGTCGAAAGTCCGGCTGTGACGAGCGAGGCAATGCCCGCGGCGGCCCTGAGTGGAACGACAAGCGTGAGCGGACCGGGCCAATGGGTCTCAGCAAGAGCGCGCGCGTCTGCGCCGAATTCGCCAATCCGCTCCGCCGCCGCGCAGTCCGTAACGTGCACGATCAACGGATTGAAGCTCGGCCGGCCCTTCGCCTCATAGATGCGCGCGACTGCCTCGGAGTTCGTGGCGTCCGCGGCGAGACCGTAGACAGTCTCCGTCGGGACCGCGACCGGCTGCCCCTCGTCGATCAGCCGGGCGGCTTCCCCGATTGCCTCGTCGTCGAACGGCAGTATGCGGGTGGTCTCGGGCATGCGGCCGCCGCTATAGGCGCCCGGACCCATCATCAAGTGGAGCGTGCATGAGCTTTGCCTGCCCAGTGAGCGACCAACGCCTCGTGTTGGACCATGTCGTCCGCATCGCGGAACTGGCTCAATCGAACCGTTTCGCCGAGGCTACGCCGGATACGGTGGACGCCGTACTGCAGGGTGCCGCCGAGTTCGCCGAAGCGGAGCTCGCGCCCCTCAATGAGACCGGCGACAAGCACGGATCACGCTGGAACGCGGGCGCGGTGACGACACCGCCCGGCTTCCGGGAAGCCTATGCGAAGTTCGTCGAAGGCGGTTGGATGGGCTTGTCAGGCCCAGTCGAAGCTGGGGGGCAGGGTCTTCCGACCAGCCTGTCGGCGGCCATGATGGAGGACTTCAACGCAGCGAATGTCGCTTTCGCCCTCTGTCCGATGCTCGGGCTAGGGGCAGTCGAGGCCATCGAGGTGCACGGTTCCGAAGAGCTGAAGCGCGACTATCTGGGCAAGATCGTCAGCGGCGAATGGACCGCCACGATGAACCTGACCGAGCCTCAGGCCGGAAGCGACGTGGGCGCACTGAAGTCGCGCGCAGTTCCGGTGGGCGACGGTAGCTGGCGGGTTACTGGGACAAAGATCTTCATCACCTATGGCGAGCACGACCTGACGGACAACATCATCCACATGGTGCTGGCTCGCACGCCAGACGCGCCGGAGGGCACGAAGGGCATATCGCTCTTCCTCGTCCCGAAGGTACTGCCGGACGGCCAGGCCAACGACCTGCAATGCATGTCCATCGAGCACAAGATGGGCATCCACGCCTCGCCGACCTGCGTCATGGGCTATGGCGAGAATGGCGGCGCGACGGGCTGGTTGATCGGCGACGAGTCGGCGGGGATGCGCGCCATGTTCACCATGATGAACAATGCGCGACTCAACGTCGGCCTTCAGGGCGTGGGCCTGGCGGAGCGGGCTACGCAGCGTGCCGTCGCCTACGCCCTTGAGCGCAAGCAGGGGCAGCGAAATGGCCTGCCGATCGCAATCGCGGAGCACCCGGACGTCCGCCGCATGCTCGTTCGGATGCGCGCTCTTACGATGGCCTCCCGAGCGCTCGCTTATTACGCCTTCGGGCAGCTCGACCGGGGTATGCTCGGAGATCGGGAAGCGGGACTTCGAGCCGACATCCTCACGCCGCTGGTGAAGGCCTGGTGCACCGACGTGGGTTGCGAGGTGACAAGCCTCGGAATCCAGGTGCACGGTGGCATGGGCTTCATCGAGGAGACGGGTGCTGCGCAGCACCTGAGGGATGCGCGGATCGCTCCTATCTACGAAGGCACGAACGGCATTCAGGCGGCGGACTTCGTCCAGCGCAAGATAGGCCTTGATGGCGACGCCGCGCTTGATGCGCTGTTCGCAGACATTCGCGCCGAAGCGCGGCACGAAGAGCTGATTGCGCTGACCGACGAAGTGGAGGTCCTGGTCGCAACCGCGAGAAATGCTGCCCCCGACGATCGGCTCGCGGGCAGCTACCCGCTGCTCACGATGGCGGCCGTTCTGACGGCCGGCTGGCTGATGGAAAGGCTCGGCCTGGCGATCGAGGCCGGCGAAGCTGAAGTAGCCACCGGCGGCCGCCTTGCAGCGATCGAGTACTTTCTGTCGGTTGTCGTGCCCGAAGCGCTCGGGCTCGGAGCCGGTGCAGAGGCGATGGCGAAGCTGTTCTACCGCGCTCCCGCCGAAGAGTTGGCCTAAACCCGCTCCCGTTCGATCAGGTCGGAAGGGCTTAGGCCCAACCGCGCAATCCGGTCTCGGATCACCGGCCATTCTTCCTCGACGAAGCGCTTCCGCTCTCCGTCGCGGAGACGGGTGCGGGCGCCTTCGGCGACAAAGAGTCCGACACCGCGGCGGACGGTGACCAACCCTTCGTCCTGAAAGCCCTGGTACGCCTTGGCGACGGTGAGCGGGTTGGCGTGCTGCTCCGCCGCAAGCGCCCGAACCGAGGGGAGTGGATCCCCGTCCCGGTATTTCCCGGAAAGGATTGCGTCAGCGATCGTCTCGCGGAGTCGGACGTAAACGGGCTTTTCGTGGCCGGTGCGAAGCGTCATGCTGTTCTAATACAGCAGTGCGCATCTTTGGTCAATCCATGCGAGCATACCAACCAAACGTTTTCTTCGCCGGCCGCTTCGGGCCGCTCACGATACCATCGCGGACGCTGAAACGAACGATGCTAAAATAGCTCAGTAAACGTGGGTCTGGAGGCGGCGATGCGACAAGGGGACCGGTCGCCTCGGGCGGGTCTGGTCCGCAGGGTGGCTCACACCGGCGAACCTACATGAACAAGAGTTCAGCTTTTCCATTCTTGACTTTGCCCATCAGGCGTTCGCCTTTCCATAGGCTGCCAAAATGGCCGGAATGCACGATATACTGTCCGCCTTGCGTGGAAAGCGGACGCATTCCTTACATCTTGGTCAATAACACATCATAATGCCCACTGCCTGAAAGGGCGATGCCCCTGAAGGCCCAACGGTGCTTGTTTGCAAACTCATTGACCGCCGCCTGCACTCCATACGGCTCGCCTTGTTCTAACGACCACCGACAGTAATCATTGAACATTAGGTGCCCAGTCGGCTTCACGGCCCTAAGCGCTGCGTCGATGTCCTTCTTTACGATCTCGTAGCTGTGGTCAGCGTCGATGTAGATCAAGTCGAAGAACTGCTCGAACCCGGCGAGCTCATCGAAGGATTGGCCCTCGTGTTTGATCAACGGAACATTGGTCACCTTCGAATAGGCCTCGTCATCGAACCGCTCGAAGGTGACGTCGATGAGGTGCAGTTCTTGAGGCTGAACACGCGCCGCAATCTCGCGCGCAAATCGCCCGGTGGAAGTTCCGACCTCGCAAGCTCTTCCCCCTTTTGGCACCAGGTTGAGCAAGCCTTCACGCCGAGACGTACAGACGCAGTCGGACAGAAGTGCGTCGTCAATGTGCACGATGGGGACACCGCCGCCGATAATCTTGGATGCCGGCAATCCGGTTTCTCGGCGGAATGCTTTGATGGATCGGCGTAAGCCCTTTGCGGCCTCGCGAAGAGTGGTTTCGGTCTCATCCATTGAGGCGGTTGTATTCGACTAGATGGCAGGAGCAAGACTGAAAAGGCTCTCGCTCTGGCATCTTGTCAATTGTGAAGAGAGAGCGGCACGGCCACCGGAGGTTTCACCCAAGCTGTCGTGTGAGGTCTTGCTGGACTTACGTCCGCAATGGTTCGAAAGTGGACATTCGCGATGCGCGACGGCCCGAATAGATAAACGGTCAATAGACCCGCTCTTTGAGGCTGAAGGTGCTCCGCGACCAGAACAATATCCTGCATCGTCGGTCCCTTGCGAAAGTTGCAGGGGTGCGAGATGATTGTGGTCAGCGACATTTTACGTTTCAAGATGGTGGGCTCGAATGTTGACACAGGACCAGTTAGGATTTTTCGCGCGAAATGGATATTTATTGATACCGCGAGCGCTGGACGACGGAGTTTGCGACGAACTGATCTCCATGACACAGGAAAAATTTCCGGATCACTGGGATCCACATGATGTTGAAACCTGGACGGGAGAGGTCACTGATTCGTGCCACTCCGGCCAGTTAAGGGAATTCAAAGGATTACTGAAGTTCCAGCATAAAGATTTAGTTGAGCATCCGACCATCGCTCAGAACCTTGGCTTTGGTTCTACCGCTTGGACCGTGGCTGAAGCCCTGATTGGAAGCGATCTTGCCGATTTGCGGGTGCGCGGCCTTTACCCAATTGTGCCTTTGCAAGAGGGAGCGGCAACTGCTCCTTTTAAACCTCACGTTGAGGGGCACCCGGTCGAGGTCATTGGTTTCGGCTATCTTGTTGATGTCCCCGAAGATGGAGGCGCCCTGTTGATTTGGCCGGGAAGTCACCGGGACATTTACCCCGCAATGGAATCTGAAGCTCGATTGGGCCCCTGCAGAGAGCTTTCGATCGATCTACCAGAAATGGACTGCGCTCGAGCCTACTGCCGTCGCCGGAAAGAGGGGCGACGTTCTTCTGATCCATCACCGCCTTCTGCATGCGCCGAATATTAATAGGCGAGATCAGATTCGCTATGCCGTTCTCTGCGATTTCAAGCGCCTCGAATATCGTGATCTGGCGAAGGAGCGGCCAACCGAGGACTGTTGGCGCGATTGGCCTGCAATCGCGGCGTTAACGCCAAGCGTCCGAGACGGCCCGGTCGACATCGAGCTGCAAGCGCGTGAGCGGACAAAGCGCAAGCGTCGTGCGCCTGCTGTACTCGAGCACTCGGTGGAAAGGATCGGCAAAAGGCATTCGGTGCTTCTGCATTCATTGCGGAAGCCAGGCGACATTTGGGTTCAAGTTTCCGATAGCGAAAAAATTGTTGGTGGCGTCAAATTCAAACCTCGCGGGAGCGACCTAAAAAGCGAGGGAGTCTCATTCCATGCGGACGGAGTTGTGGTGGAGTCTGCGGTGCCTTTCGATTTCTTCTTCAAATGCCCGGGTGAGCAGGCACAAGTCGAAATCGAGCTAAGCAATCTGCCGCGCATCTGCTGGGTAAAAGTCACAAATTTCGACCTACCATTTAAGGACTCAAGAATTATCGCGTTTGCGGAACTTCAGCCACAGGATGAGCCCTTCATCCTCAATCTCGATCTTTCGCATTCTGAGGAAGTTCTCCCCAATAATGCGGACTTGCGAGACCTGCTGCCGAAAAATCGGACCGGAAGATCGTGCAGCATCGGAGCTTTCAGCATGGTCGGCATCTCCTAGCCCATGGAGACCAATCGCCGTCATAGTCACTGAAGTTCACCGTTCTGGGAGCGATCGCGGGCGCCACCGCGTTATAGCGCTTGGAGTCCGGACATAATGTTAGCCAGACGCGAAGTGTTGCTCGGGTCGCTAGCCGTGAGTGCGGCTGCCCTTTCACGGAATGGGTCCGGCGGTTCGCGATCAGGGCCGCCGCCGACGTCCTTCGTCCGGACCGTACCCGAACTGGTCAACGCTTGTCGCAAAGGCGGCAGGTACTTCGTGATGCCCGGGACTTATAGACTAAAAGATGAAGTTTTGCGTCCAACCTCAGGCACGCAATTGATCGGTCAGGCAGGGCAGACGCGAATATACAAAAAGACCAGCGGCCCTTATCGGACCCATCCCTTTTTCGACGTTCACGATGTTTCCGACGTGATGCTCGAGAATCTCACCTTCGATCTGGACCTGGCCGACGGTTTCAAGGAATTCGGCGTGCACATCCGGGCGTCGCACCCATTTGCGACCAGCAGGATTACTGTACGCAACTGCATTTTTAAACACTGCTACATATTCGCAGAGCGATACACCCAGCAGATCACGGTCGAACGGAACGCTTTCTATCAAGATAGTAAGGCGCTTGGTGGCATTTCGACAGGCGCATACGTTGATATCCGGACCGGCAATCGCATTAGTGCGGATGGATTGGTGCGGAACGTCCGTATTATTGCCAACTATTTTGAGCAGACGGTTGGTGAGCCAGTGGATATCAACTGGCACACGAGGAACGTTCTCATAGAAGGGAATATTTTCAGGAACTGCGCTACCGATGGAGAGAATGAGATCATCGATATAGGCGGTCCAGCCGATGCCACGGCAGCCAATAACTGTCAGAACATAATCGTACGGCGAAACAGGTTCTACAACGATCGGCCCCGGCGGGTGAGCGCAATCGAAGTCAAAGGACGCTCCGTCAACGTTACAATCGCCGACAATATTTTATACTGCGGGGGCGTGCCCGGCAGGTTTGGAGCCGGCGTGAAAATCTGGAACGCGGATGACGTCACGGTATATAGAAATTCCATCGAAGGCTATGCGCACGGGATTTATTCGACCGCGGGTGGCAAAAGGATTCCAGAACGCGTTCAAATCCGTGAAAATGAGATCCGCCGGTTCGGGGTTAGTGGCATGCAACTGCAAGGTCGCGATTTCACGGTCGAGAAGAATCGCATCCGTGCCGCCGGATTCAGCGGGCCTGCACTTGATACTAAGCAGCTCGTGAGATCGCAGGTCGTCGGCAATGATATGTGATCACGCCAGTAGGCGACCGCGTCTTGACGACTGGTCGACGCTGCTAGCGCAATCGCTCGCACAGTTTCATCAACACGAGGCTCGCGAGGCTTGCGACAGGTCGATGTGCCAAAGCACCGCTGAAGGAGCCCGTCGAAGCTCATATTCCGGCTGCGACGCCAAGCGGTTCCAACGCAAACTAAACCGCGTTCGGCCGATTTTGTGCGTTGAGGCCAATGTCTGCTTTGGGTGGAAAGCGGACTTTGACATGCCAGTGTTAGCACCGGGGCCGGGACATTCTTGAGATCAGGTGCTGGCCACGTTTGACGTGGTCTCTCCAACCGCAGTTGCCTGGTTGGGGCACAAGTAGCACATGTTCGTCGCGTCCGCGCAACTTCCGGCTCCAAGACCAATGCAAAAAGGCAGCGACCGTAGGATTTCCTGAAAAGGACACGCTGTTTCGGCGCTAAAGCAGGAAATCGCTTGCAAGGACGTGTACGCCGCCCAGATTGATCACGAAGTCCGAGACGCCGTCTCCATCGACGTCCCCCGCGACGTAGCTGGTGGTCCCGCTAGTCCAGGTGCGGAGCTGTCCGGCTACGTGCGAGAATGCCGCGTCCCCGATGAATGTGAACGCCTGGTTTCCTGCGAGGCTGGAGTTGGCGTCAAGGGCGGTGAGGTCGATTTTGTCGCTGCCTTGAGCAAAGTCGGTGATACGATCGGCCCCGCCCAGATTGGTGAAGGCGAACGTGTCGGCACCTCCACCCCCAACGAGCTTGTCATTCCCGGCGCCGCCGTTGAGGATGTTGGCTCCAGCATTGCCGATCAGCGTCTGATCGAACGCATTGCCGTTGAGATTGATGGCAGCCGTACCAGCGTCATTCGTCGTGCGCAGGGTTTCAATCACGGCATCTGAACGAAGTGAATAGCTGAGGCTTGCGTAAACCGTGTCGCTGCCTCCGCCCGCCACTTCGATAGTGCGGTCGGCGACATCATCGACATAATAGGCGTCATTGCCGAGGTCGCCGACCATTTTGTCGGGGCCGCCGCCCCCATTGATGACGTCGTTGCCCGCCGTCCCGAAGATACTTTGTGAAAACTCGTTTCCGCTCAAATGGATGCCAGTCGTCGCGGTTGAATACAAAGCCCGCAAGACTTCGATTTCGGAACCGGCGCGAAGCCCGTAGCTGACGGTCGTGTAAACGGCGTCCAGGCCCTGGCCAAATGCTTCGATCGCGCGATCTGCCCCATTGTCGATATAGTATACGTCATTGCCCAGTCTGCCGAGCATGTCATCGGCTCCGCCGCCTCCCACGAGCGAGTTTGCACCGGCGTTTCCGACAATGGTCTGGTCGAACTCATTTCCGCTGAGATTGATGCTTTCAGTGCCGGCCTCGTCCGCCGTGCGGAGATACTCAACCTGCGAGGTCGTCCGCAAAGTGTAGCTGACCGACGTGTAGACGGTATCGACGCCTTGGCCCGCCACTTCCATCGCCCGGTCGCCGGAATTGTCGACATAGTAAAGGTCGTTGCCCCATCCGCCGAGCATTTTGTCGGCACCCCCGCCACCGGTGAGCTTATTGTCTCCCGCATTGCCGACAATCGTTTGATTGAACTCGTTTCCGGTAAGCCGCAGGTCCGTAATGCCGAATGGGTCGTCTGCTCGCAGATATTCGAGTTCATCCCCGGCACGAAGGCCATAGCTGACAGTGGTGATAGACCGTATCGCTTCCTCCATCGACCAGTTCCTGCTGGCCGGTCGCCCGCAGTGTCGACGCGATAGGTGTCGTTGCCGGCACCGCCAGTCATCGTGTCGGTCCCAGCCCCGCCATCGAGGGCGTCGTCGCCGCCATTTCCGACGAGGTTGTCATTGCCGAGGCCCCCGGTCAGATTGTTGGACGAATTATTCCCGGTGATGACGTTATTAAGCTCGTTGCCCGTTCCGTTGAGCTTCAGCGAGCCCCGGAGCGACAGGTTTTCCAGGCCGCTGCCAAGCTGGTAGTCGATATCGCTAAGGACCGTATCTGTGCCGCCATCGGCTGCTTCGACAACGACGTCCCATGAATCGTCGACATAATATTGGTCGTTACCGGCGCCCCCCTCCATGCGGTCGGCGCCCGCCATTCCGTTCAGGATATTGGCGGAAGTTGTGCCGATCAAAGTGTTGGCAAGGCCATTACCGATTGCCGTGATTGCTCCCCCAGTCAGGGTCAGGTTTTCGACATTCTCGGACAGCCGGTAGCTCACGCTGCTACGCACCTGGTCCGTGCCCTCAGCTGCAAGTTCAACGATCGTGTCGCTCGTGGAATTCACGCTATAGCTATCGTTCCCGGCGCCACCGATGAGCTGGTCTGCCCCGGCCCCGCCGTCGATTGTGTCGTCTCCCCCCATGCCTTTGATGACGTTATTGCCGGAATTGCCGATCAGAATGTTGGCCACGCCGTTGCCCGTGGCGGAGATCGCGGCGCTTCCAGCCAACGTCAGGCGTTCAATATAGGGGCCAATGGTGAAACTGGCCGTGCTGATGACGAGGTCATCGCCGCCGCCCCACGTGTCCACTTCGAGCACCACATCGCTCGAGTTGTCGACATAGTAAGTGTCGTCCCCGTCTCCGCCCTCCATCTGATCGGCGCCTGAGCCGCCGTTGATACTGTCTTGGCCAACGTTACCGAGCAGCACATCGCCGCCTGACCCGCCTTCAAGACGGTCATCGCCAGACCCGCCGTCGATATGATCGCCGCTGCTGCTGCCGATGACGCGGTCGTCGCCGAAGCCCGCGTTGAACGTAACCGAAGAGTCCCATTTCAGGGTACCGCTCAACGTCGTGCCGTTTGCAACAAGCCTGACGGTGTCGTCGCCCCCAAGGGCCGAATAGATCGATGACGTTGTCCCCGCGGTGATCAGATCGTCAATCGCGGTGAGCTGCGCTTCTCCAAGAGCCGCGAAGTCCACCGTGTTTGCATATTCGTTGAACAGCAACTCGGTCGGCGGCGTGGCCGCGAGGAGCCCGGTGATCGACTCGACATTGATCATTTCAACGCTGCCGACCAGGTCGCCGGCCGCATCAAGAAATTCAGCGAAGAGCTGCCGTCCGTCGTTGGAAATGCTGGACGCGTCGCCTTGAGTTCCAAACCACCTCGCCGGTCGACGTGACAATCCTGCTTGGCGAGAAGCTCAGTTGGACCGTGTCAGTCCCGGCCCCTCCGTCGATCCAGCCGCCGACGAGATCGAAGTCCCCGCTGAAGGGATTGTCACGGATTGTGTCGTTTCCTGCCCCAGCCCAGATGTCATCGTCGCCTTCGCCGCCCTGGATCGTATCGCCGAATTCGCTGCCGTAGACGTGATCGTCGCCGGCTCCGGCGTCGAACTGCGTCGAGTAACTCCAGATTCGATCGGCAGCATCGAAGCCGTTGTCATGGATGACGTAATGTTCTGCGTCAGGGAGGTAGACGGTGTCGTTTCCGGCACCCGAAAAGTATAGGTTCGGGAAATACGGGGTATATTCGTAACCGCCACCGAGATATTTCGCCGCGTTGAACAGGCCTGTTTGAAGGTCTGTCAGGTTGTTGAAGTCGACGAAGTCGTTCCCGTCCGTGAAGAATGGGTCGTCGAAAATTTCATATGTGCCGCTGAAGGTGCTGAGCCGTATCAGCTCGACATTGGTCACATAGAATAAATTGTCGCCTTGGCCGTGGTCGATCAGATAGCTGCCTTCCCCCAGCTTCGTGATCGTGAAGTTGCCAAGCCATCCATCAGGGATCTCGAAGAAATCGAAACCTGCTCCGCCATCAATGTGCATGACGGGCTTAAAGATGTGCGTCCAGATGTAGTCTTCGCCACCACCGGTGCTGATATCGGTCTGGTAGTTTGGATCCCGGAAGTTGTTCGCTACTACGTCGTCGCCATCACTTGGCATACAGCCCCCCAAAGAAAGCCGGCACAAGTGACGGCATCGTTACGCAACCAGATGCGATATCCTCGCAGGTTAGTATATTTTTTTATCGAGGCAATTCAATTGAACCGGGACGTTCCTCCAACGTCCGCAATGGGTCGAAAGCTGACGCTCGCGTGTCTCGACCTCAGCGATGCGGGCAAAATCGCCGCCAGGGCGGAGACTTTCTCGCAAACGCGTCGGCAAACGCCCGCATATCGATGCCGTAGCGCTTCTCGAACGCTGGCTTCTCCAATCTTGTGCTGCTCGAGGTGGTGGTTCCGACAGAGGCTGATCGTCCAGCGGTCGGAAGGCTTGAGGGCGACACCCCCATCAGTGTCACGCCGGACGTGCGCACATTCGATGGGGCGCGCCATGCAGCCGGGCACGCAGCAGTGATGCTTGCGCACCCACGCCCGATGAGCCGGGCACTCGCGGTTGTTCGGCTCGCGCGATTTCTGGCGCTCAAGCCGGTTCGGTAGTTTGAGCATCTGTCGTTCGCTTTGCGCTGTCTGGAGCATGCTCGGATGATCGCCCAGGGGGTCGCTTGGCGCATCCTTCGCCATTCTCCCGTGCGGCAGGCTTGGTGCGCTTTGCGCCGCCACGTCGACGCCCGGCAGTTGATCGTCCGCTCCGCACATTGACGTTCTCAAGCGCGGCGCATGCTTCGCCTTTCTGGTCCTCACCGGAACCGGCGCATCGTTCGCCATTCAGCTGTGCAGTGCGCTTGGCGAACGCTGCGCCAAGCTGCGCATAGAGGTCAGGCTTCTCGCGGCTCACGGCCTTCAGCAACGGCCGCTGCCGCTCCTGCAGCCGCTCGAGAGCCTCCTGTGTCGCGCAACTCTCGATGATGTCGATGATGCCGCTGGTCCACATCGCCCAGCCTTCGACCGGCTCGCGCTGATGTGATCGGCCGCGTTTCAGACGGTGCGAGGATGCATCGGTATCGTCGATCTGCGCTACCGGCACGCAGAACGCCTGGAGCATCGCATGCTTGTAGGCCGAGGACATGGCCTTGGCGGTGGCCTTGTCCGACGCGTCCAGCGCCTCGCCGAACGCCTCTACCGTGTGGCTGGACCCGTCGGCACTGCTGACGAGGTCGAAGGCGATCCTCAGCGTGACGCCGACCAGCAGCAGGTCGCCATCGCCCATGCGATCGGCAGAGGTCCGCTCGAGCACCCGCGGCAGCACGCACAGCTTGTGCTTCGCCAGCAGCGGCGAGAGCCGGTTGAGGACGTCGTCGATCGAGCGGTAGCGGTAATCGTCGCGCTCGTTGCGGTGGCGCTTGGCAATGCCCACGCCCGACAGCTCGGCCGAGATCGCGGTGATGGCCTTGTAGACCTGCGGCGCGCTCATTTGACTTCCCGGATGGTGATCGCGCCAGCCTTGCTGCGCTTCGCCTCGATGCCGTGCCCGAAGGCGCGGCTGACATCCTCCTCGAACAGCTCCTTGAGGGTCTTGCAGGCACTCGCGTGGGTCTTCGCAGCCTTGCCGGTCTCGAGCCAGTCGGCGGCGGCCGAGGCCCAGGCATTGTTGCCCTCGAAGCTGAGCTCGCGCGTGGCGACCGGGCGCGGGGCAGGAGGCGCTTCCATCGCCACTGGCGGCTCGCCGCTCAGCACCGCGCTCCAGAAGCCTGCTCGGCCTTGAACAGGTCGAGCTGGTAGAGCCAGTCGGCCGCCACCTCGAACATCTCGTACTTGGCATTGCCGAAGATCACCGACAGCACGGCACGCTCGGCACCCGCCACCGCCATGTTGTGCTGCAGCTGGGGCATGTAGCGCTCGAGCACGTCCTCGGCCTTGACGAAGCTGTTGGTGTGCTTGGCCTCGAAGATCGCGCCGCTGCTCTCGACCACGCCGTCGAGCGTGCACTTGCGCCAGCGGTGCTTTGCGCAGGTCAGCGCCTTGCCGGCATCGACGACGCGATTGCCGCTGAGCTTCTCGTACCATTGGCGGTTGAAGTCCTCGGTCCAGGAGCCGAGGACCACCGACAGCCTGCCACTGAGGTCCTCGGGCTCGGCCTCGCCGCGCTTCTCGCGCCACAGGCGCAGCACGCGCTCTTCATCGCCGGAGAGGATGATGTTGGCATCGCTGCCGCCGATGCCGCCGTTGCGGTTCATCGAGCCGCTCGGCACTGAGCTGAAGATCCGCAAGGCGGGGCCACTTGCGGCCGATCAGAGCCTGAGCATCATTAGCAGCCGACGGTGCCCTGCTTTGGCCGCTTCGCCTGCGATGCGCCGCAGGTCGGGCGCAGGTTGTAACGGTGACATGCGTGTTCATTGGGTGGTCCTCCTGTTCGGACAGTCAGGCTGTCCCACCACCCGAAGCCCCACCGGTCGACCGGTCGGGCCTGTCTTGCCATTGCAAGTCGAGCCACTACCGCTCTTGTGCGAAGAGAAGTCCAGTCGGAAATCGCTCTACTTGCGCGGAACTCGCTGGGCCGCGGTGCTCCTTTGGGGCGGCGCTCGCCGCCCTTCGGGCGGACGCGGCCGCCGGGCAGGAACTCGCTCGCGAAGCGCTGCTGGAAGACATCGAGCGCCTGGGAGGTGCTGTCGACCTGATCGTCATAACGCCGGTTGGGAAAGCCGAGCAGCTCATCGAGGTAAGTCGCGAGCCAGGCGCCTCGCGCGGAAGGAAAACCTGGCCGGTCTCGAACATCACGCTGCGCGCTTGCATGCGCGCGAGCTTCTCGATGCGCGGCCGGTGCAGCTGCGGCTTGCAAGAGGCGGAGGTTCGGCGCAGGTCCTGCGCGATGCCGCGGCCGAGATCCGCATCCTCGATGATTGTGAGATCCGCTTGCCAGTCGATATGCATCTGCTCGATGCGATGGCGAAGATCAGGCGCTTCCAGTCGGACCCGCTCGACATGGAGAAGGTGGATCTCACTGCCGCTCAGGCGCCCAGACGGTTCCGACCGACCAGTCGGCATCCTCGGACAAGGTCGAAGCGGTGTCCCAGCTGACCGAGCTTGAAATCGAACTCGTTCGGGCGGGTCCTCGGAGTAGCGCAGCCACGCCTCGCTTGATGATGATGCCATCGTCGGGAACAGGCTGCTGCTGGTATTGGGCTTCAAAGGCAGTGCTGACCCATCTTGCGTCGGAGCTTGTCGAGCTCTTCCTTGCCCATCCGGCTGTCGGCTGGATGAGCTCGCCGGCATTGCGGACCTTGGATCGGACCATTGCCCGAGATCCCAGCGCTCGCGCGTCAGGGCGATGGCAGGGATGCGAATCACCTCCCAGTCCTCCTGCTGAAGCATATGCCCGGCAAGGTCGTCCGCATGCAGACGCTGCATGACGCAGATGATGGCGCTGTGTTTCGGGTGATTAAGCCGGGTCGAGATCGTATGGTCATAGGCGCTCTTCACCCGCTCACGGGCAACCTTGGAATAGATCTCCTGGCCCTTGTTGGGGTCATCGAGAATGATGATGTCCGCGCCACGGCCAAGGACGCTGCCGTCGATCGAAGCGGCCAGACGGTAGCCGCCGATCCGAGGTTTCCCATTCCATGAGCTTGTTGGGTACGCGCGGGCCGCAGCTCGGGGAACACGCGGCGGATCCAGTCGGCGCTGCATCAGCCGTTGGAACAGCTTGGCCTGCGCCTGCGCGACATCCTTGCTGTAGCGTAAGGCACATGATCCGGCGGGTCGGATCATGGCCGAGAACCCAGGCGACAAAGGCGATGCTGACGAGGATGCTTTTCATGCTGCGCGGCGGCATGTTGAGCATCAGCCGCTTGGTCGTGCCGGTACGGACCTGCTCGAGCTTGCGAGCGATCAGCTCGACGTGCCAGTTCTCCTCGTACACAGTTCCCGGCTCGAGCGTCTGCATCACCCGCGAAACGAAGACCGGCGAAGTCCGCCCGGGCCATCGCGTCATAGAGTTGCAGCGGGATGCTGATTCATGCTGCTGCCGGCGCTCCATCCGAGCCATCGCCGTGAGCGAGCGAGGAAGCTCGCCAGGATCGGCCGGGATCGAACTCCGATCAGCTTGGTTCTCGTCATTGTCATTGCGGCCGACCAGACTCAGCACGCGATCGATCGCCTTGAGGTTTCCTTTAGCGGCGTCGGCGACCAGTCGCTTCGCTATGAATTGACGTTTGGTCAGGCTGCATCGTCTTGCCGTTCTCGTGGGCCGTGATCATCTCGTCGAGTTCTTTGTCGACCAGCTTGGAGAAATCGCGCTCCTTCTTTGGTCGACCGCCCGGATTTCCGGACTGGCCTTTCTGGAAACGCGTGCTGCGGGGCGGATTGCCGGGGCCAACCTTTTCGCCGGATGCTTCGCGTGGACGTTTGGCCATCACGCAGCCTCCTGCTCGTCGGGACTCGTCAGCGCAGACGGCTCGACGCCAGCGTCGAGGTCGCAGGATTCGAGAGCTCCAGCTCTCGACTTCCTCGAACGTTTGACCGGTCTCAACAGGACGGCCTTGGCACCGGTGAGCTTGCTCCCATCGGCGGATGGTCACGTCGCAATAGAGCGGTTCAAGCTCGATCAGGCGCGCCTCGTCGACCGGTACGCTCGGCCGCGATCAGGGTGGTGCCTGAGCCGCCAAACGGGTCCAGCGACGATCCCGCCGCGCTTCGAGCAGTCGCGAATTGCGTCGGCAACGAGCGACCAGGGCTTCACCGTAGCGTGTGCCGCAAGCTCCTGGTCACGCTCGCGATGAAACCCGGCATTACCGCGGTACTCCCAGCAGTTGGTCCGATGTCGCCCGTTCTCACCCAGACCGAAGTTGTTGATGTGCGGCGCGGTCCCGCTCTTCCAGACGAAGATAAGCTCGTGCTGCGAGCGATAGAAGCTGCCCATGCCGGCAGAGTGCTTCTTCCAGACAACGAGATTTTTGAGCTCGGAATAGGCGTCATGGCCTGCGTCGAGCATCTCGCGCATGTGGCGGTAGTCCATGCACTGGAAGTGGATTGCACCGTCACTCGCTGTACCTCGCTACGAGCTCGAAGGACGTCTTAAGAAACTGCGTGAACTCCGGCCGCGGCATCTCACCTGAGGCCATTGCAAAGTCGCCGTGCTGCGTTTTGCCTTTGCCAGAGATCGTCTTGGACGAAAGATTATACGGCGCATCGCTGAAGACCATCTGCGCACGGTCCGAGCCCAACAGCCGCTCGAATGTCTCCTGCTCAAGACAGCTGCCGCAGATCAGCAGATGCTGACCAAGGCTCCAGATGTTTCCAAGACGCGTGACCGGAACTGCGCGCAGCGAGGGCGTCTCATCTTCCTCCTGCTGCTCTCCTTGCGTGGACGTGACGATGCAGAGATTGTCAATTTCGGACGTGAGAAAGCCAGTATCTTCGAGCACGATTTCAGCCTTGAGACTGAGGTCAGCGAAGGACGCGCGAAGTTCGTCGAGATCCCACTCACCATCCTCGCAAAGCTTGTTGTCGAGGATGGTGTAAACCTGAAGCTGATCTTCACTGAGGTGCGAAATCGGGATCACCGGGACGATGCTCAGGCCGATCGCCTTAGCAGCGAGCCAGCGCCGATATCCGACGATGATGCGTCCTTGATGATCCGCCACAATCACCGACAAGAAGCCGAAAGTGCGGATCGACCGTTCCATCCGCTCGTCCGCTCGTTTGGCGTATTTCCGGAGGGCGCGACGCGGCGGTTTCAGATCAGCCGTCGGAACATATTTCAGACCGAGGCGAAGATCTTCGGGATTGAACTCGTAAGTGGACGGCAGAGGGGCCTGGGCCAGCACGCGCTTGCGCGAACGGGCGCCCGACGGCGCCGCAGTTTCATCCGATTTGGTGGTCATGATCTACTCCGTGCCCGAGCAGCCGGAGGTCACTTGAGACGTTCAAGTCTCACTTAACCCCTCGCTGCTCTCCCGGAGATCTCGCGTATTGCGAGGTTGGAGTGCTGCTCTCAGTTCCGTCGGGTCATTCGGAACCGAACGATGCGCACCTTAGCATCGGCCTCTTTCGTCTCGCAACACAAATTCTTGTAAGTCTTTGAAATATTGACGAAAGATCGCCTACAAGGTGGTGAGTCTGTCTGTTCTCCTCCCTGAAGCTTTCTACTGTTCACCCGAAGCAAACGAGGCCAAAGCTTTCGTCTGCTTGCATTTTTTCTATCAGTTGCGCGACAGCACGTTGTCGGACCAGCTCGATCCTCCCTGTTTTGCCCTCTTGAACAGCGAAGCTACGGGTTCCATTTCCGCACAATCAGAGCAGGATCGGGTCGCGGGCGTTCCTCGAGCTCGCGTCCCGGCGAGCCGATGTAGATGAAGCCGGCAACGCGCTCTCCGGGTTGCACGAAGGCCGCGTTCACCTTCGGCGAATAGGCCTCCCATCCAGTCAGCCATCCGCCGACATAACCAAGAGCATGCGCCGCATGGAGCAAGTTCATTGCTGCCGCGCCTGCGGACAATTCCTGTTCCCAGACGGGGATCTTGTGGTTGCGGACGGGAGACGAAACCAGCACGATCAGCGCTTCGCCCTGCCGGGCGAATTGGTCCGCCTTTTCATGATGTGCGGGACCGGCACACTCATCTTCTTCCTGCAGCGCCTTGCGCAGGAGAAGCGCGAACTGCTCCCGCTGGTCCTTGCCGACGATCACGAACCGCCAGGGTGCAAGCTTGCCGTGGTCCGGTACGCGCATCGCGACTTCGAGCATCTGCCGAAGCTCCTCATCGGAAGGGCCGGGTCCCACCATTTCGCGAGGACGTCCGGAGCGGCGGGTCTTGAGCAGCGATAGGGCTGAAGTGCGGTCGTTGAGCATCGGCCCGTTCATCTAGGGATGTCGAACGTCTGCAACAATGCGCTTCACAAGAGAGTTTCCGTCGTTAGGGTGCCCGCCCGTATCGAGCGGCCCTGGGGAGCGGCCGCGCTTAAGGAATTGGGGAGAGTTTCGTTGAACGGTTTCAAACCGATGGGCTCGTGGCAGGAAGGTGATTGGATCGCCGCGATTGCCGTATTCGTTCTCGCCATCTTTCTGACGATTGGCGCCAAGGTCGCCATCCAGAAGGAGCCTGAATTCGCGGGCCACCCGAAGGGCCTGTACATGCTCTTCTTTGCCGAGATGTGGGAGCGTTTCTCCTACTACGGCATGCGTGCGCTGCTGATTTTCTACCTGACGCAGCACTGGCTTTTCAACGATTCCAAGTCGAACCTGATCTACGGCGCATATACCAGTCTGGTATACATCACGCCCGTCCTCGGCGGCTATCTGGCCGATCGGTATCTGGGTCAGCGCAAGGCGGTCCTTTTTGGCGGCGTATTGCTCGCCGCCGGTCACAGCCTGATGGCGGTTGAAGGTGTCGGCGGGCAGTCCGACCCTACGATCAACGTCTTCTGGGCTGCGCTCGCCTTTATCATCGTCGGCTCCGGCTTCCTCAAGGCGAACATCTCGGTGATGGTCGGGCAGCTCTATAAGCTCACCGACGTGCGTCGCGACGGCGCCTACACCATCTTCTACATGGGCATTAATCTCGGCGCGGCGATCGGCACGATCCTTGTCGGCTACCTCGGCCAGACGATCGGCTGGGGCTATGGCTTCGGTCTTGCCGGGATCGGAATGCTCGCCGGCCTCGTCGTCTTCGTGCTCGGCAAGAGTGCGCTCCGTGGTGCGGGAGAAGCGCCGCAAGCGCTCGCAAAGTCGAAGGAATGGTCGCTTTACGCGGTCGGTGTCGCTGCGGTCGCGGTGATCTGGGCCCTGGTCCAATATCAGGACGTCATCCAGTCCCTGCTGGTCGTCTCCGGTATCGCGCTGCTTGGCTACGTGCTCTACGAAAGCTTCAAGCTGGAGAAGGAACCGCGAGAACGGATGTTCGCGATCCTGTTCCTGATCGCGCTCAATCCTTTGTTCTGGGGTCTGTTCGAGCAGGCCGGCGGATCGATGAACTTGTTCACCGACCGATTTGTCGATCGCTCCGGAGTTCCGGCGTCGATCTTCCAGTCCATCAACCCGATCTACATCATCATCCTGGCCCCACTGTTCGCGGGCTTATGGCAATGGCTCGGACGCCGTGGGCGCGAACCTTCGGCTCCGGCCAAGTTTGGCCTTGCACTCGCGCAGATGGGGCTGGCCAACCTCGTCCTCGTCTGGGGTGCCGAGGCCTATGGCCTGGCGGCCATGACGCCCGTCATTTTCGTCTTCCTTTACTACCTGCTGGCGACGACCGGCGAGCTCTGCCTTTCGCCGGTCGGCCTGTCGGCGATGAACCGCCTCGCACCGTCCTTCCTCGCGTCGCTGATCATGGGCGCCTGGTTCTACATGACGGCCGTCGGCAATTTCGTCGCCGGAAAGATCGGCGAGGCGACCGGCGGGCATGGCGGCGAAATGAGCAAGGAGAAGCTGCTCGAGATCTACGAAATGTTCGGCTGGATCTCGATCGGCGCCGCCGTCGCCGTCCTTGCGCTCTCGCCGATCGTAAAGCGGTGGATGCATCTCGATACCCTGCAGGATCGCGATCCGCTGGCGGGCCGGGAAGAGCTGGCCGAGCCCGCTGCTCCAGGCCTGTTCCCGCAGGGCGAAACTACGCCCCGCAACGTCTAATCGTAGGACGGACGGTCATGAAGTTGAGGGGGTGGGGAGGCGTCCTTGCGGTCGCTCTCCTCAGCGCCTGCGCGCAAATCTCTCCGCCTAAGAAGGCGGCGCCGATTCGGATCAACCAGGATCCGTATCCGTCCACCTATTACCGTTATCCTGGCGCGCTCACGGCCATTCGTGGCGCGACGATATTCGACGGCGAAGGCGGTCGGATCGAGGGCGGCACGGTGATCCTTGCCGACGGCCTGGTCCAGGCTGTCGGCGGTCCGGACACGCCAATTCCCGCAGGCGCCGTTCAGATCGTCGGAACGGGCAAGTTCGTCACGCCCGGCATCATCGACGTCCACAGCCACCTCGGCAACTATCCGTCACCCGGAACTCAGTCGCATAGCGACGGCAACGAGGCGACCGGCCCGGTTCGGGCAGAGGTCTGGGCCGAGCATAGCGTCTGGCCGCAGGATCCGGGCTTCAGCCGAGCGCTGATGAATGGCGGCGTGACCGCGCTCCAGGTCCTCCCCGGATCGGCCAATCTCTTCGGCGGGCGCTCGGTGACGCTGAAGAACGTCCCGGCCCGCACGGTTCAGGGCATGAAGTTTCCGGGCGCACCTTATGGGCTCAAGATGGCGTGCGGTGAGAACCCGAAACGCGTCTACGGTTCGAAGGGCCAGATGCCGCAGACGCGGATGGGCAATATCGCGCTTGTCCGTGCGACATGGATCAAGGCGCAGGCCTACAAGCGCAAGTGGGACAAGTACAACCGCGAGGGCGGCGTTATGCCCGAGCGTGACATAGCCATGGACACGCTGGCAGGCGTGCTTGGTGGTCAGATCATCATCCACAACCACTGCTACCGCGCCGACGAGATGGCCATCATGCTCGATGTGGCGAGGGAGTTTCGCTACAAGGTAGGCACATTCCATCACGCCGTCGAAGCATACAAGATCGGCGATTTGCTGGCGGCGAACGGGACATGCGCGGCGATGTGGGCCGACTGGTGGGGCTTCAAGATGGAAGCCTATGACGGGATCAAGGAGAACATCCCGCTGGTCGACAAGGCCGGGGCCTGCGCGATCGTCCATTCCGACGATCCCAACGGCATCCAGCGGTTGAATCAGGAAGCGGCCAAGGCGCTCGCCGACGGCCGCCGGTTGGGTCTTAGCCTGACCGATGAGCATGCATGGACCTGGCTCAGCTATAATCCAGCCAAGGCGCTTGGCATCTCCGACAAGACTGGCAGCCTTAAGGCCGGCAAGATGGCCGACGTTGTTCTGTGGAATGGCAATCCATTCAGCACCTACGCTCGACCCGAGCGCGTCTGGATTGATGGCGCCCTCCTTTACTTCAGTGGCAATCCGCGCCTGCGTCCCGTGAGCGATTTCGAGCTTGGCCAACCGGGCGAAGGAGACGTGAAGTGATCCGCGCGACCATCGCGGCGCTACTCGTCGCGTCTGCTTATCCGGCGGCCGCTCAGACTATCGCCATAACCGGCGGCACATTAGCCTTGGGCGACGGATCCGACCCGATCCCCGGTGGCACGGTTATCATCCGCAACGGCCGCATCGCCGCGGCCGGCTTGAATGTCGGAATCCCCCAGGATGCGCAGATGATCGACGCCAGGGGCAAGTGGGTGACGCCGGGCATCGTCGCCGGCTTCTCAAGGCTCGGTCTGTCCGAGGTCGATCTGTCCGGTGACGGCACTACGGACGACACGGCTTCCGGAGGTCCGTTCGGTGCAGCGATCGACGTCGCGCCCGCGGTGAATCCGAACAACTCGACCATCGCGATCAACCGCGCGGACGGGATTACTCGAGCGGTCGTCGCCCCGAACGTCGCCAAGAGCATCTTTGCCGGGCAGGGCGCCGTCATCGACCTTGGCGCGGACATGGAGCCGATCACTCGCGCTCGTCTGTTCCAGTTCGTGGAATTCGGCGAGGCAGGTGCTGCCGCCGCCGGCGGTTCCCGCGCGTCGGCGTTCGTGCTTTTCCGCAACGCCCTCAAGGAAGCGTCCGAACTCCGCCGCTACACGCCATCTCTATCGTCCATGCGCGCCGCGCCGGATGCTGTTGAACGGCCGATCGTCCGCAATCCGAACGAGTTCCGAGAATACGGGCCCGACGCCCAGCGCAGCGAGGACGTGCTCCTCACGCGCTTCGACGCGGCGGCGCTCGTCCCGGTTCTGCAGGGTCGCCAATACCTTCTGATCCACGTCGAGCGAGCGCGGGACATCCTCAACGTCCTGGAGCTCAAGCGCGACTATCCGTCGTTGAAACCGGTGATCGTCGGCGCTTCCGAAGGCTGGCTCGTCGCGGACAAGATCGCCGAGGCTGGAATCCCGGTGATTGCGTCGGCCGTGAACGATCTACCCTCAAGCTTCGAGCAGCTGGCAGCGACCCAGTCCAATGTCGGCCGCATGCGCGATGCCGGGGTGGAAGTCGCAATCGGCATGATCGACGACAATGACACGCGCTATTTGTTCAACGAGCGCCAATATGCCGGGAACCTGGTCGCACTCACCAATGTGCCGGGCGCCAACGGCGTTCGCTGGGGAGAGGCGCTGGCGATGATCACTTCGCGTCCGGCGGAAGTCCTCGGCCTCGGCCGGGAGATCGGCAGCCTGACCCCCGGCCGCCGGGCCGACGTGGTCATCTGGTCCGACGACCCGTTGCAGGTCAGCAGCAATGCGGACATGGTGCTGATCGACGGGGTGCAGCAGCCGATGGACACCAGGCAGACCAAGCTTCGCGAGCGGTACAAGGACCTGTCCCGCGACGTTCTTCCGGAGGCCTACAGGCGGTGACGCCGCAGGCCGGTCTTTTCCTCTCGGCCATCGCCTTCGTCGGCTTGCACTTTCTTCTGTCTCACCCGCTCCGCGCTTCGCTTGTCAGAAAGCTCGGGGAGCGAGGCTTTCAGGCCATGTACTCCGTACAGGCCCTGCTGACCTTCGGCCTGATGATCTACTTCTACGATGCGATCGGCCGCGAGCCGCCGCTCTGGAGCCTGGACGAGTGGGCGTGGATCGTTGCCGCACTCGTGATGTGGGTCGGTTCGATCCTCTTTGTCGGCTCGTTCCTTGGCAATCCTGCGCTGCCCGGCGCCCGGCTCGAGCGTTCGAAGGCGCCGACCGGTGTATTTGCAATCACTCGTCACCCGATGATGTGGGGCTTCGCGATCTGGGCTGCGGTGCATCTGGCCGTCATCGGCACGGCCAAGGCAATGGTGTTCGACGGGGCGATCCTGTTCCTAGCCATCGCCGGGTCGGTCGGCCAGGACGCGAAGAAGGCCAGGCTGATGGGCGAGCGCTTCCACGAATGGGCCGCGCAGACCGCTTTCGTGCCCTTCGGCCGAGGCCTCGCGTGGCCGGGAACGACGGCCGTCGTCGGGGGAACTTTGCTGTTCCTCGTCGCGACGTGGCTCCATCCGATGCCGGTCGGCATCTGGAGCTGGATCGGCTGAGTCTCGCGCTGCTGCCGTTGCCGCGCTAAAGCCGAGGCAATGACACGGAAATTCTTCGGTACCGACGGGATCCGCGGGCTCACCAATACGGAGCCGATGACGGCCGAGACGGCGCTTCGCGTCGGTCAGGCGGCTGGCGCGCACTTTCTTCGTGGCGACCACCGCCATCGGGTGGTGATCGGCAAGGATACGCGGCTCAGCGGCTACATGATGGAATTGGCGATGGTCGCCGGCTTTACGTCCGTCGGCATGGATGTGGTCCTGCTAGGACCAATGCCGACGCCTGCCGTCGCGATGCTGACGCGGTCGATGCGGGCGGACATCGGCGTGATGATCTCCGCTTCGCACAATCCCTTCGCCGACAATGGGATCAAGCTGTTCGGCCCCGATGGCTACAAGCTCAGCGACAAGACGGAAGCGGCGATCGAGCAGCGCATGGAAAAGGGCGTGAAGCTCGTCGCTGCCGACAAGATCGGGCGCGCCCGGCGCATCGACGACGCTCGCGGCCGCTATATTCACCACGTAAAATCGACGTTCCCGGAGCGCCTGCGGCTCGACGGGCTGAAGATCGTCGTCGATTGCGCGAACGGCGCCGCCTACCATGTCGCTCCCGAGGCGCTGTGGGAGCTGGGCGCCGACGTCATTCCGCTCGGCGTGAAACCGGACGGCCTCAACATCAACGACGGCTGCGGCTCCACACAGCCGCAAATGCTGCGGGAAACGGTTGTCGCGAGCGGGGCGCACATCGGCATTGCGCTGGATGGCGATGCAGATCGCCTGATCGTCGTCGATGAGACCGGTCGCATCGTCGACGGCGATCAGCTGATGGCTCTCGTCGGGCTCGACCTGAATCGCCGCGGGCAACTGCAGGGCGGTGCAATCGTCGCGACCGTCATGTCCAACCTCGGCCTGGAGCGCCGCCTGAAGGAAGAGGGCATCGATTTGCTGCGCACGCAAGTCGGTGACCGATACGTGCTGGAGGCCATGCGCGAGAAGTCGTGCAATGTCGGCGGGGAGCAGTCCGGGCACATCATCCTCAGCGACCATTCGACTACCGGCGATGGGCTGGTCGCCGCACTGCAGGTGCTCGCCGCGCTCGTCGATTCGGGGAAGCCGGCGAGCGAGGTGCTCCACCTCTTCGATCCTGTGCCGCAGTTGCTGAAAAACGTCCGCTTCAACGGCGGGAAGGCGCCTCTCGAGGCGAGCAGCGTGCAGCAGCGCATCGCCTCCGCCGAGGCGGAACTGGCGGGGCGCGGCCGGCTAGTCATCCGTAAGTCCGGCACCGAGCCGCTGATCCGTGTGATGGCCGAAGGCGACGATCCGGCGCTGGTCGAACGTCTCGTCGACGACATTTGCGAGGCCGTGCAGAGCGCGGCGTGAACCCTTTGTTCGCATTTGGGCGCGAAACCAGGCCATTGTGCGCATGGACAGGTTCGCCCCGCAGGCCCGGCCGAAGGTCGCGATGAACGCAACCATCCCGCGCGTGCTAGTCATCGCCGGGTCGGATTCCGGCGGCGGAGCGGGCATTCAGGCCGACATCAAGACGATTACCATGCTCGGCGGTCATGCCATGACGGCGATCACCGCAATCACTGCTCAAAATACGATGGGCGTGACTGCTGTGCATGCCGTTCCCGCCGAGACGATCCTGGCGCAGATCGACGCCGTCGTCTCCGACATCGGCGTCGATGCGGTGAAGATCGGAATGATCGGAAGCGCCTTCGCAGCGGAGCAGGTTGCGCTGCGCCTGAAAGCGCTGAAGCAACAGCAACCCGACCTGCCGATCGTCTTCGATCCCGTCATGATCGCGACCAGCGGATCGACTCTGGCAGACGATCCGACGATCGCGGCCTTCACGCAGTTGATGGACATTGCCACGATTGCGACGCCGAACCTCCCCGAGCTTGCGCGTCTCAGCGGGCAGGACGACCCGGTGTCGTCCGCGCTCGCCCTGGTCGGTGACCATGGTTGCGCCGTGCTCATCAAGGGCGGGCATGAGGAGGGCGACGCGCTCGCCGACGCCCTGATCGAGACCGACAACATGACGAGTTGGCAGGGCCAGCGCATCGAGACGACGAGCACGCACGGCACCGGTTGCACCATGGCCAGCGCAATTGCGACCTTCCTCGGGCGCGGCGACAGCCTGGCGAGCGCGGTGGAGCGAGCACGGACGTTCGTGCGCGTGGCGCTTCATGCTGCTCCGAAGTTGGGGCAGGGCGCAGGCCCGGTGGGCTCCGGCCAGGTCCGGCTCGACGTTGGGCCGGGACCAAGGCTCAACCAGGTTACCCTCACCGTCACCGACTACGCCAAGTCCGTTCACTTCTACGCCCTGCTCGGGCTGAAGCAGATCGTGGACAGTCCGGAGAACCAATATGCCCGCTTCGAAACGGCCGGCGGCGCTACACTCTCCATCCAGGCCGATCCGGAAGAGAAGGTGTCGGCCACCACTGCCGTCTATCTCGAATGCGATGACCTCGACGCCCAGGTCGATCGGCTCGCCCGCGCAGGCGTGCCGTTCGAGCATGCACCGCGCAACCAGCCCTGGATGTGGCGCGAGGCCCGCCTCCGCGATCCGTCGGGCAACATCATCTTTCTCTACAAGGCGGGCGAAGCGCGCCGATTTCCGCCCTGGCGCGTGGACTAATCCACAAGTTTGCAATCTGAAGGCTGGCGACTCAACGAGTGTCTACATAGGCTTTGCCGATGCCTCGCCGCTGTTCGTTCAAGATCGAGCTCGACTTCCCGCAGCCGCTAGCCGGCGTCGACGAGGCCGGCTGTGCACCGCTCGCCGGTCCGGTCGTGGCGGCGGCCTGTATCCTCGACCGAAACAAATTCCCGCGCGGGATCGATGATTCCAAGAACTTGCCGCTGGAGAAGCGCGAGGCGCTCTATGCCCGCATCACCAAGGTCGCGCGCTGGGGTGTGGGGATGGCGAGTGTCGAGGAAATCGACAGCATCAACATCTACTGGGCCCGTATGCTGGCCATGACTCGAGCGGTCGAGGCGCTCGGCGAGGACCCAGCCTGGGTGCTGGTGGACGGAAACGCCTGTCCGAAGTGGCAGCGTCCCTCGAAGGCGATTGTCGACGGCGACGCCAAGTGCCGGTCGATTGCCGCCGCGTCCATCATCGCCAAGGTCACGCGCGACCGCATGATGGTCGAGCATTCCCTCACCTATCCGGGCTATGGTTGGGAGCGGAATCGCGGCTATCCGACGCCTGATCATCGCCGCGCACTGCGCGAGCTTGGACCAACCCCTCTGCACCGCCGGAGCTTCGGCCTGGTCCGCGAGATGATGGCCGCTGCAGCCCAGCCGGAGCTGAGCCTTCCGGAAATTCAGATCGCGAGTCCTTTTGAGTCACACCACCACAGGTTGAGTCTGGACAGCTTGAGCAGACTCAATATCTTGTGTTCGAGTCCTCATGGACTCTCTTCGTTCCGATCCGCCTCAGAAACGCGTTAACCTCTGCTCGCTTGACCGCGAGTCGGGCCTGACTCACCCTTCGACCAAAGGGGGCACAGTCTTATGAATTTAATTGCCCGCATCGCGGAGACTGAGGGCGCTTTGCGCCCACGTGCGAGTACGAAGGCCAGGCGAGAGCTTCCGTTCGACGAGATCCTGATGGGCGACTGCATCGCCGAGATGGCGCGCCTGCCCGACAAGTCGGTCGACATGATCTTCGCCGACCCGCCATATAATCTGCAGCTTGGCGGCGACCTGTTTCGGCCAGAGGGCGGGCGCGTCGACGCCGTCGACAACGACTGGGACAAGTTCGACAGCCTTGCCGTCTACGACGACTTCACCCGCGAATGGCTCGCCGAGGCCCGCCGCATCCTCAAGGACAACGGCACCATCTGGGTGATCGGCAGCTATCACAACATCTTCCGTGTCGGCGCTTTGCTGCAGGATGCGGAGTTCTGGATCCTGAACGACGTAATCTGGCGCAAGTCGAACCCGATGCCGAACTTCCGCGGCACACGCTTCACCAACGCCCATGAGACTCTGATCTGGTGCGCCAAGGACGAGAAGGCGCGCTACACCTTCAACTATCGCGCCATGAAGGCGCTGAACGACGACCTCCAGATGCGTTCCGACTGGGTGCTGCCGATCTGCAGCGGCCAGGAGAGGGTGAAGGATGAGGACGGCATCAAGGCGCATCCGACGCAGAAGCCGGAAGCCTTGCTCTACCGCATCCTGCTCGCCTGCACGAAGCCGGGAGACGTGGTGCTCGATCCCTTTTTCGGAACGGGAACCACCGGCGCGGTGGCGCGGCGCCTTGGCCGCCGCTGGATCGGTATCGAACGCGAGCCTTCGTATGTGAAGGTAGCCAAACAACGCATCGCCTCGACATTGCCGCTCGACGAAAGCGCCATGCAGGTAGTGCCCGACAAGCGTTCGGCACCGCGAGTTGCATTTGGGCTTCTGGTCGAAAGCGGGATGGTCGCGCCGGGGACGTTGCTCACGGATTCCAAGCGCCGCTGGCAGGCGAAGGTCTGTGCCGACGGTTCGATCGTCTGCGACGCGCATGCCGGTTCGATTCACAAGGTCGGTGCCGCGCTTCAGGGCGCTCCGTCGTGCAACGGCTGGAGCTTCTGGCACATCCAGGAGGGTGGCACGCTGCAGCCGATCGATGCGCTTCGGCAAAGGCACTTGGCCGGTCTCAGCTAAGGTGCCATTGCTCGCACCCGAATGACCAACACACATAAGTTCGCAGTCGTGATCCTCGCGGCGGGCCAGGGCACCCGAATGCGCTCGGACACGCACAAGGTCCTGCACCCGATCGCCGGCAAGGGCCTGCTGATGCACCTGCTCGACAGCGTCGCGCGCCTCGGCGCCGAGAAGAGCGTCGTGGTCGTCGGCAAGGGCCGCGACCAGGTCGAAAAGGCGCTGGACGGTCGCGACGTCAGCATTGCGCACCAAGCGGAGCAGAAGGGCACTGCACACGCCGTCCAGCAGGCAAAAGCAGCATTGGCCGACTACGAGGGCGCGGTCCTGATCCTCTACGGTGACACGCCTTTCGTGGAGCCGCAGACGCTGAAGCGCATGCTCGATCGCCTGGATGGCGCCGGCGGGCCTGGCGTCGTGGTTCTGGCCTCCACGCCTGCCGATCCGCTCAAGTACGGGCGCATCATCCTCGGCGAGGGCGACCACATCGCGAAGATGGTCGAGTACAAGGACGCGACCGAGGAAGAACGTGCCGTGCGCCTCTGCAACAGCGGCATGATGGCGGTCCGCGCGAGGGACCTGTTTCGCTGGCTTGGCCAGGTCGGCAACGACAATGCGGCTGGCGAATATTACCTGCCCGACGTCGTCAACATCGCCGCCGCGGAAGGACGCGATGCGGTGGTCATCGAGGCGGACCCCTATGAAACGGCAGGGGTCAACAGCCGCGCCGAGCTCGCCCATCTGGAGCTGGACTGGCAGCGCCGCCGACGCGAGCAGGCGCTGCAGGACGGCGCGACCCTGATCGATCCGGAAAGCGTCTGGTTCGCGCATGACACGAAGCTCGGGCCGCGATGTTACCGTCGAACCGCACGTCGTCTTCGGCCCTGGCGTCGAAGTCGCCGACGGCGCGACGATCAAGGCGTTCAGCCACATCGAAGGCGCGACCATCGCGACGAAAGCCGTCATCGGTCCCTTCGCCCGCCTCAGGCCCGGCGCAAAGGTTGGTGAAAAAGCCAAGGTCGGCAATTTCGTCGAGGTGAAGAAGGCGACGCTCGGTACCGGCGCCAAGGTCAATCACCTGTCCTACATCGGCGACGCGGAGATCGGGGCAGACGCGAACATCGGAGCGGGGACGATCACCTGCAATTACGACGGCTTCGGCAAGTACGGCACGGT
This sequence comes from uncultured Alphaproteobacteria bacterium, assembly GCA_963784245.1. GTDB lineage: Bacteria > Pseudomonadota > Alphaproteobacteria > Sphingomonadales > Sphingomonadaceae > Sphingomicrobium. Next base: position 325,836 of record CAWAQT010000016.1, read on the forward strand.
TATCGGCGACGGCGCGTTCATCGGTTCGAACACCGCGCTGGTGGCCCCGGTTACCGTTGGAGCCGGCGCAATCGTCGGGGCCGGCTCGGTCATCACCAAGGACGTGGAAACCGACAGCCTTGCGGTAGAACGCAGTGACCAGAAGGGCATCTCTGGCTGGGCCAAGCGATTCCGTGAGCGTATGCTGGCGAAGAAGGCGGCCGAATAACGCCTCTGCGCGGGCGCACTAGTGCACGGCGCGTGCAGCGATGGTGACCGGGTAGGAACGATCGAAAATGTCCAGCTTGCGCTTGCTGACTTCTTCGACTGCGGCCGCATGGAGGAAGGCAGTCGCCGCATAGAGATTGCCATGGGCGCTGATACTGACGTTGCTGCGATCGAACGGCCCACTCAGCAGGCGTTCGAGCGCCGGCACGGTGAGCGACCAGAACCAGCCGTCCAGGAATTCCACGCGGTCGAGCGGCGTGATGCCGGGGACGGTGATGAGCAGGACGCCGCCGGGACGAAGCGCGCGATGCAAATTGGCAATCGCCTCTCCCATGTCGAAGACAAGGTGTAGCGTCTGGGTCAGGATGATGCAGTCGAACTGCGCCTCGGGGAGGGTCGACGGATCGCTGAGGTCACCGACAAGTGTCGCGCGAGGGTTGCTCGTGTCGACGTTGAGGATGTCCTGCTGCGTGATTCGCTCCCCGCCGAACCGCCGCGAATAATCATCCTCTTGAATCTCGAGCACACGGCCGCGAACGTCCGAGGCATGCTGCCCGAGAAACTGCTCAATGTAATACCGATCGATGGGGGTCCCGCGATCATATCCCCAATTGGTGCTCAAAGGCTGCGTGGAATTTACGCGTCCGATCCGCATCCGGAGCATGCCATCTGCCCTGCGCAGAGCTCGGCCAAGTTTCCGGAGCGGCGCCGGAAGCCTCCGCGCGAGGCTGCGCATGGCGTCAGTCAAATGTCGGATCCCATGGTATCGCCGCCTATGGCCGGCCAAGCTGCCGGGCAAGCCTGACGGAATCCCAGTTGCCGACGAAGATTCGGGGAAGGGCGAAGCGGCTGGTGCGCGCCCTTACGAACCAGCCATCCGCTTTGCAGGCGCACCGGTAGCCGGCCTCCTCGACGAGCCGCTGTGAATCGGCATCGTGATCGCCGTACGGATACGCAAAGGCGTAAGGCTGGCCGCCGGTCAAATCCGCGCAAGCCGAGAAGCTATCGCGGATCTGACGAGCACGCTCCTCAGGCCCGATCTTCGGTAGCGACGGGTGGGTCAGCGCATGCGACCCGAACTCGATGAGGCGCGATCGCGTCGCACGGATTTCATTTCGCGTCAGCGGCCGATGCGTTTCGCGCGGTGCGTCCGACACCTGTGCCTGCACTCGCAATCGTTCGAGCGCCTCGTCGATCTCCAGCGGCTGCTCATACAGCATCGACCAAAGTTGATGGTAGGCGCGTTGCCGCGGCGTCCGCGGTTCCTTCGCGGGGGGCCAGTCGGCATCTTCGCCTCGAGCGCCGAGGACGATCTCGATCCCGTCCAGCTCGAGCCTGGGGCTGGAGGAACCCAATACGATACGTTCCAGCTTATCCCACCAGAACTCGTCGCCGCGTTCGACCAGCTCCGATGGCAGGAAGATCGTCGCAGGAATGCCGAGTTGCTCGAGAACCGGCATCCCCTTCTGCGCACTGCACGCATAGCCGTCATCGAACGTGACGGCGATTGCGTCGCGCGGCAATGTCCCTCGCCGGTTCAATTCGACGAACTCGGCCAGCGGGAGAGCGGTGCGGTGCCGCTTAACCCAGTCAAGCTGGTCCGCGAAGTTCCGCGGGGAGACCGCCAATCCCCAAGGATCGAAAGTCTCGTCCGCAATTCGGTGGTACATCAGGATCGCAGGTCCGGGGGCGACGATGGGCCTCAGGCGGCGCGCAGCCGCCTTAGCGGTTCGCACAAACGATCCGGCCGGCGTCTCCCGAAGCAAGGCGCGCGCCTGCGCGACCAGGCTCTTGGACCGGTACGGCCGTAGCGCCCGCGCAAGCACGGCGGCGATCTTCGGATCGCTGTCACCACGGGCCGCCAGGTAGCGCTCAAACCACTCCAGGAACGCTCGCCGCCTGTCGTGATAGCCGCCGGCTTGCGACAGGCGTGCCATGCATGAATTTTCATGCAGCCGGTAGTCCGACCAGACCGTGTTCGTCACGAAGAGCGCCGAGTTGAGGTACAACTTCGCGAGAAATGCCTGATCCTCATAGGCACCACGAAAGCGCTCCTCGAACCCGCCGACCGCCAGAATCGCCGATCGCCGAAACAGCAAGTCGGACATGCTTGGCGCATTCGCCTTGCCGAGCGGATAGAATTGCAACGTGGCCTGACCAGGCGGGATTACCCGATCTCGCACGTGGCCCGTCGGAACGATCCGGTCCGTACCGCCATTGTGGCTGGCCCAATAGTTGACCGATCCTCCAACAGCGTGGACTTGTGGCATGCCGTCGAGAAGAGCGACTTGCTCTTCGAGCTTCGATGGCCGCCAACGGTCGTCAGCATCGATGAAGGCGATGAACTCCCCGCGCGCCGCGCTGACGCCTAAGTTGCGGGCCGCGCTCATGCCACGGTTTAAATGGCCGGGATGATCGAGATATCGGACGCGCTCCGGGTCGCGCGCTTCATACTCCTTCGCGATTCGCGTGCTCGAATCCGTCGATCCATCGTCGACCAGCAGCAATTCGAACTCCCGAAACCGTTGGTCGCGGACGCTGTCGATCGCTTCGCGTATGAAGGCCGCCGCGTTGTAGAAGATGATCACCACCGACACGCGCGAGGACATTCTAGTCAGCCCTTCTCGCGCTCTTGCGTGGTGCTCGGGAGATAATCGATGCCATCACGCCACCAAATTCGCGGGTAGCCCTGTAGCGTGACGCGGCCTGGCCGGAGGAGGACGCGCAGGAAGTGCCATGTAAGCCGAGCGTACTGGCGGATCCAACCTCGGCGGGTGAAGTAGCCGAAGACCGGGCCGAAACCGGCAATGATCGCGCGGGGACCGATGTGGCGATTGACGCGCCATGCTAGCGCCTTTCGATCGGGCGAGCGATCGTGAAGAACCTTCACGCGGCCGGCTACGCCGCAATTCGCGTGCACGATGAGATTGTATTCATTACCGAGCGTCAGCGGTCTCACCGCCTCGCTTTCCCATAGCGCATTCCGGAAGGCCGGCTGGTTGGTCGTAATCCCGCGTTCTTCGTGAAGCCTGTCCCACTCCCTTAGCCATCTTTCGAAAAAGCTCGGACCACGGGAGTCTTGCGGAACGCGAAGAAGGCGTTGTTCAGTTCGGGAAAGGAAAGCGGAACACCTCGGTCCAGACCGAGATCGGTTCGTGCATTCGGCTCGGGCGTGCAGGCGAAGTCGAACCTGTCGAGCAGAGGGAATACGTCTGAGAGATCGTCAAGAATCAGCGTGTCGGTGTCGAGGAACAAGACGCGCTCATAGGGCGCACGCCAGGCTTCGGCCTTGATGATCGGACCGTTTCGGGTTGAAGGTCCGAGTTCGACCCAATCCGTGACCGAATGGTCTGGCCTGAACAAGTGCTGGTGCGTGATGAGCGCCACCCGAGCATCGGGCATATGTTCTCTCAACGAGGCGATGGAAACCAGCGCCTCGTCGACGAAGCCTTCGCTATCGGCGACGTAACAGAAGCCGTAGGTTTCCACTCTTGCTCCTGAGCCCTGATACGCCGTGGATGACGCGTCGGCCATTGTCGAGATGGGCGAGAGTGCTTCGCTAAAGCAAGCGCGAAAATTCAGCTTACGACCGTTTGATCCGTCCGCATTATCGCCGACCTGAGTAAATCCGCCGACAAATGGCGGCACATCTAACAAACGATAACTGGATTGCCGAGAAAGCCTATTACCGCCCTGGAATGCCTTTCCCGCACGTGAGCCGCACCGGAAATTGGGCCGACGTTGCGCATTACACGCAGGTAGTCTGGAAGGGTACGACGCATGTCGGCTGCGCCATCCATCCGTCGGCGAAGTGGGATTATCTGATCTGTCGCTACTCACCGCCAGGCAACGTGGATGGCCGTACCGCGATCTAATCGCTCCGCTTCCGTAATTAGCAGTGGTCAATTCGCGACCGCTGCGGCTAAGCGGCGGCCATGTCGGTTCTCGTCACTGGAGTAGCTGGGTTCATCGGTTCGGCAACGGCCCGAGCGCTTCTTGCGCGTGGCGACAGCGTGCTCGGGATCGACAACCTGAATTCCTATTACGATCCGTCGTTGAAGCAGGCCCGGCTAGACGGCTTGTCGCGCGAGTTCGGCGACCGCTTCCGCTTCGAGCGGCTCGACTTTTCCGATGCCGCCGCTCTGGCGGACCTGAGCCGCGGAGCCGAATTCGACCGCATCGTTCACCTCGGCGCGCAGGCGGGCGTTCGCTACAGCCTCGAAAATCCGGCAGCATATTTTCAGTCCAACCTGGTCGGGCACGGCAATCATGCTGGAGCTCGCCCGGGCGCGCCGTTCCAGTCACTTTGTCTACGCCTCATCCTCTTCGGTCTACGGGAGCAACAAGTCGCTCCCCTTTCGCGTCGAGGACCGCGTCGACCATCCGCTTTCGCTCTACGCCGCAAGCAAGAAGGCGAACGAGCTGATGAGCGAATCCTATGCCAACATTCACGGCCTGCCCAGCACGGGACTGCGCTTCTTCACGGTCTACGGACCATGGGGCCGGCCCGACATGGCGATGTGGATTTTCCTCAAGGCCCTGTACGCGGGCGAGCCATTGCCCTTATTCAATCGCGGCGAGATGCGGCGGGACTTCACCTATATCGACGATATCGTCAGCGGCATCGTCGGCCTGCCTCGACAGCCCGCCCGCGGATGACGGGTCGGTCAAGGCCGGTGGCGGCACAGGGCCGCATGCCATCTACAACATCGGCAATCATCGCAGCGAAGACCTGATGCGCGTCGTGGAACTGCTGGAGCAGGCGACAGGCCGAAAAGCGCTGATCGATCCGCAAGCCGATCCAGCCCGGCGACGTGAAGGATACCTTCGCAGACATCAGCCGCGATCGAGCGAGACCACGGATTTAATCCGATCGACGACGATCGAAGAAGGGTATCCCGCGTTTCGTCGACTGGTACCGTCAGTATCACGGCCTCTGATGCTGCCGCCCATTCTCTCGAACCTGCGCCTGCCGGTCATCGCGGCGCCGCTTTTCATCGTTTCCAACCCGAAGCTCGTCATCGCGCAGTGCACGGCGGGCGTGGTGGGCAGCTTTCCGGCTTTGAACGCCCGCCCGGCATCGCAGCTGGACGAGTGGATTCACGAGATCACGGAGGCGCTATCCGCGCACGATCGGGACAATCCGGATGCGCCCAGTGCGCCGTTTGCAGTCAACCAGATCGTTCACCGCTCGAACGACCGTTTCGAGCAGGACATGGAAGTCTGCGCCAAGTGGAAGGTGCCGATCGTCATCACCTCGCTCGGCGCCCGCGAGGAACTCAATCATGCCGTCCATGCCTGGGGCGGGATCACGCTTCACGACATCATCGACGATCGATATGCGCGCAAGGCGATCGAGAAGGGCGCGGACGGCCTGATCGCGGTTGCGGCGGGCGCCGGTGGACATGCCGGCCGCTGGTCGCCGTTCGCTTTGATCCACGAGATTCGCCGTTGGTTCGATGGACCGCTGGCGTTGTCCGGAGCCATTGCCAATGGCGAAGCGGTGCTTGCCGCCCAGGCGATGGGCGCAGATCTTGCCTATGTCGGATCGGCATTCATCGCCACGCCGGAGGCGCGGGCGAGCGATGAGTATAAGCAGGCCATCGTGGCCAGCAGCGCGGCCGACATCGTCTACTCCGACCTCTTCACCGGCATTCACGGCAATTACCTGCGGGCCTCGATCGTCGCGGCGGGCCTGGATCCGGAGAACCTGCCCGCGCCCGGTGCGGAGGCGATGAACTTCCAGTCGGCGAGCGGAGCCAAGGCCTGGCGCGACATCTGGGGCTCGGGGCAGGGCGTCGGCGCCGTCGACGCTGTGATGCCGGCCGGCGAACTGGTCGCCAAGCTGTCCGAGGAATATCGCGCCGCGAAGGCGCGGCTCTGCGCTAGCTGATCGCTTCCAGCTTCATCCGCCATTCCACGGGAATGGGCACAGGGCGGCGGGTCGCCCGGTCGACGACGACATGGACGAACTCGCCCTCGGCCGCGGCTTCCGTTGCGCCTCCCGCGAAGACGCCGATGCGGTAGCGGACGCTCGATCGTCCGAGTTCAGCCACTGCCAGGCCGATCTCCACCATTTGCGGAAACTCGAGCGGCGCCGCGTAGGTGCAGCGTGTCTCGACGACGAGGGCAATCGGATCGCCGTTTGCGATGTCGAGCATGCCCTGCTCAATCATCCACGCGTTTACTGCGCTGTCGAACCACTCGTAGTAGACGGTGTTATTGACGTGTCCGTAGGCGTCGTTGTCCGCCCAGCGCGTCGTCATGGAGCGCCAGACGCCGAAATCGGAGCGTACCGCCGGAGGCTTTCGGCTCACCAGGCAGCCTCGTAGAGCCGCTGGGCATCGGCTTCCGTGATCTGGCAAGGATTGTTCACCAGCAGCCGCGTCTGCTTCATCGCCTCGCGCGCCAGCATCGGTGCTTCCGCTACGTCGATTCCGTAGTCGCGCAGCCGGGTGGCGATGCCGCTTTCGCGGACAAGCTCGTCCAGCCTGTCGATCAGCATCGCGGAGCGTGCCTGGCTGCCTTCGGCCTCGCACTGCGGGGCGACGATTGGCGCAAGCTCCGCATAATGCTCGCGAGCGGCTTCCGCATTGTGCTGAAGCACATGACGTAGCATCAGCGCGTTCGTCACGCCGTGGGGAAGGTGATGCAGGCCGCCCAGCGGGTAGGCGAGGGCGTGGACCCCTGCGACCGGGGCATTGGAGAATGCGAGACCAGCGAGGTGCGCACCGAGCAGCATCGCCTCTCGTGCCTCCATGTCGCTCGGCTTGCTGCAGGCGGTCAGCAGATTGCCTGTCAGCAAACGCAGCGCCTCCCGCGCGAGTGCGTCTGACACCGGGTTCTTGAGTCGTGCGGAAGTGTAGGCTTCCACTGCATGGACAATCGCGTCGATGCCGGTAGCCGCCGTGACTCCGCGCGGCAGGCCCATGGTGAGCTGCGGATCGAGGACCGCCCAATCTGCGGTCAGCGGACGGGCGTTGACGGCGAGCTTTACACCGCCCTCGCATGTGATGACCGAGATCGGAGTCGCCTCCGATCCCGTGCCCGCGGTGGTCGGGACAAGTACCAGGGGCAGGCGCTGGCCTTTGGCGACGTCAACGCCCCAGATGCTGTCGAGATCGTCGCCGGAGCCGAGCAGGTAGGCTGCCAGCTTCGCAACATCCATCGGACTCCCGCCGCCGAAGCCGACGACAGACGCAACCGCTGCCTCGCGCCCGGCCGCCACCGCAGCTTCCAGCGTGGCCCGCGAGGGATCTGCTTCGACCTTATCGAACAGGACGACGCTGCGTCCGCTATCTTCGAGCGCCTTGCAGGCGGTCCCGGTGAGGCCGAGTTGAACCAGTTGCTCGTCGGACACGAACAGGCACGGTCCGGGTGGAAGCAAGTCCGCGATGGTTGCTGATTTGCCGGCGCCGGCGATCAGCCGCGGTCCCGGGTGGAAGGTAAAGCTCCGCATGGGCGGAGACTAACGCTGCTTAGCCGAGATTCCCACCGAGCCCGCGTTCGAGTCGCCCCATGAGCGCGCGGGCAGGGCTTGCCGCCGGTTCTTCAGCGACGACGCCTTCGTCGATGCGCTTGATACGGGCGTAAAGTTCGCTGCTCGATTCGATCAAGCGCTGCGCTGCGGGAGGAAGCTTTGCGACCAGTTCGGCATCGCTCTCCGCGGCATGTCCCAAACGGCGCTCCGGACGCCGTCCCTCACGGCCGGGCAGTTCGCCTGTCTCGATCGCTCGCTGCGTCAGCAACCACGCGACGATATGCATGATTCGGGTGGTTACCTTCAGCGACTCGCAGGCGAAGCCGACTCGAACGAAAGGTTCGAGCGTGCTGCGGTCGTCGCGGCCGGCATCGTCGAAATAGGAGCGTGCCTCGTCGGCGAGCAGCATCGCCTCGGTATAAAGACTGTCGATCAGCCGCGAGGTGATCCGCGCTTCGGCTTGCGGATTGATCGAATCATCCATGGTTCAATCACTGCCATTGTTCGTTGCGGGTGGAAACGCTCGAAGACAGCCGCTGGTCGCGGTTTCGGGGCAAAAAGTCCCTCAGTGGTACAATTCGGCAGGGCCTCAGGCGATGATGTCGGGCGTGTTCCGGTCAAGCATCAGCTGGATGTGATCCTTCAGATGGAGCTTACGGCGCTTCAGCCGCGCGATCTCCAACTGGTCGAAGAGGGGTTCCTCGGTCAGGGCCCTGATCTGCTCGTCCAATCGCCGGTGTTCCGCCTTCATGGCGTCCAGCTGCTCGCGGATTGCGTCGTCCATTCGGCTCTGAACTACCTCAGGCTGGCATCAAGGTCATGGCCCTACTGCCGCGATGAGTCGCGACACCGGCAGGGCGGATAGACGCTATGGATACGAGACAAATCGTCTGAAAAGTGTTTTACTGCCGACACTGTTCAGTCGCATTCAAGGAAAGGAATGGCACCGATGGACAAGGCACTCGGCGATGAGCTGACCTCTAAGCACGCTGCTCTCGCCGCACAGATCGATGAAGAAGAGCATCGCCCGCTCCCCGACATGATCAAGCTACATGAGCTTAAGAAAGAAAAGCTCAGACTGAAGGACGAATTGGCCGGCCACTTCCACTAGGGCCGGTTTTTTCATGCGCGGGACCGCGAGGCCCCGCGCATCTGCGGGGCATCAGTCGTCCCGCGAAACTTTCTCGATCCGCTCATGGCGCTCCTGCGCCTCAAGAGTCATCGTCGCCACCGGCCGAGCTTCGAGCCGGGCGAGCGAAATGGGATCGCCCGTGACTTCGCAATAACCATATTCGCCTTCGTAGAGGCGGCGGATCGCGGAATCGATCTTCGCGATCAGCTTGCGCTGACGATCGCGGGTGCGGAGCTCGATGCCCCAATCCGTTTCGCTCGACGCGCGGTCGGCAAGGTCGGGTTCGCGGAGCGAGTCGACCTGAAGCTGCGCCATGGTCTGGCGCGATTCTTCGATGACCGCTTCCTTCCAGTCCTTCAGCTTCCGAAGGAAGTAGGCGCGATGCAGGTCGCACATGAATTCATCGTCCTCGCTCGGGCGATAGCCCTCGGCAAGGATGATGCGATCGAACGGTATCGGTTGACCGCCGTACAGGTCGACTAGTGCTGTAGCCATTGGATCCCCTCCCAACTCGTACCAGCGTGCTCCCCCGAGCTCGCCGGACACCCCCGTGTCACCTGCGGCTGCGGCCGGGCCACCGGGCAGCCGGAGGCAGATTAACTCGACTTTACCGGGACTTAGGTAACCCGGACTCAGTCGGTTATCCCCACGGGCGCTATAGATAAGCGGCGGAGGCTTAACAAGGACTGTCGAACGCCATGTGAAGAAATGGCAATTCTGTTGCCGAATTAGCGCATTAGCGCCGGTTGCGGTCGTAATGGCACTCGCCCATAGCCCTCGCAAATGCGTATCCTCCTGACCAACGACGACGGCATCAACGCCCGCGGACTCGACCTTCTGGAGACGATCGCACGGCGATTCTCGGACGATATCTGGGTGGTCGCACCCACCGACGAGCAGTCCGGGGCGGGGCATTCCCTCACCCTGAGTCAGCCGGTGCGGATCCGGCGGCACGACAATCGGCGCTTCTCCGTCACGGGAACGCCGACTGACGCCGTGATGATGGCGCTGGCCCAGATCATGAAGGACTCGCCTCCGGACCTGATTCTGTCGGGGATCAACCGGGGCGCCAACCTTGCCGAGGACGTCACCTATTCGGGCACGGTGTCGGCGGCGATGGAAGGTGCGCTAGCCGGCGTTCGCTCGATTGCGCTCAGCCAAAGCTATTCGCGCGAGGGGATGGGCGACACCGTTCCGTTCGCGGCGGCCGAAGCCTGGGCTGAGCGCGCCTTGGAGCCGCTGATCGGCATGGAACTGACGCCCGGCACCCTCATCAACGTCAATTTCCCGGCGCTCCCACCAGAGCAGGTGAAGGGCGTGCGCGTCTGCCGCCAGGGCATTCGCGACTACGGCCGGCTCCGTATCGTCGAGCGCACCGACCCGCGCGGGTACAATTACTATTGGTTCGGCCTTGCGCCGGTCGTCGAGACGCCCGGGCATTCGACCGACCTGGAGGTGATTGCCGATGGCTTTGTGTCGGTTACCCCGTTGCACCTCGACTTGACGCATGATCCGTCGCTGGAGGTGCTTCGCGACCATTTCGCCTGACGTTCAGGCGTTCGGGTAACGGATCTCCATCACTTCGTAGCTCTTCTCGCCGCCCGGCAAGCGTACAATACGCTCGTCGCCGACCTTCGCTCCAACGAACGCGCGGGCGAGTGGTGCGCTCCAGCCGATCCGCCCATTCGAGGCGTCCGCCTCGTCGTCGCCGACGATCGTCAGCGTGCGGCGGGAGTCCTCGTCATCGGCGAGTTCGACAGTCGCCCCGAAACGCACCTGGTCCCGCGATCCCTGCGCGCCGGGCTCGACCACCTTCGCGGCTTTCATCACCTTGGCCAGATGTCCGAGCCGCCGATCGATCTCGCGCAGCTTCTTCCGGCCGTAGATATAATCGCCGTTCTCGGATCGGTCGCCGTTGGCGGCTGCCCAGGCGATCGTTTCGACGAGCTTCGGCCGCTCGGTCGCGAACAGCTCGTCATATTCGGCGCGAAGCCTGGCGAAGCCCGCGGCCGTGATGAACCGCGGTTGTGGATTGCTCATGAGGCGTCTTAGCCCGGACGGCTCTTCCCGAGATAGGTGGAGACGTGCACCGTTCCCGAAGGCGTCCCCGGGTTCATCCGGTCATAGACCACGCTGTTTTCGATGACGCGCTGAACGTAGGCCTTCGTCTCGCTGAACGGAATCTGCTCGATGAACTGCAGCACGTCCTTGCGGCCGCGCGGATCGCCGTAGCGGTTGACCCATTTGCCGACATTGCCGGACCCAGCGTTGTAGCTCGCGATCGCGAGCGGCGCATTGCCGTTCCAGATGTTCAGCATGCGCTGGAAATAAGCGGTGCCGAGCATGACGTTGTAAGCGGGATCGCTAGTCAGCCGGTAGCTGTCGTAGGCGAATCCCATCTTACCCGCTTGCTCGCGCGCCGTGCCGGGCATTAGTTGCATCATCCCGCGAGCGCCGGCATGACTGACCGCCGCGCGATCGAACGAGCTTTCCTGACGAGCGATGCCGTGTGCGAGCGACCACATACGCGCCCCGTTCACCGCCGCTGGGAGGCGCGGGTAGGCAGTCTCCACGTAGAAAGCGCTGCCCTTCACGCGGGCCATTCGAGCAACCCAGACGCCAAGGTCAGGACGGCTGATCTGCTGGCCGAACTGCGTCGCGAGGACGCGCTCTGCGTCGTTGTTCAGTGATTCCGCCAGTGCACGGACGAACAGGGTCTGCTCGGAGCGCTGCCCTTGCTGGCCGAGGATTTGCGTGGCCTGGACGAGGCGACGCGTTCCGAACTCCATCCGCTGGGCCGGATTGACGGCGAAAGTGGGGAGCGGCCCTGGCGCCGGCACTGCGCGGCCGAGCTGTTCGAGCGCAAGCTGCCCGTAGAACAGTTCCGGATAGGCAGCGGCGCGTTGGAAATACATCAGGCCGTCGGTCGGGCGGCGGGCAGACATTGCCGCCTTGCCAGCCCAATAGAGGCCCTTCGAAAGCACCTGCAGCGACTTGCCGCCGCGCGAGTAGCGGTCGAACATGATCATCGCGTCGGCCGGGCGATTGAGCCCGCTCCAGGCCGCCGTTCCGCCAAGCCACATCAGCGACGTATATTTGTCGCGAATGCCGATGACCTGGTCGCTGACGTTCGCGCCCTGCGCCAGCACGTCGTCGCTCTGCCTGGCGATGTTATAGGCAAGGCTCCATTGGCCTTGGTTCGCCGCGCCATCCGCCAGCGCAATCTGCATGTCCAGGAAGCGCTCAGGATCGGCCGGGCGATAGGTAAATCTATGGTCGCGGGCGAAAAGCTGGCGAGCGGCGCTCTCCCAGTTCGCATCGCGAAGGTAGCGCGCGCGGTCCATCATCAGGCCGGCGTCGGTCGTGACCTGACCGATGACCGCCTGGTAGCGAGTCTCGGCATCCGGCCAACGCCGCTGCATCGCCACACGCGCTGTGAAGGCACCGCGGCGCGGGGCCGAGGTCATTGGCAGGAAACGCTCGGCGTTTGCGGGATCCTTGGCGAAGAGCAAAGCATCGGTCCGCCGCTCATGATCTTGCCAAGTGAAGTGTGCGCCATATCGAGCGAAGATGCTCTGCTCGTCCGACCCGCGAAGATCGGCGGATGCCCATGCCTCACGTGCTGCCGCGATGGCCTCGGTACCGCGCCCGGTCGAGCTCAGCGCATCCGCGAGGCGGGCGTAGCCGGTGCCCGTCTGCGGCTTCTCGCTCGCGAAGAACGCAAGGACCGTTCCGACATTTTCGCCAGGACGCATGACCCGCTCGGCTGAACGGCGCATCCCGTCCTCACCGGGCCAGCCGGGATTGGCGACGAGGAAACGGGCATAATCGGCGAAGCTTGTGCTGCCGCTCCGGCGGAGGCGCCTCCAGTCGTTGAGTGCATAGCCGACAGCGTAGCCGGCTGACGGTTGCGCATACGCCACTTGCCGGACGGGCGGGGCGGAGTAGGGCACTTGGGTGGACGCGGCTGTGGCCGTGCCCATGATTAGCGGAATAAGGATAGCGACACCCCTCATGCTGGACATAATCCGACCGTGGTCCTTATCAGTCCCTGAACGCGGTCGATTATTCACTTCGGCTAACCTCACGTGAAGGCAAAAAGTTCATGTTTTACGGGTCGATACCCGCACTGGTGACACCTTTTTCCGGCAACTGTGTCGATGAAGACTCACTTCGCGATCTCATTGAATGGCAAATCTCCGAAGGGAGCAGCGCACTGGTCCCTTGCGGTACAACAGGCGAAGCGCCGACACTTTCTAATCCGGAACAGTACCGAGTTTTCGAGATCACCGTGGAGCAGGCGCGAGGCCGGGTACCGGTCATCGCCGGATGCGGCAGCAATTCGACCGCAACGTGCCTCGAGCATCTGAAAGCAGCGAAGGGAGCCGGGGCGGACGCGGCTCTGATCGTCACCGGCTATTACAACAAGCCGAGCCAGGCCGGCTTGCTCGCGCACTTTCGCGAGGTCGAAGCGGCGTCGGAGTTGCCCATTATCGTCTACAACATTCCGGGCCGAGCGATCGTAGACATTAAGATCGAAACCATGGCCGAGATATCCCGCCTTCCGAACGTGGTCGGCGTGAAGGACGCGACCGGCGACCTTGGCCGCGTCACCGCCCAGCGTCTCGCCTGCGGCGAGGAGTTCTGCCAGCTTTCCGGCAATGACGAGACCGCCTTGGCCTTCAACGCGATGGGCGGCGTCGGCTGCATCTCGGTCAGTGCCAATGTCGCTCCGCGCTTGTGTGCCGACTTCCAGGAGGCGACCCGGGAGGGCCGCTGGGACGATGCGCTGCAGCTGCAGGATCGACTCTATCCGCTGCACACGGCGCTGTTCACGGACACTTCGCCCGGTCCCGTCAAATATGCGCTGAGCCGCGTTCGGCCGGGCTTTCCGACGGCTCTTCGCCTGCCGCTCACGGAGCCGTCGGACGCGTCCAAGCAGGCGGTCGACAAGGCTCTGGAGCACGCGGGCCTGATTTAGCCCCTATATAGGTTTTCGTGTCCAAGTCGCTTTCATCACCTTTCGACAAGAAGAAGGTCGTCGCCGAGAACCGGCGCGCGCGCTTCGATTATTTCGTCGACGACCGCATGGAAGCGGGAATCGCCCTCACCGGGACCGAGGTGAAGGCGCTGCGCCAGGGCGAGGGCTCGATCGCCGAGAGCTATGCCACCATCAATGACGAGGAAGTCTGGCTGATCAACAGCCACATCCCCGAATACAGCCATGGCAATCGGCAGAACCATGAGCCGCGCCGTCAGCGTAAGCTGTTGCTGAAAGGCCGGGAAATCGCCAAACTGCATGGCGCGGTGACTCGCCAAGGCCTGACCCTGGTCCCGCTATCAATTTACTTTAACTCCAGAGGTAAGGCGAAGGTCGAGCTGGCGCTGGCCCGAGGCAAGAAAGTGCACGACAAGAGGGACACGATCAAAGAGCGCGACTGGAAGCGCGAGCAGGGACGACTGCTGAGGTCGCGTGGCTGATCTCGCAACACTCGTTCGGAGCTTCATGGCCAGGCATGCGCCTAGCCGACACGACGTCCAGAACAGCGTCCTCCTGAAGCCGTTCGGTCACCGGATCCGCCATTCGGAGCTGTGGCGCTTCACGCGCCGATCCGTGCCGCGCGGCGTGGCCGTGGGCTTGTTCGTGGGAATTTTCCTGATGGTACCGGGCCTGCAGATCGTTGGCGCGGCGCTGGTCTGCATGGCCTTGCGCGGAAATGTCGCGATCGCAGCGGCCATGACGTTCCTGTCCAATCCGGCAACCACGCCATTCTTCCTGGTCGCTGCGGTCAATGTCGGAAATCGGCTCGGATTCCATGCCGATCTTGCAACGCTTCAGGTGCTTGCAACGACGCACGCGAGCATTGGACGATGGTTCGCCTGGCTGGTTTCCGACGCAGCTCCCGCGATGGTGACCGGACTGGTCGTGATCGCGGCGGTCTTTGCGTTTGCAGGATATTGGGTGTCGCTTGTCGGATGGCGCTGGTGGGTCGGACGGAAATGGGTTCAACGCCGTTACGCTGCGCGCGGGGAAGCGTCAGCTCAAGAGATTAGCTGAGGGTCTGAAAACATGAAGCATCTGATTGCCGTTCTCGCGGCGAGCACCGCGCTCGCCGGTTGTGCCACGCGTCCAGCCGAAATCCCCCCGCCGCCGGTCGAAGCGCCCGCCGCTCCCGCTCCCGAAGCGCCGGCAGCCCCCAAGCCGGAGCTGGGCACGTTCGGTTTCGACAAGGCCGGCATGGATACGACTGTTGCCCCGGGCGAGAATTTCTACACCTACGCCAACGGCACCTGGGCCAAGACGACGCCAATCCCGGCCGACAAATCGAACTATGGCATGTTCACGCAGCTCGACGATTTGTCGAAGAATCGTACCCGCGCGATCATCGAGGAGGCTGTGAAGGATCCGAACAGCAAGATCGGTATCGCCTACAATTCCTACCTCGACACGGCCGCAATCGAGTCCAAGGGCCTTGGAGCATTCGAGCCATGGCTGAATGACGTTCGCGGCCTGTCGGACAAGGCGGATTACGCGGCCCTGGTCGCTCGCGCCGACCGGCTTGGGATCGGCGGACCGTTCCCTGCTTTCGTCAATCTCGATGACAAGCAGAACGATCAGTACATCCTGAACATGACGCAGGGCGGCATCGGCATGCCCGACCGCGATTATTACCTGAAGACCGACGCCAAGACCGCCGAAGTCCGCGGGAAATATCTCGATTTCCTGACGAAGATGCTGACGCTCGCCGGAGAGACGAACGCCGCACCGCGAGCCAAGGCGATCCTCGATCTAGAGACGAATATCGCCCGCGCGCACTGGACGCAGGTCGAGAGCCGGGACGCGACGAAGACCTATAACAAGCTTGCGGTCACCGCGCTCCAGCGTCGCGCTCCCGGCTTTAACTTCCAGGCTTATCTTGATGGCGTCGGCTTCAAGGGCAATGAGGTCATCATCTATCAGCCGAGCGCGTTCACCGGCATTGCGAAGGCGATCCGGGGTGCGCCGTTGCAAGTCCTGAAGGACCAGCTTCTGGTACGTTCGCTGGTCGGCTACGGCGCGGTCCTGCCGAAGGAAATCGATGACACGGTCTTCGGCTTCTACGGCACGACCCTGAACGGCACGCCCCAGCAGGAAGAGCGCTGGAAGCGCGGCGTCACCTTCACCACGGGCGCCCTCGCCGACGACATCAGCAAGATCTACGTCCAGCGGCATTTCCCGCCGGAGACGAAAGCTGCCGCTGACGAGCTGGTGAAGAATGTCGTGCAGGCGATGGGCCGCCGCATCGACCAACTGACGTGGATGCAACCGCAGACCAAGGCGCGCGCCAAGGCAAAGCTGGCGAACTTCACCACCAAGATAGGTTATCCCGACCAGTGGCGCGACTATTCGGGCCTCGACATCCGTGCCGGCGACGCGCTCGGCAATGCCATGCGCTCATCGGAGTTCGAGCACGTCTATCAGTACGGGAAGCTCGGTGGGCCAGTCCGCAAGTGGGAGTGGTTCATGACTCCCATGACGATCAACGCCTATGCCAATTTCAACATGAGCGAGATCGTCTTCCCGGCGGCGATCCTGCAGCCGCCGTTCTTCGATCCGCACGCCGACCCGGCAATCAATTATGGCGGAATCGGCGCCGTCATTGGCCACGAGATCAGCCATCACTTCGACGACCAGGGCGCCAAGTATGACGAGAACGGCCGTCTCGCCGACTGGTGGACTCCCGAGGACGTCAAAGCGTTCGAGGTGGCAGGCAAGTCGCTCGTTGCCCAATACGACGCCTATGAAATCTTCCCCGGGGCGAAGATCCAGGGTGCCTTCACCCTCGGCGAGAACATCGGAGACCTTGCCGGTCTCACCGTAGCTTATGACGCGTGGAAGCACTCCCTCGGCGGCCAGGAGGCGCCCGTGCTGGACGGGACGACCGGCGACCAGCGCTTCTATCTCGGCTGGGCGCAGGTGTGGCGGCGCAACTATCGCGAGGCGAACCTTCGCCAGCGCCTCATCACCGATCCGCACTCACCATCCGAGCAGCGCACCTGGATCGTCCGAAACCTCGATCCGTGGTACCCGGCCTTCGACGTGCAGGCCGGCCAGAAGATGTACCTTTCGCCGGAGCAGCGTGTAAGGATCTGGTAGGGGGGACCGCAACCGAATGCTGCATCAGGAGCTGCCGACGATCGCATCCCATCCGCTGGATGGCCATGGTCGTTGGCTGCTCCCCGCGCTTGGCGGTGCGGCCCTGCTCAGCCTTGGGCTGATCTGGCTGCAATTTGGTATCGTCCCTACGCTCGTCCTGGCGGGCCTTGCCGGCGGAGGCGCCTTCGCGACGCTGGCGGCGCTAGGCAGGCGGACATCCGGCACAACTCCCGAAGCCATCGGCGAGCAGGGCTCCGACTTCGGCCTTGTCGGCGCAGCTCTCGCCCTGTGTGAGGAACCAGCCGCAATTACTTCAACGGAAGGCGCATTGCTGGCGGCGAACGAGGCTTATCGAACTCGGTTCGAGACCGTTCCGCCACTCCAGCTCCCGGCCGACCATGACTCGACCCAGGCGCTCTTGGCGGCCGTGTCGATGGCGTGGCGCGATGGCGCGGGCTGCGCAGCAGGCGTCGCGACCTTGGCGGGGCTGACGGCGGTGGAAGTGCAACGCGCCGGGCTCCGCAACGACCTGCTGCTCTGGCGCTTCCCGATTCCTGCCCCGGCCGATCCCCTCGCAATGGCAATTCAGGGCATTTCGGGAGTCACTGGCGAGCGGCTGACGAGGGCGGGGGTGCTTGCGGCATTGGTTGACGACAACGGCCGCGTACTTGCCGCGAACAAGCTTTTCGCGGACCGGGCAATCCCAGCCGGGCACCGCGACGACAGTCCACGCTTTTCCGAGCTCGTCGAGGTTGGCGAGGACGGACTGTTCCATCTTCCCTCTGATGGCGAAGCGGGTGGGCCACTTCGCGCCGTGCACGTGCCCGTCAACCCGGGCGTGCCCGGGGGGACGGGCACATTCCTTCTGTTTGACGGTTCCGCGGCATCCGGCGGGTCGTCCAATCTCCAGGCGCTGCTCGACATGCTGCCCATTGGGCTAGCGCTGGTCGATCGCGACGGGCGCTTCCTCACCATGAACCAGGCATTCCGGAACGCCGCGGGCATCAAGGGCAATGCGAAGCTGGTTTATCCGGGCGATCTCGTGGTCAAGGAGGATAAGGCCGCGGTAGCGGATTCCGTGCGCCGCAACGCGCGTGGGCCTGCCATGTCCGGCGACATAGCCATACGCCTGACCCGGGATCCGAAGGAGCCGGTTGCGCTGACGATCGCAGGCCTTCGCGGCCTTGGTGATGCCGCCGTCCTGCTGCTGCTCAAGGACAATAGCGAGGAAGCGAAGCTCAAGCGCCAGATCGCCCAGGCTACGAAGATGCAGGCGGTCGGCCAGCTCGCCGGCGGCGTCGCTCACGATTTCAACAACATCCTGACGGCGATCATCGGCCATTGTGACCTGATGTTGATGCGGCATACGCCCGGCGACAGCGATTACGACGACATCCAGCAGATCAAGTCGAATTCCAACCGCGCCGCCGGTCTGACCCGTCAGCTTCTCGCTTTCTCCCGCCAGCAGACGCTGCGCCCGCAGGTCTTGCAGCTTCCCGACGTTGTGTCGGAAGTCTCTCATCTCCTGAAGCGCCTCCTCGGCGAGACCGTTGTTCTCGTCGTGAAGCACGGGCGCAACCTTGGATCGATCCGCGCGGATCCAGGCCAGCTCGAGCAGGTCATCATCAATCTCGCAGTGAACGGGCGTGACGCCATGGCGTCAAAGGGCGGTGGAACGCTGACGATCCAGACCTACGCGGTCCGGGCCGACCAGGTGGCGGAGCTTGGGTCGGAAATCCTGCCGATCGCCGACTATACGGCGCTGTCGGTGAGCGACACCGGCTGCGGAATTCCGCCGAACGTGCTCGGCAAGGTGTTCGAGCCATTCTTCACCACGAAGGAAGTGGGGAAGGGCACGGGGCTCGGACTCTCCACCGTCTACGGCATCGTTAAACAGTCGGGCGGCTTCATCTTCGCGGATTCGAAGGTCGACGAAGGCACGCGTTTCGTCATCTACCTTCCTGTTCACCAGACCGAGCCGAAGGTGCAGACGCCGCGCGTCGTGAAGAGCGCCGACAACGAATTGTGGGGCAGCGGAAGGGTCCTTCTGGTCGAAGACGAACCGATGGTCCGCACCGTCGCGGAGCGCGCACTTACCCGCCATGGCTATACGGTGGTCACGGCCAATAACGGCTTCGAAGCGCTTGAGATTCTAGAGCGCGGTGAAGAATTCGCCTTACTTATTAGTGACGTCGTCATGCCGGAGATGGACGGCCCGACGATGGTTCGCGAGGCACGGGCAACCCGGCCCGACCTTCCCGTGCTTTTCATGTCCGGCTATGCCGAGGAGCAGCTGCGCAAGTCGATCGACATCGACAAGGTCGCTTTCCTACCGAAGCCCTTTTCCGTACAGGAGCTCGCGGAGGCGGCCCGGAAAGCCCTTACGCCGGTCCAATGAATTAGGGCTTTGCGGAAGCGGATGCTCACACTATTCCCGGGGCCATGGGGCAGCGTAGTATCCTGGTTGTTGAGGACGAGCCGCTAATCGCGATGATGCTCGAGGACTTCCTCGAGTCTCTGGGGCATTCGGTCACCGCAACGTGTGAATCCGTTCAGGACGCGATGGCGGAGGCCAACAAGGGGGGCTTCGATCTGGCCATCCTTGACGTGAACCTGAAAGGCGAGAGCGTTTGGCCGGTCGCGGAGTTGCTGCGCGAACAGCAGATCCCCTTCGTCTTGGCGACGGGCGGCCATGTCGATCCGCCGCCGGCACAGTTCGCCAACGTTCCCGTGATCGAGAAACCTTACACGGTCGACCGGGTCACGCCGGCGCTCGACGCCGCCTTCGCCCAGTGACTCACCTGCCACGGGCCTAGCTCGTGGTCAGGCTTGGTTGGTTTCTCCTCGCACTTCTCATTCCGTTTGCGGCAGTCATTCTTTTCATGAGCTGGTCTCAAGACGATTTCATCTTCCCGGTCCACGCAGTCGGGCCGCCGCCGCCCTTGGCGCCAGGAGCGAAGAGGCTGCAGGTCTCCACGGCGGACGGGCAGACGCTTCACGGCGTTCACATTCCACCTTCCCGCAATAATGCCGGGTCGAAACTTCTGATCCTTGGATTCGGCGGCAATGCCTGGAACGGCGAGGATGTCGCGGCCTATCTCCACGATTTGTACCCGGACGCGCATGTCGTCGCCTTTCACTATCGCGGCTATCGGCCATCGACGGGTAGGCCCTCCGCCGAAGCGTTGTTGGCGGATGCGCCGCTGGTGTTCGACGCGGCGGTCGAACAGGTCCGGCCGGACCAAACGGTCGTCGTTGGTTTCAGCATCGGCAGTGGACTTGCAGCGAGCTTGGCGAAGCGCCGTCCGGCAACCGGACTGATCCTCGTCACGCCGTTCGACGCTTTGAAAAAGGTCGCGGCCAGCCTTTACCCATGGCTGCCGGTCGGCCTGTTATTCCATCACGAGATGGACGCTGCCGCCGCCCTCAAAGACTCAAAGGTTCCGGTCGCAATCATCAGTGCGGAAAGCGACGAGATTATCCCCCGGTCGCGGACCGACGGGTTGCGCAAACTGGTTCCGAACCGCGTCTTCGATCGGACGATTTCCCGGGCGGGTCACAACGATCTCTATCAGCGCTCTGAATTTCGCGAAGCGATGGATGAGGCGCTCGAAGCCGTAACACGGTAAGTAGTGTGAATTTCCAGTAACCATGTTCCCTTCTTGTTCTCCAAGAACAAAGCATGTACGCATAAGATTATTGGGGCGGCGCTCGGACGCCCGTTGACGAGGGGATGAGTAGCATGGCAGCGCAGCTCAAGGTCATCGGAAGCGGATTGGAATCACCTGGAATGGATAGGCAAAAGGCCCTCGAAGCGGCTCTCGCACAGATCGACCGCGCCTTCGGCAAGGGTTCAGCGATGAAGCTCGGTAGCCGCGAGAAGATGGAGATCGAGACGATCTCCACCGGCAGCTTGGGACTGGACATCGCCTTGGGCGTCGGCGGTCTTCCGCGCGGACGCATCGTTGAGATTTACGGGCCGGAGAGTTCGGGCAAGACCACGCTGGCTTTGCACGCGATTGCGGAAGCGCAGCGCGTCGGCGGTACGGCGGCCTTCGTCGATGCCGAGCACGCGCTAGACCCGGTCTACGCCAAGAAGCTGGGCGTCAACATCGACGAACTGATCGTGTCACAGCCCGATACGGGTGAGCAGGCGCTCGAGATCGTGGACACGCTCGTTCGCTCGAATGCGATCGATGTGCTGGTCATCGACTCCGTTGCCGCGCTCGTGCCGAGGGCGGAAATCGAAGGCGAGATGGGCGATAGCCACGTGGGCCTTCAGGCCCGGCTGATGAGCCAGGCGCTGCGCAAGCTGACCGGCTCGATCAGCCGCTCGCAATGCCTGGTGATCTTCATCAACCAGGTCCGCATGAAGATCGGCGTCATGTACGGCAATCCGGAGACGACGACGGGCGGCAACGCTCTCAAGTTCTACGCCTCGGTACGTCTCGACATCCGCCGCACCGGCCAGATCAAGGATCGCGACGACATCGTCGGTAATGCGACCCGCGTGAAGGTGGTAAAGAATAAGGTCGCTCCGCCGTTCAAGCAGGTCGAGTTCGATATCATGTACGGCCAGGGCATCTCGAAGGTAGGCGAGATCCTCGACCTCGGCGTCAAGGCCGGGCTGGTCGAAAAGTCGGGCGCCTGGTTCAGCTATGACTCGATCCGCATCGGTCAGGGCCGTGAAAACGCCAAGATTTACCTTACGGAAAATCCGGAAATGGCCGAGCGCATCGAGCGGTCGATCCGCGGCAAGACCGAGGAAGTCGGCGAAGCGCTCATGGTCGGCCCGACCGCCGACGACGACGATATCGCCGCCGAATGATCCCCAGCCCTCCCTCCCTGCTCAAGCGGGGAGGGAGCTATGCCAGATCCTCGGGAACGGTTTCACAGAGTTCGGGCGCTGATGGGCCGGCGAACAGTCGCTTGGGCTCCGTCAGGATTGTCAGCACGAAAGTGATCGTTGCGCAGGCGGCCGTTCCCCACAGGAAGGGCAGCGCCGTACCGTCATAGGCTTGGCCGATCATGTACCCCACGGCCGAGCCACCGATCGTTCCGACCACACCTTGCACCGATGACGCAGTGCCCGCAATCGGTCCCATGCGCTCCATGGCCAGCGTTCCAAGGTTGGACGAGCAGAAAGAGAAGCACACCATCGCCAGCGCCTGGAAGATGATGAAGGTGGTGAGGCTCTCGTACCCGGCACTCCCGATCAGGGCGTGAATGACCGTCACGACGGCGAACGCCAGCGCGCCGCCGTGTCCGACGCGGCGCAAGCCGTACCGCCCGACAACCTTGGCATTGGTCCACGAAGCCAGCGCCATGGGAGCGGCCACAGCTCCGAAGACGACGCCGATAGCGCCTGGCGCCTTGAACACGTCGAACACGATTTGCTGAATGGTCGAAATGTACGCGATCAGCGCCCCGAAGGTGACGGTCAGCGCCAGCGTGTAGCCCCGCGAAAGCGGCTCGCGAATGGTCTGGACAGCGGCGCTCAGGATATCCCGAGGAGCGAGGCTCCGCCGATATTCTGGATGCAGCGTCTCGGGCAGACTCAGCCAGCTCCAGGTGAGCATGATCAGCCCGTAGGCGGCGAGGACGAGGAAGATTGCCCGCCATGGCCCGAACAGCAGGATGCCTTGGCCGACGCTCGGCGCCAGCACCGGCACGACCATGAACACCATGAAGACGAGGCTCATGACCCGTGCCATGGCCTCGCCTTCGAACAGGTCGCGGACCATCGCGACGACCAGCACTCGCGTTACTGCGGCCGAAGCGCCCATCGCCGCGCGTCCCGCCACCAGCAACGGAAAGCTCTCGGCGATTGCGCACAGGATCGCAAAGAAGGCGTAGAGTCCTACGCCTGCGGCAAGGATCGGCTTGCGGCCGAACCGGTCTGCCAGCGGACCCCAGACGAGCTGCGTCGAACCGAAGCCCACCATGTACGCGACGACCACAAGCTGGCGATCATTGTCATTAAGCACGCGCAGGTCCGACCCGATCGCGGGTAGCGCCGGGATCATCGCGTCGATCGCGAAAGCGTTGAGCGCCATCAGCCCCGCTAGCAGCACGATCGTCTGGCGCGGACCAGGCCGCGGCCCGGCGCCGGGCAGATTGTGCAGGCTGAATGGCATCCGCACCTGCTGGCCGAAGCGCTCGCCCCGTGCAACAGTGCGCCTCGAGCAAGGGGGCGAAAAATGCTTGGAATGAGGGTCAGTCGTCGCGGTTTGATTGGCGCTGGTGGCGCGATTGCGGCGTCATCCATCCTGTCGGTGACTGCTCTAGCGGGTACGCAGGCGACGACGGCAATCAAGCTCCCGCCGCCCATCGGCCGCGAGGAGCGTCTGGTCCGCCTCGCCAAGGCTCGCGAACTGATGCAACGGCACGGCATTGGAGCCGTCGTCATCGAGTCCGGCGCCAGTCTCGACTATTTCACGGGTGTCCAATGGGGGCGCTCGGAGCGGCTGACGGGCGTGGTCATTCCCGCCAGCGGGGAGCCGATCATCGTCACACCGCATTTCGAAAAACCGTCGGTCGAGGAAGGCCTCAAAGTTCCGGCCGAAATTCGCGTCTGGCAGGAGGACGAGGAGCCGCTCAAGCTCGTCGCCGACTTCCTCAAGGAGCGGGGCGTCACGGGTTCGCCGATCGGCTTCGAGGAGACGAACCGGTACTTCATTCTCGACAAGCTGCAGCAGCAGTTGCCCGACGCAAAGTTCGTCAACGCCAATCCGGTCGTGCGGGCCTTAAGGATGCTCAAATCTCCGGCAGAGCTTGCGCTGATGCAGGCTGCCGCGGACATCACGGTCGGCGCCTACCGCCAGATACATCGGCAAGTCCGGCGGGGCATGAGTCAGACCGATATCTCGGCGATGATCAACGCCGCGACTGAGGCGCTCGGCGGAAATCCCGAATTTGCGCTCGTGCTGACAGGGCAAGGCTCGGCCTACCCGCATGGGACGCGCAAGCCGCAGCTTGTCGAGCCGGGAACGGTGGTCCTGCTGGATTGTGGCTGCTCCGTTCACGGCTACCAGTCCGACATTTCGCGGACATTCGTATTCGGCGGCAATCCCGCACCGGAAGTGCGCAAGGTTTGGGAGCAGATGCGCCGCGGTCAGGACATCGCCTTTGCCGCAGCAAGGGTCGGCGCGCCCGCAGGCAGCATCGACGATGCGGTCCGGCGTACCTACGAAAGCTGGGGCTACGGGCCGGGCTACAAGTTGCCGGGCACCTCCCACCGCACCGGCCACGGCATTGGGATGGAAGTCCACGAGCCGATCAACCTCGTGCACGGTGAAAAGACACCGCTTGCGCCCGGCATGTGCTTCTCCAACGAGCCCGGTATCTACCTGCCGGGCAAGTTCGGAATCCGCTTGGAGGATTGCTTCTACATGACCGAGGCAGGGCCCAAGTGGTTCAGCGTGCCGCCCCCGTCCATCGACGAGCCGTTCGGCCCAAGCGCATGAGCGACGTCACCACGCGCACGGGCCCCGAATGGGCGACTGCGAGCGGCGATGCCTGGGCCGAGCTTTGGGAGCACACGGACCGGGGACTTGAAGGCCTCTCGTCGCACCTGCTGTCAGCAATGCGCGCCGCTTCGCCAAAGAACAGCTTTCGAACATTCGACGTGGGTTGCGGTCCCGGTTCTACCAGCATCGCTTTGGCCGAGGCGCGGCCGGACGCGTCTATCGTGGCCTGCGACATCTCGCCTTCCCTCGTGCGCGTCGCAGAGGAGCGGACCGCCCAAATACCGAACATAGAAGTCGTCCTCGGCGATGCGGAAGCGGTCGCGAAGGAGCGAGGTCCGTTCGACTTGATCTTCTCGCGCCATGGCGTGATGTTCTTCTCCGACCCGGTGCAGGCATTTCGAAACCTGCGTGATTCGGCCGGTCCCGACGCATCCCTAGTTTTCTCATGCTTCCAGGAATGGCGGCTGAATCCATGGGCTTCGGAGCTCGCATCGGCGGCAGCCGGGCAAGAGGTGCCTTCGCCGGGTCGCGCGCCGAGCGGATTTGCGTTCGCAGACCCCAACTACGTCCGGGAGATACTCGCTTCCGCCGGGTGGACTGGCGCGGAGCCGCGTGCAGTGACCTTCGACTATGTCGCCGGCGCTGTTGGGAGCGCCATGACATTCCTTTCCCGGATCGGCCCGGCTTCTGCAGTTCTGGGTTCGCTGACCGCCAAAGAACAGGACAGTGCCCGCGAACGGATGCGGCGCGTTCTCGAGGCGCGTTCGGACGGCACGACCGTAAGCTTTCCGGCGGCCGCCTGGATCTGGTCGGCACAGGCGGGTCCTGCTTGACAGGCGTGGGCCCCCGCTCAATGCCGGAGCTGTAACGGGAGGGCCGATGCAAGAGGCGAATACGGGTCGCGGCGTGAAGCTGCAGTGGCAGATGCTCATCGGATTCGTCGCGGGTCTCGTCCTCGGCCTGATAGTCTATTCGACGCAGCGCGACGCGGCGTGGGTGGACATCGTCACCACCTACGTGACGCAGCCGATCGGCCAGATTTTCCTGCGCCTGATCTTCATGCTGGTCATCCCGCTCCTCTTTTCGGCGCTGGTCGTGGGCATCTCCGAAATGGGCGAGGTGAGATCGCTGAAGCGCGTCGGCCTGCGCACCTTGGTTTATACGATCGTCGTCTCCGCCATCGCAGTGGCGGTCAGCCTTGCGGTGGTGAACATATTCAAGCCGGGCGCGGGCGTGGATCGAGAGGCAGCGGCGGAGCTCCTCGCGGGACAGGCCGACCGTGCCGGAGAGATCGTCAAGACCGGCGTGGAGCAGCCCTCGGGCGTCGACGCGTTCATCAACATCATCCCGAACAATCTCGTAGAAGTGATGGGCAGCAACAGCGCCATCCTCTCGGTCATGTTCTTCGCCTTGTTCTTCGGGATCGGCCTGCTGCTTACTGACACGCCGAATGCGCGGGCGCTGAAACGGGGGTTCGAAGGCCTGTTCGACGTGACGATGCGGCTCATCCTGCTCGTCATCAAGCTCGCGCCGATCGCGGTCGCGTGCTTCATGTTCAACCTCGCGGCCCTGTTCGGCTGGGACCTGCTCATTCGCCTGTCGGCCTATGTCGGCGTCGTGGTGCTGGCGCTCGCGATTCAGATGTTCGTGGTCTACCCGATCCTGCTCGTCCTGCTCGGCAAGAAGAACCCCGTCGCCTTCTTCCGCGAAGTCCAGGAAGCCATGCTGATGGCCTTCTCGACGGCGTCGTCGAACGCAACGTTGCCGACCGCGCTGCGGGTGGCGGAGGAGAAGCTGCAACTGCCCCGCCGCGTCTCGCGCTTCGTGCTCACGATCGGCGCGACGGCCAACCAGAACGGCACGGCCATGTTCGAGGGCGTGACCGTCATTTTCCTCGCCCAATTCTTCGGAATCGAGCTGACCCTGTGGCAGCAGCTCACGGTGATGCTCGTCTGCATCCTCGGAGGCATCGGAACCGCCGGTGTTCCGGCAGGCTCGCTCCCCGTCGTCGCACTCATCCTGGCCATGGTCGGGATCGACCCGCAGGCCATCGCACTGGTGCTCGGCGTCGACCGCTTCCTCGACATGTGCCGCACGACGCTCAACGTTACCGGCGACCTCGTCGCTGCGCAGGTGATCTCGGCGGGAGAGCCGGCAGAGGAAGTGTCGGAGAAGGCGGACGCTGCAGCCCAACCCGCCTGATGTGAGTTCTAGCCGCGATGAATGTCCTCAATGCGCTTCCGGAGCGCTACCGGTTGATCCTGTGCGATATCTGGGGCGTCGTTCACGACGGCGTTCACCTGTACCCGGGCGCCGCCGATCGCCTGCTGCAGTGGCGCGGCGAGGGTCGAACGGTCATCCTCGTCACCAACGCCCCGCGAACGGCAGAGGCGGTCGAACAGCAACTTCACCAGCTCGGCCTACCCGCTGAGGCATGGGACGGCATCGCGACGAGCGGTGAGGCTGGAATTGCCGAGATCACGTCCAGTGAACGTCCAGTAGGCTTCATCGGCACACAGTCGGACCGAGAAATTCTGGAAGGCCGCGGCGTTCGGATTGCCGAGGACGGCGATTTAACCGAACTGGCATGCACCGGTCTCGACGATCGGCGGCGTCACGTCGAGGATTATCGCGAGCAGTTGGAGACGCTCGCCGATCGCGACGTTCTCCTGCACTGCCTCAACCCCGACCGGATCGTCGTTCGAGGCGGTGCCGTTGAGCCCTGTGCCGGAGCGCTTGCGGACGTCTATCTTGGGCTTGGCGGACGCGTCACCTGGTACGGCAAGCCATTCCCCGCAATCTACCATTACGCGCTGAGCCTCGCGGGCTTTCCGCCAGCAAGCGAGGTGCTGGCGATCGGCGACGGGCTGCCGACCGACATCGTCGGGGCGGCGAAGCAGGGATTCGATGCCGTGTTCGTCGCGGGCGGGATTCATGCCGGGGAACCGTTCCCCGAGGATTTCGCGGAGCAAAACGGCCTTGGCGACTGGCAACCGATCGCGGTCGTGGAGTCGCTTCGCTAGGCCGACTTGCTCGCAGCGGCGCCACGAACGCGGCGGTACTCCCGCCAAAGCTGGAAAATCAGAACGAACACAGTCGCGGCGGTACCCGTGACAAAGGCAACGGCCGCGCCAATGACCCCCATGCTCCAGGCCAGTGGAGCGATGATCGCAAAGAAAATGATCGTTCCAACGAGCCGCGCCTTCAGAGGCGCGTCGGGCCGGTCGAGGGCGTAAAGCATTGAGGGCAGCGGGAAGCTGACCACAGCCAGCAGCGGCGCGATCAGTAGGACCATGATGACCGGGTAGGCTGCGAGGAACTCCTTGCCGAACAGCAGCTCGATCAGCGGCCGCCCGATGATCACCAGGGTCAGGATGAAGGCAAGGGCCACGGCTGCTGCGAGCGCGGTCCCGCGCAGCATCAGCTTCCATGGCTTCTTGGTCGCGAGGTCCATCCTGACCACTTCGGGATAGAAGGCCTTGGAAAGCAGGTCCGTGGGCTTCTCGGCAGCGTCGGCGAGGCTTGAAGCGACTCGGAAGATACCGGCACCGGCGGGGCCCAGGAGGCCGCCCACGACAAGACGCGCAATGGGACCCCAGGCGGTGCTCAGGCTGGACGTCAGGTTGACGTGAATTGCAAACCGCCAGGCGCCGGGAAGCGTCTCTGGCCGGAGCGTCGGTCTGATCCCTTCGAGAAGGCCGCGCCGCCGCAGCTCGCGCCAGGCGAGGAACCACAGGACCATGTCACCCCCGAGATCGGTGACAAACCAGATCGCGACATAGACTTCGATCGGCGCGCCGCTGGCGAGGGCGGTGCCCGCGAGCACTGCGCGGGCGATCGGGTAGCTGCTTGCCTGCCAGCTGATCAGGTCGAAACGATCGAGGGCACGAAGGACGCCGACTGGCGTGGCCGCGCCCATGGTCGGCAACAGCGTGCAGTAGAGCATCGCAAGCCAGAGATACTGGTCGGTGATGCCGAACCACTGGCCTACGAATGGGAGCAGCATCACGGCGAGGATCATCCCGCCGATTCCGCTGACCACGTCCAGCGCGAATGCGAAGCCGGTGGAGGCCTTGAATTCCTCCTGCTCCCCGCCGGCCAGAGCCCGGCCGCCGTAGCGGACGATGAGCTGCCAGGACTGGAACTTGCTCAGCCCGCTCGCCGCCTTGGCGTAGCTGACGATCAGGATCAGCATGCCCAACAATGTGACGCCGAGACCTCGCGCGGCGAAGGCGAGCGTCGCGATCCCGGCGATGGCCGCGACCGCCTTGGACACGCCGAGATAGCTGCTGTTCTTCAACAGCGAGCGGAAGTGCGCGTCCTTGATCCAATGCTTCATCGGCCGACAGGTCTAGGCAAGCAGATGCCTGCTGTCAGGCCGCAATCGGCCCTAGGCTGGTTCGGGCACTCTTTGCTGGATCACCTTGTCCGCCAGCGGCCCGTTCAGCTCGGCCAAATGGTCGAACTGCGCTTCATAGGTCGCCAGTCCCTGGCTCTGCGATCGGAGCTCGGCTTCGAGGCCGCCAAGCTCCGCCTCGGGAAGCAAGGCGTCGATCCGGTCCCAGCCGGTCCAGCCGTCCCTCGGCGCCATGCCGAGCATCTGGCCGCGCCGGCCCGCCACTGCGGAAGTGATCCGGCTCGTCGCGCTGGATGGGCAAACGACGGTGAGCTTGTGCATCGGCTCCAGCAGATGCGGGCTCGCCGCAGCCAGCGCTTCCTGCATCGCGAGGCGGCCGGCAAGGCGGAATGCGAGCTCGGAGCTGTCGACGCTGTGATAGCTGCCGTCGACCAGTGTCACTGCGACGTCGACTACCTGAAAGCCCAGCGGCCCCTTGGTCAGCGCCTCGCGGACGCCTTCCTCTACTGCCGGAATCCACTGTTTCGGCACGGAGCCGCCGTGGATCTTCTCGTCGAAGCGGAACCCCTCGCCGCGACCCACCGGACGGATCTCGATGATCACGTCGCCGAACTGGCCATGCCCGCCCGACTGCTTCTTGTGGCGGCCATGCTGGCGAACGGGCTTCCGAACGGACTCGCGATAGCCGATCTGCGGTGGGTGGCTCTTCACCTCGACGCCGTAGCGGCGCTTCAGGCGCGCGATGACGGTGTTCAGATGCTCGTCGTTCACGCCCCTCAGGCGGATTTCATGGTTGGCGTCGTCATGCTCCACAATCAGGCCGGCATCCTCCTCCGTCAGCCGTTGAAGGGCTCCGGATAGCTTCACGTCATCCTTGCGGTCCGCTGGCTCAATCGCGAGCGCGCAATTGCGCGCCGGATACTCGATCTCAACCGGCTCGGGCACCTTGCCGGACCCCAGCCACTGACCGGCCTTGACCGTGTCGACCTTGGCCACGGCGACGATATCGCCGCCGCGGGCCTCGCCGACTTTCTGAGTCTTTTCGCCCTGCACCTTGAACATCGAGCCCGCCCGCGAGTGCTCGCCGCTCTCCGTCTTGAGATCGGAGCCCTCGGCGATCCTCCCGCCGAGCACGCGCGCAAGAGCAAGCCGACCGATCGGGCCGTGAAGGATCTTGAACACGTACATGGACGGGTCAGACACGGACAGGCGCTTCGCTGCCGACTGGGCGTCGGGTGCCTCGTGGCGCAGCGCCTTGAGGAGGCGGCGGACGCCCCACGAGCTTGTCGCGCTACCGAACAGGACGGGCACGCCCAGGCTTTCGCCGGTTTCGCGCGCTAGATCCTGAAGGACTTTCTCGCGGCTGGGCATCTCGTCCATCAGCAATTGTTCGAGAAGCTCGTCGTCATGGTCGGCGAGCTGCTCCAGCATGTGCGTCCGTGCCTCGATCTCGCGATCCTGGATTTCGGACGGAATCTCGATGCGCTCGGATTCCTGGCCCGGCCGGTATTTGAACGCCCGCTCCAGTGCCAGGTCGACGAAGCCGCCGACCTTTTCGCCATCCCAAATGGGAATTTGGCGGGCGATCAGGGGCGACACGCTCATCGGTTGTAGAGCGGAGAGGAGGTCGCGGATGCGGCCATGCGCCTGGTCGATGCGATTGACGAAGATGATGTGCGGGATGCCGAGTTCATCGAGCATGCGCAGCGCCGGCGCTGCAAGAGGGGCTCGTGTCGGGTCGGGATCCACGACAACAATGGCGAGGTCCGCCGCCGCGACGGCGCGAGCTCCATCGGCCGCGAAGCCGATCGAACCGGGAGAATCTATCAGTGCAAACTCGTCGTCGAGATATTTGAAATTGTAGAGGTTAAGCTCGGTGGAGCCGCCACGCTGGCGCGCTTCCGGGCTGCTGTCTCCTATGCTGCTCCCATTCGCCGTGGAGCCCAGTCGGTCGATTCCGCCGGCCGCGAACAGCATCGCTTCGGCCAGGCTCGTCTTGCCCGCGCCGGCCGGTCCGACCAGCGCGATAACTCGAGTGCCATTTGCGGGGACTCCATTGGCATGGGGCATGCGACTCTCCTCTCGTCCGTTGCCGGGCGCCCGAGTCGCTGAAGGCGCTCGACGCGCTCTTCGGAAACCTCCAGCGTCGGACTCCTCGAGCGACATTGCAAGAGCGGAATGAACGCTCCTGATGAACCGCACGGTTGTTCAGGCGGACCGTTGAGGCTCCAATGGAACGTGTCCGCCACGGGGGCTTTGACTCGCCCGTGACGATCGATCCCAAGGGCCATCACGCGACATCGCCGTGGCAGATGCCGCGAGCGGCGTGGAAGGACATCGCAAGCCGTACTTGGCAGCGCGTGTGGGACGATAATGTCGGCCTCGTCGCGGCGGGAGTGGCCTTCTACGGCTTCTTCGCCTTGCTTTCGCTGCTGGCCATGATCGTGCTCGCCTACGGTTTCGTCGCGGACGTGAAGACCTTGATAGACACGATGCGGACGCTGACGCGGATTCTTCCGAACGACGTGGCCGCGCTCATCGGCGATCAGCTCGTCCAGGCGATGAAGTCATCGGAAGGGCAGAAGGGCGTCGGCCTGCTCGTCGCCTTCTTCGTGGCGCTCTACGGCGGAACGAACGGTGCCGGAGCGATCATCACTGCCCTGAACATTGCTTACGAGGAGAAGGAAAAGCGCAGTCTTCTCAAATTCTACCTTGTGGCGATGGCCATGACGCTCGTTGCGGTTGTGCTTGCGGTACTCACTCTCGCCGGCGTGACTTTGGCGACCCAGCTTGATGCCTTAGTGCCCAATGTTTCGGCACCGCTCGTCGCCGTAAGCAAGGTCGTTGCTTACGTGATCCTGCTCTTCGTCACTTCAGGAGTGGCGGCGACCCTCTACCGCTTCGGACCTTCGAGGGAGAAGGCCCGATGGCAATGGATCACGCCCGGATCGCTTTTCACTTCAGTGTCGTGGCTGCTTCTGACGGTGCTGTTCGGCGTCTGGGTGACGACCGTCAGCGACTACAGCAGGACCTACGGTTCGCTTGGCGCGACGGTTGGCCTGCTCACCTGGATGTACCTGTCCGCGTACGTCTTCGTGGTCGGCGCGGAGATCAACGGAGAGATCGAACACCAGACCATGAAGGACAGCACGACCGGCCGTCCCCAGCCTATGGGCGACCGCGGGGCATGGGCCGCCGACAATGTCGCGACGGACGACACGGTTCAGAACCGGCCGGAAGAGGCCAGGGAAGGGGAGAAGCTGACCGGCGCGTCCCCGACAATCGCCGATGCGGACGAGCAGGCTGAACCTTAGGGCTCAGCGGGAAACAACCAGCGGAGGCCTTGCCGATAGCCGTTGGGAATATCTGCGGCGTGCGTCCCACCTTCCATCTCGATCAGCTTGAACGCCCATGGCTTAGGTCTGGGGCCGACTTTCTTGAGCCATTCAAGAACCCCGGCACGGATGACAGGTCGGTCTTGAGTTCCGCTTACAATTGCTAGGTGGAGATCGTCCCGCGACGGCTTGTTCGGGGTTCCGAACAGCAATTGCCGGTGATCCGGGAAAGACGGATTGCTGGCGATGCGCGCCCAGAACAGGTCCGGGTCCGTATAAGCAGAATAGAGAACAAAGCCACCTGAACGCGACTGGCCCACCAAAATCCGCCGCGCGCGGTCCACCCGAAAGCGGTTCTCGACCTGCGGAAGCAACTCGGACTTCAGGAAATTCTGGAATGCCGCGGCGCCTTCGCCGAAATCCGGTCCGCGCCGGTTCACGGGCGGGGCAAAGCTTCCGTAGGCGATGCCGACGACGATCGCCTCAGGAAGCTTGTCGTCGTACGTCAGGAAGAGATGGTTCGCCGCCAGGATCGGGAACAGCGAGTCCCCGTCGAGCAGGTACACGACAGGGTAGCGCCGGCCGCTGTCCGTCTCATACCCCTCGGGCAGTCGGACGTAGATGTGATAGCGATGCTTGGCCGCGACAGAGTCCAAGACGAAATAGTCGCCCTTCAGAGCTGGCAGGAAGTTCAGGGGAACAGGCGTCGACTGGGCCGATAGGGGCGCTGACCAGACGTCAAAGGCTACGAGCGCTGCAACAAGTCGAAGAATTAGGGACATCCCGCTCTCCCGCCTTGGATCGAGCGTAGGAGAGCAGGGTTGTCCTGACTAGCTAAGCCGCTGGAAGCAGCCTTTTCTCGCCTGCAAGGCGGATGAGTGCCGACTGCAGCTTTTCGAACGCGCGGACCTCGATCTGGCGGATGCGTTCGCGGCTGACGTCGTAAACCTGGCTCAGCTCCTCGAGCGTCTTCGGCTCATCGGTGAGACGACGTTCCGTGAGAATATGCTTCTCGCGGTCGTTGAGCGTCTCCAGCGCATCCATGAGCAAATCGTGTCGGACGCGGGTCTCCTCGTCTTCGGCGATCAGCTCGTCCTGCAGCGGGCCGGTGTCGACCAGGAAGTCCTGCCACTGGCCTTCGCCCTCGGTGTCGCGCAGTGGAGCGTTGAGGCTGGTGTCGCCTCCCATGCCCATGCGGCGGTTCATCGAGACGACTTCGTCCTCGGTGACGCCGAGGTCCTTGGCGATCTTGGCGACATCGGCAGGCTTGAGGTCGCCCTCTTCGAACGCCTCGATCTGGTTCTTCATCCGGCGGAGGTTGAAGAACAATTTCTTCTGGGCCGCGGTGGTGCCCATTTTCACGAGGCTCCACGAGCGCAGGATGAATTCCTGGATCGACGCGCGGATCCACCACATGGCGTAGGTCGCCAGGCGGAAGCCCCTATCCGGCTCGAATTTCTTCACGCCCTGCATGAGCCCGATATTGCCTTCGGAGATCAGCTCGCTGACCGGCAGGCCGTAGCCGCGGTATCCCATCGCGATCTTCGCCACGAGGCGAAGGTGCGAGTTGACGAGCTTCGCGGCCGCTTCCGTGTCGTCATGCTCACGCCAGCGCTTGGCGAGCATATACTCTTCCTCCGGCGCGAGGATCGGAAACTTTTTGATCTCCGAAAGATAGCGGTTGAGCCCGGCCTCCCCACCGGATGAGGGGATCGAGACGAGATTCTTCTGTGCCATTTGCTTCAAGCGTCTCCCTGGGCCGGCCGCTTATTATGCCGCCTAGCTCACTAAATCCTATACCAAAAGGGCGGTGAACAGTTCCTGCATGTCCGCTGGCATGCCACTGGCGAACGACAGGCGGTGTTTCGTTACGGGGTGAACAAACCCAAGCTCTGCAGCGTGCAGTGCCTGGCGGTCAAAATTCAGCCTTTTCAACAGGTCCCGGCTGTTCTTTCTGGAACTGCCGTAAACTGGATCTCCCAGCAAGGGGTGACCGAGCGAAGCCATGTGAACGCGAACCTGGTGGGTCCGGCCTGTCTCGAGGCGGCACTCGACGAGGGCTGCGTCGCGCAGGATCTGCAGGCGTCTCCAATGGGTTACGGCCCGCTTTCCGCGACCACCTTCGACTATCGAAATCTTCTTGCGGTTGGTCGAAGACCGCGCGAGCGGGGCGTCGACCGTGCCCTCGGACACCTTCGGAACGCCGGTCGTAATCGCGAGGTAGCGACGGTCGATGCTGTGCGCGGCGAATTGCCTTGCGAGCCCTTCGTGCGCGACGTCGGTTTTGGCGACGACCAATAGCCCTGACGTATCCTTGTCGATGCGATGCACTATGCCCGGACGGGCGACGCCGCCAATACCGGATAAGGTCCCGCCGCAGTGGTGCAGCAGTGCGTTTACCAGCGTGCCGTCGGGATTTCCGGCGGCTGGATGGACAACCAACCCCGCGGGCTTGTCGACGACCAGCAGGTGCTGGTCCTCGAAGACCACCCGCAGCGGGATGTCCTGTGCCACGTTATGGGCCGGCGCGGGCTCCGGAACGGTGAGCATAAATGCTTCTCCGCCACGGACCTTCAGAGCGGGATCGCGGACGGCTCCAGCCGCCTGGGATTCCAGCGCTCCACTGCGGATCAGCGCCTTGAGCCGTTCCCTCGAAAGGGTGGGGACCGTATCGGCAAGCGCGCGGTCCAAACGCCAGCCCGCATGGCCCGGCGTAAGTTCGACAGCGATGACCTGGTGGCCCCCCACGTCGGTGGATATGGGAGCCGTTGTTGGATTTTCAATGGCTACCGATCAGTCGCCTTTTGGGCCCAGAAAGGTGTCACCATAGACCGCTTTTCGGATGTCCCGGTGGAGCGTTCCGTCAAACGGATCGGTCTGCACGAAGTAGACCACCGTGAGTTTGTTCGCCGGATCGACCCAGAAGAGCGTCGTCCACGCGCCGTCCCAGAAGAACTCGCCGACGGCGCCCCGGTTTTCGTCCGCCGTCTTCGGCTGGGCAGTGCGGACGGCGAAGTCGACGCCGAAGCCGACCTGGCCCTTGCCTGGGAGCCATGAGCGCTCCGTCACTCGCGCATCGAGATGATCGGTGGCCATGAGCTTGACGGTGGACGGCCGAAGGATCTGGACGCCATCCAGGCTGCCGTTGTTCACCAGCATCCGCGCGAACCGCATGTAGTCGTCGAGCGATGAGACCAACCCGGCGCCGCCCATTGTGAGCTTCCGGGCAGGGTCGAAGTTCAACTTGCGGATGTCGGTTTCGCTCTTGCGCTCCAGCTTTCCGTCCGCGCCCTTCTTGTAACCGATCGCAAGGCGAGGGAAGCGTTCCTCCGGCTGAGTCCAGGCGGTTTCCTTCATCCCCAGCGGATCGAAGATGTGCTGCTTCACATAGGCTTCGAGCGTCTGGCCCGACAGCTTCTCGATGAGCAGACCCTGCACATCCACCGCCGTGCTGTAGTGCCACCTCGTTCCCGGCTCGAACAGCAGAGGCACGGTTGCAAGGCGGCGGCCATACTCGGCCAGGTCGTGGTTCGGATTGAGTGGGTCGGCGGTGACGAAAGCCTTTTCGGGATAGCTGTCGCCTGGGCCATAGCCAAAGCCCGCCGTGTGACGGAGCACGTCGCGGATGAGGATCGGCCGGTGTGGCGGCCGGAGGATCGGCTTTCCTGCTGTGTCCATGCCGACGAAGACCGGCGTTTGCGCAAACTCGGGGAGATAGTCGGAAAGCGGATCGTCGAGGCCGAATTTGCCCTGTTCCCACAGCTGCATCAGCGCGACGCCGGTGACTGGCTTGGTCATCGACCAGATTTGCACGAGCGTGTCGCGGCGCATCGGCCGTTTGGCTTCGCGATCGGCGTGGCCCGCCGTGCCGAAATAGACTTCCTTGCCGTCCTTCCACACGAGCGCCGAGGTTCCTGCTGCGCGCCCATCGGCGACCATCTGCGCCAGTGCTTTGTCGATCCTTGCCTTGTTGAGCTGGAACTGCGTCGAGCTTGCGGTTTCCCTGGGCGCTGCGATTGCGGTCCCCGTCACCGACACAAGCACCGCCATCGCGGCAAACAGCAT
Source organism: uncultured Alphaproteobacteria bacterium (assembly GCA_963784245.1). GTDB lineage: Bacteria > Pseudomonadota > Alphaproteobacteria > Sphingomonadales > Sphingomonadaceae > Sphingomicrobium. The sequence continues at coordinate 362,018 of CAWAQT010000016.1, forward strand.
TCCCCTCACAAGCAATCCCTTCCGGTTCGACCATGCATGATGTAGCTGAACTTGCGCGATGTTAAACTCTGCCTCATGCACTTCGGCATGAACGCCGTCGATCTTGCAAGCCTGCTGTGTTCCAGGCTTTGTCACGACCTCATGTCGCCCGTGGGCGCGCTCAACAACGGCATCGAGCTGATGGCCGACGAGCAGGACCCCGACATGCGCGACCGTTGCGTGGAGCTTCTTGCCGACAGCGCGAAAGCCACCGCCAACAAGCTGAAGTTTTTCCGCCTCGCCTTCGGCGCTGGAGGCGGATTCGGTGACCTCATTGATGCGAATGAAGCACGGATCGCACTCGAAGGCATTTTCGGTGCGGAGCGCAGGATCGAACTCGGCTGGATGGTCACCGACGAGAAGCTGTCGAAAGGCGCGATGAAGCTGCTGCTCAACCTGGCGCTCATTGCCGGCGACGCACTGGTGCGGGGCGGCCGGCTGGACATCGGCGCAGAATCGACGGGCGAAGGCCTCGACATTGCGATCCGGGCCGAGGGGCCGCGAGTCATGCTCGACGCTGGCCTGCGCGACATGCTCGTCAACGGCGCGCCTGATGACGGCCAGATCGAACCGCGGGCGGCCGGAGCATGGCTTGCCAAGGCATTGGCGCAGGAAGCGGGGGGCACGATCCAGCTCTCCGAGCCTGCACCCGAAATCCTGATCATCGGAGCGACCGTTCCCCGATAGGGATAACGCGGCATTAACACCTGCGCGCGATAAACCCTTGCGAGGGGACGGGACCGCGCGCCGATGGATGATCTGATTTCCGAATTCATTGCCGAATGCCGCGAGATGCTCGAGGCGCTCGGAGGGGAGATCGTCGCCTGGGAGGCTACTCCGGACGACCGCGCCCGCCTCGATTCCATCTTCCGCTTCGTCCACACCGTGAAGGGCAATTGCGGCTTCTTCGATTTTCCGCGGCTTGAGGCACTGAGCCACGCCGCCGAGGATGCGCTCGCGGAGGTTCGAGCCGGGCGCCGTCAGGCCGACCACGCTTTGGTAAGCGCCGTCCTCGCCATAATCGATCGCATCAGTGAGATGGTGGCCGCCTTGGAAGCGGGCGACGAAATCGTTGCAGGTGACGACACCCTGTTGATCCAGGCATTGCAATCCAGCGCCGAGGCTCCGGTTCCGGCAGTCGCGGCGACGGTCGGCGAAGCGCAGATCAAGGTACCGGCGCCGCGGACGATCCGGCTTTCGGTCGAACTGCTCGATCGGCTCATGAGCGGCGTTTCGGACATGGTCCTGGCGCGTAACGAACTGGCGCGGCGGCTTCGCGAGGCGCCGGGCGAGGTCGCGATCGACGGCGCGTTCGAACGCCTTTCGTCGATCATTGCCGACATGCGGGATTCGATCACGCGCACGCGTATGCAGCGGATCGAAAACCTCTTCGTCGCTCTCCCTCGCATGGTCCGCGATCTCTCGGCCGAACTTGGCAAGCAGGTTCTCGTCGACATCGAAGGAGGGGACGTCGAGCTCGATCGCGAAATGATCGAGATGATCCGTGACCCCCTGACGCACATCATCCGCAACGCGGTCGATCACGGCATCGAAACCCCCGCGGAACGCCTCAAGGCAGGCAAGCGCGAGATCGGATTGTTGATCGTTTCTGCGCGCCAGTCGGGGAATCAGATCCTGATCGACATCCAGGACGATGGACGCGGCATCAACGGCAAGCGGCTCGTCGAAAAGGCGGTCGCGGCCGGCGTGGTCGAGAAATCCGAAGCGGCCAATCTTTCGAAGCGCGAACAACTGGCTCTCGTCTTCGAGGCCGGCCTGTCCACGGCTAGCCAGGTGACTGCGATCTCCGGCCGCGGTGTCGGAATGGACGTTGTCCGCTCGAACATCGAGCGCATCGGCGGGATTGTGGAGGTCGACAGCACTCTGGGCGAGGGAACACGCCTGACGCTGCGCGTCCCGTTGACGCTGACCATCATTCCGGCGCTGACCGTTTCGGTGGCCGGGCAGAGCTTCGCCATTCCGCGCTCCGCGATCGACGAGATTGTCCGCGCGAACGGTGCCTCAGTCACGCTTGAGAAATTGGGTGGGGCAGGCGTCGCGACGATCCGCGGCCGGCGCGTTCCCGAGATCGCGCTTGCCGATGTCCTCGGCCTCAAAAGCGATGTTCCGGAGGATGAGCGAAGCCTTGTCGTGCTTCGTCCCGCCGGTGCCGACGTCTATGCCCTTGCTGTCGATCGCATCCACGACCACGAAGAGCTTGTGGTTAAGCCGGCGGCGCCGGCCATCATGGCGACTGGCCTCTATGCCGGGACCACGCTGGCTGACGACGGGAGCCCAATCCTGCTTTTCGATCCGGCCGGCATCGCCAAGGTTGGCGGTGTCAGGCTGGAAGCGCACGACCGCGCAGCGCGTATTGCGCAAAAGCCCGCAGCCATCGTTGCTGACGAAACCAAGGTTCTGCTTTTCCGCGGCCTGGACGGCGAACGACGCGCGATGCGCCTCGCCGTCGTCGACCGCATCGAGGAAGTCCCGGCAAGCGCGATCCGCCCAGGTGCGGGCCAGCTTCGAGTACAGCTTGGCGAGACCATCCTGCCTCTGGCGGGGGTCAACGGCGACATGCCAACCGAGAAGGTCCGCCTGTTCCGCCTGAACGACGGTGCGCGCGAGATCGGCTACGCCTTCCGCGAGGTCGTCGACCTGTCCATTGTCGGGAACGAGATCATCGCCGCATCTTCTCCAGGCGAAGTCTCGGGGGTGACGCTGGTTTCCGGCGAACCTGCCGAACTCGTCGACGCCCACTGGCTTTTCGCCAATTTCGCGGCGGCTGCGGGCGTTCCATCCGAGCAGCTCGTCTGTCGTCTGCCCATCGACGACCCATGGATGCAGAACATGCTTCGGCCCATCGTGGAGGCGGCGGGCTATCGCGTCGTTTCGGACGCGGACGAGATCGAGGCCGATCTTGCCATCCTGTCCGAAGTATCCGTGGTCGACGGGGCGGCGGCTCGGACCATCCGCTTGCGCTCGGAACCGGACCCTGCATCGGAAAAGGACGAGACCATCTATCGCTATGACCGCGCCGCACTGCTGATGGCGCTCAAGTCTGCCGGCGCGGGGAGGAGCTAATGTCGAAACTCTTGCTCATCGTGACCATTGCCGGCGAGCGTGTCGCTCTGCCCGCCGATGCGGTGGAGTCCGTGGTCGAGCTCGACACGCTGATTCAGGTGCCGCGTGCTGCTCCCCACGTCGCCGGCCTGTCGGCGCTACGTAGCCGCGTGCTCACCGTTATCGACTGCATGCGCTCGCTGGAACTCGGCGTCACGGATTGCGCGGATGGCATTCGCGAGGCGGCGGTCGTCGAGCTCGACGGGCATAATTACGCGCTGATCGTGGACCTCGTCGAAGACGTCGTTGAAGCGCTGTCGGAGCCGCAACCGGTTCGCGCAGCAATGGGACCCGGCTGGGAGCGCGTTTGCGAAGGCATGGTCGAGACGGAGCAGGGGCCGATGCTCCTCGTCGACGTTGCCGCTCTCGTCGGCGGCGCGGAGGCCAAGGCCGCTTAAGAGGTTCGTTACCCTTCCAGCCTAAGTAGCACTAAGCAACCTTGGGGATCTGTTTCCGTATGAAGACCTGTTTGATCGTCGATGACTCCAAGGTCATTCGCAAAGTCGCGAGGCACATCCTCGAAACGCTCGACTTCGAAGTCGATGAAGCGGGGGACGGCCGCGAGGCGCTGACCCGCTGCGAAGCCAAGATGCCCGACGTCGTGCTGCTCGATTGGAACATGCCGGTGATGAGCGGGATGGAGTTTCTGCGCATGCTCCGCCAGCGCGGTCATTCGGACCAGCCGAAAGTCGTTTTTTGCACGACCGAGAATGACATGGCGCACATCCGGGCCGCACTTGAAGCCGGTGCCGACGAATATGTCATGAAGCCCTTCGATCGCGAGACGCTGCACATCAAGCTTCAGCTCGTCGGCGTAGCCTGAGTTCGTAGCTGTGGAGCGGGCGCTCGCCAGTTCGCGGGATCGCCGGCCGGTCCCGCAAAGCATATCCCGGCGTATCCGCTTGATGATCGTCGACGACAGCCTCGTCGCGCGTTCCGTCTTGTCGCGCATGGTTGAAAGCGACGACGCCTTCGAACTCGCTGCGGTCGCCGGTACTGCCGAGGACGCGATCGATGCGCTGCAGTCGGTGCGCGTCGACACGATCCTCCTCGATCTGGAGATGCCAGGAGCGGGCGGCCTACGATCGATCCCACGCATCCTCGACAACGCTAGCGGCGCGCACATCATGATTGTCTCTTCGATGGCCGAGGAAGGCGCGGAAGAGACGGTCGCCGCCCTCGCGCTCGGTGCAGCCGACGCGCTTCCGAAGCCCGGGACCGGACGGTTCAACGGCCGCTTCTCCGAAGTCCTGATCTCGCGCTTGAAGGCTCTCGGATACGCGGACGACAAGCGCCCAGCAGCGATAACACCCCCGGCGCCCGTGCTGAACGCACCGCTGCGCGCCATGTCGAACGAGCCGATCGACCTGCTGGCGCTCGGCGCGTCGACGGGCGGCATCCATGCCTTGAACAGCTTCTTCGAAGCGCTGCCGAAGCGAATCGGCGTGCCGATTCTCGTCACGCAGCATCTGCCCGCGCCGTTCATGCCGGTGTTCGCTCGGCAGCTCGGCATCGCATCCAAGCGCGAGGCGCTGGTTGCAGAAGAGGGCATGGCCCTCCTTCCCGATCGTGTGTTGATCGCGCCCGGAGATGCCCACATGCTTGTAACCGATGCGGCCGGCGGGCCTGTTATCCGTCTCGACCGGAGCCCCTCGTCGTCAGGATGCATGCCCTCGCTGGACCCGATGTTTCAATCGGTTGCTGCCGTTTACGGCGCCAACGCCGCCGGCGTAGTCCTGACCGGAATGGGTCGCGACGGAACGCAGGGCGCTGCCCGCCTTGTCGCCGCTGGCGGCTCGGTCCTTGCGCAGGACGAGGCCAGCTGCGCCGTCTGGGGGATGCCTCGCGCGGTGCTAGAGGCAGGCCTGGCCTGCGCAATCATGCCTCCCGACAAGCTGGCGCGGCGCATCGCATCGCGGCTGGGAGGCGGCGCTTGCAAATAAGCGATAGTTCCAGCCGCATCCTCGCCGGCCTGCTCGAAGCACGCACCGGCCAGCAGTTAACGATGAGCCGCCGCTGGAGAATTGAAACCGCGCTCTCCTCACTGCTTCGCGAACGCGGGATCAGCACGCTGGATGAGCTGATCACCATCTTGGTCATGGGCAAGGAGCCGGGCCTTTCGAACCGCGTCGTCGAGGCGCTGCTCAACAACGAGACCTATTTCTTCCGCGACCGCACGCCGTTCGACACATTGGCGAGGCATGCCTTGCCGGCGCTGGCACTGAAGCGAGCTTCGAAGAAGCGGCTACGCATCTGGTCGGCGGGATGCTCGACCGGGCAGGAAGTCTACTCACTCGCGATGCTGTTCGCCGATGAGCCGGAAAAATGGCGCGGGTGGTCGATCGATATTCTTGGGACGGACGTTTCAAGCTGCGTCATCGATCGTGCCCGGGCGGGTGTCTACAGCCAGTTCGAGGTTCAGCGCGGGCTAGCTATCACCCAAACGATCCGCTGGTTCGAAGAGTGCAGCGACGGTTGGAGGATCGCGGAGCCGCTCCGCAAGAACGTGCGATTCCAGGCTCACAACCTGCTTGAGGCGCCACCGCATCCGGGCAGCTTCGACATCGTGCTGTGCCGCAACGTGCTGCTCTATTTGTGTTCAGAGAAGAAGGCGCTCGCCTTCGACCGCTTGGCGACGGCGATGGAGCCTGACGGCTATCTGATGCTCGGGGCTGGAGAGACAGTCATCGGCCAAACCAAGAAGCTCGTCTCGGACTCCGCGGCGCGCGGACTCTACCGGCTTGACAGTCGCGACAGGTCCGATCGCCGCACGCTCGCTGAGCGCCGAGCCGCGGCACGAAGCTGACAACAGCCCTTGGGGGTTGACCGAATCCACGGCTGATGCGCCATATTGCGCATGGACCTGGACATGATCGAAAGGCCGTCGCCGAACTTCGACGACCGCACCATGCCGGTCTCGATGATCGTGCTGCACTATACAGGCATGCCGGATTGCGACGGGGCGTTGAACCGCCTCTGCTCACCCGAGGCCAAGGTCTCCTGCCACTATCTGATCGACGAGGACGGCATCATCTACCGGCTGGTCGATGAGGAGAAACGCGCCTGGCACGCGGGCAAGTCGCGGTGGCGCGGAATTTCGGACGTGAACAGCGCGAGCGTCGGCATCGAGATCGTCAATCCCGGTCATGAGTTCGGCTATCGCAACTTCCCCGACGAGCAGATCGCCTCGCTGATCCCGCTGGTCGCCGACATTAAGGAGCGTCACGGCATCGGTCGCGGCAACGTCGTTGGCCATTCCGACGTGGCGCCGGCGCGCAAGGAAGATCCGGGCGAGCTATTCCCGTGGGAAGCGCTGGCCCGCCGCCGCCTGGCGCTGCCCAGCCCGACCCGCGAATTAATCGACCCCTTCTGGACCGACGCCGCTTTCCTGCTCGCCCTCGAACGATTCGGCTATGACGTCACCGACCAACAAAAGGCGGTCATCGCGTTTCAGCGCCGGTTCCGCCCCGACCTCATCGATGGGGTCATCGACGGCGAGTGCCGCGCGAAATTGCTCTCCCTGTTGCTGCCGAGGCCGCAATAACCCATATGCGTCCGGCCAGAGGGCCGGGCGGCCGCGGCTCGCTATAGGGTCCCATCAAAGTACTACTTTGATGGGTTCCCGGAAGCGGGGCGAGGAAAGTCCGGGCTCCACGGAACAACGGTGCCGGGTAACGCCCGGCCGGTGCTCGGAAGGGTATCGAGGGAAAGTGCCACAGAAAGCATACCGCCCGCCCTTGGGCGGGTAAGGTCGAAAGGGTGCGGCAAGAGCGCACCGCGGTGGCGGCAACGTCGCCGGCACGGAAAACCCCACCGGGTGCAAGACCGAATAGGGGCGGCATATGGGCCTGTTCCGGCTCGTCGCCCGGGTTGGTTGCTTGAGGGACGGGGTAACTCGTCTCCTAGAGGAATGGCCGCACATCCGCTTTACGCGGAGGACAGAACCCGGCTTACAGGCCCTCTGGCGATTTTCGTCGTTGCGAGCGTAGCGAAGCAATCCAGGTTCGCGCTAACTGGATTGCTTCGTCGCTGCGTACTCGAAATGACGGGTGGAAGGATTGGATGAGAAAGCAGAAGAGATCCGACGACTGGGGCTTTCCCCGCTGGCGTGCGTACGGTTCGGCAGGCCGAGGCGCGACGAAGGTGCGCCTGTGCGACCGCGAAGGCTGCAACGAACCCGGCGACCGGCCCGCGCCCAAGGCGCCCAACAGTCCCGACCGCTGGTACTTCTGCGAGGCGCATGCCGCCGAGTACAACAAGAACTGGAACTATTTTGCGGGCCTGAGCCCGGAGGAAGCCGCCCGGCGAGCGCAGGAAGAAGAGTCCGGCGCTTCGGCTTTCCGCAAGTCCGCCCAGTGGCAGTGGGCGGGTCCGGGAGACGGCACGCACAGCCGCGACGAGATGCGGGCGTTCGACGTGCTGGAACTCGATCCGGATGTTGAGTTCAAGGACGTGAAGGCTGCCTATCGCCGTCTCGCCAAGGAGCATCACCCCGACGCCAACGCCGGCAACAGGGAAGCCGCGGACAAATTCCAGAAGGTGCAGGCGGCTTACGAAGTCCTTCGCAAGGCCGAAGAGCGGAAGAACGGCAAGGCCGCCTAGCCGCTTACCATGAAGGTGGCGGCGCTTTGGGCGATCGGCCGCGCCTCATCGCCCCCATGGGCGGTACCCCGTACGAACGCGATCTGCCGCGTGAGCTTCACGCATTCGCACCGCGCGATGACGGTTTCGCCCTTCAGGGCCGGTCGCATGTAATCCAGCCTCAAGTCCAGCGTGACGATCGGGACGAAATGACCGAGCTTCATCCACACGGAGCCGCCGCTCGCGGTATCGATCAGGCTGACGATCGCGCCTGAGGCGAGGACGCCGGTTTCGGGCACGCCAACCAGCTCTTCTCGCCAGGGAAGGCTCAACTCCATCCAGTTGGGACCGGAACTGCGATATTCCAGCCCCAGAGCTCGTCCGTGGCCGACGCGCCGCGCAAGCTCGAAGAAGCGAGCAGGATCGAATCCGTCCGGCATAACGGCATCAGAGCTCATGCCGCCATACGCTGCGCGGTCTCCCGGACCAAAAAGATCATGTTCGGCACGCCCTGAGTTCGACTGGCGCTGAGGTGCTTCCGCAGTTCGAAGGGTGCCAGTGCCTCGGCGACGTTCATCTGCGCGACTTCTTCCGCCGGCTTGTCCTGAACGGCCGAGAGGATCAGTGCGACAATCCCCTTGGTGATGGCGGCGTTGCTGTCGGCGAGGAAGTGCAGGCGTCCGTCCTCGGTCGTGGTCGGATAGACCCATACCGATGCGGAGCAGCCGCGTACCTTGGTAGCCTCCGTCTTAAGGGCGTCGGGCATCGGTTCGAGCTGCCGCCCAAGATCGATCAGCAGCCGGTAGCGGTCTTCGCCTTCCAGCAGTTCATATTCGTCGAAGATATCCTGGAGGGGCGGGAGACTGGTCACCGGCCTCAACTAGCAGCCGCCAAGCCCGTCTTCTAGCGGTCGCGAAGCTCTTCGATCTGGCGCGCGAGGCTGTTTTCCTTCTCGACCGTGATCCGTTCGAGGACCTTGATCCGTTCCTTGAGGTCCGCGACCTCATCACGGAGCCGCTTTGTGTCGTCGGTGTCGCCCATACCCATGAGGTTCACCTTGGGTGGTTCGACGTGCCAATCACCGCGCGAGGCGAGCCGGTTCTTCAGCAAGGTAAAGCCGAACACCATCGCGATGATGATGAGTACGAACTCCATCGGGTTCATCGAACAGGCTCTCCACTTTCAATCCGCGCCTTGTCGCGCAGTGCCTCGATTTGTGCCGCGGTATCGGCTCCTCGATCGGTAACGATCTGCTCCAGCACGCGAACGCGGGCCTCGATGCGCTCGACATGCGCCGCGTACTGAGCGGTCTTTTCGGCAGCCAGGGTGGACTGCGCCCCCATCTGCTTCTCCTTGACCCTCAGCCACATCTTGAACGGCGCTATGCCGATCGCGGCGAGCGGGATTAGGACCCAGATCCAACTGGCAGGATTATCGAACATCCTCGTCTCCGATTAGAGGCGTGATTATAGCGTCGAGGCGCTCAGAATCTAATTGGAACCCTCGGTCGGCTGCTCTGTGCGGAGCCTCGGTCTCTCGCGGAGCGCCTCGATCTGCGCCGCCGTTTGAGCGCCGCTGTCGGTGACGATCTGCTCCAGAACCCGGACGCGTTCCTCAAGATAGGCGTTATTCGTCGCATATTGCGCGGCCTTTTCCGCGGCCAGCCGCGTTTCCGCTTCCAGCTGCTTTTCGCGGAAGGAGAAGAAGCGCCGGAAGGCGTAGGCGACCAACGCCGTCGGGATAAGGACGACGATCAGCAGCGCGAAGACTTCACCCGGACCCATCATCACGCATTTCCTCCCTCATCGATCGCGAGGGACTCGATCTCCCGAGCGAGCCGCGACGGTTTGTCGGTGACGATCCGCTCGATGTTCTCCAGCCGGTCCTTCACGGAGCCGAGTTCTGCTCGAAGCTGGGCATTCTCGGACGTGAGCAGCTTGATGCGCTCGATCGATTCTCGATCGCTCGACGGATGGAGCGCCGTGCCCCACGAGGTTTCCAGCGGATAGCCGTTCTTGATCCGCAGCCAGGTGGTGAACACCCAGCCGCCGACGCTCACCGCAACAATCAGCGCCACATAGGGCGCGACTTCGAGAAGGATTCCGAGCTTTTCCATTTACCTACCCCGTTCTGTGCTCAGCGTGACTAGCGAACTTGCTCGGCGTCGCGCTCGCGAAGCGCCTCGATCTGGTCGGCGGTTTCGAGCCCACGGTCGGTGACGATCCGCTCGAGCACCGCCAGCCGCTGTTCGAGCCGTTTCTTCTCCGCTCCCTGCTCGGCGAACTCCATCTCCGAGCGCCGATGTTCCAGCGTGAGCTGCCGGTAGCGGAGGCAAATCCACATGATCGCCACACCGCCTAGGATGCCGACGATCGGAATGAGGGGGCCCAAGTTCATCCTGTGATCCTTCTCCTTGACGCTATCGGAGCTGCTCGATTTCGCGGGCGAGCGAACGGTTCTCGGTGGTGACATAGCTCTCTACGTCGCCGAGCCGGCGGTCGATGTCCTTGAGCCGAAGCCGAATGTCGCGGGCGGTGCGGGCAGGGGACTGGCGGACCGAACGCCAGAATGCGTTTTCCTCCACGTCCGTGGTTTCAAGCTCGCGCGGCCTGTCGGGCGCCAACATGCCGGCAATGAAATAGACCGGCAGGATCGAGCCGCTGCTCAGGAAGACCGCTGCGATCATGCCGATCCGCACCAGAGTGACGTCGAAGCCCGTGTAGTCCGCAATGCCGGCGCAAATCCCCATGAACTTGCCGTTGCGCTTGTCACGATAGAAGCGGGTGCGGCTGGGAGGCTGATAGGCCATCTTTACTCTCCAGTCCTCACGCGGCTGCGCGTGCGGCCGCGGCTGCGGACCTCGTTCAGCTCTTCTTCGATCCGCGCGGTCGCGTCCGGCAGGCATTGCTGACGCCAGTTCGGGTTCTCGGCCGTCATGATCCGCTCGATCGAGCACAGGCGATCGTCCAGCCGACGGGCGAGATCATAGAGTTCGTCAAGAAGCTTTTCGTCGGCGCCGGTGATCGTCGCGGTCTGCTTCCACTTGGTCACATAGTGGAACACCAGCCACGGCAACCCGATGAACAGGATCGAACAGATGACTAACGGTAACAAAACGTCTTCCATGCCTTAATCCCCTTTGCGCTTCAGCGCGGCCTTCATGGCTTCCAATTCGGCGTCGACCTTCTCCGACGACCGCAATTCGGCGATCTCTTCTTCCAGGCTCTTCGGCCCGGTCATGCCGAGCGCTTCAGCGCGGCCTTCCGCAAAGTCCGCACGCCGTTCCAGTATCTCGAACTTGGAGAACGCGTCCTCGGTCCGCCCGCCATTGAGCACTTCGCGTGCCCGTGCGCGCGAGACCGCGCTCTCCAGGCGAGTGGCGATCGCGTTCTGGCGACCCCGAGCCTCGCGAAGCTTGCCCTGAAGCTTGGCGATGTCCGCTTCGTAGCTCTTCAACGTCTCTTCGATCTGGTCGATCTCTTCCTGGAGGCCGCCAGCCATGTCGGCCGCCTTCTGACGCTCGATGAGAGCGGCCTTGGCGAGATCCTCGCGGTCTTTCGACAGCGCGAGCTCGGCTTTCTCGGTCCAACTGTACTGAAGTTCCTCGAGGCGCTTGAGCGCGCGGCGCATTTCCTTGCCGTCGGCGATGGAGCGGGCAGCGCTCGCCCGCACCTCGACCAAGGTTTCTTCCATTTCGAGGATGATCATGCGGATCATCTTCGCCGGATCCTCAGACCGGTCGAGAAGCTCCGTCATGTTCGCCGCGAAGATATCCCTCGTGCGAGAGAATATACCCATTTCGTACTCCGCAATCGTATCAGGCCTGTACGCTGATTTCATATTCAAGGTTCGTGCCACTTCGCAGGAAATGGCTCGAACCCAAGAAAACAGCCAAAATCAACCATAAGATGTGTCGAAATATCTTGCCAACAGATGGGGTTGCGCACCAACTGTCGGTGCATGGAACGGTCCAATCAGTTCGTCGGTCAAAGCCTGGCTTTCCTCGACGCCGTCGAGCGGGCGAGCCGCGCTGCGCCGCTCAATCGACCTGTCCTTGTCATTGGGGAGCGCGGCACCGGCAAGGAGCTGATTGCCGAGCGCCTGCACCATTTGTCGTCGCGCTGGGCGGGGCCGCTGGTCATCATGAACTGCGCGGCATTGCCGGAGACGCTGATCGAGGCGGAGCTGTTCGGCCACGAGGCAGGAAGCTTTACCGGGGCTTCCAAGACTCGCCACGGACGTTTCGAGGAGTCGGACGGCGGAACATTGTTCCTCGACGAGCTGGGTTCGCTTTCGATGCCGGCGCAGGATCGTCTGCTTCGCGCGGTCGAGTATGGCGAAATCACCAGGATCGGTGCGTCGAAGCCGCTCCAAGTCGACGTCCGGATCGTGGCTGCGACGAACGAGAACCTTCCGCTTCAGGTGGAAAGGGGTAAGTTCCGCGCGGACCTTCTCGATCGACTCTCGTTCGAGGTTGTCACTCTTCCACCGCTCCGAGCCCGTAGCGGAGACATACCTCTTCTGGCCGACCATTTCGGACGCCGCATGGCCGTCGAGCTGGACTGGCCGAACTGGCCCGGCTTCTCGCCGCGCGCAGTCGCCGCCCTTGAGGCCTATAACTGGCCGGGCAACGTCCGTGAGCTGCGCAATGCGGTCGAGCGCGCCGTGTACCGATGGGAAGACCCGGAGCGGGAAATCGACGCTATTCAGTTCGATCCCTTCCATTCGCCGTGGGCGCCATCTGCGGTGCCCGCCACAGCATCGCATGGACTCCAGGCTGAGGCGGAAACGCCCGTCGCGGCCCCTGCCGAATCTCCTCCGGCGGCGATGCCCGCCGCCACGACCAACGATTTTCGGGCCGCGGTGACCGAGTACGAAAGGGCCTTGCTGCAGAACGCTCTTGCAGCGAACCGCTTCAATCAGCGCGCAACGGCAACCGCCCTCAACCTCAGCTACGACCAGCTCCGGCACGCACTGAAGCGCCACAAGCTCCTCGAGACGGACGCGGCCTGACGTCCGTCCGCCCGTCGATTTGCGCTGAAATCCGAGGCAAAAGGGCGTATCCTGCACGCGCAAGGTGAGGAGGCTTTATGAAAGCGCTAGTCCTTGCTGTCAGCGCCGCGGCACTGTCCGCGACACTCCCAGCATCAGCATCACCGTCCGTGATGACGATCGGCGGCAGCTTCGCCGAAGGCTGCTTCGAGGCAGCTAAAAACCGCAATGCGAGCATGGATACGCTGCGGACCTGCGACTACGCCATTGCCGCCCAGCCGCTTACGTTCGACGACACGCTGGCGACCTACGTCAACCGCGGCATTCTCCGGATGATCCGGAACGATTATACGGGCGCGCAGGCGGATTTCACGGCTGCCACGACGATGGACCCCACGCGGTCGGAACCGTGGATGAATTTGGCGTACCTGCGGCTGAAGCAGGGCAGGAGCGCGGAAGCCCTCCCGCTGTTTTCGAGGGCGATCGAACTTGGAACCGAGGTTCCGGAGCTCGCCTATTTCGGGCGCGGACTGGCGCAGGAAGACCTGGGCAATATAAAGGCCGCCTACATGGACCTTCGACAGGCGGCCGAATTGAGGCCGACCTGGAACGAACCCGCCAGGGAGTTGGCCCGCTTCCAGGTGCGACCGCGCTAGGATCCGGCTCCGTTCAGTAGCGGAACGCCGTCATGGCGTAGAGCATCGGGATCGACAGCAACGTGTTGGTCCGCGATGCGAGCATCGCCGTTCGCGCCGACTTCGCCTTCGATGCGTCGTCTGCCTCGACCAGTCCGAGAGCGCGCTTCTGATTCGGCCAGATGATGAACCAGACGTTGGCCGCCATGATGAGCGCCAGCCACATGCCGGTGCCGATCAACTGGTACGGCTCCTGCAAGGTCAGCGCCTCAGCCTCATAATCATGCACCCAAGCCAGGATCAGCCCGGTCAGGACCGTGAAAGCAGCGCCCCAGCGGAAGAAGAACAGCGCCTTGGGTGCAATATACTTCGACACGCCCGGCTTCAGCTCGGCAGGGATGCTGGGCATCGTCGGAATCTGGACGAAGTTGAAGTAGTAAAGAAGGCCGATCCAGGTGATGCCGAAGAAGACGTGCAGCCATTGCAGGATGGCCGACGCATTGACCTCCCCGACGTGAAACAGGGCCATGAGCGCGATCGCGAGGCCAAGCCCGATCGCTAGCACGACGTGCAGGTTTTCCAGCATCTTACCCATGATTTCCCCCTTTTCGCCTCCGTAACGGTTCGACGTTCTTACGGCTGGAACGCCGCAATTCGCAAGCATCTGCGGTGAGCGGGGGAGCCTCGCGGCGCGCCGGTCGTTTGGATAGCGCCCCCCGCACGCAAGGAGAAAAGATCGTCATGGCCTTTCAGCTGCCGGAGTTGCCCTATTCGAAGGACGCGCTTGCGCCGCACATTTCCGCGGAAACGCTGGAATTTCATTGGGGCAAGCATCACCGAGCCTATTTCACCAAGACGAACGATGCCGTTCAGTCGCGGCAGGACCTGAGTGGCGCCTCGCTGGTCGAAATTATTCGCAAGGCGCGGCAGGAAGGGGACAACAAGCTCTTCAACAACAGCGCGCAGGCTTGGAACCACAGCTTCTTCTGGCAATGCCTAAGCCCCGAAAAGCAGCAGCCCACCGGGCGCCTGTCCGAACTCATCGATTCCGGTTTCGGTGGGGTCGAGCCGATGCTGCAGAAGCTCGGCGAGGAGGCAGTGAACCATTTCTCCAACGGTTGGGCCTGGCTCGTACTCGACCGCGATCAGTTGAAGATCACCTCGCTCCACGACGCTGACACGCCGCTTGTCCACGATGGAATGGTGCCGCTCTTCACGCTCGATGTGTGGGAGCATGCGTATTACATCGACTATCGCAACGAGCGGCCCAAATTCGTGACTTCGGTGCTTTCAAACATCGTGAACTGGGACTTCGTGGCCCAAAACCTCGACGGGCAGGGCGCCAAGCGTGCGAATCAGGAGGGCTCGGACGCTCGGACGCCGGAGACGATCTCCTGAACTTGCTACGATTTTAGTCGATAGCCTGTGCGGAAGATCCACCAGATCGTCGTCAGGCAGACGAGGAAGAAGGCGAAGGTCGCCGCCAGGCTCATGCCTACGGGCACGTCCGCCGTGCCGAAGAAGGTCCAGCGGAAGCCGTTGATCAGGTAGACGACGGGGTTAAAGTAGGTGATCGTCCGCCAGGGCTCGCCGAGCATGTCGATCGAGTAGAACGCGCCGCCCAGAAAGGTGAGGGGCGTCACCACAAGCAGCGGGATGATCTGCAACTGCTCAAAGCCCTTGGCCCAGATGCCGACGATGAAGCCGAACAGGCAGAAGGTCCACGCGACTAGCAGCAGGTAGAGGATCATCCAGAACGGGTGTTCGATGTGGACGTCGACGAACAGATTGGCCGTCAGCAGGATGACCAGCGCGACGGACATGGCCTTGGAAGCCGCCGCCCCGACGTAGCCAATGACCGTCTCCACCGCCGACAAGGGCGCGGAGAGCAATTCGTAGATCGTGCCTGTAAATCGCGGCATGTGGATGCCGAAACTCGCGTTGAAGATGCTTTCGGTGAACAGCGACAGCATCATCAGCCCGGGAACGATAAAGCTGCCATAGTCGATGCCGTTGATCTCGCTCATCCGCGATCCGATCGCGGCGCCGAACACCACGAAATAGAGCGAAGTTGTGATCACGGGCACCGCGAGGCCAGTCCACAGGGTGCGCGCGAAGCGGTGCATCTCGAATTTGTAGATCGCCCAGATCCCGCGCCAGTTCATGCCGCCGCCTTCTTCTCGTGGATCAGGCCGACGAAGATGTCTTCGAGGCTGGACTGGTGCGTGTCGAGGTCCTTGAAGGCGATGCCCGCGTCACGCATCGCGGCAAGGAGCGACGGAACCCCGGTGCGGTCGGCCTTGGCATCGAACTCGAAAGTCAGTTGCGCTCCGTCTTCGCTCAGCTCGAGCCTCCACTCGGCCAGTTCGGTGGGAATGGCTTGCAGCGGCTCGGCAAGCTGGAGGTGGAGTACCTTGCGGCCGAGCTTTTTCATCAACTCAGTCTTTTCCTCCACGAGGATCAACTCGCCCTTGTTGATGACGCCGACACGGTCGGCCATCTCCTCGGCCTCCTCGATGTAGTGCGTCGTCAGGATGATCGTCGTGCCCATCTCGCGCAGGCGGCGGACCATGTTCCACATGTCGCGGCGAAGCTCGACGTCGACGCCGGCCGTTGGCTCGTCGAGGAACAGGATGTCGGGATCGTGAGCGAGCGCCTTGGCGATCATCACGCGGCGCTTCATTCCGCCCGATAATTCCTTGAGTATCGTCTTGCGCTTGTCCCACAGCGACAGTTCGCGAAGGATTTCTTCGATGCGGGCAGGGTTGGGCGCGCGGCCGAACAATTCGCGGCTGAAGCTGACCGTGCTGATCAGCGGCTCGAATACGTCGAGAGTCAGTTCCTGAGGCACCAACCCGATCCGCTTCCGCGCTTCGCGAAAATGCCTCTGCCAGTTCTTGCCGTCGACCAGCACCTCGCCCGCAGTCGCATTCACGATGCCGCAGATGATGCTGATCATCGTGGTCTTGCCGGCGCCGTTAGGGCCGAGCAGCGCGAAAATCTCTCCTCGCCGGATGTCGAGATCGACCGCCTTCAGCGCTTCGACGCCGGTCGCATATTGCTTGCGCAAGCCGCGGATGGAGAGGATCGGATCGTTCATTCGACGGGCGTCTCCGCAATCGCTTCGGTCTTCCTGTCGGGGTCGAGCCCGTGGCGAAGCAGCATCGGCATGTTGGCGATCGCAAAGACCAGCGACACGGCAGTCACGCCCCACACCTTGACCGTCAGCCAGGTATCGAACGTCAGCGTCGCGCGCATGACTTCGTTCGCGACGGCTAGGGCCGCGAAGAAAAGCGCCCAGTTCCGCGTCAGCTTCATCCATCCTTCTTCGGTCAGCCCGGTAAAGACCGGCCCGAACAGCCACTTGAGGAGCGGCTTGCCGCGCATCAGCCCGGCGCCGAGGAGCACCGCGAAGCCGATGTAGATGACGGTCGGCTTCATCTGGATGAACTTGGGATCGCGCAGATAGAGCGTGATTGCGCCAAAACCGAGGATCAGCACGGTCGACACCCACACCATCGGCGACACCCGCTTCACCACGGCGAGGCCGATGGCGATCGAAATGATCACCGCGACCATGAAGGCGAAGGTCGCAACCAGGGAGCCCTGCAGGCCGGAACCGGCGAGCTTGTAGGCCACGAAGAAAACGATCAGCGGCCCGTAGTCGAGCAGCATCGTCCAGGAGCCATGCTTCTGGGCAGTCTCGCTCATTCTGGCGGAAGACCTGCGATGGCGCGGGCGACCGCGCGCGGATCGAAGGGGCGGAGGTCGTCCGCCGTCTCACCTACGCCAATGGCATGGATCGGCAGCCCGAACCTCTCTGCGGCCGCAACCAGCACGCCACCGCGCGCCGTGCCGTCCAGTTTCGTCATGATGAGCCCCGTCACGCCTGCGGTTTCACGGAAGACCTCGACCTGCGCAAGCGCGTTCTGCCCGGTCGTCGCATCGAGCACGAGTAGGACGTCATGCGGCGCTTCGCTATTCAAGCGCCCGAGCACACGTCGGATCTTCGACAGCTCTTCCATAAGGTGCGTCTTGTTCTGTAGCCGCCCGGCCGTGTCGACGATCAGCGCATCGATGCCGGTCGCAGTGGCTTGCTTCACGCCATCGAACACGATTCCGGCAGCGTCGCCGCCCTCCTTGCCGGTGATCACCGGCGCGCCGATGCGGTCGCCCCAGATCTTGAGCTGCTCGATGGCCGCCGCCCGGAAGGTGTCGCCCGCCGCCAGGAGCACCCCGTAATCCTGTTCCTTCAGCCAGTGGGCGAGCTTGCCGATGGTCGTCGTCTTGCCCGAGCCGTTTACGCCGATGACGAGGATCACGTGAGGTCGGGGAAAGCCCCACACTTCCAGAGGCTTGGCGACGGGAGTGAGAATCTTTTCGATTTCTTCGGCAAGGATCGAGCGTAGGCCGCGCTCGTCGAGCCGTTCGAACTTCTGGCGGGCAATGGCTTCGCGGATGCGATGCGACGCTTCGGGACCGAGGTCTGATGCGATCAGCGCTTCCTCGATGTCGTCGAGCGTCGACGTATCCAGGGCGGCGCGGCTGGCGAGGCCGGTGAGATTGTCGGCGACCTTCTCGGCAGTCTTTGAAAACCCGCCGCGCAGGCGGTCGAGCCAACTCATGCCCATACCGCCGTGAGATGGTCGCTGTTCTGGCCGGTAATTCGAGCTTCGCCTATTTGGCCGCGGGTGGCGCCTTCGATGCGGACGGGCGCGAAATTGTCGCTGTGACCCTTGCCGTTGTTCTCGATCATCACGTTCATCGTCGAGCCGACGAGTCCTCCCAGCCAGCGTATCCGTCGGTCGGCAGCGGCGGTGCGAAGTCTTGCAGCGCGGGACTTCACGAGCTCAGGCGGGATCTGCGGCATGCGGACCGCCGGCGTGTTCGGTCGGGGTGAGAACGGAAAGACGTGCGCAGCGACGATGTCGCAATCGTCGAGTAATTTCAGACTGTTCAGTGCACTGTTCTCTGTTTCGGTGGGAAAGCCGGCAATCAAGTCCGCGCCGATCGTTGCATCGGGACGAGGGGACTTGATCCGCGCGACGGTCTTCACTGCGTCCGCGCGGCTGTGGCGGCGCTTCATCCGCTTCAGGATTATGTCGTCGCCAGCCTGAAGCGAGAGGTGGAAATGCGGCATCAGTCGTGGCTCGCCCGCGATCAGTTCAAGCAGGGGCTCATCGATCTCGATGCTGTCGAGAGAGGAAAGACGGAGGCGTTTGAGCGACGGGATCGTGGCCAAGAGCTTCTGGCACAGAAGCCCAAGGCCCATGCCCCCATGTTCGTAGCTCGTAATGTCTACGCCGGTCAGGGCGATTTCCTTCGCTCCACGAGCCAATTCGCGTTCTACCGCGTTGCGAATGGCTTCGAAGGGAAGGGACCGGCTGGGCCCGCGTGCCTGCCAAATGGAGCAGAAGGTGCAGCGATGGTCGCAGCCGTTCTGGATTGCCACGAAGCTGCGCGCATGGCCTAGAAATCCAGCAGGGACCGCCTCAGCATTACCGACCAAGTTACCGATCTTGTTTTCGTTTCCAACAACGCGAGCAACTTCGGGCATTGCCTCAAACGCCTTCGGGTCCAGCTCCGCAGCGCAGCCGGTGACCAGGATCCGAGCATCCGGACGATCGCGATGCGACCGCCGGATGGCCTGCCTCGTCTGCCGCACGGCTTCGTTGGTGACCGCGCAACTATTGACGACGACCCAGTCCTCATCGGTCGTTGCAAGTCGGCGGATCGTCTCGCTTTCGGCGAAATTCAAACGGCAGCCGAGCGTGATCGTCTCCACACTCACGCAAGCGTCTCCAGGTCTATGTCTCCCTTGAAGACGTAGGTCGCGCCGCCCCGCATGCGGATCGGCTGGCCCGGCTCCCATGCAATGGTCAGCGAGCCCCCTGGCATGGTGACCTTCACGGGAGACTGCACACGCTTGGACAGGATCGCTGCAACCGCGGTGGCGCTGGCGCCGGTTCCACACGCCCGCGTCAGTCCTGCGCCTCGTTCCCAGGTGCGAAGGCGGATGCCGTCAGGATGCACCTCCGCGACATTGACGTTGACGCGGTCGGGAAAGACCGGGTCATGCTCGATCCGCGGTCCTAGCCCGTCGAGATCGATGCCCTTCGCATTTTCGACGAAGAAGACGACGTGCGGATTGCCGACGTTCAGCGCGATCGGATGCTGCAGCTTGCCCCATGCCATCGGCATCGGGTTCGTCGGCATCGCATAAGTGATCGGCACCTGGTCCCACTCGAAGTGCGGCTCGCCGAGGGACACCTCGATATCGCTGCCATGCTCGGTGCCTTCGACCAGGCCGCCGCCCGTCTCGATGCTCTTCGCGTGCGTCAGCGCAACGATGCAGCGCGACGCATTGCCGCAGCTTTCGACCTCGATCCCGTCATGGTTCCAGATGCGCATCTTGAGATCGGCGACGGTCGACGGCTCGAGGATGATGAGCTGGTCGCAACCGATGCCCGTCTTCCGGTCGCTGATGGCGCGCGCAAGCGGCTCGTCGATCGCGAGGGGCTCTGTCCGTGCATCGAAGATCACGAAGTCGTTTCCGAGCCCGTGCATCTTGTGAAACGTGCGTGTCATGGCTTGCGGCGGCACTTAGGGACGGGCAGAGGGCAAGTCCACCAGCCGCGAGTAAGGAACCATGCAAAGAGCCGCCAACGAAGTCATGCAGTCGGTGCTGTTCTCGGCAGTGCTCGACGCCATCGCGGCATTGAAGGCCGGGTCGGGCGGACTTCCGAACCAGCTCCTGCGCGATGTGCAGGCGATCCACCCGAACGTCACCTTCGCGGACCTGCCCAAGGCCGTCCAGGACGCCATCGCGTCGAGCACTCGCGCCGCGTTCACGCAGCTGCTTAAGGAAGGCTATGCCGTCGGTCCGCGCCAGCAGATGCAGGCGACGCGGCCAATGGATCGCGTCCCGGAACGCGATCGCCGGGTACCAAATGACCGCCGTACCGTTCGGCACGGGCAAGGCCGGCGCGGTCCTCCTCGTCCGGAAGGGGATGGCCCTCCCAAGGGACCAGGCGGCCCTTCGCGCCCGCGCAAGCCTCCGAAGGGCAAGCCGCGGCTTGGTTGATTTGAGGACGAGTATCCGCTAGGGCGCGCCCGTCTTTTAGACACAACATCGATGATCGGCGCCTAAAGGGACTAAAACCCAGGCGTACGCTGGCTGACGAGGTTTCGTCCGCCGGCGTATTTTGCGTTTTGCGCCCCCATATGGGCCGGACATCGAATTGGAGACGTGAATGTTCGACAGTCTGAGCGATCGGCTCGGCAATGTTTTCGACCGGCTTCGTGGGCGCGGCGCGCTTACGGAAGCTGACGTGCGCGCGGCGATGCGCGAGGTACGCGTTGCGCTGCTGGAGGCGGACGTCGCCTTGCCGGTGGCCCGCGACTTCGTCGACAAGGTCACCGAGCGCGCGGTCGGGCAGGAGGTCATCCGCTCGGTCACCCCGGGCCAGATGGTCGTCAAGATCGTCAACGACGCCCTCGTCGAGATGCTCGGGTCCGAAACGGCCGAGCTGAACGTCGACGTCGCTCCGCCTGCCATCATCATGATGGTCGGTCTGCAGGGCTCCGGTAAGACGACCACCACCGCCAAGCTCGCCAAGCGACTGACCGAGCGCGACCGCAAGCGCGTGCTGATGGCCTCGCTCGACGTCGCCCGTCCGGCTGCGCAAGAGCAGCTGGCGGTCCTTGGCCGTCAGACGAACGTGGACACGCTTCCGATTGTCGCCGGCCAACAGCCGGTCGATATCGCCAAGCGCGCGATCCAGGCCGCCAAGCTGCAGGCGTATGACGTAGTGCTGCTGGATACGGCGGGCCGTCTCCACGTCGACGATGCGCTGATGGGCGAGATGAAGGCGGTCGCGCAGGCGTCCAGCCCGACCGAGACGCTTCTCGTCGTCGACAGCCTCACCGGTCAGGATGCAGTCAACGTCGCCAAGGGCTTCGCCGGTGAAGTCGACCTTACCGGTGTGATCCTGACCCGCATGGACGGCGATGCCCGCGGTGGTGCCGCGCTGTCGATGCGCGCCGTTACAGGCAAGCCGATCAAGTTCGCCGGCGTCGGCGAGGCGCTCGACAAGCTCGAGGCCTTTCATCCGGACCGCGTCGCTGGCCGCATCCTCGGCATGGGCGACGTCGTCAGCCTGGTCGAGCGGGCCGCCGAAACCATCGAGATGGAGGATGCGGAGAAGCTCGCGGCCAAGATGGCCAAGGGCAAGTTCGACCTCGACGATCTCTGGTCGCAGCTGAAGCAGATGCAGCGCATGGGCGGCATTGGCGCTCTCGCCGGCATGATGCCCGGAATGAAGGGCATGAAGGGCGCGATCGACAAGGCGCAGGACGGCAAGGCGCTGGTCCACATGGAAGCGATGTTGTCGTCCATGACCGCCAAGGAGCGGTCCAAGCCGGACGTCATCAATGCCAAGCGCAAGATCCGCATTGCCAAGGGCAGCGGCACGACCGTCCAGGAAGTGAACAAGCTGCTCAAGATGCACCAGGAAATGGCGACCGTGATGAAGCGGCTGAAGAAGATGGGCGGGCTGGGCAAGCTCGCGTCCATGTTCGGCAAGGGCGGCCTGGAAGGGGCTCTCGGCGGGCTTGCTCCCGGAGCGGTTCCTCCGGGCGGTCTCGGCGGCGGCGCGGCACTCCCGGGGCTCGGCGGCCAGCCGTTCAACATGCCCCCAGGTTTCGACAAATTTTCAAAACGTTAGACGAATATACTGAAAGGATGACTTAGAAATGGCACTTGCAATCCGGCTCGCCCGTGGCGGCGCAAAGAAGCGGCCCTATTACCGCATCGTGGTCGCGGACAGCCGCGCTCCTCGCGACGGCCGCTTCATCGAGAAGCTTGGCACCTACAACCCGCTGCTGGCGAAGGATTCGCCTGAGCGCGTGAAGCTCGACAGCGATCGGATCTCGCACTGGCTGTCGGTAGGCGCGCAGCCTTCGGATCGCGTCATGCGCTTCCTCGATGCCGCCGGCATCAAGGAGCGTGCGGCCCGCAACAACCCGAAGAAGGCGGAGCCGGGCGAGAAGGCCAAGGAACGCGTCGAAGAGCGCGCCAAGCGTGCTGCGGATGCTGAAGCGGCGGCTGCAGAGGCCGCTGCTGCTCCGGCTCCGGTCGAAGAGCCAGTGGCTGAGGAAGCCGCCGAGGCTCCCGCTGAAGAGGTAGTGGCTGAAGAGGCGGTTGCCGAAGAGGCGCCTGCTGCTGAAGAAGCTTCGGCTCCTGAAGAAGCCGCAGCCGAGGAAGCTCCGGTTGAAGCCGCCGCCGAAGAGGCTCCGGCCGCTGAGTCGACCGATGAGCCCGCTGAAGGCGCTGCCGAAGACACCCCGGCCGAGGGTGCCGAGACCGCCGAACAGCCGACCGCCGAGAGCTGAAGGCCAGTCGGCCGAAGAGCCTGCCGAGGGTTCCGTTGAGGACGCTCCGGCCGAAGGCGCCGAGAAGGCCGAACAGGCCTAAGTTCGTCGCATGACGGAACAGCGCGTCGCACTCGCCGCAGTGGCCGGCGCGCATGGCGTGAAGGGTGAGGTTCGGCTGAAGCTGTTTTCGGACAGCATCGCCAGCCTCACCCAACATGCGAAAGTCTTTGTTGGCGATGTCGAGCGCCGGCTGCTGGGCGTTCGTGAAGGTGGCAAGACGGCCATCGCCCGCTTCGAGGGCATATCCGACCGCTCAGCCGTCGAAGCCTTGCGGGGGCAACTGATCGAGGTGGATCGCACCGACCTGCCGCCGCTCGAAGAGGGCGAGTATTATCATTCCGACCTTGTCGGCCTGACGTGCGTCGACTGCGAGGGCCAGGCCGTGGGTACGGTAGTCTCGGTCGAGAATTTCGGGGCGGGCGATCTCCTCGAAATCGAGTTGGCGAAAGGCAGGCGCTCGCTCATCCCGTTCCGCGATGGCATCGCCGAACTTGAGGACGGCCGCGTCGTGATCGACGCAGAATTCCTGGCTTAGCGGAGCAACGGCCGATCCTTGGCTAGGTCATTGCGAATGGTCGTGGCCGCGACACCGCCTTCACCCATGGCGTGACTGATCTGGTCCAGGCCAACCACCACGTCGCCCGCCGCGTACAGACCCGGAACGCTCGTCCGCTGCCGTGCGTCCACCCCGACACAGCCCAATTCGCTGAGCCTTGCGCCCGCTTGCTCGGCCAATTGCGTATGGGTGTCGCTGCCCAGCGCCGGATAGACGCTGTCGAAGGAGTGGGTGCCGTCCGCAGTCTCCACGACGATGCAGTCGCCGGCTAGCGCGACGGCCCGCGTGGGACCATCGATGAACGCAATTCCGGCGTCCTTCAGTTTCTGCCGATCCTCGGCCGTCAGGTGGAGCGCCTTGTCGGGTGCGATCAGCGTCACGTCGGCCGTGAAGCTGCGCAGGAAGATCGCTTCCGCCACACCGCGGCTATCGCCGCCGATCACGCCGACTTTCTTGTCGGTAACCTCATATCCGTCGCAGACCGGGCAATAACGGATCAGCCCGCGTGCAAGCGCCTCGTCATGAAGATCTTCGTCCATGGGGGGGCGGCGGTTCTTCACGCCCGTGGCGAGCAGGACCGTACGGGCTTCATAGGACCCTGAGCCCCAGGTCACGCAGAACCCGGTATCGGTTGCGTCTATGCGCGTGACGTAATCCCGCTCGATCCGCGTTCCGTACTTCTGCGCTTGCTCACGCATCAGCCGGATCAGCTCCTTGCCGCTGATGCCGTCGGGATATCCGGCATGGTTGTGCGTGCACGGGATGCTCTCCGCCCGCCCTTTGCCGTCGTCGACCAGCAGAATGTCGAGATGGAAGCGCGCGAGGTATATCGCGGCCGTCAGGCCGGCGGGTCCGCCGCCGACGATCAGGCAATCGAGTGGTTCAGCCATCGTGGCCCAATGGATTGCTGCAGCTACAGTTCCGGACTAGCCCGCGCTCATGTCGTTTCGAGCATCGGTCCTGACACTTTATCCCGAGATGTTTCCGGGGCCGCTGGGCGTCAGCCTTGCCGGACGGGCGCTCGGTGAAGGGGTCTGGTCGCTGGAGGCGGTCCAGATCCGCGACTTCGCGACGGACAAGCATCGCAGCGTGGACGATACGCCGGCAGGCGGCGGGGCGGGGATGGTGCTCAAACCGGACGTGCTCGCCGCTGCCGTAGACAGCGTCTCCGACGGTCGCCCGATCCTTGCCCTGACGCCTCGCGGGACGCCGCTGATGCAGGAGCGCGTGCGTGAGCTCGCGGCGGGCGAGGGAGTTATTCTCCTCTGCGGACGCTTCGAGGGATTCGACGAGCAAATCTTCGAAGCCCGGGCAATAGAACCCGTGTCGATCGGCGACTATGTCCTATCCGGCGGAGAACTTGGCGCGATGGTCATCCTCGACGCTTGCGTAAGGCTGCTCCCCGGGGTAATGGGCGCGGCCTCAAGCGGTGAGGAGGAGAGCTTCGAAGCGGGGCTGCTCGAATATCCGCACTATACCCGACCTGTAGAGTGGGAAGGGCGCACGATCCCCGAAGTGCTGCGGTCGGGGGATCATGCGAAGATTGCCGCGTGGCGAC
Source organism: uncultured Alphaproteobacteria bacterium (assembly GCA_963784245.1). Classification (GTDB taxonomy): domain Bacteria; phylum Pseudomonadota; class Alphaproteobacteria; order Sphingomonadales; family Sphingomonadaceae; genus Sphingomicrobium. The sequence continues at coordinate 386,937 of CAWAQT010000016.1, forward strand.
ACGCACAGGCAGTCGAAGACACACGGCTAAGGCGGCCGGACCTGATCGAGCGCCACGGGGGCGCATCGCAGGCACCGCCCTCTGGCGCGCGGCACGAAGATAGAGCGAGTAAGAAATGAACCTGATCGAAACTCTTGAGCGCGAAGCCATTGAAGCGCTGACCGCCGACAAGACCATCCCCGAATTCCGTCCCGGTGACACTCTGCGCGTCGGCGTGAAGGTCGTCGAAGGCGAACGCAGCCGCGTCCAGGCGTTCGAAGGCGTTTGCATCGCCCGTTCGAACAAGGGCGTCGGATCCAGCTTCACCGTCCGCAAGATCAGCTTCGGCGAGGGTGTCGAGCGCGTTTTCCCGCTCTATTCGCCGGCGATCAATTCCATTGAAGTGGTTCGCCGCGGCGCTGTTCGCCGCGCGAAGCTCTACTATCTGCGGGGTCGCACTGGTAAGTCGGCTCGTATCGCCGAGCGCCGAGACCCGCGTCGCGAGACCAAGGGCGCCGAAGCCAAGCAGGACGCTTAAGGGTCTGCCCCTGCGATGCAGGGGCATTCCTGATATCAGTCGCCGCGCACTCTGATCGCGCTCCGGTCCACGAGCTTCGTGTATAGGTGCCAGGTCGCGTAGCCGAGCCACGGCAACACGGCCGCCAACCCAACGAAGAACGGGATCGAGCCGAGCACCAGAAGCGCGGCGACGATCAGCCCCCAGCGGAACATTACGCCCGGGTTCGCCTTGGCTGCACGCCATGACGTCGAGACCGCCTGGGCCGCGCTGATGTTGCAGTCGACCAGCATCGGCAGCGACACCACGCTGATCCCCAGCACGAGCGCGGAGAAGGCGAGGCCAATCGCATTTCCGATCACGATCAGCGCCCAGCCTTCGGGCGTCGTGAAGACGCGCGACAAAAACGCGCCGATGGATGGCGGCTCCCACCACCCGAACAGTGCGATGTAGAGGCCGCTGGCGACGAACAGCCAGGCGACGAAGATCCCGACCAGCAGGCCCGCGATCGCGGCGATTTCGTCCGCGCCGGGCCGCTTCCGCACGTCGAGGAAGTGCTGCCAGTTGGATTGCAGCCCACGCTCCCGCCGCCGAGCCATCTCGTAGAAGCCGATCGCTGCGACCGGGCCGAGCAGGCCCACGCCGGTCAGGATCGGGAATAGCAAGGGTAGTAGCGGCCCGCCCATTATGGCCGTCGCGGCGACGATGCCGACCAGCACATAAATCAGTCCGACGAAGATTAGATCCCCGCGCATCTCCATGAAATCCGCCCATCCTTCGCGTAGGGCAGCGTTCGCGTCCGCATTCGTGATGGTGCGGACGGGGATGGCGGAAGACTTGGAAGCTGGGGACGCGGATACGGTTGTCGCGGGCACGAAGACCTCCCTTCACCTGCAAAGGGCGCGTCTCGCGAACTGCGCGGGGCGCGTCGCTTGGACAACTCCATTACCAAATAATTTGGGATCCCGACACTTGGTAAATTTGGTGCGCTGCACTAGGTGCGTGGGCGGAACGGAGAAGCAGAATGGGTTATCGGGTCGCAGTCGTCGGAGCGACGGGCAATGTCGGGCGCGAGATGCTGAACATCCTGGCGGAACGGCAGTTTCCGGTGGACGAGGTGGCGGCCGTCGCCTCCGCACGCTCGACGGGCGACGTGATTGACTTCGGGGACAGCGGCCAGGAACTGAAGGTCAAGAACCTCGAGCATTTCGACTTTACTGGTTGGGACATGGCGCTGTTCGCCGCCGGCTCCGAGGTCAGCAAGGTGCACGCTCCACGCGCCGCGCAGGCCGGCTGCACGGTCATCGACAATAGCTCGCTTTACCGGATGGACCCAGATGTTCCGCTGATCGTGCCCGAGGTGAACGCCGAGGCGATTGCGGGCTACACCAAGCGGAATATCATCGCGAACCCGAACTGCTCGACCGCGCAGCTCGTCGTTGCGCTGAAGCCGCTGCACGACTTCGCGAAGATCAAGCGTGTCGTCGTCGCGACTTACCAGTCGGTCTCGGGAGCCGGCAAGCAGGGCATGGACGAACTGTTCGAGCAGTCCCGCAACATCTTCGTCGGCGATTCCAACGAGCCCAAGAAGTTCACCAAGCAGATCGCCTTCAACGTCATCCCGCACATCGACACCTTCCTCGACGACGGCTCGACCAAGGAAGAGTGGAAGATGGTCGTCGAGACGAAGAAGATCCTCGATCCGTCGATCAAGCTGACCGCGACTTGCGTCCGCGTCCCCGTGTTCGTGGGACATAGCGAGGCGGTGAACATCGAGTTCGAGCGCGAAATCTCGGCCGACGAGGCGCGTAATATCCTGCGCGAGGCACCGGGCTTGATGGTCGTCGATAAGCGCGAGGACGGCGGCTACGTCACTCCGATCGAAGCCGTCGGTGAATATGCCACCTACGTCAGCCGCATCCGCGAGGATTCAACCGTCGAGAACGGTCTCAGCCTTTGGGTCGTTAGCGACAACCTCCGCAAGGGAGCGGCTCTGAACGCCGTGCAGATCGCGGAGCTTCTAGGCCGGAAACACCTGCGGAAAGCGGCTTAGGGCTGCTCGCCCCAGTAGCGTAGAAGGTTCGCTTGGATCAGCTGCATCCGGCTGAAGTTCTCCTGGCTCATGTTGTTGCCTTCAAGCGCCGCGACCTCATTTAGCTCGAACAGCATCTGCCGCTGGAAAGGGTCCTTTACGCGGCTCTGGATGAAGGTGATCGCCACCAGCCGCTCGCCGCTCGTCACCGGTTCGACCTCGTGCAGCGTGTCTGACGGATAGACGATCGCCTGCCCCGGCCTGAGCTTGAAGCGGATGCTGGCGTCGGCAAGCCGGATATGCAGCGAGCCGCCTTCATAATCTTCCGGCTCGTTGAGGAAGATCGTGCAGCTCAGGTCGCTGCGTACCACACCCTGCGGAAGCGTCAGGTAGGCGGCGTCGGCATGCGCCCCATAATGCATGCCCGGCTTGTACCGGGTGAGCAGGGGCGGCGCGATCTGCACCGGAAAAGCGAACTCGCGGAACTCCTCGCTGCGGGTCAGCGCGTCGAACACGATTTTAGCGCTGCGCTGGTACGCCGCCTGCTCGTGCAGTTGCTCGTTCTGCTTCGCCTTGTTGTGCGGATTGCTGATCTTGCCGTGGACGAAGGTCGCGCTCGCGGCGATCTTCCGGCATTCCGCGATTTCCTGCGGCGTCAATATGTCCAGCACTCGATACATTCAGCTCTCCGCCTGCGCCCGGTCGAGGGCCTTTCGAAGCAGTGGCGCTGTTTCCGACGCCGCGTCGAGCATGGCAAGCGCACTTTCAATGTCGGTACGGTTTCGGTGCGCCGCTTCCGCCAGCAGGTCGCGGCGAAGCTGGGGACTATATTCGTGCTCCGTGGCCTTCGAATAGCGGCGAATGAGCGGTCCGCGGGCGATCTCCTGCAGCTGTCCGTCCGAAGCCGCAAATCCGAAAAAATCCGCCATTTGGCGCAGCGAGAGTTCGAGTTCTCCGAGCACATCGTCGAAGTCGGCCCAGAGGCAGTTGCCGCCAGCAGCGGCCTCCAGGGCTGTCATCTCGCAAGCCCACGCCACGGCTGCCGCTTCCGTTTCGTTGCGCGGCTCCTCCAGCGTGATCCCGCGCGACGAGAGGCGCTGCCGGCGCATGTCGGCCATGCCCGCGAGTTCTTTCCGCGAGTTTTCGCCGGCCAGTATGCCTGCGACATAGTTGCGCGGCGTTGCGTAAAGCAGAAGCGCTCGACCGCCTGCGGGTACGAGCTCGGTTGCGATCTCACTGACGAAGCTGGTGGCCTTGATCAGCACAACCTGTTCGTTTGCGAACGTCCGCGCCATCAGCGCCTGGAGCGTCGGCACAAAGCGCGCGCGTACGTCCGGCGGAAAGAAGGTCAGGTCGCGCAAGGCCCGCGGCTCACGAACGGCAAGCACGCCTTCGAGTTCACCCAACAGGCGCGCGATCAACGTCGATCCGACGTGGCCGATATGGAAGATCCAGCGGGCATCGCGGCGTGCGTTGGCAGGCAGCGCCTCCGCTACCTTGTCCCACTTGAGCAGGTGGCTTGCCCGCTGTTTTACGAACATCCGGTCGTCGAGAAAGCTCGCGTCGCGATAGTCTGTAGGAGTCATCTCGACGAGCCGCAGGAGGCCGGCACCCGGGTCGACGGCCTGCGCGAGCCATCGCGCGCTGCTCCATATCTCGTCGGCCGTCGGCGCGCTGGACATAGCACCACTTAGCCGGGCAAATGGCGAGGCTCCAAGGGAGGAAGTTGTGGCTGACCAGATGACCGGCGGCTGCGCCTGCGGCCGAGTGCGCTTCACCGCGAATATCGAGAATGACGAGGCCTACCTCTGCCACTGCCGGATGTGCCAGCGGGCGACCGGATCGATCTCGATCGCCTTCAAGAATGTGAAGCTGGCCGACATCTACTGGCAGCATGAGCCCGACTGGTACGACAGTTCGCCAATCGCTCGTCGGTCTTACTGCCGCGATTGCGGAACGTCGCTCGGCTTCGCGTTCAAGACCGGCAGCAACCAGATGGACCTGACGATCGCCAGCTTCGACGACCCATCAGGCTTCAACCCCAAGCATCACTTCGGCGCAGAGAGCATCCACCGCGCCTGGCTCAATACCGAAGGCCTGCCGGAATATCGCACCGACGAGTACGAGGCGCTGGTCGACCGCTGGGTCGAGGCGACCGGGAAAGTGCCGGATTAACGATGCAGCTTATGTCTGCTTTCGACCCAAAGCAGACATTGCACCGGACCGCCGTTCCACGTTGCAAAATAGGAAAGCGGCTGACATGCCCTGACTATGCAAGCAGTCATCAGACGGGTGTCGCAAGCGGGCATCGTGACTGGGCTGGGCGGCCAGCTGGAGTCCGTATGTCAGTGTGAACATTCGTGAACATTCGACCATGAGTGACGCTGCACTGCACCTCTGGACCGCTTCCGACGGAATCAAGCTCGCATACTACGAGGTCGGCGAGGGCCGGCCAGTGGTCCTGCTGCACGGACTCTTCTCCGACGCGCAGATGAACTGGATCAAGTTTGGGCATGCAGAGCGGATCGCCGGCGAGGGCTTCCGCGTCATCATGCCCGACCTTCGCGCCCACGGGCAGAGCGGCAAGCCGCACGATCCGGCAAGCTATCCCGCCGGTATCCTCGTTCGCGACCTGAGGGACTTGATCGACCATCTCGGTCTCGAGCAGTTTGATCTCGGCGGCTTCTCGCTAGGCGCGCGGACTTCGATCGACGCCATCAGCAATGGCCTGCGACCGCGGCGTGCGATCCTCGCCGGGACAGGTCTTTCCGTGCTGAGCAACTGGGACAGGCGGTCGCGTTTCTTCCTTGAGGCGATAGAACGGTTCGACGAGGCAAGGCGCGGGGATCCCCACTGGCTATCGATCCAGTTTATGCGGACAATGCATGTCGACCGCCTGGCCGCATCACTCCTGCTGAAGGCGCACGGCGATCACCCGGAACCGGAGAGAGCGCTGGCGGCAATAAAAATGCGGTCACTGGTGGTCTGCGGCAGTGAAGACGACGAGAATGGCTCGGCCCGGGAGCTCTCCGAAGCGCTCCCGAACGCCGAATATCGCGAAATCCCCGGGACTCACATGAGCTCGGTCACCAAGCCTGATCTCGGAGAGGAGATCGCAAGGTTCTTGGCGCAGTCGGGTTGACGAGCCAATCGCAAGGTTTAGTCGTTCCTCACGCGAAAATATGAACTGCTAACAGGACGGAGATGCCTGCCATGAAATTCGCCGCTTCCGTGTCGCTTGTTGCTTTGGCCCTCGCGGGCTGCGCCACTTCTTCCGCGGCTCCGCCGCCGGCAGCGGTCACCGCCGATCCGGCAGTCTCCGCACCGGCCGCTGTCACTGCGGCGGACGCGGATGCCTTCGTTGCTGCTGCCGAAAAGGAACTGTCGGACCTAAGCCTCTATGTGAACAAGGCGGGCTGGATCAACGCGACCTACATTACCGAGGATACCGACTGGCTCGCCGCAAAGGCGGGTGCCGAGTTCACCAAGGCTCAGGTTCGGCTCGCCAGCGAAGCGGCCAAGTTCGACAATGTGCAGGGCCTTTCATTCGACACGCGCCGCAAGCTCAACATCCTGAAGCAGAGCATTGTCGCGCCGGCGGCCAATGTGCCGGGCGCAGCCGATGAGTTGTCGACACTGCTGACCGGACTCCAGAGCCAGTACGGCCGGGGACGCGGGACCTATCAGGGCAAGGAGCTTCCGGGCGTGGAGCTCGAAGCGCTTATGGGGACCGTCCGCAATCCGGAGCACCTCAAGGAGATGTGGGTCAGCTGGCACGACAATGTTGGGCGGCCGATGGCTCGCGACTATGGGCGATTCATCGAGCTTTCGAACGCCGGCGCTCGCGACCTGGGATATGCAGACACGGGCGCGATGTGGCGCTCTGGTTACGACATGTCGCCGGAGGAGTTCGCGGCGCTGACCGAGCGGCTGTGGAACGAAACCAAGCCGCTCTACGACCAGCTTCACTGCTACACACGAACCAAGCTTAATCAGAAGTACGGCGGTTCGGTGCAGCCCGCGGCAGGTCCGATCCGTGCCGACCTGCTCGGCAATATGTGGGCGCAGGAGTGGGGGAATATCTACGACGTCGTCGCTCCCCCCGGTGCGGGCGACATCGGCTATGATCTGACCGACCTGCTGGTCGCGAAGAAGTACACGCCGGAGCGGATCGTCCGAACAGGCGAGCAATTCTTCTCCTCGGTAGGCTTCGCCCCGCTGCCCCAGACGTTCTGGGAGCGGTCGATGATCACCAAGCCAGCGGACCGGGAAGTGGTCTGCCACGCTTCGGCCTGGGATCTCGACAACCTCGATGACATCCGCATCAAGATGTGCACGAAGGTGAATTCGGACGACTTCGTCACCGTCCACCACGAGCTGGGGCATAACTACTATCAGCGGGCGTACAAGGCGCAGCCCTATCTCTACAAGGACAGCGCGAACGACGGCTTCCACGAGGCGATCGGCGACATGATCGCATTGTCGGTGACACCCGAATATCTCACCCAGATCGACCTTCTTCCGGAATCCCGCGTACCGCCGGCCTCGAAGGACATCGGGCTGTTGCTGAGGCAGGCCATGGACAAGGTCGCGTTCCTGCCTTTCGGGCTGCTCGTCGACCGCTGGCGCTGGGGCGTTTTCTCGGGTGAGATCACGCCGGCGAATTACAATCAGTCGTGGAATGACCTTCGTCTTCGCTACCAGGGCATCACGCCGCCGGTGGAGCGCGCCGCAACCGATTTCGATCCAGGCGCGAAGTTCCACATACCGGGGAACACGCCTTATACGCGCTACTTCCTCGCCAGAATCCTTCAGTTCCAGTTTTATGCGGCAGCATGCCGGCAGGCTGGCTGGACGGGTCCGCTGCACCGTTGTTCCTTCTACAATAACAAGGAGGTCGGTCAGCGGCTGAACGCAATGCTGCAGATGGGCCGCTCTCGACCTTGGCCCGAAGCCCTTCAGGCGTTCACTGGCTCAAGTGAGATGTCGGCAAAGCCGATGCTCGAATATTTCGCTCCATTGCAGTCCTGGCTCGAGCAGCAGAACCGCGGAAAGCAGTGCGGTTGGTGACATGAAAAAGGGGCGCCCGAAGGCGCCCCTGATCGTTTGGGTTGAACCCGCTTAGGAAACCGAGCCGGTGCCCGTCGTGCCGCTGTGGGCGCCAAGCGATGCGTTGCCGCCACCCGTTTCACTCATGCCGCGGTTCGAGCGATTGCTTCCGGCGCGGGTGCTGGTCGAACGCGAACCCGTCGACCGCGAAGTCCTCGAGGAAGTCGCGCCGGTCGCTGCGCCCGACGTGCTCGATGCAGTTCCCATGTCGCCGCTGCCAGCCATCTCATATTCGTCCTCGCCGCTCGAGGAGCGCATATTGTCCTTCCAGTCGGTGATCTGGTCGCTGAGGTTGCTGATCTGATCGCTGATCTGGTTACGGCGCGACCAGAGGAAGACGCCGGCGCCAACCGCTGCCGCTGCCGTAGCTGCGGCCGCCATCGGACGCTCGCGAGCGGTGTCCATCCAGCTGTTGCTGTACTGGTTTCTGCCTTCCGGATTATTGTTCCGGCCGCGGCTGCGACTGCTGTTGTTGTTCCTCGCCATTTGCATTTCTCCTCTGATGTTCCGTTTGCAATTCAACGCGCTGGACCGACCCATGTTTCGGCCCAGCGGTGAGGAGAGGCGAGGGAGCGACGGATGCCGGAACGCTTAAAGCTGCTCCAGCAAAGTCTCCGCGCTGGACGCGCGATATTCGCCGGGAGCTTCGACGTTCAATTGCTCGACGACACCGTCATTGATCAGCATCGAATAGCGCTGGCTGCGCTTGCCCATGCCGAACTTACTGGCGTCCATCGAAAGGCCGATCGCATCCGCGAACGCGCCATTGCCGTCGGCGAGCATGGTGATGTCTTCGGATCCGTCAGACTTGTTCCAGGCGGACATGACGAATGGGTCGTTGACGGAGATACAGGCGATGTCGTCCACGCCCTTGCCCTTAAGCTCGGACGCCTTTTCGACATAAGACGGGAGGTGGCGGGCGGAGCAGGTTGGCGTATAGGCGCCCGGCACCGCGAACAGGGCCACGCGGCGTCCGGCGAAAAAGTCCTTGATCGTCGTTTGCTCGGGTCCATCCGGCGTCGCCACGGTTAGCGGAACGTCCGGAAGCCTGTCACCGACATTGATAGCCATTGCGTGTCTCCTGTGGGATTCGATTGAAGCCCCTACAGCCGCGACGGGCCACGCCTCAAGGCTTGCCCGCCACGCTGCCTCGTTTCATTAACAGAACCGATGGATGAGCCGCGTTTCCTGTCGGGCAAACTGTTGCTGGCGATGCCCGGAATGGCCGACCCCCGTTTCGAGCGCGCCGTGATCGCTCTTTGCGTGCATGACGAGAACGGCGCGGTCGGCGTCGGTATTGGTCACAAGCGCTCGGGCATCCGCTTTCGGGCACTGCTGCAGCAGCTCGACATCGATCCGGGCGAGGCGCCGGACTGCGCCGTCCATCACGGTGGGCCGGTGGAGCCGGGCAGGGGTTTCGTGTTGCACTCGACGGACTGGGGAGGTCAGGACAGCCTGCAGGTGAACGGCCCGAATGGAACCGCCTTCGCCATGACCGGCACGATCGATGTCCTGAAGGCGATTGCGGAAGGCAAGGGTCCGACGCGGTGGATCGTTTCGCTCGGCTACGCAGGCTGGGGCGAGGGACAGCTCGAGGAGGAGATGACCCGTCACGGCTGGTTCGCGGCCGACGGCAGCGAGAAGATATTGTTCGATACGCCGACCGACGAGCGCTGGGCGGCTGCCTTCAAGGAGGAAGGTGTCGATACGCGCCTTCTGTCGAGCGAGACCGGTGCAGCCTAGGTCATATAAAGAATTCTTTATATTTGCTTTGGAGGCTCTCTGCGGCTAGGGGCAGCGGCGACGCGCACGTGCGCACCATCAAACAGAACCGGAGATTTTGACGTGGCGACCCAGGCTGAAACGCGTTTCACCGATTATGTCGTGAAAGACCTCGCTCTTGCCGATTTCGGGCGCAAGGAAATCGAGATCGCGGAAACGGAAATGCCGGGCCTGATGGCGCTGCGCGAGGAATATGGCGCTTCGAAGCCGCTCAAGGGCGCGCGCATCACCGGCTCGCTGCACATGACGATCCAGACTGCGGTGCTGATCGAGACGCTGGCCGAGTTGGGCGCGGAAATCCGCTGGGCATCGTGCAACATCTATTCGACGCAGGACCATGCGGCGGCGGCGATTGCGGCGCGCAACATTCCGGTCTTCGCCATCAAGGGCGAAACGCTCGAGGAATATTGGGACTATGTCGTCCGCATCTTCGACTGGGGTCGCGACACCACCTGCAACATGATCCTCGACGACGGCGGCGACGCCACGATGTTCGCGCTTTGGGGCGCGCGGGTCGAGGGCGGCGAGGAGCTGTTCATCCCGTCGAACGAGGAAGAAGAAATCTTCGCCGCGACGCTGAAGCGGTTCCTGGCCGAGCGTCCGGGTTACCTGACCAAGACGGTCGAGGCGATCAAGGGCGTTTCGGAAGAGACGACCACCGGCGTTCATCGGCTCTACGACCTAGCCAAGAAGGGCAAGCTTCCGTTCCCGGCGATCAACGTCAACGACAGCGTCACCAAGTCGAAGTTCGACAATCTCTACGGCTGCAAGGAATCGCTGGTCGACGCCATCCGCCGCGCGACTGACGTCATGCTCGCCGGCAAGGTCGCCTGCGTCGCCGGCTTCGGCGATGTTGGCAAGGGTTCGGCCGCCTCGCTCCGCAACGGCGGCGCCCGCGTCATCGTGACCGAAGTCGATCCGATCTGCGCGCTTCAGGCGGCGATGGAAGGCTATGAAGTCGTGACGATGGAAGAGGCCGCTCCGCGTGCCGACATCTTCGTCACCGCGACCGGCAACATGGACGTCATCACGCTCGACCACATGCGCGCGATGAAGAACATGGCGATCGTTTCGAACATCGGCCACTTCGACAGCGAGATCCAGATCGGCGCGCTGTCGAACATGAAGTGGACCGAGATCAAGCCGCAGGTCGACGAGGTCGAATTCCCGGACGGCAAGAAGATCATCGTGCTGTCGAAGGGCCGCCTGGTGAACCTCGGCAACGCCACCGGCCACCCGAGCTTCGTCATGTCCTCGTCCTTCACCAACCAGGTGCTCGCGCAGATCGAGCTTTGGACGAAGAACGACCAGTACAAGAATGACGTCTACGTGCTTCCGAAGCATCTCGACGAGAAGGTTGCGGCGCTGCACCTCGACAAGCTGGGCGTTCACCTGACCAAGCTGAACGACAAGCAGGCGGCGTACATCGGCGTCTCGCCGGAAGGCCCGTTCAAGCCGGAGCATTATCGGTACTGATGGCGGCCGGCGCATGGGCGAGTTCGTTGATCCCGTTCCGATCATGGCGTTGGATAAGGCAGCGGCCGCGTGCTTTGCGCGCCTTCCTGCCCTTTCGTTCGCCCCGGGAGAAGTGGCCTGCAATGACTGAACAACGCCTACCAATGGGTCCTGAGTACGGCTCGCAGCAGCCGGCGAGGGTCAGGGGGACGATCTCCGAACACACCGACATCGGCGTGTCGCGAGGCTTTGCGCGATGGCTTCGGGCAAACCAGTAGCTGGCATTCAGCTCATATCAGAGCAATCGACTATTCCTCGTGGGCTATGCCCGACGGCAAGGTATCGGTTCACCAGCAACTATTTAAACGCGCAATGGGTCTCGCGTGGGATCCTAACCGACTTTATCTTTCCTCTTATATGCAGGTCTGGCGGTTGGAGAACCTGCTCCGCGACGGCAAACTGGCCGAAGAGCGATACGACTTTCAATTGATGCCGCGCGAGACGCATATCACCGGCAATCTCGACGTGCATGAGATGGCGATCGATGCCAATGGCCGACTGATCTTTGTTGCAACCGAATTTTCTTGTCTTGGCGTCCTGGATCCGGTGCACAGTTTACGGCCGATCTGGAAGCCTCCATTCATCTCGCGAATACCGCCCGGCGACCGTTGCCATATGAATGGACTTGGAATGGTCCATGGTCGACCGAAATACGTGACGTGCGTTAGCCAAACCGATGTTGAGACCGGCTGGCACGGGCGACCTCTTCCCAAAGGCGTAATCGTCGACATCGAGACAGACCGTATCGTGACTGGCAAGCTGTCCATGCCCCATTCGCCCCGCGTGGTTGAAGACAAGATTTATGCTCTGGACAGTGGCCGGGGATTTGTGGTGGAGGTGGATTGCGCAACAGGCAGCTTGACCGACGTCGCATTTTGCCCGGGCTTTCTCCGTGGCTTCGAAATTGTCGGTGATTATGCGGTCGTCACCGTGTCGAAGCCCCGGTACGAGAGCTTTGAGGGCCTGCCGATCGGTGAAGAGATGGTCGAAACGCAAGCAACAAGCCGATGTGCGCCGTCATGATCATAGACCTGACTGCCCGCGAAGTCGTCGAGTGGCTGACGCTCGAAGGCTACGTCAAGGAGCTCTTTACGGTCGTACTGATGCCTGGAATTCAGATGCCCAAGTTCGATTGGGCCGACGGCGGAGGATTTTCCGTTGCAGGTGACATTCGATCCGAAGATCGAGGCTTTGGTCTACTAGCCGGCCCGCCTCGACGAGCGGGTGCCCCCGCCCTGCATTGCGCCGCGCTGGGTATTGAACCGCGCCTGACGATGTGGGTTTCACGCCCCCTTCAGTCATGTTGCATTAATGCTACAACAATCGCCTGAAACGCGGCGCAGAGGCTCTCTTCACTTTCTTTTCGGGGTGAGAGCCGTAAGTCTCCGGTCGGGGAAATTCTTACCTGCTCGAGGGGACTCATCAGTCATGCGCCCACTTTCGTTTGCACTACTTTCGTCCGCGTCCTTCGCCGCGTTCGCCTTTGCGGCGACGGCGAATGCGCAAACTCCGGAACCGGTCAATCCCGATCGCGACCCGTGCCAGGCTCCGGCCGATCTGCGGGATCCCAATGTCACCTGCCCTCCGGCCGACAGCCCTGCGGGCGAGGCTATTGCGCAGGGAGCCACCGTTACTCCAGAGGCGGATGAAGGCATCGTCGTCGTCGGTTCGCGCATCCGCCGCGACCGCTTCAATACTGCCGATCCCGTCACGATCATCAATCGCGACGCAGCAGTAGACGCCGGCTTCAACTCGACGGCCGAAGTCCTGCAGAGCGTCGGCGTCACCGGTGGTACTGGCCAGATCAACGACACGTTCGGCGGCCTGGTCGTCGAAGGTGGCGGCGGCGTCAACACGCTTGGTCTTCGTGGCCTCGGCCCGACCCGGACTCTGATCCTGCTCAACGGCCGGCGTTTGGCTCCGGCTGGTACGCGTGGTCAGGTCGGCGCGGCCGACTTGAACGTTCTTCCGAACGCGATCCTGGACCGTATCGAAGTTCTGAACACCGGCGCATCTTCGGTCTACGGTTCGGACGCGGTCGCTGGTGTCGTCAACATCATGACGCTTAGCAAGTTCAACGGCCTCGCTGTCGAAGCCTCGATCCAGGCTCCGGAAATCGGCGCGGGCACCACTCAGCGCTATTCGATCACGGCCGGCACGTCGGGCGAGCGTTTCTCGATCCTCGGCTCGCTCGAAATGTTCGACCGCAACCGCATCACGATCGGCGACCAGCCGTGGGCTCGTTGCCCTCAGCAGCTTCGGCGCGCCGCCATTCAACGCGAGTGACACGGACAAGTGCTTCCCGCTCGAAGAGGGCGGCGTCACGGTCAACACGATCGGGACCGGCTTCTATGCGAAGTCTTCTACGGGGTGGGCGACTTTGCACTCGCACCCGGCTTACGAGCAAGTGCCGCCGGCTGAGATACCAACCTCTGCAATCGCTGGCGTCCAAATCCGTCGGTCACTCGGTGGTGATTTCCCGGGCTTCGAGTGCGTCGGCGGCCTGATGTACAATTCGTAGAGGGCGGCGGTTTCGGCACCAGCAGCAACCTTCGTGACACGTTCGCGCCGGCGATGCTCCAGGGGGATATCATCTCCCCAACGCGCAACTACACGGGATTCCTGACCGGCACGTACGACACCGACTTCTTCGGTGACGGACAACTATATGCCGAGTTGCTCGTGACGCGCCGCAAGTCGCAGCAGAACGGCAACCGCCAGTTCATCATCGACTATGCTCCCGACAGCCCGCTGATGCTCGCGGAGAACGGTGGCCTGTTCGCAACCTCACCACGGCCAGTCGGTAGCGCCATCGGCGTTCGCGTGTTCGCCGACTACGGAATCTACGACAGCAGTCAGGTCCAGGACTACGTCAAGGTTTCGGGCGGATTCCGTGGCGACCTGCCTTTCGCATCCTCGTGGCGGTATGACATGTACGCGGCAAAGAGCTGGGCGGACGGCAAGTATAGCTTCGAGCAGATCCTGTCGGATCGGATGGCCCAAAGTCTCGACGTCGCTCCGGTTCTGGATGACGACGACAATCCAATCCCAGGTCAGTTCGTCTGTGCGGACCCGACCGGTGGCTGCGTTGCCGCGCCGGTCATCAGCAATGCAATCATTGGCGGCCAATTCCGCACCGCTGCTCCGGAATGGTTCGATTACGTCACCGAGGACGTGGTGGGCATCACCAAGTTCCGCGAGTGGACGGCGAACCTCACGGTCGATGGACCTTTGTTCCGTCTCCCGGGTGGCGACGCCCAGGCGGTGGTCGGCATGGAGTATCGCAAGTCGAGCATCAACGACACGCCGTCGGACGATTCGATCCGCCAGAATCTGTACTTCTTCTCTGGCGCACCGGTCACCAGAGGCTCGGACAGCGTTTGGGAAGCGTTCACCGAACTTGAGTTCCCGATCCTGCGCGATGTTCCGTTCGCGGAAGCGCTGACGGTCAACGTTTCGGGGCGTTACACGGACTATGAGTCCTACGGATCGGACACGACCTACAAGATCGGCGCCCTCTACTCGCCGACCCGCTGGCTGTCGTTCCGCGGCAGTTACGGTACTTCCTACCGCGCGCCAGCCCTGTACGAGCAGTTCCTTGGCTCGACGACGGGCTTCCTGGCTCAGGGCACCGACCCCTGCCATGAACTCGCGAATGAATCGAACGCGGAGATCGTCGCCAACTGCTTGGCAGACGGCCTCCCGCCGGCGTTCCTGCAGAACAACAGCGTCGAGGTCATTCAACGCGGTGGTGCAGAGGCTGGTCTTGAGGCCGAAACGTCCAAGAACCTGACCTTCGGCGCGGTCCTCCAGCCCACCTTCGGTCCGGCATTCGGGAACCTGTCGCTCGCGGTCGACTACTTCCGCATCGAAATCAATAACGGCGTGTCTCAGCTGGGTGCGGGTTTCCTCGCAACCAATTGTTACAACGGTACACGTCCCGAGTTTTGCCAGTTCGTCAGCCGCGACCCGTACACCGGTCCGGGCACGGGTGCTCTGTCGGTGACGCAGACCTACATCAACGTCGCGTCGGATATGGTGAAAGGCATTGACTTCACCATGCGGTACGACCGCGATCTGGGGCCGGGCAAGCTGGACATCGGTGCTAACGTTGTTCACATCATCGATCGGGTGAACCAGAACGATCCGTCGTTCGACGCCACTCACTTCGAAGGTTCGATCGGCAATCCGAAGTGGGCGGGTACCGGTCACGTCGGCTACGACTGGGGTTCCTGGTACGCGCGCTGGGGCGTCGATTTCATCAAGGGCACGAGCGACGAGTTCCTGGTGAGCCAGTCTTCGTTCCCGTCGGCAGTTTACGACTTCTCGGTGCCGAATTACTGGCTGCACACCGCTTCGCTCCGGTTCGAACCGAGCAATCGATACAGCCTGACGCTCGGCGTCCGGAACGTCTTCGACAAGGATCCGCCAAAGATCACTGCCGAGGATCCGTTCGTGAACACCATTTCGAACGTTCCGCTCCAGTCGGCATGGGACTTCCGCGGCCGTACGTTCTTCATCAACGCGGCGGCGAAGATCTTCTAAGGTCGAAACCCCGATAACAACTCGACGGGCGGGAGAAATCCCGCCCGTCTTTTTTTGGTTTCGCGCCGGGACTTTCCCCACCTTCGCTTTCTTTCTTTGCAAGCGCCACTCAGGGGTTAAAGTCGGTCTGGCTTTCGGAAGTAGGAACTGAATGGGAGAGTTGGGGGGCTCGGCATTGCTAGCGCTTGCGATTGCTGGTCTCTGGCTCGCGATTGCCGGGGCTTTACTCGTGCTGGCCCTCAGGCGGATGCGTGAAGCGAACTCGGTGATCGCCGCGGCATCCTCCATGGCGGCGCTTCTCGATGTGGCTCCCAGCCGCCCGCTGCTGGTGCGTGCAGACGGTTCCATCGAGGCCGACGAGCGGCTTCTTCGAGAACTCGGCATTTCAGGCAAGACGCGGTCGCTCTCCGACCTTTTCGGTGCCGACCAGGGGCTCCTCGATGACGACCTCGATAGTCTCCGGCGCGCGATCGATGGAGCCGCTCTCTCCGGCTCCTTGGTCGTGCAACAGATCAGGACCGCGGGCTCCAGCCGTGTTTTCGAGGTGCGCGGAGGGCCTGCTCCGGCAACCGAGCCCGCAGGTTCGGTGCTTCTGTGGTTCTCCGACACGAGCGGAGCCGAAGCGGAGCGATCGAAGCTCGCCTTGCGTATCCGCCAGACCGAGGCAGCGCTGGATTCACTTACTCACCTGATCGAGGCAGCGCCGTTCCCCATGTGGTACCGCGGCCCGGACCTCAGGCTCGGCCTCGTCAATCGTGCCTTCGTGGAAGCGGTCGAAGCGCGCGACGCGTCGGACGTCATCTCCCGTTCGACCGAGTTGATCGACGCGAGCGGGCCCGAAAGCGCTCGCGCTGCCGCCGAGGCGGCGGTCGAAACGGGGGAGTTTCACACGCAGTTGCAGCCAGCGACGATCCGTGGCGAACGTCGCATGATGCGGATCGTCAACGTGCCTCTCCCGACAGGGGCGGTCGCCGGCTTCGCCATCGACGTCCAGGAGTTGGAAGACGCGCGCTCCGAGCTCGCGAGGCACGTTCAATCGCAACGCGACCTGTCCGACCGGATGACGGCGGGAACGGTTCAGTTCGATGCGGACCGCGCCGTGAACTTCTTCAATCAGCCCTTTGCGGTCATGGCTCAGCTTGACCCCGAATGGCTCGCTGAGGGCCCTGAGTTCGACCGCGTCCTGGAACGTATGCGCGAACGCAATCGCCTGCCCGAAGTCCGCGATTTCCCGGTCTGGAAGGCGGAGAAGCGCGAGTGGTTCACGAGCGCGAACGAAGTCATCGAGGAAGACTGGATCCTCGCCGACGGCGATCATCTGCGCATGGTTGCCCAGCCGCTTCCCGACGGCGGCCTGAGGATGTTTATCGAAGATCGGACGGAGCAGGTTCGCCTGGCTTCGGCCCGCGACACCTTGCTCCGAGTCCGCGCGGCGACGTTCGACAATCTGTTCGAAGCCATCAGCGTATTCGCGAGCGACGGACGCCTCTACCTCTGGAACCGGCGCTTCCGCGACGTCTGGGATTTCGAGGAGGAGCGGCTCACCGAGCACCCCCGCGTCGACGAATTGGTGCCTGCGATGGCTCGGAAGCTCGTCAATCCCACCGCGGCCGCGCAGATCCGCGAAATGGTGCGGCACACGACCAACGAGCGTCAGCCCGCGAGCGGTCGCATCTCCCTGACAGATGGAAGACATTTCGAATTTGCGGCGGTGCCGCTTCCTGACGGCAACGCCCTCTTCACCATGGTGGATGTGACCGATTCGACCCGCATCCAGGAGGCTCTTCGCGAAAGGGCGACTGCGCTCGAGCAGGCGGACCGGGTCAAGACGGACTTCGTGGCGAACGTCAGCTACGAGCTTCGTACGCCCCTTACATCCATTGGCGGCTTCGCCGAGATGCTGGCGGAGGGTTACGCCGGCAAGCTTACGCCCGCCGCGACCGACTATGTCGACGCCATACTGGAGGCAGTCGCCCGGCTTTCGAAGCTGATCGACGACGTTCTTGCGCTCACGCAGGGTGACAAGAGCGGTACTCCCTTGGAGCGGGAGCGCATCGACCTTGCAGGGCTTTGTCGGATGGCCGTCGAAGCCGTTCAGCCCCGGGCGGACGCCAAGGAGCAGAAGCTCGACGTCATCATCGAGCCGGCGACAGGCTTCGCGTTTGGCGATGTTCGCCTGCTCCGCGAATCGATCGAGCACGTCCTCGACAACGCCATTGCCTACACGGACCAGAAGGGGCGGATCCGCCTCGAAGCCTCGGGTGACGAAAGCCAGGCGACAATCCGGATCACCGACAATGGTATCGGAATTTCGAAACAGGACCTTCCGCGCGTCTTCGAGCGGTTCGACAGGATCAACGAAGCCGGCGTTCGGGGAGAGGCGGCGCTCGGACTGGGGCTGCCGCTGACCCGGCAGTTCCTTGAGGCACACGGCGGTACGGTCGATCTGGACTCCAAGAAAGGGCGGGGCACTACCGTGACCTTGACCATTCCCCGCGGAACGAAATGAACCTCGCCGACGAGCAAGCAACCGAGGCGCTCGGAGCCGCTATTGCCGAACGCCTGCGACCAGGCGACGTGATCACGCTCTCCGGCCCGCTCGGCGTGGGCAAGACCGCGCTTGCCCGAGGCCTGCTTGCTGCTCTGGGCCACACCGGCGAAGTGCCGAGCCCAAGCTTCGCGATCGTCCAGCCATATGATGAGGTGGAACCTCCCGTCTGGCATGTCGATCTGTTCCGCATTGACGGTCTGGGCGAGCTGGAAGAGCTCGGTCTCGATGCGGCTACTGACGGCGTTCTCCTCGTCGAATGGCCGGAGAAAGCGGGGCCCGCGGCTTGGCCCCAAGCGCTTGGACTTACCCTGGATTTTGCGGAGGGCAACGCGAGACGCTTGACAGCGAAGGTGCCGCCTTCATGGCAGTCGCGATGGCCTCCAAGATGATTCCGCCGGCTCACGCACCTGAGTTTCTCGCGTCCTGCGGCTGGGAAGGGGCCGAGATCTTGCCGCTCGCCGGTGACGCGTCCTTCCGGCGCTACTTTCGGATAGTGCACGGGGAGCGAACCGCGGTCTTGATGGACGCCCCGCCGGAACATGAAGACGTCCGTCCATTCGTCGCCGTGGCGGAATGGCTTGTCGACGCCGGCCTCACGGCGCCCGAAATCCTCGCGCGCGACCTGGAGCGTGGGCTGCTCCTGCTTGGGGATTTCGGTGACTGGCGTCTCCGCGAATATCTGGACGACGACCCCTCGCGCGAGCGGGAGCTTTACGAGACTGCGACCGATGTCCTCATCCATCTGCACCGGCATGAGCCCATGCCGGGTCTTCCGCCGCACGGTCTCGACCAATGGCTGGAAGAGCTAAAGCTGTTCACCGACTGGTACTGCCCGACAGTCGGTCTTTCGGTTGATTCCGAGAGCTACCGCGCTGCCTGGACCGAGGTGCTGGGGCCCGTCGCCGGGGACGGTTTGGGACGGGTGACGGTGCTCCGCGACTATCATGCCGAAAACGTCATGCTCGTGAAGGATCGAGAGGGTGTGGCCCACTTCGGCTTGCTGGATTTCCAGGACGCGCTTGCAGGGCACCCGGCTTATGATCTGGCGTCGGTCCTAGAGGACGCGCGTCGAGACGTTTCGCCGGAGATCGAGCGGCTTATGCTCGACCGCTATCTCGCGGCGACAGGCAATGCGGAGGCGTTCGAGCGCGCTTATTGGGCGCTGGCGGCCCAGCGCAATACGCGCATCCTCGGCGTCTTCACCCGCCTGTGGAAACGCGACAACAAGCCGCACTACACGCAATTTCAGCCGCGCATGTGGGGGCTGCTGGAGCGCGATCTTGTTCAACCGGGCCTGGAACCCGTACGCGAATGGTTCGACGCCAATGTCGGGCCCGATCATCGCGCCGCCCCGTGGAAGGAAGCCGCGTGACCGCTGTTCGCCGAGCACTAAGGCTTCGTGCCGAGGTCGAAGCGGAAGTTCCGAAAACGGCAATGGTCATGGCCGCGGGGCTGGGCAAAAGAATGCGCCCGCTGACGGCAACGCGGCCCAAGCCGCTCATCGAGGTCGCCGGACGACCATTGATCGATCACGTCCTTGACCGGCTGAAGTCCGCAGGCGTCGAGAAGGTCGTCGTCAACGTCCATTACCTCCCAGGGTCGGTCGAGGCGCACCTGGCATCCAAATCCCATGGGTTGGACTTCACGATCTCCGACGAGCGCGCCGTGCTGCTCGAAACCGGCGGCGGCATGGTCAAGGCCGCGCCGATGATCGACGCCGACCCGTTTCTCGTCGTCAATAGCGACAATCTGTGGGTCGACGGCCCGGCGGACACGCTGAAGCTGCTCGCGTCGCACTGGGACGGCGATCGCATGGACGCGCTTTTGCTGGTCGTGCCGCACGCCCGCGCGCAGAACCACCGTGGTATGGGCGATTTCCACATGGATCGTGCAGGCCGTCTGAGACGACGCGAGAAAGCCCGTGTGGCGCCCTTCGTCTTTACCGGCATTCAGATCGTGTCGAAGGCGCTGCTGGACGGCGCTCCTGAGGGACCATTCTCGACGAACATCCTGTGGGACCGCGCCATCGAGGCCGGGCGGTGCTTCGGCGCCGTCCACCAAGGTCTCTGGTTCGACGTCGGCACGCCAAAGGCCATCGGCGAGACTGAAGCTTTCCTGCAGAATGTCTGACGGGCACGCCGCTCGTCCGGCGGTCTTCACCATCCCGACCCACCGGTCGTTCGCCGACTCCCTCGCTGCGGGCCTGATCGTCAAATTCGGCTCCGACCATTTAGGACTGGCGTCTGGCCGGATCCTGCTTCCCAACAATCGCGCGGTCCGAACGGTCACCGAAGCGTTCGTCCGTGCAAGCGGTTCGGGCTTGTTGCTGCCGCGGCTGATCCCGATCGGCGAACTCGGAACTCGACGAAAGGGTCGGCGGAGCGCTCGACCCGGCCGACGACATCGAACCGGCGCCGCCCGCCATCGATCCCCTTGAGCGTATGGCCATGCTCGCGGCGCTCGTGCGCAAGCCGGAGGAATCCGCTGCGGAAGCTTTGAGGCTCGCGGCGGAGCTTGCACGGACGATCGACGCTTTGATCATCGAGGAAGTCGACCCAGGCAAGCTGGCCGAAGCTGTCGCCGACGCTCCGGAACTGGCCCGGCATTGGGAAAAGGCGCTGGAGCGATTCCGTGCAGTGCTCGACCGATGGCCGTCGCTCCTGGAAGAGCGCGGCAGGATCGACTTGACCGACCGCCGCAACCGCCTGCTGCGAAAAACAGCGGAGCGCTGGAGCGAGCGACCGCCAGCTGGTTTTACCGTCGCGGCAGGTATCACCACCGCCGCGCCTGCGATCGCGGCGCTTCTGTATCAGGTTGCGCGAATGCCCGGGGGAATGGTCGTTCTTCCCGGCCTCAGCCTTCCGGCATCCATGCCGGACGAGGAATGGGAAGCGCTTGGCCCCGACGACAGCGGGCGAGCAGAGGAAACGCATCCGCAGTTCCACTTGAAGACGCTGCTGGACCGGATCGGCGTTGCGCGTGGCGAGGTGCAGCTTTGGCCATCCTCCGGACGCGCGGCATCTCCTGCGGTTCGGACACGAGCGATTGCCCACGCCATGACGGCCGCGGACTTCAGCGATAAATGGAATGGCCTGAAGCCCGCCGAGCGTCGGCTAACAGGGATCCGCGCCGCCGAGCTCCCGGACCCCGCGGCCGAGGCGCAGGCAATCGCAATGGCCATTCGCGAAACGCTCGAGACGCGCTGGACGGACTGCGGCTCTTGTGACGCCCGATCGAATCCTGGCGCAGCGCGTTTCCGCGCTTCTCGGCCGCTGGGGGATCGAAGCCGACGACAGCGCGGGGCGGGCGCTGTCTCAGTTCGCGCCGGGCACGTTGTTATTGGCGATTGCGTCGGCAGCGGCGGAGGACTTCGCGCCGGTCCCGTTGCTCGCTCTACTAAAGCATCCTTTGGTCGGCGGAGAAGGCGAGGAACGGCGCAAGTGGATGGACGACGTGCGCCAGCTCGACCTTGCCCTGCGTGGCCCCAGGCCGGCGGGCGGTCTCGAAGGGATCGATACGCATCTTCGGGATAGGCCGGTCGCCGAACGCGCGTGGAAGCGCATTCGACCGCGCTTGGCCGATCTCAACGCTTTCGCCGGGGCGCAGACGCTCGCGGCCATCGCGAAGTGCGCCACCGCCACGGCACAACAGCTTGCAGGCGATCGCGCCTGGACGGGCTCTGCGGGCCGCGCTGTCGCGGATCTGCTTGGCGAACGTGCAGTCGCTGGAGACGAGCTTGGAGGTCGCGCCGTGCCGACGCCGTTCCGATCCTCCGCCAACTTCTCGACGGAGTTCGCATTCGGCCCCCCTATGGCGGACATCCTCGCGTGTTCATCTGGGGCTTGTTGGAAGCGCGACTGCAGCAGGCTGACCTCACGATCCTGGGCGGCCTCAACGAGGGCGTCTGGCCTGCCCTCCCAGCGCCCGATCCGTGGCTTGCGCCGAAGATTCGCGCAAACCTTGGCCTACCCGGGCTGGAATTCCGCGTGGGCTTATCCGCGCACGACTTCGCCAGCGCCCTAGGCGCCCCGCAAGTGCTGATTACCCGAGCCCGTCGCGACAGCCGTTCGCCGACGGTGGCGTCGCGTCTGTGGCTGCGGTTGCAGGCGATGACCGGCGGGTTGCCTCATGACACGAGGCTTGAGCGGCTTGCACTGACGCTCGACAATCCCGGCCGTCCGAAGCCGGTCGATCGCCCGGAGCCGTGCCCCTCGATCGAGCAGCGGCCGAAGAAGATCTCGGTCACGTCGGTGGATCGGCTCAAGGCCGACCCGTTCGCATTTTATGCCCAGGAAGTCCTCCGCGTTCGCCGGATCGATCCTGTCGACGCGGATCACAGTGCCGCATGGAAGGGGACGGCGGTCCACAAGGTGCTGGAAGAATGGTTGAGCCAGGACGATTGCGACCCCGACAAGCTCATGGCGCGGGCCCGCGCGCTGCTGGTCAGCGAGACCATCCACCCGATGCTTCGAGCGCTGTGGCAACCGCGCCTGATGGAGGCGATCCGCTGGATCGAGGAGCAAGAGAGCACGAACCAGGCGCTCGGCCGGCGCCCTATCGCAGCGGAGAAGAAGGGCGAGGCGAATATCGCGGGCGTCCTGCTTCACGGAAAGGCCGATCGTATCGACCGCTTCGAAGTCGGCGGCATAGCAATCGTCGACTACAAGACGGGCAAGGCGCCCTCCCAAACGGCCGTGGATGAAGGCTTTTCGCTGCAGTTGGGGTTGCTCGGGCTCATCGCGGAAGGCTGGCGGGTTCGAAGGCATTTCCGGGCGGTCGCGGGCCCACGAATATTGGTCGCTGAGCAAGTATCGCAATGAGTTCGGAAGGTGCGTTCGGCCCGACAAGAAAATGGGTCCGGAAGCATTTCTTGACCACGCGCGGCGCAATTTTACTGCAGTCGCGCGGGATTATCTTACGGGTGACAGAGCCTTCGAAGCGAAGCTCCATCCAGCCTACGCCCCATACGGCGACTACGACCAGCTGATGCGGCTGGAAGAATGGTACGGCCGCCGATGAGCCTAACGCGGCTTCTTCTTGACCTTCGAGGCGTAGAGCAAGGCGGCGACAATGGCTGCCGAGCCGATGCCGACTGCGACCCCGGCCTTCACGAGCTTCGTCCGGCGCTGTTCGCTGGCGTCGTCACTGTCGCTTTCGTCGGCCATGTCCGTCCTCTTCAGTCCAATCTTCGTCGCCCATCTATGAGCGCTGCGAACACAATGAAAGCGGCGGCCTGATGGTTGCACGATTCAAGCCGCTGCCGACTTTGGAGGGCGCGCAGGCCGCGGCCGTCGACCCCAATGTCCACGCGTCGGTGTCGGCGTCCGCAGGTTCCGGCAAAACCCAGGTCCTTACGGGCCGCGTCCTCAGCCTGCTCCTGAACGGCGCGGATCCCGAGGCCATCCTCTGCCTGACATTCACCAAGGCCGGGGCGGCGGAAATGGCAAACCGTATCGGAGCGCGTCTCGCTGCCTGGGTGCGGATGAAGGATGCCGAACTCGGGGCCGACCTCATGGCTCTGCGAGCCGATCCGGGTCCAGCCACGAGGGAACGCGCCCGGCGACTGTTCGCCAAGGTGCTGGAGGCGCCGGGCGGCCTCCGCATCCAGACCATCCACAGCTTCGCGCAGGCGCTGCTCGCGGCGTTTCCGGCGGAGGCCGGGATTACGCCGGGTTTCCAGCCGATCGAGGGCCGGGCGGAGCAGGAACTTGCGCGGACGACGCTCGCAAACCTTCTCGCGGATGCGGAAGCGCGCGGGAACGAGCAACTCATCGGCGACGTGCAGTGCCTCAGCCTGCGGCTCGGGGAAGAGGGCGCGGTCGACTATCTCATGCGCTGTGCTCGCGTGCCCGATGCAATGGCAAAGCTTGGGCCGACCGAGCTGATCGAACCGTTCCTGAAGCGTCTGATGGACCTGCCCGACGGCTCGGTCGAAGAGTTCCTGACGCACCACTGCCATGAGGAACGGTTCGACTGCGACCTGCTGGAGGCGATTGCCGAGGCCAACCGCAAATGGGGCGCGCAGACCGGTCTCGGTTTTGCCAAGGACATCGAGAATTGGCTCGCGCTGACGCCGATCGAGCGCGCGGCCGAGCTTTCGACGCTGCGCAAGGTCGTCCTGACCGAAAAGGCGACCCCGCGGGTTTCTGCCGGGCAGGAGAAGGCTGAACCGAACTACGAAGTTTACGCCGGGCGTATCGCTATTCTCGTCGGCGAACTGCTGGCCGTGCAGAATGGCGCCCGCCTGGCTGCGGACATGGCCGCCGGATTGCGGGCGGGACAGGCCTTCGCGGCAGCTTACGCAAAGGCGAAGCGAAGCGCCGGAGTTGCCGATTTCAATGATTTGATTGCCTGGACGCGGCAGCTTCTCGCCACGCCGGGAATGGGCGAATGGGTGCGCTACAAGCTGGATCGTCGCACCGACCACATCCTCGTCGACGAGTCCCAGGACACGAACCGTGAGCAGTGGGAGATCGTGCAGGCGCTCGCCTCGGAATTCTTCGCCGGCTCCGGGGCGTACGAGGGTCGTGGGCGAACGATCTTCATGGTCGGCGACTTTAAGCAGGCGATCTTCGGCTTCCAGGGCACGGATCCGGAAGAGTTCAAGCTTGCTCGCGAATGGGTTCGCCAGCAATCGGCCTCGCTGCTTACCTCCGACGAGGATGCGAGGGCGGGTGCCGCACTCGAATTCCGCGATCTCTCGATCGAGGCGAGCTTCCGGTCTGCGCCGGCGGTTCTCGACGTCGTCGATGCCGTTATTGCCGACGTCGGCTATCGCAACATGGGCCTTCCCGAGCAGCCGAACCGGCACCAGGCGCATTTCGACGCGCGCCCAGGCATCGTGGAGCTGTGGAAGCCCTTCGCCGTCGAAGACGGGGAGGAAGAGGACGAGGGCGAGGGCGAGGAGGGATGGCTCGGCGAGGACGCCCGTCGATACGCCAGCGCCATCGCGCAGCAGGTGCGTCGCTGGATCGACGAAGCGCCAATCCTTGCAAAGACCAAGCGTCCGCTCAGCGCCGGCGACGTCCTGATCCTCGTGCGCAGCCGCGGCGAACTTGCCTCGCTGATCGTCGCACGGCTGTTCGAGGAAGGCGTGCCGGTCGCCGGAATCGACCGTCTGCACCTGCAGGAGCCGCTGGCGGTCAAGGACCTGCTCGCGGCGATCACCTTCGCGGTTCAGCCGCTCGACGATCTCAATCTCGCAAACCTGCTGGTTTCGCCGCTCCTCGGCTGGAGCCAGGACCTGCTTCTGGAGCTTGCCTACGACCGGAAGGGGATATCGCTCTGGCAGCGCCTCGGCGAGCGTGCGGACGCGCGTCCCGAGTTCCGTGAGGCTCGCGACCGGCTCAACGCCTTGCTGGCGATGGCGGACTTCACCACGCCGCATCGCTACTTGGAAACGATCCTGTCGGGTCCGATGGATGGACGGCGGAAGCTCTACAGCCGGCTTGGGATGGCGGCCCGCGACCCGATCGACGAGCTGCTCGGAAGCGCCCTCGAGTTCGAGCACCAGGAAATCGCCTCGCTCGACCGCTTCATTGCCTGGTTCGCCCGCGGCGAAGTCGAGATCAAGCGCGACCCGTCCGCGCCCATGAATGCCGTCCGGGTGATGACCGTTCACGGCGCCAAGGGCCTCGAAGCGCCGGTCGTCATCCTCGCCGACGCGACTGCCGACCCGGCGAGGCTCGGCGGCGTATCGCGCACGCTCGATTTTCCGGTGCCGGATGCAGGCACGGTGCCGCTCATCCGTCCACGCAAGGCGGAGCGCATCTCGCCTTTCCTCGAACTGATCGAGGCGGAGGAGGCGCGCGATCTCGAGGAGCATTGGCGGCTGCTCTACGTCGGACTGACACGCGCCGAGGAGCGGTTGGTCATCGCCGGTCTTCAGCCGAAGACGAAGGACGGCGTGCGACCGGAGAATTGCTGGCACACACGGGTGGAGCGGGCGCTCGTATCGCTTGGCGCGCATCCGGAGGCGGATTACGCCTGGGGGCAGGTACTGCGCTACAAAGGCAGTGTCCCGGCGAGCCCGGTGAAGGCGAAGGCGGCTCCGATCGCCATGGCGCCCCCAGAGATCCCGGCTTGGGCCACGACCGCCGCACCACCAGAGGCGCGACCCCCGCAGCCGCTGGCGCCCTCCGCCATCGCGGAAGATACCGAAGCGGCTCCGCCTCCCAGCGAGAACCAGCGAGCCGCAG
This sequence comes from uncultured Alphaproteobacteria bacterium, assembly GCA_963784245.1. Lineage (GTDB taxonomy): Bacteria > Pseudomonadota > Alphaproteobacteria > Sphingomonadales > Sphingomonadaceae > Sphingomicrobium. Next base: position 413,165 of record CAWAQT010000016.1, read on the forward strand.
CTCAACGTGGGACCTTGATCCACCAGCTGTTGGAACGTCTTGCGCCGGTCGCGAGCGCTGAAAGGCATGCGACCGCATTTCGCTGGCTCGAACGCTCCGCCGGGCTGAGCGATGCGGCCGCCCGGAAGGAAATCGCCGACACTGTCTGTGAAGTGCTCTCGGACCCGCGTTTCTCCGCTCTGTTCGGCGAAGGCTCGCTTGCGGAAGCGCCGCTGGCCGCGACGCTGCCCGACGGCATAGTAGTCGCGGGCACGGTCGATCGGCTCTTAGTCGAACCGAACCGGATCTGCGTCATCGACTTCAAGACTGGCCGGGTCCCCCAATCGGAGAGCACGATCCCGGCATCGCACAAGGCGCAGATGTCGGCGTACACGAAGGCTTTGAGCGTCATCTTCCCGGGTCGTGAGATCCGGGCGGCTCTGCTCTACACCAGCGGTCCACAGCTTTTCGAATTGCACAGTTGAGGCGTCGGGACATCGACCCCATATGAGCGTTAACATTCTTTACGGAGATTAGTGAAAATGGCCACCAAGAGCGTCACCGACCAGAGCTTTCAGGATGATGTCCTCGGCGCTTCAGGACCGGTCCTCGTCGATTTCTGGGCGGAATGGTGCGGACCATGCCGCATGATCGCTCCGGCGCTCGAGGAAATTGCGACCGAGCTCGGCGAGAAGGTCACGATCGCCAAAATCAACATCGACGAAAACCCGGAAACGCCTGGCCGATATGGCGTTCGCGGCATCCCGACCATGCTCCTGTTCAAGGACGGCCAGCCGGTTGCTCAGAAGGTCGGTGCAGCTCCTCGCAGCCAGATCCAGCAGTGGCTCGAGGGTAACCTCTAGCGGGTCTCTCCCGCCTCACGCGCACCCTCTGCCCCCTCGGCCGTAAGAGAGTGCGCTTTCATTGACTAGGGCTAGGGCGCTGCCTACATCGCCGGCACAATTTGCCGGCTGTTGGGGGCAGTCGTTTAGCCCCTTTCCAAGCGCCCGGCACGTAAAGGATTTCCATGATCGCCGCACTGGCCAAGAGCATCTTCGGATCGTCCAACGACCGCTATGTCCGGAGCCTTGGGAAACATGTCGACGCCGTAAACGCGTTCGAGCCGACCATATCCGCGATGACGGACGAGGAGCTCCGCGGCCAGACCGAGATCTTCCGCCGGCGCCTCGCTGAAGGCACCAAGCTCGACGATCTTCTCCCCGAAGCATTCGCGACCGTTCGCGAGGCGGCGACGCGCACTCTCGGCCAGCGGCACTACGACGTTCAGCTGATCGGCGGCATCGCGCTCCATCGCGGCGAGATCGCAGAGATGAAGACGGGCGAGGGCAAGACGCTCGTTGCCACGCTTGCCGTCTATCTCAACGCGCTTCCGGGCAAGGGCGTCCACGTCGTCACCGTGAACGACTATCTTGCCCGCCGCGATGCGGAGTGGATGGGCCAGATCTACCGCTTCCTCGGCCTGACCGTCGGGGTGATCGTGCCGAACATGGCCGATCACGAGCGTCGCGAGGCCTATCAAGCCGACATAACCTACGCGACGAACAACGAGCTGGGCTTCGACTATCTGCGCGACAACATGAAGTACTCGCGCGAGCAGATGGTCCAGCGGCCGTTCAACTTCGCGATCGTCGACGAGGTGGACTCCATCCTCATCGACGAAGCCCGCACGCCGCTGATCATCTCCGGCCCGACCGACGACAAGTCGGAGCTCTATATGCTGGTCGACGCGATCGTGAAGACGTTCGGCCCGGAGGATTACGAGAAGGACGAAAAGCAGAAGTCGGTCGTCCTCACCGAGGACGGGACGGAGAAGGCCGAGCGCAAGCTTGAGGAAGCGGGCCTGATCGAAGGCCGCAACCTCTACGACATCGCCAACACGCAGGTCGTCCACCACTTGAACCAGGCCCTGAAGGCCAACGTCATGTTCAAGCGGGACACAGACTATATCGTCAAGGAGAACAAGGTCGTCATAATCGACGAGTTTACCGGGCGAATGATGGACGGACGCCGCTGGTCGGATGGGCTTCACCAAGCCGTCGAGGCCAAGGAAGGAGTCAATATCGAGGCGGAGAACCAAACTCTCGCGTCGATCACCTTCCAGAACTACTTCCGCATGTACCCAAAGCTGTCCGGCATGACCGGCACCGCGCTGACGGAAGCGCCGGAGTTCTTCGACATCTATCGCATGAACGTCGTGTCGATCCCGACCAACGTCCCGGTGCAGCGCATCGACGAGGACGATGAGTTCTACAAGAATATCACCGACAAGTTCGCCGCCATCGCGATCGAGATCCGCGCCCGGCAGGAGAAGGGCCAGCCGGTCCTCGTCGGCACCGTGTCCATCGAAAAGTCGGAAATGCTTTCCGAATTCCTCCAGCGCGAAGGTATCAAGCATCACGTGCTGAACGCCCGCTTCCACGAGAGCGAGGCGCACATCGTCGCCCAGGCGGGCCGGATGGGTGCAGTCACCATCGCCACCAACATGGCTGGCCGCGGCACCGACATTCAGCTGGGCGGCAACCTCGAATTCCGGATGCAGGACGAGTTCGCGGATCTCGTGGCCGGCACTCCGGAATATGAGGCGCAGGCGCAAAAGATCGTTGCCGAAATTGCCGAAGAGAAGCAGCGCGTGCTCGACAATGGCGGTCTGTTCGTTCTCGGTACGGAGCGCCACGAAAGCCGCCGCATCGACAACCAGCTTCGCGGCCGTTCAGGTCGTCAGGGCGACCCCGGCCTGTCGCGCTTCTATCTGAGCCTCGACGACGACCTTCTGCGCATCTTCGGCCCGCAGACCATGTTCGCGCGGCTGATGAACAAGAACCTCGAGGATGGCGAAGCGATCGTCAGCCCCTGGATCTCCAAGGCGATCGAGACCGCGCAGAAGAAGGTCGAAGCCCGCAACTACGACATTCGCAAGCAGGTCGTTGAATTCGACGACGTGATGAACGACCAGCGCAAGGTCATCTACGAGCAGCGCTCGGACATCATGGATGCCGAGACCGTCCACGACGTCGTCATCGACATGCGCGCGGAGACGGCGGTCTCGCTGGTCACCGCGCACTGTCCTCCAGGCACTTATCCGGAGCAGTGGGACGTCGAAGCCCTGAAGGAAAGCGTCGATCTGGTCTTCGGTCTGCAGCCGCCCATCGAGGAGTGGCTCCAGGAAGAGGCAGTCGAGCAGGAAACTCTTATCGAGCGGCTTCAGGGTCTTGCCGACGAGGCCATGGCCGCCAAGGTCGCGGAGGTCGATCCCGAACGCTGGACGATGGTCGAGAAGAACATCCTTCTGCAGACCCTGGACCATTTCTGGAAAGAGCACCTGGCGACGCTGGATGCCCTCCGTGCGGTCATCCACCTGCGCAGCTACGCGCAGAAGAAGCCGATCGACGAGTACAAGCAGGAGGCCTTTCTCCTGTTCGAGCGGCTGCTGATCTCCATCCGCGAGGAAGTGACCCGCGTTCTGATGCGCGTGCAAGTGCAGTTCGAAGTGCCGCCGCCCATGGAACTGCCCGACTTCATCACGCAGCACATCGATCCCCTTTCGGGTGAGGACGATACGGCCGACGCCGATCCCTCCGCGTTCCTCTCGAACCTCGGCATTTCATCGCTCAACATTCCAACCCCCGACCTTCCGGCGGACGAGAACGGCGATGCCGTGGCGCAGCCGATCAGCCGCAACGCGCCCTGTCCGTGCGGTTCAGGCAAGAAGTTCAAGCATTGCCACGGGCAGCTGGCCTGACGGTCGAGCGCATGGCGGCCTTGGCCGATCGTTCGCAGCTGAGGACTGCCTATCGCGCCGAAGAAGAGGCGGTCGTCGGTGAGCGCCTGCGACAGGCCCGACTGGATCCGGAAGCTTTAGGCGAGGCTACGGCGACTGCCCGAGCCCTGGTGAAAGGCGTTCGGGCGCAAAAGCCGTCCGGCCTCGACGCATTCCTCCACGCCTACGATCTCGGCAGCGACGAGGGCATTGCGATGATGTGCCTTGCGGAAGCGCTGCTTCGCATCCCCGACGCGCACACCGCTGACGAGCTGATCGCCGACAAGCTTTCAGGCCCCGATTGGGCGGACAAGATGGGCCGGTCGGACTCGTCCTTCGTAAACGCCGCGACCTTCTCGCTACTTCTGACAGGCAAGGTGCTCGAAGGCGCCAACGACCGCAGCGACAATTGGCGTGCCGCCCTGGGTCGTGCCGTGGGTCGTCTCGGCGAGCCGGTCGTCAGGACCGCCGTTCGCGAGGCGATGAAGATCCTCGGACGCAACTTCGTCTTCGGACGGACGATCGAAGAGGCGCTTCGTCGGGCAAAGCCGGAGCGTGACGAAGGTCTTACGCACAGCTTCGACATGCTGGGCGAGGCTGCCCGCACGCTGGAAGACGCGGAGCGATACGCAGACGCATACCGGAACGCGCTCGACCGCATCGCGAAGGAGGCGAAGGGCGGCTTCGCTCACTCGCCGGGCATTTCCGTCAAACTATCGGCACTTCATCCGCGCTACGAGTGGAGCCATGCGGAAGAGGCCAAGGCCTACATCCTCCCGATCCTGCGCGAGCTGGCGGGCAAGGCCAGCGCCGCCGACGTTCACCTGACGATCGACGCCGAGGAGGCGGATCGGCTCGAGCTCCAGATGGACATGCTGGAGGCGCTACTCGCCGACGACAGCCTGTTCGTGAATGGCTGGGGCGGTCTCGGCATTGCCATCCAAGCCTATCAGAAGCGCGCCGTACCGCTTTGCGATTGGGTCGTCGCGGCCGCTCGCGCTCATCGCCGCAGGTTGATGGTCCGGCTCGTGAAGGGCGCCTATTGGGACACGGAGATCAAGGCAGCCCAGGTCGCTGGCCTTCCAGACTATCCGGTCTTCACGCGCAAGATTGCGACGGACGTCTCCTATCTCGCCTGCGCAAAAATCCTGCTGGCCGGCAGCGACGTGCTCTATTCCGCTTTCGCCACGCACAATGCGAACACCATCGCCGCCGTGAAGGCGCTCGCGGGCAAGACGCCGTTCGAATTTCAGCGTCTCCATGGAATGGGGGAAGGTCTCTACGAAGAGGTCGGCAGGCTGGAAGAGGCAATCGGCGATGGCCGTACGCCGGTCCGCATCTACGCTCCGGTCGGCAGCCACAAGGAATTGCTCGCCTATCTGGTGCGCCGCCTGCTGGAGAACGGAGCGAATTCCTCCTTCGTAAATCGCATTGCCGACGAGCATGTCAGCCTCGACGACCTCGTGCGCGATCCGGTTGCCGACCTGGAAGCGCTGGTGCCCAAGCGGAACCCGAAGATCGTCCTGCCAAGCGAGCTTTTCGGCGCCGCACGGCGCAACAGCGCCGGAGTCGACCTCAGCGACCCATTGGTGCGCGAGCCATTGACGCAGCGGCTGAAAGCGCTCGACGCGCGCAGCTGGACCGCGAAGCCCGGTATCGGAAAAGGCGAGGGCAGGTCGATCGTCTCGCCGCACGACAATCGGATTACTGTCGGCACTACATTCGAAGCGACGGCCGACGAAGTCGACCGCATGGTTCGTGCTGGGCACGGGGCGCAGCTTGCCTGGGATGCGCTCGGCGGCGAGGTGCGGGCGAAGTTGCTCGAACGCGCGGCCGATCTCTACGAAGAGCATGCGGAAGAGTTCTTCTCGCTCTGCACGCGAGAAGCCGGGAAAACCCTCGTAGACGCGGTGCTCGAGGTGCGCGAGGCGGTCGATTTCCTGCGTTTCTACGCGTCCGAAGCGCGCCGTCAGTTTACGAAGCCTCTTCCGCTGCCGGGCCCGACTGGGGAGCAGAACGAACTGCGCTTGCACGGTCGTGGTGTGATCGCGGCCATTTCGCCCTGGAATTTCCCCCTCGCCATCTTCACTGGCCTCGTGTCGGCGCCGCTTGCCGCTGGCAATGCAGTCATCGCAAAGCCGGCCGGGCAAACGCCACTAATTGGCGCCTTGGCGATCGAGCTGATGCATAGGGCGGGCATTCCGAAGGACATTGTCCAGCTGGCACCTGGCTCAGGCCGAATTGTCGGCGGTACGCTGACTGCACATCCGTTGCTTTCGGGCGTCGTCTTCACCGGCTCGACCGAAACTGCGCGCATGATCAATCGTACGCTGGCCGAACGCGACGGTCCCATCATCCCGTTCGTCGCCGAAACCGGCGGGCAGAATGCAATGATCGTGGACAGCTCGGCTCTCCCCGAGCAGGTGACGCGCGACGTCATTTCCTCGGCATTTCAAAGCGCGGGCCAGCGTTGCTCGGCCCTGCGAGTCCTGTTCCTGCAGGAGGACGTTGCCGACGGCATGATCGAGATGATCGCCGGCGCGATGGAGACTTTGACTGTCGGCGACCCGAGCGATCTGACGACCGATGTCGGTCCGGTGATCGACGAAGCTGCGAAGAAAGCGCTTGATGACCACATCGCTTGGCTCGACAAGAATGCGAAGAAGGTCTGTCGGTTGAAGGCGCCGAAGGAGGCTGCAAACGGCTTTTTCGTAGCTCCCGCCTTCTATGAGATCCAGTCGCTAAGCCAATTGAACCGCGAGAATTTTGGCGCAATCCTCCACGTCATCCGCTTTGCCGGGGACAAGCTCGGTGAGGTGATCGACGCAATCAACTCGACAGGCTACGGCCTGACGCTAGGCCTGCAGAGCCGGATCGACACCACTCGAGACTTCGTCGAGCAGCGTGCCCGCGTGGGTAATTTTTACGTCAACCGCAACCAGATTGGCGCGGTCGTCGAAAGCCAGCCGTTCGGAGGCGAGGGCCTGTCAGGCACCGGCCCGAAAGCAGGCGGGCCGCACTATGTCGCGCGTTTCGCGACCGAACGAGTCACCTGCATCGACACGACCGCGGCCGGCGGGAACGCCAGCCTTATGGCGGCCATCGAGGGCTGATCGGGCCTTTGTCCCTTCGCGGGACGCCGTGGAGCAGACGCAATAAACGGCCGTTGAAAAGGTGCGGGGTGGTCTTCCCAGACACGAACGCGCCTCGCCGGAGCGGTCGGGCGTCAGCCTGGCCGCTTCGTACGTTAGGGGCTCGTCGTTCAGCCCTCTTCGATGAGGCTGAGGATATTGCCGTCGGGGTCCTTGAACCAGGCGGTCTTCATGCCGGGGCCGCTGTAGATGTCGCCCTCGGCGGTAAGCCCTTCGAGCTCATAATGCTCGAAGCGGATGCCCTTGTCCTTCAACTCGCGGACCTCGGCTTCGATGTCATCGACGTCGAAGGTCAGGAGCGTCGCCTTGTTGGTTCCGGCGAACTCGGACTTGTAGACGCTCAGCTCGGTGTCGCCGCTCTTGAGCATGAACACATCGCTAACGCCGATGTCCTGCGACAATAGGCCCAGCTTCTCTTCATAGAATTGCCTCGCCCGATCGATGTCCTTGACGGCGATCATCGGCGTGGCGTCGGCCTTGCCCAGCATGGTCCCTCTCCTGTGGTGGATGGACTTGCAGAACCGCCATTCATTGAGAGCCGTTCCGCTAGCAAGGTGAATAGGGGCGAACTTACGGCTGTTTGCCAAACCACATCGCACGAGAGGAAGTGGCTCCCCGGGCCTGATTCGAACAGGCGACCATTCGATTAACAGTCGAACGCTCTACCGCTGAGCTACCGGGGAACACTTCAGGCCGAAGCGTCGCGGCTAGATAGCGAAGCCAGACCTAAAGGCAAGGCCGAAAGGTCCATCAGGTGGCGAATTGCTCCATCGCAATTCGCTCGTCGAGCGCATGCTCCGGATCGAACAGCAAAGTCAGCGACCGTTCGCGGTCGAGGGCAACTTCCACCTTTGCGACCTCGCGAACCTCGACCTGGTCCGCAACGGCCGAGACAGGCCGGTTCTGCGCTTCGAGGATGCGGAAGCAGACGGCTGTATCGTCGGGTAGGATCGCACCCGACCAGCGCCGCGGCCGGAAGGGACTGATCGGGGTCAAGGCGAGCATCTTCGCCTGAAGCGGCAGGATCGGCCCGCGCGCCGACAGATTGTAAGCGGTCGATCCAGCGGGGGTCGCAACCAGGACGCCGTCGCACGCCAGTTCGGGCAAGGCTACCCGACCATTCACCAGGATCTCGATCTTCGCCGTCTGCCTCGTTTCACGAAGCAGCGAGACTTCATTTATCGCCGCGTGGCGAAACGTCTCTCCCGCGACGGTCGTCGCCTGCATCTGGAGCGGCGCGACGCGGATGGCCTTGGCGCCGGCGATACGCTCGGCGAGCCTGTCCAGTCGCCATTCGTTCATCAGAAAGCCGACGGTCCCGCGGTTCATCCCGAACACCGGCTTCGGACATCCCTCGTCCAGCATGTGGTGGAGCGTCTGCAGCATGAAACCGTCACCTCCGAGGGCGACCAGCGTGTCGGCGTCGGCGGGCTCGGCCCAGGTATAGCGTCGGCGAAGCATGGCTTCGGCGGCCTTCGCAACCTCGGTATGCGAGGACAGCAGGCCGATCTTCAGACCGGCAAAATCGGCCTTGCCTTCGCCACCCCCCACTTTGGCCGCGTCCGCGCTCAAGCAGCATTCCTTTCGCCGCCTGAACATAGGCATTTCTCAAGGGCACGCCACTGTCCCGTTGTGGGTCGGGGCTTGGGTGGCCGGTATCGGGCGCGCCGGGCCGGCGCTAGCCAAGCCTCATGTACAAGCGGGATGGCGTAGAAACCAAAGAGCGTGCGGACGAGCGGCGGGCCGCCGCTCCGCGCAGGCGTCGCGACGACTTGCTCGCCGCCGTCATCGCTCATCAGCAGGTCGCGGTGGTGTTCCAACCGCAGATCAATCCTTCGACAGGCGCAGTGGAGGGGGCCGAGGCGCTCGCCCGTTGGGACCGTGTCGCCGGTGCCGAGCAGCTGTTCGCGCGAGCAGCGGCTGCCGGCCTATCCGAGCGCCTGTCGCGCCTGGTGCAAACCAAGGCGCTCCGCGCCGCAGCGGCATGGGAAGGGCCGCTGCGGCGCCTCTGTATCTCGATCAACCTGCTGCCCGACGAGATCGTGCAGGAAGGTTATGTCGCCTGGTTCCTGGAGGCTGTCGGTTCCGCCGGCATCGATCCGAAGAGGGTCACCATCGAGATCACGGAGAACGTCCTTCTCAGCGACCTCGAAGCCGTTGCGCGCAACCTCGAGAAAATCCGCGAGGCGGGGATCAAGGTCGCGCTCGACGATTTCGGGACCGGCTACGCCAGCTTCGCATATCTCGGTAGCCTGCCTCTCGACGCGCTGAAGATCGATCGCGGGCTGATCTCGAAGATCGGCACCAGCGAGCGCGATCGGATCGTGGTCAGATCGATCTTCGGTCTGGCCCGGGACCTCGGACTTTCGGTTGTCGTAGAGGGCGTCGAAAGCACGGGGCAACTCGTCCTGCTCTCCGAGTGGGGATGCGAACTTTACCAGGGCTTCCTTGGAGCGGGCGCGCTCGACGAACAGGAGCTCGCACGCTTCGTTGCCGTCTCGCAGGCGAACGCCGCCTAGGCGGCCTCCTTCGTCCGTTCCGCGGCTGCCGCAACCCGCGCCAGGCCCGTCGACAACTGCAACGCCCCATTGAGCCGGGCTTCGGCCGTCGGCCAGTCGCGGCTAACCGACAATTTGCTGTCGGGCCGCAATTTGGCACTGCCCTTCAGCCGGTCGATGTAGGCCAGGAGTCCGGACAGGTCCGGGAACCCGCTTTCGGCGAAGGTGACCAGCGCCCCCTTCGGACCGACGTCGAGCTTGGCGATCATCGCCTTCTTCGAATGCAGCTTCGTTTCGACGATTTTCAGCAGGTTTTGAGTCTCGTCCGGCAGCGCACCGAAGCGGTCGATCATCTCGGCCGCGAACGACTCTACGCCCTGCTTGTCGTCCAGTTCGCCCAGGCGGCGATACAGTCCCATGCGCAGGTCGAGATCGGGAACGTAGGATTCCGGAATGAGGATTGGTGCATCGACGCTGATCTGCGGCGTGAACTCCTCGCGCCGTGGGATGCCGCCGGCCTTCTGCTCGACGATCGCGTCCTCGAGCATCGATTGGTACAGTTCGAAGCCCACTTCCTTGATGTGCCCTGACTGCTCGTCGCCAAGCAGATTGCCCGCGCCGCGAATGTCGAGGTCATGGCTGGCCAGCTGGAATCCGGCGCCGAGGCTGTCGAGATTTGCCAGCACCTGCAGGCGCTTCTCCGCCGTTTCAGTGATCGACCGGTCCGCCTGGGTCGTAAGGTAGGCATAGGCGCGGATCTTCGCCCGGCCCACGCGACCGCGAAGCTGGTACAGCTGCGCAAGCCCAAAGCGATCCGCGCGGTGGACGATCAGCGTGTTCGCGCTCGGGATGTCGAGGCCGCTTTCGACGATCGTCGTCGACAGCAGGACGTCGTATTTTCGGTCGTAGAAGGCGCTCATGCGCTCTTCGACCTCGGTCGGCGCCATCTGCCCGTGCGCGGTGACGGATTTCACTTCCGGCACTTCCTCGCGCAGCCATTCTTCCATGTCCGGAAGATCGGCGATGCGCGGAACGACGAAGAAGCTCTGCCCGCCGCGATAATGCTCGCGGAGCAGGGCTTCGCGGACGACCACCGGGTCCCACGGCGTGACGTAGGTGCGGATGGCGAGTCGATCGACCGGAGGCGTCTGGATGACGCTGAGTTCGCGCAATCCGCTCATCGCCATCTGCAGCGTCCGCGGGATGGGCGTCGCCGTCAGCGTCAGGACGTGGACGTCGGCCCTCAGCGCTTTCAGCCGCTCCTTGTGAGTGACGCCAAAGTGCTGCTCCTCATCGACGATGACGAGGCCCAGTTTCTTGAACTTCACGCCTTTGCCGAGGATCGCGTGCGTCCCGATGACGATGTCGACCTGACCGGCTTCGAGGTCTTCTCGGGTCTTCTTTGCTTCGGCGGTTGGAACCAGACGCGAAAGGCGACCAACCCTGATCGGAAAGCCCTCAAGCCGCTCCACGAAGTTCCGGTAATGTTGGCGGGCAAGGAGGGTGGTCGGCGCAACCACCGCGACCTGCATCCCCGACATGGCGGCAACGAAGGCCGCGCGTAACGCCACTTCGGTCTTGCCGAACCCGACGTCGCCGCAAACGAGGCGGTCCATCGGCTTGCCCGACTCCAGGTCCGCGAGCACGTCCTCAATCGCGCGATCCTGGTCGTCGGTCTCTTCGTAAGGGAAGCGGTCGACGAACTGCGGATAGGCGCTGTCCGGTTCGATCACCGTGCCTGGACGTGTCGCGCGCATCGCCGCCGTCTTGATGAGCTCGCCCGCAATCTCGCGGATGCGTTCCTTCATCCGCGACTTGCGCCGCTGCCACGCCTCGCCGCCGAGACGGTCCAGCGCAACGCCGTCGCTCTCGCTGCCGTAGCGCGTCAACAGGTCGATATTCTCGACCGGAACGTAGAGCTTGTTGCCGCCATTATATTCCAGCGCCACGCAGTCGTGCGGCGCCTTGCCGACCATGATCGACTGCAGCCCCTCATAGCGGCCGATGCCGTGATCGTTGTGCACGACCAGATCGCCTGGCGTGAGCGTCGCAAGCTCGGAGAGGAACGCCGCCGCGCCCTTGCGCTTCTTGCGCCGGCGGACCAGCCGGTCGCCGAGCATGTCCTGCTCGGTCAGGACGGCGACGTCCGGCGCGGTGAAGCCATGATCCAGCGGCAGGACCATCAGCGCCGGCTGAGTTTTGCTGCCGAGCGCTTCCTGCCAATTGTCGACGAGCTTCTGCGACTTCAGGCCGTGATCGTGCAGCAGGCCTGACAGCCGCTCCCGCGCGCCGCGCGTGTAGCTTGCGAGGACGACCTTGTGCCCGCTCTTGCGGAGCTTGTTCACATGCGCGGCGACTGCCTCGTAGACATTGTCCTGCCGAGTGCGCTCGGGCGCGAAGTCGCGGGCGGGGTCGACGCCGAAGCTCAGGATCCGAGCGCTCTCAGGCTCGGGGAAGGGAGACGTCAGATGGATGGGCCGGTCCTCGACCGCCTGCGTCCATTCCTCTTCGGCCAGATAGAGGGCGTCGGGCTTCAGGGGCCGATAGCTTCCGGCCTCGCCCGAATTGGTCTTGCTGCGATTGGCGTAATAGTCGTCGATCGACTCCCGGCGGGCGGCCAGCGCCTGGTCCACGCCGGAGTCCCGGACGATGAGGTCATTCTCGCCGAGATGATCGAAGACGGTCGTGAGACGCTCTTCGAACAGCGGGAGCCAATGCTCCATGCCGCTCATGCGGCGGCCGTCCGAAATGGCTTCGTAGAGCGGATCGCCCGTGGCGGTCGCTCCGAACGTCTCGCGGTACCGCGACCGGAAGCGCTTGATGGTCTCTTCGTCGAGCAGCGCTTCGGACGCGGGCATCAAGGTGAAAGCATCGGCGCGGTCGGTGGAACGCTGGTCCGCAGGATCGAAGCGGCGCAGGCTTTCGATCTCGTCGCCGAAGAAATCGAGACGGAGCGCATGCGTCTCGCCCGCGGGGAACAAGTCGATGAGCGAGCCGCGAACGGCATATTCGCCATGCTCGGCGACAGATTCGACCCGCTCGTAACCCAGGGCCCTCAGCTGTTCGATCAACTGGTTCCGGTCGATCCGCGCTCCTGAACTCGATCCGCTGGGTCAACTGCCGGATGCGGAAGGGTGTCAGCAGTCGCTGCGTAACCGCGTTTTCGGTCGCGACGAGTAGCTGCGGACCACTCGCTTTGGCCTGCAACGCATTCAGGGTGGCTAGGCGTTCGGCCATGACCCGAAGGGCCGGGGACGTACGGTCGTATGGCAGACAGTCCCAGGCGGGGAAGGTCAGGACCTCCACCTCGGGCGCGAACAAGGGCACCGTGTCGGCGAGCGCGCGCATGGCGCCTTCGTCCGAGGCGATCAGAACCGCCCGGCCGCCCTTTGACGATCCGTGTGCCGCCCGCGCCAAGTCCGCCGCAAGTACCGGCAGAAACCCCGTCGGCACTCCCGCCAGTGTCATCGTCTCTTTGGCGCGAAGGACGTGCTGCAGCGTATCCGTCATCGCGCGACCCGAACGTAGTCCAGGCGCTTCAGGGCATCGATCATGGGACCAGCGTAGCGCTCTGGCGCCTCGGCGGTTCCGATGGCCCAGGCCATGATGTCCACGTCCTGCTCTTCCAGGAGGTCGGCGAACAGCACGCGCTCATCGGCATTCCACGACGCGTGGTGCGCGTCGAAGAAGCCGCCGATCATCATGTCCGCCTCGCGCGTGCCGCGATGGTGCGCGCGCCAGTGCAGGCGCTTCAATTCCTCGTCTGGAAGCATGCCCGCGATGTAGTGAAGGGCGGCCCGCAAAGGAAGGCCGCCCCGGTCGCGTTTTACATCTTCATTCCGGCCATCTGGTGCGTCTGCTTGTGCGCCTTGCAGCTGACGTTCGGATTGAATTGCGCGAACATGCCTTTGGGGTTGTCGCGGTAAAGCCAGACGTGACGGTCGTAATGCGGCTCGAACATGTGGGCCTCATCGATCTCCGTCGCCGGATTGTCCTGCATCGTGTCCCACTCGACGCCATGGAAGCGGGGCGGCTTGGTGTTGCCGGCCGCGTGCCACGACTTCTGGAACACCAGATTCTCGACTGCGACCAGCTGCAGCGATCCATCTTCCTGCGGCTCATAGATGAGGATCGCCGGCTTGTTGAAATCGGTATGCGTGCCATTTCCGTCGACACGAGGGTTCGGCGGCGCCGAGATTCCCAGCAAGTCCGGCCTGAAGAAGTGAATCCCCATTGCTCCGAGAGCGGCGGGCTTGCCCATCATGTCGGCGGTGTCGCAAGTGTTGGTGGGATCGCGGACGTAACCTTCCGCCAGCGCGACCTTCACATCCTGAAAACGCCCGGTCGCCGCGCGGACCTGCTGAAGCGTCGGCTCGGCGGGTGTGCCCCCAGGGTCGGGCGCTGGATTCGCCAATAGCAAAGCGCCCGCGGACGCAGCCGCGAGGCCGAATGCAACTTTCAACATTTCGTGGTGCTCCCTTTTGCGAGGGCGCGGCTACGCCTCGTCAACTCCGCGCTCAATCGAAATGCTTGCAAGGGGCTATGCAGATGTGAATAGCTTGCGCCCGATGTTCTCGTGGGATGACATCGGCGTGTTCCTGGCGCTTTATCGTGAACGCACGACCGGGCGCGCCGCCAGCTCCCAAGGGGTCAGTCAGCCGACGATCGTTCGGCGCATCGCAGCGCTCGAGCAGGACCTTGGCCTGGTGCTGTTCGAGCGGAGTCCGACGGGACTGGTGCCGACGGACGCAGCGCATTCCCTTCATGCATCGGCCCAGCGCATTGAGCGATCCGTGTGCGAATTCACCGCCGAGGTCGACGCGCTGACGGGCGCCGAATTGAACCTGGTCCGCCTGACCTTCCTCGACCATTTCGAACAGCTGCTCATCCCCGTGCTGCGCGACTTCCGCTCGCGCTGGCCGCGGGTCCAGACGCAGCTTCTCGCGAGCGACCACATCTATGACATGGCTCGCGGGGAGGCGGACATCGGTGTTCGCGGGCGGGATCGTCCCACGAGCGACGAGATCGTCGTTTACGAACTGCCGCCTAGCGGCTGGACGATTTATGCCTCCGCGCACATGGCGCATGAGGAACGGCCAGGTTCGCCGGACGAGGTGGCCGGCCATCCACTGGCATTGGTCGGAGGCGTTCCGGCGACCCTGCCGGTCTATCTGTGGCTCGAATCCCTTGCGTCATCCGGCCCGCCGCCGGCACGCTGCAACAATTATCGCGCGGTGAAGTCGCTGATCGCTTCGGGCAGCGCATTGTCCGCGCTCCCGTGCACGATCGGCGACGGCGACCCTGACGTGGTCCGGTGCTTTCCGCCGCTCGAGGAGTGGGATGTGCCGATCTACCTGGTCGGACGCCGCGCGGTTCTTCGGCGGCCTCCCGCCCGGGATTTATTCGATTCCATTGCTGCGCATTTCAGTAGGCATCCAGAATTGCTCATGGGCGTGCGCTGATGCGGCCCGATATCCTCAACCCGCTCTTCGCAGAGGTTGAGACGCTGCCGGGCGTCGGGCCGCAAGTGGCGAAGGTGCTCAAGCGCCTCGACATCACTCGGGCGGTGGACCTGCTCTACCACCTGCCGACGGGCGTCATCGAGCGCGTGCGGGCACCGGCGGCGAATAATAGCCTTCTGGGCTGCAACGTCATCCTCGACCTGATCCCTTTCAACATTCGGGAGCCGAGATCCGGGCGAGGGCCGACACGAGTCTTTGCGTCGGACGCTGACGGCAATTCGATCAGCCTCATCTATTTCAGCAATCCCGGCTGGGCGAAAAAGAGCCTTCCCATGGGAGAGAAAAGGACCGTGGCCGGGAAGCTCGAGGTCTATGGCGACGAGTGGCAGATCATCCACCCGGAAGTGCTGCCCGCTGACAAGGGCGCGGAGCTGTCGATCCGGGAACCAGTCTACGGCCTGACCGAAGGACTGACGAACAAGCGCCTGCGCGAACTGGCGGTGACGGTGCTTGAGCGCGCGCCGGACATGCCGGAGTGGATCGAGCAGGGACTGCTCGCCCGCGAGGTTTGGCGCCCGTGGCGGTCAGCCGTCGCGGAAGCACACCGGGACCCCGGCACAGGCGACCCCAGGCGGCGGTTGGCCTACGATGAGGTCTTCGCCAACCAACTTGCCTTGATGCTCCTGAGGCAGGCGTCACGGCGCCATCGCGGCGTGCCGCTCGCTGGTAACGGAAGCCTGATCGCCAAGCTGAAGCTTCCGTACCAGCTGACTGGCGCCCAGCGGCGCGTGGTCGAGGAAATCCGCGGCGACATGGCACAGTCCGCTCCGATGTTGCGCCTGCTTCAGGGGGACGTCGGCTCGGGAAAGACTTTGGTCGCGTTGATGGCCATTCTGACGGCCATTGAGTCCGGAGCACAGGCTGCTTTGCTGGCCCCGACAGAGATCCTTGCTCGCCAGCATCATGCGACCCTGCTCAAGCAGCTCGACAGCATCGGTGTTCGCGTCGGCATACTTACCGGCCGCGAAAAGGGTAGGGCTCGGCAATCGGTGTTGATGGGCCTCGCCGACGGATCGATCGACCTACTCGTCGGCACACATGCCATCTTCCAGGAGAAGGTTGCCTACCGGAACCTTGGCCTGGCGGTGATCGACGAGCAGCATCGCTTCGGCGTGTCGCAACGTCTTCTGCTCGCCTCGAAGGCCGAGCGGCCACCGCACCTGCTGGTCATGACGGCCACGCCGATCCCGCGCACGCTGACCCTAACGCAATATGGCGAGATGGACGTCAGCCGCATCGACGAGATGCCGCCCGGACGGACGCCGGTCGAGACCCGCGTGATCAGCGAGGAGCGGCTGGGCGAGGTCGTCGACGGGCTCGGCCGTCACATGTCGAACGGCGGGCAGGCTTATTGGGTCTGCCCGCTGGTGGAAGAAAGCGAGAAGAGCGACGCCGCTGCGGCTGAGGAACGCGCACGGGTCCTGAGGATGCGCTTCGGCGACGACAAGGTCGGGCTTGTCCACGGACGAATGAAGGGGCCGGAGAAGGATGCTGTCATGGCCCGCTTCGCGGCGAATGAGCTGGCAATCCTCGTCGCCACGACCGTGATAGAAGTCGGAGTCGATGTTCCCAACGCGACCCTGATGATCGTCGAAGGTGCGGAGCGTTTCGGCCTCGCCCAACTCCACCAACTTCGTGGACGCGTGGGACGTGGAACAGGCAAGAGTACGTGCCTGCTCATCCGCGGACAGAACCTCACCGAAGTGGGTCGCGCACGCCTCGGCCTGATGCGCGAAACGAGCGACGGCTTCCGCATCGCCGAGGAAGACCTGCGACTGCGCGGCCCCGGCGAGATCCTCGGCACGCGCCAGTCGGGCGATGTGGCGTTCCGAGTGGCCAGGCCGGAAGACGTCGAGGAGTTCGCATCCGTCGCCCAGAGCGACGCCAGGCTTCTGCTCGAACGCGACGGCGGCCTTGCCAGCCCTCGCGGACAGGCCGCGCGTGTCTGCCTTTATCTGTTCGAGCGGGACCAGGCGGTCGGCTTGATCCGGAGCGGCTAGCCGACGAGCAGCCCGTGCTTCTTGCGGCCCAGGCTCAACTTCACCGCATCGCCGCTGACGGTCACCATCAACCCAGCATCTTCGACGACCTCGTCGTTCAGACGAACGGCTCCTTCCGCGATCTTCCGCTTTGCTTCCTTGTTCGAGGGCGTGAAGCCAAGCTGCGTAAGGGCATGCGCGATGTTCACGCCTTCGCCGACCGACAGCGTGGGCAGATCGCCACCAGCGCCACCAACCTCGAACGTTTCGCGTGCAGTCTGGGCCGCCGTCTCGGCGGCTTCACGGCCGTGCAGCATGGCAGTCGCTTCGGTCGCCAGCACGATCTTCGCCTCGTTGATCTGCGCCCCGAGCAGAGCCTCCAGCCGCTCCACCTCTTCGAGAGGCAGATCGGTGAACAGCCGGAGGAACTTGCCGACGTTCGCGTCATCCGTGTTTCGCCAGAACTGCCAGTAATCGTAGGGGCTCAGCTGCTCCTCGTTGAGCCACACGGCACCCTGCGCCGTCTTGCCCATTTTTGAGCCGTCGGGGTTGGTGATCAGCGGCGTCGTGACGCCGAAAACTTCCTTGCCGTCGATGCGCCGAGTCAGCTCGATGCCGTTGACGATATTGCCCCACTGGTCCGACCCGCCGAGCTGCAGCCGCAGCCCGTGCCGCCGCGAAAGCTCCAGGAAGTCGTAGGCCTGCAGGATCATGTAGTTGAATTCGAGGAAGGTGAGCGGCTGCTCGCGTTCCAGCCGGATGCGCACGCTGTCGAACGTCAGCATGCGATTGATCGTGAAGTGACGTCCGACCTCGCGCAGGAAGGGGACATATTCCAGCTTGCCGAGCCAGTCGTCGTTGTTGGCCATGACTGCATCGGTCGGACCATCGCCGAACTTCAGGAAGCGCTCGAACACCTTGCGGATGCCCGCGATGTTCGCGTCGATCTCTGCATCGGTCATCAGCTTGCGACTTTCGTCCTTGCCGGTGGGATCGCCCACCTTGGTCGTGCCGCCGCCCATGAGGACGATCGGCTTGTGACCGGCCTGCTGCATCCGCCGAAGCATCATGATCTGGACGAGGCTACCGACGTGAAGGCTCGGCGCCGTCGCATCGAAGCCGATGTAGCCGGTCACGATCTCCCGGTCCGCAAGGGCGTCGAGGCCCTCGGCGTCGGTCAGCTGATGGATGTACCCGCGCTCGTTCAGCAGGCGCAGGAGGGAAGAACGGAACTCGGTCATGCGCTGCGGTTAGACTCGGCGCATCAAACCCACAACCGTTCGTCCTGAGCTTGTCGAAGGACTGTTCTTTCTTCTAGCGATTCCGGATGAGCTTCTGGGCGTACATGCTGCACTGCCGCGGTGGGTATTTTTACACCGGACATACCGAGGATCTGGAAGCGCGTGTGGAGCAGCACCGATCCGGCATGCTCCCGGGTTTCGCCTCTGATCGATTACCCGTCGAGCTCGTTTGGTCGCAGGAGTTTTCGTCGCGCTACGAAGCATTGGCGGCTGAGCGCCAGATCAAGGGGTGGAGTCGTGCGAAGAAGATGGCCTTAATCCAAGGGGACTGGTTGCGAATCTCCGCGCTCGCAAAGGGCAAGGACAGTCCTTCGACAAGCTCAGGACGAACGGAGGCGGAGTGCAACTAACTCTCGTGCCGCATCCGACGACACCGCCTGCCGATCCCGCGTTCAAGGTCTGGGCGACCGTCGAGCTTTCCGCTTCCTTCGCCTTGATGGCCACAGCGAACATCTGGTTCGCCGTCGGAGCGCCGTCGTCGCGCTTCGTGATGCCGGAGGCGGAGAGTCCAGATCGTGCCGACGGGCTATGGAAGACGACTTGCTGCGAGGCTTTCCTTCGCGAGAGCGGCAGTACGGCATATCGCGAATGGAATTTCGCGCCGTCCGGACAATGGGCGGCGTACGATTTCGCAGGCTATCGGGATGGCATGTCGCCGGCAGAAGTTGATGCTCCGCCCTACGTTCGCGTTGAGGACAATCTCACCTGGTGGACGCTCGGCGCAACGATTGCAGTCGAGTCCGGCAAAAGCTGGGAGATGAACCTCACGACCGTGCTCGAAGAGCAGGACGGCACGAAGTCCTATTGGGCGCTTGCTCATCCAGCTGAGAAGCCCGATTTTCACGCGCCCGATTGCTTCATCGGCAAGCTCGCCTAAGCAGCACCGATGAGCCTGTTTGGAATCGACCGGTTGCTTGCCGATCCGGAATTGCGCCGCCCGCTGGAGGGCAGGCGCGTCGCACTCCTGGCGCATCCCGCCTCCGTCACGAAGGACCTGACGCACAGCATCGACGCACTCTTCGCGGCGGGCGTGAAGGTCTCCGCCGTCTTCGGCCCGCAGCATGGCGTTCGTGGCGACCTCCAGGAC
Source organism: uncultured Alphaproteobacteria bacterium (assembly GCA_963784245.1). Classification (GTDB taxonomy): domain Bacteria; phylum Pseudomonadota; class Alphaproteobacteria; order Sphingomonadales; family Sphingomonadaceae; genus Sphingomicrobium. Next base: position 432,461 of record CAWAQT010000016.1, read on the forward strand.
AACATGATGGAGTCCCCGGATTTCACCGATCCGACCTACGGCATCCCGGTCTTCAGCCTCTACGGCGAGGTCCGCCGCCCGACCGGCCAGTCGATGGGCACGTTCGACACGATCCTCATCGACCTGCAGGACCTCGGCTGCCGCATCTATACCTACGTGACGACGTTGCTTTACGTCCTTCAAGCAGCAGCGGAATACGGCAAAAGCGTCTGGGTTCTCGACCGGCCCAACCCGGCAGGGCGCCCCGTCGAAGGTTTGATCCTGCGTTCTGGCTGGGAAAGCTTCGTCGGCGCGGCGGAAATCCCGATGCGCCACGGCCTCACGCTCGGTGAGCTGGGCGCCTGGTTCATCAACCGCTTCAAGCTCGACGTCGACTATCGCGTGATCGAGATGCTGGAATGGCATCCGAACGAAAGCCCAGGGTTCGGCTGGCCGTCCGAGCGCGTCTGGATCAACCCGAGCCCGAACGCCCCGAACATCAACATGGCCCGCGCCTACGCCGGCACCGTCATGCTGGAAGGCGCCACCTTGAGCGAGGGCAGGGGCACCACGCGTCCGCTGGAGATTTTCGGCGCGCCTGACATCGAAGCGGGCAAGGTCATCGCCCAGATGCACGCTTTGCACCCGGCTGGCTCGAAGGCTGCAAGCTGCGCGAAATCTGGTTCGAGCCGACCTTCCACAAGCATGTCGGCAAGCTCTGCAACGGCGTCCACATCCACGCCGAAGGGCCGTTCTACGACCACAACTACTTCAAGCCGTGGCGGGTGCAGGCGATTGGCGTTCAAGGCGATCCGCCACCTTTATCCCGACTACGACCTGTGGCGTGACTTTCCCTACGAATATGAGTTCGACAAGCTGGCAATCGACGTGATCAACGGCTCGCCGCTGCTTCGCGAATGGGTGGACGACGCCACCGCGACGCCCGACGACCTCGACGCGCTCACGATCCCTGACGAGCAAGGCGTGGGAAGAGGCGCGCAGGCCCTTATCTCCGCTACTGAGGGGCGTGGTTAACGAAAGAGTAGGGGCTTGCCTCTATCCCGCTCTCATAAGTTCTTGGGGGAGCGGGTCGGTCCATGGCCACACACGGTATCGAGGAAGTCACTGAACACGCGATCCGTAGCGTCGCGCGGGACTGTGGTTCTTTGTCCATGGAATGCAGCGACGTCGCCGGTTACGTTCGCGACGTCGGCACCCGCATCACCCAGCATCTCAACATGCTCGATCAGCTCGAAGAGGTGACGACCCGCCTTCTCGCCGACCAGGCGCGGGTGTCCGATTCCACTGACGAGGCCCGCCTGCTGTCCGATCAGGCGCGCGCCAAGCTCGAAGCGGGCCGCGAAGCCATCGACGGCACGATCGCCGGGCTTCAAGGGGCTCACCGACCTCGTCGTCCAGCTCGGCGAGCGCATGGCGGGCTTCGCCTCGGCGATGAACCAGGTCCAGACCGTCTCCTCGACCATCGAGACGATCGCCCGCAAGACGAACATGCTCGCCCTCAACGCGACCATCGAGGCCGCCCGCGCAGGCGATGCAGGCCGCAGCTTCGCCGTCGTCGCCGCCGAAGTGAAGAAACTCGCGCACGACACGCGCGCCGCCACCAGCCAGATCGCCTCCACAATCGGCGAACTGACCCGGGAAGCGGGAGCCGTCACGACCGAAATCAAAACGGGCGTCGAGCGCAGCCGCGCCGCTCAGTCGGGCTTCGGCCAGATCAGCGAGACGGTCCGCGAAGTTTCCGAGATCGTCACGATGGTCGATCGCCAGACAGAGGGCATCGCCCACTCGACAAGCATGATCCAGACCAGCGTCGATCGCGTGAAAGCCGGCCTGACCGACTTCGCCGGCGATGCTCGTAACAACGGAAGCCAGCTACTCCAGGCGCAGAAGCGCCTCGAGCATCTGGAAATGCTGTCGAACACCATGCTCGACACGCTCGCCAATTCGGGCGCCGAGATCGACGACACGCCGTTCATCCTCAAGGCCCAGGAGACGATGCGCTCCATCCAGGCCGCGATCGAGCATGGCATCGAGTCGGGCGAGATCGCGATGAGCGACGTCTTCGACCGCGAATACCGGCTGATCGAGGGCTCGAACCCCGAGCAATATGACAATCGCTTCTGCGACTTTGCCGACCGCCATGTCCGGCCCATTCTCGACCGGGTGAAGTCCAACGACGATCGGTTGATCGGTTCCGCCATCACCGACGTGAACGGCTATCTGCCCACGCACCTCACCGAGCGCAGCCACACGCCGGGCCCGGATCCGCTGTGGAACGACGCGCACTGCCGCAACAAGCGGATCATGATGGACGAAACCACCGCAGCGGCCATCGTCAGCGAGAAGCCGGCGATGCTCGCAACCTACCGCATGGAGCTTGGCGAGAAGTTCATCCCCGTGAAGAACGTCTTCGTTCCGCTCTGGGTGAAGGGCCGCCGTTGGGGCAATTACGAGCTCGCCTACCGCGACGACTGATCGCGTATTCAACTACAACTTTGGAAAAGCGACAGGGCTCCTGCCTCGGCAGGGGCCTTTGCTTTAATAGTCCCGAGCGGGCTTCCGAGCGGGCTTCGAGCAGGTCGAAGAGGCCACGATGCTGGAGCAGAAGCTGCTCGCTGCCGAAGCCGAGCGCGCGTTCGCTGGCCGGCGTGTTGCAGAGCCGACATCGATTGCAGCGTGAATCGACGATTCGTCGGGAAGTGCGGGCGCGGGCGAGTTCGAGCCCTGCGCGGGATGCGGCCCGATCGAGCAGGCGGCGGATCGGCCACCAGTCGCCAACCAGAGCGGCGGCCGCGCCAAGCGCGCAGCCCCGGCGCTCCGACGTCGCCAGGATCTCCAGGGCATTGCGCTGGGCGTTCATGGTTGCTTCCGTTTCGGCGGCGCCCGGCGTGCTCGGCACGGGACCGACGGCGGACGTGAGACGGACGAGGAAGGCGCGCTCGCGCTCGAAAGCTTCGGCGGCGCGGGCAAGCCACTCGCGCGCCGGACCCGATTCGGCGTTGCGGTACGCAAGCTCGACCAGGCTCGGGGGACTACCGTGCAACCCGCAGAGCAGGTGCACGCAGTCTGCAAGGTCGCGCGACGAATTCAGTCCGGAAGCTTCCAGAAGGGCAGTCAGGTGACGATGACGTGAAGATCCGTCCGCTGCGACGCGCGCCAGATGCGCCTCGGCAACGCTGACCGCTGTACGGCCGACGGACCGATTGATCGCCATCCCCTTCCCCTCACTACGGTCAGGGCGGAAGCCCTAATTCGTCGACCGTAGCGCAAGGGCGTAAAGAGGAGGTTTATGCCGTAACGATCTTTGCTCAGGCCGCGATCAGCTCGCGCTCGAAGCTCAGTTCCTCTGCTGCGTCGGCCTTCCACGGATTTTCTTCCGGCTTCGGGAAGATCAGGTGGGATAGGCCGACGACCATTCCCAGTCCGGCATACGTGCAGGCCATGGCGATTGGATTGAACAGCATCAGGATGAAGAGCGAGAGGCGCAGATAGAGCGGATTGAAGCCGACATGCTCGCCGATGGACTGGCAGATGCCGAAGAGACTGTCGGGATGACCCGTGTCTTCGTATTCGGCCTGGTGAGCGACGGACTGATTGGCTTGCATTGGTCTTCCCTTTGGCTTTGCGGGCCTCGCCCGTTCCATGCCGGAATAGAAGCAATGGGTGTGCCAGAATAAAGAAACGCCGCTAAAACGCCGTTTCTCTCGCTTGTTCGCCCGATCGTCGACCAGAGTTTTGCGCGACCGCCCCCGAATGTTGGGAAAATTCACGGGCTGCTTACGGACTTTCTGCCGTAGCCCGGCACATCCGCCGCAGCTGCCGCGTTTTGCCCTTCAGGCAATCACGGGAGCGAAGACATGGCCGAGCTGAAGCTGAACGACATATCCGAGAAGATGCGCGACATCGATTTCGCCGTCCTGTCCACCCGTACCGAAGGCGGAGCAGTCGCTGGACGACCGATGAGCAACAATCGCCAGGTCGAGTTCGACGGCGACAGCTATTTCTTCACGCTGGAAAGCACTCGGACGGTGGGTGACATACGCCGCGATCCCAACGTCGGCCTCACTTATCAGTCGAAGTCGGGAGCTCTCGGCCTGAAGCCGTTCTTCATCACGGTTGAGGGCCGTGCCGAGCTGATCCAGGACAAAAGCCGATTCTCCGAGCATTGGACGAAGGATCTCGACCATTGGTTCGAAGATGGCGTCGACACGCCCGGGCTGACGCTGGTCAAGGTCGAGGCGCAGCGTCTCCACTACTGGGACGGCTACGACGAGGGCGAAATTCCGCTGAAGCAGCGGGAGAATTCGACGGTCCGCTAGGGAAGAGAAGGAAACCCTGCCCGCCGGGGAAGGCGAAGGGTGGGGCAGGGCTTCCGTAACTGGTGTCCACTGGTCCCGGTCTCTTCTTGGACAGAGCGACCTCAGGACAGAAGCAGGTTTACCGTCCGCGCCTTAAGCCCATCCGAAGGATTCGGGTTAACGAACCAGTGAATTCTCGGCCAACAACTCACATTGCGCCCTGGGCCCCCAAGTGAGATTCTCGTCGAATGATCCGGGACGCGGTCGAATCTGACGCGGAGGCGATCGCGACAATCTATGCGCACCATGTGCTGCACGGAACGGCGACCTACGACGTGGAGCCTCCCGCTTCAGAGGATCTCCTCGCCAAGATGCGCCACGTCCAGGCGGCGGGATGGCCGTTCATCGTGGTCGAGGACGACGGACAGGTCGCAGGATACGCCTATGCAACCCAGATCCGCGACCGGGCCGCCTACGCCTGGACGGCCGAGGATAGCGTCTACGTGCACCCGGATCGGCGCGGGAAAGGGGTCGGCACGGCATTGCTGGAGGAGCTTTGCCGAAGAGCGGAAAAATGCGGTTTCCGTCAGATGATTGGCGTGATCGGAGGCGCCGAGCCCGCCTCGATCCGGGTTCACGCCAGGTGCGGCTTCCGCGAGGTGGGACGCGCCTATGGAGTCGGGTGGAAGCACGGACGCTGGCTGGACAATGTCTACATGCAGCGCGCGCTTGGGAAGGGCTCGCGGGAGCCCCCGGCTGAGGTCTGATCTGAGGGAGGGGGTGGAAGCCCTGCCCGCTGGGGAAGGCGAAGGGTGGGGCAGGGCTTCTCGTGTCGTTCCGGCAGAGCGCCTCAGAAAACGCAGGGGCCGCGCTGCTGATACCATGTTTACGAGTCGCGGGTTAGCGCGACGCCAACGCAATTGGTTAGCGCAATCTTAAGCTCCCGAGCCATTTTTCCGGCGATGCGCTAACTTCCGATAACGTCCGAAGTGGGCCGCAGAAACGTATACGCCAGCGGGGGGGTGCCTAGCGTGACGGGTGGAGAGCCGCGCGGCTTCAGTCGGCGACAAGGCGAGTCTCGCCTGCCGCCGAAGCCATGGGCGGCAACGTCGGAGACACGCCATCATGCGCATCAAGATCACTGCAACTTCGCTAGCAGCCGCCGCGTTCGCCGCCTTCGCGACTTCTGGACCCGCGCTTGCGACCCCGGGCTCCGGATTCATGCCGAACCCCGTTGTCAACGGGCACTTCGGCAAGCTCAACGTGAACACGGCCGGCAACAAGACCGACAAATGGGGGCTAATCCTCAAGACGCTGGACGAGACGGACATGGGCGTCGATCGGCTGGTCATTCAGCCCGGCGGCGTCAGCGGCTGGCACGCCCACCCGGGCCCCGTCTTCGTGACCGTCACTCAGGGCAGCGTCACCTGGCACAACGGGTCTGACCCGCTCTGCACCTCGCACACCTATGCAGCCGGCAAGTCCTTCATCGAGCCCGCCTACGGCGTTCACAACGTCGCCAATGCGTCGATGTCGGCGGGTGCGGAATATGTCGCAATCACGATCAAGCCGGAAGGCTTCGTCGGACCAGGCTTCCGTCTGGATCGGGCCGAACCGAACAATTGCGACTTCTAAGGACAGCAAGCAGCATAGCGGCCCGGCGCTCGTAGCGCCGAGCCGCTTCTGTTTCGGCCAACAGGGCCACTGTGCGCGTCCATTTCCGCGTAGCGCTGATCGGCCTTGCCGATGCTCCCGTAGCAGCCCGCTCAGTGCAGCCGCAGCCGCGAGGATCGTAAGTCGGCGGCTTGGGCATGAGGCCTGGTACTCAACTCATTGAAAATGGAAGGAAACGGCTGAATCCGCATAAATTCGGGAGCGTAATGGTGTCTGCCGGGTTGAGACCCCTAACGTGAAATTACGGCAGTAATGGAGAAGGATTTGGCGGAGACCAGCAGCAAAGCCGCGCTGGGGGTACAAGGGCTTGACGACATTACCGCAGGAGGACTCGCGCGGGGGCGCTTGTACCTGCTGGAAGGAAGCCCGGGTACGGGCAAGACCACGATCGCGACCCAATTTCTCATGGCCGGCGTCGCGGCGGGAGAAAGCGCGCTCTACATCACGCTTTCCGAGACCGAGGACGAGTTGCGTGCCAGCGCCGCCTCTCATGGCTGGTCGTTCGACGGGATCGATATCTTCGAGCTCGTGCCGCCGGAGAGCTTGCTCGACGAGGACCAGCAGCAAAGCCTGCTCTACTCGTCCGACCTCGAGCTGGGCGAAACGACCAGGCGCATCTTCGAGTCCTTCGAGAAGGTGAAACCCGTTCGGGTGGTTCTCGACAGTCTCTCTGAAATAAGGTTGTTGGCGCAATCCTCGCTTCGGTATCGCCGCCAGATCCTTGCTTTGAAGCACTATTTCGCTCGCAGCGGGGCCACCGTCCTGATGCTCGACGACCTGTCGAGCGAAGCGAACGATCGTACCATGCACAGCGTCGCGCATGGCGTGATCCGCCTGGAGGAGCTTTCACCCGAATATGGCGCCGAGCGCCGGCGCCTTCGCGTCATCAAGTACCGCGGCCAGCGCTATCGCGGCGGGAACCACGATTTCGTCATCGAGACCGGCGGCGTGCGCGTGTTTCCGCGATTGGTGTCCGCCGAACATCGCCGGGCGTTCAAGCGCGAGGTGCTTCCGAGCCAGTCCACCGAACTGAATGCTCTCCTCGGCGGCGGCGTGGAACGCGGCTCCAGCGTGCTCATCCTTGGGCCAGCCGGTACGGGCAAGTCGCTGCTCGCGATCAACTTCATCGTCGGAGCGTTCAAGCGTGGCGAACACGCCGCGATGTTCGTTTTCGATGAGGAGATGGGACTGCTGTTCGAGCGTGCCAAGGGCCTAGGAGTCGACTTGCAGGCGATGGTCGACAGCGGTCGTCTGATTATTGAGCAGGTCGACGCAGCCGAACTGACTCCGGGCGAGCTTTCCGCGCGGGTCCGGCACTGTGTCGAGGACAGCGGGGCGCGGACGGTCGTGATCGACAGCCTGAACGGCTACCAGGCAGCGATGCCGGAAGAGCAATCGCTGATCCTGCACATGCACGAGCTGCTTCAATACCTGAACCGGCAGGGCGCATCGACCTTCCTCACGGTCGCACAACACGGGCTGGTCGGCGACATGAAGTCGCCTGTCGACGTGACCTATCTGGCCGACACCGTGATCCTCCTGCGCTATTTCGAAGCCCGTGGGCGAGTCAGGCGCGCAATGTCGGTGATCAAGAAGCGCACGAGCGCGCACGAGGACACGATCCGGGAATATCGGATCGATGCCCAGGGCATCACGCTCGGCGAGCCGCTCATGAACTTCCAGGGAGTGCTTCGGGGAGTCCCCGAATTGATCGGCGAAGCCCGGGAATTGCTCGAGCCGCCAACCCGATGACTTCAAGTATTTCTGAGCGTGCCTTGATCCTTGCCCCGCAGGGTCGCGACGCACAGGTGGCGGCGTCGATGCTGGGCGAGGCGGGGCTCGGGAGCGAAGTCGTGCAGGACGTAAGCGCACTCGTGACCGAGCTTGGCGCCGGCGCCGGTTTTGCGGTCGTCACCGAGGAAGCTTTGGCCGGAGCGCCCTTGCATGCGTTGTCGGGATGGATCGCGGCCCAGGAGGAGTGGTCCGACTTTCCGTTCGTCCTGTTGACCCGGCGCGGTGGCGGGCTGGAGCGGAACCCGTCGGCGGCGCGCTACCTGGAGCTTCTGGGCAACGCGACGTTCCTCGAACGGCCGTTCCATCCGACGACGTTGGTCAGTCTCGCTCAGTCGGCGCTTCGCGGGCGACGGCGGCAGTATGACGCACGCGCCCGGCTGAAGGAACTCAACGACTTGGCGCGGGACCTCGAACGGCGGGTCGAGGAGCGCACGGCGGAGCATGCGGCGGCGGTGGCGCAGCTTCATGAGGTGCAGAAGCTGGAAACGCTCGGCCAGCTCACCGGCGGCGTCGCCCACGACTTCAACAATCTGCTGACGCCGATCACGGGGGCGCTCGACCTTCTGCACAAGCAGTACGGCAACCAGGACCCGCGCGCCGCACGGTTGCTGGGCAACGCGCTGCAGGCAGCGGATCGGGCCAAGACCTTGGTGCAGAGGCTGCTCGGCTTCGCCCGCAGGCAGACGCTGCAGACGGACGCCATCGACATCGTGCGCCTGATCACCGGGATGCGCGACCTCATCGCCAGCTCGATCGGGCCGACCATCGAGATCCAGCTCGAGCATGAGGCCGACCTGGCGCTCGCGGTGGTCGATCCGAACCAGCTCGAGCTCGCCATCCTCAACCTTTGCGTCAATGCTCGCGACGCGATGCCGGAGGGCGGGCGGCTGACGATTGCGGTCCGCAAGGAAGCGGTCGCGGCGAGGGCGGTGCCGATGCTTCAGGCGGGCGAATATCTGCGCCTGTCCGTTATCGACGAAGGCTGCGGCATGTCCGGCGAGACGCTCGCCCGGGCCATCGAGCCATTCTATTCTACCAAGGAGATCGGCCGCGGAACCGGGCTCGGCCTGTCCATGGTCCATGGGCTAGCCGCGCAGCTGGGCGGCGGGTTCGCCATCTCCAGCGAGCTCGGCGAGGGGACCCGCGTCGATTTGTACCTGCCCATCGCCAAGCGCGATGCTTCGGAAGCGAGCATTTCAGCGATCGGCAGCCCGCGAAAGATCGATCGCCAGTTGTCCGTCCTGCTGGTGGACGACGAGGATTTGGTCCGCTTCGCCACCGCGGAGATGGTCCGCGAGCTAGGTCACCAGGTCACCGAGGTCGGAAGCGGCCCGGAAGCGCTCAACCAGCTTCGCGGCGGTCTGAACGTCGATGCGGTGATCACCGACTACAAGATGCCGAGGATGGACGGGGCCGAGCTGGCGCGGAGGATCGGCGAGACTCATCCGTCCGTGCCGGTCCTGATCATCACCGGCTACACCGGGGTGAGCGACGACGAGCTGAACCTGCCGCGGCTGGCCAAGCCGTTCGGCCAGGCGGAGATTGCCGCCGCGCTAGCGAACCTGTTCGCGCAGGACGACAAGGTGGTTCGACTGCGCACTCCCGGCAGGAACGGCGGGTAGCTCCGACGAAGCGCGCTCGGCCGCGAATGTTCACGAATGTTCACACTCACGAACGGTGACGGCGCAGGCCGGGGCGAAGGCGAAGCGGCGGCGAGGATCGTCTGGTCCGGCATCCGCAAGCTTAAGGCACAGAAAGTCGGCTGTAGGACAGCGCCTTCTGCTTATTGGTCGCGGTTGACGCGATAATAATCGATGCGGATCTGGACCCAGGAGCCGACGAGCGGCTGCCCGTTCTTGCGCGGCGGGCGCACGCGGAATTGCCAGGCGGCTTGGCGCACGGCGCTGGCAAGGCGCGAGCCCCGGGGCGACTGGCCGATCTCGATGCAATCCTCGACCCGGTTGCCGGCGATCGTCCGGCAGGCGATCTGCCCCCAGCCATCCGGCGCGTTGCGGGGGAGATAGCCGCCAAGCTCCGTATCGGTCGGCTTGCGCGCCCATTCGGCGGCGTAGAGCACTTCGCCATTGGGCCCGCGGCCGACCTCCTCGCTGTCGCCGGGGCCGGAGCCGGAGCCCGGGGCGACCTTCGGCAGGTTGCGGACGTCCGCGGCGGCCATTTCGGCCTTGCTCATCTCGATCCATGGCAGTTCGCGGGGCGGGGGAAGGCTCGGCTTCACGGGAAGGACGATTGCGGGCTTGGGAAGCGGCGGCTTCGCCTCCTCCTTGGGCGGGGTGCGTACGGCTTCGTTCGGCTTGGCGGACTGGCTGGCGCTTTGCGCTCCGGCGATGAGATCGACGACCAAAGGATCGTCGCCGAGCTTCGGCCGGCGATCCGGACCATAGCCGAGGGTGAGCAGGACCAGCAGCACCAGCAGATTGATGGCGAGCGCGAGCGCCAGCCCCGACGCGCGGCGTCGCAGCGGCGTCGTGCGCAGCGGGGAAGAGGCCTGGTAGGCGAGCAAGTTTCAGCGATTCCGGAAGTCAGTGTCGCGTGCGGCCCATAGCAGGCTCGGGCCATGAATGAAGCGTGGCCGGTCTTTTATCGTTGAAATACGGTGCCAAATGGTCCGCCGCCGCGTTGAACAGCATTGCTCGCCATGCCCGGAAGACGATTGCCGCTCACCCGTCAGGGACGGGTCAACCGCCGCGGATGCTTCGCGCTTCTGCTTGTGATCCTGCTGGTGCTGATTGCGCTGGCCGCCATCGGCTTCAACGCCGATCCGATCAACGAGATCGACATCAAGATTCCGACCTGGGGGCGTACGAGCCGGTAAGCCGCGCCGCGAGACGCGTCCGAAATTGTTGTCGATCCTAGATTTGCGGGCCGTCCGGAGAACAGTTGAAAAGCAGCCCGTTACGCCTGAAATCCCGAAGCTCACAGCAACAGGGGTATTCGATGCCGCTCAAATCTCCAGCATCCGGTCGCGACGTTCTTCGAGAGCAACAATGCGCATGACGCGGATGCGCTCGCGAGCCTGTTCGTGGCCGACGCGCGGGTTCATGACGAGAATGCGGACCACCGCGGCCGAGACGCGATCCGCGAGTGGGCGGAGGGGACTTTCCGCAAGTACGGCACCGTTCTGACCCCGAGGGAGGTCAGCGAGGAGGGCGATGCGACCGTCGTGACGACGGGCGTCGCGGGTACCTTTCCCGGAAGCCCGATCGAACTCCGCTTCCGCTTCGTCACCGACGGCGACGCGATCCAGGAGTTAGAGATCGGCTAAGCTGCCGAGCGCAGCGGCGCCGACCCGCAGCGTCACCGAAGCAGCGCGTAGAGCCAGCGATAGCCGGCCACCCGCGACCCCGACTTGATTCTCGGGGCTTAAAGCGCCGCGGCGAGACGCCATCCGGAGCCAGGCGAGCGAAGTTCACCTCACGGGATTTACTCCCGGGGCGCACAGTCTGTTTTGGGTGGAAGGCTGACACAGCGAGACGCCGGATCTTCGGACCTAGGCAGCTCGGTCATTGGCCGGTCCTTCACCCCCAAAAGACGAATGTCGGGAGGGGTGAAAAGCTCACCACCAGTTGAACTCCAACATACATTAATTCAGGGGCGAGGGTTCATTGATACTGGTCTCACCGCGTCGCTCTGGGGAGAGGTCGATCGATGATGGCTGCAACTGCCTGTGAGATTTGGCGTGAGAGATGACAGTTCCGAAAGGGACGTCCATCACATTACCGCATCCTTCGAAGCGCTGGTCGAACATTTCGGCAAGCGTCTGATGCTTTACGCTGGAGACGCAGAAGTCGTCGCCCACTTGGAGAGGGCGAAGGCGCTCGCGCAACACGGACTGCAGCTGTCCCGGAAACTCCCCGATTAACGTCGACTGCTGCCTGTTTGGTGCGTAAGGGTTTGTACCAGCTCGGCCGGCGTATTCGCTAGGAGGAGTCATGGTCACGCGCAGTCCCGGCGGAATGCCGCACCCAGCACCTTCCATGTCGGACGCGGAACAGATTCTGACGAGCATCGAGCGGAACTTGCGCTCGCTTGATCGGAGTCCCGACGCTGCTCCCATCATCCTGGAACTTGAACAGGTGGTCGCGGACATTCGACAGGCCTTGGAAAGCGTCCCTAGCTGAAGGAGTGGGTGTTTCCGGGATCGGTCGGAGGAGAAGCCGTGGTCGACTACAGGCGTGGGCTTGAACAAAAGAACGAGGATCTGGTCTGGCAGAAGCTCTGGCACTTCGACGAACGCTGTCCGGACTACCCCCGACGCTCTTTCGAGGTCCGCAAGGAACGGCTACCTAGGGACGACCTCTGTCCGCAATGTCGATGCAACTGATGATCATGGTTCAGTCCTTCGCTCCTTGCGAGCAGGCCAAGCGACGTCGGAGATTCGCTAATGTCCGTAATGGGCGGGAAGGACATTTTTTGAAATGAGCCCGGAATTGGAGAATTGTGCGAAGACGCCTGCGCGCACCGCCACTCAGTCTGTCTCTGTAAAGAAAACCGAACCGGTGCTCGCGAGGCCAAACCGCCGCACTTCTGCGCGACTTGTCGCTGACTTCGGGACTGGGAGAATCCGAGTTAATTTTCAGTCGCTGCACGGTAAGGAATTTGTTGAGCCTACCAACCCACCGGCTGATCCGGTCTAACGATCGCTTGGATCCCGGGAAGTCCTTCGTTGGAGGCCAAAACGGGCATGAAAGGCGTCGTGGAAACTTCCACGATTGTAATGCCCTCTCTGACCGTTGACCGGCGTACATAAATGGGCTCGCCGTCCAAGACATCGGGACCCACCGAAACCCTGCCAGTCGGTACAGCAAGAGAGATGCCCGTATTGCTCCCGGGTCCCTGATGCGTCGGCCGTTCTTCTGCTTCAGTCCCGGTCCCCGCGGACTTGCCAGGATCCACAACTCTTGAATCCTGCGCAAACGCAGCAGGGACAACACCAACAACGGCCGCGAGACCAATCGCCACACAGAGAGCGGTTCGCATTAGACTGACACCTCCCGGAGGCCGAGCGTCTACGCCGGCGTTACTCCCGTCATTCCTTCCTGCACTGGCCAGGCGGGCCGCAGTTGAAGAAGTTCGCATCTACGAATTCCGCAACGTTTCGGCCCAAGATGGCGCCGTTAACATCGGCCCTGCGGAAGTGAATGCCCAGAAGGATCCGCGCCTCGATCACGTCGGGGATGACATCGGTGAAGCGGCTGTAGTGCCGCGTCGATCCTCCGCCAGTGATATCGAACTCCGCTGCGTCGCTGCCGAAAAACGCCTTCGCGCTGTTCATCACCCCGCTATACACGCAGTTGGCTCCGGATGGTTCGTCCGCGTACGGCGGCACAGTTCCGAGTGCCGTCCAGGCGGGATCGGCCTCGGTGGCGTCGTTGCCGTCGGTATCGGCGAGCTGGATCGCAGTCGTCGGACGCCAGAAGCCCCAGTGGGCCTTTTCCGCCCAGCAATTGATTAGGCTGTCCGCCCCCGACATGCTGGTCATGGCGTGGAACCGCGCTTGTTCAGTGATCGTCAGTCCCTTCGACGCCGCCACTTGCCGCATCGCCGGGTACATCATCACAACCGGGTGTGTGGTCGACCAGTTCGCCAGCGAGGTCTGATCTGCCGTCCGCGTAGATCCGGTGAGAGCGCCCAACGCCTTCACCTCATTGAACTCGGCCGCATATTGGGCGCTTGTCAGGGGGAGCGGCGGCCCTGACGTGTGGAAATATTCCGGGCGCGGCAGAGTGAACGGCCGCACATTGCGAACCCATGCGTTCGGATCATTTACCGGGGACGGACGCCATTCCCCAGGGCCGGGCTCCGCAGGTACAGGAAAGCCGGGCGCGCCGAAGCGGCCGTCACCGGCCCGATGGGCCAACATCGCCGCCGCAGCCGCGGCTCCGACTTCGATCCCCTTGGCCTTTGCGGGACCTGCCGGGATCTCGGACAGCGAGCTGGCATATTCCGCATCGAGGCGGGCTTTGATCGCGATCTTGACGTCGGCGGTCAGCGTCGCCGTCAAGGGCGCCTGATTGACGAGGCCGATCAGGACATGATGCGCCGCTGCCGCAGCCGCCGCGCCCCTGGACGCGCTGGTCGGGGCCTTCAGTCCGGGAAGGTAGGGGTCGTACCCGCCTTTGATGGCGTTGACGGCGTCGTAGACCGCCCCTTGGACGATCGCGAGATGAATGAATGCGACCGGCGGCGCAAACTGTACGCCTGGCGCGGCGGCAGTTGGTCCGTTGGTTAGCGTGATTACGGCCCTTTCATTCCATACGCGCACGGCATCGTTTTCAGCGGCGTAAGCAGGGCCGGAATGCATGGCGGCGGCAAGCAGCGCGATGGACAAGAGCCCGGCGCCCCGCCGCTTCACACGCGCTCTTCGCAGATCGGTCGCCATGGCGGGCGCGGCGAGAATGGACGACGCCAGCGCGGCGGCGGCGATGCGGGTTACGACGGTAAGAATGGGTTTCATGGCCAGTCTCCCTGCTCGATCGACGGTACGCCACCAGCCACCGTGTCGAGTCGGGGGCAGACCAATATGCGCCCAAAATCCAAGGGAGTTAACCTAACAAAGGATAAGGTGTTATTGTTCGTGCGCAGGACAGTAGCGACTTGCGTCTGCCTTGAGGGGTGTGGCGTCCGCAATGGGTCGGAAGCAGACACTGGCCCACACGCCTCGAATCGACGGAAAGCTGACGCTCGCGCTTGGACGTCACCGATGCGGGCACCCTGGCCAGCAGCAGGGCCGGCGCTTTCCTTCGCTCAGATTCTCGCAACCCCAGCGGATGCGCCTGTCGCGAGTCTCCAACTTTTTCGCCGAGCCGATCCAACAGATCCATTCGTTGCGGGCGAGCGGAGTGATGTCCTGCCACGTCGCCAAAGCAGCCGGGTCGCGATTTAGCGCGTCTCCAAGGTCTCGGGGAAGTTCATGGACGACCCCGCCGGGGATGCGCTTGTCGTCGATCATGCGGCATTGAATAGGACGGCAGAAAATGTCTTCAATGGGTTGAAACGGACATAAGGGCGTGAAGAGGGGCGGCTAAGAAAAAGGCCTCGCGTTTCCGCGAGGCCTTTCGTGTCGGTGGTTCGCCTATTGGTCCAGGAACGAACGCATCTTCCGGCTTCGGCTCGGATGCTTCAGCTTCCGCAGCGCCTTCGCCTCGATCTGCCGAATACGCTCGCGAGTAACCGAGAACTGCTGCCCGACCTCCTCCAGCGTGTGATCGGTGTTCATGCCGATGCCGAAGCGCATGCGCAGAACGCGCTCCTCACGCGGGGTTAGGGACGCCAGCACGCGGGTGACGGTTTCCTTGAGGTTCGACTGAATCGCCGCGTCCACCGGGATGACGGCGTTCTTGTCCTCGATGAAATCGCCGAGGTGGCTGTCTTCCTCGTCGCCGATCGGCGTTTCGAGGCTGATCGGCTCCTTGGCGATCTTCATCACCTTGCGGACCTTTTCGAGCGGCATCGAGAGCCGCTCGGCGAGCTCCTCCGGGGTCGCTTCGCGGCCGGTCTCGTGCAGGAACTGGCGGCCCGTGCGGACGAGCTTGTTGATCGTCTCGATCATGTGGACCGGGATGCGGATGGTCCGCGCCTGGTCGGCGATCGAGCGGGTGATCGCCTGCCGGATCCACCAGGTGGCGTAGGTCGAGAATTTGTAGCCGCGGCGGTACTCGAACTTGTCGACCGCCTTCATCAGGCCGATGTTGCCTTCCTGGATGAGGTCCAGGAACTGCAGGCCGCGGTTCGTGTACTTCTTGGCGATGGAGATCACGAGGCGGAGGTTGGCCTCGACCATCTCCTTCTTCGCGATGCGGGCCTCGCGCTCGCCCTTCTGCACCATGTTCACGATGCGGCGGTATTCGGGGAGCGAGGTGCCGACGGCCTGCGCGATCTCGCTGATTTCCGTGCGGATGCGCTCGGCGCTGTCACGCTCGGCGGCGGCGAAGGCGGCGAACTTCTTGTCGATGCCGGCGGCGCGGTCGAGCCAGCTGTCGTCCAGCTCGCTGCCGGTATAGCTTTCGAGGAAGGCGCGGCGGGGGACGCGGTGCCGCTCTGCAAGGCGCAGCATCTGGCCGCCGAGCGCCATCAGGCGGCGGTTGTAGCTGTAGAGCTGCTCGACGAGATATTCGATCTTCGCGCCGTGGAACTGGACGCTCTCGACCTCGGCGGTGAGGTCCTCGCGAAGTTTCTGGTACTTCTTCTCGTCGCTGGCGGGGAAGTCGGTGCCGCTGCCGAGCGCATCGAGGCGGGCCGCCTGGAGCTTGGAGAATTTCTTGAAGAGCGAGGTGATGGTCGCGAACTTCTCGAGCGCCTGCGGCTTGAGCGTCTCTTCCATCTGGGCGAGGCTGAGGGCGTTCTCGTCGTCTTCCTCTTCGACCTGCGGCTTGGCGCGGCGGTCGACCATGTCCTCGTCGTCTTCGTTCTTGCCCTCCTCGGGCTCGTCGGCGACGTCTTCCTCTTCCTTGATGGTCGGGCCGGCAGTCTTCTCGCTGATCTCGCCCTCGGGTCCGCCTTCCTCGCCTTCCTCGCTCTCGGCGATCTGCTCGGCGGTCGGGCCCTTCGACAGCATGGCTTCGAGATCGAGGATCTCGCGCAGCTGCATGCGGCCTTCGTTGAGCGCGTTGGACCAGCCGATGATGGCGTTGAAGGTCATGGGGCTTTCGCACAGGCCCCAGATCATGATGTCGCGGCCCGCCTCGATACGCTTGGCGATGGCGATTTCACCCTCGCGGGAGAGGAGCTCCACGGCCCCCATCTCGCGCAGGTACATGCGGACGGGGTCGTCCGTGCGGTCGGTCGGTTCCTTCTTGGTCGCGGCGGCAGGACGGGGGCCACCGTCGTCGAGGGGATCGACCTCGTCCTCGGCGGGCTCCTCTTCCTTTTCCTCGTCGTCGTCCGACGCTTCGTCATTCTCGACGACGTTGATGCCCATGTCGTTGATCGCGGACATGACGTCCTCGATCTGCTCCGACGACATCTGGTCCTGGGGCAGGGCCTCGTTGAGCTCGTCGATCGTGATGAAGCCGCGCTTCTTCGCGCGGGCCACCATCTTCTTGATGGACGCGTCGTTGAGGTCGATCAGCGGCGCATCGCCGCTGTCCTGTGCTTCGGTCTCTACTGCTTCGTTTTTCGCCATGTGTGCCGCCGCTTAGTCGCTGCCAGCGAGAGACGCCAGCCGCTCCTTGATTTCCTCACGTTGCGAGTGCAGCCGACGCTGCTCCTCGAACGCATCCTCTTCGCCTTCCTTCAATCGCTCGGTCGCCGCCGCGAGTGCTGCGCCGATCTCCCCGTCCGCCATCAACGCATCGATCGCGGTCCCGAGGTCGCGAACGGCCCGGTCCGGCGCCGTATCGCTGCGGGTGAAGGAAAAAGCCATTGTACCGGCTCGACGCGCTCGCTCCAGGTCCGCCGCCGCTCCGCTGTCCCGCAATATGGTAGCAAGTGTCTCGCGATCAAGCGTTTCCCCCGAAACGGCCGCGTCGACCAGTTTGTCGCGTATGCGGGCGAGAGGCGCCTCGCCGATCGGGAGAAGCGCGAGCTGCTCGCAATGCTCGTGCAGCGCCTCGGGAAAATTGGTGAAGCCGAGGACTAGGGCGCGGGCGTGCTCGACGCCGATGCCACCCGCGCTGATCCGGCGCATCACGTCGCCGGGAAGCTTCTCCGGCGGTACGAAGCGGCCGCCCTGCTTCTTCCATTCTCGGCGGGGCCCTCGGGGAGTGAAGTCCTGTTGCGGGCGGACGAGCTCGCTGAAGCGCCGGAGCCAGTCGTCGCGGTAGAGGCGGCCGAGCGCCTGGTCGCGGATGGCCTGCGAGTGCTCAATGAGGCGCTGGCGGAGGCCTGCGCGAGCCTCGGGTGTGGTGAGGGGCTGGGCGGCGACCTCGTGGCGCCAGAGGCGGTCGACGAGGGGCTCGGGGTTCGCAAGCAGGGCTTCGACCGCTTCGCGGCCGCCGTTGCGGACGACGTCGTCAGGGTCCTGGCCGGCGGGCAGCTCAACGAAGCGGAGCGTGCGTTCGGGACCGAGGTGGGGAAGGGCGCGCGTCGCTGCGCGGATCGCGGCCTTTTGCCCGGCGCTGTCTCCGTCGAAGCAGAGGATGGGGTTGGGATCGAGCCGCCACATGCGCTCGAGTTGCGCTTCGGTGACTGCGGTTCCGTTGGGGGCGACGACTTCGGCGATTCCGGCGCGGTCGAGGCCGATGACGTCCATATAGCCCTCGACCACGATCAGCCGCTTCGCGGTGCGGGTCGCCGGGCTCGCGAGATCGAGGTTGTAGAGGGTCCGGCCCTTGTCGAAGAGCGGCGTGTCGGGGGAGTTGAGATATTTGGGCTCGCCCTGGCCGAGGATACGGCCGCCGAACGCGATGACGCGACCGCGGGCGTCGCGGATGGGGATCATCAGGCGGCCGCGGAAACGGTCGTAGGTCTCGCCTTCGTCGTTCTTGATGAGCATGCCGGTCTCGACCAGCTTGTCCTCGCCAAGGTGGGAGAGGGCGGCCTTCAGCTTGTTGCGGCCCTCCGGCGCAAGGCCGATGCCGAAGCGGGCGACCGCGGCAGGCTCGATGTCGCGCTTCTTGAGATAGTCGCGGGCCTCCGCGCCCTCGATTCCGGCGAGCTGTTCGGCGAACCACTTCTGGCACGCCGCCATGACGTCAGTCAGCGTGGAGGTGCGCTCGGCGCGCTCGCGGGCCTGAGGGTCGGGAGCGGGGACGTCGAGGCCGGCCTTGGAGGCAAGCTCCTTCACCGCGTCCATGAATGGCAGGCCGCGCGCGTCGGTCAGAAAGCGGATCGCATCGCCGTGCGCACCGCAGCCGAAGCAATGGTAGAAACCCTTTTCGTCATTGATCGTGAAGCTGGGCGTCTTCTCATTGTGAAACGGGCAGCAGGCCTTCCACTCGCGCCCGGCACGGGTCAGCTTCACCGACGGCGAGATGACCGCCGACAGCAAAGTCCGGGCGCGAAGCTCGTCGAGAAAGGCGGGGCTCAAGCTCATCAGGTGACCGTGATTTTGTCGCATCCGACTCGGTGCGCGGCAAGCGCGGGCGCGGCCTTTATCCACAGATCAGCTCGTGCCGAGTCGGCCGTTTCGAGACGGTGAATATTTGCCCGACCTCGCAACGCTCGGATTTGACGGGATTATTTCCCCTGCGAAATGAACGGAAATAGGGTTAATCTCATATTGTCCCGGACCGGTGATGGGAGATCGCCGACCGCGACCATTTGGGAGGGGATTGATATGCTGAACAAGATCGGCGGGCTGGCCCGCGCAATCTACATTGTCCTCGCGATCATCGCTGGCTTCGTAGCCATGGACGGGTTGAACCTTGCGTTGATCCTGGTCGTCCTCGGCCTGATTGCGGGCCTCTCCATGCCCAGGGAGAGAATGGTGCTGGCGTTGGTCGCGATCGTGGCGCTGCCGTTCATTGGTACCGCGCTTGCGACGATACCGGCCGTCGGCACTCAGCTTGGCGCCATAACCGGCAATCTGCAGATCGCGATCGCCGGCGCCGCCGCTAGCGCAATGGCCATCATGCTCTACGAATTGGTCATGGACGGTGTGATGGGACTGACGGGCAGCGGCTCAGCCAGTGGAGCAACCGCAGCTACCGCCAGATAATCACGAACAATTCTAACTTCGGCTCCGCCGCTTCGTCGCGGCGGGGCCGTTTTCTTGTCAGGCCAGCGCGGCGCGGACCATTGCGCTGGCGCGGGCAGGGTCAATCTGGCCGGCGAGGCGGGATTTTACTTCGCCCATGACGCGGCCCATGTCCTTCATGCCCGCGGCTCCGGTTTCGGCGATGATCGCCTGGATGGCGGCGCTCGCTTCCTCGTCAGTCATCTGTTTGGGCAGGAAGCGCTCGATGACGGCGATCTCGGCTTCTTCGGCGTCGGCCAGCTCGGCGCGGTTGCCCTTGCGGTATAGATCGGCGGATTCGCGGCGCTGCTTGATCATTTTCTGCAGCACTTCGGTGATCAGAAGGTCGTCGTCCGGCGTCGAACTCGACGTCCGAAGCTCGATGTCGCGGTTCTTGATGGCGGACTGGATGAGACGGATGGTGCCGGTGGCGGCCTTGTCGCCGCCCTTCATGGCGGTCACCAGGGCGGTCTTGATGTCGTCGCGGATCATGTGGGTCGCACTACTCAAGCATTTCGGCTCTGACCAGCGTTGACCCGGCGCGCATATGTGCCTAGCGGCAACGTCTTAGCGACATCGCTGCAAAACACTCACGGAAGGCTTCTCACGCCCATGGCCGACGCTCGACCCTTGTCCGCGCCTCAACCGAAGGGCGCGACGGGAGTCGTGGTCTTCGCCGATGGCAGGGTCGTCTGGGGCAAAGGCTTCGGCGCCGAGGGCGAAGCGGTCGGCGAGCTGTGCTTCAATACTGCCATGACCGGATACCAGGAAGTGATGACCGACCCTTCCTACGCGAAGCAGGTCATCTCCTTCACCTTCCCGCACATCGGCAATGTCGGTGCCAACGACGAGGACGTCGAAGCGGCGGAGGCTCATGCGCTCGGCTGCCTGGTGCGCGAGGTGGTCACCGAGCCGAGCAACTACCGCGCCAACGAGGGCTTCGCCGACTGGATGCGCAAGTGGGGCCGGATCGGCATTTCCGGCGTCGACACGCGCGCGCTGACCAAGCTGGTGCGGGTGGAGGGGCCTCCGACGGTCACCATCGCCTATGACGCGAAGGGCGAATTCGATCTCGAGCGGCTGCAGAAGCTGGCGGCGGATTGGCCGGGGCTCGAAGGCATGGACCTCGCGAAGGAGGTCAGCCGGCTGCAGATCGAGCGCTGGACCGGCGGCCGATGGCAGTGGGGCGAGGGGTATGAGCTGGGCGGAGACGATGAGTCACGCCCGCACGTCGTTGCCGTCGACTATGGCAACAAGCGCAACATCTTCCGCAACCTGGTCGAAGCGGGCGCGCGCGTGACGGTGGTTCCGGCGACGGTGACCTTCGACGAGATCATGGCGCATGAGCCGGACGGCTTCTTCCTGTCCAACGGCCCGGGCGATCCGGCGGCAACGGGCGAATATGCGGTGCCGGTGATCCGTCAGATGTTGGAGACGAAGAAGCCTTTGTTCGGCATTTGCCTGGGCCACCAGATGCTGGCGCTCGCGGTGGGCGGCAGGACGAGCAAGATGTTCCAGGGCCATCGCGGCGCGAACCATCCGGTGAAGCGGCTGGAGGACGGCCGCGTCGAGATCACCAGCATGAACCACGGGTTTGCGGTCGAGCGTGAAGGGCTGTCGGAGAATGTGCGGGAGACGCACGTCTCGTTGTTCGACAATGCAATTGCGGGATCGAGCTGACCGATCGGCCGGCGTTCAGCGTGCAGTATCACCCCGAGGCAAGTCCGGGGCCCCAGGACAGCTTCTATTTGTTCGAGAAGTTCGTCGGGGCGATGCGGTGAGAGGCATGTGCCTGGCTCTTATCCCGATCTGCCTTACGTCGGGCTGTGAAGGGCCTGATCCCGCGCCCAAACAATCAGTTGCCCCAAGTCCTGTCGAACCTGATGCCACGCAAGAAGTACGCGTTGCCTCCGAACAGGACATCAAGGGATGGAGGCCCTTTCATCCCAATCGGGCTGAGCGAATATTGTTGTTCGACTTTCCAGACGGAGTGCGTGGGGGGATGGGGCGCATTCGCGGCATCGCGCAGAGCGGACCTACGACGGATCGCGCCGTAGAGGTGATAGTCGCTTGTGGCGGCCTTGAACCCCGAACTCCACTGCCACCATCGCATCATTTTATCGTGACGGTCCGGAGTGGGTCGAACGACCTAGAAATCGTGAGGTGCGTCCAACGTTCGACGAACTGGCACTTCTCAGTGGCGCAGATATCCGCCGCGAAACCGGTAACTGGGCCTATTCCGAGGGACAACCTATGACGAAAGGCGTCGTTCGTTCGGCCATCTTAGTAATTGGCATACCCCTCTCCGCGTGCGTCACCGCGCGCATGCACACGAAGGCCGAGCTCAATGGTGTCGAGCAATCCTGCGGGCTCGCTGTTGGCGAACTGATTCAGGACGAGAGCGAGAAGCGGCTTCTCATCCTTTTTCGTGTCGGAGCTACAGCCGAGGAGCGCAGCTGCGTCTCGCGCTGGGCCCGCCGCAATCACCTTCACCTCTCGGTCATCGAGGGCGTGAACTTCGAGGATAGATGATGCCGCGCCGTACCGACATTTCCTCGATCCTGATCATCGGCGCCGGCCCCATCGTCATCGGCCAGGCCGCCGAGTTCGACTATTCGGGAAGCCAGGCGGTCAAGGCCCTGAAGGAAGAGGGCTATCGGGTCATCGTCGTGAACTCGAACCCGGCGACGATCATGACCGATCCCGAGCTGGCCGATGCGACCTATATCGAGCCGATCACGCCCGAATTCGTCGCCAAGATCATCGAGAAGGAGAGGCCGGACGCCGTCCTTCCCACGATGGGCGGGCAGACGGCGCTCAATACGGCGCTGGCGCTGGCGAAGGACGGTACGCTGGAGCGGCACGGCGTCGAGCTGATCGGCGCGAATGCCGAGGCGATCGAGAAGGCCGAAGACAGGCTCAAGTTTCGCGAGGCGATGGACGCGATCGGGCTGGAAAGTCCGCGCTCGGCTATCGCGCACAGCATGGACGACGGCTGGGCGGCGCTGGAGACGATCGGCCTTCCCGCGATTATCCGTCCGAGCTTCACGCTGGGCGGGACGGGCGGTGGCATCGCCTACAACCGCGAGGAGTTCGAAGCGATCGTCCGCGGCGGCCTGGAAGCGAGCCCGACGACCGAGGTGCTGATCGAGGAATCGGTCCTCGGCTGGAAGGAATATGAGATGGAAGTCGTGCGCGACCGCGCCGACAACGCCATCATCATCTGCTCCATCGAAAATATCGACCCGATGGGCGTGCATACGGGCGACAGCATCACCGTCGCGCCGGCGCTGACGCTGACCGACAAGGAATATCAACGGATGCGCTCTGCATCCATTGCCGTGCTGCGAGAAATCGGCGTCGAAACAGGCGGTTCCAACGTCCAGTTCGCAGTCGATCCGAAGACCGGGCGGATGGTCGTGATCGAGATGAACCCGCGTGTTTCGCGGTCGTCGGCCTTGGCTTCGAAGGCCACCGGCTTCCCGATCGCCAAGGTCGCCGCAAAGCTGGCTGTCGGATACACGCTCGACGAAATCTCGAACGACATCACGGGCGGCGCGACGCCGGCGAGCTTCGAGCCGACCATCGATTATGTCGTCACCAAGATCCCCCGTTTTACTTTCGAGAAATTCCCGGGATCACCGGCGCTGCTGAGCACGTCGATGAAGTCGGTGGGCGAGGTGATGGCCATCGGCCGTTCCTTCGCGGAAAGCCTGCAGAAGGCGCTGCGCGGGCTGGAAATCGGCCTCTGCGGGCTCGATCGCATCCACCAGTTCGACGGCGTCGATCCTGCCGTGATCGAAAGTGCGTTGGCGAAGGCGACCCCGGACCGGCTGCTGGTGGCGGCGGAGGCATTGCGACAGGGCTTCACGGTCGAGCGCATCAACCAGATCGCCGGCTTCGACCCCTGGTTCCTGCAGCGGCTGCAGGAAATCGTCGACGCGGAGGCGCAGGTACGGCGCGAGGGGCTGCCGCGCGATGCCATGGAGATGCGGCGGCTGAAGGCGATGGGCTTTTCCGATGCACGGCTGGCACAGCTGGCGCTGCGCTCGGCCAATATGGACCGCGAGATGAGCGAGGCGGTGGCGGCGCATGGCTCCGGGATCGTGCACAGCGCGCTCAAGGCCATCACGGGCGGCGTGACAGAGGCCGAAGTGCGCGCTCACCGCATCAAGCTTGGCGTCAGGCCGGTGTTCAAGCGGATCGACAGCTGCGCAGCGGAATTCGATGCGGCGACGCCCTATCTCTACTCGACCTACGAGGCGCCACTGTTCGGAGAACCTGAGGATGAGGCGCAGATCAGCGACCGCAAGAAGGTCGTCATTCTTGGCGGCGGTCCGAACCGCATCGGGCAGGGCATCGAGTTCGACTATTGCTGCTGCCACGCAGCGTTCGCACTTGGACGCGATGGGGCCGGGTTCGAGACCATCATGGTCAATTGCAATCCGGAGACCGTATCGACCGACCCGGACACGTCCGACCGCCTCTATTTCGAGCCGCTGACCGGCGAGGACGTGCTGGAGATCGTCCAGCGCGAGGCGGAGAAGGGCGAGCTGCTGGGGGTCATCGTCCAGCTTGGCGGGCAGACCCCGCTGAAGCTGGCGGCGGACCTCGGCGCGGCGGGCATTCCGATCCTCGGCACCAAGCCGGATTCGATCGACCTCGCAGAGGATCGCGAGAGATTTGCGCAACTGGTTGAAAAGCTTGGCCTGAAGCAACCGGAGAACGGCATTGCACGCAGCCGCGAGGAGGCGATCCAGGTTGCGTCGCGCATCGGCTATCCGGTGCTGCTGCGTCCGTCCTATGTGCTGGGCGGCAGGGGTATGGAGGTGGTCGAGGGGCCGGAGCAGCTCGACCATTATATCGCGACTGCGGTGGCGGTATCCGGGTCCAGCCCGGTGCTGATCGACCGCTATCTGCGCGATGCCATCGAAGTCGACGTCGATGCTATCTGCGACGGCACGGACGTGACCGTCTGCGGCATCCTCCAGCATATCGAGGAAGCGGGCGTCCACTCGGGCGACAGCGCCTGCTCTATCCCGCCGCACAGTCTGTCCGACGCAATTGTCGCCGAAATCGAGCGTCAGGCGCGTGAGCTGGCGCTGGCGCTCGGCGTGCGCGGACTGATGAATGTGCAGTTCGCGGTGAAGGACGAAGAGGTCTACCTGATCGAGGTCAACCCGCGCGCCAGCCGCACCGTGCCCTTTGTCGCCAAGGCGATCGGCAAGCCCGTCGCCAAGATCGCGGCGCGAGTCATGGCCGGCGAGTTGCTTGCCGACTTGGAGCCGATCGTCCGCGACATCCGCCATATCGCTGTCAAGGAGTCCGTCTTCCCCTTCGCCCGCTTCCCGGGCGCGGACCCAGTGCTTGGACCAGAAATGAAGAGCACCGGTGAAGTCATGGGAATCGATAGTGAATTTCGGCTAGCATTCGGCAAGGCGTTGATCGGTGCGGGAATGGCTCTGCCCGACACCGGAACGGCCTTCGTGTCGGTGAAGGATGCCGACAAGGACAATATCGTGCCTGCGGTCGAGAAGCTGCTCGAGCTTGGCTACAGGGTGATCGCCACAGGAGGCACCGCGGAGCACTTGGCCTCGAAGGGGCTGGCCGTGGAGCGGGTGAACAAGGTGGCGCAAGGGCGGCCGCACATTGTCGACAAGCTGATGGACGGCGAGGTCCAGCTGGTCTTCAACACGACCGAAGGTTGGCAGTCGCTGAAAGACAGCCATTCGATCCGTTCGACGGCCCTCATTCGCAAGGTTCCATACTTTACGACGGCGGCGGGCAGCCTGGCTGCTGCACAGGCTATCGAGGCCTTGCGGGGGCGTGCGCTTGAAGTCCGCTCGCTCCAATCCTATTATTCCGCTTCCGTAAACTGAACTTCAGCTGACATTCCGCACTGGTCTCGCGAACCCTGATGGGCGCGCCGGGCGGGCTTTTAAGAGGAAAGACGTGATGGCAACCGCCGAAAAGGTGCCGATGTTGGCAGAAGGTCATCGCAAGCTGACCGACCAGGTGAGGCACCTGAAAACCGTCGAGCGCCCCGAAGTCGTTCAGGCCATCGAGGATGCGCGGGCTCATGGCGATCTGTCGGAGAACGCCGAATATCATGCGGCGAAGGAGCGCCAGGGCCATATCGAGGCGACCATCGCCGACATCGAGGACCAGCTCAGCCGGGCCATGGTCATCGATCCGACAACCCTGTCGGGCGACAAGGTCGTGTTCGGTGCAACCGTCACCTTGCTCGACGAGGACGAGAAGAAGGTCCGCTACCAGCTCGTCGGCCAGGTCGAGGCGGACGCGAAGGACGGCAGGATCAGCTTCAATTCTCCGCTCGGACGCGCCCTGATCGGACGCCAGGTCGGCGAGGAGGTCGAAGTCTCGACCCCGTCCGGCGACCGTTATTACCACATCAAGAAGATCGAGTTCATCTGAGCGGCTCTGCGCTGATGCGCATCTCCAGGACCGCGACCGTCATCATTTCGATCGCCACCGGCGTGGCGTGGCTGCTGGTCGCGTTCGCCGGTTCCGACAATTGGGCATCGATGACGCTGGGCTTCATTCCCGCGCGCTTCAGCGGTGTGCCGACAATGTATGCGGCGCCTCCGGCATGGTTGACGCCGCTCACCTCGACCATCGTCCATGGCGGAGCGCTGCACGTTGCGCTCAACCTGCTGATGCTGGTGTGGTGCGGGACGAAGGTCGAACGCGTTCTTGGGCCAGGGCCGCTGGTCCTCCTCTACGTCGTCGGTGCCTACACGGCCGCGGTCGCGCAGTGGCTTGCGTCTCCCATGTCCCCGACGCCGATGATCGGCGCCAGTGGGGCGATCAGCGCCGTAATCGGCGCTTTCGCGCTCAGCTTCGGCGAGCAGAAGCGGCTGGTCAGTTCACCGGGACTGAACCGCGCGCTCAATTCACTGTGGCTGCTGGTCGCATGGATCGTGCTGCAGATGATGACCGGCATGCTTGCCGGCATCCAAGGCTACCTGCTTGCGACGCCGGCGCACATCGGCGGATTCGTTGCGGGACTGCTGCTGCAGCGTCCGCTGCTCCTTTGGCGGTATCGGAACGCCTAAGCCGCGGAGGAGGTTGTGCTGCTGTCGCTCTCCGGCTCGAGCAGCCGGTGCAGGTGGACGACGACATATTTCATCTCGGCATCGTCCACGGTGCGTTGTGCGCGTCCGCGCCAGGCGTCTTCCGCGTCGGCATAGCTTTCGAACAGGCCGACGAAATCGATCGCATTCAGATCGACAAACTCAAGGCCCTGGGGGTCCTTGACCCGGCCTCCGAACACCAGATGTAGCTTGCTCATGACCGGTTCGCTAGCAGGAATTCCGCCTGATGCGAACCGGTCGAGAGGTGTATCATTCGCCCTTGCGGTATGTGCCCACGGCAGCCTGAGCCGAGGTCTTCGCCGCATCGCGCGCACCGACGATAATCGAGCGGATGGCATCGGAGCCGCGTTCCTTGGTCAGGCCAAGCTCGTCGAGCCGGCCACGTCCCGCTTCCTTCGCGGCCTCGTATGCGGATTGGGCTGTCTCGCGCGCCCGGTTCGTCACCGGCTTCAGCAGCCGGTCCTCGGTGCGGGTACGCGGGAGCAGGGCGGCGATGGCCGCACCGGCGGCCAGACCGGCCGCGAGCGCGACCAGAGGAGCCTCATCGAGCGTATCGCCGGCCCGGCGTCCTACGCCGCTCACACGTTCGCGAGCGCTGCCGTACGCGTCGATGGCGCGCTGGCGCGGTGTCGAGCGCCCGGTGTTCTCCATGTCCTCAGTGCGAGTATCCGTCATGCGACTTTCTCCGTGGATTTCTTCTTGGGTTTGTTCTTCTCGCCAATGACGCTGTCGGACAGCTTCTCGGCGAGATCGATGAGGGGTTCGCGTGCGAGGAAGAGGGTGATCGCAGCGATCACGCCCGTTGCGGCGATCGGGCGCTTTCGCACGGCATCGACGGCATTTTCAGCCATGTCCGCCCCTTTTTCCTTCGCCCCCTGCCAGGCATTGGATGCGAGCGCTCCGGGGCTGATCCGCGCCTGCAGGCGATGAGCCGTATCCATCAGCCGCGCGCGGGTACGCTCGGCCTCGATGCGGGCCGCCACAACCTGCGGTGTATCCGGCTTCATAGGTCCTCGCTCAGCCGCTTCGCGCCGTACCAGGCGAGACCACCGGCTACGGCCGCGAACAGCAGGAAGGCTGCGATTCCACCTCCCAACGGGCCGATCATCGTGGCGAGTGCCATCGCGACGCCGACCGCCAGGGCGACGACCGCCGCCAGCGAGAGCAGGAAAGCGACGCCGAACAATATCCCCGGAAGCTTGAGCGCGTTGGCTTTGGCTGCAGCGATGGCTTTCACCACCCCGACCTCGGCGCGCGCATAGGCCTTGCCGTCCTCGATCAACTCGTGGACCAGCTCGCCGACCGGGCGGTCATTGTCGCCCGGTGCGGCGTCAGGCTCGTTCGGCGGCTTCAACACGCGAAACTCCCGGGCTCAGGCCTCGTCGTCGTCGCGGTTGCTCGCCAGGCCCGACTTGAACAGCCGTGCAACGACGAACCCGACGATGGCGGCGCCGGCAATGGCTACGCCGGGACTGTTGCGCACGAAATTGCGCGTATCCTCGATCAGCTCGTCGGGATCCTTCGAGGCGAGGCTGTTCGCGGTGCTCTCGATCGCCGAGGCAGCCCGGCGGGCATAGTCGCCATATTCGGCGCCCAGCCGTTCCTCGATGCCGTCGGCGGTCTCGCCGACCATCCTGCTGACGTTCGTGAGCGCTTCGGCCGAGCGTTCCAGGCCCTGGCTGACGAGACCGCGAGCACGATCGCCGGCTTCCGTCGACAGGCGCTCGCCGCCGTCGCGGATGCGCTGGCGAATACCGGTATCGGGAGCACCGCTCGTGGGGAGATCGTCGCGGGGTGCGGGGAGGTCGGTTTCGGTCAATGTGGTCTCCGTTGTGACAGCTCCGGTCGTTTCATCCGTGTTCGATGCGCCGGCAATCACCGCGTCGGTCCCTTCGGGTAGGTCGGTCCTGTTATCGCCCATGTGCGAGTCCTCCTTGTCCGCTCTCAACCCGGCAGCGCGGCCCTCGTTCCTGTTTGCGGAAGCGAAAGTTGCACGGCCCGACGCGCCGCTTATAGGTGCAGCGCGCCTCCAAATCATTACGCTTCCGCAAAAAGGAATTCCATGACTGCAATCGTCGACGTCCACGCCCGCCAAATCCTGGACAGCCGCGGGAACCCCACCGTTGAGGTCGACGTCACGCTGGAAGACGGCAGCATGGGCCGCGCCGCGGTCCCGTCGGGCGCCTCGACCGGCGCGCATGAGGCCGTCGAGCTTCGTGACGGAGACAAGAGCAGGTGGGGCGGCAAGGGCGTCGAGAAGGCAGTTCAGGCCGTCAACGGAGAGATTGCCGGAGCTGTCGTCGGCCTGGATGCGGAGGACCAGGCGGAGCTCGACCTCGACGCTGACGACCCTGGACGGCACGGCGAACAAGGCCCGGCTCGGCGCGAACGCCATCCTCGGCGTCAGCCTGGCTGCGGCCAAGGCGGCCGCGGATGCGCTTGGCACTCCGCTCTACCGCTACGTGGGGGGAGTGAGCTCGGACATCCTGCCGGTGCCGATGATGAACATTCTCAACGGCGGCGCTCACGCGGACAATCCGATCGACTTCCAGGAATTCATGGTGATGCCGGTCGGTGCGCCGACATTCTCTGAAGCCCTGCGGTGCGGGACGGAGATTTTCCATTCGCTGAAGTCCGCCCTGCACCAAGCCGGCCTCGCCACGGCAGTCGGCGACGAAGGCGGGTTCGCTCCGAACATCGCCTCGGCCCGTGAAGCGCTCGATTTTATCCTCAGGTCGGTTGTGAACGCCGGTTACAAGCCCGGAACCGACGTCGTGCTGGCGCTCGACTGCGCGGCGACCGAGTTCTTCAAGAACGGAAAGTACGAGCTCGAAGGTGAGGGACGAAGCCTCTCGCCGACCGAAATGGCGGCTTACCTTACGGAACTGGCCGATGCCTATCCGATCGCCTCGATCGAGGACGGCATGGGCGAGGACGACATGGAAGGCTGGAAGGCTCTCACCGACAGCATCGGCAATCGCGTGCAGCTGGTGGGCGACGATCTCTTCGTAACCAATGAGAAGAGACTGGCCGAAGGGATTGAAAACGGGATCGCAAATTCGATCCTCGTGAAGGTCAATCAGATCGGCACCCTGACCGAGACGATCAACGCGGTTCGGCTTGCCCAGACATCCGGGTACACCGCGGTCATGTCGCACCGGTCGGGTGAAACCGAGGACTCGACGATCGCGGATCTCGCGGTCGCCTTGTCGTGCGGGCAGATCAAGACGGGCAGCCTCGCGCGCTCCGACCGGACGGCGAAGTACAACCAACTCCTCCGAATCGAAGAAGAGTTAGGCGATACAGCGCGTTATCCGGGGATTGCGGCATTGAAGGCATACAAGCCGGCCTAATCCACAGGATTATCCACCAAAGGGCTCTTTTCTCTTGCCTTCATGACTCCATCGTGATTCTTAAAATCCATGGGAGGCGCAACACGCAGTTTCGGTTTGATGCGCAGGGTCTTCTGGCCGGCGCTCGCGCTGGTCGTCGTCGGCAATTTTGCCGGCTATGCCGTCGCGGGTCCGAACGGCTTGCTCGCCTGGGGCGGATACAACCGCGACCTTCAGGCCCGGAAGATGGAGCTGGCGAAGCTCGAGGCTGAGCGTCAGCAATTGCGCCATCGCTCCGCACTTCTCGACCCGCGCAAGGCCGATCCCGATCTAGCGGAGGAATTGACCCGGCGCGATCTGGGCCTGGTGCGCCCGGACGAGGTTATCGTCCCCCTCAACTAGCTCTCCCGATTGACGCTACGGCTGCATTGCCGCACTGGGTCCGGCAACCTATAGACGCGGCGCTCATTGAAACCGCGCGATAAAGAGGATCAACGTGGCGCGTTCCACAAAAGCCAAAGCCGCTGCGGGCGCAGCTCCGCTTATACCGAACCGCGAACGACCCTCCGAGCCGAAGCGCTACGAGGCGACGAAGGACGAACTCCTCCAGTTATACCGCGAGATGCTGCTCATTCGTCGCTTCGAAGAGCGCGCGGGACAGCTCTACGGCCTTGGGCTGATCGGCGGCTTCTGTCACCTTTACATCGGCCAGGAAGCGGTCGCTGTCGGACTGCAGTCGGCGATGAAGGTCGGCCAGGACAGCGTCATCACCGGCTATCGCGATCACGGCCACATGCTTGCCTACGGCATCGATCCCAAGGTGATCATGGCCGAGCTGACGGGCCGCGCCGCCGGCATTTCGAAGGGCAAGGGCGGCTCGATGCACATGTTCAGCGTCGAACACGGCTTCTACGGCGGTCACGGCATCGTCGGGGCGCAGGTGTCGCTGGGAACCGGCCTCGCGCTGAAGCACCAGTACAGCGGGGACGGTGGCGTCTGCCTGTCCTATTTCGGCGACGGCGCGGTCAATCAGGGCCAGGTGTACGAGAGCTTCAACATGGCCGAGCTGTGGAAGCTGCCGGTCATCTACGCGATCGAAAACAACAAATATGCGATGGGCACGAGCATCGAGCGGGCCTCCGCCGAGCCTTTGCTCTATCGGCGTGGCGAGAGCTTCCGCATTCCGGGCATCCAGGTCGACGGCATGGATGTGCTCGCTGTGCGCGGCGCCGCCGAAGTGGCCCTCGAATGGACGCGTAGCGGCAAGGGCCCGATCATCCTCGAGCTGATGACGTATCGCTATCGCGGCCACTCCATGTCCGATCCGGCCAAGTATCGGACGCGCGAGGAAGTGCAGGGCTATCGTGAACAGCACGATCCGATCGACCGCGCCGGCCACGACCTGCAAGCGCTTGGCGTGACGGAAGAGGAGCTGAAGGCGATCGACAAGGAGATCAAGGACATCGTCGTCGAGGCTGCCAAGTTCGCCGAGGAAGCACCTGAGCCTGCGCCCGATGAACTCTACACCGACGTGCTGGTGGAGACCTACTGATGGCGACCGAGCTGAAGATGCCCGCGCTCTCGCCGACGATGGAAGAGGGAACGCTCGCCAAGTGGCTCGTGAAAGAGGGCGACGAGGTCAAATCGGGCGACATCCTCGCCGAGATCGAGACCGACAAGGCGACGATGGAGTTCGAAGCGGTCGACGAGGGCAAGATCGCCAGGATCCTCGTCCCGGAAGGGACCGATGGGGTCAAGGTCGGCCAGGCCATCGCAATCCTCGCTGCTGACGGTGAAACGGTGAGCAACTCTCCGGCTGCTCCGGCTCAAGAAGCGGAGGCGCCTAAGCCGGCGCTTGCTGCTGAACCCTCCATTCCGGCCCCGGAGTCCCAGCAGGCGGAAGACACGCCGACGCCGCACCAGATGGATACGGCCGCCCGCGAGCTGGTTGCCGACGTCGCGAAGACGCAGGATCCGCCGGAGGTGCCCGAAGGCACGCCGCTCGTCAGCACGACGGTGCGCGAGGCTCTGCGCGACGCCATGGCTGAGGAGATGCGCAAGGACGAGCGCGTCTTCGTCATGGGCGAGGAGGTCGCCGAGTATCAGGGCGCCTACAAGGTCACTCAAGGGCTGCTGCAGGAATTCGGCGCCAAGCGCATCATCGATACGCCGATCACCGAATATGGCTTCGCCGGCCTGGGTTCGGGTGCGGCGATGGGCGGCCTGAAGCCCGTCATCGAGTTCATGACCTTCAACTTCGCGATGCAGGCGATCGACCACATCATCAATTCGGCCGCGAAGACGAACTACATGTCGGGCGGGCAGATGCGCTGCCCGATCGTGTTCCGGGGCCCGAACGGCTCTGCTGCACGCGTCGGCGCGCAGCACAGCCAGAATTACGGTCCCTGGTACGCCAGCGTTCCGGGCCTGATCGTCATCGCGCCGTACAGCGCGTCGGATGCGAAGGGCCTGCTCAAGGCAGCGATCCGCAGCGAGGATCCGGTCGTCTTCCTCGAGAACGAACTGCTTTACGGCCAGCATTTCGATGTTCCGCAGCTGGACGATTACGTTCTGCCCGATCGGCAAGGCGCGCATCGTTCGGCCCGGGCAAGGACGTGACCTTGGTCAGCTATTCGATCGGCGTCGGCGTTGCTCTGGAAGCGGCGCAGGAGTTGATGGCCGAGGGCATCAATGCCGAGGTCATCGACCTGCGCACGTTGCGGCCACTCGACAAGGCGACGGTGCTGGAAAGCCTCAAGCGCACGAACCGCATGGTCGTGGTCGAAGAGGGCTGGCCGACCTGTTCGATCGCTTCGGAGATCATAGCCATCGCCATGACCGAAGGCTTCGACGACCTGGACGCGCCAGTGCTCCGCGTGACCAATGTCGATGTACCGCTGCCCTATGCCGCGAACCTCGAGAAACTGGCGCTGATCAAGGCGGCGGACGTCGTCACCGCGGCGAAGGCCGTCTGCTATCGCTGAACGGGCGCTCGACTTCGACCGGCAGACCGTCCTCGGACAACTGCCGCGCAGGGTCAGACCCGCATTCTCCGCTTTGTGGCAACTCGATCTTGCGATGGCGGACGTCATCGCGACGAGCAGCCAGCCTACGTTGGGCGCAATCAGGCTCGCCTGGTGGCGAGAGCGGCTCGAGGATTTGGACAAGGGCGCTGCGGCACCGGCCGAGCCACGGCTTCGCGCCGTGGAGAGCGAACTCCTCCCGCTCGGCGTCACCGGACGGACCCTGTCGACCCTCGAGGATGCCTGGCTTCCTCTGCTCGGCGATTTTCCCTGGAAGGACGAACAGGCCGAGGGCCTCAAGCTTCGCGGGCGTATTCTGTTCGGGATCGGCGCGACCCTTCTTTCCGGCGATCCGGAAGATGCCGAGGCGCCGGGCGCGCTGTGGTCGCTGGTGGACGGCGCTCGCCATTGCACCGACGTCCATTCGCGCATGTTTCTTCTCGCCGAAGCTCGCAAAGCCATTGCGGAGTTGCCGCGCAACAGGCCGCCGAAGTTCCTGCGGCGTCTGACCGGTCTGGCAGCGGTTGCCGCCCACGATGTGCTCCGAGACAAGCCGTTGGAACTGGCAGCGCCCGATCCGGGACGAGGGATGGCCGCGATGCTGCACTATATGCGTGGGGTGCTCCCGCGCGGTTGACA
Source organism: uncultured Alphaproteobacteria bacterium (assembly GCA_963784245.1). Classification (GTDB taxonomy): domain Bacteria; phylum Pseudomonadota; class Alphaproteobacteria; order Sphingomonadales; family Sphingomonadaceae; genus Sphingomicrobium. The sequence continues at coordinate 465,971 of CAWAQT010000016.1, forward strand.
CGATCCAATCCGGACGCAAATTGCCCCACGCCGAATCTCCTAATGTTGAAGGAGTATCGCCTTGGCGCGTTTCCTTGCCGGGGCTGCGGCCTGTTTCCTGCTGCTTACCGGAGCCTTCCTCTTCTGGCAGAGCCGCGCCGCGCAGGCGCCCTTGCTTCCGGAAGCGCCGCCCGCGCGAACGGCGACGCCCTCACTCATCGCTCCGTCCGCCCTCCCCGAACCGCCTGAAGCGACGCCGAAGAGCCGTGAGGAGAAGCGCTTCTCGCGCGCCGACAAGGACAAGAACGGGCGCATCGAGCGGGAAGAATTACTCGCGGCGCGCCGGAAGGCCTTTGCCAAGCTCGACAAGAACGGAAACGGAAACCTTTCCTTCGACGAGTGGGCTGTGAAGACGATCGACAAGTTCGATGGGGCGGACAAGGATCGGACCGGCTGGCTCAGCGCGGCCGAATATGCGTCCACCGCGCCACCTCCATCGAAGAAAAAGCGCTGTTCGTGTTAATTCTGTCTTGAACCCGACGTTACCGGGTTGAGGCGTCACGAAACGTCCGTATCGGAGCGGAATGATGCTGACTTCTGTAACGTACACCAGCCTTGCCCGCCTCGACCTCCAACCCTCCGACCTGGAAGATATTCACCGCACCGCCCGCGAGGTTAACGCGCTGGAGGGGATCACCGGCCTGCTGGTGTTCAACGGGACTCATTTCCTGCAGATCATCGAAGGGTCGGAAACGGCCATCGATGAGCTCGTTCAGCGCCTGCGGCGGGATACGCGTCATACCGGCTTCGAGATCCGCGATCAGCGCAAGGTCGCAGTTCGCAGCTTCCCCGATTGGTCTATGGAGCTGGTGCGGGTGAACGCCAGTTACTTCCAGGCCCGCGACACGCTTGAGGACAGGCTTCCCGATACTGTCCCGGAGGCTATTCAGTCGCGCCTGTTCCGGATGACTGAGCTGATCTCGACGATCGACTTCGCGAACTAGGCCGGTTCGGCTACCCGTTCGCGCTCCAGCCATTCGGCGAGCTTCTCGCGGGCGCGGTCGGTGTACATCCTCTTACGGTCGGCCTTTTTCGAGCGTCCGGGAATGGGCGGCATCAGGCCAAAGTTCACGTTCATCGGCTGGAAGCTCTCGGCGTCGGCGCCACCGGTGATATGGCCTAGCAGGGCTCCGAGCGCCGTCTCTGCGGGCGGTGCAGCGAGCGTCTCGCCCTTGCGCTCGGCGATGGCGAAGCGCGCGGCGATGAGACCGATCGCTGCGCTTTCGATATAGCCTTCGCAGCCGGTGATCTGGCCGGCAAAGCGGATGTTCGGCTTCGACTTCAGCCGCAGTTCGCCGTCCAGTAGGCGCGGCGAGTTGATGAAGCTGTTGCGGTGGATTCCGCCGAGCCGCGCGAACTCGGCATTTTCCAGACCCGGGATAGTGCGGAAGATGCGGACCTGCTCGCCATGCTTCAGCTTGGTCTGGAAGCCGACCATGTTCCACAGCGTCCCCAGCGCATTGTCCTGGCGAAGCTGGACGACCGCATAGGGCCATCGGCCCGTGCGCGGATTGTCGAGGCCGACGCCCTTCATCGGACCGAAGCGCAACGTCTCCACGCCGCGCTCGGCCATGACTTCGATCGGCATGCATCCTTCGAAGTAGGGCGTGTCCTTCTCCCACTCCTTGAACTCGGTCTTCTCGCCGTCACGGAGCGCCTGGACGAATGCTTCGTACTGCTCCTTGTCGAGCGGGCAGTTGATGTAGTCCTTCCCGCCCTTGTCCCAACGGGCGGCCATCCACGCCACGTCCATGTCGATACTGTCGCGGTGGATGATGGGAGCGATGGCGTCGAAGAAGGCGAGGGCGTCCTGGCCGGTCTCCGCCGCGATCGCTTCGGCCAGCTTCGAGCCTGTAAGCGGTCCGGTGGCGATGATCGTCGGATGGTCGGGCAAAGCGTCGATCCGCTCGCGTACTACCGTGATGTTGCGATGGCTTTCGAGCGCTTTCGTGACCTCGGCCGCGAACTCATCGCGGTCGACCGCGAGAGCGGAGCCGGCGGGAACCCGATGCTTGTCTGCGACGCGCATGATCAGCGAGTCCAGCGCACGCATCTCCTGGTGCAGGAGACCGACGGCATTGTTCTCGGCATCGTCGGAGCGGAAGCTGTTCGAGCAGACCATCTCCGCGAACCGGTCCGTCTCGTGCGCGGGAGTCATGTCGCCGCCACCGCGCATTTCCGAAAGGCGTACGGTCAGTCCGGCTTCGGCCAATTGCCACGCCGCTTCGGACCCGGCGAGGCCACCGCCGATGATGTGAATGTCGAAGGACATGGGGTCCGTTAGGCCCCCGGGTTATGCTAGTAAACGGGCCGCGGGCCGAAAGCCTTGAGCTGTGGGCGAGGCATTTGCGCGGAGATCTGGTGAGGAAGGCGCGCCAGCAATTTCTCTCTCCAGGGCAGCCACTTCACCGATAGCAGGATCAGGCTGACGCCGGTCACGAGCAGCGCTGGAGCGAGCATCAGCGCCCCGCCGCCAATCAGCACCGCGAGCGCCGGCACGGCGTAAAACATGCCCGACGTAAGCAGCGATCGACGATCGACGATCAGTGCCACCACAGCGAAAACGCCAAACATCGCAAGCACGGCGAAAGCATCCGTGGCGGGTGGCGCCGCAGGGTCCGAAAACATTCGCCACCAACCTGTCGAACCATCCTTGGTGTCGAGCAGCAGGACCATGAAGGAATGTACGATGGCGAAACCAGCGCAAATGTGCAGCCAGAAGCCGACGTCGCTTCGGATGGTTTCCCGGCGCACGTCGCTGATGTCCCACCACATCGCCCACACAAAAAGGATCGGGCCCATCAGCGCTGCGACCACATCGACCCCCATGCTGGGCATGCCGGGAAATAGGCCTCTCAGGAGCGAAACGAGGATGTTGATGACCGCTACAGCAAAGGCAGCATAGGCGGCGGGAAACTGGAAACGCCGCCAATAGACCCAACATGCTCCTGCCGTGGAGGATGCGATCAGGACCGACCAGATGGTGAAGACATCGTCTTTCGTCATTTGCAGCGGCGATTTCCCCAGAAGGGTTGCAACGACGGCCAGCGACGCCATTGCGGCTGTGAGTGCGAAGGCACCGAACAGAATGAAGCTAGTCAGCATCATCCGCCTTTGCTCCGTGAAGTATCGAGCGGCCAACCAATAGGCTGCGAGCAGGGTGAATCCGAGGAATGGGACGAGCACGGCCAGTACAATTCCGGCCCACGCCACCATTCCAATCCCAATGGCCGCCATGATGTCGGCGAACCCGCTGAAGAGGCGGAATCTTTCCTCGGTTGCAGCGGGAGCGTTGCGCTCCGTTTCATCGAAGCGTCGAAGCGCATCGGCCTGATCGCTTCTGATGACGCCTGCGCGAACCGCGGCGTCGAGGTCGAAATGTTCCATACGCCAACTCCCAGCGGAGGGACTTAGCGATGCCTTTGCCAACAACGGGTTAAGTGGGCTGAGAGAAGGGGGCTGTTAGTCGGCTCGGGACGCGCTATCCAGCATCCATGCTCAGTCTCTTCCTCGCTGCCGCCGCGCTTCAGGAGACCTCGCTCTCCGCGAACAATTACGCGGTCGACGCGCCCATGCCAGCGCACCTCCAGACGGTGCTTTGGTCCGACGAGTTCAACGGCTCGAGGCTCGATGCGTCGAAGTGGCAGTACGACACGTCGCGCAACAAGGAGGGCTGGTACAATAAGGAGCTGCAATATTACGCAGCGAACCGGCTCGAGAACCTGCGGGTAGGCGGTGGCGTTCTGACGATCGAGCTACGCAAGGACCCCAACGAAATTCGCAAGTTTCCCGACTGGGGCAAGCAGAAGTACAGCTCGGCTAAGATCGTGACGCAGGGGAAAGCGGCCTTCAAGTACGGCTTCTTCGAGGCGCGGGCGAAGCTGCCCTGTACCCGTGGAAGCTGGCCCGCTTTTTGGATGATGCCGATTGGCGATGAGCCCTGGCCCCAAGGCGGCGAGATCGACATATTGGAGCACATCGGCGCGCAGCCGGGCGTCGTTCACGCCAATCTGCACACCGGAAAATACAATCACACCAAGCAGAATGGCCGCGGAGCGCAGAAGCCGTTGCCGACCAGCTGCAGCGACTTCCATCGCTACCAATTGTCCTGGACCGAGGACGAGATCCTGATCGGAGTCGACGACCGCGCCTATATGAGGGTGCGGAACTCCGAGCCGGGCGATCGTGGCGCCTGGCCGTTCGACAAGCCGTTCTACCTGATCCTCAACCTGGCGATGGGTGGGGACTGGGCTGGTTCCAAGGGCATCGACGACGCTTCCCTGCCGCAGAAGTTCGAGGTGGATTATGTTCGCGTCTGGGAAATGCCGCCGGTAGTAGACGGCTCCGTTCCGGCACCCGCAGGTGAGGCGCCCAAGAGCAACTGACATGCGCATCTTCACCATCGGCTACGAAAGCACGACGGTGCCCGAGTTCATCGCTGCGTTGCAGTCGGCGGGAGTAAAACGCGTCATTGACGTTCGCGCCGTGCCCAACTCCCGGCGACCGGGATTCTCCAAGACTCCGTTGAGAAATGCGCTGGCGGAAGAGGGAATCGACTATGTTCACCTGCGCGCTTTGGGAACGCCCGCGGACGGCCGTGCCGCGGCTAGGGCGGGGCGCCACGAGGACCTCGAGAGGATCTACGCCGGACAGCTCGAACTGCCGGAGGCGACCGCGCAAGGCGCGCAGATGGTCGACCTGGCGAAGGAAGAGCCGAGCGCATTACTCTGCTACGAGCGAGAGCCGTCTGGTTGCCACCGCACCCTATTGCTTGGTGCGGTCGCTCCCCACGCGGAGGTGACGCACCTGTTCGCCTAGCGGGTCAGCTCGAATTGCAGCGAGACGCTGACGCCAAGGTTCAGTTCTCCCGGGGAGACAGGCGCCGGCGGAGGCGGTGGAGGCGGAGGGTCGCCGCCATATCCCACGCGACTGCCCGTTACGACGATCGCCTGCTGCACAGGATGGTAGCCGCCGCCCTCGCTGACCGAGAGCAGGCGGGCCACGCGCATGCCTGTCGCCTGCGCATAGAGCTCGGCGCGCTGTCGGCCGACGGCGATCGCCTCGCGCCGCGCTTCGTCGAGGGCCTCGCGAGGTTCGTCGAGCGTAAAGGATGGGCCGTCGACCTGGTTCGCCCCAGCCTCGATCAACGTGTCGATGATCTTGCCCATCTGCGCCAGCCGCCGAACGTGTACCTGCACCGTGTTGCGCGCCTCATAGCCAATGATCCGCGCCGGCTCCGTTGGCGGGACATAGGGTTGGCCGGTGGTTCGGGCACGGACCTGCGCGTCCCGCTCGGGGTCCGAATAGCGGGGCTGGAGGCTGATTGCGGAAGTCTGGATGTCGCGGTCTGCAATTCCTGCTCGCTTCAAGGCAGCAATGACCGAATCCATCTGCCGGCTGTTGTCGGCAAGGGCCTGCGAGGCCGTGGTCCCTTGGCTGACGACCCCGGCGGAAAACATGGCGACGTCAGGCGTGCGGCGGCTGCTGCCTTCGGCCGAAAGGCTGAGCAAGGCGCTGTTCGGCCCGAGCGGCGTCACCTGAACCGAGGGTGCTGTCTGAGCAGATGCGGCCGAGCTCGCGGCCAGAAAGACGGATAACGCAACAAGTCTCTTCATGGCGACCTCCATTGAACCGGAGGCGTAACGTCGAAAGCGCAGTGACGGTTGCGCTCAGGCCGGAGGTGCAGCCTCGCCGACAAGCAGCTCCTCGATATCCGGGATCGGACGGCCGCTCATTTCCTTGTTGAGCGTGAGAACGATCCTCTTCTCGACTTCCTTGTGCAGCTCCTTGCGAAGGGTTCCGAGCGCCTTGGGGGGCGCAATGACCGCGAGAGCCTCGAAATCGTTGCGGAGAGCGCGTCGCTTCAACTCTTCGGCCGCGTCCTTCACCCAGCGGTCTTCCTCCTGCTGGTGGAAGTCCGTCTCGTCCATCGCAGGCCGGCCATAGCCCATGCTTTGCTTGTTCGTGCCGGGCGCATCGGTCTTGATCTCGCGGTCCTTGCGATCCTCGCGCTCGTCGTGGGATTCGGTCCTCAAGTCGATCTGATTCTGATCCCCATGATTGCGAAGATACAGAACCTTCGTTCCGTCTGCGACAAGGACGAGAGCGCGATGGGGAAGGGCCATGAATTTCCTCCTGGGTTTCGTTTTATCCACGAACGCGAGCTAAGCCGCCGCCGTTCCCACAGTTCATCCGCAATGATACGGATTCTGGCGTTACTTTTCGCCCGGCTCCGGATCTGCCGGCCGGTCGAGCTCGCTTTCGCCCACGACCGCGCCTTCTTCGGGTGCTTTCTCGTCGCCAGCGTCCAGTTCGATTTCGTCCTCGTCGCTTTCGTCGATGCGCGCGACCGAGACGACATGCTCGTTCTCGGCAACTCGGAAGATGGTCACGCCCTGCGTGTTGCGGCCCATCACTCGGATGTCCCCCACTGTCGTGCGGATCATCTTGCCTTGGTCGGTGATGAGCATCAGCTGCTCGCCGGTGTGCGCCGGGAAGCTGGCGACGACGCGACCATTGCGTTCGGACGTGTCGATGTTCGTGATGCCCTGGCCGCCACGGTTGGTGCGGCGATATTCGTAGGCCGATGAGCGCTTGCCGTAGCCGTTCTCAGTTACCGTCAAGATGAACTGCTCGCCGGCGGCCATCTCCGCGACGCGCTCTGGTGGAAGAGTGCATTCGACATCCTCGCGCTCGCGCCACGGCGGGCAGCGTAGATAGGCTTCGCGCTCCTCCTGAGTCGTGCCGACTCGGCGGAGAACCGACATGGAGATCACCTCGTCGTCGCCCAGCAGGCGAACGCCGCGAACGCCTGTCGAGGTGCGCGACTGGAACTCGCGAACGTCGGTCGACAGGAAGCGGATCGCCTTGCCGTTGCGGGTGGCGAGGAGGACGTCGTCTTCCTCGGTGAGGAGCGATACACCGATCAGGCGGTCGCTGAGGTCCAGCTGTTCTTCGCTGTCGTCGCCATTTTCAACGCCCTCAACCGCCGCCGTCCCGAAGCGCATCGCAATCTTGCCGGCGGTCGGAATGTTGGTGAACGCGGCCATGCTGTTGCGGCGGACCGTGCCGTGCGCGGTCGCGAACATGATGTGCAGGCCGCCCCATTCATTCTCGTCCTCGGGCAGCGGAAGAACGGTTGAGATCGTCTCGCCGGCCGCGAGCGGCAGGAGGTTGATCATCGGGCGACCCTTCGTGTTCGGCCCGCCTTCCGGCAGGCGCCACACCTTCATGCGGTAGACGCGACCGAGATTGGAGAAGAACAGCACCGGATTGTGCGTCGAGGTGACGAAGAGGGTGGTGACCGCATCCTCGTCCTTCGTTTGCATGCCGGCGCGGCCCTTGCCACCGCGCTTCTGTTCGCGGAAAAGTGCGAGCGGCGTGCGCTTGATGTAGCCGGTCATGGTCACGGTCACGACCATGTCCTCGACCTCGATCAAATCTTCGTCCTCGATGCCCTCGGCAGCGGGTGCGAGCTCGCTCATGCGAGGCGTCGCGAACTCGCGTTCGACCTCGTCGAACTCCTCGCGCATCACCTCGTAGAGGCGGGCGCGATTGGCGAGAATTTCAAGCAGTTCACCGATCGAATCCGCGAGGCCTTTGAGCTCGTTGCCGATCTCGTCGCGGCCGAGCGCGGTCAGGCGGTGGAGGCGCAACTCCAGGATTGCGCGAACCTGCGTCTCGGAGAGCTGATAGGTTTCCGACTTGCCTTGCGGCTCGACGGCTTCGACCAGCGCGATGTACGGGCGGATCTCAGCGCCCGGCCACTTGCGGTCGAGCAGTTTCTCGCGGGCTACCGCCGGGCTGGCCGATCCGCGAATCAGCTTCACCACCTCGTCGAGATTGGTGACGGCGACGACGAGGCCGAGCAGGATGTGAGCGCGTTCGCGGGCCTTCAGCAGCTCGAACTTCGAGCGGCGGGTGATGACCTCCTCGCGATATTTGACGAAGCTCTCGATGATGTCGCGCAGCGCCAGCGTCTCCGGGCGGCCGCCGCGAATCGCCAGCATGTTCGCCGGGAAGGAGGATTGCGCCGGAGTGTGTCGCCACAATTGGTTGAGCACGACGTCGGGCGTGGCGTCGCGCTTCAGGTCGATGACGACCCGGACGCCTTCACGGTTAGATTCGTCGCGGATGTCCGAGACGCCCTCGATGCGCTTGTCCTTGGCGGCTTCGGCGATCTTTTCGACGAGGCCCGATTTGCCGACCTGGTACGGAATCTCGGTGAGCACGATCGACCGGCGGTCGCCGCGGCCTTCCTCGATCTTGTAGCGCGAGCGCATCATGATCGAGCCGCGGCCCGTGGTGTAGGCGCTGCGGATTCCGGACTTGACCGAGGATGAAGGCGCCGGTCGGGAAATCCGGGCCCTTCACATGCTCCATCAGGCCTTCGGTCGTGATCGCGGGGTCGTCCATGTAGGCACGGCAGGCGGCGAGAACTTCGCCGAGATTATGCGGCGGGATGTTCGTCGCCATGCCGACCGCGATGCCGCCGGCGCCGTTGACGAGCAGGTTCGGGAAGCGGGCAGGGAGGACCTGAGGCTCACGCTCCGACGCATCGTAGTTCGGCGTGAAGTCGACCGTGTCCTTGTCGATGTCGGCGAGCAGGAAGTTCGCAACCTTGGCCAGGCGCGCTTCCGTGTACCGCATGGCGGCGGGCGGATCGGGATCCATCGACCCGAAATTGCCCTGGCCATCGATCAAGGGGACGCGCAGCGACCAGGGCTGCACCATGCGGGCGAGTGCGTCGTAGATCGCGCTGTCGCCGTGCGGGTGATACTTACCCATGACGTCACCCACGATGCGGCTCGACTTGCGGTAGGGCCGTCCGGCGACGTAGCCGGCCTCCTGGCAGGCGTAGAGAATACGGCGGTGGACCGGCTTCAGGCCGTCGCGCACGTCGGGCAGCGCGCGGCTGACGATCACGCTCATCGCGTAATCGAGGTAGCTGGTCTTCATTTCGTCGACGATGGAGATCGGAGCGATGTCGCTGCCGTCGGTCGGGCCCGAAAGTTCGGCGGGCGGTTCGGTGGCCAAGTGTGGTGATCCTGTAAGGTCTGTCTAAGCGGGTACGCGGGAGGATTCGCCGCTTTGCACGGCGCTTACCCCCACATGGGAAGAGCTAGCCCAATATGGAACCGCAGACCACCCCCGCGTGCGCGCGTACGCGCGAGGAAAATCAGGCGCCGCATGCCTGATAAAGCGAAGCGGCCCAGTCTCTGGAGATGACTGAGCCGCTTCAAAGGTTGGGACCCGCCAAGTTCCTGAGGTGTCGATGCCAAGGAGGTGACGAGTCCCGGGGATTTTTATAGGCGGGGTCGGGGACGTGCGGACCTTATCTGAAGTTAATCCGTGGCTCCGTGCACCAAAAAATTCGAGAAAAAGTTCAATCGACGTTCAGGCGGAACTGCGCAGCGGCTTGGCGTTCCAACTGCCGGGGTTTATTGGGCGCCGGCAAAGCATTCGAAAGCGCCGAGCAATGGCGCGCGGGAGAGCAGAAGTGAAATCGACGATCAAGATGCTTGGCATCGCCCTTGCCGCCTCGACGGCACTCGCAACCGCCGCCCAAGCGCAGCGCGAAGGCTATGGCAGTGCGCAGCCTCGGCAGCAGCAACAGCCGCAGGCGCGCGGTGAGCAGAAGGAGGAAAAGCCGCAGCGCGGCGGCGCAACGGTCACGATCGGCGACAAGAAGATCAACATCTCGGCGCAGTTCGCGACGGCGTACAAGGAACAGATCGCTGCCTTCGAAGCGAAAGATACGGCGGGATTCGCGGCCAAGTCCGCAGCAGCCCATGCGGCCGCCAAGTCGCCTGACGAACATTTCCTCGCGTCGCAGGTCGACCTGAAGTCCGCGGCAGAAGCGAAGAACGAGGCCGGCATGGGCGCGGCTCTCGATGCAATGATCGGGACGGGCGTTTTTCCGCAGGACCAGCTGGGTCCTGCATACATAACCCTCGGCAAGGTCCGGTACAATCTGAAGCAGTTTCCGCAGGCCGTCGCCGCTTTCCAGAAGGCGGTTGAGCTCCAGCCGGGCAATACGGAGGCGGTTGCGCTTCTCTCGCAGGCGCGCTCCGTCGGCGCAACTCCAGCGGAAGCGGTTGCCGACTTGCAGAAAGCGATCGCCCAGCAGACCGCCAACGGCGGAAAGGCTCCTGAAGAGCTCTACAAGCGGGCCATCTCCTTGGCCTACAAGGCCAAGCTGCCGAGCACTCCGGAGATCAGCCGGCAATGGGTCGCCGCATATCCGTCTGCCACCAACTGGCGGGATGCGATCGGCATCTATCGCAACATGATCAATGTCGACGACCAGGGCACCCTGGACCTGTTCCGCCTTGCCCGCGCGGCGAAGGCGCTGAATGGCGAGGCAGACTATGACCGTTACGCCTATGCGGCCCTGATGAAGGGCTATCCGGGTGAGGCCAAAGCCGTGATCGACGAGGGCATTGCGGCCGGCGCGGTCGATGCGAAGAAATCGCCGTTCAAGGAAATGATCCAGACGGCCAACCAGAAGGCGTCGGGTGAGTCGGCAACGCTCGACAGCGCTGCTTCGAAGGCGCTTGCGGGCGGCACTGCCAAGAGCGCGCTGACGACAGGCGACCTTCTCTACGGCTATGGCCGTTTCGACAAGGCCGCCGAGCTCTATCGCGCTGCGTTGAAGCGCCCGGGGGCCGACCCAAGCCTGGTCAACTTGCACCTCGGAATGGCCCTGGCGCGGTCGGGCGACAAGGCGGGCGCCACCGCGGCTTTGAACGCCGTAACCGGTTCGCGCGCCGAGATTGCAAAGTACTGGCTCGCCTACCTGGGGAACCCTGCCTGAGAGAGCGGGCTGGGAGCGCTGATTAAGGCGCTCCCGAGCCCACTTTTCGACCTCGTCCCTGTCCCAAATCGGGATGGTTAAGCAACAGCCCCTTCCTTAGGACCGCGCACCACGAGAACGGTGGATCGACCGGTCTTTAAGGAAGCGGATGGTTCGCGTTGCAATTCGATGATCGCCTGAACACGGTGCTGGCGCAGCCGGCCCTCAACGCGCACGACCGTGCCGTCCGCTGGCGTCAACTGGTCGAGCTTCTCGCGCGCGCGTCGGACCTGTCGTCGCCACTGGCGCAGCGGGCGTTGGCCGAAATCCTGACCGATGCCCAATACATCGATCAGCAGCTTCGCTCGGCAGCGGCCCGGGCAGTCGCCAGCCCCCATCTTCCGCTTCCATTGGTCATTCTCTTCGCAGCCGACACAGTGGCCGTCGCTGCGCCTGTGCTCGCCGCCGCGTCGCTGCAGCCTTCGCAATGGAAAGACGTCCTGACCACGGCGAGTTCGGACAGCACCCGCTTCATCCGCTCTCTGTACCCCGAGCTGCCCGCCTGGTCCGCCGCCGCGCCACCGCCGCCCCAACCCGAGTATGCGGTCTTCGAGCCGGTAAGTGAGCAGGAACCGATCTCAGAAGCGGAGCCGAAGCCCGAACCCGTACCGCAACACGCAGCGACCGACGTGACCGTCGAGAAGGAACCGGAGCAGCAACCCGAACCAGCACCAGCACCGGCACCAATTCCGCAGCCCGCACACGCTGGCCCCGCAGCGCCGATCCCGTCGATAAGCGAGGTGCTCGCGCGCATCGAGCACCTGCGGCAGGAACGCCACTTCGCGCGTCCGCAGCCGCAGCCGCAGGCCACGACCGCTCCGCGTCGTCCGGCGGACGGACCTTCGCCTCTGTTCCGTTGGGAATGCGGTCCGTCCGGTGAGATCGCCTGGGTCGAAGGGGTCCCACGCGGTCCGCTGATCGGCCGGTCGCTGGCCAGCCCCGGCGAGCACAATGGCGTCGACCAACGCATCCAGCGCGCCTTCTCGGTCCGCGCTCCATTTCGCGATGCTGTCCTGACGGTATCCGGCGAGGGACCGGCGGCCGGCGAATGGAAGCTCAGCGGCGTGCCGGCATTCGAGCCGTCCGACGGAAGATTTGCCGGCTATCGAGGAGTGGGGATGCGCTCGTCCGACGAGCAGGCCGACGTCCCTGTGCCGGCGGAAGAGGAGTCGCTGGACGAGGATGCCCTGCGCGAGCTGATCCATGAGCTGCGCACGCCTCTTACGGCGATCATCGGGTTCGCCGAGATCATCGACGGCCAGTATCTGGGACCGGCCGACCACAGCTATCGAGAACGCGCCGCCGAAATCGTTGCGCAGGCTCGCCTGTTGCTGTCGGCGATCGAGGATCTCGATATCGCGGCACAGCTGCGGTCTTCGCCGGGCGCCCTGGACGGCTCGACCGACCTGAACCAGCTGCTGTTGGGGCTTGCGCCGGATCTGAAGGAACGCGCGACCTTCCGGGGGGCGAGGCTCGACATCGTGACTTCACGCAGCCCGGCGATCTGCAGCCTCGACAAGGTTGTGCTCGAGCGGTTGATGCGGCGCTTCTGTTCGGCGCTCATCGACGTTGCGACGCAGCGCGAGCGGCTCGTCATCGCCGTCGACTGTGACGTCGGCCAGTGCCTCGTCACACTGAACCTCCCACAGTCCCTGCGCGGCCTGAGCGATGCCCAGCTGTTCGGCAGGGACGGGGCGGACCCTGACGTTCTTGCGAGCAGCTTTTCGCTGAAGCTCGCTCGCGGAATTGCGCAGACCGCGGGCGGCGACCTGCGTCTGACGGGCGAAAAGCTGGCCTTGGTTCTGCCCCGCCGCAGGAGCTAGCTTGCGTCCGGCCCGCGGCGGGCGCTAACGCCTTGCAACCGGGGCTGGGCCTGTAGCTCAATGGTAGAGCCGGCCGCTCATAACGGCTAGGTTGGGGGTTCGAGTCCCTCCGGGCCCACCAGTTTCCGGACATCGCCAAGCGGATGCGCTAATCGCAGCGCGATGGAGCCTGAAATGATCGTCATTCCAGTTGGTGGGGAGCGCGTCTCCGGACTGCTGCTTCGTCCGGCGGGCGCGAAAGCGCTCTATCTGTTCGCGCATGGCGCGGGGACCAACATGGCGCACAAGAGCATGGCGTCGAACGCGAAAGGGCTGGCGAAGCGAGAGATTGCGACGCTGCGCTACAACTTCCTCTACACGGAGAAGGGGTCGAGGCGGCCTGACGCACCCAGGCTGGCACACGCTGCAGTTCGTGCGGCCGCCGCGGTGGGAAAGGAACTGGCGGGAGATCTGCCGCTCTATGCTGGCGGCCGCTCCTTTGGTGGACGAATGACCTCGCAAGCGCAGGCGGACGAGCCATTGCCTGGCGTTCGAGGACTGGCGTTCCTCGGCTTCCCGCTACACCCCGCCGGAAAGCCCGGCGTCGAGCGCGCCGAGCATCTGGCGAATGTGCAGGTTCCAATGCTTTTCGTTTCCGGCAGCCGCGACGCCTTGGCCGAGCTGGATTTACTGAGGTCGGTCGTCGCGGAACTGGGGAAGCGTGCGACTCTCCGCGTCGTCGAGCACGCCGATCACTCTTTCAACATCGCCAAATCGAGCGGTCGGTCAGCGGCGGATGCCGAGGCCGAAGCGCTCAATGCCCTGGCGAACTGGATGGCGAGATAAGGCCCCGGCCGCCGGAGGTCCGCGGCCGGGGTTTTCGGTTCAGGCGGCCAGCCGAAGGGTGTGGCCGAGCGCCTGCTCGATTGAGGCCTCGCGATGCTCGGGGCTGATGTTCAGGCCGTCCGCCGCGACGAACTCCGGCTCTATGCCGATGAAGTTGAAGACGCCGCGAAGATAGGTCTCGAGATGCTCGAGCGATGCAGCGGGCGAGCCGCTGTCGTAGAAACCGCCACGGGCCAATGCGACGATCACCCTCTTGCCGGTTGCGAGGCCCTCCGGCCCGTTCTCCGTGTAACGGAAGGTCCTGCCCGCAACGAGAATGCGATCGATCCACGCCTTGAGCTGGGTGGGAAGGGTGAAATTGTACATTGGCGCTCCGATCACCACCATGTCGGCGGCCAGGAATTCTTCGAGCACCGACGTATCCGCGAACGCATCCAGCGTAAGATGGGGCAGGGGCTCCAAGGCCAGGTCGCGATAGACGATCTGCTGGCCCCATTGCGCGGACTTCAACTGGTCGAAGATGGACTTGCTGACGGCGCGACTCGCACTGTTTTCGCCCGTGATGCTGCTGTCGATGTGCAGGATGGTCACTATTGCCTCCTTAGTATGGATTTGTTACCGAGGCACCCTAAGTAACCATAGAAAAGCGGCCCGCAAGAACGCACTTTCTTGTGCCAGGCGCACAAGGATGTGGCCCACGAACAAGGATGTGACGTGGGCACAGGAACGTAACCGGAGGATCAGGATGAAGGACCCGAACAATCCCGTTTGCCAGACGATCAGTGAGCTTCTGTCCCGCATCGGCGACAAGTGGAGCGTCCTAGTCGTCTCGACACTTGCGGACGGAAGCAAGCGCTTCAATGAGTTGCGGCGGGAAATTCCGGCTGTGTCTCAGCGGATGCTGACGCTCACCCTGCGAAATCTGGAGCGCGACGGACTTGTCAGCCGGGCGGTGACCCCCTCGATCCCGCCGCGCGTCGATTACGCGCTGACCGATCTGGGTCATTCGCTGCAGGGGCCGATTTGCGCGCTGTCGCAGTGGGCGCTCGATAATGTCGGAGAAATCCACGCGGCGCAGGCGCGCTACGACATGCTTCAGGACGAGAAGGACGCCGCCTGAAGAAGGGCACTGGCGGCTGATGCGCTAGCTTAGTACGAGAGCGCCCGTTCGAGGCGAACGGGGAGAGAAGCGCGGATGCGAAAGATAGCGACAGCCGACGTCGGAGGAACGCACGCGCGCTTCGCGCTGGCCTCGATCGACGGTGGCCGCGTCGTGCACCTCAGCGATCCCATAACGGTCAAAACTGCCGAATTTTCGAGCTTTCAGCACGCCTGGCAGGAATTCGGCCGGCAGATCGATCAGCCGTTGCCGAAGGAGCTCGCGATCGCCTTTGCCGGTCCTGTGGGCGGCGACGTCCTGAAGCTCACGAACAATCCGTGGGTCATCCGCCCCGCACTGATGCAGGAGCGCCTTGGCGTCGAGCGGTTCGTCATCGTCAACGACTTCGCGGCAATCGGTCACGCCGTGGCCGGGCTCGATCAGTCGGCGTATCGCCACGTCTGCGGACCGGAACGCGACCTGCCAAGCGTTGGCATCAACTCCATCGTCGGACCGGGCACCGGCCTGGGCGTCGCGAGCGTCCTGCAGAAAGCCGACGGATCCCACGAGGTCATCGCCACGGAGGGTGGCCACATCGACTGGGCGCCGCTGGATCCGCTCGAAGACAAGATCCTTGAATATCTTCGCGGGAATTTTCGTCGCGTGTCGGTGGAGCGGCTCATATCGGGCAGGGGACTTCACAATATCTACGAAGCTCTGGCGACCATCGAAAAGCGGCCGTTCAGCCAGATGGACGACAAGGAATTGTGGGCCGTGGCCCTTGCCGGAACCGACACTTTGGTCGCCGCGGCGCTCGACCGCTTCTGCCTCGTCTTTGGCGCTTCCGCAGGCGACTTCGCTCTGGCACAGGGTGCCCAAGGTGTCGTGCTGGCAGGCGGGCTCGGACTCCGGCTCGTCGATTATTTGCCGCGCTCCGGATTCCGCGACCGCTTCATTGCGAAGGGCCGGTTCGAGCGCATGATGGATGAAATGCCGGTGAAGGTGATCACATATCCGCAGCCCGGCCTGTTCGGCGCCGCGGCCGCATTCGCCAGCTCTCACCCCTGATTATTGGAACCGATTGAATGGCAAGCAGGGGGAACAAACACCCGTCGATCATCGGTGAGCGCGCGCCGATATTCTGGGGCGCCTGTGCGGCGATCGGCCTGGGCGTGGTGCTTCATCTGCCGATGCTGGCGATGGCGCACAGCATGGGCAATCACCTCGCGGGCATGCCAATGGACGCGCAGATGTGGTTCGGCATGGCGCTGATCATCCTCGGCGTTCCCGCTGCCATCTACGGCGCTCTGCCGAAACATCGGACGCCGCATGGGTCGCATGCCGGCACGAATTTCGAGGCGCCCGATACGACCCCTCTCAACCGTTGGCATGCCGCGGTCTTGCTCGTCCTGACCCTCGGTCTCATCATCGACGTGATGAAGCCCGCCACCTTGGGCTTCGTCATTCCCGGCATGCGCGACGAATATGGCATTGAGAAATCGACAGCGGCTCTCTTGCCCTTCGTTGCGTTGACCGGAACGACCGTGGGATCCTTCGTCTGGGGGTGGCTTGCCGACATTTACGGTCGCCGCGTGTCGATCCTTCTCTCAACGATTCTATTTGTATCTACAGCGATTTGTGGCGCGATGCCGTCATTCGAACTCAACTTGTTGATGTGTTTCCTCATGGGCTGTTCCGCAGGTGGGATGCTTCCTGTCGTGTACACGTTGCTAGCCGAGATCATGCCGCCGAAGCATCGCAGTTGGGTGCTGGTTCTCGTCGGGGGAACCGGCCTCATCGGCGGTTATCTCGCGGCAAGTGCGGCAGCGCATGCGTTCGAGCCACTATTCGGCTGGCGGGTGCTTTGGCTGCAGGGATTTCCAACTGGCATTCTCCTGCTGGCCCTGGCTCGGTTCATTCCTGAATCGCCGCGGTTTCTGGCGGAGCAAGGCCGCACCGCCGAACTCGACGATATGAAGCGGAAATATGGGATCGAAGCGAAGGCGAGGCCGGTCGCGTTGCCGACGGACGCGATTCCGGCCGCTCAGCGGCACGCCAAGCTGACGGTCGCGCTCGTCGTGACCGCTTTGTCTTGGAGCTTCATCAATTTCGGCTTGCTCCTGTGGTTGCCTTCCGACCTTCAGGCGCGTGGGTATAGTTCGGCCCTAGCGAGCGGCATCATCGCCAGTTCGGCCCTTGTCGCCCTGCCGGTCATCCTAGTCGCGGCGGTTGCCTATGCCCGCTGGAGCAGCAAATGGACGTTGGTCGGCACTATCCTGGTCACGCTGGTCGGCCTGATCGGCGCTCTGCTTCCCGACCAGATGCTGCAGTCGGAGGTCGTGGTGATCACGATCATCGCCATGCTGATCGTCGGTTCCAACGGCATGATCGCGGTTCTCTTGCCTTATGCAGCAGAGAATTACCCGCTGGGAGTGCGAGGCCGCGCGACGGGGCTGATCGCGGGGAGCAGCAAGTTTGGGGGAGTCGCCGTGCAGGCCTTTGCCTTGCTGGGCTTCATCCCGACACTGATCGGCGCAGCACTGGCGCTGACGGCGCCGATGGTGCTTTCTGCAGCACTCGTGTCCTATGCAGGGCGTGAGACGCGGGGCCGCAGCCTGCGTGAACTGGAAGCCGAACCCGCAGCCTAGCCGGAGGAAGCATGAGCCGAGAAGCGCATCTGGTCTGGGAAGTGGGAGCGACGCTGGGCGAGGGGCCCGTCTGGGTCGAGCGTGACGAGGCGCTCTGGTTCGTCGACATCAAGCAGCAGAAGATTCACCGCTTCGATCCTGCCACTGCCCAAGGGCGAAGCTGGGATGCGCCGGAGCAGGTCGGATTCGTGTTTCCAGCCAAGAGCGGCGGCTTCATCGCCGGACTGCAAAGCGGCCTCCATCACTTCGATCCGAAGAAGGGCAAGTTCAAGCTGCTGGTAGAGGTCGAGCCAGGGAGCCCGGACAATCGCCTGAACGACGGTGTGGTCGATCGTGAGGGTCGGCTCTGGTTCGGGACGATGGACGACAAGGAGAAGAGCTCCACCGGAGCATTCTACTGCTTCCATCGCGGCAAGCTGACGCGAACGAACCTCACTTCGATCACGATCACAAACGGTCCGGCGATTTCACCGGACGGACGCACGCTTTATTGGGTCGACACATTGGGCGGGACGATCTCGTCGTGCGAGATCATGGGTGCGGGACAACTCGGCCCGTCGCAACTCGTCGTGCGGATCAAGGATGAGGAAGGAAAACCGGACGGGCCGACGGTCGACAGCGAAGGATGCATCTGGATCGCTTTGTTCTTCGGCTCTGAAGCGCGCCGCTATTCGCCCGCAGGCGAATTGCTCGAGAGAGTACGGTTTCCCGTGTCGAACATTACCAAGATCGCCTTCGGCGGGCCCGATATGGACACTGCGTTCGCGATAACTGCGCAGCTTCATCTCTCACCGGAAAAGCTGGCGCTCCAGCCACTGGCCGGCTCGCTCTTCGCGTTTCAGGCAGGTGTCCGTGGAATCGCCAGTCCGCCTGTGGTGGACTGAGCTCTTCCGAGGCGTTCCATTGTGGTCGGTATGTTCCCCGACCCCGATGTCTCCCAGCCACTATCAGACGCACCCCGGGATGCGTCTGATAAGGTCAACCGTTCGCAGCGGCAGTTGAATGGACCTTCGGTAAGGGTTTTCCACTATCCGCAACCTTGGCGTCGTACTGCAGTATTGCATCGCGGCGGGGGTGCCGTTTCCCCCTCTGAGCGCCGTCCCCGCCTGTGCGTTTCATGGTCGCAGCGCCTAGCCGCTCGGTGCGGGCAAGGCCGCTGGGGGAGAGGACGGTCCGCATCTGATCCCCTTGGATGCGGACCATCCTCCATCACATCGACAGTACTGGTCCAACATCCGCTTTCAACTCATTGGCGCATCAGCGCGACTTGGGGAAAACGCGGATACGCGTCTCTCAGTCGACCTTTATTTCTGTCTGACCGGGGGCAAGTCCATTGCTCCCTCATACAAGAACAGGGATCGAAATGACTGAATCGGAACGTGCAATAAACGAGTATCTGGCTCGCGGCGGCAAGGTCGTTCGCGTGCTTCCCGGTTCGTACCCATTAGGGGCCGACGCTCCTGCGCCAAATGGAGCGATCTCTGCTACGTCAGCGGGGTTCTCCCGGATATCGCCAGCAGAACGCGTATTGCAGGAGGCTTGCGCTCCCAGCTCTCTCGCCTCCCACGGGTAATGACCGGGAGACCGGAGACCGCCGACCTTCGAGAGTTGGCGGTCTCCAACGATACTGATGCTAGGGTTCAAACGCGCCTTTTTGGGTGTTTTCAACGATTTGCACCGCAAGTTCAAAGTTGCAAAGCGGATCGACGGACCAGAGGAGTCGCCTTTCCCCTTGAGCGACGTCCCGGTTCGGACCCGCGGAGCTGACCCCCTGTGACTCCGCGAGAGGAACGACCCGCATCAGGCGCTCGGAGTCGGTGCGGGTCGTATCCCGCAGACCAGGCTGCGACCCAGTTGCACGGGCTTAGCTCGCAGTATCTTTCGACTGACATTTCGGACAGAGGTCGTCGTCAGGCGGAGGAACCTGTCGGACCTCGAAGCTGCGGGTCGGGTAACGGTCACATTTTGGGCTGAAGTGCCAGAGCTCCTGCCAGACCAGTCCATCCTTTGTGGTCTCTATCCCGCGACGATAATCCATCAGCCTTCAATGCCGTGCTTCAGGCTATGCGGCTCGGCTCGCTCTCGGCCGATAATACGTCAGGATCGCATACGTCGCGCAGATGCCGTCCAATTTGCGCGATCAGCTCTTCGCATTCGACAAGCGAGGCTCCCAGTTCTTCAGGTCCCTGTCGTCTTATGCGACCCAGGTTGAGCTGGACGAGGGCCAAAAGCTGAAATGCGGTGTCGTGAAGTTCCTGCGCAACGCGCCTCCGTTCGGCAGCGCGGACGGACAGGAGATACTCCAGTGCGCCTTCGTCGGTGACACCACCGGAAAACACCGGAGCTGGAACGGAAACGTCTCCATTTTGCAGCCTGTTATCGACCATCGCAGACCCCCTGCTACTTCCGGCAGGTTATGATGGACGTTGTTGCAAGTCATCAATTTAATTTCTGGATATCAGATAGTTAGAAACAAGTGACGCTGCGGTAGCTCGGCGAGCGAACCATATGAATGGGGGAGGGGGCCCCCGCCTTGCCCGTTTTTCGAGGCGCGAGCGGTGTCGCTGGCTATGGCTGACGGGAGATGTGTCCGCGTTCCCGGCGTCCCGCATAAGCTAACGTCCGACCTGCCGGTTGCGGCGGCCGCACACCAGCGCCGGTTGTTATCAACGATTTAGCGCATCCGGGAACCGTCTCAACCTCCGGCTCAGCCCGTATCCGGAGAAGCCCTGATTTGCTTCCGGAACGTCCAGGTGTGTGTCACTCGACGACGTGTGGCTCTCATCGGGGCCAACGCTGCGTTCTCAGTAAAGGAGGTGTCGATCCATGAAATTTCCTCTGAAAAGTGCAGTCGCTGCAATCGCACTTGCGTCGGCCACGCCCGCCTTTGCGCTCGATGTGTTTTCGCCCTGCGATCCAACGAGACCGAGTCCCGACGCTACCGCATGCTCCGGTTACTTCGAGGACAATCTGCTCGGCGGCGGACCCAAGATCGACTTGCAGAACGAGGGACTCGACATGCTCGTCGGGGGAGATTTCACCGACATTGACTGGACGGCGGTCGAGGGCACGAAGACCTTCTTCTCGATCAACGACGAAATCCTGACATTCGATGCGGCGCTGCTCGGCATGCAGATCATCGGCATCCACTTCGGCGGGGCTGGGGAGTTCGGCCAGAGCGTTACGGTGTTCTATTTGTTCGACTTCGCAAGCCCGACGCTCAGCATCGATCTCAACCAGCAGGGGTTTTCGGATGCCGTTCTATACACCCCGAATGGCGCAGTTCCGGAACCGGCGACCTGGGCGATGATGTTGCTTGGCTTCGGCGCAGCTGGATTTGCGATCCGACGCCGTAGGGCACGGCCGGCGGCAATTCGTCAGATTGCCTAGGTCTGTTTGAACCTCCGAACGGGAATGCCGCTGCGAAAGCAGGCGGCATTTCCGTATGTGGTCTGAGGCGAGACAGCGCACCTTCGAAAAGCGACGTCATCTCAGGCCAATCCCCTAGTCAGGCATGGAGCGTTGTTCGGATGGGCCACGTTGCTTGGCAAAGCGATTCTTGCTGAATGGAATCCGACGCTGCCTACTTTCGGCGCCGTGCCCGCGAGGAACGTATCGCTGCTGCGAAAACGGCTTCCTCCCAGACCAGTCGAGATCATCAGGATCTGGCTGTCCGCTGTGAGGAACTCGCTGTGGCAATTGAGACGCAGGCTCGTGAGCTGGGCATCGACTTCGACGGCGAGGCCTCGGGACGAGCAAATCGTCACCGGCGAAGGCGGGCAACTATGTGGCTTTAGAGCTTAATTGTCGCAGCATCCGAAGCGGTCCTACAGACAAATCTGGGTTCCTCGCCCTATTGAGAGGGCTAGACGGAAAGCGGAGGGCGAGGTGTCGTTCTACCGCTTGTATTTCCGTGATTCCGACGGTCACTTCAGCGGCATGCGTGAAATCGAAGCGCGTGACGATGCGCAGGCGATTGGAAGAATCGATCGCATGTTCCGTGGCGGCAGGCGTGAGCTCTGGCGGAACGAGATCCTTCTCGGACGCTGGATGGCAGAGCAGGACGATTGCTGACACGGTCGTCCGACAGCGGCGTGGTCGTTCTCAAACCATGAATGGCTGATGGTCGGGGAGACAGGATTCGAACCTGCGACCCTCTGCTCCCAAAGCAGATGCGCTACCAGGCTGCGCTACTCCCCGACGGCGCGCCTGCTACACGGGAGCGCCGTAAGGGACAACCGCCAGAAGCGGCTTATTGTGCGTTAGCGTTGGCGTCGCCGTTGCGAGAGACGTCCACGTCGACATCCACGTCGCCGACCTTGTTCTGAACCTTGTCGGCAGTCTGCTCGACGTCAGCCGCAATGGCGCCGCCGATATTCTCGGCCGCCTGGCCGACGTCTTCAGCGGTGTTGGCGGCGGCGCTTTCGTCGAACGAGACGGTGGTAGTGTCATTTCCGGCGTCGCGATCGACATTGCAGGCGCCCAGCAGAAGCAGCGGAACAGCGATCAAAATGCGCATAATCTTCCTCCCTTTTCAGCACTAACGCCGCTTGGGCCGTTTCGGCTCCGCTTCGATCTCACAGTAGCCGCAGTTGATCTCCCTCCGGCGGTTGAAAAAGATCGCGCCGGAGGCCGAACTTCGATGCCGGCAAACCAAACCTTTTGGCCGCCTTTTCGAAACGGGTGCGCAGGAGGTCGGCCCACGGACCTTGGCCCTGCATCCGCGTGAAGAAGCTGGGATCATTGTCACGGCCGCCGCGGAGCGACTGGATCGTCGCCATCACCTTGCTCGCCCGGTCCGGAAAATGCTCATCGAGCCAGGCGCGGAAGAGGGGCGCGACTTCGTGAGGCAGCCGCACGGGAAGGTAGAACCCGCCGCGCGCTCCGGCCTTGGTACCTGCCTCGACGATCGCTTCCAGCTCATGGTCCGTGACCTGCGGAACGACCGGTGCGATCGCAATGTGGCATGGGACGCCGGCCTCGTTGAGCGCCTTGATGGCCGCGATCCGGCGATGGGGCGCGGGTGCGCGCGGCTCGAGTGTTCGAGCGGTCTTCGGATCGAGCGATGTCACCGAAATGGCCACTGAGACGATGCCCAGCTCGGCTGCCGGCTTGAGCAAGTCGAGATCTCGCAGGACTCGGTCGGATTTGGTCGTGATCGAAAAGGGGTGCCGCGTTTCCACCAGCAGCTCGACGAGCGAACGCGTCACCCGCCACCGGTCTTCGATCGGCTGATAGGGATCGGTGTTCGTGCCCATGGCGATCGGCGCACATTCGTAACCCCGTCGCGAAAGCACCGCATGCAGCAGCTGCGCGGCGTTCGGCTTGACGAACAGGCGGGACTCGAAGTCCACGCCTGGCGAGAGATCGTGATAGGCGTGGGTGGGGCGGGCGAAGCAGTAGATGCAGCCGTGCTCACACCCACGAAAGGCATTTACCGACCGGTCGAAGCCGATGTCGGGCGAGCGATTGCGGGTGAGGATAGTCTTGGGACGCTCGATGGTGACCGTAGTCCGGCGTTTGGGCATGCCATCCAGCGCTTCGACGCTGTCCAGCCATTCGCCCTCGACGATCCGCTCCTTCAGATTAAAGCGAGTCGGCGTTCCATTGCGCGTCGCTCCGCGCCCCTTGATCAACTCAACCGGCATTCCCGGAACTTATGCTTATGATGCGAACATAACAAGAACATCATCACGGGGCGAACAAGCGGAAACATTCGCGCGTAAGGTTGTTCACTCACTGTTGCGACAAGGAGAGACGGGATGATCACGAGATCGGCTAGCGCTCGCTATCAGGGCATGGGCAAGGACGGTCAGGGCTGGGTTTCCACCCAGTCGGGCGTGCTCAAGGAACAGAAGTACGGCTTCAACACCCGCTTCGAGGATGGGCCCGGCACCAATCCGGAAGAACTGATCGCCGCCGCGCACGCCAGTTGCTTCACCATGGCGCTGTCATTCGGTCTTGCGAAGGAAGGCGTGACGGAGGGAACGCTCGAGACCGAAGCGCGTGTGAAGCTCGAGAAGGACGGCGAGGGTTTCAGCGTTACGCGCTCAGATCTCACCCTGACGGCGGATGTGCCGCTCGACGAGGCGCGGCTACGCGAGCTTGCCGAAGACGCGAAGAAGAATTGCCCGATCTCGAAGCTTCTGAACGCCGAGATGGACCTGGAGATTAGGGCGCGTCAGGCCGCGTAATCGGTTCGACCTGCGCCAGGTTCGTCCGCGAGGTCGGGAAGGCGGGCCAGCGGTGCTGCGCCAGTGCCGTCAGCGTCGGCGTCTCCGCGTTGGCTAGTCCCTGGTAGACCCACAGGTTCCGGAACACGGAAGGCACGTAGTAACGCGTCTCCCAATAGGGGATGGACTCGATCCACAAGAGCGGATCCGTCGGGGCCATATAGGCCCAGCGTGCTACAGGCAGCGGCCCAGCATTGTAAGCTGCGATGACCTTGGGAAGCTGGCCCTGCGTTGCACGCGAGACGCGCATCGTTTCGATGAAGCTTTGGCCATATTCGATGTTCGCTGTGGGATCGAACAGGCTGCCAGCGTTGTAGCCGTTGCGGCGCGCCATCTGATTGGCTGTGGTGGGAAGCACCTGCATCAGCCCGACGGCACCTGCAGGGCTAACCACGTCGGCGCGGAAGTTCGATTCCTGCCGCATGTGAGCAAGCGCAAGCGCTGGATCGATCCTCCAGCCGCTGCGCGGCCTCCAGCGCGGGGTGGGATAGCGGTCGACTGCATCGACGACCGCGCCATTCTGCCCGTTGTGAGCAAGCCAGTATTGGGCCGAAGCGAGGTCCAGGCGCCTTGCCACTTCGATGAGGCCATGATGCTCTTGCGGCCTGCCGATCTGCGCCTGATGCTTGAGCATGGATTCGGCGAGCCAATGCTGGCCGATATTCACCAGCTCTTGGGCACGGCGGACGTTCGGCACATGCTCGACCCGGTTGATGCCGTTGTGCGCATCGCGCGGAAGCCGCTTTTCGGCGCCCAGAGTCTCGCGGGCGAGGAGGCCGTAGAAGCTTTCCGGCGAGGCGGCAGCGGCCTTCAGCAGCGGCTCAACGGATTGCGGGCGGCGGCAGGATTGTTCCGCGCGGGCCGCCCAGAAATAGCCGGCCGCACCAAGTTCGCGCTGGACGGACCTGGATCCCACTTCGCGAAAGGCCTTCGATGCCGCGTTGCAGTCATTGAGCCGCCAGGAGGCAAGGCCGGAAACCCAGGCGGACTGGGTCGCCCATTCGCCATTGGCGCCTGCACGATAGGTGTCCGTAACCCGGCGAGCGTCGGCATCGCGGCCTACGGCATAGTAGGACCAGGCGACCCGCTGGCCGGCTTCGGCGCGCGCCTCGTAGGACAAGTAAGGCGCCGTCTGCATCAGCAGCAGCTCGGCGTTGATCGAGTCGTCGGCCTTGATCAGAGCATCGAGTTGGGAGCGAAGCTGGTCCGCCTGCGGCTCCCCGGCGACAGCTCTCGCCTTGGAGCGGCTGGGCGAGTTGCCGAGCCAGATCGTCTGACGACGACGAGCGTAATTCGGAGCAATCGTCGCACCGCGCGCGATCGCCATGCGGGCCAGCTGATCCGCCTGAGGCAGGTCGGGAGCTTCGGCGAGAAGGGCCTGGATCTGTCCGAGCGAAACGAGCGGCGATCCCTTGGCAGTGTAGAGCTCAGCCTTTGCAACAGGCGTCAGGACGCTGGGTGGAAGAACTGCAATGCCGGCTTGAGCTTCGGCCCAGCGAGAGCCGCGAATCGACGAGAAAACTTCCGCCCAGCTGCGCGGAATGCGGACCGTCGCGACAGGTTGCTGCGGCACGGCCGCGACAGGCGGCTGGACGATCGTGACCGGCTCTCCGGGGAGCACTTCAAACTGCGGCGCATAGTTGGGTACGGTCGAGGGCGCGGGGGCCGGCTGCGGGGCCGGATTTGCCGGCACGGCCACCTGCGGTGCAGCGGGCACCGGCTGGGTGGCCAGCGGGGCGAGCGGATCCGGGCTCTGCACGGCCACGGCAGCGGCGGTTGCAAGCAACAGATGAATGCTCAAACTTCTTCCTCCATCAGAAGTAGAAGGTCGCGCCATGCGAGGGCCTTGTTCGACGGACGGTCGAGCAGGAACCTCGGATGGAAGGTGGATACCGCGCGCACCCCTTCAATTTTGTGAACGTGACCGCGCGAGGCGGTGAGTGGCTTGCCGAGCAAGGCCCGGCTGGTGGCGTCGCCGAGCAAAAGCAGTCGCTTGGGCTTGGCGAGCGAAATGTGTCGTCGGGCGATTTCGGCGCAGGCTTCGAGATCGTCGCCGGATAGGCGCGTCCCGGGACTGTGGAAACAGGTGAGACTACCGACATAGGCCTGTTCGGACGAGAAGCCGATTGCCGCGAGCATTCGCTCCGTCAGCTCCCAGGCCTGCCCCGCAATGGGCTGACCCTCCGCCACGTCTTCGGGCGTGGGCATGTCCGCCAGAAGCATCACCTCCGCCGCTTCGCCGCCCTTCGGAAGCGCTCGGCGAGTGTTGCCCTTGGCGAACGGCAGGGTTGGGCTGTCGCCGAGCCAGCTGCGAAATGCTTCGAGGCTTTCGGGCAGGGCCGGCTCGGATTCAGATGGCGCGGCGGATGGCGTTTCGGCCGCGGGCGCACTGGTCCTCGCGCCGAGCCAAGCGCGCGGCGTGTCCTGGACTGCAACGTCGACACCTGCCTCGATCCACCAGCCAAGCACGCTGGCAGCCTCGGCCGCAGTCAAGCGGTCGTGCTCCCCACCCATGTCGCGGATTCTCCACTAGCATTGACGACGCGGTCAAGGAAAAGCAGGGCTGTCGCAGGCGAGCCGCCCCGGCTGCGCGACGAGGGGAGTCGATGAGCGAACGCGAATCCATGGCCTATGACGTGGTGATCGTCGGTGCCGGTCCGGCGGGGCTGTCCGCGGCGATCCGTCTGAAGCAGCTGGCCGCCGAAACTGGGCGCGAAATCGGGGTCTGCATTCTCGAAAAGGGCAGCGAGGTTGGCGCACATATCCTGTCGGGCGCGGTCATCGACACGAAGGCGCTCGACGAGTTGATCCCTGACTGGAAGCACAAGGACTCGCCACTCACCGTGCCAGTCACCGAGAACCATCACTGGGTTCTCACGAAAAACGGCAAATGGGCGATGCCGCACTTTGCCCTGCCGCCCTTCATGCGGAATAAGGGCACGTACACCTTGAGCCTCGGCAATTTCTGCCGTTGGCTTGCCGGGCAGGCAGAAGAGCTCGGCGTCGAGATCTTCCCTGGATTCCCGGCCGCGGAGATCCTCTTCAACGAAGACGGTTCGGTGAAGGGCGTCGCCACGGGCGACATGGGCATTGCCCGCGACGGTTCGCATCGGCCCGACTTCCAGCCAGGCATGGAGCTGCACGCCAAATACACCTTCTTCGCGGAAGGTGCGCGCGGTAGCCTGACCAAGGAACTGACCCGCCTGTTCGGCTTGCGGGACAAATCTGGACCCCAGGTTTATGGACTGGGTATCAAGGAGTTGTGGGAGGTTCCTGCCGACAAACATAAGCCGGGCAGGGTAATCCACTCGCAGGGTTGGCCGCTTGAGGAGGCCTGGGGTGGCGGGTTCCTCTATCACCAGGAGAATAACCAGGTTGCGCTCGGGTTCGTGGTCGCGCTCGATTATTCAAACCCGTATCTCTCGCCCTTCGAGGAATTTCAGCGCTGGAAAACCCATACCGCAATCCGCGCGGAGATCGAGGGCGGCCGTCGCCTGTCCTACGGCGCCCGCGCGATCAACGAGGGCGGCTGGCAGGCCATCCCGGAGCTCGCCTTCCCCGGCGGCGCGTTGATCGGCTGTTCGGCGGGCTTCGTGAACGTGCCGCGGATCAAGGGCACGCACACTGCGATGAAGTCGGCGATGCTGGCTGCCGAAGCGGCATTCGATGCTATCGGCAAAGACCGTACGAGCGACGTGCTCGATACCTATGAACCGGCGCTCTCGCTCGAGCTGGGTCGAGAAAGAGTTGAGGATGGTGCGCAATGCGCAGCCCGCCGTCGCGCACTTCGGAGGCGTGCTCGGGACCCTGTACGCAGGGTTCGACATGTGGCTCGCGCAGCTTGGCATTCGGCTGCCGTGGACGCTGAAGCACAAGGCGGACAACACGACGCTTCGCAGGAAGGATCATGTCCGGCCGATCGTCTATCCGAAACCCGACGGCGTTCTGACCTTCGACCGGCTGACGTCGGTGTTCCTGTCGAACACGAATCACGAGGAAGATCAGCCCGTTCACCTGACGCTAAAGGATCCGGACGTACCCGTGGACGTCAATTTGGCGCTCTACGACGGGCCGGAAAGGCTTTATTGTCCGGCGGCCGTCTACGAGTTCGTCGAGGATTCGAACGGCAATCCCAGGCTTCAGATCAATGCCCAGAACTGCGTCCATTGCAAAACTTGCGACATCAAAGACCCGACCCAGAACATCAATTGGGTCACGCCAGAGGGCGGTGGAGGACCGAATTATCCGAACATGTAAGAGCTTGCCTGCCGTCGTGGCCGTAGCGGCGCTGCTGCTTCCAACGCCCGCATTGGCGCTGGCCAGATCGTCGAATGCTGCGCGGACGTATCTCGAAGCGCGGGCCGCCGCGATCGACGGCAATCATTCGCGGGCGGCCCAATTGCTCGCCCGTTTGGTCGACACGAGCGCCGCCAACCAGACCGTCACGAAACAGGCTCTGTCGCAGGCTATCAGCGCCGGTGACATGAAACTCGCGCTGCGGCTGGTTCGCGGCCTGCCGGCGGCGGAGACGCCGATCGAAGCGCGCATGCTGCAGGTTGCTGAAGCGCTTCGCTCCAACGACGGTGCACGAGCGCTCGCTTTGCTTCAGGATCGATCCGAAGCCGGCGACCTTGGGTTCGTGCGTCCATTCGTCCAGGCCTGGACGGCGGCGGACGGCAACGACCAGGCGAGGGCTTTGACTGCACTCAACGGGATTTCGAGCGGGAACCTCCTGGCGGCCCTTGCGCCGGAGAACCGCGCGCTGATCCTCCTGAAGTTTCGCCGAACGGCGGAGGCGCAGCCCCTTGTCGATCAGGTGCTGAAGACCGCCGCCGGACGTGAATCGCGGCTCCGCTTCGCGTTTGCCAACGCCTATCTTGCTGCCGGCGACCGGGCGCGTGCTGCCGCTGTCCTCAACGGACTGGGTACTGGATTAGGACGCTCCGGCGAACGCGTGCTTCAGGGCAAGCCGGGCGGTGTCGCGATCGACAACAGCCGGCGTGCCTTTGCCGAAATGCTGATTGTGCTCGCGGCCGAACTCAACCGCTTGCGCAACGAGAAGATGCCGATCGCATTGTCGCAAGTCGCGCGTTACGCGGCACCGGAGAGCAGCGCTGCTTCGGTGATGCTCGGCCTGATGCTGGCGCGGCGCGACCGGGTGGACGATGCTCTTGTCGCGCTTCGCTCCGTGCCTGACGGCGATCCCCTTTCGCTCCAGGCGCGCGATGCCGAGGTGAGGGCGCTCATCAGTGCGGAAAGGCAGGCGGAAGCGCTTCAGGTTGCGCAGCGCGCGGTCTCCGCCGATGGTGCCGGCGTCAGCGATTACGCTCGGCTTGGCGACGTTCTTGCGAACATGGATCGGCATGAGGAGGCCGCGGCGGCATACGGCCGGGCGTTCCAGTTCGTCGCCCAAGGCTCGCCAGAAGAACGCTGGCCATTGCTGCTGTTGCAGGCGAGCGCCCTCGAAGAGGCGAACCGCTGGCCGGAGACTCGGCATCTGCTCGGTCAGGCCTTGGCATTGGCGCCGGATGAACCGCTGATCCTGAATTTCCTCGGCTATGCGAAGCTGGAGCGCGGCGAAGACCTCGACGCCGCGGAAGCCATGATCCGCAAGGCGAGCGCGCTTGCCCCGGACGATGCGTCGATCACCGATTCGCTTGGCTGGGCCGTGTACAAGCGCGGTCGAACGAAAGAAGCGATCGAAATCCTGACTCGCGCGGCCAAGGGCGATCCGACGCAGGCGGAGATCCACGAGCACCTCGGTGATGCCCTCTACAAGGCCGGCAACAAGTTCGAAGCGCGTTACGCCTGGTCAGCGGCGTTGGTGACCGCGGAGGACGAGGTTGCGTCAAGGCTGAAGGCCAAGATCGAGTCCGGGTTGACGCCAGCCACCGCCGCTCCCTGATGCAATTGAAGGAGCCCGCGCCGGCAAAGCTCAACCTGGCGCTACACGTGCGCGGGAAGCTTGCCGACGGACGTCATCGCCTCGAGACCGTCTTCGCCTTCTGCACGGACGGCGATCAAGTGGCCGCTGCCCCCGCGGACGAACTCACGCTGCAGGTCGGTGGCCCATTTGCGTCCGATCTGGGGAGCATCGAGGACAATCTGGTCCTGCGGGCGGCACGGGCGCTCCAACAGCGCGCCGGCGTTAGCGCGGGGGCGGCACTTGCACTCACGAAGACCCTTCCGGTCGCTTCCGGAGTTGGGGGCGGCTCGGCCGACGCGGCGGCAGCTCTCCGGCTGCTCACGCGCATGTGGGGCATCGATCCTTCGCACGCGACCGAAGTTGCGCCTGCCCTCGGAGCCGACGTGCCGGCCTGCTTGCTCAGCATGACGGCTAGGGGCGACGGGGCGGGGGATGAGCTTGATCTCGTCGATGCAGGTGTCAGCGGCAAACCAGTGCTGCTCTTGAACCCTCGCGTGGAACTGTCGACCGCTGAGGTGTTCGCGGCGTGGAATGGCGAAGACAAGGGCCCGCTTGGCGACTGGCGTGCGGGGCGCAACGATCTCGAAAACCCTGCTGTCGAGCAGGTTCCGCTGATCGGCGCAGTCCTCGCGTGGCTCTCGGTCCAACCCGGCGTCGAAATCGCCCGCATGTCCGGCAGCGGCGCGACCTGCTTTGCTTTGTTCGACAGTGAACAGGCGCGCGACCAGGCCGAAGTGGCGGTTCCTCGCGAATGGTGGCGGCTGGCGAGCTTCCTGCGCTAAGGCGCGCCCGTGAGACCCATACTGACAACCGCTTCGATGGTCGCTGCCGAGCAGCGCGCGATCGACACAGGCACCAGCGTCCAGACGTTGATGGAACGTGCCGGCGCTGCGCTCGCAGAGGCGGTCTATCGCTTTGCGGGCAAGATGCCGGCCCTGATCCTTGTCGGACCCGGCAACAATGGCGGCGACGGTTATGTTGCGGCGAGGCATCTGGCGGAACGCGGTGTTCAGGTGCGCGTCGCTGCGCTTGCCGATCCGAAAAGCGATGGGGGTAGGTGGGCGCGAAGCCAGTGGAAGGGCGCAGTCGAGACCCTTGATGCGACGACGGAGCCGGCGCCTGTCCTGATTGATGCTCTGTTCGGCACCGGTCTGAAGAAGGGGCTGGAAACCGCCGTCGCAGAGCAGCTTTCCAGACTTTGCGGTGCGGCGAAGGCGCGGATTGCCTGCGATCTGCCGAGTGGTGTGGAGAGCGACTCCGGAGCGGAGCTCAGCCTAGTTCCAACCCATGATCTGACCGTCACCTTCGGTGCCCTGAAGCTGGCCCACCGACTGTTCCCCGCGATGCATAAGTGCGGGCGAGTCGTTCTTGCGGACATCGGCATTGAGACATCCGGCGGCTGGCATGAGATCGGACCGCCGACCCTGCCGCCGGTCGATGCCGGCGCGCACAAATATTCGCGCGGACTGGTCCACGCCCTTGCCGGCAAGATGCCGGGAGCCATTGCGCTGGCGGCGAATGCAGCGGCTCGCTCGGGCGCCGGCTATGTCCGTGTCAGCACTTCGCTGCGCATCGACGGTCTGCTGGCCTCAATCGTTCAGATCGACACGGCAACGCTCAGCGACGAGCGCATCGGATGCATTCTCGTCGGTCCGGGCCTCGGGGACATTCCGCAAGTCTTGACGCTGGCGCTCACGTCGCTCGCACCGAAGGTCATCGATGCCGATGCGATCACACATCTTGGCGAGCCGGAGCGGCTCCGCGGGCAGGATGCAATCCTGACGCCGCACGAGGGGGAGTTCGAGCGGCTGTTCGGCAAGCTGGAAGGCTCCAAGGCGGAACGGGCGCTGGAAGCTGCACGGCGCTCGGGAGCGGTCATCGTACACAAGGGTCCGGACACGCTGGTCGCTGCGCCGGACGGACGTCTCGGCTTTGCCCCGCCGGCGCCGTCATGGCTGGCTACGGCAGGCACCGGCGACGTGCTTGCCGGAATGATCTCTGCATTGCGCGCCCGCGGTCTCGCTGGCTTCGAAGCCGCCTGCGCCGCAGTCTGGCTGCATGGCCGCGCCGCGGAGCTTGCCGGGCCCCGCATGATCGCCGACGACCTCGTGCACGCCATACCCGGCGCTCTCGATCAGCTTGATGCCTGAAACGGTCGTCCGCATCGCCGCACGCGGGGACGGAGTCACTGCTAGCGGACGGCACGTGCCATTCGGCGTCCCTGGCGACATCTTGCAGGACGACGGTACGCTCGTTCCCGGTCCCCATCATCAGGCGCCGCCTTGCCGACATTTTCCGGAATGCGGGGGATGTCAGCTCCAGCATGTCGATGATGAGGCGTATCGCGATTACCTGGTCTCGCGGGTGACCACGGCGCTCGCGCAGCATGATCTGGCGACGGAGATCCGCAACCCGCACCTGTCGCCGCCCAACAGCCGACGTCGTGCGAGCCTTCGGGCACTAAAGGTGGGGCAGGGAGCCGTCATCGGCTTCAACGAAGCCAGGTCCCACCGCGTCGTCGACATGCACGAGAATTACATCCTGCGGCAGGAGCTGTTGCGCCTCGTGAAGCCACTGAGGGGTCTGCTGGGGCGATTTCTCCCTCCTCGGAAAACCGGCGAAGTTCAGCTCACCCTCGTGGACCAGGGCGCGGACGTGCTGCTGAAGGGTGTCGAGCCGGAAGGCTATGAAGCGATGGAGTCGCTGACGGGCTTCTGTGAGGAGCATCGCCTCGCAAGGCTGTCGATCGATCAGGGTTTGGGACCTGAAGCGCTTTATGAACCGGTGCCGGCGACCATCACATTGTCCGGCGTGCCGGTGATCTTCCCGACGGGTGGGTTCCTTCAGGCCACCGCCGACGGCGAAGCTGCGCTGGTTTCGAGCGTGCGGGAGGCTGTCGGCGATGCCCAGAGTACTGCCGACCTGTTTGCCGGGCTGGGCACCTTCGCTCTCGCGCTCTCGGGCAAGGTCTATGCGGCCGAGGCATCGCGCGATGCCGTGCTGGCTCTCAAGCGGGCGGCGCCTGCCATCGCAGCCGAGCACCGCGATCTCTATCGCCGCCCTCTAGACTCAAGCGAACTCAGTAACTTCGAGGCGGTTGCTCTTGATCCACCTCGGGCGGGCGCCGAGCAGCAAGTCGAGGCACTCGCCGGCTCGAAGGTTGGGCGGATCGCTTATGTCAGTTGCAACCCCGGCACCTTCGCTCGCGATGCGAAATTGCTGATCGACGGCGGCTACAAGCTCGACTGGGTGCGACCGGTCGGTCAGTTCCGCTGGTCTACCCACGTAGAGCTGGCCGCCGCCTTCAGCCGCTAGAGGACCCCGCAGTCGTGCAGTATGCGGCCACCTGCGTGGACGGTCAGGCCCAGCAGGCAAAACGTCGCCAGCGCGAAGATCGTGAAGCGGACAGCCACGATGTTGATCGTCGACTGCACGATGCTGTGCACGACGCGCAGCGCAACATAGCCCCACGCCAGCCACAAGTTGATGCCGTGGCCCATGCCCATCATCGCTAGGGTTAGCGCGATCGCGTAAAAGATCGTCGGCTGTTCCATGAGGTGATTGTAATTGTGGCTCGGCCATTGAGCCTCGTCGGGCGCCTTGCCGTCGAGATTGGCGCCCCGCGAGCCACGGGGTATGGTCCCCCAGCTGATGCCCATTGCGGCGAATGCACGTCGGCGCGCGATTGCCAGCCAGACGAGCATCACCAGCGTCCACGCAACCAGCGCCACGACGGGCGCCAGAATCGGGCTGTATTCCATGAAAAGGCCTCCCCCTGTTACCAAGGGGAGGCTGCTTCAGTTCGTTACGGTTGGCAATCGATTAGTCGAAGAGCTTGGCGAAGCGACGCTTCTCGCGGTTGCGCCATGCGCCCCGGTGCCAGGCGTCGCTGGCGAGGAGCGGAAGGACGCTGGTCGCCTCCGCGAAGACCATCTGCTCCATCGCGGTGGAGACCTTGCCCCAGCTCGCCGCTTCCTGAAGCGTCGAGGAGGAGCAGGCGCCGTCGCGGACGTCGGCGACCGTGATCTGCACCGCGTACTTGTGCACCTCGACATCGTCGTGGCCGAGGATCTCGGCGCAAACGACGGTGTCCTGCGTGAAGTTCTTCGGAACGCCGCCGCCGATCATCAGGAGGCCGGTGGTGCCGGCCTTGATCTTGATGTCGGTCAGCTCACGGAAGTCGGCGATGGCGTCGAGCACCATGTAGTGGCCGCCGCGCTTCATGGCGTCTACCTGGTGCTTCACGAGGCCGAAGCCCGCCGAGCTGTCGACGAACGCCGGGCAGAAGATCGGTACGTCATGCTCGTAGGCGAGCTGCACGAGACTGCCTTCCTTCTTGGCGTTGCCCTCGCTCAGCCACTTGCCCATTTCGCGGATGAAGGCGCGAGATGCAGTACGGACGCGGCTCCAGGCTGTCGGCGATCTTGCCGATCGTGAAGTCGCAATCCTGCAGCTGCTGCTCGTCAATGTACGTGTCGTAGATGCGGTCGATATACAGTGAGCGCAGCGTATCATCGTCAGGGATTTCATTGGCTTGGTAGTGCTTGTGGCCAAGCGCTTCGAAGAAATCCATGTCCACGATCGTGGCGCCGGTGGCGACGATCGCGTCGACCATGTTGGACTTCACGAGCTCGGCGTACAGATCCATGCAACCGCCGGCGGAGGTCGAACCGGCGACGACGAGGATGATCGAGCAATCCTTGTCCTCCAGCATCTGGTTGTAGATGCCGGTCGCCCGCGACAGGTCGCGGCTGGTGAAGCTCATCTTGCCCATCGACTCGATGATCGGGCGCGCATCGAACTTGGTGATGTCGATGTGCTCGACCGGCGAAGACAGAAGCTCTGCCTTGCGCGTGTCGTTGATGCGTTCGGCGTCCTGAACCTTGTTCAGAGTATCGGTCGTCATGTCATGCTCCGTAGATTGCCGCGCCTATAGGCTCGGCATCGCAAAAGGGCATGTCGTTTTCTTAGCGGGGGACAGCCTCACCCCAACCGCAGTGCGGCGAAATCCCTCCTGCACGCGGCAGGAGGGCAAATCGGTTACAGCGTGACCACGTTCGATCGAGCGATCTGCCCACCGTAAAGCGTGGCCATCGGCTCATCGTCGACGATCTCGGTGCGTTCGGCACCGAAGCCGTTGAAGGCGGTGCGCATCGCGCAGCCGTAAGCTCCGAGCATGCCGACTTCGATATAATCGCCGGCGGCGACATCGCCTGGAAGCTGGAACGGCCCCGTCATGTGGTCGAGATCGTCGCATGTCGGCCCGTAGAAGCTGAAGTCCATCGGGCGAGTGTTCGAACCGCTCTCACGGATCAGCTGCACCGGATAGCGCCAGCCGATATGCGCGGCATCGAAGAGAGCGCCGTAGGCACCGTCGTTGATGTACAGCTCGCTGCCGCGGCGCTTTTCGACGCGCACCAGCAGGCTGGCATATTCCGCACACAGGGCACGGCCCGGCTCGCACCACAGCTCAGCCGAGTAGCTGATCGGCAGCGCTTCAAAGGCCGAGTGGATCATCTCGAAGTAGGACTCGAGCGGCGGCGGTTCCATGCCCGGATAGGTCGACGGAAAGCCGCCACCGACATCGACGATGTCGACGGTGACCGCCGCTTCGACAATCGCGTCGCGAACGCGGCCCATGGCCTCGGCGTAAGCGGCAGGCGACATCGCCTGGCTGCCGACGTGAAAGCAGATGCCGAGAGCGTCGGAGGCCTGGCGAGCGGCGAAGAGCAGGGCCTTCACCTCGTCAGCTTTTGCTCCAAACTTCGCGCCAAGGCTCAGCTTGGCATGCTCATTGTTGACCTGGAGGCGGACGAGCAGGTTGAGGTCGGTGGCCGCGATACCGTCGGTCGACGTCGCCTGGACGATCTTTTCCAGCTCCTCGAGCGTATCGAGGCTGAAGGTGCGCACGCCATGCTCGAAATAGGACTCGGCAATGGCCTCTTCGGCCTTCACCGGATGCATGAAGCAGAGCACTGCTTCCGGCAAAGTCTCGTGCACGAGGCGCACTTCGCCGATCGAAGCGACGTCGAAGTGGGTGACGCCCTCTTCCCAGAGGATCTGCAGCAGGTCCGGCGACGGATTCGCCTTCACGGCGTACAGCGACCGCCCCGGGAAATTATCCACGAAGAAGCGGGCCGCGCGACGCGCAGCATGCGGACGGAGAAGCGTGACCGGCTGGACCGGACGGCTCATTGCGATGTCGGCAACCGGGCCGAGAGGGGCGGCAGCTAGCCCCAGCGCGCTATGATGCTTGTGCAACTCAAGGGACCTCCAACTGGGTAGTTCGGCGAAAGAGCTGCCTTGCGGTTGGAAGTCCCATGGGGCAGCGGGAGCGCGATATATGTAGGGGGTACCCTTAAGTAAAGGTTTTTTGCCCTGCCCTCTGGATTGCAGGGCACATCTGTCGCCACTCTGCAACGGCTGGTCGGAACGTTAGACAAATCAAAGGCTTCCATGACTTCATTGGTTACTCGCATCGACGTGGAGGACGCCCAGCAGCGGATCATGGGATCCGTGGTGCGGACTCCGCTGATCGAATCAGAAGTGGGGGGCCACAAAGTTTGGCTCAAATGCGAGTGCCTGCAGACGGGCGGCGCCTTCAAACTGCGCGGCGCGAGCAATCGCTTGCTGCAGCTGTCAGACGAGGAGCGGACGCGGGGTGTGGTGGCCTTTTCTTCCGGCAATCACGCGCGGGGTGTGGCCATTGCGGCGAGGCGGCTGGGCATCCACGTGATCATCGTCATGCCGAGCGATGCTCCGGCAGTGAAGGTCGACGGCACCCGAGCCGAAGGTGCCGACATCGTCTTCTACGACCGCTATCGCGAGAGCCGTGAGGATATTGCTGCCCGGATATCCGCAAAGAGCGGTGCGACCGTCGTCCCGAGTTTCGATGATCCGCATATCGTGGCGGGGCAGGGGACCGTGGGTTTGGAGGTTCTGGAGCAGATGCCGGAGCCGCCACGCCGGATCATAATTCCCTGCGGCGGCGGCGGGCTTGCTGCAGGCATTGCGCTGGCCTGCCCAGAGGCGGAAATCGTCATCGTCGAACCCGAGGGCTGGGACGACATGCGGCGATCGCTGGAATTGGGTGAGATCGTGCCGGTCAGCTCCGACGCTCCGGCGACGCTTTGCGACGCTCTGCAGACCCCGCGTGTGTCGCAGATAACCTTCCGCATCCTGCAGGAACGCCAGGCACGGGCGGCGGCGGTGAGCGAAGCCGCTGTACGGGAGGCGGTCCGATGGGCGTGGCACAAGCATGACCTGACCGTGGAGCCGGGTGGCTCCGTCGCGCTTGCGGCACTCTTGTCCGGCGCGGTCGAGTCGAAGGACGGAACGGTGGTTGTGCTGTCTGGCGGTAATGTGGATCCAGCGCTTCATGCGCAGATCGTCAGGGAGGAAGCTTAGGCGGCGGCCGTCTTGTATTCGCCGGGTTCAAGATGAATCGGGCTGCTGCGCTCGACGGCGCGGGTGAGCTCCTCGAGTTCGGCCGCCAGCGTCTGCAACTCCGCCGCGAGTGCCTTCGGGTCAGTGCTGGCGATACCCTCGGACGCTTCCAGGAGCGTTTCCAGCATCATTGCGATGCAGGGCAGGATCGTTTCCTCGATCCTTTCGAACGCCTCTTCAAGGCGTGCCTGCTGCTCAGCTATGGGCATGAGGCCAATCTGCATCGGCAGCGGTTAAGCCTTAGTGAAGCGGGAGAGATGTTTTGGGAGGCCTAGGCTCGACGATGATGGCGATCGGAATGATCGCCGCTTTCCTGCTCGTCGTCGGAGGAATCAAGCTGGTTCGCCGCAAGGAAGATCGCCGCCGCGGCATCCTGATGCTGATTGCCGCGGCCGTCCTGATGGGAAATGTGGCGATCCTGACGATCTAGCGTTTGGTGATCGCCGGAGCGGGCTTGTCGGTGGCAAGCCGCATGTCGAGATAGTCGTCGACGCTTTTCATCAGCAGGTCGAGCTCATTGGCGAAGAAGTGATTCGCGCCCGGGATCGTGTCGTGATGAATGGTGATGTGCCGCTGGGTCCGGAGCTTGTCGACGAGCTTCTGGACAGCGATCGGAGTCACGACTTCGTCCGCCTCGCCCTGGATGATGATGCCCGACGAGGGGCAGGGTGCGAGAAAGCTGAAGTCGTACATGTTCGCCGGCGGCGCGATCGAAATGAAGCCTTTGATCTCCGGCCGGCGCATCAGGAGCTGCATGCCGATCCACGCGCCGAAGCTGACGCCGGCGACCCACGTCGTCTCCGCTTCCGGATGGATCTGCTGCACCCAGTCGAGCGCCGAGGCTGCGTCGCTCAGCTCGCCGATGCCGTTGTCGAACACGCCCTGGCTCTTGCCCACACCTCGGAAATTGAACCTAAGGGTGGCGAAGCCGCGCTTCACGTAGGTTTGGTAGAGAAGCTGGACGATCTTGTTGTTCATCGTCCCGCCGGCCTGCGGATGCGAGTGCAGGATCATGGCGACGGGCGCGCGCGGACGCGTGCCGGGGTGGAAACGACCTTCGAGGCGACCCTCGGGACCAGGGAAAATGACTTCAGGCATGGATTGCTTTGGTGCTCGCGTAACGACAGTTAGCCGCGAGCGTGGGTGCGCCGCGGCGGCGGCACCTATATAGGGAAGGCGCTTCGAGTAGCAATCAGCAGGAAACGGCCCGATTTGACCGCCCAGGACAGGCTCTATCTCGACCATGCTGCGACTACGCCCGTGCTTCCCGAGGCGCAGACGGCCATCGCCGATGCGCTGGGGGCATGGGCAAATCCGAGCTCTCCGCACGCAGATGGCCGAGCGGCGCGCGCCGCGATGGAGCGGGCGCGGGCGGACATCGCAGAAGCGCTCGACTGGCGTCATGACATCATCTTCACGTCCGGCGCGACAGAGGCGATCGCCATCGCGGCCTCGCGGGCGCAGGTCGCCGGCCGCGCCTATGGAGCGACCGAGCACGATGCTGTTGGCTCAGCGATGGGGGATCAGGGCGCGGTTGTGCCGGTGAACGGCAACGGCCTCATCGACCTCGCGGCTCTGGACGAGGTGATCGCTGCCAAGCCGACGCTCGTTGCGGTTCAGCAGGTGAATAACGAGACTGGCGTGGTGCAGCCGCTCGCAGAGATCGCGGAGAGGGTCCGCTCCACGGGCTCGTTGCTCCTTTCCGACTGCGCGCAGGGAGCGGGCAAGCGACCGCTTCCGGACGCGGATTTCATTGCCGTGGCGGCACACAAGATCGGCGGCCCGCCGGGCTTTGGAGCGCTTCTCGTGAAGGACATTGCCAAGCTCGCTTCCTCCGGTGGGCAGGAAAGGGGGTACAGGCGGGGGACGGAGAACCTGCCAGCCGCAGCAGGCCTCGCCGCCGCACTGAAATCGCGGGCGTTCGCCGATGCCATGCCGCGACTTGCAGACCTTCGAAAACGGCTGGAGGCCGAGATCATCCGAAACGGGGGGCTTGTCATCGCGAGCGACGCAGAGCGTAGTGCGGCGATCGGCGCCTATACGATGCCCGGCGTCGCCAGCACCAGCCAGCTCGTGCAATTCGATCTGGCTGGCATTGCTGTATCTGCGGGCAGCGCCTGCTCTTCGGGAAGCATGAAGCCGAGCAAGGTGCTCGAGGCCATGGGCCTTCCCGCCGACATCGCCTCGACAGTGATCCGGGTGAGTTTCGGGCCCGACACGAGCGAAGCCGACATCGACCGTTTCGTCGCGGCATGGCGGGTTATCCGCGAACGGGCCTCTTCGAGGGCGGCATGATCTACTTGGATTATCAGGCGACTACGCCTGTCGCTCCTGAAGTCGCGGAGGCGATGAGGCCGTGGATCGAGGAGAAGTTCGCCAATCCCCATTCCCCCTCCCGATGGGGCCGCGAAGCCGCAGCGGCCATCGAGGTCGCGCGCAAGCAGGTCGCGCAGGCCATCGGGCTGGATGGGGGAAGCCTGGCGTTCACCGGCAGCGCGACTGAGGCACTCAACTGGGCGCTCAAGGGTACGATCGAGAAGGCGGCGCCTTCGCGGAGGCGGATCGTCACCGTCGCGACGGAACATGCCGCGGTTCTCGACACGAGCGACTGGCTGGAGGGTCGCGGCTGTGAAATCACACGCCTTCCTGTCGATGCAGACGGCCTTCTGGATCTCGACGATGTGAAAGCCACGCTGGACGAGACGGTCGCCATCGTGGCGGTCATGCTGGTCAATAACGAGATCGGCGCCATTCAGCCGGTGAGCGAAATCGCGAGCCTCGCGCACGAAGTGGGTGCGCCCGTGCTCTGCGACGCGGTCCAGGGCTTTGGGCGACTGAGCATACCCGAGGGTCCTGACCTGGTGGCCGTCTCTGGACATAAAATACATGGGCCGAAGGCTGTTGGGGCGTTGTGGGCACGGCAGGGTGTCGAGCCTGCGCCCTTGATCCACGGCGGCGGACAGGAGTTGGGTATCCGCTCCGGTACTCTGTCGCCCACCTTATGTGTTGGTCTGGGAGCCGCCGCCAAACTGGCTTCGGCAAGCAGGGAGCGCGACCATGCCCATGTTGAACGACTATGGAGTGCGGCGCTTGGCGAATTGGGCTCCGGTTGGACCGTCAACGGCAGTGCGGAGGAGCGCTATCGCGGCAATTTGAACATTCGGCGCGACGGGCTCGACGCAGGACGCCTGATCTCGGACCTGCGGGACATGGCATTCTCCCTTGGAAGCGCCTGCGCGAGCGGGTCTGGCCGTCCCAGCCACGTGCTTCGTGCCATTGGGCTGACCGACCGCCAAGCTCGGTCGTCCATCCGGCTCGGATTCGGCCGCTATACGAGCGAAGAGGATCTTCTCGGTGCCATCCGGCGCATCGACGCTGCGGCACGCGAGCAGCAGGGCCTTGCTGCATGACCAAGGTACGGTTTCACAAGGCCGACGGGACGCTCGACAAGGAAGTCGAGGCCAAGCCGGGTACGCGCCTGCTCGACATCGCCTGGGCTGCGAAGCAGCCGCTCGAAGGTGCGTGCGAAGGCGTGATGGCCTGCTCCACCTGCCACGTTATCGTCGACAAGGCGGACTTCGAGAAACTTCCGCGCGCCAGCGATGAGGAGGAGGATCTCCTGGACCTTGCTTCGCACGCCACTCGGACATCGCGGCTCGCCTGCCAGATCATCCTGGATGAAAAAATGGAATCACTTAGTGTTCGCATCCCCGCGGGTGCGAAGAATTGGCTCTGTGGGTGATGAAGGCGTGGGATGGTCGGCGGCTCAGTCCTAATCCCCGGCAGGCAGCGGAACGCCAATTCTCTTGTCGACGGCGTTCTTGGGACGTTTGACGCGCCGGCCCTCTTTGGGCCGGGAGGGCAATAGCATCCTCAGGCTCTCAGAAGTGACTCTGCCCAATCCACTGCTGTCCAGCAGCTGAAATCGGTACGAGGCGGCGCGTCTGAATTCGTCCAGCGTGACGATCCGATTGAAGTCCGCATCTGCAGCGGAAACCGGCTCGGGGAGATTGAGCAAGCTGTATCGGGCGGCGCCCTGAAGGCCGTCCAGTTGATACCCGTCGATCGTGTTCTTCGATCGCCGCGATCGCCGGTCGTCCTGATTCCGATTGTCGCTCGACCGTGATGCTGCTGCTTCCTGCCGCGTGCGTTTCCAAGGCGACTTGACCTGGACTTCGGGGGCGATTGTCGCCTCGTACGCCATGCGTTCTTCGGATCCGATCCGGCCGTCCCGATCACTGTCGAGCCTGGCGAAGAAGCGTTCGGCATCGGCTCGCATCTCGTCGGCCGTCAACGTGCCGTCCTGGTTGCTGTCGGCCTGGTGAAACCAGCGCGCAAACGTATCCTCACCGCGCGTGCGGGCACGAAAAGGCTCGCCCATTGGGCTTATGAACGGTGCCCAAGGGTATGCGGTGACAGTGATTGGTTCGCTGGCCTGCGCGGCGGAAGCGAGGATCGGAAGTATTGCGGCGAGAAAGATCATGCAGGCAGCCTCCGGCAGGGCCATCGCGACATTCTACAGGCCGCGTGAATGATGAATGAAGGGGCATGGGAGTTGGCGCAAACTTGCGCGGTACAAGGTCTTCACCCATATGCGCCGCGGGAGTCGGGCGGACGAGGCTGTCGCCAACCTGGTCAGATCCGGAAGGAAGCAGCCACAACGATTTCGTCTCGGGTCGTTCCGGCTCCCACCTCCAGACATTGGCGCTGACACCCTCTCGCCCCTAAACCACTGTTGATGGACGAACCCGAATCGCTTGGCCTGGGCCTCGACTTGCCCGAGATGCCGCAGAAGGCAGCAGCCGCCTCTCCGTATCGCGTTCTCGCCCGGAAATACCGGCCGCAGAATTTCTCCGAGCTGATCGGTCAGGACGCGATGGTGCAAACGCTTGCCAATGCGATCGAGCGAAACCGCATCGCTCATGCCTTTCTCCTCACCGGCGTTCGAGGCGTCGGCAAAACGTCGACTGCCCGCCTCGTAGCCAAGGCGCTCAATTGCGTCGGACCGGATGGCCAGGGCGGACCGACCATCAGCCCCTGCGGCGTGTGCGAGCAATGCAAGGCGATAGCCGAGGGACGACACATTGATGTGATCGAAATGGACGCCGCATCACACACTGGTGTGGACGACGTCCGGGAAATCATTGACGCGGTCCGGTATGCGTCGGTCAACGCGCGCTACAAGATCTACATAATCGACGAAGTCCACATGCTGTCGAAGAACGCTTTCAATGCGTTGCTGAAGACTCTTGAGGAACCGCCTGAGCATGTGAAGTTCCTGTTCGCGACGACCGAGGTCGACAAGGTTCCGCTGACGGTGTTGTCGCGTACACAGCGTTTCGACTTGCGGCGTATCCCGGCCGAGAAACTGGCGGCCCATTTCGCAGAAGTTTCCAGGGCCGAAGGCGTCGAAGTGGAGGACGATGCGCTTCGGATGATCGCCCGGGCTGCCGAGGGCTCTGCGCGAGACGGCCTTTCGATTCTGGACCAGGCTATTGCTCACGGGGGCGGCACCGTCACGGCCGAGCAGGTGCGTGACATGCTCGGCCTGGCTGACCGCGGACGAATCCGGCGCCTGCTCGAACATGTTCTTGCGGCCGAATCCGCAGCGACGCTCGCAGATCTCGATGAAGCGCACGACCTTGGCATCGATCCCTCCTCTATTCTTCGGGGCCTCATGGAGGAGTTGCACCTCGCCACCCGGACGAAAGCCGGCGCAGCAGCCGAGGCGCTCCCGGCGGAGCAGCGTGACGCGGCGGAACGGCTGGCAGAACAGCTTGGCTGGGGCCAGATCCACCGGGTGTGGCAGATGCTGCTGAAGGGCCTGTCGGACGTGCAGATTGCTCCGGACCCGCGCGAAGCGGCCATGATGGCTCTACTGCGCCTGATCCACGCCGCGGACCTGCCAGACCCGGCCATCGTGCTTTCGCGCCTCTCCGGTGAGGCTTCCGCGTCCCCCGCAGGCAGCATTGCACCGGCTAGGAGCAGTGCTCCTACCGCGCAACTTCCTACCGATTTCAATGAGTTGATAAATCTTCTTGAGAGGAAGGGTAAGCACCAGCTGGCCGTGCAGCTCCACGATCAGGTCGGCCTCGTCCGCTACGCACCCCCGGAACTAGTGCTGAAGCCGACGCGTCCGCTCGGAACCGACTGGCCGCGCGAGCTGGCCGCGGCGCTGAAGTCCGCCACCGACGCGACGTGGCAAGTTTCGCTTTCGGACGAACCTGGCGAGCCTTCCTTGCTGGATCAGGAGAAAATGGCCGAGGAGCGCGTTCGCTCCGAAGTGCTGGCCGATCCAGCAGTCCGCGCGGCATTCGAGGCTTTCCCCGACGCCACGCTCGAATCTTTTGCTTCCACGAAAGGCGCCTGAGACATGCCCGACCTAGACCTAAATAAGCTCATGGAAATGGCGCAGAATGCCCAGTCCGAGCTGCAGAGGGCCACGGAAAACCT
The DNA here is from genome assembly GCA_963784245.1 of uncultured Alphaproteobacteria bacterium. GTDB lineage: Bacteria > Pseudomonadota > Alphaproteobacteria > Sphingomonadales > Sphingomonadaceae > Sphingomicrobium. The sequence continues at coordinate 509,318 of CAWAQT010000016.1, forward strand.
TGAAAGCATCGAAGTCGAAGGGGTTTCCGGCGGCGGGCTGGTGAAGATCCGAGCGACAGCCAAGGGCACGATCCTGGGCGTCGACATCGATGAGAGCCTTCTTCAGCCTTCCGAGAAAGCGATGCTTGAGGATTTGATCGCTGCCGGTCTCAACGACGCTCGTTCCAAGGCCGACCAAGCCGCGAATGCGGAGATGCAGAAGGTTACCAGCGGCCTGCCGCTGCCGCCGGGCATGAAACTTCCGTTCTAGCTGTCGCGCTTTCGCAAGCCGCAGTCGTCTGGTAGCAAATACGAACCGGTTGATTAGGCGACCTCCTATTGTCACACAGTGCTAACAGCTGTGTCAGGGAGATAGCGGTGGTGCAGCTTGGAGAAATGCAGGACTGGCCGCTGCGGGTGACCCGCCTCGTCGATCACGCCGAGCGCGAGCACGGGGACGGCGAGATTGTCACTGCCTGGGCGGATGGACGTACCACCCGGACGACCTGGCGCAATGTTGCCGGAGACGCGCGCAAGATGGCGCAGGCGCTGGTGCGGATGGGGATCAAGCCGGGCGACCGCGTGGCCACGCTTGGCATGAACCATGAGCATCATCTGATCGCCTGGTACGGCACTGCCGGCATGGGCGGAGTGCTGCACACGATCAATCCGCGCCTGTTCGACGACCAACTGGAATATATCGCGAACCATGCCGAGGACCGCATTCTCCTCTACGATCGCGTGTTCACCCCCATTGTCGAGCGGATGAAGCCGAAGTGGAGGACCATCGAGCACTACATCTGCTTCGATCCTGCCGAGGGCGAGACCGGCTTTCGCGAGTGGATTGACGCCGAGGATGGCAATTTCGAGTGGGTTGAGGGCGACGAGCGGGCGCCGCTAGGGCTCTGCTATACCAGCGGCACGACAGGAGATCCCAAGGGTGTCCTGTACGAGCACCGCTCGACAATGCTGCACACGCTTGCGCAGTTGAGCCCCGATATCATGGGCCTGTCCAAGCAGGCGGTCGTCCTGCCGATCGTGCCGATGTTCCACGCCAATGCCTGGGGCGTGCCTTGGGCTGGCGCGGCTACGGGCGCCAAGCTCGTTCTTTCGGCCGACTATCGGCCCGAGCGCATGTGCCAGCTATTTCGTGAGCAGAAGGTCACGCATTCCGCCGGCGTGCCCACGGTCTGGTTGACGATGATCGAGCATATCGAGCGTACGGGGGAGGAACTTGGCCCACTCAAGCAGGTGACGATCGGCGGCTCGGCTGCTCCACGCGCCATGATCCGGTGGCTCCGGGCCCGTGGAGTCGAGGTGGGCCACGCCTGGGGAATGACGGAGACTTCGCCGATCGGGACTTGCGGTGCACCACCCGCCGGCTGGGACGAGCTCAGCGACGAGGAGCAGGTCGAGGTCATTGCGCGGCAGGGCAGGGCGCCCTTCGGCGTCGAGCTTCGGACGGTGGACGATGAGGGCAATTTGCTGCCGCGCGACGGCAAGTCGTCGGGGCGTCTTCAGTGCCGCGGCCCGTGGGTCATCAAGCGCTACTTCAAGGCCGACCGTGACGCGACGGACGACGATCTGTGGTTTGACACGGGCGACGTCGCCGCAATGCATCCCGACGGGACAATCCAGATCACCGACCGGTCGAAGGATGTCATCAAATCGGGCGGCGAGTGGATCAGCTCTATCGAGCTTGAGAATGCGGCAGTGGGCTGCCCGGGTGTCGCAGAGGCGGCGGCGATCGGCATCCCGCACCCCAAATGGGACGAACGTCCGCTTCTTTGCGTGGTGCGGGTGAAAGGCATGGACGTCAGCGAAGGCGAGATCCGCGACCATCTCAAGAAGCATGTTGCTTCCTGGTGGATGCCCGATGCCATCGAGTTCGTGGACGACCTTCCGCATACTGCCACGGGCAAGCTTTCGAAGCTTCAGTTGCGGCAGCGGTTCAAGGACTATCGTTTCGCGAACACTGAGGAGATGATCGGCCGCGACTGACGGGCTGGAAATCCGGCCCTTCATCGCCTAACTCGCAGGCCAAATCCCGAATTTGAAGGAAGCTTGCGACCCAATGGCCGCCCAGTACGCATATGTCATGAAGGACATGACCAAGTCCTTCCCCGGCGCTCAGAAGCCGGTGCTGAACCACATCAACCTGCAATTCTATCACGGCGCCAAGATCGGCATCGTCGGCCCCAACGGCGCGGGTAAATCGACTTTGATGAAGATCATGGCCGGCATCGACACGGATTTTCAGGGCGAGGCCTGGCCGGGCGAGAACGTCACGGTCGGCTATCTGCCGCAGGAACCGCACCTGGACCCGAGCAAGACCGTGCTCGAGAACGTCAAGGACGGCGCACGCGAGGTCGCCGACATGGTCGATCGCTTCAATGCGATCTCGGCCGAAATGGGCGATCCGAAGGACGATACCGACTTCGACGTGCTGATGGAGGAAATGGGGGACCTGCAGGGCAAGATCGACGCGGTCGACGGCTGGACGCTCGACAACCAGCTCGAGGTCGCGATGGAGGCGCTCCGCTGTCCTCCGTCCGACTGGCCGGTCGAGAGCCTTTCCGGCGGTGAGAAGCGCCGTATCGCGCTAACCCGACTACTGATCCAGAAGCCCTCGATCCTCCTGCTCGACGAGCCCACCAACCACCTCGACGCGGAAAGCGTTCAATGGCTCGAGACGCATCTCGCGGAATATCCCGGTGCGGTCCTGATGATCACCCACGATCGCTACTTCCTCGACAATGTGGTCGAGTGGATCCTCGAACTCGATCGCGGGAAATACTTCCCGTACGAAGGCAATTACTCGACCTACCTCGAGAAGAAGGCCAAGCGCCTCGAGCAGGAGGAGCGCGAGGAATCCGGGCGCCAGAAGGCGATCAAGGACGAGCTGGAGTGGATCCGGCAGGGCGCCAAGGCGCGCCAGACCAAGTCTAAGGCTCGTATCGCCAAGTTCGACCAATTGGTCGCGTCCCAGGAGAAGAGGGTCCCGGGCAAGTCCGAGATCCTCATCCAGATCCCCGAGCGCCTCGGCGGCAAGGTCATCGAGGTGAAAGGCGTCACCAAGGCCTATGGCGACAAATTGCTGTTCGAGGACCTGTCATTCACGCTTCCACCGGGCGGCATCGTCGGCGTCATCGGGCCGAATGGCGCGGGCAAGTCGACCCTGTTCAAGCTAATCACCGGGGCGGAGAAGCCTGACGCGGGCGAGATCGACATCGGTCCGACAGTCCATCTCGGCTATGTCGACCAGAGCCGCGATCACCTCGACGACAAGAAGAACGTCTGGGAGGAGATTTCGGACGGCCTCGACTACATGAAAGTCAACGGTCACGACCAGTCGACGCGCGCCTATGTCGGCGCCTTCAACTTCAAGGGCCAAGACCAGCAGAAGAACGTCGGCAAGCTGTCCGGCGGTGAGCGCAACCGCGTGAACATCGCCAAGATGCTCAAGCGCGGCGGCAACGTCCTGCTACTCGACGAGCCGACCAACGACCTGGACGTCGAGACGCTGGGCGCGCTTGAAGAAGCGATCGAGAATTTCGCTGGCTGCGCCGTGGTCATCAGCCACGACCGCTTCTTCCTCGATCGCCTGGCGACGCACATCCTCGCATTCGAAGGCGACAGCCGGGTCGAATGGTTTGAGGGCAACTTCCAGGCGTATGAGGAAGACAAGGTCCGTCGCCTCGGCGAAGAAGCCACCCGGCCGCACCGGACGACATATCGCAAGCTGACGAGGTAGTCCGAATGGCGGAGAACGCCGCTGCGCATGACCAAGAGCATGTAGCCAGCGGCATTCTCTGCCGGATCGGGTCCGGGTTCAGCTTCGCGACGATGGGCGCGTTGTTGAAGCTCGCATCGGAGCAGGGGCTCAACGCGCCGGAGCTGGTGTTCTACCGTTCGCTGTTCAGCCTGCCCGTCATTCTGTTCTGGGTTCTGAAGCGCGAGACCCTCGCGTCATTGAAGCCGAACCGTGCGCTCGCGCATGTGTGGCGGTGCGCATTGGGGCTGCTGTCGATGGGCCTTACGTTCCAGGCCTTGATCCTGTTGCCGCTCGCGGATGCGACGGCGATCAACTTCACCGCGCCGATCTTCGCGACCATCCTCTCGTTCCTGATCCTCAAGGAACATGTCGGGGTACATCGCTGGTCGGCGGTGTTCATCGGCTTCATTGGTGTCCTGATCGTCGCACGCCCGGGCGGGTCGAGCCTGCCGCTGCTGGGCGTCATCATCGCCTTGGCCGCGGCCATCGGGCAGGCGGGCGTCACCACCACACTCCGCCATCTCCAGCGAAGCGAGAATCTTTCCGCGATAGTCTTCTGGTTCGCGGTGTCGGGGGTAGCGGTCGGCGGCCTCGTCATGCCTTTCGTCGGCGCGTGGCATAGCGCGTCTGCGATGGGCCTTGCCTTGGCGGGGGGACTCGCGGGCGGCCTGGGACAGCTGCTCATGACCGCGTCGCTGCGAGCGCCCGTGTCGGTCGTGACGCCATTCGACTATCTGCAGATTGTTGCGGCGACCGTTTATGGGTGGATGCTCTTCTCGGACGTGCCCAGCACGCACACAGTCGTCGGCGCCGTCTTGATCGCCAGTAGTGGCCTCTACACGGCAATGCGCGAGCATCGGCTTCGGCTCAGGAGAGCCGCGGCGGCTGTTCCTGCAGTTTAGCTTTGCCGGCCTTCCGTTTTGGCTTCCGCGCAACGGCTGTTTCTGTCAGCTGGACCCATGATCCGTGTCACCGCACCGCTCTGGCTGTGGACAGGCGAATCGGCCAGCTGGCATTTCATCACCGTGCCGGAAGAGCTGGCGGATGAGGTACGGGCGCGCAGCCTGGTCCATCGTGGCGGGTTCGGTTCCGTTCGCGTGGAGGCGACCATTGGCGATGTTGTCTGGCGCACCTCCGTCTTTCCCCAAAGATGTGGCGGCTATCTCCTGCCAGTGAAGGCCGAGGTACGGCGCCGAGCCGAGATCGCGGCCGGGGACGAGGTCAGGCTGACACTCGAATTGCTTTAGGCGATCGTGTCGTCCGGCCGAAGCGCAGCGGCGGACTGCTCATAGCCGTGCGCCATGGATTGCAATATGGCTCGCGCCGAACCGTCGTCAGTGGAATTGGACAATCGGCGGCAGCGCGCGGCTTGCTCCCGGAGCGCCTCGGCCTGTTCATCGCTGATGTCGATGAGCATGTTGATGGCGCCTACGAACGCACCCGTGCTGTCGAACAGCGGAGTGGGATAGGGACGAAACGCGACCCGGCTTCCGTTCGGCCGCATCGCGATGGCGATTTCGGTTCGGACCGACCTTCGAGACTGGATGACCCTGGCCATCGGACATTCGTCATGCGGCAAAGGGTCGCCATCGATCGTCAGGAGCCGCCAGGTCACGCACCAGCGATCCTCGCCGAGCTGCGGTTCGCGACCCGCAAAGTCCACGCAGGCCTGATTCCAGTAGGTGATCCTGCCTTGCGCGTCGGCCGTGTAGATCGGCACTCTGATCTTATCGAGTTCCGCCCGGTAACCGTCGCCGCTCTCGACCGCTGCAATTGCGCTGTCGAGCAAGGCCTCTGGATGACTGGAATCCAGCATTGATCCGCTCTGTATGGTGCCCACGTCCCTTGTGGGGATGAAAACCGCCCTGCTCCCGTCCAGTTCCTAACTTATGTGTGAAAATCCAGATCAGGCGAACCCTGTGTCGGGTTCGCAACAGTTCGACCGGTTTCTACCGCAGTCGCTTGACCGACAGGCTTCCATCGGGAGCGGTCCGGACGTCGAAATTGGGGACTGACCGGATGAGGTCCGACAGGCGCGTGAAACCGTAGTTGCGCGCTGCGAAGCTCGACACCGCCGTCGCACGCTGGCCGAGCTCGGATAAAGAGGCATAGCCGTCGTCATCGCGCTTGGACGCCTTGTAGGCTGAGCCGAGCAACTCGATCAGCTCATCGTCGACAGCGTTTGGCGACTCTGCCTGAGGTTGTGCGGCCGACTGTTCGTCGTGCGGGAGATGCAGTGCCGCGACGTCGAAGAAGCGAGTGCAGGCCTGGCGGAAGCCGAGTGGCGTCTTGGCCGTACCGAAACCGTAGACCGGAAGCCCTTCCTCCCGGATGCGCTGGGCAAGCGGCAGAAAATCGCTGTCGCTCGACATGATCCCGAAACCGTCCACATGGCCGCGGTAAAGCAGGTCCATTGCGTCGATGGTCATGCGCATGTCGGTTGCGCTCTTGCCCTTGGCGACGTCGAATTGCTGCATCGGAACGATCGAATGGATGCCGGTAAGGTTGCCCCATCCCTTGAGACTGACCTTCGCCCAGTTGCCGTAGGCCCGGCGTACATTGATCGCGCCGAGCTCGCCCAGAACGAGGAGGACTTCATCCAGGTGCTCGGGACTGGCATTGTCCGCGTCGATGAGCAGCGCGATATTGTCTTCCCGTTCGTCGTGCCTGTCGTTCATGTCGCGTCTCTTAAAGGATCGATGCGGGAACGAAACGCCTGTTTGAGCAATTGAACCTGCATTGGGAGGAATAACGGGCTTGGAGGATCAGTCATGAAGAAAGTTGCACTTAGTGCCGCCCTTGCGGCGAGTTTCGCCGTGAGCGCATGCGCAACCAATCCGTATGGTTACAACAACGATCCCTATTACGGAGGGGGAAACAATGACCAGGCTCGCCGTGCTGCGACCGGCGCGGCGATCGGCGGTGCCGCGGGTGCAGTCGCCGGCGCGGTCATTCCGGGTGTCAGCCCGGTCGGCGGTGCAGTTGCCGGCGCGGTTCTCGGCGGCGTTCTCGGCGCAGTCGTGAACAACCGTCAATATTACCGAGATACCCGCGGCTACTGCTATTACGTCGACCAGCAGGGTCGTCCGATCTACGACTACAACACCCGTTGCTAGTCTGAAGGCTCAGGCGGGGCGGAAGACACCTTCCGCTTCGTCGAGCACGTAAAGTTTCCCATCGTTGATGGAGAAGTGACAGCCGTGGAGCGCAAGCTTCGCGGCTGTTTCACGTTCGGCGATCCAGGGGAAAGTTCGCAGGTTCTTCAGCGAGACCTGGACTGCCCGCAGTTCCATCTCGACGAAGGCCGCTCCGTCGAGCTTTGCATGCTTCTCGGTCACCAAATCGCGCGCCTCGTCGAGCAGACTCACCCAACTGGCGATGAAGTGGCCCGCTCCATGCTCGGCTCCATCGAACTGACCGGTGAGGGCGGCCGCGCAGCCTCCGCACAGCCCATGGCCGAGAACCACGATTTCCTCGACCTCCAACTGGGTCACGGCGAACTCGAGGGCGGCGGAGACGCCGTGATAGCCCGGCGTCGTCTCGAACGGCGGCGCGAGAGCTGCTACGTTGCGAACCACGAACATTTCGCCCGGCCGGGCGTCGAAAATGATCGCGGGTTCGACCCGACTGTCGGAGCAGGCGATCACCATCACCTTTGGGCTTTGGCCTTCGGCGAGCTCGGTCCATCTTCCGCGCTCGTTGCGCCATTCGGTGCGGCGGAAGCGACGGTAGCCGTCGACCAGATCGTTGAAGCGCGTCATGGCCGCGCGCTAGCCGTAGCGGGGCAGGGGTGGCAAGCCGCGGGTCCAGTCGCTATCTGGCCCGCATGACCGAGCCCGCTCCTCGTCCGCGAAAGCCCGACTGGATCCGCGTCAAGGCGCCAACCAGTCCCGGCTATGCCCAGACGCGCAATCTGATGCGCTCGCTGGGACTTGCCACGGTCTGCGAAGAAGCCGCCTGCCCGAATATCGGCGAATGCTGGACCAAGAAGCACGCGACCGTGATGATCCTCGGCGACACTTGCACGCGGGCCTGCGCCTTCTGCAATGTGAAGACGGGTATGCCGCGCGCAGTCGATCCGCTGGAGCCGGAGCACGTGGCGGTTGCCGCGGCCGAGCTAGGGCTCGAGCATATCGTGGTGACCTCGGTTGATCGCGACGATTTGCCGGACGGCGGTGCCTCGCAGTTCGTGAAGGTCATTGAAGCGCTGCGGAAGCGGACGCCGAACACGACGATCGAGATCCTCACTCCCGACTTCCGCAACAAGAGTGAAACTGCCGTCGAAGCGATCGTCGATGCGGGCCCCGACGTCTACAACCACAATCTAGAGACCGTGCCGAGACTCTATCCGACGATCCGGCCCGGTGCGCGCTATTATGCGTCCCTGAGGCTGCTGGAGTGCGTGAAGCGCAAGGTCTCCGCACATCTTCACCAAGTCCGGCGTGATGGTCGGGTTGGGCGAGCAGCGGCTCGAAGTGCACCAGGTAATGGACGACATGCGGTCTGCCGGCGTCGATTTCCTCACCATGGGCCAGTATCTTCAGCCGACCCCGCGCCACGCTAAGGTCGAGGAGTTCGTCACTCCGCCGGCATTCGACGCCTACGCGGCGATTGCGCGTGCCAAGGGGTTCCTGCTCGTAGCAGCTTCACCACTGACCCGGTCGAGCTATCACGCCGGAGACGACTTCAAGAAGATGCAGTCGGCCCGCAACGCGCAACTGGAGCGGGCGAACGGCTGATGCCGCGGCATACCGAGACGAAGCACCTTCCATACTCTCCCGAACAATTGTTCGACCTCGTCGCAGACGTGAGTCGCTACGATGAATTTCTGCCGTGGGTTGTTGCGGTTAGGGTGCGTTCTTCAAGTGCCACGGAAACGGTTGCTGACCTTGTGGTAGGCTTCAACGCCTTCAAAGAGCGCTTCACCAGCCGTGTCGTGAAGGAGCGGCCCAACAAGATCCTCGTCGACTATGTCGAGGGGCCGCTGAAGTACCTGCACAACGAGTGGAGATTCGAACCGACCGCGGACGGGGGAACGAACCTGTGCTTCTCGGTCGATTTCGCCTTTCGCTCGCGAATTTTCGAAGCCCTTGCCGGCCAGATGTTCGACCGGGCTTTGAGGCGCATGACGAGGGCGTTCGAGGAGCGGGCGGCGGCGCTCTACGGCATCAGCAATTCGAGCGCGCAAAGCGCGGCCTGAAGCCGCACTCCCGCGCGGTTCGGCTCGTCGAAGAACTTCTGGTCCGCCACGATTTGCGAAGGATCCTTGCCGCGCTCGGCGCGCGCAAAGACGACCGTGCCCACCGGCTTGCTCGCGCTTCCGCCCCCCGGGCCGGCGATGCCAGTGATTGCCACGGCGATGTCCGCCTCCGAAGCCTGCAGCGCCCCTCGAGCCATGGCCCAGGCTGTGGCGATGCTGACCGCTCCGAAGGTCTCGACCACCTCCTGACTGACATGCAGATCAGCGATCTTCGCCGCGTTGGAGTAGGTTACGTAGCCGGCCTCGAACACATCCGACGAACCGGCAATCTCGGTGATGGCCGCGCTGACCAATCCACCGGTGCAGCTCTCCGCCACGGAAATCCGCTTGCCCGCCGAGCGGTTGGCTTCGACCACCTTGCGGGCCTGCTCGATCAGCTCCGGGGGAAGGAGATAGTCCTTCACCGGCTGAGCTCCATGCGGATGCTTGCGACTGCCTGGGCCGCCATACCTTCGCGCCGACCCGTGAATCCCAGTCCTTCGGTGGTCGTAGCTTTCACGCTGACTTGCGCCACCCGGGTTCCGAGGATTTCCGCCACTCGCATTCTGATGGCTGAACGATGGGGGCCGACTTTCGGCTCCTCGGCGATGATCGTGACGTCAACATGATCGATGATGCCGCCGCGTCCAATGACGAGTTCCGCCGCATGCCTGAGGAACAGGTCGGACGAGGCGCCTTTCCACTGTGCGTCCGAAGGCGGAAAGTGCTCGCCGATATCGCCCAGGCCGGCAGCGCCGAGGAGGGCGTCCGTAATCGCGTGCAGGACGACGTCAGCGTCGCTGTGCCCGGCGAGGCCGCGCGAGTGCGGCACGGCTATGCCGCCGAGCATGATCGGGCCTTCGCCTTCGAACGCATGGACATCGAAGCCCATGCCCGTGCGCGGAACGAGCCGCGACACCAGCATGGCTTCCGCGCGCGACCAATCGGCCGGGCTCGTCAGCTTCTCGAGCATGGGATCGCCCTCGACGGTCGCAACCTTCAGCCCCGCGGCCAACATCACCGTGGACTCATCTGTCGCCGCCTTCCGGCCCGCCTCTTCATAGGCATAGATCAGGTCTTCCACGTGAAAGGCCTGGGGTGTCTGGACGCGGAGCAGGCGGGTGCGATCGATCGGCTCCTCCAACACGCTCGAGCCTAGCGCGAGCGTGTCCGCAACCGGCAGCACCGGAACGGCGCCGTCGCTATGTTCGAGCGCGGCCAGAAGCCGATCGATGACGGCAGGTGGGCAGAAGGGGCGGGCGGCATCGTGGACCAGCACGGTTCCATGCTCGACGGCCTGAAGGCCATTCAAGACGCTGTCCGAGCGCTCGGAACCGCCGACCACGAATTCGCCGACGTCCAGGCCCTCCAAGGCAGCGAGCGCGAGCTCCTGTTGCCCGTCGCCGATGACGACGCGGACTCGGTCGATCGATGGATGTTGGGCAAGTGCATCAACCGCCCAGCGGAGGACCGGCTTTCCGCCGATTACTCGATATTGCTTAGGTAGATCCGCGCCGAGACGCTCGCCCTTGCCGGCGGCGACGATGAGTGCAGTAACGTGTCCCTCAGCCATGCGCCCGCCCTAGTGCGTGCACATGGCTGGGGGAAGCGGCTTACATGCCGTTCGCCAGGTTCGTGTCTGCGTCGTTCGTCGTCAAATCCTGCTCGACCGCGTTCTGCGTGTTGGCATCCATGGTTTCGTTTCCGATTGTCATGGCGTTCACGTCGCCGTTCAGCATCATGTCGTCCGTGGCGCTTTCGTTCATCGTAATGTCGTTGACCACCACAGTGTTCGCTTCTTCGTCTTCTCCGCCGCTCCCGCAGGCCGAAAGGGCAAGGGCTGCTCCGGCAATAAGGAATATTGAACGCATTACATCCTCCCGTTGGTTCTCGTCACGGAAGCGCCCAGTGCTTCCTGGCGAGGCATAACGGGCAAGGTGCCGGTCGGCTCCTACAGCCGTTTGAAGGACAAGAACCGCGCTCGGCTTGTCCGCCAAGGGCAGTTCCCCTACATGCGCCCGACCCATGACCGAGTTGAAATCCATCTCGATCGGCCCTGTCCAGATCGCTTCGCCAGTGATTCTGGCGCCGATGACGGGCGTCACCGACCTGCCGTTCCGGCGCGTCGTGAAGCGTTACGGGGCCGGCCTGACGGTCAGCGAGATGATCGCCAGCCAAGCGATGATCCGCGAGACCCGCCAGTCGCTGCAGAAGGCCTTGTGGGACCCGATTGAGGAGCCGGTGTCGCTCCAGCTCGCGGGTTGCGAGCCTGACGTCATGGCCGAAGCGGCCAAGCTTAACGAACAGCGCGGTGCGGCAATCATCGACATCAACATGGGCTGCCCCGTGCGGAAGGTCGTCAACGGCGACGCCGGTTCCGCACTGATGCGCGACCTGCCCCTTGCCGCTGCCCTCATCGAAGCGACCGTGAAAGCCGTGAAGGTTCCGGTCACTCTCAAGATGCGCATGGGCTGGGACCATTCGAGCCTGAATGCGCCGGCACTGGCGCGCATCGCCGAAAGCCTCGGCATCAAGATGATCACGGTGCACGGGCGCACGCGCTGCCAGATGTACAAGGGCAGCGCCGACTGGACCTTCATTCGGAAGGTGAAGGACTCCGTTTCGGTGCCGGTCATCGTCAACGGTGATATTTGCTCCATCGAGGACGCGCGGTCGGCGCTCGACCAATCGGGTGCCGATGGAGTTATGATCGGCCGCGGCGCCTATGGTCGCCCATGGCTGCTTGGTCAGGCCATGACGGAGCTCGCCGGGGGAGGGCCGAAGCCCGATCCGACACTCGACGAGCAGCTTTCGACCATGCTCGAGCAGTATGAGGACATGCTTTCGCTCTACGGCACGCACACTGGCGTGAACCTCGCGCGAAAACATGTCGGCTGGTACACCAAGGGCCTCCCGGGCTCGGCGGAACTCCGCAACAAGGTGAACCAGCAGGACGACGCGCAAACTGTCGTCGCCATGCTCCGCGATTTCTATTCGCCCTGGCTGTCGCGGGCTGCGGCCTGAAAAAGCGGCTGAGACGATTCAGCAACTGTGTTTTTCGTGCAACTGCCGTGCTAGGCGACCCATGTGGACGCGCCTGCCGCAGATTCGCAGTTGAATAGGAACGACTTCGCCAGCTGGCTCGCTCGCAACCGGGCGGCTGGTCGCGTGTCGCGATACGCCACCTTGGGCGTTGCTGCGGTCCTGGTCGCGACTATTGCGTTCACGGTGTGGGTGCTGACGCGCGGCGCTGAGCCGGGATCGCTTCTTTCGCCGCCGCTGATCGCGCTTCTCCTCGTCGCCAATCTCATCCCTGCGATCGCCTTGATGGTCCTTTATTCGCGCCGCGTTGCTCGTCAGCGCGCGGAACGGGAGGGACTGGGAAGCGGCAAGCTTCATGCGAGGCTGGTAACTTTGTTCTCCATCCTGGCCGCCGTTCCGACCGTCATGGTCGCGATCCTCGCGTCACTGCTTCTGCAAAGCGGACTCGAATTTTGGTTCTCCGATCGCGCCCGCGGAATGCTTGAGAACAGCGTCCAGCTTGCCCGCACGACCTATGACAACGAGGTCGAGCGCGTCGCGGGTGAGACCCAAGCAGCGAGCGGGGACGTGGCGGGCTACCTGCGGCTGGTACCGATCGATGACCCCCGTTTTGGAGACGCATTCGCTAGGCTGCAGGTGCTCAATCGGAACCTCTCGGAAGCAATCATCTTCACGTACGGCAAGGACAAGCAAATCCGCACGTTGGCGCTCGTCAATCCGTACGACCGGCCGCTGAATAATGACATTCCGGCCGCCGCCGTAGAACAGCTTGGCAAAAGCCAGGTCATTTCCGTCAATTCGAGCGATCGCATCGGAGCACTCACCCGGCTCGACTATGGCCCAGACACGTACCTCTACGCCGCTCGGGTTTTCGAGCCACAATTCCAGGAACAGATTGAGCGGGCTAACGAAGTCCTGGCGGGGTACCAAGCGCTTCTGGCACGCTCGCGCATGAATCAGCTGCGGTTCAATGGTGCGCTGTTGCTGGTTTCCCTAGTCATCGTCGGCCTCGCCATTGTCGCTGCCCTAAAGTTAGCGGACCGATTGGTCCGCCCGGTTGCTCAGCTGGTGACTGCCGCCGGCCGCATTGAGAAGGGCGATTTCTCTGCTCGTGTACGCCGTTGCGAAAACCGAAGATGAAATTCAGACGTTGGCCAGCGCGTTCAACCGCATGACCGGGCGGCTGGACGAGCAAACGTCCGCGCTCATGGCCGCAAACGCGCAACTCGAAACGCGTGGCGCGTTTACCGAGGCGGTCCTCTCGAGCGTCACTGCGGGGGTTGTCGCACTGGATGCGAACAACCGCATCTTGCTCATCAACCGGTCGGCCGAGAACCTTCTGCAGCGCGAGCAGGAAACGCTGGAAGGTGCGCCGCTTGCAGATGTATCAGGCGAGCTCGATGAGTTCATGCACGGAGAGCAGCGCGAAGCGGACGTTCTCATTACCTCGAAGACCGGGCAACGCACTCTGGCCGTGAAACGCGTGCGTTATCAGGAAGGTGCGGTCATAACCTTCGATGACATCACAGATCAGCTAACCGACCAGCGGCGCGCCGCATGGTCCGACATTGCGCGCCGCATCGCCCACGAGATCAAGAACCCGCTGACGCCGATCCAGCTTGCGGCCGAACGGCTTCAGCGCCGTTTTGGCAAGGAAATCGCGTCCGACGCCGAGACTTTCGAACGGCTGACGGGGACCATCGTGCGCCAAGTCGGCGATCTCCGGCGCATGGTCGACGAATTCTCCAGCTTCGCCCGGATGCCCAAGCCAGTGTTTCGGCACGAGAACGTGCACGAAATCTCGCGTCAGTCGCTTTTCCTCCACGAGGTGGCACATCCGGGGATCAGCTTCGCGCTGCAGCCGTCGGAAGGCGAGTTCGACATGGTCTGCGACCGCCGGCAGCTCGGGCAAGCGCTCAGCAACGTGGTCAAGAATGCCGTCGAGGCGATCGAGGCTCGTCGGAGCAGAGGAGAGCACAACCTCGCCGGCGACCGCGTGGACCTGAGGGTCCGTGAGGAAGAGGGCCAGCTCATCATCGACGTCATGGATACGGGCGTCGGCCTTCCGGAGGAGCGTGAGCGTCTGACGGAGCCGTACATGACCACGCGGGTGCGGGGCACAGGCCTCGGCCTCGCGATCGTGAAGAAGATCGTCGAGGAGCATCTTGGCGAGATCGCATTCCTCGATCGGCCAGGAGGGGGATCTCACGTACGGATAGCCTTCGACGCGCATCGCCTGGCCACGCTGGCTTCGGAAGATGAGCCCGGGGCAAGCGAGAATTCAGACGGCGGGGACGAACAGGGCCCAATCGAAGACAGTGGAGTAACGGATGGCGCTTGAAGTTCTCGTGGTCGACGACGAAGCGGACATCCGCGAACTCGTCAGCGGAGTGCTGGAGGACGAAGGCTATGCGGTCCGGACGGCCGCGGACAGCACCACTGCGCTCGAAGCGATCGAGGAGCGACGCCCCTCGCTGCTGTTGCTCGACGTCTGGCTGCAAGGCTCGCGGCTCGACGGTCTACAGATCCTTCAGGAGGTAAAGCGCCGCGATCCGAACCTGCCGGTGCTCATGATCTCGGGCCATGGCAATCTGGACACGGCGGTTGCAGCAGTCCGCGAAGGCGCCATCGACTTCATTGAGAAGCCGTTCGAGGCCGAGCGGCTGGTCCATTTGGTTGCTCGCGCGACGGAAACCGAACGCCTGAGGCGCGAGAACGAGACCTTGCGGCAGCAGGTTGGGCAGGACGACCAGCTTCACGGGACATCGGTCGCGATCAACAATGTCCGTGCAACGCTGAAGCGGGTCGCCCCGACGGGCAGCCGGGTGCTGATCACCGGACCCGCGGGTGTGGGCAAGGAAATCGCAGCGCGCATGATCCACCAGTGGAGCCCGCGCGCGAAGGCCCCATTCATCGTAGTTTCCTCGGCGATGATGAGCCCTGACCGGGTCGAAGAGGAGCTGTTCGGCAGCGAGGCGGATGGTGTCGCCCGGCCGGGCCTACTGGAGCAGGCGCATGGCGGCACCTTGTTCCTGGATGAGATCGCCGACATGCCTCTGACGACCCAGGGCAAG
The DNA here is from genome assembly GCA_963784245.1 of uncultured Alphaproteobacteria bacterium. Lineage (GTDB taxonomy): Bacteria > Pseudomonadota > Alphaproteobacteria > Sphingomonadales > Sphingomonadaceae > Sphingomicrobium. The sequence continues at coordinate 524,427 of CAWAQT010000016.1, forward strand.
ATTCTGCGCGTTCTCACGGACCAGAGCTATCATCGAATGGGCGGGCAGCGGCCGATCAAGGTCGACGTGCGTGTGCTTTCCGCGACGTCCCGCAACCTCGGAGACGAGATCGCGAACGGCCGATTCCGCGAGGACCTTTATTATCGGTTGAACGTCGTGCCGGTCCGCATTCCGGCCCTGCGCGAGCGGCGGGAGGATATTCCAGAATTGGCGAACCACTTCCTCGCTCGCTTTGCTTCGGAGAGGCGCCTCGCATCGCCGAATTTTTCGGATGAGGCGATCGCGGCGCTGCAGGCGCACGATTGGCCGGGCAACGTCCGGCAATTGCGCAACATTATCGAGCGCACGGTCATCCTCGCGCCGGGCGACGTCTCCTGTATCGACATCGATCTCCTGCCTTCGGAGGTGCTCGACAATCAGGGCTCGGCGGGGCTTTCGAGCGCCACGCTCACCATTATGGGCAGTCCGCTGCGGGAGGCGAGGGAGTCCTTCGAGCGGGAATACCTCAAGATCCAGATACGTCGCTTCTCCGGCAACATCTCGCGGACCGCGTCGTTCATCGGGATGGAGCGCTCGGCATTGCACCGGAAGCTGAAGGCTTTGGGCATCGCCGATAAGCGCGAAGGAGAAGAGTGAAGCTTTCAAAATGCCGGGCAAGCCGCTGAGCCTGCAGGACCAGTTCCTCAACAGCGTTCGTCGCGCGAAGTCGCCGGCGCTCGTCTTCCTTGTGAAAGGCGTGAAGCTGCAGGGCGTGATCACCTGGTTCGACGCCTTTTCCTTGCTCCTGCGGCGCGATTCCGCCTCGCAGCTGGTGTACAAGCACGCCATTTCCACGATCATGCCGCAACGAGCCCCGGCCGATCTGACCTTCGGCATTGAAAAGCAGGCCGAGGGCCGTGCCAGCCTGCAGGACGTATTCCTTGCGGCTGCGGCACGTGAAAAGGCAGCGATGACCCTTTTCCTCGTGAACGGGGTCATGCTGCAGGGGCACGTACTCGGCTTCGACCAATTCTCGGTCGTGCTGGAGCGCGATGGCCAGCTGCAGCTGGTCTACAAGCACGCCATTTCGACGTTGCAGCCACCGCATCCGCTCGACCTCGGCGATCATGCGGGTGAGGAGCCGAACGCTTGACCTTTTACGACACGGAAAATGATGTCGCGCGCGGCGAACGTGCGGTCGTGGTGGTTCCCGAGAAGGTCGGGGAGGGAGCGCGGCGCTCGACTGAGGCTCGGCTAGAAGAAGCGGAAGGTCTCGCCGGGGCGATTGGCGTCGATGTGGTGGCGCGCAAGGCGTTTCGACTTCGGCAGATCCGTCCGGCGACCTTGCTGGGCAAGGGGCAAGTCGAAGAGATTGCGGAAATTGCGCGCGAAAACGACGCCAAGTTGCTCATTGTGGATGCACCATTGTCGCCGGTTCAGCAGAAGTCGCTGGAGGAGCAGGTCAAGGCGAAGGTCATCGACCGAACCAGCCTCATCCTGGAAATCTTTGGGGAGAGGGCGGCGACTGCCGAAGGACGGTTGCAGGTCGAGCTGGCCCATCTCGACTACCAGGCCGGTCGCCTTGTTCGCACCTGGACTCACCTAGAGCGGCAGCGAGGTGGCTTCGGCTTCCTCGGCGGCCCGGGTGAAACGCAGATCGAGGCCGATAGACGGCTTATCCGCGACAGGATGGCGCGTATCCGGCGCGAGCTCGATCAGGTGAAGCGCACGCGTGCGCTACACCGGGGCCGGCGCCAACGTGCGCCCTGGCCCGTCATTGCGCTCGTTGGATATACGAACGCGGGGAAATCCACCCTTTTCAATACGATGACCGGCGACGGCGTCCTGGCCGAGGACATGCTCTTCGCCACGCTGGATCCGACGATGCGCAACATCAGGCTGCCGGGATTCGACAAGGCGATCCTCTCCGACACGGTCGGATTCGTCTCGGACCTCCCGACGGAATTGATCGCGGCCTTTCGAGCCACGCTGGAGGAGGTCGCATCGGCCGACCTGCTGATCCACGTGCGCGACATGGCGCATCCCGATCGTGAGGCGCAGGCGGAGGACGTCGAGGACGTGCTGACCTCACTCGGGGTCGGCGAGGGAGAGGGGCCTGCCCGGCTCGAAGCCTGGAACAAGGTGGATTTGCTGAGCGAACCGGATCGCCAGGCCTTGCTTGCCGAGGCGGAGCGTCGTGAGGACGTCGTCCCGATCTCGGCCATCAGCGGATGGGGTGTCGATCACCTTCGCGAGCGCATCTCGCTAGAGCTTCAGCGCGAAACCGAGGTCCACAAGATCCGGCTTGAGACCAGCCAGGGTGAGCGCCTGGCGTGGCTGCACTCTCGGGGTGAGGTCATCGACCAGCGGGTCGATGGAAATGCGCTGGAAGTGTCGGTGCGATTGTCGCCTGACAATTGGGCGCGTTTTCAGGCGATGGAGTCCGCCTGATCGGCTTTGGCCCGTTGCCAAAGCTCTTCCTTCTGCTCCAGCGGCAAGTCCTCGAAGCCCGGCGCCTGTTCGATTGCGCGGAAGCGCTTTTCGAACTTCCGATTGGCTTCACGCAAAGCGGCTTCCGGTTCAATGTTAAGATGCCGTGCGAGGTTTACGACAGCGAATAGGAGGTCGCCCATCTCCTCCAGCATGCGCGGATGCTCGGTTTCACGCTCCAACTCGGCGAGCTCCTCGTCGATCTTGGCTCTGGGACCTGACGCGTTCGGCCAGTCGAAGCCCGTCCGTGCCGCGCGTCTCTGAAGCTTCGCTGCTCGCTCCAGCGCCGGCAAGGCGAGCGCAACGCCGGCCAGAGCACTCTTATCGGGGTTGGTTGCGCGTTCTTCAGCCTTGATGACTTCCCAGAGGTGATGACCGCCGTGCTCGGCGTCGCCGAAGATGTGAGGATGACGCCGTTCCATCTTGTCGCAGATGCGGTTCGAGGACGTCGTCGAGCGTGAACTTGCCGGCTTCTTCAGCCATCCGGGCGTGGAACACGACCTGGAGCTGCAGATCGCCGAGCTCGTCCGCGAGCGCGTCCATGTCGTCGCGGGCGATAGCGTCCGCGACTTCGTAGGCTTCCTCGATCGTGTACGGGCGCGATCGTCGCGAACGTCTGCACACTGTCCCATTCGCAGCCTGTCGCCGGATCGCGGAGGCGCTTCATGATCTCGATGAGGCGCTCAAGGCTCAAGAGGGCTTCTCCACCATTTCAATTCCGCTGCGATCCAAAAGTATGATAATATGTATTATGTAAAACTGCGCATAGGTCAGGGGACCAAGATCAGCCAGCGCCCTTCCACTCCCCATCGCTGCAGCGAAGATAGAAAGTTCATGCCAAGGACGTTGAGATCCTCACCGTCCGCAATGTGCACGGGCAAATTCATTCGCTGGATGTCGCCGACTTCCAGTCGCTCTGCCTGACCCGTGGCGACGCGAATATAGCCATTACCGGTTCGGACGATCTGATTGCGGTTCGGACTGGCCCGAACGCCGACTTCCGCAGCCGTTCCGCGGCCAATCGTCGTCATTGTCGCGCCGCTATCGACCAGGAACTTGACGCTGCGGCCGTTTACGACCCCGTCCACCCAGAAATGACCGTCGATCGCCATTGGGATCCGGATCTCGCGGCCCTGCACGACGGGTTCACCCGTCGCTTCGGCCCTGAGGCGTTGTGCGACGTAGCCAAGGTCGTCCCGAAACGTGAACAGGACGAAACCGCCGCCGAAAATCGCGATCCAGGCCAGCGCCATGGTCAGAAGCCGCGCCGGACGTCCTCGCCGCGACATCAAGGCGCCGAGGACGAGCATTGCCGCCATGAGAATGTACAGGCTGCCGAGCATGATGCTGTTCGTCACGGCTGCAGCACCAGGTAATTGCCTTCGACGCGCCAGCCGTTGAGGGATGACAGGAAGTTCATGCCGAGGAGGTTCACGTCGTCCGCCTCGTTGATGTGGACAGTGAGTTCGGGCCGCTCAATCGATGCCAGGCGAAGATCGGCACGGCTCCTAGTGACAGTGACTTGACCGTTGGCGGTGCTCACGATGCCCTTGTAACCGTCCGTCGGCATGCCCGCCGACTCTGCGATATTTCTCGACACGGTGGTGATCGAGGCTCCGCTATCGACCATCAAACGCGCGTCCTGGCCGTTGAGCTTCGCGATAACCCAGAAGTGGCCGTCGTCGGAAATCGGAATGCGGATCGCCTCTCCGGCGACGATGGGCGTCCCCGTAGCCTCGGCGCGAAGCCGCTGGCCGATGCTGCTGAATTCGCTGCGGAATGAGAAGAGAATGAAGGCCACACCGAAGATCGCAACCCAGGCCAGCAACATCTTCAGCGCCTTGCCCAGCGGCAGGCGCATTCCGATGAGCGAGCTCGCCACCAGGACGAGCAGAAGGATGTAGTAGAGGGCGTATCCGCCGTTATCGCTCATGAAAGCTCGATCTCCAGCCCGTCATGCGCCGGCGTCGCCCATTCCGGAAGTTCGTCGAGCAACGTACGGTAATCCATGCTGTTGTTCATATGCGATAGATAGAGCTTCCCCGCCCGCATTTCCCGTGCCCATTCGATCACCGCATCGAGATGGGCATGCGTCGGGTGCGGTCGGCGGCCGAGGCAGTCGGCAATCCACACGTCGCAATCCTCGTAAAGCGTCCGCATGTCGTCTGTCAGGTCATGGAAATCGATCGCGTAGACGGCCGAGCGATCGCCCTCGTCCAAGCGGATCCCAAGCGACGTGATGCCGCCGTGCGGCTGATCCACGAAGCGGACTCGCGCATCGCCAAGCGGAAGTTCGTCATCGAGCGCTATCGGCCGCGCCACAGCGGGATAAAGATCATTGCCCTTGAAGATGTAGCTGAAGCGCTTTGCGAGCCTGTCGAGCACAGTCCTGCGGGCATAGATGCTTACGGGCTCTCCGCGCGCCTGAGAGATCGGGCGGAGGTCGTCGATACCGTGGCAATGATCGGCATGGTCGTGCGTGATGATGACCCCATCCAGATCGGCGACCTGAGCTGCGAGCATTTGTTCGCGAAGATCGGGGCCGCAGTCGACGAGCAGGCGCTTCCCGCCACTTTCGATCAGGATTGAGGCTCTCCGCCGGCGGTTGCGGGGTTCATTGGGATCGCAGGAGCCCCAGTCATTCCCGATCCGCGGTACGCCTGTCGATGTGCCGCAACCCAGGACCGTCAGCTTCACGCAGTTGCCCGGGAGAACAGTCGAAAGAAGTTGTCCGTGGTCGTTTCGGCCAAGGCCTCGGGAGCTTCCTGCCTCAGGTCGGCAACGAAGGCAGCGGTGTCGGCTACGAACGCAGGCTCACAAGTCTGTCCGCGGTGCGGGACGGGCGCGAGGAACGGCGAATCCGTCTCGACGAGGATTCGGTCCGACGGAAGCATTCTTGCCGTCTCTTGCAGGTCGCGGGCACTCTTGAAGGTTACGATGCCCGACAGCGAGATATAGAAGCCTAGGTCCAATGCCTTGCGCGCAAGGTCTGCGGTGCCGGTGAAGCAATGGAGGACCCCGGTTACGCCCCCCGCCTTCACCGCGCGGTCGAGAATCTCGGCAGTATCGTCCTCGGCGTCGCGAGTGTGAACGACGAGGGGCAAGCCCGTTTGCCGGGCCGCCTCGATATGCGCTTCAAACCGCTCGCGCTGAGCCGGGCGCTCGGAATTGTCGTAGTGATAGTCGAGACCGCATTCACCGATCCCGATCACACGCGGATGTGATGCGGCTTCGACCAGGGCTGCCGCTCCCAGGTCTGGATGCGCGTCGGCCTCATGTGGGTGGACGCCCACGGTAGCCCAGACGTCTGCGTTGCGCTCGGCGGCGCCGAGAACGTCACCCCACTCGCCCTGCCGCGTCGAGATGTTGAGAAATCCCGCGACGCCCCTCGCCCGAGCGTTGGCGAGCACCTCATCCTGGCGTTCGGCGAGGCCGGCGTAATTGAGGTGGCAGTGGCTGTCGATCAGCCTCACGCCGCTTCCTCCTCCAACTCGAGGCGCGGGAAAAGCGGCTGCGGCTGTCCGATCGGCTGACCGTCGCGGCCGCTGTCGATCAATGTCAGTAGCTTGTCGGCGGACTCCGGAACCACCGGCGCCACCGCTACCGCAAGCTTGCGAACCGCGACGACGAGGGTTCCCAGCACTTCTGCCATTCGCTCCGGATCGGTCTTTCGCAGCGCCCACGGTGCGGCCGCGTCGATATATGCGTTGCAGGCGAACACTGCGCCCATCCATGCATCGAGACCGATCGAGAAGGCGAACTGGCTGAAGCGATCCGAAAGTTCGGCGCAGGCTGCATCCACCTTGACGATCAATTCCTTATCCTCGGCTGCTTCGCCAGCCGAGGGAAGTACGCCACCCAAATTCTTGAAGATCATCGACAATGTTCGCTGAGCAAGATTGCCGAAACTGTTCGCAAGCTCCGCGTTGACGCGGTTCACGATGGCTTCGGCACTATAGCTACCGTCCTGGCCGAAAGTGACTTCGCGCATCAGGAAGTAGCGCAGGGCGTCGACGCCGAACGTCTCGGCAAGCGAGAATGGGTCAACCACATTCCCGACGCTCTTCGACATCTTCTCGCCGCGGCTCAGCAGGAAGCCGTGACCGTAGACCGTCGTCGGCAGCTCGATGCCCGCCGACATCAGGAATGCTGGCCAATAGACCGCGTGGAAGCGAACGACGTCCTTGCCGATCAGGTGGACGTCGGCAGGCCAGTAGCGCTTCCACAGCTCCGTCTCGTCCGGATAGCCGAGGCCGGTGATGTAATTCGTCAGCGCATCGAGCCAGACATACATGACGTGGTGGTCGCTGCCCGGTACGCGCACGCCCCAGTCGAAGCTGGTGCGGGAGATGCTGAGGTCCTTCAGCCCCCCTTCGACGAACCGCACGACCTCGTTGCGGCGGCTCTCAGGCTGGATGAATTCCGGCTTGGCCGCATACAGGTCCAGCAACGGCTGCTGGTACTTGGATAAGCGGAAGAACCAGCTTTCCTCGACTGTCCATTCGACGGGTGTTCCTTGCGGCGAGAGTTTCGCCCCATCCTCGGCCGTCGTCAGCTCTGCGTCGTCGTAATACGCTTCGTCGCGGACCGAGTACCACCCCTCATATCGATCGAGATAGAGGTCTCCCCTCTCCTCCATGGCCCGCCAGATCGCCTGGCTTGCGCGATGATGCTCCGGCTCAGAGGTTCGTATAAAACGATCGTATGAGACATTAAGAACATCGCACATCTCAAGGAAAAGACGTGACATTTTGTCGGCAAATGCTCGCGGTTCGACGCCCTCCGCACGGGCCGCCTGTGCCATCTTCAGCCCATGCTCGTCCGTACCGGTCTGGAAACGCACGTCGCGGCCCTGCGCCCGCTGGAAGCGCGAAATCACGTCGGCGGCGATCGCCTCATAGGCATGGCCGATGTGCGGCCGCCCGTTCGGGTAGCTGATCGCGGTGGTGATGTAGAACGGCTCGCCCATCGTTCCGCCCTAGCGGCGGCGGTTTACCGCTTCAAGGAAGCGGATCGGCGACGGATGCGAGGATGCCGCCGAGCTGGAACACGGTTGCGGCAGGATCGAGCGAAAGCCGAGGCGCAACCGCAACCAGCTCACGCGTCCGCGCGTAGGCGTCCAGCGCTCGCTGACGCGGCGCTCCGGTCAGCATCCGTGTTTCGCGGGCGATCACAGTCGGCAGGATTTCGAGGAAGGCGGCGTATCGATCGCTCGCACCGCGCTTGCCGAGCTCGGACGCCAGATCAACGCTGCGCCCGTTGGTGGGGTCGCCCTGGCGCAGGATCCTGAGCGCCTTTTCTTCCAGGCTGACGAGGTCGAGCGCAGCCAGGGACATGGCCCTGCCCGCCGAGCCACCCGCTGCTCCTATGGCTCGATCGCGTTCAAATTCCTTCAAGTCGGGCAAGGCCTTGGCGAGCACTGACTTCATGGCGTCATCGTCGAGAGACTGGAAATCGAGCCTGCGACACCTCGACCGGATCGTTGGAAGCAGGCGCCCCGGCGCATGGCTGACCAGGAAGAAGATCGTATTCGCCGGAGGCTCCTCGAGCATCTTCAGCAGAGCGTTTGCAGCGGACTTTTCGAGGTCGTCAATCGAATCGATCACCGCTACGCGCCAGGGCGATAGCGCCGGCGTCAGGTCGAACAGATCCCCCAGCGCGCGGACCTGATCGACCGAGATATTCCGGGCAAGATTGTGGGTCTTGTCATTGACCTGCCGCTCCAGCCAGCGGAGGTCCGGGTGGCTGCCCGCTTCCACCAGTCGCGCGATGCGATGGTCTTCGGGCGTGCTTAGGCCCGGAGTTTCGACGGGCGGGCCCGCAGCGTCGGCGAGCACTCGTGTCGCAGCCTGTCGAGCGAATGTCGCTTTGCCCACGCCCTTCTGACCGGCGAGCAGCCAGGCATGGTGGAGGGCACCACGCCGCCACGCAGCCACGAACTGGTCGACCGCGCGATCGTGCCCCGCGATCACGGCATCAGGTCCTTCAGGGCTTCGATCAGCTTTGCAGTGACATTCTCCGGCGAACCGGAGGCATTGATGAGCCGGACACGCTCAGGCTCCGTTGCGGCGATCGTCCGAAAGGCCGTTTCGACCTCGCGGTGATACTCTGGGGAGCGGCCCCCGATGCGGTCCGACCCATCGGTATCGCGCGCTCTCGCCCGTTCGGCGCCTTCGGCTCCATCGAGCATCAGGACGAGCGTCCGGTCTGGAAGGAATTCCCCGCAGGCAAAGCGATAGAGGTCTCGCACCCTCTCAATTCCGAGCCCGAGGGCGCCTCCCTGGTACGCCAGAGAAGAATCGAGGAAACGATCGCTGATCACCCAACGGCCGTCCGCCAGCGCCGGCTTGATCGTCTTCTCGACATGGTCCGCGCGCGCCGCAGCGAAGAGCAGCGCCTCGGCTTCCGCCGACAATCCAGCATCGTCACCAGTCAGCAGCAGATTGCGGATCGCCTCGGCTGAATCGCTGCCGCCGGGCTCCCGCGTGAGGACGCAATCGACGCCGCGCACGGTTAATGCGGAATGGAGTGCTTTCAATTGGGTCGACTTGCCGACCCCCTCCCCGCCTTCCAGCGTGATGAAGCGAGCGGGGGCGCTCACGCCATGCCGAAGAGCTGCTTGAGGCCGATCCAGGCGCGTCCGAAGAAACCCGCCTGTTCGACTGCCTCGCCAGCGACGAGCGGCATGACCTGTTCCCCCTCCGGCATGGCGACGACGAGGTCCGCGATGTGCTGGCCTTTGGCGATCGGCGCCTTCACGGGTCCCTGGTAGCGGATCTTCATTGCGCCAGTCTTGGAAAGCACGCCCGCGGGAATGGTCACGGCGAGATCGCGTGGCGCCACGAGTGCTACCTCGCTGCTGCTGCCGAGCTGAACCCTGGCCGATCCGACGTTCGTGTCCTTCTTGAACAAGGGCTTCGACTGCCAGGCGTTGAAGCCCCATTGCATCAGGCGCACCGACTCCTCGATCCGCTTGTTGAAGCTGTCGAGCCCGGTGATGACCATGATGAGTCGGCGGCCGTTCTGCTCCGCGGAGCCGGTAAAGCCATACCCCGCTTCATCGGTGTGGCCGGTCTTGAGGCCGTCGGCCCCGGCTACGCGGCCAAGCAGCGGATTGCGATTGCCTTGGGTGATGTTGGCGCCCGAACCTAGCGTCTTGCCCCAGGTGAAGCTCGTCTGGGAGTAGAACTTCTTGTAGAGTTCGGGATGATTTTCGATCTCCGCGCGTGCCAACGTCGCGAGATCTCGGGCGGTGACATAGGTGCGGCCCTCGTCCGGCCAGCCATTGGAATTGCCGAAGCGACTGTTGGTCAGGCCGAGACGCTTCGCATTCTCGTTCATGACGTTGGCGAAGGCTTCCTCCGTCCCGGCAATGCACTCGGCCAAGACGACGGAAGCGTCGTTCCCGGACAGGGTGACGATGCCATGCAGGAGGTTTTCGACGCTCACCTGCTCGCCCGGCGACAGGAACATGGTCGAACCGGCCTGAGGCCCATGCCATTTCTTCCAGGTCTCCGGCCGAACGGTGCACATCTTGTTGAGCGGCAATTCCCCCCGGTCGATCAGTTCGAAGGCGACGTTGGTCGTCATCATCTTGGCCATCGAGGCCGGCGGAATCCGGCGGTCGGAAGTCCTTGGAAAGCAGGACCGCGCCTGAAGACAGGTCGATCAGATAGGCGATCGGCGCGGGGGTTTCGAAGGGCGGCGCCTTGGCGGTCGCTGTCGTCGTAAGGAGAAGTGCGGCGGCTGAAGCGAGGAATATGGCGCGTTTCATCGACTCGGGGTTCGTCCTGCTGGAATTGTTGAGAAGCCTTCCTATCGCCGCGATTCAGCTCGCGCGAGAGGGTTCAGCGACGCATGATCGCGTCCGCCAGGAGTCCGACGGAAAGCGCGTAGAAATTCGAGCAATTGTAATCGAGGATTGCCCGGTAATTGCCGGTCAGCAGATATGCCGTGCCGTTCGGCCCGTCAGGTTCGATAAGCGTCGCCACTTCGGTGTCTGGGAGTCGGCTGCCATATTGAACGACGCCGAGCGACCGCCACTGCCCGACCGTGAGCCAGCGACTATGTCGAGCATAGACTCGCTCGCAGCGCGGGGAGCGGAGCGTCGAACGGATCGATGCTCGGTTGAGCGTTGACGGGACACGTGCGGCGACGCCCCAGGCAACACCCGGCTTCCATCCTGCGTTCCGCAGGTAATTGGCGATCGAGGCCAGACCGTCCGGCTCGCTGCGCCAGATGTCTCCGTAGCCGTCACCATCGCCATCGGCTCGCAACCGCAGGACGACGGAGGGCATGAACTGGGGATAGCCGGTCGCACCGGCGTAACTCCCCTTTAGACGCCAGCGCGGCACACCCATGTCGATCAGCTTCAAGGCTGAGACGAACTCGGTTTCGAACATTGCCCGGCGCCGGCCTTCGTATGCAAGGCTCGCGAGTGCTTCGAGCAGGTCGAAGCCGCCGACTACCGCGCCATAACTCGTCTCATGGCCGTAAATGGCCATGATCACGCCAGGATCGACGCCATAACGCGCCTGAACCTGCGCCAGTCTGCCATAGACCGACGAATAGCGCGCCTGCCCCCTGCGGATCAGGTTCGTAGTGACGTGGCGCGTCCGATAGGGAGAGAACGGCGGGATGTAGTTGCTGTTCGGCGGGCCGCCGGGCTGCGCTCGGTCAAGCTGCATCGCGCGGGTGTTCAGTTCGAGCCCCGGCACATTCGCCTGGATAGTGGCCTCGCGCACGCCCGCGCTTCGCGCAAGGCCCGCGAGGTAGAGCTTGTAGGCGGCGAACCCGGTCGGTTGCGAATAAGCGGACTGCACAGGCGTCGCCTGCACCGGTTGCGGTCTCGCATACTGCGGAACCGGCCGTGCTTGAGCCTGCACCGTCGCGGCCCGCGGCAGGGGCGCGAGCGGATCAACCTGCGCAGCCGCCGGCCCGAAAGCCAGAGCTCCGCTAGCCGCCGTTAACCAAGCACCAATCAACCGCAATTCGACACTCCCTCCAGTACGCGAGGCTACGGCCCAAACGCCCGGTTAGGCCAGCCGGGTTCGCCGCATGCCTTGCACGTCCCATCCCGACACGCGATAGCGGCAAAAGCTGAACGAAGGATGGGTGGCCGAGTGGTTTAAGGCAGCGGTCTTGAAAACCGCCGTGGGTGCAAGCCCACCGTGGGTTCGAATCCCACCCCATCCGCCAGTCGCTCCCTCGCCAAGCGGAAGTGTTTTAGCTATGCACTACACCTGATGGCCGACCAGGGGAGAAGCCGCCAAGATATCTGGGCCAGCGAAGCGGCGTTGACGCTGCTCGGGCCCATCCGGCTGACCAGCAAGTCGGGCGAGGACCTGACTCCGAAGGCGCGCAAGACACGCGCGGTGTTGGCGATCGTCGCGCTGTCGAAAGGCCCTCTCCCTCGAGCGCGCCTGACGGACCTGCTCTGGGGAGAGCGAGGGGAGGAGCAGGCCAAGGCGAGCCTGCGCCAGGCCCTCTACGAACTGCGCGACCTCAGTTCGTCCGGTCTGCTGACCGTCAGCCGCGAATCGGTGGAGCTCGGACCGAAGCGGCTCTGGACCGATGTCGGCGCAATCCACGGTGCCGTCGATCCCGTCCAGATCGCCGACCAGCTTCAGGACATTCAGTGGCCCCTGCTGAGCGATCTGGACGACGTCACTGCGGAATTGGACGAATGGTTGCGTTCGGAACGCACGCGAGTTTCCGGACAGATCGTCCAGGAGGGCACGGAAGCTGCGCAAAGCGCCTTGGCCAGCGGGGACGCTGCGACGGCGCGTCGCATCGCTGACGTTCTGGAGAGGCTCGACCCGCTCGACGAGCGCGCAACGCAGGTCGGAGTCCGGTCGGACATCGCACTGGGCGATCGATCCGGAGCTCATCGCCGCCTCGACCGACTGGAAAAGCGGCTTGAAGAACAACTGGGACTGGCCCCTTCTTCCGCCACTCGTGCGCTGCTGAACGAGGCACCTGCGGCGAAAGCGACGTCATCTGCGACGACTGCGACAGCTCCGGCCAGCGCTCCTCACGCAAATAGGCGCTGGCTCTTCGCTGCCCTGCTCGCGTTGCTTCTGATCGCCGCGGCCGGAGTGTATCTCGTGCGCGGAAGCTCGGCAGAAGTCAGTCCCAACGTCGCGATCCTTCCTTTCGAAGAGGTTGGTCAGCGGACACAAAGCTACTTCGCGAGTGGGGTCTCCGACGAAATCCTCAACCTTCTCTCCCATGAGCAGCGCATCCGAGTGCTCGGCCGTGTGTCGGCCGAGGAAATCGCCGAGCGGCCGAACTCGCTGAAGATCGCCCGCGATCTCGGCATCACGCATCTGCTCGACGGAAGCGTCCGCACGGCAGGCGACCGCGTACTGGTCATCGTCAACCTGACCCGCGTGTCGGACGGCTCTCAGCTTTGGTCTGAGCGGTATGAGCGGCGTCTCGGGGACATTTTCGCGGTCCAGGGCGAGATCGCGAACACGGTGGCCGCACGTCTTTCCCGTTCCTTCCATAGGCCCGTCCATCAATCGACGAGCCCCGAGGTGTACGACCGCTACCTCGCCGCCCGTCAGCTCGTCAGGGAACGCCGCGAACTTACGCTCGAGGAAGCCGACCGGCTCTTGCGCGAAGCCATCCGGCTCGATCCCCGATACGCTCCCGCTTACGCCGAGCTGGCGCAGGTACTGATGCTTCGGTCCGACCATCCCACGTCTTACGGGCGGCTGCCGATCGACGAAGCTCGCGCCGAAGCCCAGGCGTTCGCGAAGAAGGCGATCGAGCTCGATCCCAATCTCGGCGACGCCTACGCCGCCATGGGCTTCATTTACCTGCAGGACAAAAGATCCGAGCCCTTCTACCGAAAGGCCGCCGCGCTGAGCCCGCAGCGATCCGACTATCACCGCTGGCTGGCAACATCGCTGAATCAGCGCTCTCAATATGATGAAAGCCTCGTCGAATATCGGCGTGCGATCGAGATCGACCCTCTCTGGTACATCAATAGTGAGCATTTCGCCGCCGGCTTGATCTTCACAGGCCAGTACGATGAGGCGCGACGGGTCGCCCGGCGGTTCCTGCAGCTGAGCACCGATGATCGGGCCAAGCTTCTCCTCCTTCGCGGATTGGCGAACAATGAGGGCCGCGCCTTCGACAATTACCGTTTTTCGAAGCTGCTCTACGACCGTCTGCCAAACGAGCGGAACAACCGCTTCAACTATGCGAGCGGACTCAGCAACCTGGGCGAGAACCGGCGGGCGGCCGCCATCATGTCCCACGAACCTATTTCGAGGGCCCTGCTCGATGCAGACTGGGCTTCACTGGCCAGGATGGCCGAAGCGATGGGCAGCCACTATTGGGATCGTGCCACACTGTGGAGCTCTGCGGCCCTGCTCCTGCGCTCCGGTCATGGTGACGTGCTCGTGCGGCTTTACGATCAAACCAAACCGCTGATCCGCTCGGGCGTTGTCGATATCGATCTCGTGGCAATACCCGCGACGATCCTGGCGCTACGCAATGCTGGACGTGCCCAGGAAGCCGGTCGGCTTCTGGCTGCATTCTCCAGAGCCAATGGAAAGCTCCCTGACAAGGGTCTGGGTGGCACATTGAAGCGCATCAATCTGGCTCACATTGCCGCACTGTCCGGCCGCAACGACGAGGCGTTGAAGCGGCTTGATCAGGTTTCCCGCGACGCGCCGCTGATCCTGCTTCCAAATCCGACCATGTCGCTGTTCAACAACCCCTTTTTCCAAGGCCTGAAGACGGATCCTCGGCTATATCAGGCAGACGAAAGAGTTCGCTCGACGCTCAATTCGGAGCGGCTGAAAGCCGGTCTGGCGCCAATTTCGCGCGAAGCCTGGATTAGCGATCCGAAAACACTTTTGACGAAGAATTGACGCTGCACCCCCGCCGCCTTTGACAAGGACGCGTCACTCACCGGCCATCGTCAAATGCCGCGGAGTGTATCGAAGTGCGTCCTTGTCCCAGCAGTCCAGCCACCCGTGCGCCCACCAACGGCACTGGTCGAACCGTTTGTCGATTGATCGAACCTGCGTCGCCGCCCCTCGATCGGCGCCCTAGCCGCCGCTCCAGCAATTCAAGGGGGACAGGGATGGTGCGGGCCTTTTTGCTCGGTAGTGTTGCGGCAACGGCTTTCGGAAACCCGGGTGCCGCGCTGGCGCAGACGCCAAGTCCCAACGACCCTCAATCGACTGCGGCTGCGCCTACCAATGGCGCTCCATCGCGTGTCGCCAGCTACGAAGCCTCCTATTTCACGCAATACGCCCCGCGAAGCGCGCTCGACATTGCGCGCCGCGTGCCCGGATTCCAGCTCGACCTCGGAGCCACGCAGTCGGACCTGGGACAGGTGGACGTACGCGGCTTCGCGGGGACTGCGGGGAATGTGGTCTTCAACGGAGCGCGGCCGAGTTCGAAGGCGGAATCCCTTGACGTCACGCTGGCTCGAATCCCCGCCCAACGGGTGGTTCGTGTCGAGGTCGGCCCGGGGGACCTCTACGGGTCCGACTATGCGGGCAAGAGCCAAGTGCTCAACGTCATCCTCTCGGCCGAATCCGGAATTGACGGCAACGTCACTGCCGCAGGAACTCGCCGCTACACCGGCTACATCAACACCGACCTATCCGGTTCGGCCGTCATCCGCCGGGGACGCTCGACGTTCAATCTTTCCGCCGGGACCGGCCGAAACAAGCAGGTGGAAGAAGGCACCGATACGCTGACTGACGTCGAGACTGGCGAACAGGTCGAGTTCCGGCGCAAGTTCAATAGCTACTTCAACCGGGACCCATACATCTCGGGAAGCTGGGCGCTCGAGCGTGGATCGGACAACGCTTACCGGGTGAACGCTCGCTGGCAGCCGAGCCGCTTCGATCTGACGCAGCGAAACCGCGTCACCACGGCAGACGGGCAGCGCGACGACAGCCTGGAGCAGCATTTCCGCAATCCGTTCATAGAATTAGGAGGTGACGTCACACGTCCCCTCGCCGGGGGCGCGATCAAGCTCGTCGGTTTGGCAACGCGGCGAAAGCGCGACGATACCGAGATCTATCGCGTCCGCGACGGGCTGCTTGAGGACGATCCCTCAGTCATCGGAGGCTTCGAGCAAAACATCGACGCCAAGCGGAACGAGACGATCGGCCGCCTCAGTTGGACTCGTTCGAACCTCGCCGGCTTCTCATTCGAGGCCGGCGCCGAGGCGGCACTCAACACGCTCGACAGCATGGTCGAATTCTTCGAATTCGACGAAGACGGTGAACGCGTGCGTATCGACCTGCCCCTGGACGACGCGACGGTGAAGGAGAAGCGCGGCGAGGTTTACGTCAGCGTCGGGCGCAACATCACTCCACAAGTCCGCATCGACGGTGGCGTCAATTACGAGTTCTCACACCTGAAAGTTCGAGGCGACACGTCTGCCGATCGTACGCTCAAGTTCCTCAAGCCAAACCTCTCGATTGACTGGCGGCCCGGCAATGGTTGGCACGGCCGCCTTTCGGTTCGGCGTACGGTCGCACAGCTCGACTTCTACGATTTCATCAGCGTGGCCGAACTGTCCACCGACCGCGTAAATGCCGGCAACGAGAACCTTCAACCGCAACGCACCTGGGAATTCCGGCTGACGGCCGAACATCCACTACTGGGGGATGGCGTAATCAAGCTGGATCTGGGTCACGATCGCGTCAGCATGCTCCAGGATCGCATCCTTGTCTTCGATGACGAGGGGAATGGCTTCGACGCCCCGGGCAATCTCGGGATGGGCAAGCGCAGTTTTGCGGACCTGACAGTCGACGCGCCGCTGGGTAAATTGTGGAGCGGACTTCGCGCCAAGTTTACCGGTACGGTGCAGCGCACGCGTGTCGAAGACCCAATCTCCGGCGAGATGCGCGATTTCAGCGGCTACTTCCCCACTTGGGAATGGCGGATCGATGTGCGCCGTGATGCTGGCAAGTTTTCTTATGGTTTCGTCGTAAACGACTATAAGCGTTTCACTTTCTATCGCACGGATGAGTTCGACACGAACTTCAACGGTGGACCGTACGGGACGGCGTTTCTCGAATATCGTCCGACGCCACGGACCTCGATCACGTTCGACGTGGACAATCTGTTCGAGACCAGCGGCAACCGGCGGCGCCTGCTGTTCCGTCCCAACCGCGCCGATACCGACGACATCATCGACGAACTTCGCGAGCGCAACCGACACCGCAGCTTCGGACTGACGCTGAAGCAGAGCTTCGGCGGAGCCGGAAGCGCCGGCGGGGTGGCTAAGCCGGAGTGACCGGAGTAAGGAGCCCGCGACCTTTCAGCGCAGGGATCTCACGTGGCCACTTCACTCAAAGCGGACGCTCATGATGAGCCCGCTATCCTCCCGTTCGACTGGGCGGATCCGTACGACCTGGAACACCAGCTGACGGAAGAAGAGCGGCTCGTCCGGGACACCGCCGAGAATTACGCCCAGGAGAAGCTGCAGCCGCGCGTGAAGGAAGCGTATCTCGAGGAGAATTTCGACCGCGAGATTATGCGCGAGATGGGCGAGCTCGGCTTGCTCGGCGCCACCCTCCCTGAGGAATATGGCGGAGCCGGCCTCGGCTATGTCAGCTATGGCCTGATCGCCCGTGCAGTCGAGCGCGTGGACAGCGGCTATCGGTCGGCCTGCTCGGTCCAGTCGAGCCTCGTGATGTATCCGATCTACGCCTACGGTTCGGAGGAGCAGCGCCGGAAGTATCTGCCGAAACTCGCTCGTGGCGAGTTCGTCGGCTGCTTCGGCCTGACCGAGCCGGATTCGGGCTCCGATCCGGGCAGCATGCGCACCCGCGCCGTAAAGACCGCAAACGGCTACCGCATCAGCGGCACCAAAATGTGGATTACCAATTCGCCCATCGCCGACGTTTTCGTCGTCTGGGCGACGTCGGAAGCGCATGGCGGCAAGATCCGCGGCTTCGTGCTCGAAAAGGGCATGCCGGGCCTCAGTGCGCCGAAGATCAAGGAGAAGCTCTCGCTTCGTGCCTCGATCACCGGCGAAATCGTCATGGACAATGTCGAGGTTGGTGAGGACGCGCTTCTGCCGAGCGTCGAAGGGCTCAAAGGCCCGTTCGGCTGCCTCAATCGCGCCCGCTACGGCATTGGCTGGGGTTCGATGGGCGCCGCCGAGGCCTGCTACGCCGCCGCCCGCCAGTACACTCTCGACCGCAAGCAGTTCGGCAAGCCGCTCGCCGCCAACCAGCTCGTGCAGCTGAAGCTCGCCAACATGATCACCGAGATCACGCTCGGCCTGCAGGCGGCGCTACGCGTCGGACGTCGGCTCGAGGAAGGCTTGCTCGTCCCCGAGACGATCAGCCTGCTGAAGCGCAACAATTGCGGCAAGGCGCTGGATATCGCTCGTGTCGCCCGCGACATGCATGGCGGCAACGGCATCAGCGCTGAGTTTGGCGTCATGCGCCACGCCGCGAATCTCGAGACGGTGAACACCTATGAGGGCACCCACGACGTGCACGCTTTGATCCTGGGCCGCGCGATCACGGGGATTGCCGCCTTCTAGCGGGAACTGCCGTAGCCCCTTATGTGACCTCGTGGGCAAATCAGGGGGTTATCATGGGTATCGCCGGCTGGATCATCCTTGGCGTCGTCGTTCTGCTCCTGCTGTGGGCGATCGGCATCTACAACCGCCTCGTGCGACTGCGCGCGCTCGTGCGCGAAGGGTTCAGCGGGATCACCGTCCAGCTTCGGCGCCGCGCGGACCTGATTCCCAACCTCGTCGAAGCGGTGAAGGGCTATGCGACCCATGAACGCGAGGTGCTGGACGAGGTCACTGCTCGCCGCGCTGACGCAACCAAGGCATCGACGGTAGAAAGTACGGCGCAGGCCGACGCGCAGATGACCAGCCTGCTCGGGCGATTAATGGTCGTCGCGGAGGCCTATCCCGACCTCAAGGCCAATACGAACTTTCTCGACCTCCAGCAGCAGCTATCGAACATCGAGGCGGAGTTGCAGAGTTCGCGCCGCTACTACAACGCGACGGTCCGCGACCTGAACACCAACGTTCAGAGCTTCCCGCCGGTCTTGATCGCCAAGCCCCTAGGCTTTTCCGAAGAGCCCTTCTACCAGGACGAGGATCCGGCGATCCAAAGCGCACCGAAGGTGTCGTTCGAACGCCCGGCAGCGTAGCAATGAGCTTTCTCCGGCGGGCCGTCCCTGCCCTCCTGCTGCTTATCGCGGCAACGTCCGCGCAGGCCGAGGAGCGCATCCAGCGCTTCATCAGCGACGTTCAGATCCAGAAGGATTCGTCGCTCGGAGTCACCGAGACGATCGACGTCCGCGCCGAGCATAACCGCATCAACCGGGGCATCTATCGCGATTTCCCGACCCGCTATCGCGGTCGAAATGGGTCGCAGGTGCGGGTCGGTTTCACCTTCCGCGGCGCAACGATGGACGGGATGCCCGTCCACGCCTGGACGGAGACGATCCCGAACGGCGTTCGGGTGCTCACCGGTACGGACGAGTTCATCCCAATCGGCGACCATCGCTACGTCATCCGGTACAGCACGACGCGACAGGTCGGCCGCTTCAAGGATTATGACGAGCTCTACTGGAACGCGACCGGGACCGGCTGGGATTTCCCTATCGACGTCGCTGAAGCGCGAATCCGCTTGCCGGAAGCCGTTCGCTTCGGTCAGCGGGCGATCTACACGGGGGCACAGGGCTCGACGTCTTCGAACGCGCAGGTCGTCGAGGAAAAGCCGGGCGACATACTCTTCCGCACCACCCAGCCGCTCGGACCGCGAGAGGGACTGACTGTCGCGGTTGCCTTTCCCAAGGGCGTCGTCGCCGCGCCGGATGAGCAGAAGTTTTGGCTGACCGACTATGGCCCGCTGGCCGTGGGCGCCGGCGGGCTCCTTGGACTACTCGGCTATTTCTTCTTCGCGTGGAAGCGCGCGGGTCGCGATCCGCGAGCCGGCACGGTCGTGCCGGTCTTTGCCCCGCCGGACGATCTTACGCCCGCGGCCATGCGCTATGTCACCGAGATGGGCGCCGACGACCGCACGTTTGCGGCCGCCCTCATCGACATGGGCGTCCGCGGCCATATCCGCATGGTCGAGCAAGACGGAGGCTGGTTCTCAAGCGGCAAGACACGGCTGGAGCGCGTCGCGTCCTCGGAGCCCCTGCCCGCCGACGAGGAAGCTGCCCTGCGCGAACTCGCCATGACTGGCGAGGCAATCGTCATGGAGCAGAAGAACCACGCAAAGTTTTCAGCCGCGCAGAAGGCCTTGGGTGTAGTTCTGAAGGAACGATACGAAGGAAAACTGTTCCACAAAAATTGGGGTTGGGCCGTAACGGGGATACTCCTCCTCGTCGGCGCGCTTTGGCTGACCGCGGCGGCCGTCGTAGCGGCGACCGATGGCGGCCAGATTTGGCTGATTGGCGTGGGCATCGTGATGCTCGCTCTCGCGGCGATCCTCGTCGCACTGATGCAGGGCACGTCGCAGACCGGGAAGTGTCTGCTGACAATCGGGGCGTTTCTCTGCGGCGCCATCGCCTTTGCGACAGGCGGTCCCATTCTCATCCAGGCGCTCAACAGCGGCTGGTGGCAGCCGCTGGTGCTGCCGTTGCTGGCCTTGCCCGTCGCCCTTTCCGCTTTCGCCTGGATCGACGCGCCAACCAAGGAGGGACGCGCAGTGCTCGACCGCATTGCGGGCTTCAAACAATATCTATCGATCACCGAGCGAGAGCGGCTCGACCGCATGCATCCGCCCGAGGACACGCCGGAACTGTTCGAGCGCTACCTGCCCTACGCCGTGGCACTGGGCGTCGAAAATCGCTGGGCGGATCGCTTCGCGAGCGTGCTTGCGGCGGCCGCAACTGAAGGCGGGCGGCAGGGCTTTGCCTGGTACTCGGGCTCCAGCGACCCTTGGAGCAACCCGGGAACCTTCGTGAACACGATAGGCTCCTCGCTCGCGAGCACGGTCAGCTCCGCTTCGAGCGCCCCCGGGTCGAGCAGCGGTTCCGGCGGCGGAGGTTTTTCGGGAGGCGGCGGCGGCGGCGGTGGCGGCGGCGGCCGGTAATTACCAGGCCGGCCGCTTGAGAACGACGGTTGGGTCGTTGTGATAGGGCGTCTCGTGAAGGCGCTCGAAGCCCAGCTTCGCTGCCAGTTTCAATGACTGCTCATTGGCGGGTGCGATAATCGCCCAGATCGGCGTGGGCGGGAGGTTCGCTTCGGTCCAGCCGATGACGGCGCGGCACGCTTCGGAAGCCATGCCCTGGCCATGCGTCTCGGCCGCGAAGATCCACCCCATCTCGGGCTCTTCGCCGAATTCGGGTTCAAGGTCGCGCCAGGCGGTGAAGATGCCGACACTGCCTACGAGCTGCCCGTCGTCCTTGCGCTCTGCCGCCCAGGTGCCGAAGCCGTTGAACTGCCAGCCGCCGACAGCCGCTAGCAAGCGGCGCCAGCACTCCTCCGCTCCCATGGGCTCGGGTCCGAAGTGCCGATGCACCTCCGGATGCTGCAGGAGCGCGTGGTAAGGGCGGAAATCTTCCTTCCGCCAAGGCCGCAAGCGCAGACGCTCGGTCTCTAGTACCGGCGCCTGGGTCACGGCTTACTTCTTGCCGAGGCTGAGACCGCCAAAACGCTTGTTGAAGCGGGCAACCTGGCCGCCCGTGTCCAGCATCTGACCACGTCCACCGGTCCAGGCCGGATGCGACGTCGGGTCGATCTCGAGGTGCAGCGTATCGCCTTCCTTGCCCCATGTGGAGCGGGTCTGGAAGGTCGTGCCGTCGGTCATCTGGACGGTAATGTTGTGATAGTCGGGGTGGGTACCGGATTTCATCGTCAGTTCCTTGAAATGGCGCTGGTTTCCGACCAGCTGCCGGGAATGTCGCGCGCACTTAAGCGACGGGCCGCCGATTGACAAGCCTGAGCGCCCGCCCTTAGTCCTGCCCTCGGATCGAGGTCCGGCGGTTACGGCCGCCGGCCAAGAAGGAAGCCGGTGCAAAACCGGCGCTGTGCCCGCAACTGTATCCGTCCGCACAAGGACGGGAGTCAGACACTTGCCTTGGTCCGTCGTCCGTTTCTCCAGCCGGGACCAGCTGAAGGGCGTGGATGCTGCGCATCCTCCGCGACGACTGTTCGTCAAAGGAGGATCAAGTGATCGACGCAGTTCCAAGTACAGAAATCGTCATTACCGCCGAGCGCGCGCCGGAAGAGGCCGCCGACACCCCCGCCAGCGTGACCGTTATCGACGCCCGCAGCATCGAACGGCTGGGCGAGCCGCTCGTCCCTGCCCTGCTGCGCCTGACGCCGTCAGTGTCGATCGCGACGTCCGGACCGGCCGGATCGCTGACCGAGGTGCGGATCCGCGGCGCCGAGAACAACCATACTCTGCTCTTCATCGACGGCATTCGCGCCAACGATCCGGCTACGGGCAACCAACCTCGGTTCGAGCTACTGAACAGTGACGTCACGTCCAGAATCGAAGTCGTTCGGGGCCCGCAGTCGGCACTGTGGGGTTCGGAAGCCGTCGGCGGTGTCGTTGCGGTGGATGGGGTCGACCCGACCGCGGACGGCTATTCTGCCGCGGCGGAGGCGGGCTCCTTCGGCTTCTGGCGAGCGTCGACATCCGGGGCTTTGAAAGATGAGAATGTGATCCTCGCGGGAGGCGTAGGATACCAAAGTTCCAACGGCATCGATGCGTTCGACGGAGATGGTGATCGGGATGGGTACCGAAACTTGTCGGGTCGACTGCGAGGTGTCTGGGAGGCCGCTCCTACCCTCAAGGTCGGCGCAGCCGCATTCGCTCTATCGGGGCGAAGCGAATTCGATGGCTACGATCCGCTGACCTTTCTCCATGCCGATACGCTCGACAGCAGCCGTAACCGGGTGACGGCGGCGCGGATCTGGGGTGATTTTGGGGACGCCAGTTCGGCGTGGAGCGGGCGCCTCGGCGCATCGATCCTGTCGTCCCGCAATCGAAATCTCCTGGACGACGTTGAAATCAATCGGACTTCTGGCCGTAGGTCGACCATCGACGCACAGGCCCAGTACCGCTTCCAGACCTCGGCGATCGAGCATCGCCTGATCCTGGCCTTCGACGGCGCCAGCGAAGAGTTTCAAGCCAGCGACGTGATTTATGGCGGCGCCTCCAACCAGGATCGCGACCGCAAGCATCATGGCCTCACCGCGGAGTGGCGGGCAGACGCCGGTCCCATTGTGGCCGACGTCGCCGTCCGTCGAGACATGTTCAACCGGTTCGAGGACGGCACCACCCTGCGGGCATCCCTGCTCGCCAACGTCGGTCCTGGTGTGTCGCTCGCCGCTTCCTACGGTGAAGGTACTGCCCAGCCGAGCTTCTTTGACTTGTACGGCTTTTTCCCGGGTTCATTCGTTGGAAACGAAACACTTAAGCCGGAACGTTCACGCGGTTTCGAGCTCTCGGTACGCTATAGCAAAGGTGCACTGGGTGGAGCGCTCACGGCCTATCGGCAGCGCCTTCGCGACGAGATCGTCGATGTCTTCGATCCCGATACTTTCCTCTCCAGTACTGCCAACCGTGCCGAGAAGAGCCATCGGTCAGGCCTCGAAGCGCAAGTCGATTGGTCGCTCGGGGAGCAACTCCGCGTGTCTGCCAACTATGCCTATTTGAAAGCTAGCGAACCGGGCGACGGCGGTCGCTTGCTGCGCGAAGCACGGAGGCCAAAGCACAGCGGATCGATCGCGGCGGACGGAAAGATCGGCCGGCTCACTTATGGCGCCTCCCTGGCCTACACCGGCGATCGCATCGATACGGACTTCGAGAGCTTTCCATTCCGCCGGGTGACGCTGAACTCCTACTGGCTGGCCGGAGCGCGACTGGCTTTCGACGTGACGAAGGGCGTCCAAGTCTTCGCACGAGCGGCCAACGCGTTCGACGTACGCTACCAGGACGCGCTGGGCTACCGAATGGAAGGAAGGAGCGTCTATGCCGGTATCCGGCTTGCTGGCGGCAGCTAGCATCGCCTCCCTCAATCTCTGCACGGACGAGTATCTCCTGCTGCTGGCCAAGCCGCAGGAGATCGCGAGCGTCAGCTTCCTGTCGCAGGATCCGCAGGAATCGCCCTTGTGGAAGCTTGCGAGGCGGCATCACTCCAACCGGGGATCGCTGGAGCAGGTCATCGGCGTGAAGCCGAAAGCCGTTCTCACCATGGGCGGTGGCGGTCGAGCGACGTCGTTGATCGCCCGAAGGCTCGGCATCCGCGCGGTAGATCTCCGACCCGTGGGCGCAATCGACGACGTTGCGTTCAATTTTCGAGCGACAGCGGCTGCGCTGGGCGACCCTGCGCGGGCAAAACCTTGGCTCCGTCGTCTTCGGCAGTTGCAATCCGACAAGCCGGATAGTGTCGCTGACGCAATCTGGATTGGCGGCGGCGGCCAAACGATCGGGTCTCCTTCGGTCGGCGCGGACTGGATGCGGCTAGCTGGGTTGCAGCAACGGCCGCTCAGCGGCGATCGGGTATCGCTCGAAACGCTGCTCGTTCGGCCGCCGGCAGTGCTTGTGCGAAGCCGCTATCGACCAGGGCAAATGTCGCGCGGCGTCGCATGGCTGAACCACCCGATCGTCCGCAATGCCAAGTCGAAGCGCGTCGAGGCGGACGGACGGGCGTGGACGTGCATGGGCCCCCTCGTCATTGCCGAAGTCGAGCGGCTCAGGGCGTTGCGATGAGGCTCGCATGGCTCCTGCTGATTTTGGGCCTCATCGCTGCGGCGGCGCTCAGCCTGATTACGCCCCTCGGCAGCCTGATCGAGTTAAGGCAAACGGATCCAGCACTCGCCTGGCTGCTGATTGAAGAGCTTCGCCTACCACGAACCCTCTTGGCGCTCGGTTACGGAGCAGTTCTCGGCATGACCGGCGCGGCCCTGCAGGCGACGTTCGCTAATCCTCTAGCCTCGCCCGACATCACGGGAAGTAGCAGCGGCGCTGCCTTGGGCGCCGTGGCCGGATCCTATTGGCTGGGGATATCCGGTCCTCTCAACCTTGCGGCTTGTGGCGCCATCGGCGCGGCCTTGGCTCTGATCGCGCTTTTCGCCGTCGCCGGCCGCCGCAGCGAGACGGCAACGCTTTTGCTGGCGGGCATAGCGATAGCTTTGGCCGCAGGAGCCTGCACCAGCCTTCTCCTCGCACTAGCGCCATCGCCCTTCGCTTTCTACGACAGTTTCGAATGGCTGATGGGCAGTTTCGTCGACCGCAGCCTTCCACAGGCAGCAGCTGCGCTAGTACCGGCGATTTTGGCCTGCATCCTGCTCGCTCGCCGAAGCACCGCGCTCGACATGCTCGCTCTCGGCGACGACGTGGCGGCATCGGTAGGCTATCGGCCGCGTCGCTTGGGAGCCGAAGTCGTGGCGTTGACCGCCATCGCCGTGGGTGCCTGCGTATCAGTATGCGGGGCGATCGCCTTCGTCGGCCTCATAGCGCCCTATGCGGCCAGGTCGTTGACCCGTGGGCATCCGGGACGGGCTCTCCTGCCTGCCGCGGCGATTGGCGCGCTGCTCCTTGTTCTCGCCGACCTGCTGGTACGCCTTGCGCCAGCGGGACGTGCAATTCCCGTCGGCGTGGTCACGACAGCAATCGGCACTCCGCTATTTATCTGGATCGTCATACGGATGCGCAGGACGGTGGCGTCATGACGTCTCTGCTCGATGCGCGCGGGTTGGCCCTTGCAGGAAGGCTACAGCCGACGGACCTGCAATGCGGTCCGGGTGAGATGGTCGCCGTGATCGGCCCAAACGGAGCCGGCAAGACGAGTCTCTTGAGGTCGATTGCCGGCATCGAAGCGGATGAGGGAAATGTCTACATAGGTGGGGAGGAGGTTTCTGCCGCCTCGCCAGCGCGGAGGATGAGGCTCTTGTCGTTCTTGCCGGCGACACGCAGCCTAATCTGGCCGATCGCCGCGCATGATGTGATCGGGCTTGGATTGCCCTCCCCCGACCCCGGCAGGATCGAGACACTGATCGACCTTTTAGAGTTGGAGGCGATCGCACACCGACCGGTCAATCACCTTTCGACCGGCGAGCGGTCGCGGGTACTTCTCGCCCGCGCGCTAGCCGCGAGGCCACGTTTGCTACTGCTCGATGAGCCACTGTCGAACCTCGACCCCTACTGGGTCATACGGACGCTGGAGATTCTTCGAGACGAAACCGGCAACAATGACAGTGCGGCGCTGGTTTCGGTTCACGACCTCAACCAGGTCGGGTCTTTCGACCGCGTTTTGCTGATGGATGGCGGCGCAATTGCGGCCGATGGCAACCCGGCGGAACTGCTCGGCTCGGCTGCCCTGGAGCAGGCCTTCCGCATCGCCAGAGCGGGTTCGAGCTGGAAAATAAAGAAGTCTGCTTAGGCGGGCGGCGGATCGGCGATCATTGCCGTGAATTGCGCTTCAGCGGCGAGCTTGCCGTCGATCGTCGCGCGTCCGGCGAACTTGCAGACGCTCGCCCGCTTCTGGACGAATTCGACTTCGAGCTTGAGCAGGACGCCCGGCTCGACCGGCTGGCGGAACTTCGCGCTATCGATCGCCATGAAATAGACGAGCTTGCCGCTGTTCGCGAGGCCTAGGGACTCGACCGCAAGGACTCCGGCTGCCTGCGCCAACGCCTCGACGATCAGGACGCCGGGCATGATCGGTCGCCCGGGAAAATGCCCCTGAAAGAAGCTCTCGTTGATCGTGACCGCTTTGATCGCGACGATCTTGTGGTCCGGTTCGATGCTCTCGACCCGGTCCACCAGCAACATGGGATAGCGATGAGGAAGCGCCGCCATCACCCGCTTCGCATCGAGCGGACCGAGGGCGGCGCTTTCCGTCATGCTTAGCGGCCCTGCGGCTGCTGTTGCTGCTGCTGCGGAAGCGGCGTGGCGCTGACCGAGGGCAGAGCGGCGTTCAGGCGGGCGAGAACGTCGGCCGTGATGTTCACGGTCGCGGCATGCGCCAGCGTCGCGTCGACATCCATCGCGACATTCGCGCCGCGCGCCGTCATCGCCTGATTAATGATTGGGTTCAGGCGCTCGTTGATCTGACGAAGAATGTTCGCCTGCGTCGACTGGAGACGCTGCTGACCTTGCTGGAGCTCCTGGTTCGCAGCCTGTTCCTTGTCCTGAAACGCCTTGATGCGAGCCTGGAGCGCCGCATCGGGCTGCTTTCCGTTCAGGGCATTTACTGCAGTCGAGAGCTGCTGACCTTCCGGACGAAGCTGATCCGTCAGGGTCTTCTGCCGGGTCTGCAGAGCCGTTGCCTGGCTTTGCAGCTGAGTGCGGGCGGCGGCGCAAGCCGTGCAATCACTATAGATCTTGCCCGTGTCGACCACCGCGACGACTGTGGCTGGAAGCCGCTGAGCCGAGACGGTTGTCGGGAAGGTGATCAAGCTCGCAGCAATCGCTGCCATTAGAATGTTCTTACGCATTAGAATTGTGTTCCTACGTTGAAGCTGAAGAGTTTGGTGTCGTCGCCTTCCTGCTTGAGAATCGCCTTCGCAAGGTCGATCCTGAGCGGTCCGAAAGGCGAAACCCAGTTGACGCCGACGCCGACCGAGAGGCGCGGCTTCGGCGAGTTGCCTACAAAGCGTTCGCGAACGCCGGGAACCGAATTGGTGTCCGAATAAGCCGTGACACCACCGGTGTTGAACTGCGTGCAGCTCAAATTGGTACTTCCGCCTGGGATCTGCTTGTTTTCCAGTCCAGTTGCCTGGCAGACCTTGGCCACGTCGACCAGCTCGGGGCTTTTCAGACCCCAAACGGACCCGACGTCGACGAACGCCGACGGCCGCAGGCCGAAGCTGCGCAGCGAGGAACTCGTCGGAAGCTCAAGCTCCAGGCGACCCATATAGTAGGCGCGGCCACCCAGCGCATCGCTAACGAGGTTCTCGTCAGAGATCGTGCCGTCGGTATTGTAGTTCTCGCGCAGAATCCGCGGGCCGATCCCTCGGATATCGAAGCCACGAAGCTGGGTTCCGAAGAAACGGTCCGTGATCCGGATCGCATCCTGGAACGGTCCTGGGGACTGCTCAAGCGCGTGGATGTAACCGCCCTCCGCTCGAGCCGAAAAGACGAAGCCCCCGCCGAAGCTCCAATATTTCGTGCCCGTAAGGCGGGAACGGAGATAGCGCACATCGCCACCAAGACCGGCGAAATCCTGTGACAGGACGATCGCCTGGCCGCGCGTTGGCCGGATGCCGTTGGTATTGTTGAAGACCAACGAATAGCCGATTGAAGACGTCAGCCGCTTGCCGAGTTCGTTGCAGAGATACTGACCGGCGAGGGCCGGATCGCACTGGAGCGGCTCGGGGCCGTTACTGCCGGTCAAGGGCCCACTGCCGTCGGGATCCGCGATCAGGTCCGGATCCCTGAAGAAGATATCCTCGTCGAGCGTGATGTTATCCATAACAAGCGAGTAGCGGGTTCCGAACGTCATATACTCGGTGACCGGGAAACCGAGGCGGAAAGCCGTGCCGGTGCTGGTTTGCGAGTAGGTCGTGTTCCGCTCGCCGCCGACATAGTTGAAGCTGTTGTAATCGCGGCGGAAGATGTCGCCGCCGAGCAGAATCTGCTTGTCGAACAGATACGGCTCGACAAAGCCCAGTTGTACCGAGCGAGAGTAACGCGACCAGTTTAGGCCCGCGCTGAGCTCCTGCCCCTTGCCCATGAAGTTTCGCTGGGCGATCGAGAAAGCAAGGATGAACTTTTCGAGGCTTGAATAGCCGGCGGACAGCTGAAGCTCGCCGGTGGATTTTTCTTCAACGTTGATGCCCAGAACCACCTTGTCAGGCGTCGAACCTTCGGTCTGCTTTATCTCCAGGTTTTCCTGGAAGAAGCCCAGCGACTGCAAGCGATCCTGCGAACGCTTCACTCTCAGGGAGTTGAAGGCGTCGCCCTCGTTAACCCGGAATTCGCGACGGATGACCTTGTCGCGCGTCGAGGTATTTCCCGCAATGTCGATGCGTTCGATATAGTTTCGTGGTGTCTCGCCGACGCGGAAGCTGATGCCCATCTCCCGCTTCTCGGCGTTGCGTTCGTACGACGGATTGATGTCGGCAAAAGCATAACCGAGGAGGCCCGCCACTTCGTTGAGGCGAGTGACCGCATCTTCGACCTGTTTGGCATCGAACCACTCGCCCGGCCGCAGGCCGACGGTTCGTTTGATCGTGTCGGGCGGAAGGTCGCGAAGTGCGCTTTCAGCCTCGATCGGGCCAAACTTGTACCGCGGTCCTTCCTCGACCACGTAGGTGATGACGAAGTCGCGGCGGTCCGGCGTGAGTTCAGCCAGCGCCGACACGACGCGGAAATCGGCATAGCCCTCGGTTAGGTAGAAGGCGCGCAGCTTCTGCTGGTCGGCCGCAAGGCGGTCGGGATCGTAGCTGTCGTTCGACTTGAGGAATCCGAGAATCCCGCCCGCCTGACGCGTGAACATCTCCTTGCGCAGGCGTTCGTCCTTGAACGCCTCGTTGCCGATGATGTTGATGCTGCGGACCTTGGACTTGTCGCCCTCATACACCTCAAAAACGAGGTCCACGCGGTTCTGGTCCAGATTCACGACCTTCGGCTCGACGCGAGCGGCAAACCGGCCCTGGCGCTTGTACAACTCAATGATGCGTTCGACGTCCGCACGGACCTTCGACCGGGTGAAGATCTCCCGCGGCTTCAGCTTGATCTCGGGGACAATCTTGTCGTCCTTGATCCGCTTGTTGCCCTCAAGGATGATGCGGTTGATGACCGGGTTTTCGGTCACCGTGATGACGATATTGCCCGTCTCGGCTCCCGTGATCACGACGTCGGAAAAAAGCTCCGTCGCGTAGAGCTCCTTCAGCGCGGTATCGAGCGTTTCGGCGGAATAGCTCTGGCCCGGCGCGAGATTACCATAGGCGCGGATGGTTTCCGGCTCGAGGCGCTGATTCCCACGAACCGCGATCGACCGAATGGTGCCCGTGGCCTGTGGAGCCGGAGCAACCGTCCCGGAGGGCGCAGGAGCCGTCGTCGTGGCTGGTGCTGGTGCCGCTGACGCCGGCGGCGTTTGCGGCGGCGCGGCTGGCGGAGTCGTGGGCTGTGCCGCAAGCGGATCAGGCTGCTGCGTCTGCGCCGAAGCCGGAACCGACCATCCTGCCAGAGCGGTTCCGACAAGGAAGACGGCGCCTGCGCGCTTGCCAACAATATTACGCTTTGAAATCACGCGCTCCCCGCCTCTTTATGCAAGAATCAGCGGCCGCTCCCGGCGGTCCGCTCGAATGGTGTGCAGCCCTGCCCTAACCGTCCTAGCCAATCAAGCGCCCAAGCCGTTCCCACAAGCCGAACGACCCCAAATCGTTGACGGTTGTAAAAACAAGCAGCGCCAGGATGAACGCGAGGCCGCCGCGGAACGCCCAGTCTTGTGCCGCCGGGCTGACTGGTCGCCGCCGTGCCGCCTCGATTCCGTAGAAGAGGAGATGTCCACCATCCAGCATCGGGACTGGCAAGAGGTTGATGAATCCGAGATTAATTGAAAGCAGAGCGACCAGACTTACGAACGACACGAGTCCAAGCGTCGCCTGCTGGCCGGCCACCTGTGCGATCTTGAGCGGCCCGCCCAATTCCTTCACGGAACGCCTCCCCGTGATGATCTGCCAAAGCGCGTCCAGCATCGTTCGCGTTAGCTTGACGACGTAGGCAGTCGCGCTGGGAACAAGCTGAAGAGCCGGCACGGGTTCGAACACTGCACCGACGGGCGAGACGCCAAGAAGGCCCCTCTTGAAGCTCTGACCGAAGCGGTCCTTCTCGGTCTCGGTGCCGAGCGTGACACGGACCTCATGGATACGGCTTTCCCGTTCGAAGCGGACCGTGACCACTTCTCCGGGCCGCATTACGGCGTAGTTGCGGAGTTCCTCGAAGGTGGGAGTCTCCCGGCCGCCGATCGACAGGATGCGGTCGCCAGGCTGGATGCGGGCAGCCTCAGCCGCGCTGCCGGCTTGAATGGTGCCCGCAACAGGAGGAGTACGCGGAGCGCCAAATGCCGCAAAGAAAATGGCGAAGATCGCTATGGCCAGCAGGAAGTTGGAAACAGGTCCCGCAAGTACGATCAGGAATCTCTGCCACACCGGCTTGAGATGGAAGCTCCTGGCTCGGTCCTCGGGTGAAAGTTTCGACACATCGCCGGGCGCGCTCGCCTCATGCTCGTCGCCTATGAACTTCACATAGCCGCCCAAGGGAAGCCAGCCGACCTTCCAGCGCGTCCCGCGCTTGTCGGTCCAGCCAGTGATCTCCTTTCCGAATCCGATCGAAAACGTTTCGGCGCCGACCCCGAACCAGCGGGCCACGAGATAGTGACCCATCTCATGGATGAACACGAGAGGGCCGAGGGCGCAGACGAACGCAAGAAGGATCAGCCAGACGGGGGGTTGCGAAAGCATCAGGTGCAGCGTTCCTCAATCAGCATGGTGACGCTCCTGCGCACCTTTCCGTCGATCTCAAACACATCTTCGATCGACTGCGGTCCCGGCATGTCATTTTCCTCGAGCGCGCACTCCACCAGACGGCTGATGTCCGGGAACTGAATGCGCCCGTCGAGGAAGGTCGCGACGGCCACTTCATTGGCTGCATTGAGCACAGCCGGCGCGGATCCGCCCGCCTCCAGGGCTCCCCGGGCAAGGCGCAATGCCGGGAAGCGTTCCACATCCGGCTCACTGAAGTCGAGGCGAGCAATGTCTACAAGGTCCAGCCGCTTGGCTGGCGTCGCCATTCGATCGGGCCATGCGAGAGCATAAGCAATGGGAATCCGCATGTCGGGCGAGGCCAGCTGGGCGAGGACGGAGCCGTCCACATATTCGACGAGCGAATGGATCACCGATTGCGGATGGATCAGGATATCGATCCGTTTCGACGGCAATCCAAACAGGTAATGAGCTTCGATCAGTTCGAGCCCCTTGTTCATCAAGGTCGCGGAATCGACCGAGATCTTCGCGCCCATGGTCCAATTCGGGTGAGCCACGGCTTGCTCCGGCGTCGCAGCGCGGATTTCGTCGGGTGTAGCCGTCCTGAAGGGGCCGCCGCTCGCCGTAAGTATTATTCTTGAGACCTGATCAATGCGGCTACCCGCAAGCGACTGAAAAATGGCGTTATGTTCGCTGTCCACGGGGAGCAGGTGTGCGCCGCTCTTCTCGGCAGCTTCCGTCATCAGGCCGCCGGCAGTAACCAGCGCCTCCTTGTTGGCCAGGGCGACCGTTTTGCCTGCTTCAACCGCTGCCATCGTCGGGGCAAGGCCCGCGCAGCCTACGATCGCAGCCATGACCAGGTCGGCCTCGCCCGCCGCGGCTTCAATCAGGGAATCTGCGCCCGCTGCTGCCCTGCATTCAGTTCCGCGAAGGGCGGCCTCCAGGTCTGGAAGCCGGGCCTCGTCCGCAATCACGGCCAGTTTCGCTCTCGTCCGACGGGCCGCCTGGGCCAGCGCGGAGACATTGACCGAGGCCGTAAGCGCCAAAACCTCGAACTTGTCCGGAGACCGCTCGATCAGGTCCAGCGTCGATTTCCCGACGGAGCCGGTGGCGCCGAGGATGGAGATCTTCTTCATGCGAGGCCTGCCACCTGCGCCGCAAACGTCAGCACCGCAACCGGGACGAGGCCATCGAGACGATCCAGGATGCCGCCATGCCCCGGCAGCCAGTCGCCGGAGTCCTTGATCCTCGCCTGCCGCTTCATCTTGCTTTCGAAGAGGTCGCCCCCTTGGGCAGCGACCGCAAACAGAGGCGCAAGCAGGATGAGCCCCCAGTTGAGGCCCGTTGCAAAGACCCACGCCGCGCTGAAAATAGTTGCCGCGGCAACGCCGCCCCACAGACCTTCCACCGTCTTTCCAGGACTGATCGATGGCGCGAGCCTCCGCTTTCCGAAGCGCCGCCCGAAGAAATAGGCGCCGATGTCCGTGGCCCAGGTCACAAGGAACACCCACAGGAGCAGCGATAATCCATGCTCTCCGCTACGGTCGCGGATCCACAGCAAGGCAACGGCTGGAAGCAGGCAGTAGACGAAGCCCGCTGCCTTCCAACCGAAGCTCCAGTCCCGGACGATCCGCAGCCATTCGTAGAACATGGCCGTCGCTGCCGCCGCGACCAGCACGGCGAAAAAATAGCCGCCCAGCACCGCCGCCATCAGCGCGATGACGATCATGCCGGCGCCGGTCAAAACGCGGAGGGCGAACTCGCTCACCGGCCTCCGAACCGCCTATCGCGCGCGGCATATTGGCTCATGAGGTTGGTGAATTCCTCTTCGCCGAAATCGGGCCACAGCGTCGGAGTGAAGATCATTTCCGCATAGGCCGCCTGCCAAAGCAGAAAGTTCGAAAGGCGAACCTCACCCGACGTGCGGATCAGCAAGTCGAGTTCGGGCAGGCCATGCGTATCCAGTTCTGCAGCGATGGCTGCTTCATCGATCGCGCCGGGCTCGATCTCGCCAGCGACGGCCTTAACAGCAAGCTTGCGTGCCACCTCGGTCAGTTCGGCCCTGGAGCCATAGTTCAAGGCGACGACGAGGGTCAGGCGCGCATTTCCCTCAAGGCGAGCCATTGCTCGCTCCAGACGGGTGGAGAGGTCCGGACCGAACTTGCTGTAATCTCCAATGAGGCGAAGCCGGACACCCTCTTCCGCGAGCGAGTCCAGCTCCCGCTCGAGATAGTAGCCGAGCAGGCCTTTCAGGTCGGAAACCTCTTCCTCTGGGCGCCGCCAGTTTTCCGACGAAAAGGCATAGAGCGTAAGGACCTCGACGCCGTGCTTAACAGCCGCGCGCATGGTCTGGCGCACGGCCTCGGCGCCCGCGCGGTGACCGGCAACGCGGGGCAAGCCTCGCTGCTTCGCCCACCGGCCGTTGCCGTCCATGATGATTGCGACATGACGAGGAACGGACCCGCCCTCGGCAGGCCGCTTTTCCTCAGTCGGCGCGGCGGCGGGGCTCACTTGCCAAGGATTTCCTGTTCCTTGGTTTCCGCGGCGATATCGATCTCCTTGATCGTTTCGTCCGTCAGCTTCTGTACCTCAGTCTCGAGGCGCTTTCGCTCGTCCTCGCTGATCTGGTGCTTCTTCTCGTCGGCCTTGAGATGCTCCATACCATCGCGGCGAACGTTGCGGACCGCGATCTTCGCCTTCTCGGCATACTGACCGCAAAGCTTGGCGAGTTCCTTCCGCCGCTCTTCGGTCAGTTCAGGGATCGGCAGTCGGATCATCTGCCCGTCCGTGATCGGGTTCAGGCCAAGACCAGCCGAGCGGATGGCCTTTTCGACAGGCTGGACGTTCGACCGGTCCCAGACCTGCACCGACAACATGCGCGGTTCCGGTACGGAAACGGTCGCCACCTGGTTCAGCGGCATGTTCGCGCCGTACACCTCGACCTGGATCGGATCGAGCAAGGCGGTGGATGCACGACCGGTGCGAAGGCCGGCAAGATCGTGTTTCAGGGCCTCGACGGCACCATGCATGCGGCGCTGAATGTCGGCTTTGTCGATGCTCGCAGTCATTATTACTCCCCTTGGACGATGGTGGCCGTCCCGCGGCCCTCAATCACCTCTGCGAGGTTCCCGGGCTGGCGGATGTTGAAGACCACGATCGGAATATTGTTGTCGCGGCACAGGGCCACGGCGGATGCGTCCATCACCTTGAGGTCGTCGCTCAAGACCTTGTTGAAGCTGAGGCTGTCGTAGCGCGTCGCGTCGGCCTTCTTCTTCGGATCGGCAGTGTAGATCCCGTCGACGCTCGTGCCCTTGAACAAAGCGTCGCAGCCCATTTCGGCCGCACGAAGCGCCGCTGCCGTGTCCGTCGTGAAGTAGGGATTCCCGGTCCCGGCGGCGAAAATTACGATCCGCCCCTTCTCCAGGTGACGCAATGCCCGGCGGCGAATGTAGGGCTCCGAGACGCTGGCCATCGGGATCGCCGACATGACGCGCGTGTCGACTCCCTGCGTCTCCAGCGCATTCTGCAGCGCCAAAGCATTCATCACCGTCGCCAGCATGCCCATGTAGTCGGCCGTCGCGCGATCGAAGCCCTTTGCCGCCGCCGCCATGCCGCGGAAGATGTTGCCGCCGCCGACGACCAGGCAAAGCTCATGGCCCTTGCTCTTCGCGTCCGAAATTTCGCTCGCCAGCCCGGCGGCCGCGACGGGATCAATGCCGAACTGGCCCTGCCCCATCAAGGCCTCGCCCGAAAGCTTCAGCAGGATCCGGTTGAAGCGCGGGCGGGTCATGCGGGCTAGGAATCCTTCTGATATGTAAAGGGCGGACACGCTTTAGCGCGCCCGCCCCATTTTCCAACAGCCAAGCGCATTTGCCTCAGGCGACCGGTTCCGCCTTCGAAGCGCCGGCAGCAGCGGCGACTTCCGCCGCGAAGTCTTCCTGCTTCTTCTCGATGCCTTCGCCGAGCTGGAAGCGCGTGAAGCTCTTCAACACGATACCCGTGCCCGCTTCCTTCGCCGCTTGGGCAACGACCTCGGCAACGGGGGTCTTGTTGTCCATGACGAACAGCTGCGACAGCAGGGCATTGTCCTTGCGGAACTTGGCCAGGCCGCCCTCGACCATCTTCTCGACGATGTTCTGCGGCTTGCCGCTTTCCTTCGCCTTTTCCATCGCAACGCCGCGCTCACGCTCGACCAACGCCGGATCGAGCTCGTCGGCATTCAACGCCAGCGGGTTCGCAGCAGCGACGTGCATCGCAATCTGCTTGCCCAGCGCGTTAAGCGTCTCAGCCGGAGCCGCGCTCTCGAGAGCGACCAGCACGCCGATCTTGCCGAGGCCCGGAGCGACCTGGTTGTGGACGTAAGGAACGACGACGCCCTCGGTCACTTCCGAGATGGCCGCCCGACGCAGCGACTGATTCTCGCCGATCTTCGCGATGTTGTTGGTCAGCGCCTCCGCAACCGTGCCGCCGGCCGGATAGTCGGCAGCCGCAATGGCGTCGATGTCCGTGCCCTTCTGAAGAGCGATCTGCGCTGCGTTGCGAACGAAGTCCTGGAACAGCTCGTTCTTGGCGACGAAGTCGGTCTCCGAGTTGACCTCGAGAAGCGCACCGCGATTGCCTTCGACGGCCACGCCGACGAGGCCCTCGGCAGCCGTGCGGCCCGCCTTCTTGGCGGCAGCCGACAGCCCCTTGGCGCGCAGCCAATCGATGGCGGCTTCCATGTCGCCATTGGTTTCGGCGAGCGCCTTCTTGCAGTCCATCATCCCGGCGCCAGTGCGCTCGCGGAGTTCCTTCACGGTCGCGGCCGTAATCTCAGCCATGTCTCTAATTCCCTCTAAGGCCTCCGCAGCGGCGAAGGCTCGTTCAAGCTTGAATGTAGGTACTGCTCCCCCCGCGTCGCGAGGGATCCAGCCTTAAGCTTCCAGCGCGGCTTCGACCGGCGGTTCGGCCATCGATCCGATGTCCTCGCCACGAGCTGCGGCGCCACCGGCGCGGCCGTTGCCGACAGCCTGTGCGACCGCATCGGTGTAGAGGCGGATCGCGCGGCTGGCGTCATCATTGCCTGGAACCGGGAAAGCGATGCCGCTGGGGTCGCTGTTCGAATCGAGGATCGCGACGACTGGAATGCCAAGGACGTTGGCTTCCTTGATCGCCAGCTCTTCCTTGTTGGTGTCGACGACGAACATGATGTCCGGCAGCCCGCCCATGTCGCGGATGCCGCCCAGCGACTTCTCGAGCTTGTCGCGCTCGCGCGTCAGCTGAAGGACTTCCTTCTTCGTCAGGCCGGCGGTTTCACCCGACAGTTGCTCTTCGAGCGTCTTGAGACGCTTGATCGAGTTCGAGATCGTCTTCCAGTTGGTCAGCATGCCGCCGAGCCAGCGGTGGTTGACGAAATGCTGGCCGGACGTCTTGGCCGCTTCTGCAACCGCATCCTGCGCCTGGCGCTTCGTGCCGACGAACAGGACCTTGCCGCCACGCTGGACGGTCTGGGTTACGAAGTCGAGGGCGCGCGCGAACAGCGGAACTGTCTGCGACAGGTCGATGATGTGAACGCCGTTGCGGTCGCCGAAAAGGTACGGCTTCATCCGCGGATTCCAGCGGTGGGTCTGGTGGCCGAAGTGCGCTCCGGCTTCGAGCAATTGCTGCATCGTGACGACATTGGTCGCCATAGTTAGTCTCCTTCCGGTTTTGCCTCAGCGGAGCCGTGTCACCACCCTTTCGGATGGCACCGGTATGTAAGCTCCGCCTGTGGGATGGCGCGCCAGTTAGCGGAAGACCGTCCCGGTATCAAGGGCATAGGAAGTTTGTGAGAAGCCTCTTGACTAAGAAGAACAAAAGAGGAACATTCGCTCGTCCCAGCAGCTTGGCAGATCAACAAAACGGAACAAAACAGGTCCGTTGCGGTTCTGCCGCCAAACAAGGGACGAAGCTCATGCTTGCACCGTTCGCTACCCTGGCTTTCCTACTTGTCCTCTGGCTCGCGGCCGTCATCGTCGCGCAGATCTACAATCGTTCGAAGTCGCGCATTGCCATGGCGCTGCGCGGCGAAGAACCGGCAAAGCTTGGAACGTCTCTCCTGATCCGCTCGCGGCCTAACCGCGCTCGGGCATCTCAGCGCCAGCCGATTCGGGCGCAGCCGCAGCTCCGCGCCGCCGCTTGACCCTTGCATAAGACGCATAGGCGAAGGGCAGCATTGCGAGATAGAGAAGCGCCACGATCAGCAAGGTGATCCATGGCGCCCGGATCAGGGCCGCGCCGAGCAAGGCCACACCAGCCAGAGCGAACAGGCGAAAGCTGCTGCGGATCCGGATCGACGACCAGCTGAACGTCGGCAGGCTCGAAATCATCAGGGCCGCGATGAACAAGGTCCACGGCATAACTAGCTCCCAGCGGCGGAACAGTTCGTTGTCCGTGATAAGCCACAGGAAAATCGGGATAAAAGCCAGACCCGCACCTGCCGGCGCAGGGACTCCCGTGTTGAAGCCCGCCGACTTGTGAGGCTGCTCGGCAACGTCGATCCGCGCGTTGAACCGCGCCAGACGAAGCGCACAGCACACCGCGAGCGCCAGGGCGGCAATCCAGCCGAACCGCGGCGCCGTCTGCAGCGACCAGAGGAAGAGAATCAGCGCCGGAGCCGTCCCGAACGCGATATTGTCGCTGAGAGAATCCAGCTCCGCGCCGAACTTGCTCTGCGCCCTGAGCAACCGGGCGATCCGTCCATCGAAGCCGTCGAGAACGCCGGCAAAAACGATCGATCCGATCCCCTTCTCCCACTCTCCGCCGATGGCCAGGCTGACGCCCGTCAGTCCGAAGCAGAGGGCGAGCAGCGTGATCGCGTTTGGGATCATCGCACGGAAGGGAATCCCGTGACGCTGCGGCTCCGCCGGTTCGTCCATTACTGGCTGACCCCGACCAGCTCTGTCTGAGCCCCCAGCTCAGCGATGACGGTTTCACCCGCGATCGCACGCTGCCCTAGGATCACCCGAGGACCGGTGCCTGCGGGCAGATAGACGTCCACGCGGCTTCCGAACCGGATGAGCCCTACCCGTTCGCCTGCCTCGACCTGGTCGCCCTCGCGCACGAAGGTGAGGATCCGCCGTGCAACGAGTCCGGCGATCTGAGTGAAGCCGATCCGCACCCCTGCCGCGGTTTCCACGACAATATGCTGCCGTTCGTTGTCCTCGCTCGCCTTGTCGAGGTCCGCGTTGAGGAACTTGCCCGGGATGTAGGCGACCTTGCGCACACGTCCGCTGGCCGGGCTGCGGTTAATGTGAACGTCGAAGACGCTCATGAAGATCGACACACGCGTATATTCTGAGTCCGCGAGCCCTTCCGCGCCTTCGAGTTCGCGTGGCGGCGGGACCTTCGAAATCATCGTGATCAGGCCATCGGCGGGCGCGACGATGAAATTGTCGCCGCGCGGCGTGACGCGAATGGGATCGCGGAAGAAGGCGAAGACCCATACGGTCAGGCCGACGAGCAGCCAGCCGATCCAGTCCCAGCCGATCAGGAAGGCTAAAAGCGTTAGCGCTGCCGAAGCGGCTGCGAACTTGCGCCCTTCGGGATGGGTCGAGGGAAAGCGCCACTTTACGGTGGTCGTGAGCGGCCCGCCGGGCTTGTCCAATGATGGCATGCGCACTCCTTAGTTACGACGGTCCGGTCGCACAACGCTGCGGTTGCCTGATCGGAACCCGCGTCCTAATGCCGCGGCAAATCTGAAAAGCAGGAAGCGCATGACCAAGATCAAGGTGAAGAACCCGGTCGTCGAGCTCGACGGCGACGAGATGACCCGCATCATCTGGCAGTGGATTCGCGAACGACTGATCCTGCCCTATCTCGACGTCGACCTGCTCTATTACGACCTGGGCATCGAGAAGCGCGACGAGACCGATGACAGGATCACGGTCGAAGCCGCGGAGGCCATCAAGAAGCATGGCGTCGGCGTAAAGTGCGCCACCATCACCCCGGACGAAGCCCGCGTCGAGGAATTCGGCCTCAAGAAGATGTGGAAGTCGCCCAACGGTACGATCCGCAACATCCTCGGCGGCGTCGTCTTTCGCGAACCAATCGTCATCTCCAATGTCCCGAGGATCATTCCGGGCTGGACCGATCCCATCGTCATCGGCCGTCACGCCTTCGGCGACCAGTACAAGGCGACCGATTTTCAGGTGCCCGGCCCCGGAAAGCTGACCATCAAGTTCGTCGGTGAGGACGGCCAGGTAATCGAGCATGAGGTGTTCGACTTCCCCAGCGCCGGCGTTGCGATGGGCATGTACAACCTGGATGACTCCATCCGCGATTTCGCCCGCGCCTGCTTCAACTACGGCATCAACCGGAAGTGGCCGGTTTACCTGTCGACCAAAAACACGATCCTCAAAGCCTATGACGGTCGATTCAAGGACATCTTCCAAGAGATTTTCGACAGCGAATTCAAGGCGCAGTTCGAAGAGATTGGGATCGAATATCAGCACCGCCTGATCGACGACATGGTCGCCTCCGCCTTGAAGTGGAGCGGCAAGTTCATCTGGGCCTGCAAGAATTACGACGGCGACGTCCAGTCGGACCAGGTCGCGCAGGGCTTCGGCTCGCTCGGCCTGATGACGTCCATCTTGATGACGCCGGACGGCAAGACAGTCGAAGCGGAGGCCGCACACGGCACCGTCACCCGTCACTATCGCATGCACCAGCAGGGCAAGGCGACCTCTACCAATCCGATCGCGTCCATCTTTGCGTGGACCGGCGGCCTAAAGTTCCGAGGCAAGATGGACGAGACGCCTGACGTCGTGCGGTTTGCCGAAACGCTCGAGAAGGTGTGCATCGATACGGTCGAGGCCGGTCACATGACCAAGGATCTCGCGATCCTCGTCGGCCCGGATCAGCCTTGGATGACCACCGAACAATTCTTCGACAAGATCGTGAGCAATCTCGAGACGGTCATGGCATCACTGCAGGCGCCAGTGGAGAGCGAACCCGCTCGCGCCTGACGCCGAGGCCGATGATCCGGCCGGGGATTCGCCGGAGCAGTGGATAACGATCGAGCAGACGCACGAAGAACGGCGCCTGCCGGATCGGCTCAGTCGACTGAAGGACGCGACCGATCACGCGTTCCTGCGCGGCCTTCTGCCCTCCCTGGATGACCCGCGTCGGAAACAGCCTGCGTTCCTGGACCGTGCGGAGCAGCGGATCGACATTCTCGCCCCTAGCCAAGGGTACGGCGAGTGCGTTTGCTGCGGCAACAGCATCCTGCACCGCCAGATTGATGCCGATCCCGCCGATCGGGGACATCGCGTGAGCCGCGTCGCCGATCGCGAGCAGCCCAGGCCTGTGCCAGATGGTCAATCGGTCGAGCTTCACGCTGAGCAGGTGAAGATCGGAAATCTCGTCAAGCTCGGCCAGTTCGAGCTCCGCCGGGGCCGCAGCCGCCACTTCCTGGCGAATGGCGTCAATTCCCCGTGATTGATACTCCTCTGCCGCGCCTTTCGGGATGACGAACGCGCATTGCCAATAATCGCCGCGGTCGATCATAACGAGGATCCGGCCGCTCTCGACGTTGCCGCGCAAGGCCCCGCGCTCCTGCTCTTCTTTTCCCTATGCGGAACCAGAAAACATCGATCGGGGCGCCAAGATCTTCCAGCGGAAGCATCCGGCGCGATATCGAAGATCGTCCATCGGCAGCGATCGTCAGGGGCGCGCGCAGTTCGCGTCCGTCCCCTAATCGCACCCCGGCGACCCTGCCTTCTTCCTCGACGAAGCCTTCGACGGGTGCTTCCATTTCGAGCTGAAAGCCCGGATACGCCGCAGCTTCGACGCGCAGGAAGTCGAGAAATTCCCATTGCGGCATCATCGCGATGAACGGCGCGGGCGTTTTCAGGTGCGCCAGATCGCCGATCGTCCAATCCCGGCCTGCCAGCCGAAGCTCGCGCGCGGTCCACCTTGTTATGCGGCCGCTGCAGGAACCGCTGGAGCATCCCCAGCTGGTCCAGGATTTCCATTGTCGACGGATGGACTGTGTCGCCGCGGAAATCGCGGAAGAAGTCCTTGTGCTTCTCCAGAATCCGCACCCGGCAGCCTGCTCGTGCAAAGAGCAGACCGGTCATTACGCCTGCGGGTCCCCCGCCGACGACGATCAGGTCCGCATCGCGATCCGACGTCATGCCGTCACGGCCTTACAGCCGTGGCGATCGAATGGGAACGAGGTCAGGCCTTAGTCAGCGCTTCGGCCTTGTGCGCGGCTTGCTTGCCTTCCTCGGTCTCGACCAAATATTCTGGATTGTCCTCGGATGCCGCGACCTTGTGGCCCTTGATCTGCGTCGATGACGTAAGCTTCTTCACCACTTTCCCATGCGCTGTCCCGCCGTGAGATTTCCAGCTCACCCGGTCTCCGGACTTCAGTTGCTTGGTCATCATTTCCTCCATCGACGGCGTGAACGTTTCAACGCCGAGTTCAGGGTGACAGATTTTGAAGCGCCTGCTCTAAAGCCCGTATGCAGGACGGGTTCGGCACTTCGGGTTTCAGCGACGCTTTGGTCATCCTCGGTGCGGCGGGGATCGTCATCCCGGCGTTCGCACGGCTGAGGATCACGCCCGTCATCGGCTTTATTCTCGTCGGAATGATCGTCGGACCGTCCGGTCTCGGGAGCCTCACCGGCCAGAACCCATGGCTCAACTATTTCGCCATCTCCAACCCGCATGCCGTCGATCCCTTCGCGGAG
Organism: uncultured Alphaproteobacteria bacterium; assembly: GCA_963784245.1. Taxonomy (GTDB): domain Bacteria; phylum Pseudomonadota; class Alphaproteobacteria; order Sphingomonadales; family Sphingomonadaceae; genus Sphingomicrobium. The sequence goes on from CAWAQT010000016.1 coordinate 566,019, forward strand.
CTGGGCATCATCCTGCTCCTGTTCGCGATCGGGCTGGAGCTGAGCTTCCGTCGCCTGGTTCAGATGCGGACGGCGGTGTTCGGAATTGGTGCGGCCGAGCTTTTCGGCGGCGCCGCGCTGATCGGAGGTGCCATCTTCGTCATGGGCCAGCCGCCGCAGAGCGCGATCGCTCTCGGATTCGCTCTGGCGATGTCTTCAACGGCACTCGTCCTCCCCATCGCCGGAACCACCAGTCCGGTCGGCAAGGCAGCCCTCGCCATGCTGCTGTTCGAGGACTTGGCGCTCGTCCCCCTTCTCTTCCTGTTCGGCACGGCAGCGGTGGGCGCCGCAACCGGATTGTTCGACGTTATTTGGAAAGGCGCGGCAGTGATTGCCGGGCTCCTCCTCGTCGGTCGGCTCGCCCTGCCGTCGCTTTTCGCCCAGGCGGCGAGGACGAAAAGCCCCGAACTCTTCCTCGCTGTCAGCCTTCTCGTCGTGATCCTCGCGAGCCTGGCGACCGGAGCCGTCGGCCTTTCGCCGATCCTCGGTGCGCTCATCGCCGGCGTGCTGATTGCCGAGACCGACTATCGTAGCGAAGTCGAAGTCGTGACCGCGCCCTTTCGCGGACTCGCTCTGGGGATCTTCCTCATCACGGTCGGCATGCGCATAGACTTCCGCCAGCTCGCTGAGATCTGGCCTGAACTGCTTGCGGCTCTCTTTGGCGTGCTTCTCGTCAAAACCCTGGTCACAGGCACGCTGTTGCGCCTCAGCGGCTCTCGGGTAGGCGTTGCCGCCGAGACCGGGCTGCTGATGGCTTCGCCCTCCGAGACCACGCTCATCCTGCTGGGCGCGGCCGCGACGACGGGCGTCATTGCGCAGGATACGGCGACCTTCTGGCAAGCGGCTACCGCCGTCGGGCTGACGATTACTCCGCTCCTCGCGATGCTCGGGCGCGTAGCGGCCCGTCGCGTGGATCCCCAGGCGGCCGAATTGCCCAGCGATGAGGCGAAAGGCCGGACAATCGTCTTCGGATTCGGCCGTGTAGGGCGAATGGTCGCCGACATGCTCGGCGAGCACGGAAAGCCCTATCTCGCCGTCGACAGCGACATCGACAATGTCATCACTGCGCGGCAGGCGGGTTACTCGATCCTCTTTGGTGATGTCGCGCGAGGCGAACTCGTCGACAAGCTGCAGCTAGGAGACGCCGCAGCCCTGGTCCTCACAATGGACGATCCCGTCCTGGTAGCGCGCTTGGCCCGGCGCATCCGCAGCACCTTTCCCGAACTCGCGATCATTGCCCGGGCCCGTGATACCGATCACGCAGCCAAGCTCTACGAAGCGGGCGTGACCGATGCCGTTCCTGAGACGCTCGAGGCTTCCCTGCAGCTTTCCGAGGCCGTGCTCGTCGATATCGGCGTGGCGATGGGCCCGGTCATCGCGAGCATTCACGAGAAGCGCTCCGAACTGCGCGGAGAAATCATGGCTCAGGCCGACATGGAGGCGGAACCGCGACTTGGTCGGAGACGCCTGCGCGATGCCTGACCCCTCCTAGCGACCGCGCGTCAGTTCGACCCGCAATCCCGCCTCGCCCTCGGTCATGGTCGTCTGGCCGGGCTGGAGAACGACCGCCTGGCTGATCTGCACGGTCCGAGTGCCCGACTCTCCGCAATCGGCGCTCACAACCGGGCGCGCCCAGCTAGCGTCGAAGCGATAGCTCGGGGTCGCGTTGCCATAGTTCTGCACATAGAGGTTGAAGCTGATCGAGCTTCTTTCTGACCGGTCGTACGGAGATCCCGGCGGGCACTGATCTGGCGAAGCCTGCGACAGATTCTGCGAATAGCTCCCGCCCTGGTTCGCCCCCACCCGGAGATTGCCCTGCCAAAGAACGCCCTGCGGCGACGAGATGCGCACGGCGATGGTCTCGATCTGCGGCGTCGGCGTCGCGGGCCGGGCAATCCGGTCGGCGGTCGTGATGGTTACCGTTTCAGCCAGCAGGACCAGCGTGAGTTCGGTCAGCATGGATCCCTCTTCGACCCTCAACCTGTCACGCCCATGGTATCGAAACCGTTCACGAACGCTAGGCGGCGACTTTCCCCAGGGCGTCCTTGACCGCGTCGAGGGCGGCTTGTGCCTTTGCGCCGTCCGGTCCGCCGCCTTGCGCCATGTCGGGCCGACCGCCGCCGCCCTGCCCGCCGAGCGCGGACACAGCCGCCTGAACCAGGTCGACTGCGCTGATCTCGCCGGCAAGATCTTCGGTAACGCCGACTGCAACGCTCGCCCGGCCTTCGTTAACTGCGACTAGGGCCGCGATGCCGGAACCGACGCGTTGCTTCATCGTATCGACTGTCGAGCGTAAGTCCTTGGGATTTAACCCCTCGACGACTTGACCCAGGAACTTGTGACCGTTGATTTCCTCCGGTCCGGTAGCCTCGGCCTTGGCGGAGCCGCCGCCCATCGCCAGCGCCTTCTTCGCGTCTGCAAGTTCGCGTTCGAGCCTACGCCGATCTTCGACCAGCGACGCTATGCGCGCCGGCACTTCGTCGGGCGAAGACTTGAGCGTGGCAGCCGCTTCCCGCAGCTTGGCGTCGCGATCCGTGCAGCCATCGCCGGGCCGCCTCGCCGGTCAGCCCCTCGATGCGGCGCACGCCTGACGACACCGCGCTTTCGCCGATGATCTTCAACAGCTGGATATCGCCGAGCGCCCGGACGTGCGTGCCGCCACACAGCTCGACCGAGTAATCGGCTTCCGCTCCGCGCCCCATGGAGAGCACACGGACCTCGTCGCCATACTTCTCGCCGAACAGGGCCATGGCACCCGCCTCGATCGCTTCGTCCGGGCTCATCAGCCGCGTCGTAACGGGTTCGTTCGAGCGGATCTGCGCGTTCACGTCCGCTTCCACCTGCTCGATTTCCTCGCGGCTCAGGGCCTTGGGATGCGAGAAGTCGAACCGGAAATAGTCGGACGCGACGAGGCTACCCTTCTGCGTGACATGCGTGCCGAGCCGGTGACGCAGCGCCGCGTGCAACAGGTGTGTTGCGCTATGATTGGCGCGGGTGCGGTCGCGCCGCTCGGCATCGACCGCCTGGTGGATCGTCTCCCCAACAGAAATCTCGCCCGCCTTGACGATCGTTCGGAGCACATGGAGCCGGCCCAATGGCTTCGCCGTGTCCTGAACTTCTCCGACGAAACCCTTGAGAGTTGTCAGCTTTCCTGTGTCGCCAACCTGCCCGCCGCTTTCGCCGTAAAAGGGCGTCTGGTTCGGGACGATTTCCACCGTTTCCCCGATCTCGGCGCTTTCGACGCGCTTCCCATCCTTGACGATGGCCAGGACGATGCCTTCGCCCTCATCGCCGGAATAGCCGGTGAACTCGGTGCTTCCGAACTCTTCGGCGATGTCGAACCACAGCTCGTCGGAAGCGCGTTCGCCAGAGCCCTTCCAAGTGGCGCGGGCGGCCGCCTTCTGCCGGGCCATGGCGGCATCGAAGCCCTCGCGGTCTACACCGAGCCCGCGAGCGCGAAGAGCATCCTCGGTAAGATCGTACGGGAAGCCAAAGGTGTCGTAGAGCTTGAAGGCCGTCTCGCCGGGCAGGCTGCCGCCCTCCGTCATGTCTGCCGTTGCCTCGTCCAGGAGCCGGAGACCGTTCGCCAGCGTCTGCCGAAAGCGCGTCTCCTCCTGCGCCAGCGTGGCTTCGATCAGCGGCTGCGCCCTGAACAGTTCAGGGAAGGCCGCACCCATCTCCGTCACCAGCGCCGGCACCAGTCGGTGCATCAATGGCTGGCTCGCACCCAGCAGATGGGCGTGGCGCATGGCGCGGCGCATGATCCGGCGCAGGACGTAGCCCCTGCCCTCGTTCGCCGGCAGGACCCCGTCCGCCACCAGGAAGCCGGACGTCCGCAGATGGTCGGCGATGATCCGATGGCTGGCGGCCATCTCGGGCGAGTTGTTGCCCGTAAGCTCGATAGAGGCTTCGATCAGCGCCTTGAACGTGTCCGTGTCGTAATTGTCGTGGACACCCTGCAAGACGGCCGCGACGCGTTCCAGCCCCATGCCGGTGTCGATGCTCTTCTTCGGCAGCTCGGAGACGATTTCGCCCGCCGCCTGCTCGTACTGCATGAAGACCAGGTTCCAGATCTCGACGAAGCGATCGCCGTCCTCATCGGGCGAGCCTGGAGGGCCGCCGGGGAGATGATCGCCATGATCATAGAAGATCTCGGAGCATGGACCGCACGGACCGTCGTCGCCCATCGCCCAGAAATTGTCCTTCGTGGGGATACGGATGATCCGGCTTTCCGGCAATCCGGCGATCTTCTTCCACAGGTCGAACGCCTCATCGTCCGTGTGGTAGACGGTTGCCGTCAGCCTATCCGGGCTCAGCCCCCACTCCTTCGTGAGCAGGTTCCACGCAAGCTCGATCGCGCGATCCTTGAAGTAATCGCCGAACGAGAAATTCCCGAGCATTTCGAAGAAGGTATGGTGCCGCGCGGTGTAGCCGACATTGTCGAGATCATTGTGTTTCCCACCGGCGCGAACGGCCTTCTGCGAGCTGGTCGCCGTCGAGTAGGGGCGCGTCTCAAGACCCGTGAACACGTTCTTGAAAGGCACCATGCCCGCGTTCACGAACATCAAGGTCGGATCGTTATGCGGGATCAGAGGAGCGGACGGTACGCGCGCGTGCCCGTTCTTCTCGAAGAAGTCCAAAAAGGAGCGGCGGATATCGTTCGTCGAAGTCATCGTAACGGCATGTAAATGCGCTGCTGCACTGCGGCAAGGAGATGACTTGGCATTGCGCTCGACCCGCGGCTAGTCAGGCGGGATGGCGAGACGACCGAAGAGCGGCATTCCGAAGTACAAGCGCAGGCGCAAATCGTTCCGTTCGGTGTTCGGTTGGGTGATCGGCTTCATAGTCAAGCTGGTGCTGGTCTTCCTCCTTGGCTCGGTCCTGTGGGTGCTCGCCTACCGGTTCGTGAACCCGCCGATCACTGCGACGATGCTAGGTGACATCGTCGCGGGCCGAGGCGCGACGCGCGACTGGATGAGCATCGATGAGATCGACCGCGATATGGTCCGCGCAGCGATCGGCGCCGAGGACAGCAAATTCTGCACTCATAACGGCTTCGACGTGGAAGCTATTGAAGATGCAATGAAAAGAAATGCGTCGGGAGGCCGTATCCGCGGCGGCTCGACCATCAGCCAGCAGACTGCGAAGAACGCTTTCTATGGCAAGGCGGCGGCTATTTCCGATGTGGAAGCCATTGAAGACGCGATGAAAAGGAACGCCTCAGGCGGCCGCATCCGTGGCGGTTCCACGATCAGCCAACAGACCGCGAAGAACGCCTTTCTGTGGCAGGGCGGTGGCTATGTCCGCAAAGGCCTCGAAGCCTGGTTCACTCTGCTGATGGAGAACCTCTGGCCGAAGCGGCGCATCATGGAAGTCTATCTCAACCTCGCCGAGACGGGCATCGGGACATACGGCGTCAACGCCGGGTCCCAGCGCTATTTCGACCATGACGCGAGCGCCATGAGCCGGACCGAAGCCGCGCGCATCGCCGCCGTCCTTCCTCTGCCGAAAAAGCGGGGTGCCATTACTCCGAAAGGCTTCACCCGCCGCTACGGCAACTCCATCAGCGCGCGCATCGGCGTGGTCGGCCGCGACGGGCTGGACGCCTGCGTTTACGAAGACGTCGTTCCGCCAAAGGAGAAGACTCCTCCGGCGACGAAGCCGCCGAGGCAATTGCCGGGCGAGGAATATGAGAGCACGAAGCCGCTCCCGCCTCTCAACGAGGCGGTGCAGGAATTGCCGACGATCTCGGTCGAGCCTGACTCCGCCGCCGACGCAGGCCTCGCCCGACTCAGGGCCGTCAGTGCCGGACACGAATGTCGCCTTGCCCCCGCCTGCAGCCGAGGAGCCGCCCCCCAGAGCCTGTCGAATAGGCTGTATTGCCGATGTTTTTCGCCGGGCAGAGGAACGCCCGACGCCTTGTCTCCGTTCTGACCGCAAACACAAAACGGAGGACTAGTAATGGCTACACGTACGCAGGGCCGCTCCTCGTCGAGCAACCGTTCCACCAGCAGCACGCGGATCGTCGCGAAGCGACGGTGACCAATCCCGCGCACGTAACCGCAGAGAAAGCGCAGAGCGCAGCGCATTTTCGTGGGGCGACAACGCCGGCCCCGTCCTCGGTGCTGCCATCGCCGGCATGGCGATCGGCTTTGCTGCCAATTACGGCCGCAAGTTCCTGATGCAGGGCATGGAAGCTGCGGCGGGTGACTGGGACGACATCCTCTCGGCAGAGCACGAACTGGCGCTCGGCATCTTCGATAAAATGCTCGCCACCGACGAGACCCAGACCTGGAAGCGCAGCATGCTGCTGATGAAGCTGACCCACGCGCTCGACAAGCACGCGCACCAGGAAGAGATGGTCGTCTATCCGGCTCTGCGCGAGGCCAATCTGGCGGTCGATGCCGATCACCTCGAAGGCGAGCACGGCTACATCAAGACCTACATCTACGAGCTCAAGAACATGGGTCCGAGCGCATCGAACTGGCTGGAAAAGGTTCGCGAGTTCCGCGCCCTAGTCTCCAAGCATGCGCACATGGAGGAGGAAGAGGTCTTCCCGTCCTTCAAGCAGAACATGACGGACGAGCAGAACAAGAAGATCACCGGCCTCGTAAACGCCGACGGCTTCTGGATGGCCTAATCCTAACCGACGAGGGCGAGCTTCGGCGGCTCCTGGACGGAGAGGTCGACGCTCCCCTCGCCTGTAATGCGCTCGATACGGGCCTCGAGCTCCGCGTCGAGCGTGAAGTCGCGTCCGGCCGTGACGACCGCTTCGCCACCCGTGGACAGCGGGAGGACAAGGCGGACCATTCCGCCGCCTCCGCGTGAATTCGACAGCTCGCGAGCGATCGCGGGCACAAGCGACGGCGAAGAAACCCGTATCTCCATCAGGAGCCGCGTACGCTTCGCCAAAGTCTCCAGCGGCTGGAAGCGCTTGATCGCGACACGCGGCAGTTCGTCGCCCGGACGCTTGTCGAGCTCCACCGTCAACAGACCGCAGGTTTGCGCCTTCGCTGCCGCCTCGACGGCCGCACTCGCCTCGTCGTCGAAGATGCTGGCCTGGAACTGCCCCGAGGAATCGCTGAGCGTCGCCAGCAGATAGCGCCGGCCCTTGGCCGACGTCCGCCAGCGCGCTTCTTCCACCAGCCCCGCCATTGTTGCCCCTGCCCGGCCCTCCGCCGGCATCGGCAATTCCGCCAGCTGGGCGAACGTCTTGGCCCTGTTGGCCTCCAGCAAATGCCGGTGCGAATCGACCGGGTGCGCCGAGAAATAGAAGCCGAACGAATCGCGTTCTGCGGTCATGCGCTGGGCCAGCGACCATTGCTCCGTCTTGCTCAAGCGGATCGGCGCAACCGATGCCGCGCTGCCGCCGAACAAGGCGTGCTGACCGCTCGTCCGCTGCTCGGCCGCGCTCGATGCGTGCGCAAGGATCGTCTCGGCCGATGCATAGACGGCCGCGCGGTCGGGGGAGATCGCATCGAATGCGCCTGCCGCCGCTAGGCTCTCGATCTGGCGCCGGTTGAGGAGACGCGGATCGATGCGCTCGGCGAAATCGTCCAGCGACTTGAACGGGCCCTTGGCCTCACGCTCCGCCACCAGCGCTTCCATGGCCTTCTCGCCGACGCCCTTGAGTGCTCCCAAAGCATAGCGAACCTTGCCGTCCTCGACCGAGAACGCCGCCTGGCTGGCGTTGATGCACGGCGGCAGGCACTCGACCTCGCCCCGCCGCATGTCCTCGACGAACAAGGACAGCTTGTCCGTCTGCGTCATGTCGAAGCTCATCGACGCGGCGTAGAATTCGGGCCGGTGGTGCGCCTTCAGCCAACCCGTGTGGTAGGCGACGAGCGCATAAGCGGCGGCGTGCGACTTGTTGAATCCGTAGCCGGCGAACTTGTCGATCAAGTCGAACAACTCGGACGCCTTGCCCGGCACTGATATTGTTGGCGGCGCAGCCCTCCACGAAGCGGGCGCGCTGCGCATCCATCTCCGACTGGATCTTCTTGCCCATGGCGCGGCGCAGGAGGTCGGCTTCACCAAGCGAGTAGCCGGCGAGCACCTGCGCCGCCTGCATCACCTGCTCCTGGTAGACGAAGATGCCGTACGTCTCCTTGAGCACCTCCTCCAGCATCGGATGCGGATAGGCGAGCTCGGCTCGGCCGTTCTTGCGGTCGCCGAACATCGGAATGTTGTCCATCGGGCCGGGCCGGTAGAGCGACACGAGCGCGATGATGTCGCCGAAGCCGGTGGGGCGGACGGCGGCCAGCGTTCGGCGCATGCCCTCCGATTCCAGCTGGAACACGCCGACCGTGTCGCCCCGCTGGAGCAGCTCATAGACCTCTGGATCGTCCCAGGTGAGCTTGGTGAAATCGACGTCGACGCCCTGATCCGCCAGCAGCCGCTCGGCCTCCTTCAGCACCGACAGGGTCTTGAGGCCGAGGAAGTCGAACTTCACGAGGCCCGCCGCCTCGACATATTTCATGTCGAACTGGGTAACGGGCATGTCCGACCGCGGGTCGCGGTACATCGGGACGAGATCGTCGAGCCGCCGGTCGCCGATCACGACGCCCGCTGCGTGGGTCGAGGCGTGGCGTGGAAGACCCTCGAGCTTCATCGCCAGGTCGATCAGCCGCTTTACGTCCGAATCCGCCTTATACTCCGCCGCGAGCTCGGAAACGCCGTTCAGCGACCGCTCGAGCGTCCACGGATCGGTCGGATGATTGGGGATCATCTTCGCCAGCCGGTCGACGTGGCCGTAGCTCATCTGAAGGACGCGGCCCGTGTCCTTGAGCACTGCTCGTGCCTTCAGGCGCCCGAAGGTGATGATCTGCGCGACCCGGTCGCGGCCGTACTTCTGCTGAACGTAGGAGATGACCTCGTCGCGCCGCGTTTCGCAGAAGTCGATGTCGAAGTCGGGCATCGACACACGTTCCGGGTTGAGGAAGCGCTCGAACAGCAGGTTGAGCGCCAGCGGATCGAGGTCCGTAATGGTCAGCGCCCAGGCCACCACCGAGCCCGCGCCTGAACCGCGCCCCGGACCGACGGGAATATCGTGCGCCTTCGCCCATTTGATGAAGTCGGCGACGATCAGGAAGTAACCCGCGAAGCCCATTCGCGTGATGACGTCGATCTCGAAGTCGAGGCGCTCGCGGTAGCGGGCCCTGTCCTCCTCGCTACGTCCGGCGAGGCGGAGGTCGAGGCCCGCGTGCGCATCGGCGCGAAGCTGCTCATCCTCCTGGTCGGACAGGCGCGGAAGGATGGGCCTGCGCTTCGGCGCGCCAACTGCACAGCGCCGAGCGATGACGGCGGTATTGGCGAGCGCTTCCGGCAAGTCGACGAAGAGCTCGGCCATAGCCGCCGAATCCTTCAACCAGGCTTCGGGCGACGAAGTCTGCCGATCGTTGCTTTCGATGTAGGTCGATTGCGCAATGCACAGCATGGCGTCGTGCGCGGCGTGGAAGCTCGGGATCGGAATAGGCCGCCGGATTGGTCGCGACGAGCGGCAGATTGCGCTCGAAGGCAAGCTCGACGAGTGCGTTTTCGGATGCCTCTTCGACCGGATCGTTCCGACGGATGATCTCGACGTACAGCCGATCGGGAAACAGGGCTTGCAGGCGATCGAGATAAAGAGCGGCCTGATCCTTCTGGCCGTCTGCCAGCAGCCGCGACAAGGCGCCTTCCGAACCCGCCGTCAGGGCGATCAGGCCCTCGTTGGCCTTCTCAAGCGAAGCGAATGGAACGTGCGGGTCGAGCTCGACCGGACGATCGAGGTGCGCGGAAGAAACCAGGTGACAAAGGTTCCCGTAGCCCTGCTCGTCCTTCGCCAGCAGCACGAGCCAGTCGACGCCGGCGCTGCCCGTTTCCGGCGGGCGCGCGACGGCCAGCATAGCGCCGACGATCGGCTGTACGCCCTTCGCGATGCACGCCTCCGTGAAGGCCATCGCAGCGTAAAGACCGTTGCGGTCGTTGAGGGCCACTGCAGGAAAGCCAAGCTTCGCCGCACGCTCCGCGATCACTTTCGGCTCCATCGCCCCTTCAAGCATCGTGAAGGACGAGAAAATGCGGAGCGGAACGTATGGATGAGTCACCGGCAAACTATGGGCGTTCCCCCGTGTATTGGAAGGCTCGCGCGGGCCGTTTTTCCACAGATAATTTGGGCAGCGGGACAGGTCGGTACGTGAAGTCGAAATAGCGCTTCCAGGTTGCCCCCTTAGGTTCAGGTTTGCCCAAGCGGTCGGACAGAGTGGGCTTCGCAGCAAGACCTGCTCGACAGACGCCTAACGCCGCGGCGACCAATTGCCTGACATGATGTCGCGGATTTCGCGCATTCGGCCCTGATAGGTTTGGGCCACGCAGGCGTTGCTCGTGCATTGATCTCTGTAGCGGAGGAAAGCGTCACGAGTGCGGACCAACAGGGCTCGCTGTTCTGCGTCCGCGTCGGATATGGCGCTGCCGAACTGCGCCGCCATCCTTCGGTCGAGAACCGCAAGACCGTCGTCGCTGCACACAGCAATCTCGCCGCGGGTGCGAGCATTGGCGCAGTTGAAGCTTGGCCGGGCACTAGCAGTACTCGCTGGCTCCTGACCGATCGGCTCCTGGGTCGAAGGCGCGGGTTCGACCGTCGGCGCCAGCGGATCGACCGGCGTAACCCCGCTCACTTCGTTGGTGAGCGGAGTTGGTTGGACCGGAGCGGTCCGACCGAGAGTCGCAAGCGGCGTGATGATTTCATCCGCATTGGCGAGGGTGAGAACATTGCCCGAAGAGTCCGCAGCGGGCTGAAGCGTGTAGAGCACATCGGCGCTCAAGGTGCGGCGTCCGCCGACCACGGCGAGGCCGGGAGGAAGGTCGATGCTGACCGTGGCATTGCAGGTCACGCTTCCGACTTCCGCGTTCTCGTCTCGCAGGACCGGTGATTCCACGCGGATGGTCGAAGAAGCTGCGACCGAGTCGAAAGCAGCCTGACCGCTCCCGCGCAGAGCCGAAGCACGCCGGAACAGGTCGCGCTTGATAAGATCGTAGGTCGCCTGGCTTGCGCATCTCTTCTCGGGGTCGTCCTGCGCCGCGGTTTCTTCGTTGGTCAGGCGGTCGTCCTCGCTCGAGCGGTTGCCGATCACCATCATCGTGACGATCAGCAGGATGAGCGCACCGAGCGCGATGGCGGCGAGGACAGTAGGGTTCAGGCGTCGCATCGGACCGCTAACGCGCTCGTCCCGATCCGGCTCCACTATTCCAGATGCCCTTCGTGCAGGCGAACGATGCGGTCCATCTTCGCGGCGAGGCGCTCGTTGTGGGTAGCAACCACGGCCGCGCTGCCTTCTTCCCGGACCAGCGAGAGAAACTCGCCAATCACAGTGTCCGCGGTGGTCTCGTCCAGATTGCCGGTCGGCTCATCGGCCAGGACCAGCGGAGGCTTGTTCGCCAGTGCCCGGGCGACGGCTACACGCTGCTGCTCGCCGCCGGACAGTTTCGACGGGCGGTGATCCAGGCGCGCTCCGAGACCGAGGGCGCTCAGCAGTTGCTCCGCGCGGCCGTGGGCCGCTTCCGTGTCCGCGCCGTGTATCAACTGCGGAAGGACGACGTTCTCCCGCGCGTTGAACTCAGGCAGCAGGTGGTGGAACTGGTAGACGAAGCCCAGCGCTTCGCGGCGAAGCTCCGTACGGCCGTCGTCATCCAGATCGGCAGCTTCCCTGCCGGCGATACGGATCGATCCCTCGAAGCCGCCCTCCAGCAATCCGACCGCCTGCAGCAATGTCGATTTTCCGGAACCCGACGGTCCCACCAGCGCGACGATCTCTCCGGGCATGACGTCAAGATCGACGCCGCGGAGGACTTCGATCGTGACGTCACCCTGCCTGAAGCTGCGGCGCAGGCCGCGGGTCGAAAGTACCGGATCACTCATAACGGAGCACCTGCACGGGATCGGTGCTCGCGGCCTTCCACGCCGGATAGAGCGTGGCGAGGAAGGACAGGATCAGGGCGATCAGTATGATGGCCGTGACTTCGAAGGGATCGCTCTTCGAGGGAAGCTCGGTCAGGAATCGCACCGACGGATCCCAGAGGTTCTGGCCGGTGATGAACTGAATGAAGTTCACAACGCCCTGCCGGAAAAAGAGGAAGATCGAGCCGAGAACCAGACCCGAGGACGATCCCGAGCGAGCCGATCGTCACGCCCACGGTAACGAACACCTTCATCATGCTTCGCCGGCTCGCGCCCATCGTCCGCAGGATGGCGATGTCGCGAGTCTTCGCCCGCACCAGCATGATCAGCGACGACAGGATGTTGAATACAGCCACCAGGACGATCAGCGAGAGTACCACGAACATGGCGATGCGCTCGATCTCCAGCGCCTCGAACAAGGCCGAGTTCATCTGCTGCCAGTCGACGATGAGGCCCCTGCCCTGCACCAACGGACCCAACGGCGCGAGGATCTCGCGGGCCTTGTCGGCATCGGTCGTCTGGATCTCGATCATCCCGACCTCATCGCCGAGCAGGAGGAGCGTCTGCGCGTCCTGCATGGGCATGACGACAAAGGCCTTGTCGTAATCGTAGACACCGACCTCGAAGATGGCCCCGACCTGGTAGGTGACGATGCGCGGCATGGTCCCGACGACCGTCGAACGGCCGTCCGGACTGATCAGCTGGATTTCGCTTCCGACATATGCCCCGAGCGTCTCCGCAAGCCTTGAGCCGATCGCCACGCGGTTACTGCCGGGGGTGATCGCGGCGATGTTGCCGGATTTCACATTGGAGTTGATAACCGAATTGCCGCGGATGTCCTCGAGCCGCATGCCGCGGACGAGAACGCCTTCGACGCGGCCGTTGGCGGAAGCCATGAGCGGCTGTTCGATCAGCGGTGTGGCAGACGAAACTCCCGGTAGCTTGCGCGCGCTGTCGGCGATCTGCTGCCAGTTCGTCAGGCGCCCCTCATAGCCCTGCACGATCGCATGGCCGTTAAGGCCGACGATCTTGTCGAAGAGCTCGGCGCGAAAGCCGTTCATCACACTCATGACGATGATGAGCGCAGCGACGCCCAGCGCCACCGCGACCAGGCTGATCGAGGCGACGAGGAAGATGAACCCCTCGCCCTGGCCCGGCAGGAGATAACGGCGAGCGACAGTGCGCTCGTACCTGTTCAGGATCATTCGGTCAGTCTCGCGAGTGCGGATTCCACGCTGAGCTCATGCTTCTCGCCAGATGAACGTCGCTTGAGTTCAACGGTACCGGACGCGATCCCGCGCGGGCCGACGATCACCTGCCAAGGGAGGCCGATAAGGTCCATCGTCGCCAGCTTGGCACCGCCTCGCTCGTCGCGGTCGTCGTAGGCGGCCTCGATTCCGGCGAGTTGGAGACTGGCGTAAAGCACCTCTGCAGCGGCAAGGCTCGGCTGCATCGTCCTGCCGCATCGTCACGATGCCGACCTTCCACGGCGCAACGCTCTCCGGCCAGATGATTCCTGCGTCGTCATGGCTCGCTTCAATGATGGCGCCCACGAGGCGGGAGATGCCGATGCCGTAGCTCCCCATCTTGGGACGGACCGGCGTGCCGTCAGGTCCCGAGACGGTCATGTTCATTGACGCCGTGTACTTCTCGTCGAAGTAGAAGATGTGACCGACCTCAATGCCGCGGGACGTTCGCAGGTCATCGCCTGAAGCCTTCTCGCGGTCCAGATCACGCTTCTCATCGGTGGCCGCATAGTCAGCCGTCAGGCTCGATACGAACGACTGCAGCGCTTCGGGATCGTTCGCGTCAACACCCTCCGCCGCGGCCGAACGATCCTCCTCCCAAGCGCGATGATAGAAGACTTCGCTCTCGCCGGATGGAGCGAGGATGATGAATTCGTGGCTGAGATCTCCGCCGATCGGGCCCGTGTCCGCCTGCATGGGGATCGCCGTTAGCCCCATCCGCGCGAACGTCCGCAGGTAAGCGATGAACATGCGGTTGTAACTGTGGCGCGCGCCCGCTTCGTCGAGGTCGAAGCTGTAGGCGTCTTTCATCAGGAACTCGCGGCCCCGCATCACGCCGAAACGGGGACGGACCTCATCACGAAACTTCCACTGGATGTGATAGAGGATGCGGGGAAGGTCGCGGTAGCTGCGCGCGTTGTCGCGGAACAGCGCCGTGATCATATCCTCGTTAGTCGGCCCGAACAGCATTTCGCGGTCGTGCCGGTCTCGAATGCGCAGCATTTCCGGGCCGTAGGCGTCGTAGCGGCCGCTTTCCCGCCACAGGTCGGCCGACTGGATTGTCGGCATGAGCATTTCGATCGCGCCGGCACGGTCCTGCTCTTCGCGCACGATCTGCTCGATCTTCTGCAGTACCCGGAAGCCGATCGGAAGCCAGGCGTAGATGCCGGCAGCGGTCTGACGGACCAGACCTGCGCGCAGCATCAGCTTGTGGCTGACGATCTGCGCGTCCGACGGACTTTCCTTGAGAACTGGCAGGAAATAGCGGGAAACGCGCAAGTCTAAGACCTCTCGAACGCTGGAGCCGGTGCCCTAGGGCGCTACAGCAGCGAGCGCAATGCGAACGGCCGGTCACGGCTCATGTGGCAGGCCGGTCACAGGCGATGCGCAAAAACTGCCGCGCTATATTTATGCAGGTGACAAGAGACGGGCCTGCGGCATAGCTTGAACTTCTTCCTGCAGGCTGCCCCTTGGGGCCGATGCAGGGAGCTTGCAGCGACGCGCGAGAGCGGGACGCGGCAAGTATCCAAGGGGGCTGACGAGCAATCGTCACGCAGGACGCCCGGGTCGCTAAGCGGTCCGGGCGTTTGCTTTTTTGGCGGAAATCCTAGCTCTTGGAACGAACGTCCATACGGTGGTATTGCGCGTTCAGCGCATCACCAGCGCAAACACAGGAGGGCACCATGCGAACTCGATGGATGCTCGGCATGCTCACTGCAGCGGCCTTGGCGGCCCCTGCTGCGCAGGCACAGGAAACCAACGAATCCGGGATCCCGACCGCAACGCAGGAACGCCTGCGCAGCGGCCCGCCCCAGATTTCGTGGTTCGACCTGCTTGGCGCGTTGGGCCTGCTGGGACTTCTGGGCCTCAAGAAAGAACATGGCGACGACAGCTATCACCCCTCGTCGGTCGATTAGCTGCTACTGCTTGGGAGAGAAAAATGCGGAAAATGACATGCTTCGTGCTGGCCGCCGCTTTGGCGGCCGGGCCTGCCCTGGCTCAAAATGACGTCGCTCCGGAAAATGCCATCGAGACGAATGAACTTGAGGCCGTCCCGGCAGACAATGCCGCAATGGCCGCGAACGACCTTGCCGTAGCGCCTGCACCTGTAACGACGGACGTTGCAGCTGAGCCCGCGCCTGCAACGGAACCGGCCCGCAGATCCGGCGGATTTCCGTGGGGCGTGATAGGCCTCGTCGGCCTGATCGGACTCTTGGGACGGAAGCGCCGCGACTGACCGGGCGTTCAGCACGGGGATGGTAGCGGAGGAGGGACTTGAACCCCCGACACGCGGATTATGATTCCGCTGCTCTAACCAGCTGAGCTACTCCGCCCCGGAAGGCTTGATTGCCGCGACCCGCCTCGCGGGTGGCGCCGCGGCCATATAGGTGCGTGCATTGTGTCGGTCAACGCGAGGAACCGCTTACGGTTGCTCTCGTTCAAGCGGCATAATCGAAAGGCACTTTGATGGACCCGTTGACCCCGCTCGAGACCCTTTGCCGGATCATCCTACGGGCGCGCGAGTATGAGGCCCAAACGCCGACCGATTACGACGGCAATGAAGCAGCGGACAATGTTGACGACGAGGACGAAGGCGCTCTCTCGGTCCTCGATGATACGATCAACGACAGCGTCGAGGAAGAATTGAAGGCCGTCTTCGAGGATCTCGGCGAGGACCAGCTGGCCGAGGTCGTTGCCTTTTGCTGGGTGGGTCAGGGCACCTATGACGTCAGTGACTGGGACGAGGCGATGGAGGAAGCGAGCGACCTCACCCGCGGCGGCAGCGATGCCGCAATCGATGAGCTGCTGGATATGCCGATGCTGGCCTCCGTCCTTGAGGCGGGCCTCGCCGCCTTCGATCTCAGCTGCGACGGAATCGGCGACCTAAGCTAGCCGCGAAAGGAATAGGTCTGAAGCGTTTCCCAAGGTCCGCCGAGGTAGCGGTGGAGGCCCAGGCCGGAGATGCGGATCGGCCGCTCCCTGAATTGTTCACCGATAGCTTCCAGGAGGATCCTTGCCTCTCGCGGAGTGACCTTGTTCTGGACGGTGACATGCGCGGACCAGCCCGCAGTGTCTTGCGCGGTTAACAAGCCGCGCAAACGCTCTGCCATCTCGGCGCGAACGGCGTTCAGTTCGTCCGATGCAACGCGCAGGGCCACTCCACCACCGAGGTTCATCGGGCCGGCAATGCGTGCCGACGGCGGTCGGAGCTGCGCTGCGGCGGCCAAAATTCTCCGCAATTCCGGCTCCGCCGAGGGCGGGATCGCGTGGAACATGGTCAGGTGCGCAGACAGCTGGTTCCGCTCAGGCGGATAGTGTTGCCGCCGAAGCTCGTTCAGCCAGCCGAAGTCCGACCGTCCCAGTTCTGCCGTGACGATCAGCGGACCGGCCATTCGTCCTTCTCGATAATTTCCAAATCCTCGAAGCTCTGCTCGTCGAGATTCGTAACGAGGCACGCCGACTCAACCGTCCCCGCGCTCCAGGGCACCCGGCGCAGCGTTTCCCCGAGTCCCGCCAGACCGCCTTGCGAAGCGACGACGTAGCGCAGTTTGCCTGTCGTGCATCCCGCCATGGCGTCAACGCACGTTCCCAAGGTCTTGCCAGCGCCATCCTCAAGCGGCGCCTTCAACAGCAGCGACACTGGAAAAAGGGTCTCCCCCGGCCATTGTTCGCTCTCTTCCGAAGCCGACGAGGCGCCCTGCTCGATCCGTGCTTGCCGCCCAAGCCAGCGCCAGATGCCGAAAATGTTGAGAATGGTCAGCACGGCGTTCGTCCAGACCAGCGCCGGCTGCTGCGTCAGCAACCCCGTTGCCAGCCAGGACAGCGACCCGACCAGGAAAACGCAGAAACCGTAGCCGGTAATCCGCGAGCCCAAGTTTGCCGCCGTCATCGATGCGGCAATGATGGTCGCTACCGTCGCAATCCAGGAAATCGTGTCAGCCATGTCGCCCGCAATGCGCGGCTATTGCGAAGGTTCAGATTTCGACCTGGCTTCCAAGCTCGACCACGCGATTGGTCGGGAGCTTGAAGAACTCCATCGCGCTTTCCGCATTGCGCAGCATCCAGGAGAAGAGTTTCTCCCGCCATACGGCCATTCCGGGCCTCGACGAGGCGATGAGCGTCTGCCGCGCCAGGAAAAAGCTCGTGTCCATCATCTTGCAGGCAGGCCCGCAGCCCTCGAGCCGCGACAGTTCCGCCGGCACGTTGACGTCTTCCATGAATCCGTAGTGGATGATCACGCGGTAGAAGCCAGCCGTATAATCCTGCGTCTCCGCCCGCTTTTCCTCTGGCACATAGGGCACGTCCTGGATCTTAACCGTCAGCAGGATGACGCGCTCGTGGAGCACCTTGTTGTGCTTGAGGTTGTGGAGAAGCGCGTGCGGCACTCCGCTGGCGGAGCTGGTCATGAAAACCGCGGTTCCCGGAACGCGCGTGGCACTCGAAGCAGCCGACTTGATGAAAATTTCCATCGGCAGGCTTGCTTCATCCATTCGCGACAGGAGCAATTGCCGGCCCTTGGCCCAGGTGGTCAGCATGGTGAAGGCGACGGCGCCGACCAGTAGCGGGAACCAGCCGCCGTCCGGCACCTTCAGCATGTTCGCGCCGAAATAGGCCAGGTCGACGGTGAAGAAGAGCGCCAGCAGCCCGACTGCAAGGAGCCGGTTCCACTTCCACAGCCCGAGCAGGACGACGGATATGAGGACCGCGTCGATCAGCATCGCGCCGGTGACCGCGATTCCGTAAGCAGCCGCCAGGTTCGACGAGCTGCCGAACATCAGGACGAGCAGGATCACCATCACCATCAGCGCCCAGTTGATGACCGGGATATAGATCTGCCCGGCAGCGCTCTCGCTCGTGTGCGTGATGCGGAGGCGGGGCATGAAGCCGAGCTGGATGGCTTGCTGCGTGACGGAGAACGCGCCCGAGATGACGGCTTGGCTCGCAATGATCGTCGCGAACGTAGCGAGCAGCACAAGCGGGAAACGCAGCATGTCCGGCGCGAGGTAGAAGAAGGGGTTCTTCACCGTTTCCAAGGCCTGCGCCGCGTCTTGGTTCATGAGCATTGCGCCCTGTCCCATATAGTTCAGCAACAGAGCCGGCATAACGAAGTAGATCCACGCGACCTTGATCGGTCGGCGGCCGAAATGGCCCATGTCCGCGTACAGGGCCTCGGCGCCGGTGACGGCCAGGACCACCGATCCCAGCGCAAGGAACGCGCGATCCGGTTCGATCAGGAAGAACCGAAGGGCGTGCCAGGGATTGATCGTGTTAAGGATGATCTGCGGGCGGTCGACGACGTGAATCAAGCCGAGCACCGCAAGCGTCACGAAGTAGAAGAGCATGACCGGCCCGAACAATGCTCCGACCCGCGCGGTGCCATGCGACTGGATCGCGAAAAGTCCGACCAATATGCCGACCGCAAGGGGAATCACGAACGGCTCGAAGCTCGCCTGGACGGTCGTCAGGCCTTCGACCGCCGACAAAACGGAGATTGCCGGCGTGATCATCGAGTCGCCGTAGAACAGCGCCGTGGCGAACACGCCGAGAAGGACGATACCGCTCGTCCACTTCCGGCCCGTGCCGATCTCGCGGTTGATCAAGGCCAGCAGGGCAAGGCTTCCGCCCTCGCCCTTGTTGTCCGCGCGCATGATGATCGTGACATATTTCAGGGTCACGATGATCATCATCGACCAGAAAATCAGGCTCAGGACGCCGTGGATGTGGAGCTGGTCCGGGGCGAGCGTGTGATGCCCGGCAAAGGTCTCGCGGAAGGCGTAGATCGGCGAGGTACCGATATCGCCGAAGACGATTCCCACCGCGCCGACCGCCAACTTGGCCAGCGATCCCTGGGCATGCCCGTGGGCCGTGTCTTGCGGGGCCTCGGCCTCTGCCGTCCCCTCTGCTGTTTCGCTCATCTAAATGACAATTGCCTGGACCGACTGCGAACCCGCATCCTTGGTGCCCCCGCACCGCCATCCGAACGACGGCGCGCCGCACTAGCACCGCAGGCAGAGCGCCGCAAATGCTGTGCCGATGGTGGAGGACAAGCCCGGATTGCCCGTCTATAGGCCCGCGCAAACATCATTAGCGGAGCGGGTGAACAATGCGGGTTGGCGTGCCGAAGGAAATCAAGGTCCACGAATATCGCGTCGGCATGACGCCCGCCTCAGTGGCCGAGCTTGTCGCTGCCGGGCACGAGGTGTTCGTCCAGGCGAGCGCCGGAAACGGCATCGACTGCCCCGACAGTGCCTACAAGAAGGCCGGCGCCGAGATCCTTCCGGACGCTGCGTCCGTGTTCAAGGCGGCTGACATGATCGTGAAGGTCAAGGAGCCGCAGCCGCAGGAAATCGAGCTTCTCGAACCGCGGCACATCCTTTTCACCTATTTGCATCTCGCAGCCGACAAGCCGCAGGCCGAAGGGTTGATGAAGTCGGGCGCGACCTGCATCGCCTACGAAACGGTGACGTCACGCACAGGCGCCTTGCCCTTGCTGAAGCCGATGAGCGAAGTCGCGGGCCGCATGTCCGTCCAGGTGGGCGCGCATTACCTCGAAAAGGAACAGGGCGGCCGCGGTGTTTTGCTCGGAGGCGTTCCCGGCGTTGCCCCCGCGAAGGTGGCCATCCTTGGCGGCGGCGTGTCCGGCGTGAATGCGGCCCAGATGGCGACCGGCATGCGCGCCGACGTTACCATCTACGACATCAACAACGACCGCCTGGCCGAGCTGGACATGTTCTTCTCGAGCCAGATCAAGACGGCCTACGCCTCTCGGCGGGCGATCGAGAATGCGGTTGCGGAATCGGAGCTGGTCATCGGCGCCGTGCTCGTCCCGGGCGCAGCTGCTCCGAAGCTCGTCACGCGCGAGATGCTCAAGACGATGAAGCGCGGTTCGGTCCTCGTCGACATTGCGATCGATCAGGGCGGCTGCTTCGAAACGTCCCACGCCACGACCCACGCCGATCCGGTCTACGAGGTCGACGGAATCATCCATTATTGCGTGGCGAACATGCCGGGAGCCGTTGCGCGGACCAGTGCCTTCGCCCTCAACAATGCGACCCTGCCCTTCGCGCTGAAGATCGCGAATCTCGGAGCGGAAGAGGCGATGCGGCAGGACCCGCACCTCGCGAACGGTCTCAACGTCTCGGGAGGCAAGATCCGGCACCAAGCGGTCGCCGAGGCGCTCGACCTGCCTTACGAGCCGGTCGCGGCCTGAGGCTGTTGGCGGCGCGGTCTTTCGAGGGCCGCGACCGCATCCTCGACGAAAGGACGCCAGCCGGCATCGGCGGGAGCCTTTGCAAGGATTTCGCGCCAGATCGCGACGGCGTTCTGCGTGTCGCCCGAACGTGCGAGCGCTAGCCCGTAGAAGAAGCGCGGCGCGGGATGATCGGGCGCCAGTTCGTTGGCGCGGCGGAATGCGAGTTCGCTGGCCGGGGTAAGCATTCCCGAATGATCGGCGAGTGCATTTCCAAGTCCGACCCACAATACCGGATCGCCCGGGTGCTCGCGGACGGCAGATTCAAGGACGCCCGCGGCATCTTGCGTGCGGCCGCGGCGCGCGTAGGATTCCGAGATCAGCAGCCAATGTTCGGTCGGACCGAACCGTCCGAAGAAGGCATGGCGGATGTTGGTCAATGGAATGGGCGCGGCGCCTTGTTCCGCAATGCGCGGCGATGCTTCGAGGGTTGGCCGACCGCTCACCGCATAACCAGCCGCGCCGAAGAGCAAACCTGCCCCAACCAGCTGCAACATCGCGCCCCTCAACCGGAGCGCCCAGAACAGTCCAAGCGAGGCCGCGATCAGCAGTATCAGCGCGAACCAGCCGTTCACGACCGCTTCCTTTTCAAGCGGCCCGCAACCATCGCCACGCCGAAGATCAGCAAAACGATCGGCGCGGCCCACAACGGCCATGCAATGGGTGCCGCCGACGGCCGATAGCTCACCCAATCGCCGTAGCGATCGATGAGCCACGCGCGGATTTCGCCGGGCTTCTCACCGGCGGCGATGCGGCGACGGACCAGGTCGCGCATGTCGCCGGCCAGCTCGGCATCGGAATCGGCGATCGACTGCCCCTGGCAAACGAGGCAGCGCAGTTCCTGCATAAGGGCCTGGGCCTGTGCTTCCTGCCTTGCGTCGGGCAGCTGGCGATACGCCCAATATGACGGCGGCATGTTCGACTGCGCGAACAATGGCGTCGCCAACGCCAATGCGAGGGCAGCGAGCAGCCTCACCGCACCTCCTCCAGCTTCGCGAGGATGCCGGGCACGTCTTCCGGCTTGATCGGGCCGATATGCTGGAAGCGGATTACGCCCTTGCCGTCGATGATGAAGGTCTCCGGCACGCCGACGGAACCCATCGCAAGCTGGACGCTGCTGTTCCGGTCGGAACCGATCCGGGCGTACGGATTGCCGTGCCGGTCGAAAAAGGCGGCCACGGCGCTTGGCGTGTCGCGGATGGCGATGCCGTCGATCTTCACGCCCCTCCGCTGCAAGTCTTCGAGGACCGGCGCCTCGGCGATGCAGGGCACGCACCAGCTGGCGAACAGGTTCAGCAGGCGCGGCTCACCGGTAGCAAGGTCGGTCGACCGTAATGCCGGCGCGCCCGGAAGTGCGGCGGGCAACTCGAACGCCGGTACCTCGCGGTTGACGAGTTGCGACCGGATCGTCGTGTCCGACGGCTGGATCAGCTTCCAGGCGAACGTGCCCAATACCCAGACGATGAAGATGATCGGCAGCAGGCGAAGCGCTCGGCTCATGCGAATGCCCTCCTTCGCCAGGCACGGCGAGCGTGCCCGAGACAGCGCGAGCAATCCACCAAGACCCACTAGGGCGCCGCCCAGCCAGATCAGGGTCACGATCGGTTTCCACCACAGGCGGAGCTGCCAACGCCCCTCCGCGTCCGGCTGACCGATCACCGTATAGAGCTGGCCCGCGAGCAGGGTAGCAATCGCGGCTTCGTTCGTCTCGGTTGGCGGATTGCTGAAAGACCGGGTCTGAGGACGCAACACCTCGACTCCGCCGCCGCGCGACGCCCGCAGCTCGGCTTCAACCGCCGTCCAGTTCGGACCGGCCACCGGAACCACGCCTTCGAACTTCACCAGCCACGGTCCGACTTCAACCGTCTCGCCGGGGCGTGCGGCGGTAAGCTTTTCCGTCGTGAAGGCGCTGTCCGCAGCCATGCCGGCGATCGCCACGCCCGCTCCCAGGTGGGCAATCGTCATGCCCCAGATGGCAAGCGGAGTTCTCAATGGGTTGCGCCCGATCAGCGGCATGATCGAAGCCGGGATGAGCCCGGCAGCAAGTGCGAGGCCAAGTTTGGTGAGGATCGTCGCATGCGGCCAGGCGAGAAAAGCTATGAGTAGAACGGTCGCTGCCGATAGTGCGGGTAACGCGAGCTTGCGAAGCACCGGCCTGCTTTCGCTTCGCCAGCTCAGCAGCGGTCCGACAGCCACCAAGATGCCGAGCAAGATCGCGAGCGGGCCGGCCACGGCGTTGAAATATGGCGCTCCCACCGACAGCTTTTCGCCGGTAACCGCCTCGGCCATCAGCGGATAGAGCGTCCCGATGAACACGATGCCGAGGATGACCGTCAGCAGCAGGTTGTTCACGACGATCGCCGCCTCCCGGCTGACCAACTCGAACGGCGCCCCTTCGCGCAAAGTGCCGGCGCGAACGGCGAACAGGACAAACGCTGCAGTCACATAAATGCCGAGCAAGGCGAGGATGAAGCTGCCGCGCGTCGGATCTACGGCGAAGGAATGCACCGACGTCAGGATGCCTGACCTGACGAGGAAGGTCCCGACCATCGACATCGTGAAGGCGATGACAGCCAGCATCATCGTCCAGGCTTTCAGGGCATTGCGTGCAGCCAATACGGCGACGGAGTGGAGCAGCGCGGTAGCCGCCAGCCACGGCATCAGCGAGGCATTCTCGACCGGATCCCAGAACCACCAGCCGCCCCAGCCAAGCTCGTAATAGGCCCAGTAGCTACCGGCGGTGATCCCCAGCGTTAGGAAGATCCAGGCCCCGAGCACCCAGGGCCGCATCGCTCGCGCCAATTGCCGGTCGACGTCGCCTGCGAGCATTGCTCCGACGGCGAGACTGAAGGCCACCGACAGCCCGACATAGCCGAGGTACAGCGTCGGTGGATGGAAGGCCAAGCCGGGATCCTGAAGGAGCGGATTGAGACCCCTACCCTCCGGCGCCGGGGGGTTCAGCCGGGCGAACGGGTTCGACGCGAGCAGCAGGAAGGAGTGGAAACCCAGCGCAAGCGCCGCCTGCGCACCGAGCGCCGCGATCAGCGTCCTGCTCGGTAGGCGCCTCGAGAAGACGGCCATCGCAGCGCCGGACAGACCGAGCACGGTGACCCAGAGGAGCATTGAGCCCTCATGATTCCCCCACGCTCCGGCTATTTTGTAAACGAAGGGCTTAGCGCTGTGGCTGTTCGAAGCCACCAACAGAACGGAAAGGTCTGTCCGCGCAAAGACGATTAGGAGCATCGCGAAGGCGAACAGGCACAGCAATCCCTGAACGACGGCCAGCCCGCGGACGGTTCGGTCCGCTTCGAGCTTGCCGCGAACGTGCAGGATGCTGAGGAATAGTCCAAGCAGCGAAAGCGCGGCTGCTAGCCATAACGCGGCAAGGCCAGCCTCCGCCGTCATCGCTTCAGCGTCTGCCCGGCCTGATGCTCAGCCTGCTGGTTGCCAAGCTGCGGCGGCATGTAGCGCTCGTCATGCTTGGCCAGGATGTTGTCGGCGACGAAGGTGTTCCCGCTAGCCAGCTTGCCCTCTGCAACGACCCCGCTGCCCTCCCGGAACAGGTCGGGGAGGATGCCGCGATAGGTGACCGACACGCGCGCCTCTCCGTCCTCGACAATGAAGCGCGTGGTTACGCCGTCCGCATCGCGCTCGACAGAACCCTTCTCGACCATTCCGCCTAATCGCATTGCCCGGCCCGGCGTTGCCTTCCCGCCAGCGATGTCGGCAGGCGTGTAGAAGTAAGCGGCGCGATCCTGCAGGCCCCACATGGCGAGCAAGACGGCACCAAGCACAGCCAGAATTGCAAGGATGACCAGCACCAGGCGCTGGTGCTTGGGGCGCACGATCATTTGCGCTTCAGTTCGTCCGCCGCAGCCTCCGCCCGACGCATGGTGACATAGGCCCAGGCGAGCAGCGCCGCCGTACCGCCAAGAGCGATGACATAGGCCGCCGTGACGAACGACCAGTGATTCATTCGGCCGCCGCCCGGCGCATCCGCGCCTCGACCTTGGTCTCTGCAAGCTCCGCCCGCATGCGCATCAGCACCGCCGCACCAAAAAGGCAGGAGAAGCCTAGCGTCGCCAGCGGCAAAGGCCAAAGGATTGAGGGATCGATCGCGGACCCTTCAGCGCCGAAGCTCTGTGCCTGATGCAAGGTCCGCCACCAGGTCACTGAGTAATGAATGATGGGAAGATTGATGGCGCCGACCACGCCGAACAATGCCGCAATCCGCCCTTCCCCGCCCCGCTCGCGCTCAGCCGCGGCAAGCGCGATATAGCCGAGATAGAGAAAGAACAGAATCAGCATGGACGTCAACCGCCCGTCCCACTCCCACCAGGTGCCCCAGGTCGGCCGTCCCCAGATCGACCCTGTCACCAGGCAAATGGCCGCAAATGTTGCTCCAGCCGGCGCGAGCGCGCGTCCGGCGATTGCCGCCAGCGGATGCCTCCAGACCAACTGCGCAATCGACGCAATCGCTATGCCGGTCCAGCCGCCCATGCCCAACCAGGCTGTGGGAACATGGACGTACATGATGCGGACGGTCTCGCCCTGCAGGTAATCGGGCGGGGTGAAGCCAAGCCCACCGATCAGAGCGACTGCAGTCAGGATCGCACCAAGGACAAGCAGCCAGCTCGTCGCGGGTTTCGCGATCTTCAGGAACCTTGCCGGATTGGCAAAGCGATGCACGGCGGCCCCTAGCCCCTGCCGATCAGGCGCTGGGCCATGGCGTCGGCGACCGAGGCGGGGTCGCGGCCGCTTTCGGCGCTCTCCGCCCAGATCTGCTCGAGTCGCTGGGGAATACCTTCGATCTTCTCGCGCACCACGCTCGCGTCGCCGCTGCGCAGATACTCGATGCAGACGTTTATGATCCCGCCAGCGTTGATGACATAGTCCGGGGCGTAGAGGATGCCTCGGGCCTGCAAACGTCGCCCGTCCTCGGCCGTTGCGAGTTGGTTGTTCGCACCGCCGGCCACGATCGGAACGTTTAGCTTGGGGATGCTCTCTTCAGTGAGGATCGCACCAAGCGCGCACGGGCTGAGGACGTCCGCCTCGAGGCTCAGGATATCCTCAGCTCCGACGACTTTCCCACCGCACGCGTCAGCCAACTTCTGCGCCTTCCCCTCATGGACGTCCGCGATGGAGACGCGGGCGCCCTCGTTGGCAGCATGGAGCGCAACGCCGGTCGCGACGCTGCCTGCGCCCTGCAGAGCGATATGCAGGCCGCTCACGCTGTCCTTGCCTAGCGCACGGCGAACCGCCGCCTTGATGCCCAGGAACACGCCAAGCGACGTGTGCGGGCCCGGGTCGCCTCCCACTTCATCGTCCTCGACCGGAAGGCCGGCCACGAACGGCGTATTGCGGCGTATCTCGATCATGTCGGCGACGCTCATGCCGACGTCTTCCGCCGTGACGTAGCGTCCGCACAGATGATCGATCGCCTTGCCGAAAACGTGCAGCATCTCGGGCGTCTTCGTTCCGTTGCCATCGGCCAGGATCACGGACTTGCCACCGCCGAGCGGCAGGCCGGCCATGGCGTTCTTGTAGCTCATTCCTCGAGACAGCCGCAGAGCGTCGGTCACGGCCTGCGCTTCATCCTCATAGCGCCAGAAACGGCAGCCGCCGGCTGCCGGCCCGAGGTGGGTCGAATGCACCGCGATGATGGCCTTCAAACCGCATTCCTCATTGGTGATGAAATGCAGGTCTTCGTGCGCGTCGAAATCCTCGAAGCCCCAGGGCGTGGTCATATGGTGGAAATTGTCCGATCAAGCTCAAGAAATGGGGCGACCGACGGGACTTGAACCCGCGACCCCCGGTACCACAAACCGGTGCTCTAACCAGCTGAGCTACGATCGCCATTGGCGCGCCAAAACGAAGTCGTTCAGGACGCGCGCGCTCCTTAGGGTTGCTGCTTGGCGAACGCAAGCGAGGCCGGACGCACGTGCCGTCTGCAAACCTCCTGAACTTCTTCAATCAATATGGGTGCGAATAGGCCAGTTTTAATTTGCTAAGATCGTTGCATAGGCGCATCATTTTCCGAAGGAGAAAACGAAGATGTTGGCGAGTTGCCGCTCGGGGCAGACCGCCGGATCTGGCGTTTCGCTTCGCGACACGTTGATCGCGGCAGGACTTGATGAACAGCTTGCGGATCAACTCGACCGCATGCCGCACAAGGTCGTCCAAGTTGACCCCCGCCGCCCTTTCCGCGAGCCGGGCCTGCCACGCGACGAAGTCCTGTTCGTCCGATCGGGCATCCTGTCAAAATACAAGGTCGACAGCTCGGGCCGGCGACAGATCGTGGCGCTGCGCTTCGCTGGTGAGGGTATCCTGCCCCGGGACGCCCAGGCCAGCTACGGGATCCAGGCAATCGTCCCCAGCGAGGTGATGATCGGAAGCGCGAGGGATCTTGCGAAGATCGTCGATCAATATCCTGAAATCCAGAAGTTCTTCTTCCGGCTGACGCAGCGCAACGAGGCCATCGGCTACGAATGGCTGATCAATTGCGGACGGCGGGACTCAACGGCCCGGGTTGCTCATTTGCTCTGCGAAACGGCCGTGCGAAGCCGGACGAACGTGCCGGACGAACCCCTCCGCAATCCGTTCACCCAGCAGCAGATTGCGGAGATCACTGGGCAGACGTCGGTCAATGTGAACCGGGTGATGGCGGATCTCGAACGGCAGGGACTGATCGAGCGCGACGGACGTGAGATCATCTTCACAGATTGGTCGGAAATGCGCCGCGTAGCGAGCTTCCAGCCCGCCTATCTGGAGTAGATCGCCGGACCTAAGCGTGGTGGGCGCGACAGGGATTGAACCTGTGACCCCACCCGTGTGAAGGGTGTGCTCTACCGCTGAGCTACGCGCCCACGCCGTCTCGGGAGTTCGCGGATATAATGCGGGCTTCGCCCAAGTCCAGCTATTGAACGGCGTCCTTGAGGACCTTGCCCGGGCGGAACTTGGGTTGAGCGCTTGCCTTGATCTGCATCGGTTCGCCGGTGCGTGGATTGCGCCCCGTGGAGGCCTTCCGCCGGGTCACCGAGAAATTGCCGAAGCCGACAAGCCGTACCTCATCGCCACGCTTCAGGGCGGATGTGACAACTTCGAGCATCGTCTCCACCGCGCGGGCCGCATCGTTCCGGCTCAGGCCGGCGCGATCAGCGACATGGCCGATCAGTTCCTGCTTGTTCATCGGTCGGCTCTCCCCGGAAACGCGAGACTCGCCCGCGAGCCCCCGAACCTTAAGGCAAGACTCTAAACACAAGTAAAGGTCAGTGCCGCAGCGGTGTCTCACCGTCGGACGGATGACCGGCTATCGGCGGCTCGGCCGCATGCTCGTCCGCATCAGTCCATTCGATGGCTTCCATCGGCTGGGTCATTGCCCGCGCCAGCACTTCGTCTACATGCGCCACAGGGACGATCTCGATCTGATCCTTTAACGTCCCGGGAAGTTCGACGAGGTCCTTTTCATTCTCCTGCGGGATCAGCACCGTGGTGATCCCACCCCGAAGTGCGGCGAGCAGCTTTTCCTTGAGCCCGCCAATCGGCAGCACGCGTCCGCGAAGGGTCACTTCGCCCGTCATTGCGACGTCGCGGCGAACCGGAATACCGGTCAACGTGGAAATTATCGCGGTGACCATGCCGATACCCGCCGAAGGCCCATCCTTCGGCACGGCGCCTTCCGGCAAGTGGACGTGAATGTCCTTGCGGGCAAAGATCGACGGCTTGACCCCATAGGCCGGCGCCCGAGCCTTCACGAAACTCATCGCCGCCTGGATCGACTCCTGCATAACCTCGCCGAGCTTCCCTGTCGTCTTGATCTGACCCTTGCCCGGAACCGTGACCGCCTCGATCGTCAGCAGTTCGCCACCAACCTCGGTCCAGGCCAGGCCCGTCACCGCGCCCACCTGATCCTCTTCTTCGCCGACACCGTAGCGGTAGCGCCGTACTCCGAGGAAAGTGTTTAGGTTCTCCTCGTTTACGACGACACTCTCATATTTTCCCTCAAGGATCTGACGCAGCGCCTTGCGGGCAATCTTGGCCAACTCCCGCTCCAGCGTGCGAACGCCTGCCTCGCGGGTGTAGAAGCGAAGGATCCCCCGCAGCGCCTCATCGCTGAACTCGAGTTCGCTGTCCTTGAGGCCATGCGCCTCCATCTGCTTCGGAATGAGGTGACGGCGAGCAATCTCGACCTTTTCGTCCTCGGTGTAGCCCTCGAGCCGGATGATCTCCATGCGGTCGAGCAAGGGCTGCGGCATGTCGAGCGAGTTCGCCGTGGTGACGAACATCACGTCGGACAGATCGTAGTCGAGCTCCAGATAATGGTCCTGGAACTTGCTGTTCTGCTCGGGGTCGAGAACCTCCAGCAGCGCCGATGCCGGATCGCCGCGGAAAGTCCTGGCCGAGCTTGTCGATCTCATCGAGCAGGAAGAGCGGGTTGGAAGTGCCAGCCTTCTTCAGGTTCGAGACGATCTTGCCCGGCAGCGAGCCGATATACGTCCGGCGATGGCCGCGAATTTCGGCCTCGTCGCGGACGCCGCCTAGCGACTGGCGAACGAATTCGCGGCCGGTCGCGCGGGCGATCGAGCGCCCAAGCGAAGTCTTGCCGACGCCCGGAGGACCCGACAAGGCACAGGATCGGGCCCTTCAGCTTATTGGTTCGGGCCTGCACCGCGAGATATTCGACGATGCGGTCCTTGACCTTCTCGAGGCCGTAATGGTCCTCGTCGAGGATGTTCTGCGCCTCGGCGATGTCCTTCTTCAGCTTGGACTTCTTGCCCCACGGCAGGCCCAGCAGGACGTCGAGATAATTGCGCGCGACCGTCGCCTCCGCCGACATCGGCGCCATCGCCCGAAGCTTCTTCAGCTCGGCATTGGCGCGATTGCGGGCTTCCTTGGACAGGCGCGTCTTGCGGATCTTGTTCGCAAGCTCCTGAAGCTCGTCGCCGCCTTCCTCGCTCTCGTTGCCAAGCTCGCGCTGGATCGCCTTCAACTGCTCGTTGAGGTAATATTCGCGCTGCGTCTTCTCCATCTGCCGCTTCACGCGGCTGCGGATCTTCTTCTCGACCTGCAGGACGCCCAGTTCACCTTCCATGAAGGCGAAGACCATTTCGAGCCGGCGCGACGGGTTGAGCTCGCCCAGCAGTGCCTGCTTGTCCGCGACCTTGATCGACAGGTTCGATGCAACGGCGTCGGCCAGGATCGCACCATCCTCGATCTCGCCGAGCTGGATCCCCGTTTCCGGTGGCAGCCTTTTGTTGAGCTTGGCGTAGTTTTCGAACTGATCGATGACCGAGCGCATCAGCGCCTGGACCTCCGGGCCGTCGGACGGCTCCTCCTCCACTTCTTCGACCTCGGCAGCCATGTAGCCATCTTCAGGAACGAGCCCGACAAGACGAGCACGCTTCACGCCCTCGACGAGCACGCGAACCGTCCCGTCCGGCAGCTTCAGCAACTGCATGGCCGTCGCGACGACGCCGAGGTCATAGAGCGCATCGCGGTCCGGATCGTCATCGCTTGGATCCAGCTGGGCGACGAGGAACAACTCCTTGTCGGCGGTCATGGCCGCTTCGAGCGCAGCGACCGATTTTTCGCGGCCGACGAAGAGGGGAACGATCCGCTGCGGGAATACAACGATGTCGCGGAGCGGGAGGATCGGAAGCAAACGTGTCATATGTCAGCCTATATGGGCGGCGCCCGGTTAAGGCGCAACAAAAGCCCGGAACAATCGCGGTGAGAAGTTCGCTGAATGGGCGGATTGCAAAGGAGCGATTGCAATGGCCGAAGATCGCGAGAAGATCAGCACCGGGCCGAACGACCGCCCGCTCAACGAGACCATCGCAGGAACTGGTCCGGGGATTCCGGACGAAGCGTTATCGCCAGGTGAAAGGCTCTTTCAGCCGCCCAGCGAAGACGAGGAAAAGGCGATTCGAGAGCGACTGAACGCACCTGAAGAAGTGGATACGCTCCCGCTCGACGGCGAGTGATCAGACGAGGTCGGTGTAACCGACGAGGATAGCGCTCGGGAGGTTATGCAGCGCGTGCGCGAGGGCGGGCATCGCGAAGGCCAGCGCGAGACTCCGACTACGCCAGGTGACGAACAGAATCGAGAAGATCAGGAACGGCCACCAGATGACGAGGCCCCATGTTGGCGCACCCAGGGAATGCCCGATACCCCAGCCAATCGCGCTCAGCACCACTGCCGTCGCAGGGCTGAACAGGCGGAGTAAAACCAGCAACACTCCGCCCATAATCAGCGTTTCCAGGACCGGCGCGAAGATCACGAGCAGGAACAAGGCGGTGAGCCCGCTCACCGGAAACTGCGGCTGTTGGGCGCCGGGAAAAACGAGGCTGACAAGCGCCGCAAGCACAATGCTGATCGGGAAGGTCAACAGCCAAGCGGTGGCCAGCGCGAGCATTGGCCGTTCCGGCTCCCGAACCTGCTTGGGAAGGTAATCGAGCAAGCCGGCGACACGATGGCCGGCGGCCAGCTCAGCCGTCACGCGGCGTCGCCCGCCTTACCCTTCTTGGCGTAGACGCGGACGGGCTCCTTCGTTCCCATGACGACTTCCTTGTCGACATGGACCTCGTCGACGCCGTCCATCGAGGGCAGGTCGAACATCGTGTCGAGCAGGATGCCTTCTAGGATCGAGCGGAGGCCGCGAGCGCCAGTCTTGCGGTCGATCGCCTTGCGGGCGACCGCGCCGAGCGCATCATCGGTGAACTCCAGCTCGACATCTTCCATGTCGAACAGCTTGGCGTACTGCTTCACCAACGCGTTTTTCGGCTCGATCAGGATCTTGACGAGAGCCTCTTCGTCGAGGTCCTCAAGCGTCGCAATCACCGGCAGGCGGCCGATGAATTCCGGGATGAGGCCGAACCTGAGCAAGTCCTCTGGCTCGGTGTGCTTCAGCGTCTCACCCGTCCGCCGCTCTTCCGGAGCCGCCACATGCGCGCCGAAGCCCATCGACTTGCCCTGCATGCGGTCGTCGATGATCTTTTCCAGGCCCGCGAACGCACCGCCGCAGATGAACAGGATGTTCGTCGTGTCTACCTGCAGGAATTCCTGTTGCGGATGCTTGCGGCCGCCCTGCGGCGGAACCGAAGCGGTCGTGCCCTCCATCAGCTTCAGCAGTGCCTGCTGAACGCCCTCGCCCGACACGTCGCGAGTGATCGAAGGATTGTCCGACTTGCGGCTGATCTTGTCGATTTCGTCGATATAGACGATCCCGCGCTGGGCCTTTTCGACATTATAGTCGGAGGCCTGGAGCAGCTTAAGGATGATATTCTCGACGTCCTCGCCGACGTAACCGGCTTCGGTCAGCGTCGTGGCATCGGCCATCGTGAACGGCACGTCGAGGATGCGGGCGAGCGTCTGCGCCAGCAACGTCTTGCCGCAGCCCGTCGGGCCGATCAGCAGGATGTTCGACTTGGCGAGCTCGACTTCGGTCCCAGTCTTCGCGCCATGGTTGAGTCGCTTGTAATGATTATGCACCGCGACCGAGAGAACGCGCTTGGCGCGCTGCTGGCCGATCACATAATCGTCCAGCACCTTGCAGATCTCCGCCGGCGTCGGAACGCCGTCGCGGGTCTTCACCAGCGCGGACTTGCTCTCTTCGCGGATGATGTCGTTGCAGAGTTCGACGCATTCATCGCAGATGAACACCGTCGGCCCGGCGATCAGCTTTCTCACTTCGTGCTGCGACTTGCCGCAGAACGAGCAGTAGAGGGTGCTCTTGCCGTCGCTGCCTGAAAGCTTGGTCATCTAAGTCCTTGTTCATCCGGTCCGAGGGGGACCGCCTCTCGAAGGCCATGCTAGCCTTCTTTATTACACAATCAATCTAGCTTCGCAGTTAACGCCGGCCCCGACCAATCGTTTCTGTCCCGAATATGGATTGCCATGGTGAACGCGACAAGGGCCTTGGCCAAGGCCGCTTTACACAAACCCACGGATATTGATGGGTTTTTCGCGTCTGTTGCCTGGCCGACATAGCCGACGTTAACGGACCAGGGCACCGCCCTTAACTACGCCCGCAACATGCCCGAACGTGCTGACGTCCGCCAGAGGGTCGCCCTTGACCGCGATCAGGTCGCCCCACGCGCCGGATCGAAGCGTGCCCAATTCCCCTTCCTTGCCCAAAGCACGCGCCGCTTCGGTTGTGGCCGACCGGATGGCCTGAAGCGGGCTCATCCCGTAGCGCACCATGTAAGAAAGCTGCCTGGCGCCGAGGCCATAAGGGTAAACGGCCGCATCGGTGCCGAACGTCAGCTTCGCGCCCGCCTTCACTGCCGCCGCGAATCCGCGACGCTGAATGTCCGTCGTCTCCCGGTTCTTGCGGAGATACTCGGCCGGCCAGCCTTCCTTTGTGCCCACCTCTTCGATCCAGTCTCCGTTGAAGATATCCATGTCGAGCCACACGCCGTGTTTCTTGGCCAGGGCAATGCCCTCCTCGTCCAGATAGCTGGCGTGCTCGATCGTACGGGCGCCGGCGCGAATGGCCGCCTTGATGCCCTCGGCGCCATGGGCGTGGGCAATGCAGTAGCTCCCGCGCAGCTTCGCCTCGTCGCAGGCGGCCTTCATTTCTTCCGGACTGAGCTCGAGAGCGCCGGGCTGGCTGCCGATCGCTAAGACTGCGCCGGTCGCGATCAGCTTGATGAAGTCGGCCCCATGATCGAGCAGGTACCGCGCCTTGTCCCTCGCCTCGTCGGCATTGCGGACGACGCCGATGCGGAAAGTCGCAGGCACATTGAAATCGGGAGCAAGTCCGTCGATCTCCCCGCCGCCGCCAGGCGTGGTGATGTACCCGCCGGCCACGAACATACGAGGACCTTCGATCTCCCCCGCATTGATTGCGTCACGAAGAGCGACGTCCGTAAGCCCACGGTAAACGCCCACGTCGCGAACCGTCGTGAAACCCGCCTTGAGCATCGTCCTGGCCGCGGGCACCGCCTTCAGGATCGTTGCCGCTTCGCTCTGTTTGAACGGATCGAGCGGGTCGCTCCCTTGCTGCGAACCGTCGGCGATGTGCGTGTGAAGATCGATCAGCCCGGGAAGGACGGTGAAGCCCGACCAGTCGACCGTCGCCGGTCCACCATCGGCTCGCCAGGGGCTGATCCCGGCGATCTTCCCCTCGACGATCCGGATGCGCTGGTCGGTGCTGACCTGGCCCGTGTCGGGGTCGATCAGGCGACCCGCCCGGACATCGACGGATTCGGCCAAAGCGGGGGAAGCGGCCAGGAACGCGCAGGCAAGTGCCAGCGGCAGTCGTAACGCCATCTCCCCCTCCCCGTTCGTTTGCTTAGGCCGGCGAGACGTCTCCGGCGCCGGTGCCGGCGTCCTCGCCCTGCTCCGGACGCTTCTCGAACACTTCGTCGATCAGCCCGAATTCCTTTGCCTCGTCGGCTTCCAGGAACTTGTCGCGGTCCATGGCCTTCTCGATCGCCTCTATCGGCTGGCCCGTGTACTTTGCGTACAGCGAGTTCAACCGCGAACGCATGCGCAGGATCTCGCGGGCCTGGATCTCGATGTCCGCAGCCATGCCCTGGGCACCGCCCGACGGCTGGTGAACCATGATCCGGCTGTTCGACAGCGCGATCCGCATGCCCGGCTCGCCAGCGGCAAGCAGAAAGCTGCCCATCGACGCCGCCTGTCCGATGCAGACGGTCGCAACCTTGGGCCGGATGTAAGACATGGTGTCGTGGATCGCGAGGCCGGCAGTGACCACGCCGCCCGGCGAGTTGATGTACATGAAGATGTCCTTCTTCGGGTTCTCGGACTCGAGGAAGAGCAACTGCGCGGTGACGAGCGAGGCCATGTGGTCCTCGATCGGTCCGGTGATGAAGATGATCCGCTCACGAAGAAGGCGGGAATAGATGTCGAAGCTGCGTTCGCCGCGGTTCGACTGCTCGATGACGATGGGTACGAGCTGCGAGACGATGTCCTGATGATCAAGCACGTGAAGCGGTTCCTTGTGACTGTGCCACCTACATCGGGCGGAACTGCTTAAGGTTCAAGCGGGGGGATCGTAACGAAAAGGCGGCCGGGATGTCCCGACCGCCTTTGGTTTCGTAAGTCCTTGGAAAGCTACATCTTCGCGGAGATACGAGCGTAATAATAGCGGCCCGGAATGTCATAGACGGTCGGGTCGAAGTTGTTGAGGTCGCACGTGATGCAGCCCGGGATCTTCGTGTCCAGCACGTTGTTCACGCCCACTGCGAAGCCGAAGCGCTCTCCCCACCAGGATGGAGTGAATCGGCCCTGGATGTCGGTGAAGAGCCGCCCCTTCATTACGTTGCCGCCGGTCTCCCGCAGCTTCGACACATAGCGATTGGTCAGGCTGAGCCCGAAACTCTCAAGGTCCCAATCGATGATACCGACCGACTTCCACGCAGGGAAGCCCTGCGAAGGACTGCCCTGCTCGGTTCCCTGGCGCTTGATCACGGCCTCGCCGTCCGTGGTCGGGACGATGACGTTGTAGTCGAGCAGAACCGTGTTGTTCCAGGTGAAGCCGAAACGGCCGAAGTCGGTTTGCCCTGTGGAGTAGAGCAGATTGAGATCGATGCCGGAGGTCTCGATACCGGCGATGTTGCCGAGCGTGCCGATCACCTGTGTCAGCTGGCCGGTACCCGACCGTGAAACGAGGTCGCACGCCGCTTCATTGCCCTGCACGACGCACTGGTCGACGGTGAACTCCGCGTCGATCGGCTGGATCGCGCCGTCGATCTTGATCTTGTACCAGTTGGACTCGACCGAGAACCGCGAATTCGGGCTGAACACTACGCCAAGCACCCAGCTCTTCGACGTTTCCGGCGTCAGGTCTTCATTGCCGCCGACGAGCACGGAGATTTGCGGATTTGCCTGCTGATAGGTTCCGCCGGCAGGCACGCCCGCCGCAATGCAGTTCGCCCGCACCGTTGCGTCGTTAACGAAGTTCCGCGGAGCCGTGGTCGTCGGGTGCGACGAACACGGGTCGTCGAGCGATTGGTCGAAACGCGACTGCGTTCCGAACAACTCGCCGATGGACGGAGCACGAAACCCTTCCGCCCATGAGGCGCGGAAGCGGAGTTCCTGGACTGGTTTCCAGTTCAGGCCCGCCTTGAACGTCGTCGTCGAGCCGGATGTCGAATAATCTGAGAAACGGACGGCGCCGTTAAGCTCCAGCAGATCGGCAAAAGGCTGGTTCGCCAGAAGCGGGGCATTCAACTCCAGGTAAGCTTCCTTGACGTCGTAACCGCCCTTTGTCGGAAGCGCGGGAATGTCCGAACTGAACCCCGCCGAGACGACCGGATCCGGATCGAAGCGGCCTTTCAGATCGCGATATTCGACACCGAGCGCGACGCCCAACGCTCCGCCGGGCAAGTCGAGCAGGCTTCCGGACAAGTTTCCTGTCAGGTCCCAGAACTTCTGCTCGCTCTTGTCCCTTTGGACGAAGCCGACGTAGTCGATCATCTCCTGCGTGATCGAGCCGACCCCGCCGAAGAGGTTGAACGGCACGCAGGGCGCCGTGCAATTGGCGATCGGACCGAGCGCGCGCCGCAGGTTGTCGGAGTTGATGTTGCCGAACATCTTCTGCTTCGCGTCGTTCTTGCCATAGGCAAAATTGACGTCCCAGAACCATTCGCGGCCAAGCATTCCTGCCTTGCCGTCGACAGTTGCCACGCCGTAGAGCGTGTCCACAGTCTGCTCGAACCGGCGCGGGCCACCTTCGATGAACCGTCGATAGATGAAGTCCATGTTGGTGGTGTTAAGCGTCACACCGTACGGATTGTAGGGATTGGTCACGTCGACGGTCGTGGAGTCGAGGACCGGCGTTATACCGGCCGACTGACCGATGCCGAATGGCAAGGGCGCCGCCTGGTTCTTCGACTTACGCCGGTTCCAGACTCCCTTGACCGAGAAATTGATGTCCGGCGTGATCTCGTACCGGACGTTGGCGAAGGCGCCGAAACGCTCGAGCGGGATCTGGAAGTAGTTGAACGGAGCGAAATTGAAGCGATCCGGGGTTCCGAAGGCGTGATATTCGCTGCCGGGCCCTGTCGGGTTAGCGGGGTTGTAGACCGGGACCCGACCGATCACGGGCTGGTTCAAGGTCAGGTCGAGGAATGGGTTGCCCACAGAGGCGGGCAACGCCGGATTGGTCGCCACCACATAGCGGCCCAGCGGAACGAAGCCCGAGCAGCCGCCATCGGCGCAGGTGTCTGAATAGGGCGCTGGGAACTGAGAAATATCGCGATCGCCGGCGCGTATCGACGACTGTTTCACGTAATTAGCACCGACGACGACATGAAGCGGACCGGAGGTCCCGTTGCCCCAGCTCAGCTGATAGTTCTGCGTCCAGCCGTCATCTTCCTCCAGATAGCCGCCAAGCTGTGCCGTCGCGAGGAAGCCCGCCTGGCTCCTCTTGGTGATGATGTTGACGACGCCCGCAATGGCGTCCGAACCGTAAATTGCCGAAGCGCCGTCCTGCAGCACTTCTATGCGCTCGATGGCGCTTTCCGGAATGGAGTTGAGATCGGTCGAGCCTGGGACGCCGCTGGCCGAAGCGCCGTTCACATAGCGAATGCCGTCGACGAGAACGAGAACGCGGCGCGATCCCAGGTAGCGAAGGTCGATCTCGGCCGCGCCGGCACCCACGCCTCCGCCGTCCGGTGGATTTCCAAGGTTGCCGGAATTGTTGAACTTGCCGTTTAAGCCGCCGCCCGAGCTCGGCAGGCGCTGCAAGATGTCGTTGACCGAGTTGAGGCCGGTTTTCGCCATGTCATCCTGGTCGACAAAGACGATCGGCTGGTCTTGCGAAAGCGGATCGCGGCGGATGCGCGAGCCCGTGACGACGATATCCCCTGTGTCGGACGGCTCCGAAGTGGTAGCGGGAGTTTCCGCGACATCGGGGGGTGGAACGGCATCCTGAGCGGTGGCGGATGTGGCGATTGCTACTGCGAGAACTGCTGTTCCGGCACGAAGTGCGAACGGAATGCGCGTCATCATTGAGCCCCCTTCTTCAGCGGCTACGGAAGAGCCGCTCCCTGAAGGAAGATTAACCTAGATCACGCTCTCGAAACAGCCGGAGTCACACAAGCGCAACAATTTGAGCGAGGGTGATGCAAAAGGTCTACAGTTGCTGCCCCGGCGCGGGGAGCGCCAAATAGGCTAGGCGGCGCATTTCCCGGCGTCCGCGCGTTACCGTGTCGAGGATCAGTCCCGCGAAGAAGGAGAGAACGGCGACGATGGTCATCCCCGTGACCAATATGGCCGTCGGAAACCGCGGAACGAGGCCCGTCTCTAAGTACGTGAACACCAATGGCACGGCCAGGACCACCGCCACGGCGAGCAGCAGCGCTGCAATGCCTCCGAAAAACAACACGGGCCGTTCGGTCCGGTACAGCGTCAGGATCGCCGTCAGGATTCGCCAGCCGTCACGGAAGGTCGACAGTTTCGAGTGCGAGCCCTCAGGCCGAGCGAGATAACGCGTTTCGATCTCGCCCACAGGCATGCGCAACTCCAGCGCATGGACGCTCATCTCGGTCTCGATTTCGAAACCTTGCGACAGAACCGGGAAGCTTTTCACGAAGCGGCGTGAAAAGGCGCGATAGCCGGAAAAGATATCCGTGAAGCTACGTCCGAACAGCCCGGCCAGGATTCCGGTGAACAAGCGGTTCCCGAGGACATGGCCGCCGCGATAGGCCTCCGCGGCGTCGTGCTTGCGCGTGCCGACGACCATGTCGAGCTGATCGGTCACCACCTGCCGGACCATCTCCGGAGCAGAGGCCGGATCGTAAGTCAGATCGCCGTCAGCCATCAAATAGACGTCGGCCTCGATGTCGGCGAACATCCGCCGGACCACGCAACCCTTGCCCTGCTGAATCTCCGTTCGCACGACGGCGCCGGCGGCAGCGGCGACCTCTCTCGTGCGATCGCGGCTGTTGTTGTCGTAGACGTAGATTACCGCGCCGGGCAGCGCCTGGCGGAAACCCTCC
The DNA here is from genome assembly GCA_963784245.1 of uncultured Alphaproteobacteria bacterium. Classification (GTDB taxonomy): domain Bacteria; phylum Pseudomonadota; class Alphaproteobacteria; order Sphingomonadales; family Sphingomonadaceae; genus Sphingomicrobium. Next base: position 604,459 of record CAWAQT010000016.1, read on the forward strand.
ACCGTCGCACCGATGGCCGCTTCCTCGTTGTAGCAAGGCAGAAGCACGGCAATTCGCGGTTGCTGCTTGGCGGCCATGTTCCCCCTAAAAGCCGTGCAGGCTGAGCCGGTCGAGGCCCTGCACTTCACCCAATATGGTTAAAGAGAAGTGCAGTTGTTCGACAAGCCTATGCGATCAGGCGGCTACTTGCCCTTCTTGGCAGGCGCCTTCTTGGCGGGTGCCGGCTTCTTCGCTTCGGCCTTCGGAGCAGCAGCTTTCGCGGCCTTCGCCGGCTTGGCTTCCGCAGCCTTTGCCGGCTTGGCCTCGGCGGCCTTGGCGGCGGGGCCTTCCTTCAGCGGCTTTGCCGGCTTCGGCTTGTCCGCCTTGGCTTCTTCGACGCTGCCCTTGGCAGGCTTCTCCGGCTTCGGAGCAGCGTCCGCCTTTGCGGCCGGAGCGTCAGCTTTCGTCTTGGCGGCCTTCGCCTTCTTTGCGGGCTTGGCTGCCGGCACGTCATGGCCGCAGCCCGGTCCGTGCACATGGCCTTCCTCGGCCTCCAGATCGGCCTCCAACTCGGCGCGGGTCGCGGCGCGGTCGGTGATTTCCGCCTTCGAGAAGAGGAAGTCGACGACCTTGTCCTCATAGAGCGGCGCGCGGAGCTGGGCAGCCGCCATCGGCTCCTGCTGCACGTACTGGATGAAGCGGTCGCGGTCCTTGCCCTGGTACTGCGACGCGGCCTGGCCGATGAGCTGGTTCATCTCGCGCTGGCTGACCTCGATGCCGTTGGCGGCGCCGATCTCGGAGAGCAGCAGGCCGAGGCGCACGCGACGCTCGGCAATGCCGCGATATTCGTCGGCCTCGCTCTCGATCTCGGCAAGCGCGGCTTGCGGATCGGTCTCATGGCTCGCCTCGTGCCGAAGCTGCTGCATGATGTTCTGGAACTCGGCATCGACCATCGATTCCGGCACCGGGAACGAATGACGGCTTGCCAAGCTCGTCGAGCAGGCGCCGCTTCATGTGGGTGCGCGTCAGGCCGTTCAGTTCCTGCTGCTGCTGGTCGCGGAGGATGCCCTTGAGCTGCTCCAGGTCCTGCAGGCCCAGGGTCTTTGCGAAATCGTCGTCCAGCTTGGACTCGCCCGCGACCTTCACGCCCTTGACCGTCACCGCGAAGACTGCCGCGGCGCCCTTCAGCTTCTCGGCCGGATAGTCGTCGGGGAAGGTTACATTGACCTCGCGCTCGTCGCCGACCTTGGCGCCGACCAGCTGCTCCTCGAAGCCCGGGATCAGCTGGCCCGAACCCAGCTCGACCTGCATGTCGCTGCCGGTACCGCCTTCGAACGGCGTTCCGTCGACGCTGCCGGCGAAATCGATCACGACCAAGTCACCGGTCGCGGCGGCATGGCCCTTCTTGGCGTCGGTCCAGTTCTTGTTGGCGCCGGCGAGACGCTGAAGCTGCTCGTCGACGGCGCTGTCGTCGCTTTCGACCGTGAGCCGCTCGAGCTTCAGGCCTTCGATGTTGGCGGCGGGGATTTCCGGCAAAGCCTCGAGGCTAACGCTGACCTCGGCATCCTGGCCGGGCTGATAATCTTCCTTCAGCGAGACCTGCGGCTGCATCGCCGGGCGAAGCTTCTGCTCCTGCAGCAGCTGCTGGACGCCGGCCTGAACCGCATTGTTCAGCGCGTCCTGCTGGATCGCTTCGCCATGCATCTTGCGGATGAGGTTCGGCGGAACCTTGCCGGGACGGAAGCCGGGCATGCGCACCTGCGGGGCAATGCGCTTGACCTCCTGGTCCACGCGGGCGTCGATATCCTTCGCGGGGATGGTCAGCATGAACGCCCGCTTGAGGCCCTGATTTTCCGTCTCAACCGTCTTGATCACTGTTCAATCCCGTCAAAAATTGTCTGCTTCCGCCCGATGAACGGATGGTGCGCGCGGAGGGAATCGAACCCCCACGTCTTTCGACACTGGAACCTAAATCCAGCGCGTCTACCAGTTCCGCCACGCGCGCGCGGAACACCGTGCCCGGACGAGCCGAGCGCGATGCTGGAGCGCGGCTATAGCAAGGATCGCCGCAGGGGCAACCGCTTAAGGGCTAGCCGCGTTCTTGTGCGGGAAAGGATTATTCCATGGCTACGCAACTACCGCCGGAGACATCGCCACCGCAGCAGCCCGAGCCCTCGCAGCCCGGGCAGCCGACCCCGCCCCCTCAGGAAACGCCGCCCGTTCAGCCGGACGTCGACGTTCCGGCGCCAGGCACCAGCCCGTCGCCTAGCCCCGCCCAGCCGATCGGTTGAACTAGGCGCGGCCCCGTAGCCGGGCGCCGGTCGCCATCACTTCGAAATCGGGCAGCGCGTTCCCGTAATAATGGGAGCGCGTTGCGTCGAAGAGCATCAGGTAGAGCCGCCCGTCGATCACGGCGCCGACCGCCCTGCCCTTGCGCCATAGCTCGTCGCCGTCGAGATGCTCGAAATCGAACTGGAATCCCGGATAACCGAGGAACTGCCGCGGTTGCAGGTTCAGCGTCTTGAACTCGATCGCGCCGCCACGAACACGAAAGGCGCTCTCGAGCATCGACGAGATTTCCGGAGCCGTCATGTTGCTGCGGAACTTGGGCACCTGGCGGTCGTCCGTCTTGCGCTGACGAACGAGATATTCGCCGTTGGGCAGCCCCGAGACGAAGGTGATGCCGTCGAGGTACGGCCCGTTGAGTGTCCAGTCCTCGACCCAGCGAATGCTGTCGAAGAAGAAGAACCGACGCTGCTTGTTCCACGGCCGCGGCGGAAGGACCGTCATTGCCCCGCTCCCGACGTTTGTCGGCTTCACGCGGACCAGCGAATAGGCGCCGAAGTCAGCGCCCTCGCCCATTGTGCTGCACGCCGCGAGCGGGAGCATGGCGGCCGTAAGAAGGAGCTTCATCTTGCGCATCGTCACGTTCCTCAACCGACCATTTGCCGAATGAACGGCGCATCGGGTGCAGCAGGTTTCATCTGCAGATAGCGGCTGAGCGCCGCCTTCGCTTCGCCGCTGCGCCCTTCCTTGTGGAGTGCCAGCCCGTGCGACCGCCACGCCTCCGCCGGCGCATCCGGATAAGCCACGGCGACGGCATAGCTCTGGGCCGCCCGGGCGTCGTCGCCGGCCCGGCTACGAAGCCGCCAGACCTCGCCTTCGTAATAGCGAAGCAGGCCGTTCCATCCGTCGAGCGCCAGGGTGTCGAGCAGGTACTGGCTCGCACCGGGGTCGTTCAGCTTGACCTGATCCTCCAGCAGCATCTGCCGGATGGAAGCGATCTTCGAAAGGTAGCGCGCACGGCCGCTGTCATACGGCCGGCCTGGCACTGTGACCTCGGCAGCCGAAAGCCGGAGGTCCGCCATGCGGGACGTGGGAGACGGGTGCGTGTCGAACAGGCTTCCGCGTCGCGCGGTGCTTGCGACGATAACGGGCGCTCGCATCTTCCTCGCCGATCAGTTGTCCCCAGACATTCGCCATTTCGATCGGCGGGTAACCCGCTTCTCCGATCAGGCGAGCGCCCATGGCGTCGGCCTCGGCTTCCATCGCCCGGCTGTACGAGAACAGGGACAGGATCGTACCAAGCTGCGCGAGCTGGACATAGTCGCCAAGGTAGACTCCGCCCGCTGCTCCGCCGACGCCCGCGACCATCGCGCCGATGGCGAACAGGTCGCTCTTCTTCCTCTGATCCCGCCAGGAACGGATCATATGGCGACGCAGGAAGTGACCGGATTCGTGCGCGATCACGCCCGCCAGCTGCGCCTCGTTGCGCATGCGCAGCAGCAGTCCGGTGAAAATCACCGAGAAGCCGGACGGGAACATCATCGCGTTGAAGTCGGGAACGTGCGCCAAGTAGATGCGCATGTCCTTCGCGGCTGGACCGCCAACGCGGCCGATGATGTTCTGAAGATAGGATACCAGCTCGGGATCCTTGATCAGCAGATTGGAGCCGGAGATCTCCTCCTCGGCTCGGTCCATCAACTGCCAAAGGCCCTTCTCGTCCTCGTCCGTCGGCTTGAAGCCGGGGCCGATCAGCGGGACCATGTCCGCGGGACGGGTCCGCGCCTGCGCGACGCCGGCGGCCATCGAAGCCGCTACGGCCCCGCCTCCGACAAGCAAGGACCGGCGGCTGATCTCGGCGCAGCGAATGCACATCAGCGCCTCTGCCTGGCTTGTGCTTCACGGATTGCGCGGCCGGGCTTCATTCGGCCGACAAGCCGCTCAACCATTTGGGCCGCACCTTCCTGCGTCCTGATGTCCCCGAACTTCACGCCAGGAAGCTGGCTCCCGGTCTGAAGCACGTTGAACCAGACGACTTCGCCGGTCCTCAGGTCGACGAGCGAAGCGTAGGCGAACTGGTTGCTGCCTCCGCTCGGCGCGCAGAAGCCGATGAAGCAGCCCGCAACGCCAAGCACTTGAAGCGCTACGCGACCGGTCGAAGCAATGTTGTCCTGTGCATAGAGGAAAAGCGCGTAGTCGTAGCCCGAGCGGCGGCCCAGCGAGACGGCGTCTGCGCCCAACGTGTACTCAAGGCCCTTGCCGCGTTTCGTAGGCAAGGCGGCACCGGAATACTTGTGAAGGGCGATGGAATTGCCGACCGCGAAATGCAGCCGTTCGAGATCCGCGATCTCTTCCGCGCTGATGTTCGGAAGCTCATTCCGGCGAGCCATGACGAGGACCTTGCCGCCGCGATCCGCCTGCTCGGTCCGGAGGGCGTTGATGATGTAGTTGCGCGCCTGCTCGGTCCATTCCGCGCGCGGCTCCGACATGCCGCCGGTGGTCAGCGAGTTGACGGTAACGTCCGGTCTCATCACCAGCAGGCGATAATCGCCCTGCGGCGGCGCGAACTGGACGTCCGCATATTGCCGCGATTGCACGCAGCCCGACGCGGCCACGCTGGCCAGGAGCGCAAGCGCTATCCCCGATTTCCGCATTCCCTACTCCCCCGGCGAACGCATCTCGCCCGCCGCTATCCCGTCTAACTGCCTTCAATTTCCTGAACGGCAGGTGAAAGACTCGAAAAAAGCGAAGAAATTGAACGCTCTAGCGGACGGGGCAAGCGACTCCCTCAATCCCGTCCAGACATCTTCCGTCGATTTTGGCAGGAACAGCAAGGCCGATTTGCGCGGCAATCGTGGGCAGGATGTTCACGGTCGAAACATGGTCGTGGCGGTCGTTGGGACGCATGCCTTTGCGCCAGAATAGGATCGGCAATCGGCGATCATAGTTCCAAACGCTGCCATGCGTCGCGACATAGCCCGCGCCCGGTTCCACGATCGGCGACACATATTGCCTCAGCACCACGTACAGGTCGCCGGATCGCTCCTGATCGAACGACGCGCGGACACGTTCCGCGATCGTCCATTTGTCCGGAGCAGTCGTTGCCAGCGGAATCCTTGCGATCTGCCGCTTGGTGAAGACGGCTTCGACCTGCGGATGCGCTTTGAACAAGGCGACCGCCTCTCGTTCTACCCGCGTCCGCTGATTGGGACTGAGCGCGCGGTCGATCCAAACGTCATTGGCAAGATCGCCAAGCAGGATCGGTCCCCTGAGCTGGAGCCTGGCGGCGATGACCTTCCCGACTTCAGCCGTTTCCAGGGCCGGATCAGCGCGAGTGGCGCTCGAAACGCCTTTGGCGCGGAGGCGCTCCGGAATGTCCATTCCGCCATGGTCGGCCGTGAGAACGACCGCGTAATCCACCCCCTGCGCATCGAGCACTCGGAAGAAACCGGCCAGGTCGCGGTCGAGCGAGAGCAGCTGCAGGCACATCTCCTCGCCTCCGGAACCCAGTCCGTGGCCGACATAGTCGGTGGCGGAAAGTCCGACGGAGAGCACGTCCGGCGCTCCATCGGAACCGAGCCTCATTTCCTGAACGAGGCCCGCGGCAACCGCGAGAACCGCGGCATCATATTGGGGCGACGACCGGTAACCGCGGAGGTCGCCGGCAGCTCTGGCGAAGCGCCCCGCCCCGACCGACATCTGGGGCGAGACCGCGAAAGGCGTCGCCTTGCCCTGGCAGAGTGGTGGCGATTCCAGCGGCGGCTGCGCCGTGGCAATCAACTTGGCGATCTCGGCGTTGGCCTTGGTGACCGTGGTGGGGACCGCTGCGGACTTGTTGTCGGTGGTGAAGCCCTTGCCGCTCCAATACCAGCGCTGATCGACATTGCGTCCGCCCATCATCACCGCGGAACGGTCCTTGCCCGCGACGGCAACGTTCAGGCTCTGCGGTGAGCGCCGCTTGAGGAGGTCGCCCAGCGTCTGCGCCCTGAGGTGAAGTGTCGAGACCGTGTAGTTCGTCGTCGAGGAGCCGGCGACGCGCTCGTCTTCGGAGCAATAGACGGTCTTGTCGGACCGGGACACGGACTGATCCACCCAAGTGTTGCCGATAATGCCCGTGTGCGTCGGGTGCGACCCGGTCAGGATCGTCGAGTGGCCTGGGCAAGTCTCAGTCCCGGCATGTGCTTGATAGCCGTTGCGGAAGGCAGTACCGTTTGAAAGGCGCGCAAACCCGCCGGTGAAATGCGGCCGATACTCGTCGAACAGGTCCGCCGACAGCTGGTCCACGGAAATCACTACGACCAACGAAGGGGCGCCGGGCCTTGCAGCGGAGCCGGAGGCGGCGAAGGCGCCTGCGCCGGGGCCGCGACGGCGGCCAGCAGGTTCACCAGGAATGCCGCCAGTCTCAGCATTTTCGTCCCCTCCCAGGCGATATCAGGCGTCCAGCTTAGCGCGTAGCCGCTCGTTGACCACCTGCGGATTGGCCTTGCCCTGCATGGCCTTCATCGTCTGCCCGACGAAGAAGCCGAACAACGGCAGCTTTCCGCCCCTGTACTCGTCGACCTTGTCGGCATTTGCTGCAAGGATCTTGTCGATCTCCGCGTCGATCGCTCCGGTGTCGGAGGTCTGCTTCAGGCCCCGCTTCTCGACGATCTCGGCAGCGCCTTCGCCTGTCTCGAGCATGATCTCCAGCACCTGCTTGGAGATGGTGCCGGAAATGGTCCCGTCGGCGACGAGGCCAAGCAGCTCCGCCGCCTGCGCCGGACCGATCGGCGATTCCACGATGCCCTTGCCGAGACGGTTCAGTGCGCCGAACAGCTCCGCGACGACCCAGTTCGCGCCCTGCACCGGCGCACCGCCGGCATCCAGAAACGCATCAAACCAGCGCGCCGTCTCAACCTCGGCGGTTAAAACGCTGGCATTGTAAGGCGTTATGCCAAGCGCCTCGTAACGCTTGCGCTTCGCGTCCGGCAGCTCCGGCAGCGAACCACGGCACTCCTCAAGGAATGCATCGTCGAGTTCGAGGGGCAACAGGTCCGGGTCGGGGAAGTAGCGGTAATCGTGCGCATCTTCCTTGGAGCGCAACGTGCGCGTCGTACCGCGATCAGGATCGAACAGCCGCGTCTCCTGCACGATCGAGCCGCCCTCCTCGAGCACCTCGACCTGCCGCCGCGCTTCATATTCGATGACCTGCATGACGAAGCGGACGGAATTGACGTTCTTCGTCTCCGTACGCGTCCCGAATTCGTCGCCTGGCTTGCGCACGCTGACATTGACGTCGGCACGCATGGAGCCTTCCTCCATATTGCCATCGCACGAGCCGACATAGCGGAGGATCGCCCGCAGCTTCCTGAGGTAAGCCCCCGCTTCTGCTGGAGAACGCATGTCAGGCCGGGACACGATCTCCATCAGCGCGACGCCTGCGCGATTTAGGTCGACATAGGACATGGTCGGGTTCTGGTCATGCATCAGCTTGCCCGCGTCCTGCTCGACGTGGATGCGCTCGATGCCGATGCGCTTGGCGCTAGACTCGTCCTTCTCGTCGAGGAAGACCTCGACCTCGCCCTCGCCTACCAGCGGGTGGAACAGCTGGCTGATCTGGTAGCCCTGCGGAAGGTCGGCGTAGAAGTAGTTCTTCCGGTCGAAGCGGCTCCAGCGGTTGATCTTCGCGTCGAGCGCCATGCCCGTGCGCACCGCTTGCCGGATGCACTCTCGGTTGGGCACCGGAAGCATTCCCGGCATTGCCGCGTCGATCAACGAAACCTGCGTGTTCGGCTCGGCCCCGAACGCAGTCGCCGCGCCCGAGAACAGCTTCGACGCCGTCGCCGTGATCTGCGCGTGGACTTCGAGGCCGACCACCACCTCCCAATCGCCCGTTTCGCCCATGATCCGGAAGGGTGCAGTTGCGTCGGCCATTACCACCACCTCTGCGGCTTCGCTGTGAAGCCCGCGCGTTCTTCGATCGCCAGCCCCGCATTGAGCACGCCCTGCTCGTCCAGCTCACGCCCTATCAGGTGAAGCCCGAGCGGAAGACCCTGCTCGTCCAGGCCGCCGGGTACCGACATCGCTGGAAGCCCCGCCAGGCTGGCCGGCACAGCGAAGACGTCGTTCAAATACATCGACAGCGGATCGGCCGTCTTGTCGCCCAGCCCGAATGCGGCGGACGGTGCGGTCGGCGTCAGGATGAGGTCACACTGCTCGAACGCGTCGGTGAAGTCCTGCTTGATCAAAGTGCGGACCTTCTGCGCCTTGGTGAAATAGGCCTCGTAGAAGCCCGCCGAGAGCACATAGGTGCCGATCATGATGCGGCGCCGGACCTCTGCACCGAAGCCGGCAGCGCGCGTCGCCGCATACATGCCGTCGAGCCCGCCCTCGCCCTCAACCCGCAACCCATATCGAACGCCGTCATAGCGGGCGAGGTTCGAAGACGCCTCCGCCGGAGCGATGATGTAATAGGTCGGCAGCGCATATTTCGTGTGCGGCAGGCTGATCTCGACCGGTTCGGCGCCCGCGTCGCGGAGCCACTCAATGCCGCGATCCCACAAGGCGTTGATGTCGTCCGGAACGCCATCGATGCGATATTCCTTGGGAATACCGACGCGCTTGCCCTTGAGATCGGACGACAGTCCCGCTTCCCACTTCGGCACCGAAAGGTCGAGCGACGTCGAATCCTTTGGATCGAACCCCGCCATCGCCTCGAGCATGATCGCGCAGTCGCGGACGGTCTTCGCCATCGGTCCCGCCTGGTCGAGCGAACTGGCGAAGGAGACGATTCCCCACCGGGAGCAGCGGCCATAGGTCGGCTTGATCCCGCAGATGCCGGTGAAGGCCGCCGGCTGGCGGATCGACCCACCGGTGTCGGTTCCAGTCGCCGCTGGGGCGATTCCCGCCGATACAGCGGCAGACGACCCGCCCGACGACCCGCCCGGCGCCAAGGCGGCATTGCCGCCGTCCTTGCGCCGCCAGGGCGAAATGACTGGCCCGTAGGCGCTCGTCTCGTTTGACGAGCCCATGGCAAACTCGTCCATGTTGAGCTTGCCGAGCATGCCGGCCCCCGCCCTGCGCAGGTTTGCGGTGACCGTGCTCTCGTACGGCGGCCTGAAGTCCTTCAGGATCCGACTACCCGCGGTCGTGTCCACTCCACGCGTCGCGAACAGGTCCTTGATCCCGAGCGGCACGCCCGCAAGCGATCCCAGTTCCCCGTTTCCCCGCGCCTTGTCCGCAACGTCGGCGGAGGCCAGCGCATCCTCCGGCGTCTCGACGGTGTAGGCGTTCAGAGCACGCGCGGACGCAACGGCCGCGTTGTACTGTTCGGCAATCTCCCGCGCAGTGAACTCGCCGGAGCGGAAGCCGTCGCGAAGCTCGGCGATCGTCTTGGCGGTGAGATCGGTCACTCGATCACCTTCGGGACCGCGAAGAAGCCATGCTCGGCGACCGGGGCATTGGCGAGGATCTCGTCGCGACAATTGCCGTCCGTCACGACATCGTCGCGGAGCCGCAGCTTGTTCGGAATGACCGCCGTCAGCGGCTCCACGCCGTCCGTCTTCACTTCGCCGAGCTGCTCGACCCAGCCAAGGATGCTGTTCAATTCGGGCACCATGCGCTCCAGCTCCTCATCGCTCATGGCGATGCGGGCGAGCTTGGCGATGTGCCGCACCTGTTCGTTCGTGACTGACATGCGGGCGGGCGATAGCCGCGCCCCTGTTCAGCGGCAAGCGGCTGGACCGAATGTCCGCAATGGAAGGAAAGCGGACGTCAGGCTGAAGGCTAAGGAGCCCGCTTCACCCCGTGCAGGCCCACAACCCTACCGTCCGCCAATATGGGAACTGCCAGCACTCTGATCCAACGGGTGGCCATCCCTTCGGGAGTAATCTCCGCGTCTAGGATAAAACCCAAATCCTTTTTGAGTCCGAAGGTTCGAACACGTCTCCAGAGCGCTCCTCGAACGCTCGCTGTAGTGCGCGAGGGTCGACTGACGATCGATCGGCGTTCCCGCGGGGAGGCCAAACAATTCATAGACCTTCTCGGACCACGTCAGACTCTCATGATGGGCGATGTCGCAGTACCAATAGCCATTGTCAGGATCTTGTTGGACGCTGGTCAGGTCCGGCAGGGTTCGGAAGACGTAGCCGTCCACGAACGTCCCTGCCGGCTCCTCATAGAACATCGCATTGACGAACGGGCGGTTGATTGCGTCCTTCGCGGTCATTGCCAGATCATCGCAAAAGCCGCGTTGGTTGCAAAGTGAACTTGCGTTTGTGGAAGGCAGCTAACGTCTCGAATGAGCCAAAAGCAGACACTCGGCTGATGTCCGCAATGGGTGGAGAGCTGACGTTTACCTACGGGTCAAATTGTACGTTCGGCGATTTGACGAAGCTCGGCGAGACGCTCCGCAAACGCAGGCGGAACGTGCCCCTCGCTGAGCGCTGCTTCGAACTCCTCGACTAAAGCGACCAACTGTTCCGCGACGGCCTCCACATTGGATGCCGGAGACTTCCTGATAGTCGTGTGTCGGTCCTTGTTGGTCTGGTGACGTGCTCATCGGTTTGGCTTTCCGGAACGGACGAGCTCGATTTGCAACATGATGTTGGCGCTCAGCTTTCGGCTGAGTTCACCCGTGTTCCTTAGCATCTGCGCATCGGCTTCCGACTCCGCGCGAGCCGCGTAACGGTCAAGGTTGGCTGCCTTCGACTGGAGCGTTTCGACGAGCGCGACCAGCCGAGCTGCCGGATCGCAAGACTCTTGATCGTTGGAGACGAGCTTCAGCTTGGGCGCCCCCGAATGATGCCGATCGGGTGGGGCACGAACTCCGAACCGCGAGACCACATTATGGCGTCCGCGACGTGCCCGGTAATCAGTTCGATGGCTTCAATCTCTTCATGGGTGGGCATACCCACCGTTCGATGGAGGATGGCGAACGTCCCGATGATCGCGCCGTTCGAATCTCGGATCGGCGTCGACCAGCACGACCTGTAGCCGTGCTGAAGTGCGACGTCGCCGAAGTCTGCCCAAATTGGGTCCGTCTCGATGTCGACCGAGTAGACGGGACGACCGAGGTAAGCCGCTGCTGCGCAAGACCCATGGGATAGGCCAATCTCAAAGCTGTCTCCGACACGGCAATAGGACGATGGAATGCTCGGAGCGGCACCGACCGAAAGCCGCTTCCCATCAGCACTCAGCAGGAGGATGCATGTAATTACATCATCCCCACCCATCTGCTCGACGGTCCTGAGATGCCTATTGAGGACGTCCTCCAGAGAGTCCCCGCGCATCAACTCCGAAGGAACTTCGCTGCCGCGATCCAGCAAAGATTTGCGAAGCGCGGCGGCAAAAGGCATCGGCCTCTCCTAAGCAGAACTAGCAACGACATCCCGGAGCATGACGCCGAGAAATAGGGCATAGTAGCGGCAGGGAGGCAATCAAAATCAGGTTTGACCCTAGCGACCCCATCATCACTATCTTCTTTGACCGCGCAACCGGCCTGAAGCCGCCAATGTCCTATTTTGGTTGAAGGCGGACACTGCGCTAATGTCCGCAATGGGTGGAAAGCAAAGGTTAGCCGCCGTATTTGGAATATATGACCTTGAAGGAACTCCAGTCGGCCCTCCGAGCTATCTTGGAGGCTGAGCGGGCGGATGGTGTCGATTGGGTCGAAGTGCAGGCCCTTTGCAGGCGAACTCGCGTTCGTCTCCAGCAGGAGTTGCCACCGGACTACACCGACGAGTTCGTCTACGTCTTTCTCGACGACGCCCACCTTCGCCAAGAAGATGAGGATTACGCGCAAGTGCAGCGCGAGCGGCTGACCAATTGGTTGGATGGGTCGGAAATCATATCGCGGTAATGGCTGCATTGGGTCGAAGCAGACATTAGGCTGAGCAAGAAAACGCTGTCCTACACCGTCGCTCCTGTGCTTGCTTCCGCAGCCTGCACTCACCAGCTCGGAATCCGCCGCATTGCACCTTCTCTCCACGCCTCGCCGCCCGCCCCGTCCAGATGAATGGTCTCGCGGCAAGGCTATCACCTTCATTGTCACCCTGGCGGCGACGCGGTCTGTTACCCTCGCCGCTCGCGAAGCCGGGATGAGCCGGAAGTCGGCCTATGCCCTCAAAGCCCGCGATGCAGCTTTCGCCCAGGCCTGGGACGCCGCTCTGAAGACTCGCCGCGCCTATGCCCGGCAAGGTCACGAATTGAAGGAAGTGGAAGGGGCACGAGTTTCACTCACTCGGGGTGACAAGACGAACCGCGCCGCACCATCAACTTCGTCAAGCACCCGGTCGCGATCTGTCCGTCGTGCTGAACTGGAACCGGACCTTCGTCAGGACGACTCCATGGCGCTCAAGCGCGAACAGCTTGCCCGCGAACGTTTCTTCACAATGCTCGCAGACGGACGCCTCGATTCCGGGAGCTCTCCCGGTCGGCGCCGGACGCCGGAGGTTGCCCGTCCCTCCCTCGACCAATAGAGCGCGCCACCAATGTGCGCTCGCCGTTTCCTGATCTTCGTCTTCATCCTCATCCTCCTGTTCGTCGCGGGGGCCTTCGCCATTTTCCAGTTCGGCCAGCAGGTGCTGATCAGGCAGGCGACGCCGCAGGGTCATTTCCAGCCGCCGCAGACGGCGACCGGACCGGACTATTCGAAGGTCGAAAACTGGGTTGCCCGACCCGAACTCTCGCCAAATCCGTCCGAATGGCTGCCGGGCACTATGACGGCGGCCAGCGCGAGGCCTGCCGCCGTCTTCTACGTCCATCCGACCACCTACCTCGAGCGTGATCGCTGGAATGCGCCCTTGTCCGGCAACAGGGATAGTGACAGCCGCGTGGAGCTGTTCGTTCGGAGCCAGTCCTCGGCTTTCACCAGCGCCGGCCAGGTCTGGGCTCCGCGCTACCGCCAGGCGGCCTTCGGCGCGTTCCTGTTGAAGAGCGAAGACGCGCAGAAGGCTCTCGACCTCGCTTATCTCCGACGTCCTCGCCGCCTTCGACGAATATCTGAAGCGCGTTCCGGCGGACCAGCCGCTCATCCTCGCCGGGCACAGCCAGGGCGCACTCCACCTCTCGCGCCTGCTCCGTGAACGGGCGCCGCAGCTCAAGGGCCGTCTTGTCGCCGCCTATGTCGTTGGCTGGCCGCTGAGCGTCACCGCCGATCTGCCGGCTATGGGCCTTTCAGCGTGCTCGACGACGGGCCAGACCGGCTGCGTGCTGTCCTGGCAAAGCTTCGGGCAGCCCGACAATCCGGACCTGATCATGGACGCATGGCAAGGCACTCGGGGACCGACCGGGATCGAGCGCAAACGGCAGGACATGCTTTGCGTGAACCCGCTGACGGGCACGAAGGACGGCGCCGCGCCGCCCCAGGCGAATGGCGGCACGCTCATTCCAACCGCGGACCTCAAGTCCGCCGTGCTGGAGCCAGGACGCGTCGGCGCCCATTGCGAGGACGGATTGCTGCTCCTCGACGGCGACGTGCCTGCCCTCGGCCCGTTCGTGCTGCCGGGCAACAACTACCACGTCTACGATTTTGCCTTGTTCTGGGCGGCGATCCGCAGCGATGCGGAGCGGAGGATGGACGCGTGGCAGCGCTGATCACCGCCAGCGCGGCCGAGTTCGCCGCGAACGTGGAGCCGGGCAAGCTTGCCGGCCTCGACGTTGGCACGAGGACGATCGGACTTGCCGTATGCGATGCAGGCTGGGCGTTCGCGGGACCTTCGGAGACCATCCGGCGCACCAAGTTCACCAACGACCTGAAGCTCTTGTCTGATTTCATTGCGCGCCAATCGATCCGGGGCCTCGTCGTGGGCCTCCCGCTGAACATGGACGGCACGGATTCGCCTCGAACCCAGTCGGTGCGTGCCTTCGCTCGCAACCTTGCGCCCCTGGAGCTGCCGGTTCTTCTGTGGGACGAGCGCTGGTCCACCCAGGCCGTCGAACGGGCAATGATCGACGCCGACGTCAGCCGGGCCAAACGGGCGGAGAAGGTCGATGCGCTTGCCGCAGCGCATATCCTGCAAGGCGCAATCGATGCGCTGGCGAATTTGCCCCAGCAGCATTAGGCCCGGCGCTCGTGAACCTCATTTCCATTGATTCGCTGAACGACACGCAGATCCAGCGGCTGCTCAGTCGCGGGGAAACCTGGTTCAAGTCCAATCGCTCGCCTTCACGCGGTGAGACAAAAGACCTGCAGAACAAGCTGGTTTTCAACCTTTTCTACGAAAACTCGACGCGGACGGCCATGTCCTTCGCCGCCGCCGCCCACCGCCTCGGCGCGGCGCCCGTTTTCCTTCCGGTCGAGCAGTCGTCGATCAAGAAGGGCGAGACGTTCGAGGACACTACGCGTACTCTGAACGCCATGCGGCCCGACTGCATCGTCGTCCGCCACCGCGAGAACGGCGCCCCCGCCCGCATGGCCGAGCTGGTCGACTGCCCGATCATCAACGCCGGCGACGGGACCAACGAGCATCCGACGCAGGCCTTGCTCGACGCTCTTGCTTTGAAGGTCCGCTTTGGCCGGATCGAGGGGCTGAAGGTCGCGATCTGCGGCGATATCCGTCATAGCCGTGTCGCACGCTCCAACGCCAAGCTGCTGCCGCAGACTGGGCGCGAATGTCAGGCTGGCCGGTCCGCCGTCGCTTGTGCCGGATGATGTCCCTGCTCTGTCGATCGACGAAGCGATCGCCGGTGCGGACGTCGTGATGATGCTTCGGGTCCAGCGCGAGCGGCTTGAAGAAGATCTTGGCGACGGGCCGGGCGAATATCTGTCGCGCTACGGCCTGACGTCAGGAGCGCCTGGCTTCGGCCGCGCCCAATGCGGTGGTCATGCATCCCGGTCCCATCAATCGCGGCGTGGAGATTGCCGACGAGGTCGCCGACGATCCGGAACGGTCGCTGATTTTGCTTCAGGTCGAGGCAGGCGTGGCCATGCGCATGGCCTGCCTCGAACTGCTCACGCTCGCCTGATCAGCGCGATGCGAACTGCACCGGCGAGTCTCCGGCGGTCGACCGAACGAAGCAGCTTCCGCCGTTGCTGCGCAGCGACTGGCAGCGAGCGATCGCTTCCTGCTGGTTGTCGAAGCCGCGGATCGACAGGCGCCACACGGTGCCGCTTTGGCCCATCGAAGCGGGCGACCATCGGCGAGTATTTCCGCAGGTTCGGATATTTTTTCGAGAGCGTTGCCCACGCGGCCGACACTCGCTCTTCCGAGCTATACGCGCCGAGCTGGACGACGGCCTTCGGGCTTCCGAGCGACGGTGCGGTCGCCTTGCGTGCAGGAGCAGAGGCCTTCTTCGCCTTCGGGCGCAGGGTTCGACGTCAGGTTCGCCGCGAACTCGACCACTGCTTCCTTGGCTTCCGAAGCGACCGATGCAACCGCTGCCAGCGGATCGAATGCTGGCTGTTCGGGCGCCGAGGCCTGGGTGAGCGCGACGGGCTCGGCGACCGGAGCTGCGAACGCCGGGGCGTCCGACACGGCGGCCTGCTGGACCGGGGC
This sequence comes from uncultured Alphaproteobacteria bacterium, assembly GCA_963784245.1. Lineage (GTDB taxonomy): Bacteria > Pseudomonadota > Alphaproteobacteria > Sphingomonadales > Sphingomonadaceae > Sphingomicrobium. Next base: position 620,196 of record CAWAQT010000016.1, read on the forward strand.
AACCTCTGGCTGTGGTGCCGGAGCGGCCTGAGCGACGCGAGTGTCGGTCGGAACCAGGGCGAGGCGAACCGGCTGGCCCGGATCGGCAGCCGCCGGCGTGACGCCGACGAGCGCTGCAACCTGGTCGTAGCTGTTATTGGGCTTGGACAGTGACATCCACTGCTGGACCCGTGAATCGACGAGGTCGGGCGTCAGGTCCTGAGCAGCAATCGTGCGCGCCGCCATCCAATCGCCCGCGAGGGCATTGGCAAGTGCGAGGTTCTGCCGGACGCGAGAGTCGGCACCCTGTGCGCGGGCCGCGACATCCAGCATCTGCACGGCTTCACCCGGACGGCCAGCGAGAGCCAGCGCCAGGCCGAAGTCGGCCGGATCGATCATGCCCTGGGCAGCGTACAGATCGGAAATGGCGACGTCGTTCTTGCCCTGGGCGATCTGCACAAGTGCACGCTTCAGGATGATCTGCGGCTGGGCTCGGGCAAGTACAAGCGAGTCGGTGTAGGCGGCTTCCGCCGATGCGAAACGGCCGCTGGCGAAATAGGCATTGCCGAGAAGGCTGCGGATATTCGAGTCCTGCGGCGTCGCTTCCGCCGCCTGCTCGGCGAGCGTGACGGCCGAAGCATAATCGCCAGAACCAAGCGCCATCTGTGCACGAAGAGCATAGGCCATTTGCGCCTGGCCCTTCGAAGCAGAGGCGCTCCGCGACATCGGGGCCGCGCATCCGGCGATCATGCTGGCTAGAGCGACGGCCGAAACGGCGGATCCCAAGCGGAGCGTTTTCATAATGCCTTACCCCTTGCGTTTGGCTTTCTGTGCCATGGCTTCCAGCTCAGGCATTCCATCAAGGAATTGATCGAGAGCGTCGGTTACGAGAAGCTGAGCCGAGCGACCGCTAACGGCACAGGCCAGGCGCAACTTCAGGTGACGCTCCGGATCGAGCCGGAGAGTGAACGCAGCCTTCCCCTTGGCGCCCGGGGCCGCACGCGGCCTCGAGACACGACGAGCGACCGGAGCCGGAGCGGCAGGCACCACATACATCTGGGCCCTTGCTTCGACAGGCTGCACCGGCAGCTCAGCATTTTCTTCGACGATCTGGGCCGTTTCGTCGGCCTCGTCGCCTTCGTCGCTTGCATCCTGCAGGCGATCGGCAATCTCCGCCTGTTGCGAATGCACAGGCGAATTCACCGGCGTCAGGCCGGCATGGCCATGAAGCGCCGGATTTTCGGAAATCGGCTCACCGAACGCGTCATGCTCGGGATCGCGCGGAGCCTCGACGGGCTTCGGCGCTTCGAACCCCATGTCGTTCCAGCCGAGATCTTCGAGATTCCCGCCGATCTGGCCGAAACCCTGGGGACGCATCGCAGGGCGAGCGCCACCCTTGCGGGCGAGCAGGCCGGAAGAGAGTGAAGCGAAAGGCTTCGGTTCGGACATCACTTGCTGCGCCTCCTACTAGCCGGCCACACGACGGCCGAAGCCGCCAACCGGGCGAGGCGAAACTGGAGCGGCAGTGCTAGCTCCGGGAGCCGCGAATACGGTGCGGCGGAAATTCTTTTCGAGGCGGTCCGAGATATACTCCCAGAGCTCGACCACTTCCGAGGCCGAACGGCCCTTCGGATCGACTTCCATCACCGTGCGGCCGTCGATCATCGAGGCGGCGAAGTCGGTACGGTGGTGAAGCGTAACCGGAGCGACCGTGCCGTGCTGCGAGAGCGCGACGGCGGCTTCGTAGGTGATCTTGGCTTTCGGCGTGGCCGCGTTGACGACGAAGATGAGAGGCTTGCCGGCGCGGTCGCAGAGATCGACCGTGGCACCGACGGCCCGGAGGTCGTGCGGGCTCGGACGAGTTGGAATGACGATCAGTTCGGCGACGGCGATGACGCTCTGGATAGCCATGGTGATGGCCGGTGGCGTGTCGATGACCGCAAGGCGAAAACCCTGCTGGCGAAGGACTTCGAGGTCCGAGGCCAGACGGGCGACGGTGGTCTGGGCAAAGGCGGGCATTTCCGCCTCGCGCTCATTCCACCAGTCGGCAAGGCTGCCCTGCGGATCGATGTCGATAAGGCAGACCGGGCCTGCGCCCGCCAGCTGCGCCTGCACCGCAAGATGGCCGGACAAAGTCGTCTTACCCGACCCGCCCTTCTGCGATGCCATAGCCAGAACGCGCATGCTTTTCCCCTCGCCGTATGCCTTCAATTCAGCGCCGGGAGTGACACTCAAGGCTCTAAAATCTGGTTAACATGCCCAAGACACTGTTGCGGCTGTGGAGCACGAGGTTAGGCTCGTGTGCAGGGAGTCTCGAACAAATGCGTGCAAGCCGTTGGAGCGCAATTCTCGCTTGTGTGTCGCTTTTCCTGGCGGCGCCTGCGGCCGCGCAGAACGTAAAAGCCGGGATCGATGCGTGGCAGCGGGGCGATTATGTGAGCGCCGTGGCGATCTGGCGCCCGTTGGCCCAGGCCGGGGATGCGGACGCTTCGTTCAACCTTGGTCAGGCTTATCGTCTGGGACGAGGCGTGCTGGTCGACTTGGGTACGGCGCAAACCTGGCTCGAGCGCGCCGCGCAGAAGGATCACCTCGATGCCCAGACGACGCTCGGTCTGCTTCTATTCCAGAACGGAAATCAGGCGGACGGGCTACGCTGGCTGAAGAGAGCGTCGGAAGAGTGGCGATGCCCGCGCGATGCTGGTCTACGGCACCGCCCTCTTCAACGGCGACAGCGTCCCGCAGGACCCGGTGCTGGGCTACGCCTACGTAAGCCGTGCGGCCGCGCAGGGTCTGGAGCCGGCCAGGAACACGCTCGCGCAGATGGATGAGATCATGCCGCTTGCCCAGCGCAAGAAGGGCGTGGCGCTGGCGATGCAGAAGGCGAAGACGCCACCGAGCCCAAAAGCGGAGCGTACCAAGGTAGCCGCAGCGCAGGCGAAACCCAAGCCCGCACCGACAAGCACTGGCTCGGCACCTACCGCGGGGGGCGCATGGCGTATCCAATTGGGAGCCTTCTCGCAGCGTTCTTCGGCTGAGGCGCTGTACCGCAGGCTTTCCGGCAGCGCGCCAGTTGCGGGCCGCCGGCCATTTCTGGTCCCCGCGGGTGCGGTCACCCGGCTGCAGGTTGGTCCATACCCCAGCAAAGCTGCGGCCGCCGCTGCGTGCAGCACCCTCGCCGCTCGCGGAATTGCCTGCTTCCCGGTCGCCGCGAAGTAGATCTAGCCGGAAACCCAGTCCCGGCGGCGAATGCCCTGCGCCCACAGCAAGGCGTCGAGTCCATGATGGTCGAGCCGGGCATCCGCCACTTCCGCCAGCGCCGGCTTCGGACGATAGGCCACGCCTAGCCCGGCCTCCTGGACCATGAGCTTGTCGTTGGCACCATCGCCGATCGCGAGAACTTCTTCGCGCCTGATGCCCATCTCCTCGCGGGCCTCGATCAAGGCGTCGAGCTTCGCCTGAGCGTCGACGATCGGATCTTCGACCGAACCGCTCAACTGGCCGCCGTCGAACAGCAGTCTGTTCGCGCGGACCGCGTTGAACCCGAGCATCTTCGCGATGGGATCGGCAAAGGAGACGAAGCCGCCCGGTAACGAGGATCGCGCGTGCACCGCCCACGCGCATGGTGCGAATGAGGGTTGCAGCGCCAGGGTTCGGCACCACCCGCTCGGCAAGGCAGCGGCCGATCGCTTCTTCATCGAGGCCGGACAGGAGAGCGACGCGCTCGCGCAGTGCCGCCTTGAAGTCGAGATGCCCCTGCATGGCCCGTTCGGTGATCTCGGCGATCTCCCGCTTCAGGCCCGCGAAATCGGCAAGCTCGTCGAGACATTCCTGCCCGACGATGGTCGAATCCATGTCGGCGACGACCAGCCGCTTGAACCGATACTCCTCGGGCTGAACGAAGACGTCGACCTCCGGCAGCCCATCGAGCGCCCAGCGGATCGACCGGACATCGCCGGACACGCGCAAGTCGACGGCATCCCCTTCATCGATCCAGCCCGCGAAGGCTGCATTCGGATCGATTTCGCGGAGCGAACCGAGTGCGCGGTCGATCAGCCTGTCATCAAGCCGTCCGGCTGCTATCAGGGTCGCAATGGCCATTCGTCCTCCCGTGGCGCTGATTGCCGGCCCCACCGCGAGCGGCAAGTCGGCACTGGCACTTCAGCTTGCAGTGCAAACCGGCGGCGTAATCGTCAACGCCGATAGCGCGCAAATCTATCGCGACCTGCCGATCCTGAGCGCCGCGCCGAGTGCCGACGAGCGGGCCAAGGCCGAACATAGGCTGTACGGCGTCCTCGATGGCGGACAGCCCTGCTCCGCGGCGGATTGGGCTGAAATGGCGAGGCGCGAGATTGCGGAGATCCACGAGGCGGGCCGCCTTCCGATCATCGTCGGCGGCACCGGCCTTTACATCCGAACTCTGCTCGACGGCATTGCCCCGGTTCCGCCGATCGATGCCACGGTCAGGCAGGACGTCCGATCGGCCACGACTGAGGAAAACCACCGAAGGCTCACCACGCTCGATCCCGAGGCGGCCGGCAGGTTGAACTCCGCCGATACGACGCGGATCGCCCGATCGCTTGAGGTTGTCCTGTCGACCGGCAAGCGCCTGTCCGAATGGCAGAACGAGCGCCAAGGCGGGATTGGAGAAGGCGTCGAACTCGCTCCGTTGCTCCTGCTCCCGCCGCGCGACTGGCTTTATGCAAGGTGCGACGAACGATTTGCGCAGATGATCCAAGCAGGTGCAGCGGAAGAAGTCGAGGCGCTCCTGAAGCGGAAGCTGGATCCTTTCTTGCCAGTCATGCGCGCGATCGGCGTTCGAGAGGTTGCAGCCTGGCTCGACGGCGATCTGACGCGCGAGGAGGCGATAGCCGCGGGTCAACAAGCAACCCGCCGCTACGCCAAGCGCCAGTACACCTGGTTCTCCCATCAACCGCCGCCGGAGTGGCGGCGCTTTCGGGAACCGCTCGATGTCGCGGCCGTCGACCAGGCGCTGGCGCTGCTCAAGTCGAGGGACTAGGCGAACGGCATGGAAATTCTCCGGGATGCCGACGTCGACATGGCCGCGCTCGCGGGGAAAAGGGTCGCCGTGCTTGGCTTCGGCAATCAGGGCCGAGCGCAGGCCCTCAATCTCAAGGACAGCGGCGTTGACGTCGTTGTCGGCCTACGGGGCACATCCGGCAGCGCAACGGCCGCAGAAGAAGCAGGGCTGACCGTCGCCCTCGTCGAGGATGCTGTCGGGTCGGCCGACGTCATCATGTTCCTCGCGCCCGATGAGGTCCTCGCCGACATTTATCGCGAGGTGGAGCCGCGTATCCGGGAAGGCGCAGCGATCGGCTTCAGCCACGGTCTCGTGATCCATTTCGGCCTATTGAAGCCCCGATCCGACCTCGACGTTTTCCTCGTTGCGCCGAAGGGTCCGGGCACAGCGCTTCGGTCCCTGTATGAGCAAGGCAAAGGCATGGTGGGCCTGTGGGCGGTTGCTCAGGACGTGAGCGGCACGACGGTCGACATCGCGCTTGCTTATGGAAAGGCGATCGGCTGCGCTCGGGCCGGCCTGATCGCTTCGAGTTTCGCGGAAGAATGCGAGTCAGACCTGTTCAACGAAGGTGCGGTCGTCTGGGGCGCCGTCCCCGAGATCCTGCTCGCCGGGTTCGAGACGCTGACCGAAGCCGGCATCTCACCCGAGGTCGCGTTTCTCGAGTGCGTGGGCGAACTGAAGCTGCTCGCCGAACTCATTGAAAAACGGGGAATTGCCGGCATGCGCGAAGCCATCTCCAACACTGCCGAACTCGGCGCCGCGCTAGGCGGACCACGCGTGGTGGACGAGAGAGTACGCACGAAGATGCGGGAGGTTCTGGCCGAGGTGCGGAGCGGTCGCTTTGCGGAAGCTCTGCGTCAGGAGGCCCAAAACGGCTATCCGCTGCTGGAGAAGGCACGAGCGGAAGCGGGCAAGAATCCTGTCGAGAAAATATTCAAAGAGCTTCAGCAGCTGGGCAGCGTTTAGCCAATTTCCTCACGGATTTCGGTGATGCGGGCACCGATCGAGGCGCGTTCGGTGTACACGCGCTGCAACTTGCGGTGCGCTTCGGCGGCATCGTCGTCCTTGGCCGACATGGCGAGCTCAAGCTCTTCGGCAGCGCGCTGCGCGAAATAGACGCGATCGCCTGCGTTTCCGCCGTTGTCGTCCATGCTACATCTCCTTGCGGCGCTTGGAGATCCATAGCAGGCCGCGGCGGTCATGTCGCCCGGAAACGGCCAATTTCAGCGCCTTCCGAACAGCTTTTCCATTTCTTCATGCCCCAGCTTTACCCAGGTCGGGCGGCCGTGGTTGCACTGGCCGGATCGCGGCGTGACCTCCATTTCGCGCAGGAGCGCATTCATCTCCGCGACCGATAGAACCCGCCCTGCCCTGACCGATCCGTGGCAGGCGATTGTCGCCGCGACATGGTCGAGCTTCTCCTGCAAGCGAAAAGGCGCTGCCCAACTCCGCCAATTCGGCTGCGAGGTCCTGAAGCAGGCCGTTGACGTCGGTCTTGCCAAGCGCCGCCGGCGTTGCGCGCACGAGGATCGACGTCGGGCCGAAGCGCTCTACCTCCAGGCCCATTCCGCCGAATTCGTCGGCCGCTGCTTCGATCCGGTCGCAATCTGTCTCGTCCAGCTCGACCACTTCGGGCATGAGCAAGGGCTGGCGAGCGATCGTTCCGCCTTCCCGGGCGGCACGCATGCGTTCCAGCACCAACCGCTCGTGCGCGGCATGCTGGTCGACGATCACCAGCCCGTCCTCCGCCTCAGCGACGATGTAGGTGGCGGCGACCTGTCCACGCGCAACACCAAGCGGATATTTAGGAACCTCGGCGACCGCCGGTTCGGCCCGGGCCGCTGGGGCATGATCGAACAAGGCCCGCGCCTCTGCCACGATGCTGGCGGCTCCGGATGGCGCCCATTGAGGTTGGGAGGGCGGCTGCTCCTCAACGCGTTTCAGCTGCTCATCGTAGGACGCGCTCGTGGTCCATAACACCGGCGCAGCGGCCTGCTCCCGCGTTGCGCTCTTCTGGCTGGCTTCATCCAGCGCAGCACGAATTCCGCCGACGATGAGCCCGCGGACCGCCGCCTGATCGTGGAAACGCACTTCGGTCTTCGCCGGGTGGACGTTCACGTCGACCTCATCGAGGGGGACGGAGAGGAAAAGTGCGGCGATCGGATGCCGGTCTTTGGCAATCAGGTCGCGATAGGCTCCGCGAAGGGCCCCCACGAGCAAACGGTCCTTCACCGGGCGCGCGTTGACGAACAGATATTGCTGGTCGGCCATGCCGCGATTGAAGGTCGGCAAGCTGACGACTCCCGTCAGGCCCATTCCGTTGCGATCGCAATCGATGCCGATGCCATTGCGGTCGAGTTCGGCGCTCAGCATCTCGGCAATCCGCTGAGGCGGGGTCGTTGGCTGAAGCGAGAAGATTCGCCGCCCATCGTGCTCGAGAGCGAAAGTTACGTCACTCCGCGCCATGGCCAGCCGCTTCACCGCATCCAGCGAGGCTGCATATTCAGCGCGCGGGGTGCGCAGGAACTTGCGCCTCGCGGGCACCTTTTCAAACAGGCGCTCCACCCGGATGCAGGTCCCCGGTGGAAGAGAGGCCGGACCTTCCCCAACCGGCGCACCGTGATCCAAGGCAATACGCCACCCGTCCGCTCCGCGTACCCGGCTTTCCATAGTTAGGACGGACACGCTGGCGATCGATGGAAGCGCCTCGCCACGAAAACCGAAGCTGGTCACCCGATCGAGAAGATCATCCGGCAGCTTCGAAGTCGCGTGCCGCTCCAGCGCAAGCCGCATCTCGTCGGGAATCATCCCGCAGCCGTCGTCGGCGACTTCGATCAGCTCGACACCGCCGGCGATAAGCCTGATTCGAACCGCCGTGGCTCCGGCATCGAGGGCGTTCTCAACAAGCTCCTTGAGGGCGCTCGCAGGGCGCTCTACGACCTCGCCAGCGGCGATGCAATTCACGAGTTCGGACGGCAGCCTTCTTATTGACATGTTAACCGTTCCTAGCCGATTACCACCGAGCCAGCGAAGCGCTGATTTCTGCTAAAAATTCAGTCTGCATTCAATGGGATGGGTTTAATGGCCGGTTAATCTGCAGGGCCGGTCCTGCACGATAGCCGAGCGAAGGGCGAGAGACGGGGAAGAATGTTCTGGACGCGCTGGTTTAAATGGATGTCGCACGACATGGCGATCGATCTCGGGACCGCCAATACATTGGTCTATGTTCGTGGCCGCGGCATCGTTCTTAACGAGCCGTCCGTCGTCGCCATCGAGACCATAAACGGGGTCAAAAAGGTCAAGGCTGTCGGCGACGACGCCAAGCTGATGATGGGCAAGACGCCCGACCAGATCGAGGCCATCCGCCCGCTGCGCGATGGTGTCATCGCCGACATCGATGTCGCAGAGCAGATGATCAAGCACTTCATCCACAAGGTGCATGGCGGCAAGATGCGCGCCTGGCGCTTTCCGGAGATTGTGATCTGCGTTCCTTCTGGCTCCACCTCGGTGGAGCGCCGCGCGATCCGCGACGCCGCTTCGAACGCCGGCGCCAGCGCCGTCTACCTGATCGAGGAGCCGATGGCAGCCGCGATCGGCGCCGACATGCCGGTGACACAGCCGATCGGTTCGATGGTCGTCGACATTGGCGGCGGCACGACGGAAGTCGCGGTGCTGTCGCTCCGCGGCCTCGCCTACACCACGTCGGTGCGCGTCGGCGGCGACAAGATGGACGAAGCGATCAGCTCCTACGTTCGCCGCAACCACAACCTGCTGATCGGCGAAGCCACGGCGGAGCGAATCAAGAAGGAAGTCGGCATTGCCAAGCCGCCGGTCGACGGCATCGGCAAGACGGTCCACATCAAGGGCCGCGACCTGGTGAACGGTGTTCCGAAGGAAATCTCGATCAACCAGGGCCAGATCGCCGAAGCTCTGTCCGAGCCCGTAGGTACGATCGTCGAAGGCGTCCGCATCGCGCTTGAGAATACGGCTCCGGAGCTTGCTGCCGACATCTGCGATCAGGGCATCGTCCTGACTGGCGGCGGTGCACTGCTTCAGGGTCTCGATGAAGTGCTTCGCGATGAAACCGGCCTGCCGGTCACGGTCGCCGAGGATCCGCTCACCTGCGTCGCCCTGGGGACGGGACGAGCGCTGGAGGAAGAGCAGTTCCGCGGCGTTCTTCAAACGGCTTAGGGATATTCGGTAGATGGCGCCGCCGGGAGGGCCGCGCCCAGGATGGTCCCGGCGCGCGCAATATAGTCTCTTCTTCAGCTTCCTTGCGGCCGTCGCCGGACTCGTCATCGGGCTTATCCTCCTGGCGCTGTCGTTGGTTGCGCCGAAGAGCTATGCTTCGGTGAGAGGCGTTGCGCTGGACGCTACCGCACCCGTCACGTCCGGGCTCCGGGCAGTGACGGCGACGGTCGGCGGAATTTTTACCGGCGCTGGCAACTACTGGGATGCTGCGCACCAGAATGCGCAGCTGAAGCGCGAACGCGAACTGATGCTGCAACGGATCATCGAGGCGAAGGCGGTCTCGCAGGAAAACCGCGAGCTCAAAGCCGCGCTCCAGCTTCGCGAACATAGCCGCTCCCCGGTCGCTAGCGGGCGGATCGTCGGTTCCTCGTTCAGCAGCCCTCGCCGATATGCCATCTTCTCAGCCGGAACCTCCGACGGGGTGCGCGTCGGAATGCCGGTGCGCTCCGCTCAAGGTCTGATCGGACGCGTGATCGATTCCGGCGCTCTGGCCTCGCGCATCCTGCTCATCTCGGACCGTGCAAGCATCATACCTGCGAGAATCCTGCGCGGCGGCCAGCCCGTGATCAGCCAGGGCCGAGGCGACGGGACGGTCGACTTGAGGCCACTCGAAGTCGGCCGCAATCCGTTCAAGCGTGGGGACATCGTCATTACGTCCGGAACCGGCGGCCTCTACCCGCCGCTCGTTCCGATCGCGCGGGTAGTCAGGCTGGACGACGACGGAGCGATCGCACGCCCCCTCGCCGATCCGACCTCCATCAGCTTCGCAATGGTCGAAGAGCCGTACGAGCCTGCGGCGACTGCCGAGCAGGCGGGCAGTGACGTGGAGGCCCAATAATGGTCCGCGCGGCGCTCGCCCAAAGACGGCAGATAGGCCAGGGCCCGGTTGCCGGGGCGCGATACGTGCCGGCCCTCTGCGTGCTTCTGGCCAGCCTCCTGGCCACCCTTCCCATCATTTCCGCCAGCGGCTGGTACCCCGATTTCGGCTTTCTGGTCCTGATCGGGTGGCGCCTGTTGCGATCGGACGTGTGGCCGGCCTGGTGGGCGGCTCCGCTTGGCCTGTTCAACGACCTGGTTACGGGTCATCCGCTGGGCTTCTCAATCGCAGTCTGGACCGCGGCGATGCTTCTCCTCGACCTGGCGGACAGTCGGACCATGTGGCGCGGTTACTGGCTAGAGTGGATCCTTGCGGCGCTGATGCTGCTCGCGAATGAAGCCGCGGAGTGGCGCGTGGCCCAAGTCATGGACGCATCGCTCCCTTTCCGCACCGTCCTCCCGCCGTTGTTGATCTCTATTCTCTCCTTCCCGGTCGTCGCCTGGTTTGTTTCCCGGGTGGATCGCTGGAGGCTGGGCCGATGAAGATGGAACGGCGCTTCACGTCGGTTCATCAGTCGATGACCTTCTCGCGGCGCATGGCCATTGCCGCGGGGGCGCAGACTGCAATCGGAGCACTGATCCTCGGCCGGCTTGGCTGGCTCGCCGTTGCCGAGAACCAGCATTACCAGCTCCTGTCCGAGAGCAATCGCGTCCAGTTGATCATCGTACCGCCGCGTCGGGGATGGATCGTCGACCGGAACAACAAGCCCATCGCCATCAATCGAAGCGATTTCCGCGTCGACATCATCCCGGACCAGCTGGAGACCCCGGAGCCGACGCTTCGCACCTTGCAGCAATTGCTCGACCTGAGCGTCGACGATGTGGACCGCGTGGTCCGCGAGCTGAAGCAGGCGGAGGGCTATCGCCCGATCGAAGTGGCCGAGAATGTCCCGTTCGACAAATATGCCGCAGTGACGGTGAGGCTTCCCGAGCTTCCAGGCGTCAACCCGATGCGCGGCTTCTCGCGCTTCTACCCCGACGGCCCAGCCGTTGGCCATCTGGTTGGTTATGTCGGCGCGGCATCGGCCAAGGAATATGAGAAGGAAAAGAACCCCCTCCTCATCACACCGGGATTCAAGATCGGCAAGGAAGGTCTTGAAAAGACGCTCGAACCGCGCCTGCGCGGCCAGCCGGGCGGACAACGCGTCGAACTGACGGCGCGCGGCAAGTTGGTCCGTGAGCTGGAGCCCAAGCCGGACCGAAGCGGCGCTCCTGTTCGCCTAGCGATCGACGCCGACCTACAGGAATTCGCGGCCCGCCGACTTGGCGAGGAATCCGGCTCCTGCGTCATCCTTGACTGCATGACCGGCGACATTCTCAGCATGGTGTCCATGCCGGCCTACGATCCAAACAGTTTTTCGGACGGCATTGGCCGGACGGAGTGGAAGACGCTCTCCGAAGATCCGCGACGTCCCCTGCTCAACAAGGTGTTGAACGCGCTTTATCCACCGGGATCGACGATCAAGCCGATGAATTCGCTGGCGCTGCTTCAACATGGCGTCGACCCGACCGAACGCATCCACTGTCCCGGCGGCTACCGGCTTGGAAATCGCTTCTTCCGCTGCCTGGGCCGCCACGGTTCCGTCGATATGCGCCGAGCGATTGCCAAAAGCTGCAACACCTACTTCTACGCGATGGGTCACCGCGTCGGGTACGACAAGATCGCCGTCGTGGCGCGACAGCTGGGTCTTGGCCAGAAGTTCGACCTTCCGGTCGTCAGTCAAAGCTACGGCACAGTTCCCGACAGCGCATGGAAGAACCGGCGGTTTCACGAGACCAAGGGCTTCCTTGAACGGCCCGACTGGACTGCTTCCGATACCCTCAACGCATCGATCGGTCAGGGCTTCCTCATCCTCAATCCGCTGCAGCTCGCCGTCATGGCGGGGCGCATCGCCGGCGGCCGCGATATAGCACCGCGGCTCCTGGGTATCGGCAAGGAACCCGCGCCGATGCTCGGCATCGATCCGAAGCATCTGGAGACGGTGCGGGGCGGCATGTGGGAGGTCGTCAATGGAGACGGCACCGCAGGCGCGAGCCGGCTGCAAATTCCAGGCGTCGAGCTGTGCGGGAAAACCGGCACGGCGCAAGTGCGCAAGATCGTCGGCAGCCAGCGCGGCCAAAGCGGTGACTGGAAATACCGCGACCACGGTCTGTTCGTTTTCTTCGCGCCCTTTGACAAGCCGCGCTACGCCGGGGCTGTCGTGATCGAACATGGCATGGGCGGCGCCCGCGCAGCGGCGCCGGTCGCTAAGGACGTGCTGACCTTCCTCTACGACCGTCAACTGGCGCTGAAATCGCTTCACGCACTGGAAGAGCAATGGGGCGGATCACTTGCGGAGCGCACCGCCCGTCGCGCCAATGCGGTCCAGGCGGCGGCTGCAGCGGCGGCGAGGACGGCATGATCTCGTCGGCCATTATACCGCAACCTCTCGCCAAGCTTCCCTGGCGCTTGATTTTCCTTGTGGTTGGCATTGGCGCGATCGGCGTCACGACGCTCTATTCGGCGGCGGGCGGCGCAGCGCAACCTTGGGCAACGAAGCAGGCGATCGTCTTCATGTTCTTCATGGCGGTTGCGATCGTCATGTCGTGGACAAGCGAATCTGACGATCAAGAAGGTCGCCTTCCCGATCTACATCGTCGTGACGGTCATGCTCGTCCTGGTCGAGATGCTGGGATTCGTCGGCAAGGGAGCACAGCGTTGGCTGGACCTCGGCTTCATCCGGCTCCAGCCGAGTGAATTCATGAAGCCGGGCATCGTGCTGGTCCTGGCCCGTTTCTACGAGCTCCTCCCCGCGGGCGAAATCCGCAAGTGGCGCGCAATCTGGCCCGCGGCGGCGCTTATCGGCTTCCCAGCGGCGCTGATCATCCTGCAGCCGGACCTCGGAACGGCCCTGATGGTCACCTTCATCGGCGTGACCGTCATGTTCATTGCGGGCGTACCGTTTCGCGTTTTCCTAATACCAGGCGTGGCTTTAGCCGTCGCAATTCCTGTCGTTTATCAACTCCTTCACGGCTATCAACGCAGGCGGATCGACACCTTCCTTGATCCGGAAAGCGACCCGCTGGGTGCCGGTTATCACATCAGCCAGTCCAAGATCGCCATCGGGTCCGGAGGTATCTTCGGTAAAGGCTATCTCCAGGGCAGCCAGAGTCATCTCGACTATCTGCCCGAGGGCCATACGGACTTCGTGTTCGCGACCATGGTCGAAGAGTGGGGAATGGTCGGCGGCGCACTGCTGATTTTCGGGTTCGCCTTTGTCATCCGCTGGGGAATGCGTGTTGCCAACAATGCGCGCAGCCGTTTTGCGCAGCTGGCTGCGGCAGGGCTGTCGGCAACGATCTTCTTCTACGTGTCGATCAACCTGCTGATGGTCATGGGCCTGGCGCCGGTTGTCGGCGTGCCCCTGCCCCTCGTCAGCTTCGGCGGTTCGGCCGTTATGACCGTCATGCTGTGTCTCGGCCTGCTGATGGCCCTGGAGCGGCAGCAGCGAACGACCTCACGACTTCTATAGTTTGGTTGAACATCCGGCGGTTGCGCACCAAGTTGCAGCATGCTACCGGCCGCGCCGCTCAAGGCGTGCATCGGTCCGCCGGAGCATCCGCCTAACGGCAGTGGACGCATAGCTCAGTTGGTAGAGCAGCTGACTCTTAATCAGCGGGTCCTAGGTTCGAGCCCTAGTGCGTCCACCATTTTTTGTTATACAGACAGCAGCTTAACGGGGAGCAAGGAGCGTTGTTCATACCTGCCGCGTGGGTGGTCTAGCGTATTTCTAGCTAGTATTCTTTCTCTCTCTCTCTCTCTCTCTCTCTCTCTCTCAGATTTCGAAGCGCATCCTAGATGAGCCCTAGGGCCTCGGTCTCGCGCCGTTCGCGGGCTCGCCGCTCGTTCGTAATCCGCAGAAGGCGTTCAAAGCGAGGATCGCCGCGTAAGTCCATTAGCCCAGGCACTTCGTCAAGCCGGTAGCTCAATCCATCATATGCGAACCAGCCCCTGGAAACCGCCTGATCGAGCAATGCCAGGGCCCTGTCTCTGCGGCCAAGGATAGCTTCGCTGGCGGCAATCTCCGCCAATCCCGAGGGGGACACGCTTCCTCTGGCCAGCATAACCCGAATCGCCTCGTCGGCAGCGTTGAAAAGTCGTGCACTTTCGCGGTGACGCTTCAACTGCGTCAATGACCGGCCGATAATTGGCCCCAAGATTGCGCGATACAGCCGGTTGCCGTCTTCTATTCGTTGCAGATGGTTGATCGCGCTCCCGGGCCGGTCGAATAGGGTCGCAATATCCGCGTGCCGGTTTGTTCGGGCCAGTTCAATCACGAGCGGAGTGAGCATCCACGCCTCCTCGCTCACTCCAATCAATGCCGATGTTTCCGCGAGAATGATCGATCGGCCGGGAACCCTACGTAGGTAAACGAGCCGATCGAACGGCGAAACGCCGCCGACAAGCAATGCCTCCCGTACGTAGCCCATCTGGCTGAGCGACGAAGCCAAACTCATCTTGGCGGCAGACCCCTGCACCGACGCGATGTTGCCCTGTGCTCTTCCGAGCTCGACGACGCGCGAAAGGTCGCCTGCCTCGTGCAACAGGCCCATTTCAACTTCCAGCGCTGCGTCCGGGTCGGCAGCTCGAAGCCGTTCCACAATTCGATAGGCTTCTACCCGACGGCCATGGTTGAGGGCGAATTTCGCGGCAGCGTCGGCCGGCCGTCTCCACAGGGGGTCGAGCGCCAGCGCCCGTCGGACCGCTCGCTCCTGCAGGGGGCCATTTCCCGCCATGACTGCTGCGTTTCCCCACCAGTAGAGTGTCTGAGGATTGCGCGGATCGAGCTGAAGCGCATGGCGAAGGTGGGCGCGGCCCTTGGCTGTATGGAAGCCGATGACGATCGCCAACATCTGATGAGCTTCGGCTAGGTCTGGATCAAGCGCGACAGCTTTACGTGCTGCCATCAGAGCACGAGCATTTTGCGCCCTTACGTTTCCGCTCGAGAGTGGGGTATTCTCACCTACGAACCAGATGGCACCAGCAAGCTGCGCCCATGCCGGCGCATAGCCGGGGTCGATCTTGACCGCTTCTTCCAGGAGTTCACGTGCTTCGCGCATCTTAAGCCAATTGCGCTCGCGGATTAGTGCCTTTGCGCGGACATACATCGCGTAAGCCTGTGGATCGGTCCGCTGCCCGCCCTCGACCCTCTTCAGTCCGAGGCGCTGGAGGATTGCGCCGCTGGCAGCGTCCTCGATCCGCTGGGCATCTCCTGACTGCGACGTATATTGGCCCGACCAGAGCGTTGACGCATCATGCGTGTCGATAAGGGCGACATTCAGTCGCAACGCGGGGCCGGTGCGGCGGACGCTTCCTTCCACGACGTAACGAACATCGAGCTTCCGTCCGACACGCCGCAAATCCTCGGACTTGTCCTTGAACATCCACGACGACGTACGCCCGACGGTCTGCAGTCCCTGATGCTGGGACAGGTCGCTGAGGACCTGGTCCGCCATGCCTTCCGCCAAGGCTGAATCGACCCCGTCAAGCGCTCGGAATGGAAGGACCGCGATGCGACTGGGCTCTGTCGAGGCAGTCGGTACAGATTGGGTCAGACCCAACGTGGCGACGAGAGCAGCAAGCCCGAGAACGACAAGCGAAGGCAGGCGGACGGCCCAGCGGGTTACGGCAGGAATTCTTCGATGGCTGTATCTGGGTTCGCGCCGCGATCGTTTCCTCGACTTCAACGTCGACGCCGGTGGTGGGCTTGGCCAGATCGCGAAGGAGTTCATCGTGGAGCTCCCGCGTTTGTAGTGACAGCGAAACGCCTAGCTCTCGCTTCAGCAGTTCGTCGAGCTCCCGGAAACGAGTTTGGATCCCGGCCGAATGTCCGGCTTGCGCATCTGCCCGCATAGCCAGTCGGAGCCACTCTTCGTTGTAGGGATCGATCCGCTGCATCCGTTCGATGAGCGGGAGAGCGGATGCGCCGCGTCCGCGCTTGAGGCGGTCTTCGGCCGATTGTTGCAGCTGCAACCACTTCTCGGAAGCCTCGGTCGCCCGCTCGCAGCGCAACCAGTCGTCGAACTCGGGCGTGATGCCGTCCAGATCGGCGAATAGCTGCTCGGTCGGTGAGCAATGGTCTGCAATATCGGCCGGACTTAATCGCGTCGTGTCGATCCAGACATGTTCGTGATCGCTCATGATCACGCCCGGAGCCGCTCGCCTGATCTCCACAAGGGACTGCCGGAGGCTTCCACGCGCTTGGCCCATGCCGCGGTCAGGCCAAAGAAGCTGGATCAGCCGTTCGCGCGTGACGTGTTCGTGCGGATAGGTGACGAGATAACCCAGGATGGCCCGGGATTTGCGGCCTCGGATCGTGACAAGGCGGCCGTCGCCATCCCACAACGCGAAACTGCCCCTGCAGTCGAGATGCCAGAGGCACGCGGTCGCTTTGAATCGAACAACTGTATCGGCGGGCGTCGCCATTGTGTCACGATCAGCTGGAGTTCGGCACGCACAGTCGACGGGCAGGCCTTTAGCACATTCAAACCGAGTCGCGGACCCATCGAGCGCGAAAAAGGGGCGCAGATCTGCGCCCCTTTTCGTACCGCCGAGCCGGCTACCGCGTGCTGATGACAAGAGTGGCGGTTGCCAGGGCACTATTTGGCCGCCCAGCGATGGCCATCTCCATCTGTTTCAGTCCGCCGTTGTAAGCGGTGTTGAAGCAGGTCCGGCGCGCAGCCGCTACCTTCACTTCCTCACGGTTGTTTTCCAGGCAGAGGTCGCCCGCGGCCGCCCGGATGCGGTTCAACAGGCGGGTCTGTCCTGCCTGGGACGAGATGTTCAGATCGGCATAGCTGACGACCCTTGACGGAGCTGCCGTGACAACGACTGGCTGCGCGGCCACGCCGCCGGCTCCGAATGCCGCGGCGGTTATCAATGTGATTGCCTTCCTCATTTCGCCACTCCCGTATCTATCCGCTCGATCGGGCCATCCCGACCGGAGAGGAGGGTTAGCGATGGGGCGTCAATCGTTTCGTTAATTCAGCGCTAAAAATGCGTTAAATCGACCACGTAGCGGCCGTTCGCTCCAGGAATCCGCTTCCTTGGCGATCATTAGCAGCCAAACACACGTCCCTCTGCGTCACTGGACGGATCTCGACGCGGACATGGAGAGATCTGCTCGCTGGTCTCAGAGACGTTGGAGCCTTGAAGCTCATACACCAGTGACGGACACCCGGCACCGGACCGGACTAGCCAACCTCTTCCTGACTGCGCAACGGTGGGGTCGAAGATGCAGATGAAGATGCATTCTTCGAAGATGTCGAGTTGATGGTCGTCTCCGATGGTGACCAGGTAAAGCACTCCCGGTCCTGTCGTAGGACCGCCCGTCATTCACGTTCGTGAGCTTGGCGGAACCCGCAAGGCAGTAGACCGTCTCCGAATGACGTTCATAGCAGAAGCAAACGCAGGGTGGCTGCCCGATCCCTGCGGGATGCCAGTGTGCGGCCGCGCGACCATGACCTCCTGACCTAAAAACTTGACCAAGACGCCGGGCGGGAAGCAACGACCGACGATCCCGCTGGAATAGGACTCACGGCTTTTCGCCACGACGTTCGATCGGCCGTTCCCGAGCCGGCCACATGAGCGATGATGCTAATGGGTTTTGGCTGTCATCGTGCCGTGAATTGCGCTTCGCATCGTTACCATCGGCAAATGATCAGAAGTCCGTCACGACATGATCCTACGATTTCGAACCGCGAGGCGCGCAAAATTGTCCCCATGACATTTCATGGGAGGTCATCATGAATCGCTTTGCATTAAGACTGTCCGCGATTTCGTTCCTGGCAGCGGCCGTCACAGCATGCGGCGGCGGCGGCGGTACGACAGGTTTCAATCCGGCAACTCCGCCTCCCCCAGCGCCACCGCCACCGCCACCGCCACCTCCGCCTCCAGCCGACGACTTTGCCGCAGTTAAGATTTTCCCAGACGTAACGGCATCGACCGATTTCGCCACTGTCGGCCTAGAATTGACCGGGAACTCAGCAAGTCCACTGAGGCAGGATGGCTTCTCGGTCCGCTACGACGCGGCAAGCGATCGTTATATCTTCGATCTGCCAACGCAGGCCGCCGCCGCCTTTTTCGAGAATCGAGCCAATACACCAAACGAGAGTTACTGGTCGGGCGGATTGTCGACGCAGGAGAATCCGACCGAAGTCTGGCCTCCAATGGGGGTGCTCAAGCCGACGAATCCCGAGCTCCCACTGACCTACACGAGCTTTGCAGCCTATTCTCAAGCCGGTCCGATGCAGGACCTGCCTCATGGCGTGGTAGCGTTCGGTCTTGCAACGCCCCAAGGCTCGGTGCCGGTCACCGGGTCAGCCACCTATTCGGCTTTGGTCAACGGCTATTCCTACGACGGCGGTCATTACATTGGCGGCTCCGCCACGCTCCAGTTCAATTTCGCGCAAGGCACGCTCCAGGGGCATTTCGACCCGGAGACGGCCGACTGGGCCGGCGGATGGATTTCGCTTGGGCGCTACAATTTCGAGAATACGGTCTTCAGCGCGGGCAGCACCCAATTCTCCGGCGATATGAGGCATGCGACGAATAACAGGACCGGTTCATTCGACGGACTATTCACCGGGCCTGCCGCGCAGGAACTGATGGCTACCTGGTCGGCATCCGCCCTCGATCCGAGTACGCAGGCACCCATCGACCTGTTCGGGGTTTGGGTCGGGAAGAAGCCGTAGGATCGAGGGAGATCCGACGTGATCGGGCGGCCGATCTTCCAGACGATTCTGGCTGCGGTGTTGATTGCGATCCCTGCCGCCGCCGCCGCGAGCCAGGAAACTGGCCGGATCTCGGGCGCGGCGTCGACGGCTGAAATGTTCGACTTAGCCGCGCGGCTTATAAGCCAAGGTCGTTACGAAGAGGCGAAGCGCATCCTCCGGCTGCTCGAGAGCAACCCGAACCGCGATGTCCAGAATGAAGCACGCTTTCGCCGGGCGACCCTGCTCAGCATGGAAAAGCGGCCCGGCGAAGCTGCCGTCCTTTTGCGCCGGATCGTGGACGACCGGCCAGACGCGGCGCCTGCGAGATTGCATCTTGCAAGCGCATTGCAGGCGTTAGGGGACGAACGCGCGGCGTCGCGGGAGCTGCGGGCCCTGCGCTCCGGCGACCTGCCCCCGACCGTCGCGAAATTCGTAGACCGGCTGTCGGCGTCGCTGCAGTCGAACAAGACATTCGGGCTGCAGGTCGAACTGTCGGCGGCGCCCGACACCAACATCAATCGGGCTACCCGGTCAGATACGCTCGGAACAGTGCTCGGGGAGTTCGATCTCAACGACGAAGCCCAGGCGAAGTCCGGTTTCGGGTTTGCGTTTCGTGGCATGTCTCACGCCCGCGCATCGCTTTCCGAACGCCTCATGATCGAAGCTCGCTCAAGCCTCGAGGCGAATCTTTACCGGCAAAGGGAATTCAACGACGTCGCCTTGGATCTGTCGCTCGGTCCAAAACTTCGGCTGGGACCCTCCAGTACGCGCTTGGAGATTGGCGCCACCCAGCAATGGTATGGCATGCGCGCCTACCAACGGGCGCTGCGGCTCGGGCTCGGGGCGTCGGCCGCTGTCGACCCGGTTTCCAAGGCGCAATTCGATCTGACAGCCAGAAAAGTCGATCATCGATGGAACGATCTGCAAGACGGTACGGGCCTCGGCCTCCGAGTGCGCTATGAACGAGCCTTATCGCCGAGCCTCTTGATCGCGACTTCGCTCGCTGCTGACAGGTTCGTCGCGCGAGAGGACGCCTATTCAACCAGATCATGGCAGGTAGGATTATCAGCGTACCGCGACGTTGGACGCATGACCATTAGCCTAGGTGTCGATGTCGGCCGGCTGAAAGCCGACGAGCGGCTTGCGCTGCTGCCATTCGCAAGGGAAGATCGGCTGACCCGCTTGCAGTTGGGATTCGTCAACCGAGCGCTTTCCATCGCAGGTTTCGCGCCAATGACCCGTCTAGTTATCGAGCGAAACAAGAGCAGCGTCGAATTCTACGACTACCAACGGCGGCGCATGGAATTTGGGGTCACGCGGGCCTTCTAGGCGGTTGGGAATACCACGCTATCGCCTCACCGCATTCGGCCAAGCGATGTTCGCGTCAGCGCGGCTCGTGACGCTCTCGGCCAAGACGCGCCCGAGAGGATTCGAACCTCTGACCCCTAGATCGGTAGTCTGGCGGTCAGCACGACTAGAGGCCTCGGTGCTCACGTGGTGATAGCCTGAGCAGCCTTCGACCCCTACTCTCCCTCATGTGTGCCGCTGATTGAACATCAGCGGGTCCGAGGTTCGAGCCCTACGTCCACCATTCCTTCAAACATCGGCTTACTGCTTCGCGGCGTCTGGCGTGAACAGCAGGTCGTGGTAGTCGAAGCTGAAGTCGGCGGTGGGCGACACCGCCTTCATCGTGATGCGGTCGACTTTGCCGTCGGCGTCCAGCGCGAAAGTGACGTAGGCCGGCTCGATCCAGTCCAGCGACGGATTGGTCCGAAAGGTGTCGTACTGATGATGCGTCAGCGGGCCATCCATCCCCTTCGAATGTGGGAACTGGATCGCCAAGGCCTTTCCTGAGCGGCGGACCTTGATGGTGCCGTACCAGGGGTCGGCATAGTCTCCGGCATAGCGATCGAGCGCCAGCGACGGACCGATCTTTGCCGGCTGAGCGGCCTGCTTGGCGACTTGCGCGGCGGCGTTGGCGAGGCGCTTCTGGCGGAAGGCGTGGAACTTCTCGGGCCAATTCGACTGCGGCGCGCCGAGATAATGATCGAGCAGCTCGTAAAGCAGACCGCGCACGATCTGCCCTTCCTCGCTGTTGGTGGCGATATAGATGCCGACGTTCTGTTCCGGCAGCAGCGCCACCGCGGCAAGCGATCCAAACACCGCGCCGCCGTGCCAGATGAGCTTCGCGCCGCGATAGTCGCGCACGTCCCAACCGAGCGCATAGAGCTCGAAGTTCGGCTGGGTCGGCTTGAACTCGGGCGGCAAGGCCGAGATCGGCTGCGGAACCAGTCCATTCCACATCTCGGCGGACTGCTGTTCGGAGAACAGGCGCTTGTCGCTGCCCGGTATCTTCCCCCGTCCGAGCTGGGTCAGCAGCCAATGCGTCATGTCGTCGGCGCTGATCGACAGGCCGCCGGCCGGTGCCGCATTCGCCGCCAGGGTCGCATTCTCATCCAGCGGCTTGAGCGTGCCCAATCCGACCAACCCGCCGCCGGAACGGCTATGCGGCCGCGCCCGGTCCGCAGTCGACTGGAACTCGCGATCGGAGACGGTGGATTCGTCCATGTCGAGCGGCTTAAAGATCTCGTCCCGGACGAACTGCTCCCAGGTGCGACCGCTGACCTCCTCGATCAGTTGTCCGGCGACCATGTAGAGGACGTTGTCGTAGGCGTAGGCGCTGCGGAAGCTGGTAGCCGGCTTAATGTAGCGAAGCCGCCGCACCGTCTCCTTGCGCGGCAGGTTGCTGTTGGGCACAAACAAAAGGTCGCCGGCGCCGAGGCCGAGCCCGCTGCGATGGACCAGCAGGTCCCGGATGGTCATCTCGCGCGTGACCCAGGCGTCCCACATGCGGAAGTCGGGCATGTGGTCGATAACCTTGTCGTCCCACTTAATCTTCCCCTGGTCGACGAGGATCGCGAGTGCAGCGCTGGTGAACGCCTTTCCCGTCGATCCCGTGGCAAAAATGGTGCGCGGTCCGACGGGCTGCTGCGTGCCGACCAAGGTCGTGCCCCAGCCCTTCGCCAGCGCCGGCTGGCCGCCTTCCACGATGGCAATCGTTACGCCCGGCGCGCCATATTCAGAGCGAAGCTTCTCGACCCTTTGCTCGAAGCCTGACGGAGGCGCGGCCTGCGCGACGCCGGCCAGCGATGCCGCGATCAGAGCAATGCGAAACTTCATGCGATTTTCCCCTTCAACGCCACATCGTCTTCCGCTCGTTCATTGCGAAGGATCTTCCACACTCCAATCGTCAGGAGCGGCAGGACGAACACGGCCAGAAAGACGTAAGCGATGGCGCGGTATCCGCTAGCGATCAGCGCAACGAGACCGAAACGGCCCGCTGCGAACATGCACAGAGCAAGCAGCACGAGTCCAATGGTCAGGCGTGCCCGGTGCGACAGCTCGCTCCCGCGCCGTGCCTGCCAGGCATGGCCGATGCGTTCGTTGATCGCGTGCACGGCGCTCGTCCCGCTCTCCAGCAGCGCGGCAAAGATCATCGCCTGGAACAGATAGTGAAGCCAGGGTTGCCCCATCTGCTGAAGGAGGAAATCGGACGGCAGCGGCGCGTCTTGAATCGCGGGGTAGAAAGCCACCATCGGAATGAAAAAAAGCAAGGCCGGAAGCATGGTCAGCGGCCCCGCGATGAGGCCTGAGACGACTGCGTCGCGGTCGCTCATGAGGTGACGCAGCACCGGCAGAATGATGACCGCGCCGACGGTATTGTAGCTCGCATAGGTCAGTCCGTTGATAGCCCAGCCCTCGGTCTGGGTGTGAGCCTGGAACGCAGGGCCGATCTGGTCGCCGAAGCTCGCGAAGGCGAAGACGATGAAGAGGGCGTAGACGCCGTACAATAGGTAGGAAACGTCGGCGAAAAGGCGCTCGACCGCCGTGTTCCCGAACGCGACAACGCCGGCGATTCCCAGCATCAGCGCGACGGTGCCTGCCCATTCAGGCGCACCGAACACGGCTGCCGCGATCGCTCCTGCGGCCGCGCCGTATACCGCAAGGATGAGGACGACGAGCAGCAGGTACGCGAGTTCGAAGACTACCCAGCCGGGTCCGAGGATTCGCTTGAAGAAGGTCCGGTAATCGAAGGCCCGAAGGCGCCGAGCGAGAACGAAGGTGATTACGGAAAGCACGCTCATCACGACTGTTGCGAAGGCGATAGCCATGAGACCGCCGCGAGGACCTGCGGGGAGAAAGAATTCCGCCAGTTCCCGGCCGGTCGCGTAGCCGCCTCCGATCACGAAGGCCTTGAGCGCCAGGCCGGGCAACAGGATGCGCTTGAACCAGCTGTGCTCCGCGGCTGCAGTCACGCTTTTAGGCACTCGTCGACGAGCCGCTCGAAGGCCTCCCCGCCCCTCATGGGGTCGGCGACCGGCAGTCCGAGGCGCGCAGACTCTGCGGCGCATGCAGCGACAGCCTCCGGTTCCGGCATGGCCGAAGTATTGAGCGCAATGCCGCCGCACCGGATCGCCGGATTGGTGCGCCGCCCGAGGCTGATCGTGAGCTGGATGATTTCGTCCACACTCGGAACCGCAAACTCTTCGTCGCCGAGCAGGCGATCGCGCGTCGGATCGTGGCAGACGACGAACACATCGGGCTGACTACCGTGAAGCAAGGCCAGCGACACTCCGGCATAGGCTGGATGAAGGATCGAACCCTGACCTTCGATCACGTCCCAATGGTCGGGCGCCGCAGCCGGGCTCAACATCTCCGCGGCTCCGGCGGCGAAATCCGCGACGACCGCGTCCATTGGAATGCCGCCCCCGGAAATCATGATCCCCGTCTGACCCGTGGCCCGGAAGTCCGTGTCGACCCCTCGCCCGCTGAATTCGCGGGCCAGCGAGAGGGCAGTGTACTTCTTGCCAAGCGCGCAATCGGTGCCGACCGTCAGAAGGCGCTTGCCGCTGCGCTTCAGTCCCGTCGCGACCGGAATGTTTGCAGGCGGCGTCCGAATGTCGATCAGCCGCCTGCCCAACCGCTCGGCGCTGTAGCGAAGCTCGGGAATGCGGCCAAGCCTCGCATGCATCCCGCTGACGATGTCCAAGCCCGCATCGAGCGCCTCGAGCAAAGGCGGGATCCACGACTCCGCGATGAAGCCGCCCGAGTTGGCGACGCCAATCACAAGCGCTCGTGCTCCCCGGTCTGCCGCCTCGATCGGCGTGAGTTCCGGCAGCCCGGTTGTCACCGTAGCTTCGGGAAGCGCGAACTCCCCGACGCACAGTTCCGGCGCCCAGTCGCGAAGCCCGAATGCCGTCTTCGCGAACCCTGCCTCGACCGTATCGCCCAAGAACAGGAGATACGGCTGAGGCAAAGCGCCGGGCCGCGCCGATCTCTCCTCCGACGGCAAAGCGGCGGCTCTAGAAGCCGGCACTGATCTGCAGACCGATCGTCCGCGGCCTTGTCAGTGCCGCCCGTACGGCGTTGTCTGGTAGGATGTTGTTCCCAAGGATCTGATCCGTGAGCACGTTGATCGAATTGACCCCTTCCACGTCCGTCAGATTCTTCACGTACGCCTCAACCGTGAAGCGGGCGAATTCAACGCCGCCGCGCAGATCGATCGTGGCATAGTCGTCGACCCGCCGCTGAGGCGTGAATACGTAGACGTCGGGATCGACGCTGACGATTTCGGCAATGTTGAAGTTGTCGCGCTGGCTACCCTTGTACGCCAGGGTTCCACCCACGAACGCCGTGGTCGTCCCCGACAGCTGCCACTCATAGTCCGCGTTCAAGCTGAAGGCGACTTTGGGGATCCAGGGGAGACGGTCCCCGTCAAAGCCGCCTGCCAAGGGCGGCGTGTCTTCGGTCAGATGGGCGTCGATCCATGCGCCGTTGACGTTCAGCGACAGGCCGGGCGTCGGACGCAGCGTCAATTGGCCCTCGATGCCGTTGCTGACCGCAGTTCCGCCATTAACGTTCACGCCGAAGCCGTTGACGAAGCTAAACAATTGGATGTCTTTCCAATTGAGATGGTAGGCCGACAGGTCGAACGATGCGCCGCGGCCAAGGTCTTTCTTCAGGCCGATTTCATAGCTGGTGATCGTATCGGAATCGTAGGTGAAAGGAACATCCGGCGTGGCTGGCGGAATGACGTTCGGTCCGCCAGGGCGATAGCCCTTCGCAATGCGGGCGTAGACCGCCGTATCGTCGTCGATCTCGTACCTCGGAGAGATAGCGTAGGTGAAAACGCTCTCGTCGGACTTGATGGTGAAGTCGGCATTGTCAGCAAGTCCCACGCCGCTCTCGGAGACCTGACGGGCCGACTGCTTGTTCTTGGCAATTCGGCCGCCAATCGTGATATCGAAGCGGTCGGTGGCGTGCCACGTGACGTTAGAGAAGCCGGCGATCTCCTTATATTTAGACGACAGGTCGAGGGTCGCTAGGTCATCCAGCAGCGGAACTCCAAACGGGTTCCCGGTGACAAGATCGATCGAGCCGATGAACTGGCCGATCAGCCCCTCTTCCTTCGTGTAATAGGCGCCGACCATCCACTCGAAGGTGTCGCTGGATGGGGATGCGAGCCGCACTTCCTGCGTGAACTTTTTCGTGTTCGTGACCTGGTCCTGGTAGGGCCCCATCACCTGCCCGGGCTGAATCAATCCCAGCAAGTCACCGAGGAAAAAGTTCAAGCCGCCACCGAACACTGGCACTGCATCCGCCGTGAACGTCTGCTCCGATTTGCCGAAGCTGGTCGACGACAGAAGGCTGGCGAAGCCGAAGTCATATTCCAGCGCGCCGTTGTAAAGCCGATAATCGAGCTCGTTCGGATCTTCGAAGTACCGGCTCTGGCGCAGCTTGCCATCGATCGGATCGTAGCTGTCCGGGTCAACCTCGACCTCGCTCGCCGCATCCGATTCGATGTGCTGGGCAATGGCCGTCAGCCGGATCTTCAACTCGGAAGTCGGCTTGAACAGCACCGACCCGCGGCCGCCCCAGACCTCGCTCTCGTTAATGTTCTTGCCGCCGAGCGCCGGGATACCGAGGAAGTTCGTGTCGTCGCCCGTTCCGTCGATCCAACCGGCGTTCTTTCGATAGAACCCCGACGCGCGCAATGCGGCAACATCGCCGAGTGGGACGTTCACGACCGCACTTGTGTTAAAGCCCGTGCCGCCACCCTTTACGAACTCCAGCCCGGCGCGTCCGCGAACGGCGACTTTACCGAGCTCCGGCGTGTTCGTGACGAACTTGAGCACGCCGCCGAGAGAGCTTGCGCCGTAGAGCGTGCCTTGGGGCCCGCGCAGGACTTCGATCTGTTGAAGGTCGAACGTGTCGAAGTCCCCGGCGAGCACGGCTCCGTTGACGAGGCCGGTGCTCGATCCGAACGGCGTTTCGTCGACATACACTGCGACCGTGGCACTAACGCCGCCGGTGTTCACGCCGCGTAGCACGAGGCGCGCCTGACCGGGGTCGGACTGTTCAAGGCTGAGACCCGGAATCAGGCTGAGGTAGTCGGAGAAAGTGACCGCCTTCTGCCGCTCCAGCGTGTCGCCGCCAACCACTGTAACGGATTGCGGAATGTCGAGGATGGCCTCTTCGCGCTTCTGCGCGGTGACGACGATCTCGCCATTGTCGACGTTGGTGACGCTCTGGTCTTCCTGCGGCGGCGCTTGCTCCTGCACCTGGGCGTTCGCCGTGCCTCCAAGTACCAGGCCGATAACGGCGACCGAGGTCAACAATGATGCGGAACCGAGCTTCTTCATGATATTCCCCCTTGATTGATCGGCCGCCCAGCGACCCGTCTTGCGCCGAACCGGCGCCTAAAAATCTTCATGTCGTTTGCGGCCTCGCCAGCCCTTCCGGCACGTCCGTCAGATCCGCGCCATCGCCCTGCGCCGTGTGCGCCAGGACTCGTTTTGCCGTTCGATCGAGCAGATAGAGCATCACTGCCGACAGGAACGCGATGCCCGCGAGCAGCACGAAGAAGGCCACGTGATCGAGCCTGCTCCACAGGCGGCCGACCTGTCCGGCGGCAAGGCTGCCGGTGAAGATGGCGAAGTACCAGGCCGCGACCGTGCTTGCGCCGAGCTTCGGCGGAGCCAGCCGTGCGAAAATGCCCAGCCCATTCGGCAGGATGTAAAGTTCGCCGAGCGTGAAGATGATGAAGAAGGACAGCAGCCACACCCAATGCGCGGGCGCTTCGCCGGTCAGCACCTCAGCAAGCGCGACCAGCAGGTAGGATGCCGCAACCAGCATGGAGCCGACGGCCATCTTGTGCATGACGGAAAGCTCGCGACCGCGCTCCGACTGGCGGCGCCACCGCGCGAGCAGGAGCGGCGTCATCACCATGACCAGCAACGGATTGAGCGAGAACCACATCGCTGCGCCAATTTCGGTCCCGGCCACCATGCGGTTCACATCGTCGCGCATCCACAGAGCGAAGGTGTTGCCGATCTGCTCATAGGCTCCGCGGAAGACGGTGACGGCCAATCCGATCGCGAGCAGCAACAGGAAGGTGTCGCGGCCGCGCGTCGTGCGCGGAGCGTCCTGCACCGGCTCGGTAACGAAGGCCCGCTCCTTCGGCAGATACGGCTGCCCAAACAGGTAGATCGTCAGGCCCGCGAGCATCCCGACGCCCGCCGCGCCGAACCCGTAATGCCAGCCGTAGGTCTCGCCGAGATAACCGCAGACGAGCGGCGCCATGAACGCGCCGACGTTTACGCCGACATAATAGACGTTGTACGCCCAGGGCCGGCGCGGGTCCTTGGGTCCGTAGAGGTCGTTGATCTGGCTCGGCAGCGTCGGCAGGAACAGGCCGTTGCCCAGCGCGATGGTCGCCAGCGCAAAATAGAACAGGGTCTCGAACGCCATCATGAAATGGCCGGCGGCCATGACGCTGGCGCCGATGATGACGGCCGCCTTCTTGCCCAGCCAGCGGTCGGCAATCACGCCTCCGACGATCGGCGTGAAATAAGCGAAGGCCGTGTAGAAGCCGTAGATGCTGGACGATTTTTCCTGATCGAACAGCAAGGTCGTCGTCATGTAGTAGACGAGCAGCGCGCGCATTCCGAAGTAGGAGAATTGCTCCCACATGTTCGTGAGGAACAGGATGGTCAGTCCACGCGGCTGACCGAACCAATTGGCCTCACGGGTCATGCGGCAAGCACCGCCGCCGGGGTGCCCCACACGTCGTCGGGGCACCAAATCTCCCCATCGGCATATTCTACGCCGGGCACGCGGTCCTGCTTGAGGAAGGTCGGTCCGTCGAGGTCCACGACATCACACAACTGGCCGAGGATGAATGCTGGCGCCATGGCGAGGCTCGTGCCGACCATGTTGCCGACCATGACGCCAAGCCCGAGCTTGCGAGCCTCTGCCGCGACCAACAGCGCCTCGGTCAGGCCGCCGCACTTGTCGAGCTTGATGTTTACCGTCTGAAATCGGCCAACGAGGCCAGGCACGTCTGTAAGGCCCAGTACGCTCTCGTCCGCCGCCAGCGGGATCGCGCTTTGGAACCCTTCAAGATCCGCCTCGCGTCCGCGGGCAATCGGTTGCTCGAGCAGCGAAACCTTCTGCTCGACCATTGCTGCCACGAGGGCCGGAAGATCGGCGATGCCGAAGCCCTGGTTTGCGTCGACGCCGATCCAGACGTCGGGGCGCGCCTCCCGCACCGCACGGACGCGCGCGATGTCGAGGTCGAGCTCGCCCGTTAGCTTGATCTTGATCGCACGCGCCGTGGCATATTGGCGGGCACCCTGAGCCATTACCTCGGGAGTGTCGGCGCCGAGCGTGAACGTGGTGATCAGTCGCCGTGGCGCGTCGATGCCTGCGATCCGATACGCGGGGATGCCGAGCCGGTTCGCTTCAAGCTCCCACATGGCGCAGTCAACAGCATTCCGGGCTCCGCCTGCAGGTAGGATTTGACGTAATTCCTCCCGGCTGCCGCAGCCCTCGATCGCCGCGCGGTTAGCCTCGAGCGCCTCAACGATCTGCGGCGCCTCATCGCCCATGTAGTAGACGCCGCCAGCCTCGCCGCGTCCGCGATGCTGGCCGTCGTCCAGCTCGACGACCACCAGGTCCGACGCCTCGAACACATAGCCCGAGATTCGAAATGGCGCCGCAAGCGGGTGCGTCTCGACGCGATAGGCTAACGTCTGCCCCATCAGTAGTTCGTCGCGATGCCGATCAGGTGGTAGATGAAGCCCACCCACAGGGCCGTGAGGGCCGACAGCACGAGCAAGGCGCTCCACAGCTTCGCCTTCCACGTCGCCTTGAAGCCGCCTGCGCGCTTCCAGACCACCCAGGCGTACCAAAGCATGGCCAGGAAACCGCCGATGAAGGCGACGGTCGTGATGACCTGCAGCGTGATCACCACCGGCAGGAAGCTGGCGCTGAGCAGGTTGAGATCACTGAACATCGCGGAGATGGCGAACACCCAGCCAATCAGCGTGCCGAGGATCGCAAGCGCCGCGATCCGGCTGTACCGATAAGCCTTCAGCTCACGGCCTTCGAGGCCGAGCGTCCCGCCGTAGCGTTTCCGCACCACCGCGCGGACCGGCCAGAAGACCACGGTCGCGAAGAGGACGGCGAGGCTCAGGTACAGCAATGGCAGCAGCCAGGTGCTGTTCTGGTACCAGGGCGTGCGGTCCCAAACGATGATCGGCGCGATGTTGCCCAGGCTGAAGCGTACCGCTTCACCGTCCACGACCTTCGCGACGAGCGTGTCGTGGCTGTCCGGATCACGCCACTGCATCGGCCCTGTCGCGACCCAATTTGGCGGTTGCCCGCCCAATCCGTTGAAGATGCCGCCGCCAACCACGGGCTCGCCATTTTCACCGACGCTGACCTTGGTCTGGCTGATCAGGTCGGCAATGCTGATGAAGCTGGAGAAGGACCGGCGGGAAGTCGACCAGGTCCCCGCCAGCTTCTCGGCATTGGCGCGGGCCGTCTTGTCGTCGAGCTTGCGGGTGTCCGCAGGTGCCGGGAAATAGCGGTCGGCGAATTCCTCGAACAAAGCACCGCGAAGAGCCTGCGCCGCACCCTCACGGCCACCGCTGTTGAAGGACACGTAGAGCCCGACGCCGTCGTTCAGGAACAGGTGCAGGTCGCTGTGGAATGCGACCGTGTCGCCGCCGTGAGACACGACCGGATGGCCGTTGATGTTCGACTGGTAGAAGCCCAGCGACATCTTCTGCGCGCCGGGGATCGGATCGTTCGCGGTAGCATGCATCAATTGGGCGGTCGCCGGCTTGAGCAACGGTCCGCCGTTGGCGAGGTGGGCAATCATGAAGCGGCCCATGTCGTCGCCGCTGGCCGAAAGGCTTCCCGCCGGCCCGACGCCCACATATTCGAAGCCGTAGGGCTTGGAGACGCCGTCCTGATAGCCCTCCGCCATGAAGGGCTTCAGATTCGCCGGAAGCGGCTGCGCGAAGGTGGAGAGCCTCATTCCCGTCGGCGCGAGAATGTGGTTCTGAATGTAGGTTTCGAACGGTTCGCCCGAGACGCGGCTCACGATGTAACCCGCAAGCGCCGTCGCCCAGTTCGAATAGGCCGGAGTCGTGCCCGGGTCATAAACCCGCTTGGGCACCCAGCGCTTCAGGATCTGGTCGTAGGGAACGTACTTCTTCTGGTCGACGGCAATCAGGTCCATGACCTGCTCTTCGAAGCCGGCGGTATGCGTCATGATGTTGCGCAGCGTGACCGGCTTGCCGTTCCGCGGCGGAATCTTGAAGTCGAGGTAGGTGTTGACGTCTGCGTCGAGGTTCAGCTTGCCCTGCTCGACCTGCTGCATGACCGCGGTCCAAGTGAACAATTTGGAGATTG
This sequence comes from uncultured Alphaproteobacteria bacterium, assembly GCA_963784245.1. Lineage (GTDB taxonomy): Bacteria > Pseudomonadota > Alphaproteobacteria > Sphingomonadales > Sphingomonadaceae > Sphingomicrobium. The sequence continues at coordinate 650,857 of CAWAQT010000016.1, forward strand.
ATCCCGGACGAAACATCGTCGTTGCAGGATCGACCTTCTTTCGCTTTTCAACGTCAGAGAAGCCGTATCCGCGGCTCGTGAGAATCGCGCCGTCCTTAACGACGACCACGACCGCGCCCGGAATATTCGCACGTCCGATTGAGATAGGCATGTAGCCGTCGAGCCAGGCGTTGAGGTCTTGCGCCGTCAGCTGGGCGGGACCGCCGGGCTGTGCGACCGGCGCCGCTGTCTGCACCGTCCGGACGTCGGCAACCGGCGTTGGCTTCGGACCGAGCGTCGGTGTAACGGTCTGAGCACTGGCGCTTGAGAGAATCGCGAGACCGAAGATTGCCGCCACGAATGCAGCCAGTTTGCCCATTTTCTTCCCCTTAGTCAGGGATTTGCTCAATCGAGCCAAATCGCCTTATCATGCCAATTGTGTCTAATGAGGCCATAATGAGCCTGATCAGAAAATTGTCAATTCAATTACAGGAGCAGGATTGTTGAACGAGCGCCCCACGCTAGGCCGGATCCTGAAGGAGCTGCGGGCGCATCGGAATTGGACCCTGCGCGAGATGAGTGAGCGCAGCGGGATTCCCGTTTCAACCCTGTCGAAGGTCGAGAATGACCGCCTCACCCTGACCTACGACAAGATCCTGCAACTCAGCGAGAATCTGCAAATCCGCATCTCGGAGCTGTTTGCCGAGGCGGAGCCGGAAGAGGAGAGCGTGACCGCGCGTCGAAGCATCGGCAGGCTGGAGGACGCAATCCGCGTCGAAACGCCCAACTACGACTATTACTACCTCTGCACCGAACTTCGCCGGAAGCGCATGGTCCCCGTAATCACGCGCATCCGCGCCAAGTCACTCAGCGAATTCGGCGATCTCGTGAGCCATGCGGGCGAAGAGTATATCCACGTGCTCGAAGGCACGATCGTCGTTCACACGGAATTCTACGATCCGGTGACGCTGAAAACCGGCGAGGCGATCTACATCGATTCCAACATGGGCCATGCCTATGTCGCGGCCGAGGACTGCGCCGAGGCGCTGGTTCTAGGCGTTTGCTCCAGCGACGACGAGGCGCTGGCCGCCTCCCTCATGCAGATGCACGAGCCCCTGCCCGGCCACTCGAATCTCAACCAGGACGAGGGTCCGGCTCGCGTCAGGTCCCTAAGGCGTCCGGCAGCGTAGTTCAGTCGGCCGCCGTCTCGTTCAACTGCTTCGCAGCCATCGGCGCGATGCGTTCGGCCATCACGCGGACACCTGCGTCATTCGGATGGATGCCGTCGCTGAGGAGCAAATCCGGACGCGTGATCACGCCTTCCAGGAAGAACGGATCGAGCTCGGCATCATATTGCCTAGCGAGCGCCGGATAGATCGAGTCGAAGCTCGACACGTAATCGCTTCCCAGATTCCGCGGCGCCATCATCCCGGTGATGAGGATGGGGATGCCGCGCTTGTCGAGCTCGCCAATGATGGCATCGAGGTTGCGGCGCGTTTCGGCCGGGTCCAGTCCACGCAAGGCGTCATTCGCGCCGAGGCCGACGACCGCCAGGTCGGGCTTCCGCTCCAGCCCATCGAGCGTGAAGGCCAATCGGGCCCTGCCGCCGGCGGTCGTGTCGCCGGAAACACCGGCGTTGACCACTTTCGCAGCTATTCCCTTCGCCTCCAGCTCCCGTTCGAGCACGGCCGCGAAGCTCTCGCCCTGCTTCAGTCCATAGCCGGCGTACAGGCTGTCTCCGAAGGCGAGGACCAGCTTTTCGGGCGCGGTTTGCTCCGAGCTTCTGGCCACGGCATTCGCGGTTTGTCGCTCTGCAGTGGGCGTCGCCTCCTGCGAACAGGCGACTGCCAATTGAAGAATCAGCAATAGACCAACATATCGCCGCACCATCTTCATTCCTTCGAGGTTCCCTTCATGCGCGCAGAAGTCATCCCGGATATCGCGATCAGTGCGCGCAATGTCACGCTGTCGCTGGGGACGGGCGAAGCGCGGACCGACGTTTTGAAGGGCATCGATCTCGACATACGGAACGGAGAAACGATCGCAATCCTCGGCCCCTCCGGGTCAGGCAAGTCCTCGCTAATGGCCATTCTTTCGGGGCTGGAGCGGGTGACCGGCGGCGAAGTTCATGTCGCAGGCACGAACTTCGGGTCGCTCGACGAGGACGATCTGGCGCGGGCGCGCCGCGGGCGCATCGGCATCGTCCTTCAGTCGTTCCACCTGCTCCCGACCATGACGGCGCTCGAAAACGTCGCGGTCCCGTTGGAACTTGCCGGTGCGGCGGACGCGTTCGACAAGGCGCGCGCAGAGCTCGATGCCGTCGGCCTCGGCCATCGCCTGTCACACTACCCGGCCCAATTGTCGGGCGGCGAGCAGCAAAGGGTCGCCATCGCGCGCGCAGTGGCGCCGGGACCGCGTATCCTGTTCGCGGACGAGCCCACCGGAAACCTGGACGGGAAGACCGGCGCGGCGATCATCGACGTCCTCTTCGCTCGCAAGGAAGCAGCGGGCGCCACCCTGATCATCATCACGCACGATCCCTCGCTCGCTGAACGTTGCGATCGAATTCTCGAAATGAACGACGGGCGGGTCGTCGCGGATCGCCGCGCATGAACGCCTTACCTTGGCGCCTGGCGAGAAACCTGGCTCAACGCGACCTCCATCGCAGCCTGCGCGGGCTCAGGCTCCTCTTCCTGTGCATCTTCCTCGGCGTCGCCACACTGGCCGCGATCGGGAGCCTGACGTCGGCGATAACCGGTGAGATCGCCGATCGCGGCCGAATAATCCTCGGCGGCGATCTGCAGGTGTCGATGACGCAGCGCCGGGCTTCACCCGATGAATTGCGCGCCATGCAGTCCGAAGGAGAGGTCAGCGAGACCCTTCGAATGCGAGTCATGGCCCGGGCGGGAGACGACGGGTCGGCCGTTCTCACGGAGTTGAAGGGTGTCGACGAGGCTTATCCGCTCTACGGCGCACTGACAGCCGACGGCCGCCGCGTGAGCCAGGTCGCACCCGGCCAGACCCTGATCGCGCCGGAACTTGCGGACCGGCTCAGCATAAGCCGTGGCGATTTCCTGCGCTTCGGAAATGCCGACTTTCGGGTTGCAGGAATCATCGGCGAAGAGCCCGACCGCGTCGGCGAAGGCTTTACGCTAGGCCCCGTCGCGATCGTCTCGCTCGACGGACTCGACCGCACCGGCCTTGTCCAGCCGGGCAGCCTCTTCACCAGCAAGTATCGGCTGCGACTGCCGGAAGGGATCGCGCCGCAGTCCGTGATAGATCGGCTTCGCGACCGCTTCCCAAGCGCAAGCTGGGAATTTCGCGACCGCGATCGCGCGGCGCCAGGTGCGAGCCGCTTCTTCGAACGCATGGGCCAGTTCCTGACGTTGATCGGGCTCGCTGCCCTGATCATTGCCGGCATCGGCGTCAGTAACGGCGTCGGCTCCTACTTGCGGCGGAAGCGCGACGGCATCGCAACCCTGAAAATGCTCGGTGCCGCGTCCGGCGACATCGGGCGCGTCTACTTCCTCCAAATCGGGATGGTGACGCTGCTGGCCGTCTTGTGCGGCTTGATCGTTGGGGCGGCGCTTCCGGCCATCGTCATCGCGATCGCCGGGAACTTGCTACCGGTGAAGCCGGGCTTTCGGCTTTATCCGGTGCCGCTTCTGACCAGCGCGGCGTACGGCATGCTCATGGCCTTCATCTCCGCCCTGCCGCCGTTAGGGCGAGCGCGGATGCAGCCCGTCGCATCGCTTTTCCGGGAGACCGTGGCGCGCCGCCGCAAGTTCGGTTGGCGAGCCGTGCTGCTCGCGGTCGCGGGGGCGGGTCTCGTCCTTGCTCTGGCACTCGGCACCTCTCGGGAGCCTCTATTCTCTGCGGCGGTCCTCGGCGCCGTGATCGGCGTCATCCTTTTGCTCGCCCTGGTTGGCGCCCTGGTTCGGCTCGCGGCTCGATCCATTCCGCGGCCCAAGCGCCCGCTGGTACGGCTGGCCGTCAGCGGACTTTATCGGCCTGGAGCGCAGACTGTCGGTCTCGTCACCGCGCTCGGCCTCGCGCTCACGCTTTTCGTCTCGATCGCCGCCATTCAGACGAGCCTTTCGGCGGAGATCGCACGCACCGTTCCTGCGAGAGCGCCGGACCAGTTCGTGCTCGACATCCCGTCCGACCGCCGCGCGGCGTTCGAGGACATCGTTCGGCGCCAGGCGCCCGGGGCCGACGTCAACATCGTGCCGAACCTTCGCGGCACCATCACCGCCTACGGGTCGACTCGCGTCGCCGATTTGAAGGAATTGCCGGAAGGCGCTTGGTTCCTGCGCGGCGAGCGTGGAGTGACCTACAGCCCCACACTTCCGGAGGGCAGCCAGCTTGCCGCAGGCGAATGGTGGCCGGCGGATTATCGCGGTCCGCCTTTGGTGTCGCTCGATCGCGAGGCCGCAGAGATCCTCGGACTGGGCGTCGGCGACACGCTCACGGTCAGCGTGCTCGGCCGCGAGATCGAAGCGCGCATCGCGTCTCTCCGGGAAATCCATTGGGACACGATGGGCTTCAACTACATCCTCGTCTTCTCGCCATCGACGCTTGCCAGCGCGCCGCACAACCTTGCGGCAACGCTCGATGTGGAACCGGCGCAGAAGAGGGGCATTTCGCGCGCGCTGCTTAAGGATTTCCCGTCGGCAACCATCGTCGATGTCGGGGAGATCATAGGCGAAGTCTCGACCATCCTCGGCCAGATGTCGGTCGCCATCCTGGTCGCGGCTTCCGTCGCGGTGCTCGCAGGCTTGGCGGTCCTGATCGGCGCCCTCGCGGCATCGCATCTCGCGCGAGCCTACGACAGCGTGATCCTGAAAACGTTGGGCGCGACGCGGCTTCAGATCCTTGCGGTCCAGGCGCTCGAATATGGCCTGCTTGCCGTCGTGGTGACCGGCATCTCGCTTGGGCTTGGGCTGCTCGGGGCATGGTACGTAATCGTGAAGGTCTTTGACTTCACCTGGCAGCCGGATTGGCCCGTCGTGATCGCCACATTGCTGGCGGGCGCGGTGCTGACGATCGGCATCGCCCTGCTGAGCGCTCTGCCCTTGCTCAAGCTTCGGCCAGCTACGGCGCTGCGGTCTCTGTAGCCGGCCCGCTCAGCGACGAATCTCCGCCGAGCGATCGGTAGAGTTCGACGAGGTTCGCTGACGTTTGCAGCCGGCTCAGCACAAGCTCACGCTGCGCCGTGTAATAGGAACGCTGCGCCACGAGGCTCGCAAGGAAGCTCTCGATGCCGTTCCGATAGCGCGCTTCCGTCAGCAGAAAGCTGTCTGCCGCCGCCTCCCGTTGAGCCTGGCGCGCGCGCAATTGCTCACCGATCGTGCCTCGGCGGGCGAGCGCGTCGGCCACTTCGCGGAAGGCTTGCTGGATGGTCCGCTGGTAGGTCGCGACTGCAGCCGCCTTCTGAGCCTCGGTGAGCCGCACGTTGGCGCGGCCGGCTCCGGCTTGGAAGATCGTATAGGTCGCGTCCCCGCTTGCGCTCCAGGCAAGGGAATCGCTGCTGAACAGGCCCGTCAACGCGGTGCTCGCGAAACCAAGCAGGCCCGTCAGCGAGATACGGGGAAACAAGGCGGCGCGCGCCGCACCGATCTGCGCGTTCGCTGCCCGCAGTTCATATTCCGCCTGGACCACGTCGGGACGACGCAGCAGGATCTGTGAATCGAGCCCGGCGGGAAGCTCCGCCACCGTGGGAGCGGCTTGGTCGATCGAAGCTGGCAACAGCCCCGGATCGATTGGCGCGCCAACCAGCAGTTGCAGCAAGTTCACGTCGCGCGCGAGCGCCGTCCTCTGGTCGGCAGCGTCGGCCTTTGCGGCTTCCAGGATTTGCTCGGCCTGCCGGAGGTCGGTCCGCGGCGCGATCCCGCCCTCCAGACGAGCGCGGGTCAGACGGACGGCTGTCTCTCCGTTGGAGACAGTGTCCTCGGCAATGCGCAGCAAGCTCGCATTGGCAGCGTAGGTCAGCCAGGCAGTGGCGATATCCGCGACCAAAGCCAGACGGGTCGCGCGCGCTGCCGCCTCCGTGGCGAAGAAACGGTTGCGTTGGACATCCGTCAGCGAGCGTAGGCGACCGAACAGGTCGACTTCGAAATTCGGGACGCTGAGGCCCGCCTGATAGCTGTCCTCCACGCGGGAACCCGACCCCGACCCGCTCAGCGTGGCGCCTGCGCCTGCGTCGACCTGCGGAAGCTGTTGCGCTCGCTGGATGCGCACTTGCTCGCGCGCCGCCGCTATATTGGCGGCCGCAACCATCAGATCGCGATTGTTGACGAGCGCCTGCTCGATCAGCGCCTGCAGTCGTGGGTCGCGGAAGATGTCGCGGTAGGTGACCGCAGGCAATGCCGTTTCCGATTGCCGGAGATACACGTCGCCGACTGGCCATGAGCCGGGAACCACGGAATCCGGACGCACGTAGGCCGGCTGCATCGACGCACAGCCCGTCGCCATTAGCGCGAGGAACGCAGCGAACTTCCTCACGCTTCGGCCGTCCGCCGCCGCCGCATCCGTTCCTTGATGCTGGCAAGTCCATCGCGCACTCCGCGTCGCACGAGCACGAAGAACAAGGGGATGTAGAAGATCGCCAGGATCGTCGCGGTGAGCATGCCGCCGATGACCGAGGTGCCGATGGCGATCCGGCTGTTGGCGCCTGCGCCCGTCGAAATGGCCAGCGGCAGCACGCCGAAGATGAAAGCGAAACTGGTCATCAGGATCGGCCGAAGTCGGATGCGCGCAGCCTCCAGCGCCGCATCGATGATGCGCATGCCCTTCCTTTCGCCCTGCTCGGCGAATTCGATCATCAGGATGGCGTTTTTCGCGGCCAAGCCCATGGTCGTGAGCAGGCCGATCTGCAGGTAAACGTCGTTCTCGAGCCCGCGCAGCGTGACCGCGAACACCGCCCCCACAAGCCCGAGCGGAACGACGAGCAAAACGGCGACTGGGATCGACCAGCTTTCATAAAGAGCTGCGAGGCAGAGGAAGACGACCAGAAGCGAAATTGCGTAGAGCAATGGCGCCTGACCCGACGACAGCCGCTCCTGATAGGATTGGCCGGACCAGGCGACGCTTGTTCCATCCACTTCATTGGCGAGCCGCTCCATCTCGTCCATCGCTTCGCCGGAGCTGACGCCCGGCGCGGGCTGCCCCTGGAATTCAAACGCTGGGACGCCCTGGAAGCGCGAAAGGCTGCTCGGTGCGGTCGCCCAGCCGGTTTGGGCGAAGGATGAGAATGGCGCCATCTCGCCCGTGGTCGAACGGACATACCACTGCGCGAGGCTGGCGGGATCCGCGCGATAGGGCGCGTCGGCCTGTACATAGACTCGCTTAACGCGCCCCTGGTCGATGAAGTCGTTTACGTAGCGCCCGCCCCAAGCCGTCGACAAAGTGTTGTTCACGTCGTTCTGGTTGAGGCCAAGCGCAGTCAGCTTCTGCTGATTGACGTCGATCTTGTAGGTGGCGACATCGGGCAAATCGCTGATCCGGACGGAAGTCAGCTTCGGATTGGCATTGGCTTCCTGAAGCAACCGATCGCGGGCGGCGAGGAACTGCTCGCGGCTCATCCCGCTGCGGTTCTGGAACTGCATGGTGAAGCCGCTCGACTGGCCGAGGCCACGGATCGCCCCCGGCACCAGGGCGAAGACCTGGGCATCGCGGAAGTTGCGAAATGCACCGGCTGCCCTCTCCACGATGGCATCGGCGGTATTTTCCTTCCCAGGACGCTCGTCCCATGGGGCGAAGTTGATGAAGCCCTGCCCCGTATTCTGCCCCACGGCTCCGCCGCCTCCGCCTCCGCCGGCAACCGTGAAAAGCGTCTTCACATTCTTGGAATCATGCTCGGCAAAATAGCGTTCGATGGCGTCCCGCACTTCGAGCGTCCTGCCCTGCGTTGCGCCGGGCGGGAGCCGGTACTGAAGGCTCGCGGCGCCTTGGTCCTCGGTCGGCAAGAAGCCGGTCGGCAGGCGCAGGAACATGAAGATGAGCAAGGCGACGATCACGCCGTAGATCGCCAGGAACAACCACTTGCGGTCGATCACCGCGACGATCGCGCTGCGATAGCGGACGACCAGCCGGTCGAAGCCGTTGTTGAATTTCTCCCGGCCGGCGTGGATCAGGCGGCCAACCGCCGGAACGTGCCGGTCCAGCCAGTTCGGCCCTTCCGGATCCTTGCTCCGCTGGCGCAACAAGGTGGACGTCAGGGCGGGGCTCAAGATCAGCGCGACCAGCACCGACAGGCCCATCGCGGCGATGATGGTGATCGAGAATTGCTGGTAGATGACGCCCGTCGACCCGCCGAAGAAGGCCATGGGCAGGAAAACGGCCGAGAGCACCATTGCGATGGCGACCAGCGCCACCTGGATCTCCTTCATCGACTCGATCGTCGCTTCGCGCGGGGTCATCTCAGGATTTTCGTGGAGCAGGCGCTCGACGTTCTCGACCACGACGATGGCGTCATCGACGAGCAGGCCGACCGCGAGCGTCAGCCCGAAGAGGGTCAGCGTGTTGATGGTGAAGCCGGTCATGTAGAAGACCGCGAAAGTGCCGAGCAGAACGACCGGGATCGCGATCGCCGGCACGAGCAACGCTCGCCAGTTCTGCAGGAAGACGAAGATCACCAGGATCACCAGGAAGATCGCCTCGATCAGCGTCTTCACCACTTCGTCGACCGACAGCTTGATGAAGTCCGTCGTGTCGTTGGCGTAGGCGATCTCCAGTCCTTCGGGAAAATTCTCCGAAAGCTGCTGCACGCGCGCCTTCACCAAGTCGGCCGTTTCGAGCGCGTCGGCGCCGGGCGCCAACGAGATCGCGATTCCGGCACCAGGCTTGCCGTTGATCCGGACGACCGCAGCGTAGTTTTCGGCACCGAGCTCCACGCGGGCAACGTCGCGAAGGCGGACGGATGCGCCGGTGGGGTCGCTCTTGAGCACGATTTCGCGGAATTGTTCGGGTGTCTGCAGCTTGGACTGGGCAGTGACTGTCGCGTTGAGCATCTGCCCCTCGGGTGACGGCAGACCGCCCACCTCGCCTGCCGCAACTTCGGTATTCTGCGCCGCGATTGCGCTCACGATGTCGCTGGGCATCAGCGAGAAAGCGGCGAGCCGCTGCGGATTGAGCCAGATGCGCATCGCGTGCGGCGCGCCAAAGACGTTGATGTCGCCGACCCCAGGCACTCGGGACAGCGGGTCCTGGATATTGGACGACAGATAGTCCGAAATATCCATGTTCGTGCGCTGATTGGTCACGTCGTAAATACCGACAATCAGCAGGAAGTCGGGATTGGACTTGGTGACTCGAACGCCCTGCTGCTGCACCTGAGCGGGCAGCCGGGAGATGGCCTGCTGCACCTGATTCTGAACCTGGACCTGCGCCGTGTCGGGATCGGTGCCCTTCTGAAACACTGCCGATATATTGACCGAGCCGCGCGAGCTGGAGGTCGAGCTGAAGTAGAGCAGCCCGTCGATGCCGGTGAGTTGCTGCTCGATGATCTGGGTGACGCTATTCTCGATCGTCTCCGCGGACGCGCCCGGATAGCTGGCGCGAATATTGACCTGCGGCGGCGCTATATCGGGGTATTGCTCGATGGGCAGCGCCCGGATCGCGGCGATACCGGCGAGCATGACGACGATCGCGAGTACCCACGCAAAAATCGGGCGATCGATGAAGATGCGGGACAAAGTCTAGCGGCCCTGCCCTGCCCGACCGCCGGCTCCTGCTCCAGCCTCGCCCGGTTGGATCCTCTGCGGGGCGCTCGCCGGAACAGGCCGAAGCTCCGCTCCGTTGCGCAGGTTCGCCGTTCCTTGCGTGATGATCTTGTCACCGGGGCGTAATCCGGCGCTGATCACCCAATCCGTACCGACGGTACGGTCTGCAATCACCTTCCGGCGCTCTGCCTTGTTGCCGGCGCCGACGAGGAAAACGAAGGCGTCACCGCCAATGTCGCGCTGAACGGCAGCCTGCGGCACGAGGAAGACGTTCGGGTCGACGGCCTGCGTGAAAAGCGCCTGCACGAACATGCCCGGGAGGAGGACATTCTGCGGATTGGGGAATCGGGCCCGCAGCGTCACCGTCCCTGTGCTCTCGTTGACCATCACTTCGGAGAACTGAACCGTCCCCGTGTAGCCGTAGTCGCTGCCGTCCTCGAGCTTCAGCCGGACCTGCGTGCTGCCGGGCTGGACGCCACCGGATGCGAGCGAGCGGCGCAGCTTGGTCAGGTCCGCGCTCGACTGCTGAATGTCGACGTAGATCGGATCGAGCCGCTGAATGACCGCAAGGGGTTCGGTCTGATTGGCCGTGACGAGCGCACCGACGGTGGAAAGCGAGCGGCCGATGCGCCCGCTGATCGGCGCCGGAATCGTCGTGAACCGCAGGTTGATCCGCGCCGTTTCGAGCTGGGCGTTGTTCTGCGCGACGGCAGCCCGCGCCTGCCGCGCCTGAGCGGCGGCATCCGTATATTCCTGCTTGGAAATGGCCTCCATCTCCGCGAGCGGACGATAGCGGTTGGCGCGAACCTGAGCAGCGTCCAGCGTAGCGCGGGCGTTCGCTACGTTCGCTTGCGCTTCGTTCACTGCGGCCCGGTAGAGGCTGGGGTCGATCTGGAAGAGCGGCTGGCCTTGCCTGACATATGCGCCTTCGGAAAAATTGCGGCGCCTAATCAATCCGTTGACCTGCGGGCGCACTTCCGAAGTCTCAAAGGCAACCGTTCGGCCGCCAAGCCTCGATTGTACCGGCACCGAGGTCGGCTGGGCGACTACGAAGCCAACCTGCACGGGACCGCGCTGGCCCCGCTCATTCTCCGCCTCGGACTGCGAGCATCCGGCCAGGATCAGGATCGCAGCGGGCAGAGCGAGGCAGACTTTGTTGCGAATCGTTCTCACAAACCCCGTCTACGGACCTCGTTTGTTGCCCTCAATTGCAATTCGTCGATCCCTAATTGCCGTTCGTGGAACGCTCGTGACAATCACAGGGGCCCGAGAGGTCGCGAGCTGGTCTTTCGGCCGGGAATGCGATCAGCTGGACTCGACCACGCGAATGCCGAGTTCCTTCAGCTGCTTCGGGCTGACAGGCGCCGGAGCGTTCATCATCAGATCTTCCGCCTTCTGGTTCATCGGGAAGAGGATGACCTCCCGAATATTCGGCTCGTCGGCGAGCAGCATGACGATCCGGTCGATGCCCGGAGCCGAGCCGCCGTGCGGAGGAGCGCCGAACTTGAAGGCGTTGATCATGCCGGAAAAGTTCGTGTCGACCTCTTCCTTGGAATAGCCGGCGATCTCAAACGCCTTGTACATGATGTCCGGGCGATGGTTCCGGATGGCGCCAGAGCTCAACTCCACGCCGTTGCAGACGATGTCGTACTGCCAGGCCAGGATATCGAGCGGATCCTTGCTCTCCAGCGCCTCCATCTCGCCCTGCGGCATCGAGAACGGATTGTGGGAGAAATCGATCTTCTTCTGGTCGTCGTTATACTCGAACATCGGAAAATCGACGATCCAGCAGAAGCGGAACGAGCCCTTCTCGATCAGGTCGAGCTGCTCGCCGACACGCGTGCGCGCCGCACCGGCAAGCTTGGCCGCTTCCTCTTCCTTGCCGGCGGCGAAGAAGATGCCGTCGTCGGGACCAAGGCTCATGGCGTCGGCAATGCGGTTCATGCCCTCCTCGCCGTGGTTCTTGGCGATCGGGCCGCCCCATTCGCCGCCCTTGCGGGTGGCGTAACCGAGACCGGCATAGCCTTCGCTGCGAGCCCATTCATTCATGTCGTCGAAGAACTTTCGGCTCTTCTCAGCCGTACCCGGCGCTGGCACGGCACGAACGACCGCGCCCTTCTCGACGAGGCCTGCAAAGAGGCCAAAGCCGGAGCCCTTGAAGTGCTCTGACACGTCCGTGATCAGCAGCGGGTTGCGAAGGTCGGGCTTGTCGCTGCCGTACTTCAGCATCGCCTCACGATACGGGATGCGCGGATATTCACCCGCCGGAGTGACGGTGCGGCCGTTCGCGAATTCCTCGAACACGCCCGACAGCACCGGCTCGATCGCGTTGAACACGTCGTCCTGAGTTACGAAGCTCATCTCGAAGTCGAGCTGGTAGAATTCGCCCGGGCTACGGTCGGCGCGGGCGTCCTCGTCGCGGAAGCAGGGCGCGATCTGGAAATAGCGGTCGAAGCCCGCGACCATGATCAACTGCTTGAACATCTGCGGCGCCTGCGGAAGCGCGTAGAACTTGCCCGGATGCACGCGGCTAGGGACGAGATAATCACGTGCGCCCTCCGGCGAGCTCGCCGTCAGGATCGGCGTCTGGAACTCGGTGAAATTCTGCTCGATCATCCGGCGACGGATCGAGCTGATCACGGCCGAGCGAAGGATTATGTTCCGGTGCACCTGATCGCGGCGCAGGTCGAGGTAACGGTACTTGAGCCGAATTTCTTCGGGATAATCCTGCTCACCGGCCACGGGCATCGGCAATTCTTCGGCGGCCGACTGAACCTGCACTTCGCGCGCGACGACCTCGATTTCGCCGGTCGAAAGCTTCGGGTTCACGACTTCCGGGCCGCGCGCCACGACGTCGCCCGTCACCGACACAACCAACTCAACACGCAGGGAATCGAGAATTTCGAGCATCGGGCTGCCGGTGGCGGCAACGATCTGGGTAATTCCATAATGGTCGCGAAGATCGACGAAGAGCACGCCGCCATGGTCACGCTTGCGATGGATCCAGCCGGAAAGGCGGACCTTTTCTCCGACATTGGAAGCGCGGAGTTCGCCGCAATTGTGGGTGCGATAAGGATGCATGTCTCTGCCGATAGCGATGTGCGGAAATTCGCGGCGGCACTCACTGGCGGAAAGGCTTTTGTCAACCCGCGGGGAGCCCGCTAAGGCCGCGGAAGACTCATGAAAATTCATCCCCTGATCACCCGCTCCGAAGACCTTCTTCCCCTCGTCGAGCGTCTCTCCAAGCATCCCTTCGTCGCCGTGGACACGGAGTTCATGCGCGAGAACACCTATTGGCCGGACCTCTGCCTGATCCAGATCGCGAGCCCCGAAGAGGCCGCGGCGATCGATCCGAAGGCCGATCTCGACTTGACGCCCCTGCTCGACCTGATGGTCAAGGACACCGACGTCGTGAAGGTCTTCCACGCAGGTGGGCAGGACCTCGAGATCATCTACAATCTCACGGGCAAGACACCTCTTCCGCTCTTCGACACGCAGATTGCCGCGATGGCGCTCGGCCATGGGGAGCAGGTTGGCTATTCGAACCTCATCGAATCGATGCTCGGCCACAACATCGACAAGGGCGCCCGTTTCACAGACTGGAGCCGCCGTCCGCTAGACAAACGCCAGATCGATTATGCGATCGCGGACGTCACGCACCTGGCCACGGTGTTTCCGAAGCTGCTCGCTCGCCTGAAGAAGACTGGCCGCGGCGGCTGGCTGGACGAAGAAATGGAGCGGCTCGCGAACCCTTTATCCTTCGCGTTCGAGCCGGAAGATGCCTGGAAGCGCCTGAAGCTTCCGAGCCGCAATCCGGCGGTTCTTGGCCGCCTGAAGGCGTTAGCCGGGTGGCGAGAAACGGAAGCGCGCACGAAGAACATCCCTCGAGGCCGGATCGTAAAGGATGATACGCTCGGCGAGCTGTCCGCCCATCCGCCGAAGACCCAGGACGATCTTGGACGCGTCCGCGGTCTCTCGGCGGGCTGGAGGACGAACGATATCGGCGCGCGCCTGATGGCTGCCGTCGAATTGGCCAAGCCGCTGGAGGCGCACGAAATGCCTGACCGTGAGCCCCGCCGTCCCGGCCTGACGAAGGACGCCGTGCTGGTCAGCGATCTGCTGAAGCTGCTGCTCAAGATCCGCGCGAAGGAGACCGGCGTTGCACCGCGGCTGATCGCCCGCTCGGACGATCTGGAAGCGCTCGCCGCCGGCGTACGCAAGGATCTCGCCATCCTGCAGGGCTGGCGGTTCGAGGAATTCGGTCGCGACGCGCTCGACCTCGTTGAGGGTCGCCTTGGCTTCGCCATCGAGAATGGGAAACTGAAGATGAGCAGGGTCGTTGAGGCCGTCGATGCGTAGCCCCATCATTCTTTCCGCCCTAGCGCTTGCGGCGTGCAGCACCGTCCCGGCGGAAGGGACGGAACCTGTAGGCGGAGCCTGCAAGGACGAAGGCCTAAGCAGCTTCGTCGGGCGCGACGCGACCGAGGAGGTAGGCTCGGAACTGCTCAAGCAGTCCGGCGCGAACGTCCTGCGTTGGGTGCCGAACAGTTCGGTAGTTACGATGGAGTTCCGCGCGGACCGCGTGACGGCCTACCTGGACGCGAACAACAAGATTGAGCGCGTCAGCTGCGGCTAAGCCGCGTCGCCAATCATCTTGGCCTCCGCCAGCGCGCGCCGGATTGTCGGCATCGTCACCCGCGCGCGTTCCGCGATCGCGAAACGATCCACTTCCTCCACAGCCCGTTCTGCAGTCCAGTATTCGCGGTTCAAGCGCCCCGTCATGAAGCGCAAGGCTTCCGTCGGCACATGCAGGCCGCGATCGGCGAAGAGTAGCTGGATCAGCGCCTCGAACAGCCGATCGTCCGGCTGGTTGATCCTGGCGACCGGCGTGACCGCAAGGCGCGTCCGCAGGTCCGGCAATCGCGGTGACCAGGCCGGAGGCGCCTCATCGGCAACCATAACGAGCGGCAAGCCGCTGTCCTGAGCGGCGTTCCACGCGTGGAAGAGCTCCTCTTCATCGCCGCGATCGGCATGATCGATGACACGCCCGCCGACCCGCTCGGCGAAGGTTCGAGCGAGGATGCTTCGACCCGACCTTCGCGGCCCGGTGAGGATCGTGGCCCGGACGGGCCAGGTGGTCCAGCGGCGGAAATGCTCGAACGCCTCGCGATTGGCCTCGGAGACGATGAACCGCGATTCGCCTTCGGTCTGCGGCCAGTCGAGCGGAAGCGCGATCTGGTCCGCACCACGCTTCATTCGTCGCCTCCGGTCGGTTGCGACGGAGGCGTTTGCGGCGCCGGCGCGGGCTGCTGCGGCGGTAGCTGGGGCGGCGGGGCGACGGGCGGCGGCGCATTGCCCGAAGAAGACATGCGCAGGACGTAGCCGTTCTGCTCGACGCTCCAGCCACGAGCCGCCAGAGCAGTGCGCAGGCCGGAGACATCACCCTGGTAGGTGACGTTCACGTAGCTGACGCCGCCCGGATTGATGCTCACCGGCACGACTTGCTGGACGCCACCGGTCGTCCGCAGATGCGCCATGGCGAAATTGTAGACGTTTACGTCCGGAGCGACGATCTGCACCTGGTACGCCCATGGGCGCGCCTGCTGCACCGGAGCCAATTCAACGACTTCGGGCGGTGGCGGCGGCGGTTCGGGGATGTCGAGGCTGGGGTCGCGAACGAGCCTGCCGTTGGCGAGCGCATCGGCGAACATACGATCCATTCGTTCGACGCCCGCCCGCATGACCTGCAAGGCGCTCGCGCCTGCCGGTGCGCTAATGGTGAAGGAGCCGACGAACTGCTTGTCGGGACCGTGGAATCCGACGAAGCGGGCGAACGCCGGCCCACCTGGATAGAGGCGCTGGAATTGGACCTGCGCGACGAGGATGTCGGCGGCTCCGTAAAGGTCGATGATGTTCCGCCACCAGCCGCGGCCGGGACGATCGACCTGCGCGGCATTCACCAGCAGCGGGTCGGCGCCCTGTCCACTGACGCGAACATAATCGATCGGGCTCTGCGAGGTCCGGAACTCCGCCCAGGCGCGCTGCCACGGGTTGCGAAGCTCGACGGTCGTGTCGGAGCCCGCCGTAATCAGGACCGGTATCAGCAGCATCGGCACGGAACGCTGCACGTCACCGCCGACCCCGAGCACTTCGGCGGATCTGGAACGGTCGAACAGGATGCCCAGATCGGCGATGTAGCGCGTCGGGCCGATCTGCTCACGCTCGACGACAATTGAACTGACCATCTGGTCGAGCGTCGAATCCGGAAGCGTCGGCGCCTCCGACACCGGACGATTGTTCGTCTTCGCCCACAGCGCTTTGAAGCCCTGTCGCTGTGCGACCCGCCACCCCTCGTAGCGGGCGGACTGAGCGTCCTTGCCAGCCACGTCGACATGAATGCCGGTGATTTCGAGCGTACCCGAGCTGTCGATCGGGGGAATGCCGCGGTCCCCAGCTTCCATTTGCGCGTGGACGACCCCGGCCACCAAAAGGCCGAGGAGCGCGAGAAGAGCAGGAAAGAACCAGGGGCGACGAGCCATTGGCGGTCGCTTTTGGCGACAACGGCGTGGAAATCCAAGCGGCTTGTGGCTAGGCGGCCAAGGATGTCCGAAAAGCCGCTGACCTATGCCGACGCCGGAGTATCCATCGACGCCGGAAATGCGCTCGTAAAAGCGATCGGCCCGCTTGCGCGATCAACCTCGCGTCCGGGGGCCAATGTCGAGCTCGGCGGGTTCGGAGGATTCTTCGATCCCAAGGCTGCCGGATATGACGATCCGTTGCTCGTTGCCGCGAACGACGGCGTGGGAACCAAGCTCAAGCTGGCGATCGAGGCGAACAAGCATGACGGCGTCGGAATCGACCTCGTCGCCATGTGCGCCAACGATTTGATCGTGCAGGGCGCGGAGCCGCTCTTCTTCCTCGACTATTTCGCGACCGGGAAGCTCGACGGCGAGGTTGCGACGCAGGTCGTGGCCTCGATTGCCGAGGGTTGCCGGCAGGCGGGTTGCGCATTGATCGGCGGCGAAACGGCCGAGATGCCCGGCATGTACGCAGCCGGCGACTACGACCTGGCCGGCTTCTGCGTGGGCGCCGTAAACCGCGACAAGGTACTGACGGGTGCCGAGATTCACCCGGGCGACATCATCCTCGGCCTCGGCAGTTCAGGCGTTCACAGCAACGGCTTTTCCCTCGTGCGCCGAATCATCCAGGAGCGCGGCTGGGAACTTGGCGCTACCTATCCCTGGTCGGGCGGTCGATCGCTCGGCGACCTCCTGCTCGAACCCACGCGCATCTACGTTCGCTCGCTCCTGCCGCTCGTTCAGTCGGGCCGGATCAAGGGATTGGCGCACATCACTGGCGGCGGACTTCTCGAGAATATTCCGAGGGTTCTACCGGAAAGCTCTCACGCCGTCGTGGATGCGGGCGCATGGCGAATGCCGCAATTGTTCGAGCTCCTGCAGCAGGGCGGCAATGTCGAACCTCAGGAAATGGTGCGGACCTTCAACTGCGGAATCGGCATGATCGTGGTGGTTGCTCCAGACGAAGCTGAGGACCTGACCTCCACGCTCGAGGGCGCTGGTGAGACCGTCTTCCGGATCGGCCGGATCGAGGAAGGCCAGCGCGGTTGCACGGTGCAAGGTCCGAACGGCAGCTGGAGCGCCACCCATAATGCCTGATCGTAGCCGGGTCGCGGTTCTGATCTCGGGCCGCGGCTCCAACATGGCTGCGTTGATCTACGCTTCGCAGCGCCGACGATTGCCCGTATGAAGTCGCACTGGTTACCGGCGACAATCCCGACGCCCCGGGTCTCGAGCTCGCGGAGGCGGAAGGCGTGCCGGTCGATCCGCCTTCTAGCACCGACATCCAAGGATAAAGCTGGGTTTTTCACGGCCTTGCAAAGCGCTTCTTGAGAAGTCGAGATATAGACCTCATTGCGCTCGCCGGGTTCATGCGGATCATTCCGAACGACTTCCTCGCGAAGTGGGATGGCCGGATCGTCAATATCCACCCTTCCCTCCTTCCGAAGCACAAGGGCCTAAAGACGCACGAGGCCTGTCTGGCCGCTGGAGAGAAAGTGACCGGAGCAACCGTCCACCTGGTAACGCCAGACCTCGATAGCGGCGAAATCCTCGGTCAAGTGCAGGTCGCCGTGCTGCCCTCCGACACGCCTGAGACACTGGCGGACCGCGTGCTGATTGCCGAGCACCAGCTCTACCCGCAGGTCCTCAGCCGTTATCTTGGCCGCACCAAGGACTTCGACTGGATCACCGAGAAGGTCGGCGAACTGGCCCTCGACCTGCCCGGCACCTTCCCCCAGACTAGCCACGGCTCCCCGGGCTGGAAGGTCGGCACTCAGAGCAACAGCAAGTTCTTCGGCATCATGTGGAATCGCCATCACGGCGAAGAATCGGTCGGCGTCCTCGTCAAATGCAGTGGCCAGGAGGAAATGGCGGAGCTGATCGACGCACAGCCGGAACTCTACTTCCGGCCGGCTTATTACGGCCCGTCCGACTGGATCGGAATCACGCTCGACCGTCCGCGAGTCGACTGGGCCCACGTCGCCGACCGGCTCGCGCAAAGTTGGGAGCTTGTCGCGCCGCGCCGCTTGTTGGAAGCTGGCGGGCGATGAAAGAGCAGGAAACCGAAGCGCAGAGGAAGGCGCGGCTCCGCTGGGTCACGCTGGGCGAGGCCATCGCAATCGCCGCCTTGATCGTCTCGGCAGCCGGCCTCTGGCTGAGCTGGCGGACGTCTGGTGATGACAAGGGCCCGACGGAGGTCGTCGAGAAAAGGCAGGCTGTCCCCCTCGCCCTGCGCGGCGAGACGGAAAACGACGGGCGAGTGCTGACGATCACGCCGGTCGAAAACAGCCACGCCCTCCAATCGCTTGACGTAACCGTCGCCGGAGCCGCCGCGATCGAAGCGGGCAGCGACGGTCAGCTCAAGGCCAGCGACCTGGAGACTGCGCTTGGAGACAAGGCCGCCGAAGGCGACGGAGCGCATCGCGTCCGCGTCCGCATCGCGTCGAAATATGTCGAAGCCGGCGCCGACAAGTCGGCCACCGGCTCCTACGTGATCAGCTATCGCTGGGAAGGCGGCGGCCTGCTCGGCGGCCGCTCGCTTCGCTTCAGCGGGTTTACGCGAGGCTAGAACCTCAGCCGACGATCTCTTCGGGCTTGAAGAAGAAGTCGATCTCAATCTTCGCATTCTCGTCGCTGTCCGAACCGTGGACCGAATTGGCTTCGATCAATTCGGCGAACTCCTTGCGGATCGTGCCCTCGTCGGCATTGGCCGGGTTGGTCGCGCCCATGACTTCGCGGTTGCGCAGAACGGCATTCTCACCCTCGAGAACCTGAACCACGACCGGGCCTGACGTCATGAAGTCGCAGAGGTCGTTGAAGAAGGGACGCTCGCGATGGACGCCGTAGAAGCCTTCGGCCTGCTCGCGGGTCATGTGGATGCGCTTCGAGGCGACGACCCGCAGCCCGGCATCTTCCAGCTTCTTGGTGACGGCGCCGGTCAGGTTGCGGCGGGTGGCGTCGGGCTTGATGATCGAAAAGGTGCGCGTAGCGGCCATGGCCGTGCGGTCTCCTGTCTGAACGGGATTGGGATTGGCCGCAGCGCCTAGCCGCGCCGGGCCACGGCGGCAAGGTCTAGCCTTTCTCGACCCACTTTCCACGATCGTCCTGGGCCCAGTAGCGTCGCTCGACACCGTCCCTGCCCGCGAGAAGCTTCCACGCGAGCCGGGCGCCTTCAAGGCTCGACCGATCGAACAAGTAGAAGGCGCGGTCGTAGTTGAGCGCGGCCTCCCGCCACTCGCCGTCGGCGATCAGCATATTCCGGGCGAGGTTCGGCGCATCGATGCTTGTCGTGAGCAGCACCGGCTGCCGCGCATCGTCCGTTCCGCCGCTGGGGCTATGCGGCAGGAAACTGGTCGCTCCCTGGTCCCACAACATTCGATCCAGGCGCCCGAGCAATCCTTCATCGGCGGCGACGATGAGAAGCCTCTTACCATCGGCCAGGAGCCTTTGCGCAATGCTCGCAATTACCTGCTCGAGCGGCGTTCGGCCGAGCTGGTAGAAATCGACCTGCATTCAGGCGTCAGCGCGACTCCACCGACGCTTCGACGAAGCGGTCGATGAGGCGGACTCCGTAACCGGTCGCACCCTTGTCGTAGGTGCTGCTCGGCTTGTCGGACCAGGCCATGCCGGCGATGTCGAGGTGCGCCCAGCGCGTGCCATTCTCGACGAAGCGGGCGATGAACTGCGCCGCCGTGATCGAACCACCCTCACGCGGGCCGACGTTCTTCATGTCGGCGATGGGCGACTCGATCAACTTGTCGAAGGAATCGGCCATCGGCTGGCGCCATAATTTGTCGCCCGAGGCCTGCCCCGCGGCGAGAAGCTCGGTCGCGAGATCGTCGTCGGTGCTGAAAAGACCGCCATATTCATGGCCAAGGCTGATGAGGATAGCGCCCGTCAGGGTCGCCAGGTCGACAATGATCGTCGGCTTGTAGTTGCGCTGCACGTAGGTGATCGCATCGGCGAGCACGAGGCGCCCTTCCGCGTCCGTGTTGATTACCTCGATCGTCTGCCCGGACATGCTGGTAACCACGTCGCCGGGGCGCTGCGCATTGCCGTCCGGCATGTTCTCGACCAGTCCGCAGACCGCGACGATGTTCGCCTTGGCCTTCCGCTTGGCGAGGGCGAGCATGGCGCCGGCAACGGCCCCCGCTCCGCCCATGTCCCACTTCATGGCTTCCATGCCGGCGGCGGGCTTGATCGAGATGCCGCCGGTATCGAAGGTGACGCCCTTACCGACGAAGGCCACAGGGGCTTCGCCCTTGGTACCGCCGTTCCAGCGCAGGATGAGGAGCCGCGGATCGCGTACCGAACCTTGAGCGACGCCCAGCAGCGCGCCCATGCCGAGCTTGCGCATCGCTTCGCCGTCCAGCGTTTCGATTTCCAGCCCGGTGCCCGACACTGCGGCGCGAACGCGATCGACGAAGGTTTCGGGATAGATGATGTTCGCCGGCTCGGTGACCAGCTCACGAGTGAAGCAGACGCCCTCGTAAACCGGCTTCCAGCGCGTCTCCCACAGGCTTGCCGCCTCGGCCGGGGCACCGACGATCGTCAATTGCTCCAGCGTCGGCTTCTGCTTGTCCTTGAGACGGGTCCGGTAACGGTCGTAGCGCCAGGTCCGGAGCGCGGCCGCGAGCGCGATCCGGGCCGCCGCGTCCGCATCGTAGTTCAGGCCACCGATGTCGAGAACGGCATGCTTCTCACCCGAAGTGAGCAGCCGGCTCGAAATCGTGCCCCCCAGCTTCTCGGCGGCGTCGGCAGGATCATTCCCGTCGCCGGTCCCGACGACCAGCAGCCGGCGCACTCCGCTTTCGGCGGGGACATACATCTCCGCAGCGCTACCGGAATCGCCATCGAACCGTTGCCGGTTGAGAGCCGCCTCTACGGACGTGCGGTCTCCGCCCAGGCTATCCAGTGCAATCCGGTTCTTGCCGGCGACGGGCAGGACGAGCGCGAAATCTCCGCTCGGGCGGGTGTCGGCAAAAGAAATCTGCATCAAGGAGAAGTCCTGAAATAGCCTTGGTCTGAAGGGTGAGGGCCGTCTCTTAAGACCCACCTGCCGCAATAGCAAAGGGCCTGCTTCGAGGCGCATTGTGGACTTACTGCCAAGGTGCAATAGGCTCGCCATCGTGATTGGGGTGAGCTGCGGGACCGACTTTGCGTAGGAAACTAGTCTGGTGGACCGCTCTCCCGTTCGCGCTCGCTCCGGCTGTCGCCAGGGCGCAGGAGCCGCCAACGACCGAAGCGTCTACTCCCGAGGCCCTCGGACCGCTGGACGTCGAGGCAGGAGAATTCGTCGAGTTCAGTGCGAGTCAGGTCACCTACGACAGCCAGGCGGACGTCGTAACCGCGTCGGGCGCTGTCCGCCTGCAACGGGATGGCAATCATGTCGCGGCAGACGAGGTCGTCTGGAACCGGAAGACAGGCGAGGTCCGCGCACGGGGCAACGTCGTCGTGATGAACCCACAGGGCGACAAGTTCATCGGCGACAATGTCGTCCTGGCCGATACCCTGCGCGACGGGACGGTCGAGAATTTGCTGATCGTGCTCGAAAGCGGCGGACGCATTGCTGCCCAGCGGGGCCAGCGCGCCGGCGACCTCACCATTCTAGAAGACGCCATCTATTCACCCTGCCCCGTCACGACCGAAACCGGCTGTCCGCGCAACCCAAGCTGGGCGATCACCGCGGCCCGGGTCACCTACGATCCGGATGAGCAGCGCATTCGCTTCCGCGGCGGCCGGATGCGGATCTTCGGCGTCACCCTGCCGCTACTGCCGATCTTCAGCATCGCGACCGGCGGAGACGCGGGCGGCATCAGCGGCGTCCTCGTCCCGGACATCAGCATCTCGGGCCGCCGCGGTTTCGAAGTAGCGGTACCATACTACCGTCGGCTCGGGCCCAACCGCGACGTGACCATCACACCGCATTTCTACACGAAATTGCGCCCCGCCATCGAAGCCAAGTATCGCGAGTTGAACCGCGTCGGCGCATTCCAGTTCGGCGGTTTCCTGACCTATGGCCGTATCGAACGGCTGACCGAGCTCGGCGAACCGGAAGAAACCGGCGAAAAGGGCATTCGCGCCTATTTCGAGGCCAACGGCAAGGCGCAGCTCGATCCATTGTGGAGCGTCACCGGCTTCACGCGGATCGCCTCCGACAAGACCGTCGCTCGCCGCTACGACATCACCCAGGACGACCGCCTGCGCAGTTCGATCAATGTCGAGCGGATCAGCCCCAACAGCTACATCTCGATCGCCGGTTGGGCATTCGAAGGCTTGCGGGTCAACGACGTCCAGAAGCAGATGCCGATCGCGCTGCCGGCAATAGACGCACGGTTCAGGCTGGACCCACCCATCTTCGGCGGGGCGCTGGAACTGCAGGCGAACAGCCTGGCCATCCTGCGTCTCGAAGGACAGGACACGCAGCGGGCCTTTGCAAGCGCTAAATGGGACGTGCGGACCCTGACTGACTGGGGCCAGGAACTGACGTTCACCGGCTATGCGCGCGGCGACGTCTATCACACCAACAATTCGGCCAGCACCGACGTCCCGCTCTATCGCGGGACGGATGGATGGCATGCGCGCGGCATTGGGGCACTCGCAGCGGACCTGAAGTGGCCGTTCATCGGACCCTTGTTCGGAGGCATGCAGCGGCTCACTCCTCGGGTGCAGCTGGTGCTGACGCCGCCGACCCCTAACCTCGACATCCCGAACGAGGATGCGCGGTCCGTCGATCTGGAGGACAGCAACCTCTTCGCTCTCAACCGCTTTCCCGGCTACGACCGATGGGAGGACGGATCGCGGGTCACCTACGGGCTGGATTGGTCCTACGAACGCCCGAACCTGTCGATCATGTCGACCGTCGGCCAGAGCTACCGGATCAGCAAGAAGGGCGAGATCTTCCCCGAGGGCACCGGCCTTTCCGGGCGGGTCTCCGACATCGTCGGCCGCACGCGGGTTCGTTACGGCCGCTTCATCGACCTCACGCACCGCTATCGCGTGGATAAGGACAATCTCGCCGTTCGGCGTAACGAAGTCGACCTGACCCTCGGCAGCGACGAAACCTATGCGCAGATCGGCTATCTCCGTCTCAACCGCGGCATCGATGAAGCGGTCGAAGATCTTCGCGACAAGGAAGAATTGCGCGCGGCCGCCCGCATCAAGTTCGCCAAGCACTGGTCGGTATTCGGCTCGACGGTCCTGGACCTGACCAGCGAGGCCGAGGACCCGCTGTCCGTTTCCGACGGGTTCGAAGCTGTCCGGCATCGCCTCAGCATCGATTACGAAGATGAGTGCATTGCGCTTGGCGTCTCGTGGCGGCGGGACTATGAAAGGATCGGCGGTTTTGACGAAGGCAGCACCTTCTCGTTCCGGCTATCGCTCAAGGGTCTCGGCCGCTAAGCCTGCGTTCAGCGGGGCTGGATATACGCCGACCCGCTCATTCGGTTGAACAACAAGGGAATTTCGGAAGTGTCAGCAGCATTCGACTTCTTTCCGGCGCGCGCTCGATACGCAACGGCTGCACTGGTGCTGGCTGTGGCGACTGGAGCGGCAGCGCAGAATGCAGCCGACCCAAACACGCCCGCCAGCGGCAGCGCGAGCGTCCTGAAGCTTCCCGACAATCCGCAGATCTTCGGTCAGGCGATGCCTTCGGTCGTGAAGGCGACCGCCATCGTGAATGGCGAGGTCATCACGCAGACCGACATCGACCAGCGCCTCGCCCTTCTGGCCATCGCGAATGAGGGCCGCCTACCGGCCGATCAGGTGGACCAGCTCCGCCAGCAGGTGCTCCGCAACCTGATCGACGAGACGCTGCAGATCCAGGCGGCCAAGACCGCCGAAATCGAGGTCACCGACAAGGACATCGACCGGACCGTGACGCGGGTCGCCGAGGGCGTGAAGATGAATCCTGCGCAGCTCACCGACTATTTGAAGGCCAACGGCTCCTCGATTCGCTCGCTTCGGCGGCAGGTGCACGGCGAGACAGCGTGGCGGCGGCTGCAGCAGCAGAAGATTGAGAATTCGGTGTCCGTCGGCGACGAAGAGGTGAAGGCGGTCCTCGACCGCATGAACGCGTCGAAGGGCACTGAGGAATATCGCGTCGGCGAGATCTTCCTGTCCGCGACCAGCGACAGCATTCCGCAAAAGATGGCGAACGCGAATCAGATCATCGCGCAGCTTCGCCAAGGCGCTTCCTTCGCCGGTTACGCTCGCCAATATTCCGAGGCCTCGACGGCGGCGGTCGGCGGCGACCTGGGCTGGGTTCGCCCGGAACAGCTGCCGGACCAGCTCGGCTCCGTGCTGCGGACCCTGGGCCCGGGGCAAATCAGTGCTCCGATCGCGGTACCAGGCGGTGTCTCGATCCTCGCGGTTCAGGATGCGCGCAAGATCCTGATGGCCGATCCTCGCAATGCCGTTCTCAGCCTAAAGCAGGTTTCCATCGCTTTCCCCGCCGGCACCAGCCGGCCTCAGGCCGAAGCGACGGTCGCCAGGTTCGCACAGGCCGCGCAGAATGTTGGCGGTTGCGGCGGCGCGGAGCGCATTGCTTCGGAATTCAACGGCGAAGTCGTGCAGAGCGATCAGGTCCGCCTTCGCGAACTGCCGGCCGCTCTCCAGGAGATCATGCTGCCGCTGCAGGTCGGGCAGGCCACCCGCCCCTTCGGTTCGATCGAAGAAGGCGTTCGCACGCTCGTGATCTGCGGCCGTGACGAAGCCGATCCCACCGCACCGACCTTCGACCAGGTCTTCAACCAGTTGAGCGAGGAGCGCGTGAACCTTCGTGCACGCCGTTACCTTCGCGACCTCAGGCGCGATGCGGTGATCGAATTCCGCTAAGATCGACGATCATCAGGCGGAGTTGATGGTTCAAAAACCATCTCGACCGCTGGCGGTCTCATTGGGAGACCCGGCCGGTATCGGCCCGGAAGTGGTCGCCAAGTGCTGGGATCGCCGCGCGGATTTCGATTTGCCGACCTTCGCGGCAATCGGCGACCCGCGTGCCATCGCGCTCGTCTGGGACGGTCCGATCGAACCGATCGACGATCCGCGTCAGGCCGACGCCGTTTTCGATTACGCGCTACCGATCATCCAGATCGCGTCTGCAGACGGCGATTGTCCGGGACGCCCCTCGGTTGCAGGAGCGCATTGCTCGCTGGACTCGCTGGAGATCGGGGTCGGCCTGACGCGATCGGGGTCGGCGGCCGCGGTTGTGACCGGCCCGATATCCAAGGAGCAGCTCTACTCGATCGGCTTCACGCACCCGGGCCAAACGGAGTTTGTCGCCGAAAGGTGCGGCGTGTCGAGCGGGAATGTTGCGATGATGCTTGCGGGACCGAGCTTGCGCACCGTCCCCGTCACCACGCACATCCCGCTGGCGGATGTCGCTGGCCAGCTCTCCGCAGCATTGATCGAGGCTCGTGGCCGAACGACCTTGCGTGGCTTGCAGCGCAATTTCGGCATCGCCGATCCCACGCTCGCTGTTTCGGCATTCAATCCGCATGCAGGCGAAGGCGGAAGGCTGGGCCGTGAAGAAGCCGAGTTGATCGAGCCGGCAATTGCTGCCCTCCGCGCGGAAGGCTGGAGAGTGACCGGTCCCCACCCTGCCAATTCCATGTTCAATTCAACGGCCCGCGCACGCTACGACGCCGCGCTTTGCATGTATCATGACCAGGCCTTGATCCCGTTGAAAGCGCTGCATTTCGAGGATGGAGTCAACGTGACCCTCGGGCTGCCGATCATTCGCACGGCCCCCGATCATGGGACGGCCTTCGACATCGCCGGCCAGGACATTGCCGATCCGCGGCCGATGGCGTCGGCAATCCGGATGGCGGCTCTCTGCGCGGCCAACCGGGAATTGGCGGAGTGACGCCGCAACCGGAGCCGTTACGCGACGTCATTTCTCGCCACGGGCTCCAGGCAAGCAAGGCGCTAGGGCAGAACTTCATCCTGGACCGGCAGCTACTGGCGAAGATCGCCGCGATTCCGGGACCGCTGGAAGGCCGGACGGCCTATGAAGTCGGTCCGGGTCCGGGCGGGCTCACTCATGCGATGCTGGAAGCGGGCGCATCCGTGGTCGCAGTTGAGCGCGATCGGCGATGCATGCCCGCCCTAGCCGAGCTGGAAATGGCCTATCCCGGCAAGCTGCGAGTGATCGACGCCGACGCTCTGACAATCGACGAGCGCCGCGAAGCCGGCGATGGAGCGCACATCGTCTCGAACTTGCCGTACAATGTTGGAACGGCGCTGCTTCTGCGCTGGATGAGCGGAACGTGGCCGCCCTGGTGGCGATCGCTAACGCTGATGTTCCAGCGCGAAGTGGCGGACCGGATCGTCGCCGCACCGGGCAGCAAGGATTACGGCCGGCTATCCATCCTTGCCCAGTGGCGCGCCGACGCGAAGGTCGTCCTTGGCGTGCACCGGTCGGCCTTCGTGCCGCCGCCGAAAGTGATGTCGGCTGTGGTGCACATCGTCCCCAAGCCGATGCCGGAGGGCGTGAACCCGGCCATTCTCGAAAAGCTCACCGAGGCCGCCTTCGGGCAGCGCCGGAAGATGCTGCGGTCGAGCGTCAAGGATCTGCCGGGCGCCCTGGATGCATTGGAAAGGCTCGGAATCGATAGCGCACGCCGTGCCGAGACGGTCAGCGTCGATGAGTTCGTGCAACTAGCCCGCGAGCTTGGCGCCCGCGCATCCGCTTAATTGCTCTTCGGTGTTACCGGCGGGGTCGCCGACGCCACAGTCGGTCCGCGCGTAATCGTCGCCGAGAGTTCGGCGAGCTGCGGGCAACCGCTCGGACAAAGCTTCTGGAGCTTGACCAGATTTTCCTTCGCACGGGCCAACGCACCAAGCTCGACCATCGCTTCGCCCTGAATGGCGATCGCGTCACGGTCGTTGGGCTCCAGCTGAAGCGCCTTCTTGGTAAAGCGGATCGATTGGCCGAACAGCTTCTGCCGCTGAGCCACGCGAGCAAGCGAATTGTAAGCTGCACGATTGCGCGGATCGACCGCCAGGGCCGTTTCGAGCGTCTCGTCAGCCTCGACGAAGCGACCAGCTGCGAGATGCGCATTGCCCTGCTTCAGAAGCTCCACCGACCGCGGCGCAAGCTGATCGTCAGGCCGTTGCCCAACGGCGGATGTCGTGACCAGGGCCGCCGCGACACCGGCAATCAGAACTGGAGGCAAAAGGCGCATTCTAATCTCCTCGGGCACGCGGTTCTAACATGGGCGAACCAGCCGTGCGACGAAAAAGCCGTCGGTACCGTCATGACCTGGCGTCAGAAGCCTTCCGACGTCATCCAAACGCCCGGCGGCGATAGGCGTTTCTTCCACAATCCACGATGAACGACGATCGAGGAAGTCCTGTATCTGGCCTGCACCTTCCCGGGACAGAAGCGAGCAGACAGCGTAGACGATGCGCCCACCGGGCCGAACCAGGTCCGCAGCCATGTCGAGGAGGCGCGACTGAAGAGCTACCACCCGGTCGAGCCGCTCCGGCGTCAGGCGCCAGCGGCCCTCCGGGTTGCGCCGCCAGGTACCGCTTCCGGAACATGGTGCATCGACCAGCACAAGATCCGCCTGACCCCGCACGTCGGACAGTTCCTCCAGCTCGTGCGGCGGGTTCAACAGCCGGACTGCAATTCGAGCGCCAGCCCGGTCCGCCCGTGGGCTCAGCTTCGACAAGCGAGGGCGGTTGCTGTCCGTGGCGAGTATTTCTGCGTTCGGCGCTACAGAAGCCAGGGCCAAGGCCTTGCCCCCTGCTCCCGCGCAAAGGTCGAGGACCTTGCTTCCATCCAGAGGCGTGCAGGCGAGCGCAATCAGCTGGCTGCCTTCGTCCTGCACTTCAATCAGACCCTCAGTGAACGCTCGATGGTCGTCGACACGGCTGTCGGAAGGCAGGCGGATCCCCCAGGGGCTGAGCCGCGTCGGCTCCGCTCCGTCGAACTGCGGAAGAAGTTCCTCACGGCCCGCCCGTGCCACGTTGACGCGGAGGTCGAGCGGCGCTCGATCCAGCAACGCAGGCCACTCAGCAGGATCGATGAGCGGCGACAGTTCCGCAACGAGCCAGTTGGGGACCGTCCCGCGCTCCGCTACCGTCTCCTTCTCGCTCAAAACGTCAGGTCCACGCGGCTCTCCAAACAGATCAAGCAGCGCTGAGTCACTCTCCGCCAAGGCAAGCAGCGCCGCTCTGCCGCTCTCGGGCCGTTCGGCCACGGCCCGGATCGCGCGGAAAACCAGTTCGCGTACGGCCCGCCTGTCCTTCGAGCCCGCGTAGCGCCGAGTTTTGAAATAGCGCGTGACGATGGAGTCGGCGGGTGGTCCGTCGTCTCGGGCCGAACCGATCACCTCGTCCAGGATCTCTATCGCCGCCTGGACCCGCGCGGCCGGAGTCATGGCTTAGCGTGTCGGATAGTTAGGAGCCTCACGCGTGATCGCAACATCATGCACGTGGCTCTCGGACAGGCCCGCGTTGGTGATGCGGATGAAGCGCGCGCGCTCCTGCAGGTCGCGGATCGTCGCCGAGCCGGTATAGCCCATCGCCGCCTTCACTCCGCCGACCAGCTGGTGCACGATCTCGCGGACCGGTCCCTTGAAAGGCACCTGCCCCTCGATCCCTTCCGGCACCAACTTAAGCTGGTCGCGAATGTCTTGCTGGAAGTAGCGGTCGGCCGATCCGCGGGCCATCGCCCCGACCGAACCCATGCCGCGATAGCTCTTGTAAGCCCGCCCCTGGTACAGGAACGTCTCGCCCGGAGCTTCTTCCGTGCCGGCGAGGAGCGATCCGACCATTACGGTCGAGGCTCCGGCGGCGAGCGCCTTGGCAATGTCGCCGCTAGTACGGATTCCGCCGTCGGCAATGACCGGCACATTTCGGCCGTTCAACGCATTGGCGGCCGACATGATCGCAGTGAGTTGCGGCACGCCGACACCTGCAATGACGCGCGTCGTGCAGATCGATCCGGGACCGATGCCAACCTTCACCGCGTCCGCACCGGCGTCAGCGAGCGCCTTGGCCGCGTCGCCCGTCGCGACGTTGCCCGCGACCACCTGAACCGAGTTCGACAGGCTCTTCACCCGCTCCACGGCCCGCGCCACCTCGGTATTGTGACCATGCGCAGTGTCGATGACGATGCAGTCGCAGCCGGCCTCGATAAGCGCCTCGGACCGGGCAAAACCTGCATCGCCGACGGTCGTCGCCGCCGCCGCGCGAAGGCGCCCTTCGGCGTCCTTGGTGGCGTTCGGGGTAGCGACGGCTTTTTCGATGTCCTTGACCGTGATGAGTCCGACGAGATGCTCGCGGTCGTCGACGACCAGCAATTTCTCGATCCGCCGTTGGTGCAAGATGCGCTGGGCGACTTCCGTGCTCGTTCCTAGTCCGACGACGGCGAGGTTCTCCTTCGTCATCAATTCCGACACGGCCTGGCCAGGGTGCTCGGCAAAGCGGACGTCGCGATTGGTCAGGATGCCGCAAAGCTTTCCGGATCTCTCGACGATCGGGATGCCGCTGATGCGGTTGAACTTCATCAGCTCAAGCGCTTCGGCGAGCGTCTGATCAGGCGTCATCGTGATCGGATTGACGACCATGCCGCTCTCGAAGCGCTTCACGGCGCGGACGGCCGCAGCCTGCTCCTCTATGCTCAGATTGCGGTGAAGGACGCCAATCCCTCCCAGCTGCGCCAGGGCGATCGCCATGTCGGCTTCCGTCACCGTGTCCATCGCCGAGGACAAGAGTGGAATGTTCAGCGGAATTTCGCGGGTAAGGTGCGTGCTGGTGTCCGCGCCGCTCGGCAGCACGCTCAATTCGAGCGGCTGGAGGAGGACGTCGTCGAAAGTGAGGCCCAGCGGGATTTCAGGAGCGTCGTTCAGGTCGGCCATATCGGCCCATGCCAAGCTTCACCCAATTCGCCAAGGGGCGGCTAGAGACGAGCGGCGACAGCTTCCAGCCATCGACGGGCCGGGGCGGCGAGGTCGCGCGGCAAGTGGTCGAGCGGATCGTCCCGAACTGCCTCCACCTCCCAGCTCCACCTTTTCGGCCGGTACGCTACGTCCCGGACGATGACGAGGGAGCAAGTGTCGCGCTTGAAATCGACCTCTTCCTCCAGCTCGCACGCCGCCTCGACCGATCCATGCGAAGTCATGCCGATCTCCTCGCGGAGTTCACGAAGTGCAGCATCGGACGCCGGCTCGTCAGGGTCCCTCCCACCTCCGGGCATTCGCCACCCCGGCGCGTACCGGAGCTTGACGAGGATAAGCCGCCGCTCGGGCGTAAGCGCGATGGCGTGCGCTCCGTAAGTCTTCGGTCGCCGGAAGAACCACCCGAGAGCGATCGCCTTGTGGATTGCCGTCGATGCGGCGCGGATGATCTGATTCAGCATTCGTGGATCAGGGCTGACCCGCGCGTTGGAGCGTGCGACGTGCCAACTCGACGTGCATGCGCTCGATCATCTGGTCCTCGAAGCGCTCCGCACCCCCGCTGAAGGCGTCGACGAGCCGCCGCGCGCGCTCGATTTCCGCATCGCTGGGACCGAACGCACGGTTGCACGGCTCGATCTGGTCCGGGTGGATGAGCGACTTGCCATCAAAGCCCAGCCGCCGCCCCTCTGCTGCTTCTGCGGCGAAACCATCCAGATCTGTCAGTGCGTTGAACACTCCGTCGAAGCAGGCGACGCCCGCGGATCGCGCCGACACGACGACCGTCTGCAAGGCCATCTGCAGCGGCGCGCGCCCCGCACCTGCCGGAAGCCTCAGGTCTGCGGATAGATCGTTCGTGCCCGCGATCAGCGCAGCCACTTCGTGTGCGATCGCCGGCGCGGCCAGCACTCCGGCTGCCGTCTCGATCATTGCCAGGAGCGGCTTGCCCATGGCTTCGCGAACCTCACGCGCCAGATGCGCCGAAGCGGCCCTCGGCAGGACCGCGACGTCAGCGTTTGAGCGCGCCACGGCATCGAGATCGAGGGAATGCCACTCGGTCCCCACACCATTGACCCGGATCGCCAGGGGCATGGGCCATTCTGACGTCACGGCTTCAACCGCAGCATCGCGGGCAGTATTTTTGTCCGCCGGCTTCACCGCATCTTCGAGGTCGAGAACCACGAGATCGGCCTTGCTCTCACGCGCCTTGGCGATCGCGCGCGGGTTCGACGCCGGCAGGAACAGTACCGATCGAACCTCGAACAGGTCGATGCTCACTGCGATTTTCCTTTCGTTCCGCTGATGCTGACAGCAATATGCATCAAAGCGATGCGACGGGGGATGGGATGGAAATGCTGACGACGTTCATGATTGCGGTTGCGGTCCTCGCCCTGCTGTACGTGATGATCGGCGTGAAGATCGTCCACCAGGGCTACCGTTATACGATCGAGCACTTCGGTCGTTTCGTGCGGGTGGGGCATCCGGGCTTTAACTTCGTCCCGCCCTTCTTCTATCGCGTCGGACACAAGATCAACATGATGGAGCAGGTCGTCGACATCCCCGGCCAGGAGATTATCACCAAGGACAATGCTATGGTCGCGGTCGATGGCGTCGTCTTTTTCCAGGTGATGGATCCCGCAAAAGCGGCCTATGAGGTCAGCGATCTCTATCTGGCGCTGATGGCTCTATCGACCACCAATTTGCGCACGGTGATGGGTTCGATGGATCTCGACGAGACATTGTCGAAGCGTGACGAGATCAATGCCCGCCTGCTGGCCGTCGTCGATCACGCGACCGAGCCGTGGGGCGTGAAAATCACGCGCGTCGAACTCAAGGACATCCGCCCCCCGCGTGACATCGTAGATGCGATGACCCGCCAGATGAAGGCCGAACGCGAGAAGCGCGCCGCCATCCTCGAATCCGAAGGACTGCGCGCTTCCGAGATCCTTCGTGCCGAGGGCGAAAAGCAGGCGAACATCCTGCAGGCCGAGGGCTTGCGCGAAGCTGCCTTCCGGGAGGCCGAGGCCCGCGAGCGCGCGGCGGAGGCGGAGGCCAAGGCCACCACTCTCGTTTCCGAGGCCATCGCCGGCGGCAATGCTCAGGCGATCAACTATTTCGTCGCGCAGAAATATGTCGAGGCGCTGGGCATGTTCGCGACGTCTCCGAATGCCAAGACCATCTTGTTCCCCGTGGAAGCTACACAATTGATGGGCACCCTCGGCGGGATTGGCGAACTAGCGCGCGAAGTCTTCGGTGGGGATGAGGCGCCGAAGCCGCCGCAGCGGCCCAAGCCGAGTGTCACAACTCGCGTTGGTCCGACACCGGGCGTTCCGGGCGCTCCGAGGATTGAAGGCTAATGCCGGACAATCTGGAGCCCGGCTGGCTGTGGATGATCGGCGGGATCCTGCTCCTGATCGCCGAAGTGATCGCACCGGGCTTCTTCCTGGTGTTCATCGGTGCTGCAGCGCTGGCGACCGGCGCCTTCACTTTGCTGTTCGACCTGGGTCTCCCGGCGCAACTCACCCTCTTCACCATCTACGCGCTGGTGGCGGTGATGATCGGCCGGCGCATGTACGCGAACGCGGCGACGGAAAGCAGCGACCCACTCCTGAACGACCGTAGCGCCCGTCTCGTCGGAAAGAGCGTCACGGTCATCGAAGCGGTCGACGAGCATTCGGGCCGGGTCCGCGTCGGCGACAGCGAATGGAGTGCGCGCGGTGGTCCCGGTCGTCCTGGCGAGCGCGTTCGTATAACCGGGGTTGATGGCAATTGCCTTTTGGTCGAACCGGATCGCCAACTTACCAACCTGACGGAGTAGAGTTTTGTCCGAACTGTTTCTGAGCCGCCGCCAGGCGGTTGCAGCTTTGTCGGCGAGTGCCGCGTTTCCCTTTGTTGCAAACTGCGCAAGAACGGTTGGGACTGCAGCCCCCGGCGATGGACTTTCCCCCGCACCGGCGCCCGCCACGACCGAAGCCGAGGCGTCTGCGCAGCTGGACTCGATCGCGGACAATCTCATCAGGCATACGCCGGAAAGCGCTACCTCTTACGGCGTCGATCAGGGTAGGCTCGCGCAACTCAGGTATCAGCTTGAGGATCGTTCGGCCGCAGGGCAGCAGCGTATCCGCGATACGGTTGCCGCCGACCTCCGCCGCGCCGAGGCGATTGACGTCTCGGTCCTGTCCCACTCGACGCGCACAAGCGTCGAAGTCGTACGCACTGCCTACAGGACCGCGCTCGAAGGATTCGCTCTGCCCTACGGCGACGTTGCCGTGGGAGACTGGCGCAACACGCCTTACGTTGTGATCCAGAATGTCGGCGCCTACCTGGATACGCCGCGTTTTCTGGACGCCGACCATCAGATCAACGGGACGGCAGACGCCGAAGCTTACATCTCCCGCCTGCAAGCCTATCCGAAGCAACTCGACGGAGAGCTTGCGCGGGTCGCAGATGCGCGAGCCAAAGGGCTCGTCCCGCCGGACTTCCTGCTCGACAAGGCTCTCGGCCAAATGAAGCAGAGCGTCGACGGCGCACGCAAGGGCGGCGGGCTAGTCGAATCCCTCGAACGCCGCACGCGCGAAAAGAACATCCCCGGCAATTGGACGGAGCGTGCCCGCACAATCGTCCAGCAAGACGTGGTGCCTGCGCTCGAACGCCAGATCGCCGAACTCACCGCCCAGCGCGCGCAAGCGAAGAGCGCACCTGGAATGTGGGCTCAGCCGGGCGGCGACGCCTATTACGCCTGGGCGCTCAAGGCCTCCACCACCACGACCATGAGCCCCGAAGAGGTCCACCAGATGGGCCTCAACGAACTCCGCGAGCTTCAGGGCCGCATGGACCCGATCCTCAAGAGCCTCGGCTACACCAAAGGCTCGGTCGGCGAGCGAATGCAGGCGTTGGGCAAGGACCCGCGCTACAAATTCTCGGACGGCGACAAGGGCCGCGCCGAGATCATGGCGTACATCCAGGAACGCGTGCGCATCATCCGAACCAAGCTCCCGCAGATGTTCAACACGTTGGTGAAGGGCAATCTCGAAGTTCGCCGCCTACCGCCGGAGGAAGAACCCGGCGCGCCCGGCGCCTATGGCGGCGCCGGATCGATCGACGGCACCATCCCCGGCAAGTTCTGGATCAACCTGCACACGACCTCACTGCACAACAAGTTCGACCTGCCCGACCTCACCCACCACGAGGCCATTCCGGGTCATGTCTGGCAGGGCGAATATGCCAACAAGCTGCCGCTGATCCGGACGCTTCTGTCGTTCGGCGCCTATTCCGAAGGTTGGGCGCTCTACGCGCAGCAGCTCGCGGACGAGTTCGGCGTGTACGACGACTTCCCCGCGGGCCGTCTCGGCTACCTCCAGGGCATCGCCTTCCGCGCCTGTCGCCTGGTGGTCGACACCGGCCTCCACGCCAAGCGCTGGAGCCGCGAGCAGGCCGTCGCCTTCTTCGTCAACGAAATCGGATCGAAGGCCGAGGAAGTGCGGAGCGAAGTCGACCGCTACTGCAGTTGGCCCGGCCAGGCCTGCGGCTACAAGGTCGGCCATAGCGAGATCAATCGTCAGCGCGACAAGGCGAAAGCGGCGCTCGGCCCGCGCTACGACATCAAGGCGTTCAACGATGCCGTCGTCATCGGCGGCAACGTCCCGATGGACGTCCTCGCGAAAAACGTCGACGAGTATGTGCGGACCGCCGGGGCGCTGGCCGCTTAGCAAGGCTGCGCTAGCTCGACCGAGGGCCTGAACCTTTACGGAAAGAAGTCGTGCGCGAAATACGCCGATCGATCTCGTTTATCTGAATGTATCAGCAGCCTACGCCCGGACGTTACGTCGAGCCAAGTCCGCTCCCTTTTCAGCGGCAGCTTTGGCACTCACGAGCGCATCAAGCGATGCATTGCCGGAGTCCTGGGCCTCGATCGCCTGTTGGAGAATGTTGGCGAGAGCGTCGAAGTCAGCGGCCAACTGAGACAGCAGCCGATCATACTCACTAGGCTGTGTATCCATTTAACGAAAATCCCGCCGGCGATGGCCACCGCACGGAAGCGCGGCAGACCAGATTGATCCTCTTAAACCCGACAAGCTGTCAGGCGGTTGAACAGAGCGACGACGCCGATATCCCAGCAACGGTGGTCAGTTAGCAAGGTGAGGATTTTGAATCGTCCCGCTTCCGGACACGCAAGTGCCTAAGCCCTTGGACTCAGCGAACATCCGGGGTTCCGTCACAGCATGCCCGCAATGTCGGGTGCGACGTGCGAGCGTCGCGCCTCGACGGAGAACAGGCGGTCGCGGCTGTAGAAGCGCAGCGGCCAGTCGCGGCGACCCATCGGCGACTGCAGCAACTCGTTCACGTTCTTGTGGAGGGGCACGCCACCGTCAGCATCCTTGAGGAAAACTCGCACCCCATGGAGGAAGCAGCGCGTGATCGTCTCATGATAGCCATCGGTGTCGCTGTTCACTCCGCCGACGCTCTCGTTGAAGCGGCGGATGATGCCCGGCAGATCGGCGTCGAGGTCGATGTCCGGTCGGCGAACGACGAGGTAAGTCGTGGCGGCGAGGTGCGCCTCGTGCGTCCAGTCTGCGCGCGGCAAAGTGCACGCAAGCAGCCCCTCGCCGAGACGTTCGATCTCGGCGTCGCTGGTGAAGAGGCGTGGCGAAAAATCGGTCATAGGATCGGGTCCTGAATTGAGGGCCCGATCCTGATGACCAGGCAATTATGCGGCGGCGGAAACCTTGGGCGCGGCTTGTCGAACGCCCTCGTCCACTTGGTCCGCAAATTGCGCGAAGTTCTCGATGAACAGGTCGACCAACTTCTCGGCCGTGCGGTCGTATTCGGCCTTGTCCGCCCAGGTGCTGCGCGGGTCGAGGATCGCGCTGTCGACGCCCGGAACGGCCACCGGCACTTCGAAGCCGAAGTTCGGGTCTTTGTGGAACTCGGCGTCATTAAGGCTGCCGTCGAGCGCTGCATTCAGAAGCGCGCGCGTTTCCTTGATCGGCATACGCTTGCCCACGCCGTATTTGCCGCCCGTCCAGCCGGTATTGACCAGCCAACATTCCGCGCCGCCCTCAGCGATGCGCTTCTTGAGCAGGTTGCCATAGACCGACGGGGGGCGCGGCATGAATGCGGCGCCGAAGCAGGTACTGAACGTTGCGGTCGGCTCGGTCACGCCGATCTCGGTACCGGCAACCTTGGCGGTGTAGCCCGACAGGAAGTGGTACATCGCCTGATCGGGGGTGAGCCGCGCGATTGGGGGGAGCACGCCGAACGCATCGGCCGTCAGGAAGATGATGGTCGATGGCGGAGGGCCGAGGTTTTTCTCGCTCGTGTTCGGGATGAACTCGATCGGATAAGCTCCGCGCGTATTCTCGGTCTTGCTGGCGTCCGTAAAGTCCAGCTCGCGCGTATCCTCGTCCATCGTAACGTTCTCGAGGATCGTGCCAAACATCTTGGTCGTTGCGTAGATCTCGGGCTCGCCTTCGGCCGACAGATTGATCATCTTCGCATAGCAGCCGCCTTCAAAGTTGAAGACGGCCGTATCCGACCAGCCGTGCTCGTCGTCCCCGATCAGCGTACGGCTGGCGTCAGCCGAAAGCGTGGTCTTGCCGGTACCCGACAGGCCGAAAAAGATTGCGCTCTTGCCGTCCGCACCGACGTTGGCCGAACAGTGCATCGGCATCACGCCCTGCGCCGGAAGCAGGAAATTGAGGAGGCCGAACACGCCCTTCTTCATTTCCCCCGAATATTCTGTGTTGCCGATCAGGATCATCTTCTCGGTCAGGTTGACCGCGATCACCGTGTCGCTGCGGCTGCCGTGACGCGCCGGATCAGCCTTGAAGCTGGGCAGGTTGATGATCGTGTACTCGGGCGTGAAGCCGGCGAGCTCATCGGCTTTCGGCCGCACCAACAAGGTGCGAATGAAAAGATTGTGCCACGCCATCTGCGTGACCACGCGCACGTTCACGCGATATTCCGGCTGGCTGCCGCCGAACAAATCCGCGACGTAGAGTTCCTTCTGCTCCCGGAGCGCCGCCATGAAATCGGCTTTCAGGTTCGCCCAGTGCTCACCCGTCATCGGCTGATTGATCGGACCCCAGTTGATGGTGTTCTCGGTCGTACCGTCGCGAACTACGAATTTGTCCTTCACGCTGCGACCGGTAAACTTGCCGGTGTCCACCAGCAGCGCGCCGTCCTTCGTCAGTCGGCCTTCACCGCGCTGGACGGCCTGCTCCACGAGTGGCGCCGTGCCGAGATTCCAGTGAAGCTCGGCAGTCGTCTTGATGCCCTGATCATCCAGGCCGAAGCTCGGCACGCGGTCCGTCAACTCAAACTCCCCTTTCCAAAATGCAATATGCGGCGGCGACCGGGTTTGGCCTGCCGCCGCATACGTATGCGTAGAGCGCCTATAACCCCAGAGAGGTTGCTTCGTCAAAGCGAGCCGGCACCTTCTTGTGTCACTCCGGCACGGTGCTAAGCCCGTTTCGGGCGAAGGACGCGGGACCAACATTCACGGCATGAATCAAGAGATCGCGCTGGTCGACGACGACCGAAACATCCTGACCTCCGTCTCCATTGCATTGCAGGCGGAAGGGTTCGTCACGCGGGTCTACACCGATCCTTCGGCGGCACTGAAGGCCTTCGCGGACAAGCAACCCGACCTGGGCGTCTTCGACATCAAGATGCCGCACATGGACGGCATGGAGCTACTGCGCCGAGTGCGCGAGTTCAGCGCCATGCCTGTCATATTCCTGACGTCGAAGGATGACGAGCTGGACGAGGCGCTCGGCCTGGCGATGGGCGCGGACGACTACATCTCGAAGCCTTTCTCGCAGCGCCTGCTGATCGCGCGGATCAGGGCGCTCCTTCGCCGCCAGGAATTAGCAAAGGGCACGGGCAATAACGACGAGCCCGAACCCGAACCGGTCCTGCTCGATCGCGGGCGGCTGGTCATGGATCCTGCTCGTCACAAGGTGATCTGGGGCGGCCGGGATGTCACATTGACCGTGACGGAGTTCCTGATCCTCGAAGCCCTGGCGCAGCGGCCCGGCGTGGTGAAGACGCGCAACCAGCTTCTGGACGTCGCCTATCATGACGACGTCTACGTCGACGACCGCACGATCGACAGTCACATCAAGCGCATGCGGCGCAAGTTCCGGGTAGTCGACTCGGAGTTCGACGCCATCGAGACGCTCTACGGCGTGGGTTACAAATTCCAAGATGAGTAAGCTGCGAATTCGCTGGTTCGGGCGATTGCGCCTGGTGCACCGCATCCTGGCGGTGAACCTGCTTACCATCGTGCTTCTCGCCTGCGGAGTCCTTTACCTGGACGCCTTCCGCAACCAGCTTAGCGAAGAGCGCACCAATCTCATCCGCCGCGAAGCCAAGATCAGCGCCAGCGTTCTCGCCAGGACGCCGGCCCAGTCGCGACCCGCAATGCTGGAAGCCCTGGCCCGCGCCAGCGACAGCCGCGTGCGTGTTTACGGCCCGGATGGCTCGCGCCAGCTCGACAGCTGGGATCTGACCGGCCCGACCTACAGGTTACGCGATCCTGCCGAACAGAGATGGCAGAAAGATGCCGCGAGAGCGGTGGACCGCGGCTTCAATGCATTGGTCGGAGCCAAGCCGCTGGATGACTTTGTCGAGCCGGCGAGCAATTCGCTTGCCGCGTGGAGCGAGGGCCTTGAGGCGAGGGCCTCCGGCAGGACAGAAAGCAAGGCGCGCAATGCTCCTGACCTGACACCAGTATTATCGGCTGCAACGCCAATGGGCAGGCAAATCCTCCTGCTCACGACGAATGACCGCGACTTCACTCGCATCGTCCGCAGCCAACGTCGTTCGCTGTTCATCGCCATGGGACTCGCAATCCTCATTTCGGTGTTGCTATCGCTCTTCCTTGCCCGGACCATCGCCCGGCCACTGCGGCGGCTGGCGGTCGCGGCGCATCGTGTTCGTCTCGGCAGGGCGCGTGAAGTGAAGGTGCCACGCCTTCCCTCCCGCAGCGATGAGATCGGACTGCTTGCGCGGTCGGTTTCCGATATGAGCCAGTCGCTCCGGCAGCGCATAGACAATATCGAGCATTTCGCCGCCGACGTGACGCACGAGCTCAAGAACCCGCTAGCTTCGCTCCGGTCCGCGCTCGACGGTCTTGAACAGGTTCAGAATCCGGATCTCAAATCAAAGCTGCTGGACGTCGCCAAGGACGACGTCGTCCGCCTCGACCGGCTGATCGGCGATATCGGTGAGGCGGCGAGAACCGACGCCGAGCTTGCTCGGACGAAGTTCGAACTGGTCGACCTTGGCCCGTTGATCGAGCAGCTCGTCAATTCCTGGGAGCATCGGCGAGAGAAGGGCGATGCAAGAATTGCTTTCGCGCGCCCTCGCAAGGACTCCGCCATCGTGTTGGGCGATGCCAGCCGCCTCGCCCGAGCGATCGACAACATCATCGACAATGCGATCAGCTTTTCTCCGGCGGGTGGCCTTGTCGAAGTTGTGGCCACTCGCGTTGGAGAGACCGTCCGCATTCGGGTCGACGATGAAGGTCCCGGCGTGCCCGAGGAGTTGCGGGAAGCCATTTTTAACCGATTTCACTCAGTAAGGCCTGAGAGCGAGCACTTCGGGCGGCACACGGGTCTCGGCCTCGCCATCGCCCGGGCGATCGTCGAAGGGCATGATGGGGAAATTGACGTGCAGGACCGAGACGACGCACCGTCGGGCGGACGCTTCACCATCCGCTTGCCCGCAGCGGAGGCATGATGAGCAATCGAATTCTCTCTTCCGAGACCATTCACGCCAGCACCGTTGCGACCGACGGCCGCGCCGTGCTCATTTCGGGTCCCTCGGGGTCCGGCAA
This sequence comes from uncultured Alphaproteobacteria bacterium, assembly GCA_963784245.1. GTDB lineage: Bacteria > Pseudomonadota > Alphaproteobacteria > Sphingomonadales > Sphingomonadaceae > Sphingomicrobium. The sequence continues at coordinate 690,881 of CAWAQT010000016.1, forward strand.
ATCGGACCTGACGCTGCGGCTGCTCGACCGAGGGTTCACGCTCGTCAGCGACGATCAGACCATCGTCCGCCGCGACGGCGACCATCTCATTTCCAGTGCTCCACCGACCATCAAGGGCAAGCTGGAGATCCGCGGCATTGGCATCGTCGACATGGATACTGTGACCGACGTGCCCGTCGCCCTCTACGTCGAATTGACTAGCGAGATCGTCCGGCTGCCCGACGACCGGCGGGAGCGACCAGTGCTCGGGGTGAACCTGCCGCTGATCAGCGTGGACGCCCAGACGGCCTCTGCCGCATCGAAGGTTGCACTGGCTCTCGACCGGCTCGGGCTGAAGTTCTAACGACGGGGCGGTGCCGTCTCGCCGTAGCCCCCCTCGCCTTCTTCTCGTGACCGGCATGTCAGGTGCCGGAAAGTCCAGCGTTCTCGATGCGCTGGAGGACATGGGCTGGGACTGCGTCGACAATCTGCCGGTCTCGCTGCTCAACAGCTTCGTTCACGGCGACGAATCGACCCAGTGCAGGCTCGTGCCGGCAGCCGTGGGCATGGACGTGCGGAGCCGGGGCTTCGATGCGGCTGCGCTTCCCGCGCTAATCCATTCGATTCAGGGCGTTCGTGGCGAAATCCTCTATCTAGACTGCGCCGGTAACGAGCTGATGCGGCGGTACAACGAAACTCGCCGGAGGCATCCGCTCGCCGCCGATCGTCCCGCCGAGGACGGAATCGCCCGTGAGCGCGACATGACCGCTCCGTTGAGGGCGGCCGCCGAGAGCATCATCGACACCTCCGACCTCACGCCGACCGAGCTCCGCGACGAACTCCGCCGCCGCTACCAGGCGGACAGCGACGAGCCGGTACTGACGATTGTCTCATTTGGGTACGCTCGCGGCGTCTCCCGGACAGCAGACCTGATGTTCGACATGCGTTTTTTGGATAATCCTCACTGGGTGGAGAATCTTCGCCCGATGACCGGCATGGACCAACCCGTTCGCGAGCATCTCGAAAAGGATGCCGCCTGGACCGACGCCATGGGCAGGCTGGAGGCGCTTCTCACCGACTGGATTCCTCGCTACTGGGCCGCCGGCAAGAATTACGTGACCGTGGCCTTCGGCTGTACGGGGGGCCGGCACCGCTCGGTGTGCGCCGCCGAGGAGATTGCCGAACGGTTGCGTCATGCGGGTTTTTCGCCAAATGTCCGCCACCGTGACCTCGCCTCGCAGCCGAGCGACACGATTGAGGAAGATCCGGGGCACGCCGCGGCTGACGATTCAGGTGGCGATTCTGGAAGAGAGTTGAACGAATGATTGGATTGGTACTGGTGACCCATGGCCGCCTCGCGGCTGAATTCGTGGTCGCCATGGAACATGTCGTAGGACCGCAGGAGGCCATCGAGGCCATCTGCATCGGCCCGGAGGACGACATGGAAGCGCGGCGACAAGACATCGCCAATGCGATCGCCGCCGTCGACCGCGGCAAGGGCGTGATCATCCTCACCGATTTGTTCGGGGGAACACCCTCCAACCTCGCCATCTCGCTGATGAAGAGCGAGAACATCGAAGTCATCGCGGGCGTGAACCTGCCCATGCTCATCAGACTGGAAGGCGCCCGCAAGGTCATGGGCGTTCACGCAGCCGTCGCCGCGGCGCGCGAAGCTGGCCGCAAATATATCTCGGTGGCTTCAGAGATCCTCGGGGAAGCGGCCGCTTGAACGCGCTGAGGCGCGAGATCCTGATTACCAATCAGCGGGGACTGCACGCTCGCGCCAGCGCGAAATTCGTCAATCTTGCCAGCGGCCTGGACGCCAATGTTGAGGTTGAAAAGGATGGCAACAAGGTCTGCGGCACGTCCATCATGGGGCTCATGATGCTCGGCGCCGCGAAAGGCGATTCCATCGTCATCCACGTCTCCGGAATCGACGCCGAGGGCGCTCTCGAAAAACTCGCGACGCTTGTCGAGGAGCGATTTGGCGAGGAATAGGGCCGCCTGATGCCCCGCGAAATCACCGCCTTCTCCAATACGACGGTCAAGCGCCTGCGCTCCCTTCGCGACAAGAAGGCGCGCAAGGAAGAAGGCCTGTTCCTCGCCGAGGGGCTCCGGATCATCACCGAGGCGCGGGACAGCCGTCGGCTTCCCGAAATCATCATGTTCTCGGCCGAAGGCGCGCGACATCCGCTAGCCGGAGACATCATCGCCGCGACGGAAGCGGCCGGCGGCGACGCGATCGAGACCACTCCGGACATCCTTTCGAAGGCGTCCGGCAAGGATAATCCACAGATGCTGCTGGCCGCCTATCGCCAGCCCGACACGGCGCTGGACGCCATCGACCGTGGCGCGGCGCCGATCTGGTTCGTCGCCCAGGCCCTTCGCGATCCCGGCAATATCGGAACCATCCTGCGGACCGGCGACGCCGTCGGCGCGGGTGGGCTGATCCTGATAGACGACAGCGCCGACCCCTACTCCGTCGAAGCCGTCCGAGCGTCGATGGGCGCCATCTTCACGCAGCAGGTGGCGAAGGCCTCATGGGAAGAATTCCTCCCCTGGCTCCGCAGTGGTCCCGGGCAGCTGGTCGGGACCAGCCTCCAGACCGATCACGATTATCTCGGCGTCGACTATGTCGCTCCCTGCTTCCTGCTCATTGGGAATGAGCAGCAGGGACTTCCGCAATCGTATGGGGATGCATGCGACGTGCTGGTGAAGATCCCGATGGCCGGGCGAGCGGACAGCCTCAACGCGGCGATCGCTGCCGCCGTCATGGCCTTTCAGGTTAGGGCAAGCTGGCGCTAGGATAAGGTAATGGCCTGCTCCGGGAAAGTTGTTCTGCCGATGAAACGTCTTGCGATCCTTGCGCTGGTTGCCTCGCTCACCGCCTGCCTCTCGCACCCGCCGCCCGCACCGCCGCCTTATCGGGCGGTAGGCCAGTCGGCGGACTGGACGCTGATCATCGACGATCGTTTCCTGACGTTCATTCCGGCGCCTGGCGCTCAGCCGGTGCTGCAGGCGGCGGTGAAGCCGATCAGCGGGTTCGCCGGTGAAATCTACCAGACGCCGCGGATCGGCGTGAATGTCGTGCACGCGCAGTGTAACGACGGCCGCACCGACCGGGTCTATCCGGACCGGGTGCAGGTCGACGTCGACGGGAGGCGGTATGAAGGTTGTGGCGGTCTCTAAATTCGCTTTTGTCGCGCTGTCGGCGGTTCTGGCAGGCTGTGCCACGGCGGAAACCGCGGCCACCCCGGTGCTGGAGGGCTCGGCCTGGCAAGTGACGTCGATCGACGGCGAAGCCATCCCGCGGACCGACATGTACCAGATGGAGTTCAAGGATGGCCGCGCGAGCGGGCGGTTTGGCTGCAATCGCTTCAGCGGGCCCTATAGCTCGACGGGTAGCACTCTCGCTCTTGGTCCCACGATCTCGACCAAGATGGCCTGTCCGGAGCCGGCAGGCAGGTACGAAAGCGAAGGCTTGGCCGTGCTTCAGCAGGAAGCGCAGCTGTCGTGGGCCGGAAACCAGCTCACCATCAGCAACGCCAGCGGTTCGATCGGTCTCGAACGGCTGCCGTAGCTATTCTGCCGCAATCTGCGACGGTTCGTCCTCAATGCCATAGCGCGGCAGGGACTCGATGGCCGGGACGACCTCGATGTCGCGAGCGCCAGGCTCGATGTTCAACTCGCGGAACTTGCGGGCCGTCACCAGCGACCGGCTTTCAAAGCTTGAGACGAAGGCATTGTAATTATTCACAGCGCTGTTGAGCCCAGCACCAACCTTGCGCAGGTCCAGAGCCGCCTTGGCGAGGCGGTCGTACAGTTCCTTGCCTAGCTCGCCGATCTGCCGTGCTTCCTTGGCCAGCTTCTCCTGTCGCCAGACGGCAGCGACAGTCCGGGCAATGGCGATCAGGTTGGTGGGCGTTGCCAGCAGCACCCGCCGCTCAAATGCGAAATCCCACAGCTTGCTGTCCTGCTCCAGCGCGGCCGCCAGGAAGTGCTCGCCGGGGATGAACATGACCACATAATCGGGGGCGTCGTCGAACTGCGCCCAATAGGCCTTGTTGCCGAGCGCGTTCACGTGATTCTTGATGGCTGCGGCGTGCGCGGTGAGGTGAACGGCCCGTTCCGCCTCGTCCACGGCTCCGAACGCGTCCTGATATGAGTTCAGGCTCACCTTGGCGTCGATCACGAGACTTTGCCCGCCCGGCACGCGCAGGATGACGTCGGGTCGAAGGCGACCACCCTCGTCGTCGGACCGGCTGACTTCCGTCGCGAAGTCGCAATGCTCGGTCAGGCCGCAGCTTTCGAGGACGTTGCGCAACTGCTGCTCGCCCCAGCGGCCGCGAGCCTTGGGCGCGTTGCGTAGAGCGTTAACCAGCTTCGCCGCCTCGGCGGAGACCCGCTCGGTCCCGCTCTTCATGGCTTCGATATGGCCGGTGAGCAGGCCGAAATCCTTGCGCCGCTCCTCCTCGACCTTAGTGACGACCTCCTCGTAACGCTGGAGGCGCTCATGCACCGGCTGCAGCAGCGCCTTGAGATTCGTCCCGGCGCTCTCCTCCGACTGGCGGAACCGCTGATCGGCGCGCTCCAGGAACTGCTTCTGCGCGCCTTCGAGCAACTTGCCGCCGACCTCGGCGAACTGGGACGTCAAAGCCTCACGCGCGGCGGTCAGTTCGGCCAGGCGCTCTTCGAAAGCCCGCTCGCGCTCGTCCTGCACGGCTTTCAGGGCTGCGAGTTCCTGGGCCGCACCGCGATTGAGGTCGCGTTCCTTCACCACCTCGTCGAGTTGAAGGCGGAGGCTGTCGACGGTCTGCTTGGCCCCGACACCGTCGCGGCTGCCGATCAGCCAGCCGATGACGGCGCCCATTGCTAGTCCAACCGCTACGTAGATGATGGACCCCACATCCATGACCGTGACTCCCCCGGAACAGAATGTGAACTTTAAGGCTGTCGGACCCACTCCTCAAGCGGAACGTTCCGAGTTATCCACGGGAGAGAGGGAGAAAGCTCAATGTCCATTCGCAAAATGATCGCACTGCACCCCGATGTGCAGGGCCACCACGTGAACCAGCCGCTCGGCGATGCCGTCCACCACCTGATGTATTGCGCGAAGATGTGCCTTAGCTGCGCGGACGCCTGCTCGGCCGAAAAGATGGACATGACGCAGTGCATTCGGAGTTGCCTGGACTGCGCGGACGTCTGCGAAGCCGCTTGCCGGGTTGCCCTGCGCCGCAGCGGCTCGAACGAAGAGGTCTTGAGAGACGTGCTAGAGCTATGCGCCCGCGTCTGCGAAGCCTGCGCAGCCGAGTGCGAAAAGCACGATCACGAGCATTGCAAGCTGTGCGCGCAGATCTGCCGCGAATGCGCCGCCGATTGCCGCCACGCCGCGCTCGCAGTCTTCGAACCGGTGTAAGGAGGAGCGCCCTTCGACGTCGCTCAGGACAGGGCTAAGCCGCTTTTTTCACGCCCTCTTTGCGCAGCTTGTTCAGCTTGTTGAGGATCATGTTGCGCTTCAGGCGTGACAAGTGATCGATGAACAAGATGCCCTCGAGATGATCCATCTCGTGCTGCAAGCAGACGGCCAACAGGCCTTCGATCTCTTCCTCGCGAACCTTGCCGTCGAGCTCCATCCAGCGCGCGCGGATGCGGTCCGGACGGTCGACCTCGGCATATTGGTCGGGCACGGACAGGCAGCCCTCGGTATAGGGCACGTCCTGGTCCGAGGTCGTGAGGATTTCGGGGTTGATGAAGACCCGCGGGTCGCGGACGGGCTCGCCGCCCTCTTCTTCGGGTTCCTGCAGGTCGATCACAAGCACGCGCTTGGGCACGCCGACCTGGATGGCGGCGAGGCCGATGCCCGGCGCGTCGTACATCGTCTCGAACATGTCCGCGACCAGAGTGCGCAGCTCATCGTCCACACCTTCAACGGGCTTGGAGATCTCGCGCAGGCGCGGGTCGGGGACTTCTACGATCGGACGAATGGCCATGACGCTAATTTAGTCTTTCCAGCCAGTGGCTTCAAGCAATGGGTCTGCGGGCCCTGAGAGCCTGCGCAAGCGTGCCTTCGTCAAGATAATCGAGTTCACCGCCCACCGGCAGGCCGTGCGCGAGTTGCGTGAGGCGGATTGGCAGCTTCTCCAGCCGCTCGGCGAGGTAGTGGGCCGTCGTCTGCCCTTCGAGGGTGGCGTTCATGGCGAGGACGACCTCGTCGATGCCGCCGGCGCTGACGCGGGCAACTAGGCGGTCTATGGTGAGATCCTCGGGCCGCACGCCTTCCAGCGCGGACAGGCGTCCTCCAAGGACGTGATAGCGGCCGGGAAACAGCCGCGAGCGGTCAAGCGCCCAAAGGTCCGCGACCTCCTCCACGACGCACAGGCTCTTCTCGTCCCGGCGCGGGTCGCGGCAGATGCCGCATGGGTCGGACGTGTCGACGTTTCCGCATGTCGAGCAGGTCGAAAGCCGTTCCGAAACCCGCTGCAATGCCGACAGGAGCGGCTCCAGCGCAGTCTGGCGCTTCTTCATCAGGTGCAGCACCGCGCGCCGCGCCGAACGGGGCCCGAGCCCCGGCAGCCGTGCCAGCGCGCCCGCAAGCGCCTCGATCTCCTCGGAAGCCATTCACGCACCCATACCGTTCGGGCTGAGCTTGTCGAAGCCCTGTCCTTCCCTTTGCCGGTGAGAAAGATAAGGACGGCCCTTCGACAGGCTCAGGGCGAACGGTTTTGAGAATAGTTTTCATGGGCAGTCCTGACTTCGCCGTGCCGGCGCTCGATGCGCTGGTCGAGGCGGGGCACGAGATCGTTGCGGTCTATTGCCAGCCGCCGCGGCCTGCCGGGCGGGGCAAGGCGGACCGGAAGACCGCGGTGCATGAGCGGGCGGAGCAGCTTGGTCTGGAGGTCCGCACGCCGCGTACTCTTCGCAACGCAGACGAGCAGGCCAGCTTCGCCAACCTCGATGCGGATCTGGCAATCGTGGCGGCTTACGGCCTGATCCTGCCGAAGCCGATACTGGATGCGCCAAGGATGGGCTGCGTGAACATCCACGCTTCGCTCCTGCCTCGCTGGCGTGGCGCCGCGCCGATCCAGCGGGCCATTCTGGCCGGAGATGCGATCAGCGGCGTTACCATCATGCAGATGGACGAGGGGCTCGATACCGGGCCGATGCTACTCACGAAAAAGCTGCAGCTTGACCGCAAGAAGGCTGGGCAAGTCACGCAGGAAATGGCTGAATTGGGCGCAGCGGCGCTGTTGGAATGGCTGGAAGATCGAACCAGTCATCGGCCGCGACCGCAGCCTGCCGAGGGCGCAACTTACGCGCCGAAAATCGACAAGGCCGAGGCCCGGATCGACTGGACCAAGACTGCGACGGAGATCGAACGGCAGATCCGTGCTTTCGCGTCCGCGCCGGGAGCCTGGTTCGAAGCGAACGGCGAGCGCATCAAGCTTCTGGAAGCCATTGCGGCGGACGATGCATCGGGAGAGCCGGGACGGGTTCTGGACGATTGCCTGAATATCGCCGCTGGAACCGGCTACATCAGACCGCTCAAGGTCCAGCGAGCCGGCAGAAGCGTAATGACTGTCGGCGAGCTGTTGCGCGGCTTTCCCATTGCGGAAGGCACGATCCTTCAGTGACCCGCTGGCGGCTGACCATCGAATTCGACGGCGGGCCGTTCATGGGCTGGCAGCGGCAGGACCATGGGCCGTCAGTCCAGCAGGCGCTCGAGGAAGCCATCCATCGCATGACCGGCGAACGGACCGCCGTTCACGCTGCGGGCCGCACGGATGCGGGCGTTCATGCGCTTGCCATGTCAGCGCACGCGGATATCGCCAAGACGCTCACCGAGCACCGGCTGCGGGAGGGACTCAACGCACTGGTGAGGCCTCATCCGATTTCGGTCCTCGCGGTCGAGCAGGTTGCCGACGATTGGCACGCTCGATTCTCATGTATCGGACGGAAGTATCTGTATCGCATCCTAAATCGCCGAGCGCCGCCGACGCTCGACCGCGGCAGGGTTTGGCATATTCCCGTACAGCTTGATGCGGAGGCAATGGCCCAGGGTGCCGCACTGCTCGTCGGCCGGCACGACTTTACGACGTTCCGGTCGGTGCATTGCCAATCGGAAAGCCCGGTGAAGACACTCGATCGGCTGGAGGTGACCAGAAGCCGCGAGGAAATCCACATCGAGGCCACGGCGCGCAGCTTCCTGCATCACCAGGTGCGATCGATGGTCGGGTGCCTGGCGCTCGTCGGGCGAGGTCAGTGGCAGCCGGACGACATCCGCCGGGCATTGGACGCGAAAGATCGTGCGGAACTCGGCCTCAACGCTCCTTCGCAAGGCCTCTATTTCGTCGAGGCGGTCTACCCCTAGACGAGCATTTCGCGGGCGCGCGGCTGGCTCAAGAATTCCTGCGGGCTCGCACTCAGGCCGTACGCACCTGCGCAGAAGATGGCGACGAGATCGCCCGGATCCGCGCGAGGCAAGGCTACGTCGTGCGCCAGCAGGTCGAGCGGGGTGCACAGGCAACCGGTGATCGTGGCGTCTTCCTGTATGTCCGCTCCGAATCGATCCGCAATGGCGACGGGGTAGTTGCGGCGCAGTAGCTGGCCGAAGTTGCCGGATGCGGCGAGCATGTGCTGCAATCCGCCATCCGTTACGAGGAAGGTCTCGCCACGGCTTTGCTTTCGGTCGACGATGCGCGTGAGATAAACGCCCGCTTCGCCTACGATCCAGCGACCGAGCTCAATGGCAAAATGGGTGTCGCTGAGGACTTTCGGACCGGTTTTCAATGCTCTGGAAAGCGAACTTCCGATAGCTTCGATGCTCAAGGCTTGGTCGCCCGGGAAGTACGGGATGCCGAAACCGCCACCGAAATTCACCTCGGGCGGTGAAACACTGGCCTGGCCCGCAATCTCCGCCGCCAGCGCAAGGGTGGCGGCCTGGGCTTCGATAAGCGCATCGGCCTGCAGGGTCTGGCTCCCCGTGAAGATGTGCAGCCCGCGCCAATCGGCTCCGGCCTCGATCAGCCGGCGAATGAGTGCGGGCGCGCTGTCGTGGTCGACTCCGAACTGGCTTGCGAGTCCGCCCATTTTCATTCCCGCGCCTTTAAGCGCGAAGGGAGGGTTTACGCGCACCGCGAGCTTGGGGGGACGGCGACCCGTGGCGGCGATGGCAAGCGCCCTCTCCGCCTCGCCTTCGCTTTCCAGGTTGATGGTAACGCCCGCGCGGATCGCGGTTTCGAGCTGCTGGTCGGTCTTGCCGGGTCCAGCAAAGCTGATCGGCAAACCTAGATGAGCGACCCGCCCAAGTTCCCCGGCCGAGGCGACGTCGAAACCGTCGACCTTGTCCGCCATCCATGACAGCAATGGTGCGTATGGGTTTGCTTTCACCGCAAAATGCAGCGCAATCTCTCGCGGCATGGCTGCGCGAAAGCGGTCGATCTGACGAGCGATGAGATTGGTATCGTAGACGAACAATGGCGTACCGCCCGCCACGGCGACGAGTTCGGCCGCGGTTCGCTCGCCGATCAAAAGCTGGCCCTCGGCGTCGCCCGAGAAGCCCGGGGGGATCGGACCCATCGGCTTCATGCGAACTCCTTCACCAGCGCTGCCCGATCGACCTTGCCGTTCGGAGACAATGGCAAAGCGTCGCGCCAGACGACCTGCTTCGGCTGCATGTAGGACGGAAGCTCGGCAGCGAGAAACGCCCGCAGGCGCTGTTCGGCATTTTCGCCGTTGCCCACAGCGATCAGCAAGACCGCCTGGCCCAGCCGTTCACCCTTCACGCCGAGCGCCATGACCTCGCGCACCGCCCCGCTGGCCAGAGCGGCTTCCTCGATCTCGGTAGGGCTGAGGCGGTTCCCGCTCACCTTGATCATGGCGTCGTCACGGCCGCGGAAGCGGATCAAGCCGTCATTTCCGCGAACGGCCCGATCACCCGACCAGACGGCGGTGCCGCCATAGTTCGAGAATGCCGGCGCCGGCTTAAATCGTTCGGCGGTCCGCGCGGGGTCCTTCCAATAGCCATGCGCGACCAACGGCCCGGCGTGAACCAACTCACCTTCTTCGCCAGAGACTGCCTCTCGCGCATCGTCACCGACGATCATCACCTCGGCAAACGGAATCGCTTTTCCGACGCTGTCCGGATGCGCATCGACCATCGCAGGGTCGAGGCTAGTCGAGCGGAAGGCTTCGGTCAGTCCGTACATCAGGTGCAGCCGGGCGTCGGGGAAAAGTGAACGCAGCTTCCGGACGACCGGCTCGGGCAAGTGCCCCCCGCTGTTCGTGAGCGTGCGCAGACTCGAACCTGCCTCCCAATCCAGCTCCGCGAGTTGAAGCCACAGTGGAGGGACTCCCGCCAGAGCGGTGACGTCATGGCGTCCAACCGCACGGACGACATCCTTTGGAAGAAGATAATCGAAGGCGATGGCGTGACCGCTCGCGGCCCAGGTGGAAAGCAATTGGTTCTGACCGTAGTCGAAGGCGAGCGGAAGCACGCAGAGGGTCCGATCGTCCGGCGTGAGGCCGAGATAGTGGGCCACGCTGATTGCTCCGAGCCACAGGTTCGCATGGCTGAGCATCACGCCTTTCGGCCTGCCGGTGGAGCCGGAGGTGTAGAGCAGAGCCGCCAACTCTTCCGGATCATGCGACGATCTGGGCAGAACTTCACTCGCTCCCGTGTCCCACATCTCGAAACTGAGCAGTCGCGCCTCGGCGGCATCGCCTGCTTCGAGCGATTGCAAGCGAGCTTCATTGCCGATGAGCAGCTTCGCGCCGCTGTCCCTGAGGATGTGCGCAGCCTGTGCCCGCTTGAGCACAGGATTGATCGGGACGTGGACGAGGCCGGCGCGAGCGGCTGCCAAGGGCAGGATGCAGGCCAGTGCTGTCTTGGCCATCCAGCTCGCCACGCGATCGTCTGGCTTCAGATCCATCTTCAGGAGAGCGGCGGCCGTCCGGCCAACCTCGCGATCGAGTTCGCCGTAGGTGAATGTCTGCTTTCCGGCCGTCAGCGCCGGCGCATCGAGAGCGCCGCGGGTCGCCAGCCAATCGAGCGGGAAAGGCGTGGGATCGGGCGTCACTTTCCTGTCATTGCTGGAGGACGCGCGCGACGCAACGATGTTGCCGTAACAACAGCCTTCGACTAGGGCCGCGGACGTGTTGAACAAGGTCGAAAAAGCCCCCGACGAGGTCATCGCCGAGGTGACCGTGCGGGAACTTCTGTCGGAAGTCCTCGGCCTCGCGCAAAGCCAGGTCAGCGGTTTCGCGGAATCGACCGCCCTTTTCGGCTCGCTTCCTGAGTTCGATTCGATGGCTGTCGCGAACTTCCTCACCGCCCTTGAGGAGCGGATCGGAGTCCTGATCGAGGACGATGACGTCGATGCCGAGGACTTCGCGAGTTTCGGTAGTTTGATCGAATTCGTGGAGCGCCTGCGCAGCCGCTAAAGCGTTACTCCGCCGCGAGCGCTTCGAATTCCTGCGCCGCGAGATATTTTTCAGCGTCCAGCGCGGCCATGCAACCCGTTCCCGCGGCCGTGACGGCTTGGCGATAGATTTTGTCCATGACGTCGCCGCAGGCGAACACCCCCGGGATGCTGGTCTTGGTCGTACCAGTTTCGACCTGGATGTAACCGTCGCTGTCGAGCGTCAGCTGATCGGCGAAGAGTTCCGTCGCCGGCTTGTGGCCGATTGCGACGAAAGCGCCCTCGACCTGCAGCCGAGTTACCTCGCCCGTCAGGCGGTTCTTGATGTCGAGCCCAACGAGAGCTTCCGGCTCGCCCCCGGCAACGAACTCCTCGACCTCCGAGTCCCAGATGATCTTAATGTGGGGATTGGCGAATAGGCGATCCTGCAGGATCTTCTCGGCACGCAGGCTGTCGCGGCGATGGACGAGAGTCACATCATGGCTGTGATTGGTGAGGTAGAGCGCCTCTTCGACCGCCGTATTGCCGCCGCCGATCACGGCGACGCGCTTTCCGCGATAGAAAAAGCCATCGCAGGTCGCACAGGCGGAGGCGCCCCTGCCCTTCATATGCTCTTCCGACGGCAGGTTGAGCCACTTGGCCTGCGCGCCCGTCGCAATGACAAGCGAATCGGCGAAATATTGGGTGCCGCTGTCGCCGGTCAGGCGGATGGGGCGACTCTTGAGATCGACGGCAGAGATATGATCCCACACCATGCGCGTGCCGACATGCTCGGCCTGCGCCTGCATTTCCTCCATCAGCCACGGGCCCTGGATGACGTCACGGAAGCCGGGATAATTCTCGACATCGGTGGTCGTGGTGAGCTGACCGCCCGGCTGGATTCCCTGGATGACGACCGGCGACAGGCCTGCGCGGGCGGCATAGATGGCGGCGGTGAGACCGGCCGGGCCCGATCCGAGGATCGCGACGCGGGTCGACATGGTGTTAGTCATCTGACGCAATTAGTGACGGTTGATTGCTGCTGCAACGGTGTCGTCGCCGCACCGAAGTGCGGCCGTTGATCCAGCATTGTACAGCCGCCTTACGGGCAGACCATTCGCTTGATCTGGCGCCCGGCCTTCATCTCGCAATAGCGCTGATTCTGCGCATCGGTGCAAATGCGCCATGAGGTGCCATTGGATTGCGGGACCCACCGGCCGCAGACGGGTGCGGCGCCATTGCCGAGGGTCAGGGCGGCGAAAGCAAGCACGATGAATTCGACGCATGCCGGTTCTCCTCTTTCGAGAACGGCTGGATATTAGCAAAAACAATCACTTAAGACCAGCGGCTGCGAGCTAGACGAGACGCGACTGTTTCAGCGCGGCTTCGATGAACCCAGCGAACAGCGGGTGCGGCTCGAATGGACGGCTCTTCAGTTCCGGGTGGAACTGGACACCGATGAACCACGGATGGTCCGGGCGTTCGACGATCTCGGGCAGACGGCCATCCGGGCTCATTCCGGAGAAGACGAGACCGCCCTTCTCCAGTGGCTCCATGAAGTGGCTGTTGACCTCATAGCGGTGGCGATGTCGCTCACTGATCTCGTCGGTGCCGTAGATGCCGCGGACAACGCTATTTCCATCAAGCTCAGCCGGATAGGCGCCGAGCCGCATCGTACCGCCGAGGTCGCCGTCCGCCGCGCGTTCCTGCAGGCCTTCGGAGCTCATCCATTCGGTGATCAGGCCGACGACCGGTTCCGGCGTCGGGCCGAACTCCGTGGTCGACGCTTCCTTGATCCCGGCCGTGTTCCGGGCGCCTTCGATGCAGGCCATCTGCATGCCGAGGCAGATGCCGAAGAAGGGCACGTTCCGCTCACGCGCGAACTGGACCGAGGCGATCTTTCCTTCGGAGCCGCGCTCGCCGAAGCCGCCGGGGACAAGAATACCGTGGAGCGGCTCAAGTTCGGCAGCGAGGTTGGCGTCCGGATGCTCGAACATTTCGGCGTCGAGCCATCGGATGTGGACCTTGGCGCGGTTGGCGATACCGCCGTGCACCAGCGCTTCGTTGAGACTCTTGTAGGCGTCGGGAAGGCCGACATATTTGCCGACGACACCGATCGTGACCTCGCCTTCGTAATGCTCGAGGCGGTCCATGATGTCCTCCCACCGCGAAAGATCGGGCGGCGGAGCGTCATCGATGCGGAAGGCCTTCAGGACTTCGTCATCCAGACCTTCCTTATGGTATTGCAGCGGCACGTCGTAGATCGACTTGGCGTCGAGCGCCTGGATGACGGCGGATGCCGGCACGTTGCAGAAGAGCGCGATCTTGGCGCGCTCGCTCTCCGGGATCGGCTTTTCCGTTCGGCAGAGCAGGACATCGGGAGCGACGCCAAGGCTGGAGATCTCACGAACGGAGTGCTGCGTCGGCTTGGTCTTCAACTCGCCGGCCGCCTTTATCCAGGGCACCAGCGTCGTGTGGACGCTGACCGTCTGGTCGCGGCCGAGATCGTTTCGAAGCTGCCGAAGCGCCTCGATGAAGGGCAGGCTTTCTATGTCTCCGACCGTTCCGCCGATCTCGCAGATGACGAAATCGACGTCGTTCGTATCGGCGAGCGCGAATTCCTTGATAGCGTTGGTGACGTGCGGAATGACCTGCACCGTCGCACCGAGATAATCGCCGCGACGCTCCTTCGCGATGATGTCGCGATAGATGCGGCCCGTGGTGATGTTGTCGGACTGGCGCGACGACACGCCCGTGTACCGCTCGTAGTGGCCGAGATCGAGGTCGGTCTCGGCCCCATCGTCGGTCACGAAGACCTCGCCGTGCTGATACGGCGACATCGTCCCCGGATCGACGTTCAGATAGGGATCGAACTTCCGAATGCGGACCTTGTAGCCACGCGCCTGAAGCAACGCCCCGAGAGAGGCTGAAAGAAGACCCTTACCAAGCGATGAGACCACGCCGCCGGTGACAAAAATAAACCGCGCCATGGGAGTCGGGGCTTACGGGCGAACGCGTCGGACGCGCAACCCGCCCGGCGAAAAAAATTGTGACCAGGTCAGTGTTACTGCGCGAGCGGAACGGCCGGAGCGCTTTCATTCTGAGCCGGCGCTGCGGGCTGCGGCTGCGCGCCTGGTGCCGGCTGCGTCTGCGACGGCGAGATCGGAGCAACCTGATTCGCCAGCGACGTGTCGACCTGGATCGGCTGCCTCGCCGTTCCGGCGATGGCTGCTAGGACGATCGAGAGGATGACGAAAAGGGCACCCAGGACTGACGTGGCACGGGTCAGGAAATCTGCCGCGCCGCGAGCGGTCATGAAGCCCGAAGAGCTTCCGCCGACGCCAAGGCCGCCGCCTTCGGAGCGCTGCATAAGGATGACGCCTACGAGCGATGCGGCAACGAGCGTCTGAACGATCAGAAGGAATTTGAACATGGCGGCCTTTTTCGGAAGTACGGCGGCCATCTAGCTGTCGATGGCCGCCGTTTCAACGGCTCGGCGAATTCACTGCGCCGGCGTGGCGCTCGCGGATGCCTGTGCCTCGAGCTCTTCGGCAGTAAGGCCAACGACGACTCCGTCGCCTCCCGCCGCCACGCCCGACCGCGGAACGCGGATCAGCGAGCCCGACTGCAGCTTGATCGTGACCGACTCCGCATCGAGCGTGTCGATGGTCCCGACGACGGCGCCGGCAGCGCCCTTCACGGTTGCACCGGCAGCAATCGACGCCGCGGCGGCCGCGAGGCTCTTCTCGGTTTCCGCATTGAGTTGGGCCTGGGTCATGCCGAACAAAAGCTTGCCCTCGTGCGCGGTGAAGCTGGTTTTTGGCAGCGCGACCTGGTGCTTGTCGGTCTTGATGACGACATTGTCGCCGCTGACGCTGACGACAGTGCCGACGGCACCGCCAGTCGTGTCCACAACCTGCATTCCAGCGGTCTGAGCGAGTGCAGGTGCAAGTGGAACGGCGAAGGCCATCGAAGCGAACGCTAGTGAAGCATTGGCGAGTTTCATGGTTTCCTTTCCCATAGTGTTGGGGACATCATAGGATCAGCGTGCTGATCAGCGGCTGAACACGGATCAGATAGAAGCCGCGGCCTCCACGATCGGCAAGAACTTTTCGGCGGTAAGGCTGGCGCCGCCGACCAAAGCTCCATCAACATTGTCGACCGCGAAGATCTCGGCTGCGTTCGAGGCGTTGACCGAACCGCCATAGAGAATCCTAACCTCGTTCCCGGCATCCCCATAGGCAGCGACGAGCCGATTGCGGAGCGCGTCGTGCATTTCGGAAATATCCGCGGGCGAGGCGACCTTGCCAGTGCCGATCGCCCAGATCGGCTCGTAGGCGATGGCCAATCTTGCAGGTACGGCAGCGGCCGCCGCTTCCCCTCGTGGCAACGATGCGTCGAGCTGCGCCTCGACCTTCTCCACGGCTTTGCCAGCTTCGCGAACTTCGAGACTCTCACCGATGCAAAGGATGACCGACAGGTCTCCGGCAAGCGCCGCCTCGGCCTTGAGCCGAACGACCTCGTCGCTTTCGTGATGAGCCTGGCGCCGCTCGGAATGGCCGACAATGGTCAGGCTCGCACCCGCATCGTGAAGCATGGCGATCGATATCGAACCGGTGTGGGCGCCCTTCTCCGCGAAGTGGACGTCCTGCGCACCAATCGGAAAGTCCGGTACCGCCCGCACCGCGCGCTGTATGAGAGTGGATGGAAGGCACAGCGCGACGTCAACCTCAGGCACGGCCCGCGCGCCATCGGCGATTGCCTTGATCTCGGCGATGTCCGCCGCGACCCCGTGCATCTTCCAATTCCCAACGACATATTTTCGCAGCGCCATCTTCTATACCTTTTCGAACGCTGTGGCCGTTAGCCGCGGGACGCGCTAGTTGGAAGCGACGCTTGAAGCCCGGGAAAGCGGAACCTAAAGCGGCTGTCCACATCGGCTTCGCGAGACCTCAATGCTTGCTTCCATCCGCCGACTGTCGAAATCGACCGTCGGTACCGTCATCATGGCGCTCTTCCTTGCCGCCATCGTCGCGTCCTTCGCGATCGGAGACATTCAAAACGTCCTTTCCGGCGGGGGCTTCAGCGGCAGCAGTGATACGCTCGTGAAGGTCGGGTCCGAGGAAGTGACCGACCGCGATCTCAGCCGCGCCATGGATCGGCGGCTGTCCCAGGTCCGGCAGGAAAACCCGGAAGCGGATATGTCCGCCATTGTGGGCGAGTTCGAGCAATTGCTGAGCGCGCTGGTCGATGCCGAAACACTCGAGGCCCTCGCAAGCAAGTTCGACTTCAACCTGTCCAAGCGGCTTGTGGATGGGCAGATCGCCAACATCCCTGCGGCCAAAGGATTGAATGGCCAGTTCAGCGAGCAATCGTATCGCGCTTTCCTGCAGCAGCAGCGGGTCACCGATGAGGAGGTCCGGTGGATCATCCGCAACGGCCTTCTGCAGCAACTGATGATCGCTCCGGCTGTGGTGAACGCACGTGCGCCGGTTGGAATGGCGCGCCCCTACGCCTCGATCCTGCTAGAGGCTCGCGAGGGCGACGTGGCGTTCGTGCCGACGGAGGCGTTCCGGGCCGGGCTCAACCCGACCCCGTCCGATATCCAGCGTTTCTATGCGGCGAACCAGCGCCGCTACATGCTTCCGGAACAGCGCGTCCTTCGCATCGCCAAGATCGGAACGGAACAGGTTGCGAGCGTGCAGCCGAGCGACAAGGAAATCACCGACTATTACAATGCGAACAGGGCGACGTACGCGCCGAAGGAAACGCGCGTAATCACGCAAGCCGTGGTTCCGGACCAGGCAGCGGCGAACGCAATCGTGCAGCGCATTCGAGGAGGCCAAGCGTTCGCGGCAGCGGCCGCACCGGCAGGGTTCAGCGCCGCGGACATCTCGCTCGGCCGGCAAACACGCGAGCAGTTCACGTCCGTCACCAACCCTCAAATCGCCGCCGCCGCATGGGGCGCCGCTCAGGGCGCCCTGGTCGGACCGATACAGTCGGAAAACGGCTGGCACGTGATCAAGATCGACAGCATCGAGCGCACCGGTGGACGACCGCTCGCCGCAGTTCGTGGCGAAATTTCCGAAAAGCTCGCCGTGGACAAGCGCAAGCAGGCGATCGAGGCCATCGTCGACACCGTGCAGAACGCCATCGACGACGGGGCGAGCTTCCAGGAGGCTGCTGCCACGGCGAAGCTGAACGTCACGGAGACTCCGCTCATCACGGGGACCGGCGCGTCGCAATCGGACCCGACTTATCGCTTCCCCGCAGAGTTGGCTCCCGCACTGAAGACCGGGTTCGAGCTGGCGGAAAATGAGCCCCCGCTGGTCGAGGCTCTGCCGAACGACGGCGGCTATGTCATGGTGGCGCCCGCCCGGGTCATCGCTGCCGCACCTGCACCCCTGCAGAGCATTCGCGAGCGGGTCGCACAGGACTGGATCGCCGAACAGGCGAGCCAGCGCGCGCGCCAGCTTGCCCAGACCATCGCCAACAAGGCTCAAACGGCCGCCCTTCCGGAAGCAGCCAGAGGCACTCCCGTACCCGTCCAGGTTGGGCCAGTGGGCGCTCGGCGCATCCAGCTCAGCCAGTTCCAGGGCCAGGTTCCGCCGCCGATCGCGATGTTGTTTAGCCTTGGCCAGGGCAAGGCTCGAATGGTGGCCGGCAGCAAGGGCGAAGGGTTTTACGTCGTGAAGGTAAAGCGGATCGTTCCGGGGAACGCATTGAACCAGCCCCAGCTGATCGGGAGAACGCAGCAGGAGATGCAGCAGTCCCTGTCGCAGGAATATGGCGCGCAATTCCTGAATGCGATGCGCCAGGCGGTCGGCGTAAAGCGCAACGATAAGGCCATTGCTGCGGCCAAGGCGCGAATTCTCGGCGGGAGCTAGAAGTGCGCGCCTTGACGGGCGCTATTTCGTTGCCTACACGTTCCCCGTCTGTTCTTCAGGGGGATATAAGCGATGCTGACCGTCAAGCAGCACGAACTGCTCCTGTTCATCAACAAGCGCCTGAACGATTCCGGCGTGTCGCCGAGCTTCGACGAAATGCGCGAGGCGCTGGAGCTCAAGTCGAAGTCCGGCGTGCATCGCCTCATTTCGGCGCTGGAGGAGCGCGGGTTCATTCGACGGCTACCCAATCGGGCGCGCGCGCTCGAAGTGCTCAAGTTGCCGGATTCGGCCGCTCCGTCCGCACCCGCTCCCCGACAAGTCGTTCCCGCTGCGGCAAACGACACAATTGAAATTCCGATGCACGGCCGGATCGCAGCTGGCACGCCCATCGAGGCGCTGCAGGGCACCGACGGCTTCGCGGTGCCCGCCGCGCTCCTTGGTCCGGGAGAGCATTATGCGCTCGAAGTGTCCGGCGATTCGATGGTCGAGGAGGGTATTCTCGACGGCGACTTCGCCCTGATCCGCAAGGTGGACACAGCTCGGGACGGCGAGATCGTTGTCGCGCTGATCGACAATGAGGAAGCGACGCTCAAGACATATCGGCGAGAAGGCCGCACCGTCCGCCTCGACCCCGCCAACTCCCGCTACGAAGCCCAGCGCTATGATGAGAGCCGCATAAGCATCCAGGGCCGGCTTGCTGGCCTGATCCGCCGGTACTGAGGTGGCGGGTGCCCGAATCGACTATGTCGAGCTGCCCAGCGCCACGGCTCACGAACTGACGCGGGGCTTCTACTCGAAGGCATTCGGCTGGAGCTTCTCGGACTTCGGGCCGGACTATTCGGCCATGACGACGGGCGACGTCGACTTGGGTTTGAACGGCCAGCCAGAAGAAGCGCTCGCCGCTCCCCTCCCCGTCATTCGTGTCGATGACCTGGAAGCATCATTCGACGCCGTCACGAAAGCCGGAGGCATCATCGCCAAGCCGATATTCTCGTTCCCGGGCGGCCGCCGCTTCCACTTCATCGACCCTTCCGGAAGCGAACTCGCAGTCTGGCAGTCCGCGGAGTAACGGCACGGCATACGATTCGCGCCGGACCATCTGCCCCTAAACGCGCTGCCTTTAGGCCGCGAACTAGCCGCGAAGGTCTTACCTGCCGTCTTGACGCGTCACTCTGCGGTCGTCGGATCGATCATACTGCGGACCTGGCTGATCCTGTTCGCCGGAAAGCCGCCTCGCTGGGCGTGCTCACGGATGATATCCTCGTTCGGCGCGCGGTAGATGCAATAGATCTTGTCGTCCGTGACGTAGCTGTGGACCCACTGTATCTCCGGACCCAGTTCGCGGAGCACCGAACAGCTGGTCTGCGAGGCGCCCTTCAGGTCGCTTGCGCCGAGGGAGCCGACGCCTGGCATGTCCCGTTCGATTACATACTGCGGCATTGCACTTCCCCTTCTCACTTATCGTTGGTCGGTCTCGCGACCGTGTTGATGACACCGGGCGGAACGATATCGAAAACGATCAGGCGAACGGAGCCGGAGATCGCACGGCCCTCGTGCCATTGGCCTACGGCTTCGGACAGAACCTCGCCCGGCTTGAAGTCGCGAGACTCGCCGGTGTCGTGATTGAAAACGCGAAGCTCGCCCCTTTCGACATAGGCGAAGCGGGACCAAGGGTGCTGATGGATGGAAGTCGCACCACCGGCGGGAATATCGACGGCGACCGCGACCAGTTCGGCATCGCCCTGAGGAAGCTTCAACGACTGGTTCGAGCTCGTCAGCCGGGTCCGAAGGATCGGGGTGGTGACCATCCTTTCCGGCTCAACCGCCGTTTCCACCGGCTGTGCCGCGGAAGGGGAAGTGGCGGCGAACATCGCCAGCAACAGAACGACTGTCCGCACACGCTTTCCCCCACAAGGACGTCCACGAGCGTCATAACGCATCCGCGGCGGGCCGTCACATCGCCCAAGGGTGCGATCCCAACCTCTCGGCGACTGTCTCGATCCGCGGCTTTTCGCGGAGGTAGATCGCAATCCCGCCCGTTTCCTCGAGTGCCTTCCGGTCGAGCTTTAGCCAGCGCGGCTTGCAGCCACGCGGAAGCCATCGGTCGGAAACTGCAATGTCGACGGCCGCGCAGGCATTCACGAGCGACTGCCAGTCGATCCTCGTCGCGGTACGGGTGGCGAGGACGCGATATTCGCGGTCGCCTCGCTGGACTGCGACGATGCAGGCATCGCGGGAGCAGGAGCTGAAAGGCGCCGCCGCGAGCAGGCCCGGCTCGTCGTCGAAGCCGGAGGCCTCGCTCACCAGGTCGCGCATGAAGTCTCCTGTACGGTCGCGAAGGATCATCGGAGTGCCGTCCGTCGAGAGGACTGCAAGGTGGCGTCCGTCGCCGGTGACGAGCAGGTCCGGCTTCGGCGCGAGCGCGGCGGCAAGCGCCCCGATGGCGAAGGGCAAAGCTCCCAGGAGACGCAGGCGGGTCGTCCACAGGCACAGCCAGAGCGCGCCCATGATCATCATCCCAAAAGCCCATCCAGGCATTGAGGGCAGCGTCGCCACCGCACTGCGAACGCCGGCGACTCCATGGGCAATCCACAACAGGCCGTCGAGCGCCTGCCCGGCTGCCCACCAAAGAGGCGCTCCCAATCCTGCGAGGTCGAGCAGCAGGGCGCCTGCTTCTAGCGGCATGATGACGAATGTGGTCAGCGGGATCCCGATCAGGTTCGCCGCCACACCCAAGAGCCCCGCCTTGTGGAAATGAAACAAGGCGAAGGGAATCAGCGCGACTTCAACGGCAAGCCCCGTCAGGATCATGCCAGTCAGCGACCGGGCCGAGCGGGCGATCGGCCCTTCATCCCGGCGCCCGAGAACCCGTCGCCCCCACGCCGACGAATGCAGGGCGATGATCGCCGTCACCGCCGCGAAGCTGAATTGAAAGCTGGGTCCGGCAAGCGCCTCGGGACGGAACAGGAGCACGGCGAGCGCTCCCACGGCGACTAGCCGCAAGCTCAGTGCGTCTCGACCGAGCGCCAGCCCCCCGAGCACGAGCAGCGCCGCGATACAGCTCCGCACGGTCGGCACCTGGGCCCCCGTCAGCAAGGTATAGCCTATTCCGGTCAGCGCCCCGGCTCCTGCCGCGACCAGGACAAGGTTGAACCGCAGCGCGAAGCGCTCGCTCAGCGCGAGCAGCTTCAGCGCGAGAAGCATCGCGGCGCCGACGACTGCCGTGATATGGAGACCGCTGACCGAGAGCAGATGCGCAAGGCCGCTGCGGCGCATGGCGTCGGCATCCTTTTCTGAGACAGCGCCCTGGTCGCCCGTCGCGAGCGCAGTCGCAATGCCTCCAGCCGAACCGGGCAGGCTCTCGCGGACATGACCGCCCAGTCGATGGCGGAACGAATCCAGGCCGCTCGATGCTGCCGGGTGCAGAACCTCGACGGTGCCGAGCGATCGCCCGACCGCTCCAAGTCCCTTGAACCAGGCGTCGCGGGCGAAATCGTGCGTGCCGGGCAAGGCCATGGGCGGCGGTGGCGCCAGCCTCGCCCGGAGCCGGATCATTGCGCCTTCCCCGACTCCGGCAGGCGCAGCGTCGGCCTTGATCGTCACGCGCACCCGATTCGGGAGATCCGTCCCCGCCGGGCTCAGGGTCAGCCTAAGGTCGCCCCTGGCCGGCAGCGGCTCGACCCGCTCAACTTTCGCCACAAAGGACGTTACGGTCGGACGCTCGAGCCTCGGCGCGCTGACCCATTCGGATCGCGCCCAGATCAGAGAGGATCCAAGAGCCAGCGCCAGCCCAAGCCAGCCGATCGCTCGTTCGAGGCGGCCACCCTGAAGCGCGAAGCCCCCGATGGCCATGGCCGCACCGGTGCAGACCACCGCCAGCCAGTCGCGTTCGCCATCGAGTGCGAACCAGGACGCGATGCCGGAGCCGAAACCGACCACGAGCCATATGGGCAGCTGTCCACGCTCCCGCTCGAGGAAGGCTTCCACCCCCTCGCGAGCTTGGTCAAAACGCGCCTTCCAATAGCCCCGAGCATGCTGTGGAAGATGCGCACCCGCTATGTTAGGGGCGCTCATCCGTTGCATTGCACAATGGAAAAGAGAGGAAAGAGCGCGCCAGCGCAAGCGGAGATGTTTTGAGCAGTTCGACCAGTCCTGTCGTCACCCGTTTCGCCCCGTCCCCGACCGGTTTTCTCCATATCGGCGGGGCTCGCACGGCGCTGTTCAACTGGCTGTTCGCCAGGCACCACGGCGGCAAGTTCCTGCTGCGCATCGAAGACACCGACAAGGCCCGCTCCACGACGGAAGCGATCGACGCCATCCTCGATGGGATGCGCTGGCTCGGCCTCGATTGGGACGGTCACGAATATTATCAGTCGCAGTTCTGGGCCAGGCACGCCGAGGTCGCGCACCGGCTCCTCGAACGCGGCCACGCCTACCGTTGCTACATGACGCAGGAAGAACTGGCGGCGCAGCGCGAGAAGGCCCAAGCCGAGCGGCGCCCGTTCCGTATTCACAGCCCCTGGCGCGACGATTCGAGCAATCAAGGCGACAAGCCCTTCGTCATTCGCCTGAAGGCGCCGCGTGAAGGCGAGACGGTCATCGAGGATCAGGTGCAGGGCCGTGTCGCGGTGCAGAACGTCGAGCTCGACGATTTCGTCCTGCTCCGTTCGGACGGGACGCCGACCTACATGCTGGCGGTGGTGGTCGACGATCACGACATGGGTGTCACCCACGTGATCCGTGGGGACGATCATCTCAACAATGCCTTCCGCCAGCTGGAGATCATCCGCGCCATGGGCTGGCCTGAGCCGACCTATGCGCACGTGCCGCTCATCCACGGACCGGATGGAGCGAAGCTATCGAAACGGCATGGCGCGCTTGGCGTGGACGCCTATCGCGACGAGCTTGGGCTGCTACCTGAGGCGGTCTCCAATTATCTCCTGCGTCTCGGATGGGGCCATGGCGACGACGAGATCATCAGCCGCGAGCAGGCAATCGAATGGTTCGACCTTGCCCATGTCGGCAAGTCGCCGTCGCGGTTCGACTTCAAGAAGCTCGAAAATCTCAACGGCCATTACCTCCGCGAGGCCGACGATGCGCGGCTCGTGGAGCTGGTTGCGCCAAAAATGGAGCTCGATGCCGCTCAGAAGGATTTGCTGCTGAGGGCCATGCCCGAGCTCAAGGCTCGCGCGCACGACCTCAACCAGCTGGCCGACGGGGCCGCCTTCCTGTTCGCCAGCCGCCCACTGCAGGTCGAGGAAGGCGCCGCGGCCCTGCTGACGCCCGAAGCGCGCGCGCTTCTCGCCAAGGCACGCAAGGCGCTCGATGCTGCGGAATGGAACCATGACGCGCTGGAGCAGTCTGTTCGGGAAGTAGCCGAAGCCGAGGGCGTGAAGCTCGGAAAGCTTGCGCAGCCGCTGCGTGCCGCGTTGACCGGCCGGACCACAAGCCCGGGAATTTTTGACGTGCTGGCCTTGCTCGGCAAGAGCGAGAGCTTAGCGCGCATAGAAGATCAGATGCTGGAGCCTACTGAATGACCGACAAGACCGTTACCCTGGGTACTCCCGCCGGAGAGAAGATTCTTCCGGTATTGGAAGGTTCGGTCGGTCCGGACGTCGTGGATATCCGCAAGCTTTATGCCGAGACCGGCATGTTCACCTACGATCCGGGCTTCACGTCGACGGCGAGTTGCCAGAGCGCGATTACGTACATCGACGGCGAGAAGGGCATCCTTCTTCACCGCGGCTATCCGATCGACCAGCTCGCCGAGAAGTCGACTTTCATGGAGGTCTCCTACCTCCTGCTGCACGGCGAATTGCCGAAGAAGGAGGAGCTCGAGAAGTTCACCTACACGATCAGCCGGCACACCATGCTGCACGAGCAGCTGGCGACCTTCTATCGCGGGTTCCGGCGCGACGCGCACCCGATGGCGATCATGTGCGGGGTCGTTGGCGCGCTCTCGGCCTTCTATCACGACAGCACGGACATCACCGATCCGAAGCAGAGGATGATCGCCTCGCACCGGCTGATCGCCAAGATGCCGACGATCGCGGCGATGGCCTTCAAATACTCCGTGGGGCAGCCGTTCCTCTATCCGGACAATTCCTTGTCCTACACGGGCAATTTCCTGCGGATGACCTTCGGCGTCCCGGCAGAGCCCTATGTCGTGAATCCGGTCATCGAGCGCGCGATGCGCCGCATCTTCATTCTCCATGCCGACCACGAGCAGAACGCGTCCACCTCGACGGTTCGGCTTGCCGGATCCTCGGGCGCGAACCCGTTCGCCTGCATCGCGGCGGGCATCGCCTGCCTCTGGGGACCGGCGCACGGCGGCGCGAACGAGGCGGCCCTCAACATGCTTCGCGAGATCGGCCGCGTTGAACGCATCCCGGAATATATTGCCCGCGCCAAGGACAAGGACGATCCGTTCCGGCTGATGGGCTTCGGGCACCGCGTGTACAAGAATTTCGACCCGCGGGCGAAGGTCATGAAGGAGACGGCGGCGGAGGTCCTCAAGGAACTCAACATCTCCGACCCAGTCCTCGACGTAGCCCAGGAGCTGGAGCAGATCGCGCTCAAGGACGAGTATTTCATCGAGAAGAAGCTCTACCCGAACGTCGATTTCTATTCGGGCGTCATCCTCAACGCGATCGGCTTCCCGACCGACATGTTCACGGCGTTGTTCGCATTGGCTCGGACCGTCGGCTGGGTCGCTCAGTGGAACGAGATGATTTCCGACCCCGAACAGAAGATCGGCCGTCCGCGCCAGCTCTATGTAGGCGCGACCGCCCGCGACTACATTCCAGTCGACAAGCGCTAGGCCGCCGGCAGGGAAACCGTAAAGCGGGAGCCCTGCCCCGGCGTGCTTTCGAGACTGATGTCGCCGCCCATCGAATTGGCGAGCCGCCGGGCGATGGCGAGGCCGAGGCCGGTGCCGCCCTCGGTACCCCTGGCCCGCTCGAAGCGCTCGAAGATCCTTTGCTGGTCTTCGGGATCGATGCCCGGGCCCTGGTCGGTCACATGGGCGCGCGCAAATCCCTCGGAACGGTCGAAGGTAATCGCCACCGTTCCGCCCTTCGGCGAGTGACGCACGGCATTGCCGAGCAGGTTCACGAGAATCTGGATGACGCCGCGCGCATCGCCGTGGGCCGGGGCCTGCCTGCCCGGTTCGGACACGACCGTGACATTCTGCGCGCGGGCCGTCGGCTCGAGAAGGCCGACCGCTTCGGTCGCCAGCGCGGCGAGGTCGATGCGGTCCTGGTCCTGCCCCGCCTCACCGTTCATTGAGCGGATGACCGACAGCAGGTGGCGCGCCGCCGCTGCGATGTCCGTCGCATAGTCGGCATAGTCGCTGCGGAGCGGCCCTTCCGTCTGTTGCACGATGCGGTCCGCGCTCTCGATGATGCGATCGAGTGGTGAACGAAGCGCCTCGTCGATGATCTGGTCGAGCTGGGCCGCGACGGTCTGCGTGACCGAAACGGCCGATGCAGCCTCGCCCAGCGCATCACCCTGGAAACCCGCAAAGCGACCGTCCGACGCAGTGACCGGCGTTCCTCGCAAGAACCAGACACCTCCTCGCTTCCGCGACGAACGCGTGCGCGCTGCCCGTTGAAATCCGTCCGCGAGGTCGCGGCGACGAGCAGGGGAAGCTCGCCGTCCTCATTCTCCTCCAGCCGGAGAAACCGGGTCAGCGGCTTGCCGATCGCTTCCTCGACGGTGGTGCCGAGCTTCTCGGCCAGACCGGCGGAAATGGAGACGATGGAAAGATCCTCGTTCGCCGCCCATTCCTCGGGCGATCCGCCAAGATCGACCTGCTGCTCATGCGGGACCAACGTGCCGAGGCGTGGCGCCGCGGGCGGACGATAAATCCAGCGTTCGAGCGAAAGCGAGACTTCCTCGCCTTCCGGTGTAGCGCGCACCCACAATTCGACGTCATGGTCTGCGCCCGCCGCAATCGCATTGCGGTAGATCGGCACGCCCAGCTTTCGGGCCAGCCGAGCGATCGACGATGATTTGCGGAAGCGCCAATTCGGAGCCGACATGCGAGCCGGCCTCCGTCTGCAGCGCGACCAGCTCCGGGTCGGCGGAGATCAGCCGGTCGTGACCGTCGAGGCGGCCGCGCACGGGCGCGCGATCAGAAGGAGCGGTCGCCACCGTCGCCTCCCAATGTTCTCAGAGCCGCACGATAGCCAGGGTCGAGCTGGAGCCATTCGCTGACCGACCGGGCCTGCGCTTCGTCCAGGGCATCGAATTTGCCGATCTCCGTTCCGAGATCGCCGATACCGACGAGATCTCCAAGCAAAGCCAGAAGCCGGGCCGCGAATTCGCGCGATACGCCGGCGAGCTTCAGTAGAAGGACTAGCCGCCCGCCGTCGCCATCCGCCAGATAATCCCAGGCGCTGGTGCCGCCGATCCCCGCCCTTTCGGCAAGGGCATAGGACAAAAAGGCGACATCGCCTTCCTCCGCAGCGCTCTCGAGGATGCGCTCGTCGAGAAGTCCTGAGCGATTGAGCGTCTTCACGAGCGCCTCGGTTAGGCCGTCGACCGCTTTGCCCTCGTCCCGCGACTGAAGCAGCGCGGCCGCGCCGCTCGCGAACGGAAGGTGTCCGTCCTTGGAGGGCGCAGGGGCGTGCTGGCGAAGGCATGCCGCCACCGAATGCGCCAGGATCCGAGCGAGCGGCGTCGGGAGATCCTCGAATTCGATCCGCGGCTGGCCCAGCCGATTGCGACGGCGCCCGCGCGCTAGGATCAGCGCCATAGCCGCCGCGGAAAGTGCCTCGTCATCGTCCGCTATGAGCGCCTGGAGGAAACCACCGCGCGGGTTCGACCGGGCGCGGATCGCATTGGCAATGCGCTCCTCGTCGGCGCGCCGAAGGAGCAAGGCAATCAGGTCGGCATGGTCGAGCAGGCCTGCCGAGGTCAGCTGGCGAAGGAGTTGCTGGCTGTCCTCGTCATTGGCCGCCACGGAGCCCGGCGAAAGTGCGCCGCGGATTTCGTCTGCGATGGTACCGAGAAGCTCCGCGAGCATCGCGGTCATCAGCGCGCGCTCCTGCTCCGTTAGCCGGTCGCGCGGATCGAGGAAGAAATCTTTCCGAACGGTAGGCAAGCGGCGTCGGCCCGCGGCTCGCGCGGGATAGCCACCGTCTTCTTCAGACGGAGACACGATCGGCCATTCGTCCGGCACCATTTGATTGGCATTATCGGATTGAGGTTAATGCGTCGTCAATTCCGACGGCAGGCGATGGACCAAATACTGCGCGAAAAAGAAGGATATGCCGGCGTATCCGAGGATTACGACGATATAGGCAGTCCAGGCATTCGCAAGGGCGAACAGGAACAAGGCCAGGATCGCGTTGCGCCGGGAGAAAAGCCAACCGGATATGGGAATATCCGTGTGCGTCCGTTCGATCCGATACGCCTCGGCGAATGCCAAGGCCGCGATGCTGGCCATTGATGCGCCCCACCCCGACCCGTGCCGAGCTTCCCACCAGCCGAGGGCGATCAGAGAAAGTCCCGACGCGGGCCAAAGCAGCCGCTGCGCGAGCGTTTCGTCGGGCAGCGGTTTCAGCCGAAGCATTCCCAACCTCCGCGCAATCAGGTCCAGAGGCGTGGAAACGACCAGCATCCCGACGGCAGGCCACAGCCAACCTCGCGTGAATGCGAAAGCAGCCCCGAGAGTCAGGATGAGCGCAGCATAGAGCAGCCAATCCGGCCTGACGCGCGTCTCCATCAGCTTCTCGGTCGCGAAGTCCTCGATCGGCGGGAGAACGTACCGGCTGGCAAAATCGGTTCGAGGTCCGCGCGACTTGGCGATGAGCGAGCGATCGAAAAGTTCGAGATCGCCGGGGCTCTCCGCGAGCAAGGGCTCAAGCTCTTCGGGAGTCGGCCTCAGTCGTGCCCCCGCCTGCAGCGTCCGCCGCAGCAATGTGGAAGGTAAATCCCAGTCGCCAAGAACCGCCGCGGTCGCGCCAAGCGTGCGGCCCTCGACCAGCGCCACGCCGCTCCAGCGGCTTGCGCCGTCGACGCGCTCGTAGCTTTCGTGCCGTTCGTCGTCGGGGACAGTGAGCACGATGGCCTCCTCCTCGCTGCCAAGGTCCGCGAGAAGCTCCAGGGGCGGCACGACGCCGTCGCCGACCACAAGGATCAGTTCGCCTGCCTCGAAACGCGTCGCGGCTTCATTGCCATCGCTTACGAGGATCAAATTGAGTCCCTCGTGCCGCAGACGCTCGAAGGCCTGGTTGAGGGCGAGCGGTATTCCCTCGACGAGCACCACGATCGGAGACGCGCCTGCTGCGGCTGCGCAGCGAACTTGATATTCGACGAGTGTCCTGCCGGCCAGCGGAAGCAAAGCCGTGAGGCTTCCGGAATCGTCCTCCTGATAAGCTCCAATCAAAGCGCCAAGCGCCAAGCCAATGCCCTCCCCCGTGTTCCAGTCGCCAACAGCCGTGATACGGACGCCGAATCGCATCTGTAACGGCTTTCGCGCGGCGACAAAGATGATAAACTCCCGCTCATGACCCCAAACCCGCAGCGCGCCGAACCGACCGCAACCCTCAAGGATTACGTCGACCCGCCTGCGGAACCGGAAATCTCATCCTCATTCGACCCTTACACTTGGCAGGAGTCGCAGGAGCAGTCCGAATTCCACGGCGCCGGCGGCAGGCAGGTTCTGGGGAGCGCCCTCGTCATCCTCGCTGCCTTGTGGCTCGGCTACATTGCCTGGGCAGCTGGAAGCGCACTCGCGAACCAGCCGCTTTCGTCGCCCGCCGTCGCACAATGGCTCGCCTTGGCTGCCGGTCCGCTCGCCCTTCTGGGCCTATGCTGGATCATGTTCGGGCGCACGCGGCGGAAGGAAGCCGAGCGTTTCACCCGTTCTGTGATCGAAATGCGGACCGAGGCGCGCTCTCTCGAAGGTTTGCTCGGCGTCCTGTCCCAGCGGATCCACGACAGCCGCACCGAGCTGACGATGATTGCCCAACACCTGATGCAGCTCGGCGACGAGACGACCGGCAAGCTTGGCGGAATCACGCGCGAGCTGGATTCGAGCACGGACAAGCTGGCGAAGCACGGCGTCGCTCTCGATCGCGCCGCCGAATCGGCGCGCACCGATATCGCAGTTCTTCTCGACGATCTGCCGCGTGCAGAGGAGACCGCGAGGAACATGGCCGAACAGCTGCGAAATGCCGGCACCCAGGCAAAGCAGCATGCCGCCAGCTTCTCGGAACAGGTGACCGCGCTTTCGACGAGCACCAAATCGGCGGAGGACCTGGTTTCCAATGCCGTCCAGCAACTGACCGAGCACCTGGCGCGGGTCGAACAGTCGGGATCAGCCGCTGCTGCAGCCATCGGCGACGCCAATTTGCGCCTCAGCACGAGCGCCGACGACTTGATGGGCCGTGCCGCCGCAACTCTGGAGCAGATTCGGTCCGGCATCGACGCGCAGGCCGCCGCAGTTGCCTCGCTTGTTGAGCAATCCTCTGCGGGTATCGGACGCACCGGCTCGGAAGCGGCGGAATCGCTCGCGGCCAACGTCTCACAGGCCAATGTGGCGATCGATGGTCTCACGTCGCGCATCGCGGAGCAGGAACGGGCCTCGCAACGCATCGTGGTGGAGACGAGCAGGGCCCTGATGGAGCTGGACCAGCATTTCAGCGGCCTTGCCGAAACCGGCGATCAGCGTGCGGCCGCCTTCGTAAAATCGATCGGACGCGCCCGCGGCGAGCTGCAACAGCTTTCCGAGGAAACGGGCGCACAGGACAGCGCGGTCGAAGTCCTCGCGGAGCGTGCCGCAGCCCTGCAAAATTACGTCGGACGCCTGACGGCGGACGTTAAGGACCAGCTCTCGATGGCCATCGGCGATGCGGAGGCTGGTGCCGAACGGCTCATCCGTTCGACTGAGCGGATCCGGCCCGAACTCGACTGGATGCGCGAGGCTGCCATCGAAGCGAGTGACCGGATCACAATTTCCGCCGCAGGCATTGCCGAGCAGCAGGATCGCTTCGCCGCGCTGCTCGCCAGCCTCGACTTCAGGCGTCGGCACCGCCGGCGAACGTCTCAACTGCCCTGGCTGCGTCGATCACCGAGGCACAGATCCGAGGCCTCGCGACTGAGCCATGAAACAGGCCCGGCGCTGATCGACGCGATGGTTCAGGTGAAGGAAGCCGCGTCGCACGCGGCCGAGCGCGCCCGTGAGGCAATCGCTCAGGTCGTGCCGCAAAGTGCGGCGAAGCTTTCGGAAGCCACCCGTGATGCGCTTCAGGCGGTGATCCGCGACGAAGTGGAGCTGAGGCTAGCGGACGTCGAGATGACGGCCGCCCGCGCCGTCGATGCGGCGCGTTCTGCGTCGGATCGCCTGACGGAACAGATGCTCTCGATCGGCCGTACCGCGGCAGCGCTCGAGCAGCATATGGAGCAAATGGACGCGCAGCAGCGCGAGAAGGACAGCGAAGCTTTCGCCCGCCGTGTGGCGCTTCTCATCGACTCCATGCACTCCGCATCGATCGACGTCGGCAAGATCCTGTCAGACGAAGTCGATGAGAAAGCCTGGGACGCGTATCTAAAGGGCAACCGCGGGGTGTTCACGCGTCGTGCCGTCCGCCTGCTCGAAGGGTCGGAAACGCGCTCGATCAAGGCGCACTATGAATCGGACTTGGAGTTCCAGCAGGCCGTCCATCGCTACATCCATGACTTCGAAGCGATGCTGCGGCGCGTGGTGGCGGACAAGGATGGCGGAATCATCGCCGTCACTCTCATGTCGTCCGACACGGGCAAACTCTACGCCGCCCTGGCACAGGTCGTCGACAAACGCCGCTAAGACGCTGGGCTAATTATAGAAGTCGAGATCGTCGGCTGTGATCCAGCCGTAGGTCCAGTTCACGTAAAAGGCGGCGAACAGCACGGCTGCCAGCAACGCCGCACGCAACAGGTGGCGCTTCAGATCGAACGTGTGAGGCGCACTTTCGGCATGCCCGGCCACACGGTCGGCGCCCACTTCCTCGCTCGTCTTCACGCCGAACGGCAGGAGCACGAACGCGCTGGCTGCGAAGAACAGGAAATAGATGGCTGAGATCGAGGTCCACTTCATGCGGGAGCGGCCTAGTTCGCTGCGACGAGCATGACCTCGACCAGCGGCTTCTTGCCGGTCCAGGCAGTAGCGCACCGGCGGACCGCCAGGCGCACATTCTCGCGCAACTTGTCCTCGGGGTGTGAAGGATCGTAGGCGCGCTCGGCGGAATCGGTCGCGTCGGCGATGAAATCGTCCCGATCCTCTTCAACCGGCAGGCCGAAGGGCCGAATAAAGGGTCTCCCGCTGAGCTTCCCGTCAGCGCCAACGGGCAATGCCACGGTCACAAGGCCGCTGAAACTCATCCGGCGGCGCTCAGTGATGGTCGTCCCGTCGGCCGGCAGGATGACATCGCCGTCGAGAACGAGCCGTCCCACCCGCACTTCGCTGACCTTCTCCGGTCCGTTCGGCGCGAGTCTGACGAGGTCGCCATTGCGCTGCGTCGAGGCACGCGGGACACCGTGCGACTGAGCGAACCGAGCATGCTCAGCGAGGTGCCGCGGCTCGCCGTGCACAGGCACGATGATCTCGGGTCGAATCCAGTCGTACATTTGAGCGAGTTCGGGACGGCCCGGATGTCCGGACACATGGACGTGACTTTGGCGCTCCGTAACGATGATGACGCCGAGGTCCGACAAGGCGTTCATGATGCGCCCGATCGCGGCCTCGTTGCCGGGAATGATCTTCGACGAGAAGATCACCGTGTCGCCTTCGGTCAGCTTCAGATCGTGGTTGCCAAAGGCGATGCGGCCGAGTGCAGCGCGCTGCTCCCCCTGTCCGCCAGTGGCCATGATGAGCACTTCGCGGCGCGGCAGACGCATGGCTTCATCGAAGCCGATCGTCTCCGGAAAGTCCTGAAGATAGCCGGTCGCCTTGGCGACGCGGGTGATCCGGTCGAGCGAGCGGCCGGCCATGCAGAGCTTGCGTCCAGTCTCGTTGGCGACGCGGCCGATGGTCTGGAGCCGCGCGGCGTTGGACGCGAATGTCGTGACGAGCACCCGCCCGCGCGCCCGTTCGACCTCGCGCAGCAGGCCTTCGTGCACCGAGGCCTCGGAGCCCGACGGCGCGTCCTGGAAAACGTTCGTGGAGTCACACACCAGCGCCAGCACGCCAGTGTCGCCGACCCGCTCCAGCGCCTCATGGCTGGATGGCTCGCCGAGGACTGGAGTCTCGTCGATCTTCCAGTCGCCCGTGTGGAATATACGGCCGTGCGCAGTCTCGATCAGGAGTCCGTTTCCCTCGGGAATGGAGTGCGCCAGCGCGACATAGGTCAGCTTGAACGGGCCGACCTGGAAGCTCGCATCGCGGGCGATAACGTTGAGCTTCACCTGGCCGGTGAGCCCCTCTTCCTCCAGCTTTTCGGCGATCAGACCTGCGGTGAACGGTGTTGCGTAGAGCGGCGCCTTCAGATCGGCAGAAAGGTACGGAATGGCGCCGATATGGTCCTCGTGCCCGTGGGTCAGGACGATGCCGGCAAGCCGATCCCGCTGGCTCTCGATGAACTCGAGATCCGGAAGAATGAGATCGATGCCCGGGTAATCAGGGTCGGCGAAAGTGAGGCCGAGGTCGACCATCAGCCATTTCCCCTGCGTGCCGTAGAGATTGACGTTCATGCCAATCTCGCCCGATCCGCCGAGCGCGCAGAACAGCAGCTCTTCGCCTGGAGTCATCTTAAGCCGACACAACTTTCTGGTGCAGCAAGCTCAACCCCCGGATCGTGAGGTCGGGTTCAACGGCATCGAACAGGTTGGTGTTCGTGTCGAACAGGGTTGCGAGGCCGCCTGTGGCGACGACCTTCACCGGGCGGCCGATCTCGCGTTTCAATCGAACGACCAGTCCTTCCATCATCGCGACATAGCCCCAATAGATACCGGTGAGCATCTGGCTGTCGGTGGTACGGCCGATAACGGACTGATCCTCCGGAACCTCGATCGCGATGCGGGGCAGCTTCGCCGCCGCATTCACCAGCGCGTCCAGCGAAAGATTGATGCCCGGTGCGATGATCCCGCCCTTGTAGGCCCCGGTGTAATCCACGACGTCGAAGGTGGTCGCCGTGCCGAAATCGATGACGATGAGATCGCCCGCGAACTTCTCATGTGCCGCCATGACGTTCAGCGCGCGATCCGCGCCGACGTTTTGCGGTTCATCGACATCCAGTGCGATCGGCCAGGCCGCCTTCCCCTCCCCTGCGATCAGCGGCTCCACCGAGAAATACTTGCTGACCAGCACCTGCAAATTATGCGTCGCGCGCGGAACGACGGTTCCGATGATCGCCGCCGTGACATCGGCCTTGCTGTAGCCCTCCAGCTGCAGAAGCTGGTGCAGCCAAACGGCATATTCGTCACCGGTGCGGCGCGCTTCGGTCGCAATGCGCCAGCGCGTCTTGATCTCGCGCCCATCGACGAGCGCGAAGACGACGTTGGTATTCCCGGCATCGATCGCGAGCAGCATTGGCGGGCCTTAGCTGCCTACGCCGTCGTTCACAATTCGACGTCGCCGGCTCGGATGACCTCAACGTGACCGTCACGGCGAAGGCGGAGCGCTCCGTCGGACTCGATCCCGTCAAACGTGCCGGTAAGCTTTTCGTCCGCCCCACTGTGAACGCTGAGACGAGTTCCAATCGGGTGAGCCCTTGCGAGCCAGGCACGAGCGAAGGTTTCCGGGTCCTTGCCGCGCCAGAGGCCGATCATGCGAGCGAAGCTGCCCGCGAGCAGCGGAGCGAACGATTGCGGCGAAAGCGCGCCGTTCAGGGCCGCTGCGTCTCTGTCGGTCAGACTGGGCGCCGACGCGAGATTGACGCCGAAGCCGGCTACCACGCGGTCGCCGCTGCGCTCGAGGAGAATGCCGGCAAGCTTCGAATTCTCGAGCATAAGGTCGTTCGGCCACTTAAGCATCAACGCCTGACCGGGGACCGCCACGTCGACGGCTTCGATCAGCGCCAGCCCTGCGGCGAGCGAGAGCGACGGCGGCGCAGGATCGCCGCGTGCAAGCTCGACGATCGTGCTACCGAAGAAATTGCCGGTTTCGCTGACCCACTGACGCCCTTGCCGTCCGCGCCCGGCTTCCTGCTCCATGGCGACCAGCCAGTCGCCTTCCACGGCTGTCGGGTCGGCGAGAAGGTCGGCGTTGGTCGAACCCGTGCGTTCGACGATGCGGATTCGGCTCAGAAGATCGATCCCGCCGCTCGATCGGTAATTCCGTTGAGCGGTCCAATCAGCAGATAGCCGAGCGGCGATACCGCCAGCGCCGCTAGCAGGATCAGTGCACCCTGCACCGGCTCCTTAAGCCTGGCAAAGGGAGCCGCGGCATCATCGAAGAACATGACCTTCACGATCTTGATGTAATAATAAGCGCCGACCACCGACCCGACAGCCGCCGCGACCGCGAGTGCGTTGAACCCGGCATCGACCGCGGCCTGAAACACCAGCAGCTTTGGCCAGAAGCCGAGCAGCGGCGGGATGCCGGCGAGACTGAACATGAAGACGGCAAGCGCAGTAGCGTACGCAGGACGGGTCTGTGAAAGGCCGGACAGTGCCGCAATGTCCTCGACGGGCTCACCGTTCTGGTCACGCATCCAGAGAACGCACAGGAAAGCGCCAAGCGTCATCACGACATAGACCGCCATGTAGAAGAGCACCGATGACGCGCCTTGATGCGTGCCCGCGGCGAGCCCGACCAATGCGAAGCCGACATTGTTGATCGACGAATAAGCCAGCAGACGCTTGATGTTGGTCTGGCCGTAGGCTGCCACGGCTCCCAGGATGATCGATGCCAGCGCCGCGAAGATCACGATCTGCCGCCAGGCGTCCGTCGCTGGAGCAAGCGCGTCGAGGCAGATGCGCGTGCCAAGCATGACTGCGGCGACCTTCGGCGCGGATGCGAAGAAAGCGGTGACCGGGGTCGGTGCGCCTTCGTAGACGTCCGGCGTCCACATGTGGAATGGCACCGCGCTGATCTTGAAGGCGATGCCGGCCAGCACGAACACGAGGCCGAAGAGCAGGCCAAGGGACGCCGTACCCTCACGCGCGAAAGCCGCGGCGATGCCGTTGAAGTTCATCGTGCCGGTGAAGCCGTACAGCAATGAGATGCCGTAGAGCAGGATGCCGCTCGCAAGCGCACCTAGCACGAAATATTTGAGACCTGCCTCGGCGGAGCGGTCGTCCGTGCGGCGATAGGAGGCGAGCACGTAGGCCGACAGGCTCTGGAGCTCGAGGCCGACGTAGAGCGTCACCAGGCTGGTGGCGGAGACCATCACTGCGCCGCCCAAGGCGCTGAACAGGACCAGCACCGAGTATTCGGGCGCGTGTTCGGTGTCGCGTTCGAACCAGCCGTGGGCAGCGATGATCGCGACCGCCGATGCGAGGAAGATGATCGACTTGCCGAAGGATCCGAAAAGGTCGGCCGTGATCAACCCGCCGAAGACGCCGCCGGCGTCAGACGGGGCGCCGGCCAGTGCGGCCGTTGCGGCGACGAGGATGGCGACAGCCGCCCAGCTGACGAAGGCCGAGCTGCTTCGTCCAGCGAAGGCGGCGACCATCATCAGCACAATGGCGCCAAGGGTGACGATCACCTCGGGCAGGATGGGTGCGAACTGGTTCATCAATGTCCTGCCTCAGGCGCGTGGCGCTCGGCTTGAGCCTGTGGCTTTCCTCGGGTCAGATGCATGTCGCCGGCGGGCGCAGCCCGCTCGACCCGCTCGAGTAGGCGGCCGACGTCGGCGCGGATGGGCCGCAGGAAGCTCTCCGGATAGACGCCCATCCACAGCACGCCTGCGGCGATCGGAGCGAGCAGCCACCATTCGCGCGTGTCGAGATCGGTCATCGCCGCCGCGCCCTCGGTCCGGGCAACACCGAACGCGATGCGCCAGTAGAGGTAGAGCATGTAGGCCGCACCAAGGATGATGCCCGTGGTTGCGACGATCGCCGCCCAACTCGACACCTTGTAGGTGCCGACCAGGCTCAGGAACTCGCCCACGAAACCGCTCGTGCCCGGCAAGCCGACGCTGGCCATGGTGAAGAGCATGAACAGCAGGGCATAGCCCGGCATGTTGTTCGACAGGCCACCGTAAGCTTCGATCTCGCGGGTGTGCAGGCGGTCGTAGATCACGCCTACGCAGAGAAAGAGCGCGCCTGACACGAGCCCGTGACTCAGCATCACGATCATCGCGCCTTCGATGCCTTGCCGGTTGAACGCGAAAAGCCCGAACGTGACGAACGCCATGTGCGCAACCGAGGAGTAGGCGATCAGCTTCTTCATGTCGCGCTGCACGAGGGCGACGAGGCTCGTGTAAACCACGGCGATGCCACTCAGGATGAAGACGAGCGGGATGAAGACGAACGAGCCTTCCGGGAACATCGGCAGCGAGAAGCGGATGAAACCGTAGCCGCCCATCTTCAGCAGCACGCCGGCGAGGATCACCGAGCCCGCCGTCGGCGCCTGCACGTGAGCGTCGGGTAGCCAAGTGTGGACCGGCCACATCGGCATCTTCACCGCAAAGCTCGCGAAGAAAGCCAGCCACAGCCACTTCTGCACATCGACCGGGAAGTCGTGCGCCATCAGCGCCGGGATCGACGAGGTGCCGGCGTCGATCACCATGTAGATCATGGCGATCAGCATCAGCAGCGAACCCAGCAGGGTGTAGAGGAAGAACTTGTAGCTTGCCTTGATGCGCTCCGCGCCGCCCCAGATGCCGATGATCAGGAACATCGGGATCAGGCCGCCTTCGAAGAAGACGTAGAACAGGAACAGGTCCTGCGCCGCGAACACGCCGAGCATCAGCGCTTCCATCAGCAGGAAGGCCGCCATGTATTCGGGCACACGCTTGGTGATCGCGCGCCAGCTCGCCCCGATGCAGATCGGCATCAGGAACACCGACAGCATGATCAGGACGAGGGCGATACCGTCGATCCCAAGCGCCCAGGAGATGCCACCGCTCAGCGGGAAGTTCTCCACGAACTGCCATTGCGCGCCCG
The DNA here is from genome assembly GCA_963784245.1 of uncultured Alphaproteobacteria bacterium. GTDB lineage: Bacteria > Pseudomonadota > Alphaproteobacteria > Sphingomonadales > Sphingomonadaceae > Sphingomicrobium. The sequence goes on from CAWAQT010000016.1 coordinate 728,178, forward strand.
ACGGGTCGTAGGCCGACCAAAGGTAGGCGCCGATGGCGAGATCGATGAGCGTGGCGATGAGCGCGGTCCAGCGCGCACCGTGCGCGTTGACGAACAGGCAGATTACGCCCGCGATAAGCGGAATCGCGATCAGCAAGGTCAGCCAGGGCAGTTCGGTCACTTCTGGGCCCACCAGATCGCCCAGCTTGCCGCGCCGATCAGGCCAAGGAGCATCACAAGGGCATAGGAATAGAGATAGCCGGACTGGAGCCGCGCGGTGATCCTGTTGCCGACGCCGACCGCGTAAGCCGCCCCGTGCGGGCCGAAGCGATCGATCGTGCCTTCGTCACCGCGCTTCCAGAAGAGGCGGCCGAGCCAGATTGCCGGACGGACGAAGATGCGGTCGTAGAGCTCGTCGAAATACCATTTGTTCTTCACGAAACGGTAGATCCCGCCGAACTGCTTCACGAAGCCTGCCGCGTCGCCCGGATTGCGGATGTAATTGTTGTAGGCGATCGCGAGCCCGATCAGCATCACGAAAGTCGCGGTCAGTTTCACCCACAGCGGAACTTCGTGCATCGCGTGCGCCAGATGTTCGTCGAAGGCGACGCTGCCGTTCCAGAAGTCGGCCGAGTCCAGGAAGAAGTGCGCGAAGGTGAAACCCGCTGCAACGGCGCCGACCGCCAGCAGGCAGATCGGGACCAACATGGTCAGCGGGCTTTCGTGCGGATGATACCCGCCCGTACCTTCCGGCGGCATGGTGTCGTCGTTCGAGCTATCGCCATGCTCTTCGTCGGGATGGTCGGCGTCGCCGTGCACCGCATGTTGGATATGCTCCGACGCACCCCAGCGCGGCTTCCCCCAAAAGGTCAGGAACATCAGCCGCCACGAATAGAAACTGGTTAGCAGTGCCGCGAATGCGCCGAGCCAGAAAGCGATCGTGCCGTGCACCGTCCCGCTGGCCCAAGCCGCTTCGAGAATCGCGTCCTTCGAATGATAGCCGGCGAAGCCGCCGATCCCGTAGATCCCCACTCCCGTAATCGCCAACGTTCCAAGGAGCATCACCCAGAACGTGACCGGGATTTCCTTCCGCAGACCGCCATAGAAACGCATGTCCTGCTCATGGTGCATCGCGTGGATGACCGAGCCGGCGCCAAGGAACAGCAGCGCCTTGAAGAAGGCGTGCGTGAACAAATGGAACATGGCCGCGCCGTAAGCGCCGACGCCCGCCGCGAAGAACATGTAACCGAGCTGCGAGCAGGTCGAATAAGCGATGACGCGCTTGATGTCGTTCTGCGCCGTGCCGACCGTGGCGGCGAAGAAGGCCGTCGCAGCTCCGACGAAAGTCACGACCATCAGCGCAGTCGCGCTCGTCTCGAACATCGGCGACAAGCGGCAGACCATGAACACGCCCGCGGTGACCATGGTCGCTGCATGGATCAGGGCGCTGACCGGCGTCGGGCCTTCCATGGCGTCCGGCAGCCATGTGTGCAGGCCGAGCTGGGCCGACTTGCCCATCGCTCCGACGAACAGCAGCAGGCAGAGCACCGTCATCGTGTCGGCGGTCATGCCGGCGAAACCGATTGTCGAACCGGCCATGGACGGCGCGGCGGCAAGGATCGCCGGGATCGACAGCGTGCCGAACACCCAGAAGGTGCCGAACATGCCGAGGCTGAAGCCGAAGTCGCCGACGCGGTTGACAACGAACGCCTTCATCGCCGCAGCATTGGCTGATGGCTTGTGGTACCAGAAGCCGATCAGCAGGTAGGACGCGAGACCCACCCCTTCCCAGCCGAAGAACATCTGCACGAGGTTGTCGGCGGTCACGAGCATCAGCATCGCAAAGCTGAACAGCGACAAATAGGCGAAGAAGCGCGACTGGCTCGGATCCTCCGCCATGTACCCCCAGCTGTAGAGATGCACGAGCGAGGAGACGGTCGTCACCACGACCAGCATCACCGCCGTCAGCGTGTCGACGCGAAGCTCCCAATTCACGACCAGGTCGCCGGAGTGGATCCAGTCGAGCACCGGCACGACGAACTCCGTCGTCCCACCGGTCAGGAAACCGATGAAGATCGGCCAGCTAAGCGCCGCTCCGATGAACAGCGAGCCGGTCGTCAGGACCTTGGCTGCGGTCGTGCCGATCCAGCGACCGCCGAGGCCAGCGATGATCGCCGCCAGCAGCGGCAGGAAAACGATTGCCTGAATCATCAGCCGTGCATCCGGTTGACGTCGTCGACCGCGATCGAACCGCGGCGGCGGAAGAAGATGACCAGGATGGCAAGGCCGATTGCCGCCTCGGCTGCCGCGACGGTCAGAACGAACATCGCCATCACCTGCCCGACGAGGTCGCCGAGATAGGCCGAGAAGGCGACGAGGTTGATGTTCACCGCGAGCAGGATGAGCTCGATCGCCATCAGGATCAGGATGACGTTGCGGCGGTTGAGGAAGATTCCAAGCACGCCAAGGACGAACAGGATCGCCGCGACGATAAGGAAGTGGGCTAGCGAGATCACAGGGTCATGCCTCCGCCCACGTCCGGATTTTCCAGCTTCACCGCGTCTTCGGGACGGCGGTCGACCTGCCGCGAGACATTCTGCCCGCGAACGTCGCCGCGGCTGCGGTGCGTCAGGACGATCGCTCCGATCATCGCGACGAGCAGGATTAAACCGGCGATTTCGAAGGGGAACAGAAAGCGGCTGTAGAGCACCTGCCCCAGCCCAACGATGTTCGGCTCGATCGCTTCACGCGGAGCGGCCCCGCTGAGCGCCGGACCCGCGCGCCACGCGCTCACCGCAAGGATGATTTCGGCGAGGAGGACGAAAGCGATGATGATCCCGAACGGCAGATTCTTGGTGAAGCCCGACCGCAACTCCGCAAAATCGATGTCCAGCATCATGACCACGAAAAGGAACAGCACGGCGACCGCGCCGACGTAGACGATGACCAGAAGCATCGCGATGAACTCGGCGCCGACGAGCAGCATCAGCCCCGCCGCATTGAAGAATGCGAGGATCAGCCAGAGCACGCTGTGCACCGGATTGCGCGCGAAGATGACCGCCACCGCAGAGGCGAGCATGACCGTCGCGAAGAGGTAAAAGGCGATGAGTGCAATCAAGTCTTGGGACCCTGTTCGGCGCGCTTATCGGTAGGGGGCATCGGCGGCAAGATTGGCGGCGATCACCCGTTCCCACTGGTCACCGTTGGCGAGCAATTTGGCCTTGTCGTAGAGCAATTCCTCGCGCGTCTCGGTCGCGAATTCTAGGTTCGGGCCCTCGACGATCGCGTCTACCGGGCACGCCTCCTGGCACAGGCCGCAGTAGATGCACTTCACCATGTCGATGTCGTAGCGCGTGGTCCGGCGGCTGCCGTCCTCACGCGGTTCGGCCTCGATGGTGATCGCCAGCGCCGGGCAGACGGCCTCGCACAATTTGCACGCGATGCAGCGCTCTTCGCCGTTCGGATAACGGCGCAGCGCATGCTCGCCGCGGAAGCGCGGGCTCTGCGGCGCCTTCTCGTACGGATAGTTGATGGTCGCCTTGGGCTTGAAGAAATACTTCAAGGTCAGCCAGTGCGCCTTCACGAACTCCCAGAGGGTGAACGCCTTGATGGTGCGCGCGATCATGCTGCGCCTCCGTAACGGGAGAACATGAGCCAGCCCGAGATGATGATGACGAAGAGGATGCTGAGCGGCAGGAAGATTTTCCAGCCGAGCCGCATGAGTTGGTCGTAGCGGTACCTCGGCACGGTCGCCTTCACCCAGCTGAAGATGAAGAAGAAGACGGCCATCTTCAGGAACAGCCAGAGAATCCCCGGAATGTCGAACCACGGGATCAGGTCGATATTCAGCGGCGGCAGCCACCCACCCCAGAACAGCAGCGCGTTGAGCGCGCACATCAGGATGACGTTGCCATACTCGCCGAGCCAGAACAGCGCGAAGGCCATCGAGCTATATTCGGTCTGGTGACCGGCAACAAGCTCGCTCTCCGCCTCCACCAGGTCGAACGGCGTGCGGAACGTCTCCGCCATCGAGCTGATCAGGAACACGACCGCCATCGGGAAGAGCAAGGGATTGAAGCCGAAGCCGTTCAGCAGGCCGAACAGCTTATGCCCCTGCTGCGCGAGGACAATCTCGCTGAGGTTGAACGTGTTCGCGTAGAGCACGACGCAGATCAGCACGAAGCCGATCGATACCTCGTAGCTCACCATCTGCGCGGCCGCGCGGAGCGCCGAAAAGAAGGGATATTTGGAGTTCGACGCCCAGCCGGCGACGATGACGCCGTAAACCCCCAGCGAAGACGCGGCGAGCACGTAGAGCAGGCCGACGTTGATGTCCGCCAGCACCACGCCCGCGTCGAACGGAATCACCGCCCAGACGATCAGCGCCGTCGTGAAAGTTACGATCGGCGCAATGAGGAACAGCCCCCGGTTTGCGCCCGACGGGATGATCGTCTCCTTGAGGAACACCTTCAAGCCGTCGGCAAAGCTCTGCAGAAGGCCCCACGGACCGACCACGTTCGGACCGCGCCGAAGCGCGATCGCGGCCCAGATCTTGCGGTCGGCATAGATGATCATCGCCACCGCCAGCATGAGCGGGAGCGCGATCACCAGGATGCCGATGATCGTCGCAATGAACCACGACCATTCGTAGGTGAACCATTGCTGGAAGAACGCCGTCACTCAGCGGCCTCCTGCACGGCGCGGCCATGCACCAGTTCTTCCGAACACGTGTGCATGGTCGGGCTGGAGCGGGTGATTGCGTTGGTCAGATAGAAGTCGCGGACCGCATAAACGACGGCGCCCTCGGCCTTGGCGTCGAGCTTCGGCGGCGACCAATCGAACGCGATAAGCCCTTCCGTCCCGAGCTGCGGATACTCTTCGATCATGCGCGAACGGAGCTGGTCGAAGCGGTCGAACGGCAGCGGCGCGCCGAGCAGATCGGAAACCGCCCGAAAAATCGTCCAGTCCTCGCGAGCCTCGCCCGGCGCGAACGCCGCACGCTCACTACGCTGAACGCGACCTTCGGTGTTCACGTAGGTGCCGTGCTTTTCGGCGTAAGCCGCGCCCGGCAGAATGAGGTCGGCCTGACGTGCGCCATTGTCGCCGTGATGGCCGATGTAGACCTTGAAGCTGCCGCTGAAGCGCGCCGGATCGACCTCGTCCGCCCCCAGCAACAGCACGACTTGCGGCTTCGCGGCCTCGAGGTCGGCCACGCCGCCCTTCTGAGCATAACCGAGAATGAGACCCGCCATGCGTGAAGCGCTGGTGTGCAGCACGTTAAAGCCGTTCCAGCCGTCACGCACGAGGTTCAGCGAGCTGGCCAGCTTGAGAGCCGCGCCGAGAGCATTTGCCGCGAGGGCACCGGCACCAACGATCACCGCCGGCTTCTGCGAGCTTGCGAACGCGTCCGCGACCTCCTTGGGAAGCTTTCCGAGCAGCTTCAGGTCGTTGCCTAGCCAGGTCACGCGCATACCCAGATCCGCTTCCGGACCAATGGCGAAAACCTTGGCGCCCTTGCGATGCGCCTTGCGCAGTCGCGTGTTGATCAGCGGGGCTTCCCAGCGCGCGTTAGTGCCGATGAGCAGGACGACGTCGGCGTCCTCGATGCCGGCGATGGTCGAGTTGAAATTGACGGCTGCGAGGCTGGAGACGTCATACGTCAGCCCGGTCTGCCGGCCTTCCAGCAAGGTCGAGCCCTGCGCCTGCAGCAGCTTCTTCGCCGCATACATCGTCTCGGCGTCGAGCAGGTCACCCGCGATAGCCGCAACGCTTGCACCAGCACCCTTCAACTTCTCAGCGAACAGCCCAAGCGCCTCATTCCAACTCGCCTCGCGGAGCTTCCCGTTCTCGCGCACCCACGGCCGATCCAGGCGGTTGCGGACGAGCGCGTCGACGTGATGCCGCGTCTTGTCGCTGATCCACTCCTCGTTCACGTCGTCGTTGACGCGCGGAAGAATGCGCATGACCTGCCGCTGGCGGACGTCGAAGCGGATGTTTGAGCCGACCGCGTCCATGACGTCGATGCCCGGAACGCGGCGAAGCTCCCACGGGCGGCTTTCGAAGGACTGCGGACGCTGCAACAGAGCGCCGACCGGGCAGACATCGGCGAGGTTGCCCGCCATCTCGGTCGTCACCGCCTTTTCGAGGTAGGACGTGATCTGGCTGTCCTCGCCGCGATAGAGCATGCCGAGTTCCGGCACGCCCGCGACTTCCTCCGAGAAGCGGATGCAGCGCGTGCACTGGATGCAGCGGGTCATCGCCGTCTTGATGACCGGGCCCATGTACTTGTCGTCGATCGCGCGCTTGTTCTCCTCGAATCGGGAGAACGGGCGGCCGTAGGCGACGGCCTGGTCCTGAAGGTCGCACTCGCCGCCCTGGTCGCAGATCGGGCAGTCGAGCGGGTGGTTGATGAGGAGAAACTCCATCACCCCTTCCCGCGCCTTCTTCACCATCTGCGTGTCGGTGCGGATGGTCTGTCCATCGGCGGCCGGCAGAGCACAGCTCGCCTGCGGCTTGGGCGGCCCCGGAGCGACCTCGACCAGGCACATGCGGCAATTGCCGGCGATCGACAGTCGCTCATGATAGCAGAAGCGCGGGATCTCCTTGCCCGCAAGCTCGCAAGCCTGCAGCACGGTCGCGCCCTGCGGGACCTCGATCTCAGCGCCGTCGACGGTGACTTTAGGCATCGGTACCGTTCTCTGAATCTTCGGTTTCGCGCCGTCGCGTGATTTGAGTGATGCGCGGTCCAGATCGCTGCGAAACCGCGATAAGTGTGATCAGGACGAGGACAGCGATACCGGCGATGAAAGCAATGCTCATTCCGCCGCCTCCAGCATTCCGCGGCCCGTGCGCTCGGCAATGCGGCGTTCGAGTTCAGGGCGGAAGTGCTTGATCAGGCCCTGGATCGGCCAGGCTGCGGCGTCGCCCAGCGCGCAGATGGTGTGGCCTTCGACCTGCTTGGTGACGTCATAGAGCTTGTCGATCGCCGCGACGTCCGCGTCGCCTTCGCGCAGGCGCTCCATCATTCGCCACATCCAGCCCGTGCCTTCGCGGCAGGGCGTGCACTGGCCGCAGCTCTCATGCTTGTAGAAGTAGGAGATGCGGCTGATGGCGCGGACGATGTCGGTAGACTTGTCCATGACGATCACGGCCGCAGTGCCGAGGCCGGAGCCGAGCGCCTTGAGCCCGTCGAAATCCATCGGCGCGTCCATGATTTCGGCTGCCGGCACGAGCGGAACGGACGACCCGCCGGGAATGACCGCCAGCAAATTGTCCCAACCGCCGCGAATGCCGCCTGCGTGCAGGTCGATAAGCTCACGGAAGCTGATCGACATGGTTTCTTCGACCACGCACGGCCGGTTCACGTGGCCGCTGATCTGGTAAAGCTTGGTGCCTTCGTTCTTCTCGCGACCGAAGCTCTTGAACCAGGCGCCGCCGCGGCGAAGAATCGTCGGGACGACCGCAATGCTCTCGACATTGTTGACCGTCGTCGGGCAACCGTAGAGGCCTGCGCCGGCCGGGAATGGTGGCTTGAGGCGCGGCTTGCCCTGCTTGCCCTCAAGGCTTTCGAGCATCGCCGTTTCTTCGCCGCAAATGTAGGCGCCAGCGCCGCGATGGACGAACAGGTCGAAGTCGTATCCGGAACCGGCGGCATTCTTGCCTAGCAGGCCAGCCTCATACGCCTCGGCAACAGCACGCCGTAACGTCTCGGTTTCACGTATGAATTCGCCGCGGATGTAGATATAACCGGCACGTGCCCGCATCGCGAAGCCGGCGATCAGCGCGCCTTCGATCAGCTTGTGCGGATCGTGCCGGATGATCTCGCGATCCTTGCAGGAGCCCGGCTCGGATTCGTCCGCGTTGATGACCAGGAAGTTCGGTTTGCCGGGCTTGGGCTCCTTGGGCATGAAGCTCCACTTCATGCCGGTCGGGAAGCCCGCGCCGCCGCGCCCGCGAAGTCCGGATTCCTTCACCTCTTCGATGATCGCGTCCTGCCCGCGCTGCATCAGCTTGGCGGTGTCGTCCCAGTCGCCACGGGCACGCGCCGCCTTCAGCCACGGCTCCTGGAAGCCATAGACGTTGGTGAAGATCCGGTCCTTGTCGGAGAGAGGCGTCACGCTACCCATTTCGCGGCCCCTCGATCAGCTTCATCCCGCCGTAGACGATGAGGCCTGCGACAGCGATCCCACCAACAGGCCAAGAATGCCCTTCAGGATCTTCCAGGCGACGATGACGATCACGATCGCAAGGACGATCTTCAGAACGTCCTTCATCACGCGCCCTCTCCTGCGGCGGCCGAGTTCCACTGCGGGCGATAGTCGTAGTTGCGCTCGGCCATCTTCTTCAGCGTGCTCGGTCCGCCTTCGGGGCAACTCGTCTGCCGATCGACCTGCGGGCCGGGCTTCGGCTTTTCACCGCGGGCGAGGGCATCGAGGATCGCGCCCATGCTCTGCTCGGTCAGGTCCTCGTAATTGTCGTCGTTGATCTGGACCATCGGCGCGTTGGCGCAGGCGCCGAGGCACTCGACCTCCGAAAGCGTGAACAGGCCGTCGTCGGTCGTGTGGCCCTTCTGCAGCCCGCGCGCATTGCAGGCGGCGAAGACCTCGTCCGAACCGCGCAGCATGCACGGCGTCGTTCCGCACACCTGCACATGATAGCGGCCCACCGGCGCGAGGTTGAACATCGTGTAGAAGGTCGCGACCTCGAGCACCCGGATGGCCGGCATGTCGAGCTCCCTGGCGACGAACTCCATCACCGGAAGCGGCAGCCAGCCTTGGGTATTCGTTTCCGCCCCAACCTGCCGCTGGGCAAGGTCGAGGAACGGGATGGACGCCGACATCTGCCGGCCTTCCGGATAGCGCGCGACGATCTCCTTCGCGATCTTCGCGTTCGCCGGGGTCCACTGGAAACCTTCCCAGCGGGCCCGGACCTCCGGATCGTCGAGTATTCCGCCCTGCCCGGCCATTAGCGATCACACTCCCCGAACACGACGTCGATTGCGGACAATACGGCGGTGGTATCCGCCAGCATGTGGCCCTTCATCATGAAATCCATCGCCTGCAGGTGGCTGAAGGCGGTCGGGCGAATCTTGCAACGGTAGGGCCGGTTGGTGCCGTCGGCGACCAGGTAGACGCCGAACTCGCCCTTGGGGCTTTCAGTTGCGACGTACACCTCGCCAGCAGGGACGTGATAGCCTTCGGTGTAGAGCTTGAAGTGATGGATGAGGGCCTCCATCGAGGTCTTCATCTCGGAGCGGCTCGGCGGGAACACCTTCTGGTTCTCCGACCCGACCGGACCCTTCGGCATCTCCTTGAGGCACTGGCGCATGATCTTCGCCGACTGCCGCACTTCTTCCACGCGGACCATGAAGCGATCGTAGCAATCGCTGTTGGTGCCGACCGGAATGTCGAACTCCATCCGATCGTAGACTTCATATGGCTGCGAGCGGCGAAGGTCCCACGGCAGGCCGGCGGCGCGGATCATCGGCCCGGAGAAGCCCCAGGCGATTGCGTCTTCCTTGCTGACGACGCCGATGTCGACATTGCGCTGCTTGAAGATCCGGTTGTCGGCGACGAGACTGATCGCGTCCTCGAACAGCTTCAGCCGATTGTCGAGCCAGTCGCCGAGGTCGACCAGCAGCTTCTCCGGCAGGTCATAGCGGACCCCGCCCGCACGGAAGTAATTGGCGTGCATCCGCGCACCGGACGCGCGCTCGTAGAATTGCAGCGTGTCCTCGCGCACTTCGAACAGCCACAGGTTTGGCGTCATCGCGCCAACATCCATGATGTGGCTGCCAAGGTTGAGCATGTGGTTTGAGATGCGGGTGAGCTCCGCCATCAGCACGCGGATGTACTGGGCGCGGAGCGGAATCTCGAGCCCCATAAGCTTCTCGATGGCGAGCACAAAGCTGTGCTCCATGCACATCGGCGAGCAGTAATCGAGCCGGTCGAAGTAAGGCAGCGCCTGGGTATACGTCTTGTATTCGATCAGCTTCTCGGTGCCGCGGTGGAGCAGGCCGATATGCGGATCGACCCGCTCGACGATCTCGCCATCGAGCTCCATGATCATGCGGAGCACGCCGTGCGCCGCCGGATGCTGCGGCCCGAAGTTGATCGTGTAATTGCTGAGGCGGTCGTCGCCCGGGTCGTGCCCCTCTGGCGGCTCCGCAGTTCCGGCGGCAAGTGCGCCGACATTCATTTCAACGGTGCGCGTGCTCATCCGGCGCCTCCGCCGGGACGGCGGCGGCCCGAGCCCGTCGGCTTCGGATCGGGCACGTTGCTGTCCTTGCTGACTTCATTTTTCGCCTTGGCGCCCGAAGACTTGCGAGCTTCTTTGTTCGCTGCCGCGTTCGCCGGCTTCCCCGCCCCCGTTTCCGCCGGAGTGTCGGTCGTTTTTGGCGTTTCCGCAGGCGTCTTCACGTTCGCAGGCGGGTTGCCCGCGGGCGCCGGCGCCGGTGTGGGGCCGCCAGCCTGCTCGGGCTTGGCCTTCTCGTCGCCCGGAAGAACATATTCCGGTCCCTGCCAAGGCATCAAGAAGTCGAACGTGCGGAAGTCCTGCGGCAGGTCGACCGGCTCGTACACGACCCGCTTCTCGGCTTCCGAATAACGGTACTCCACATGGCCGGTCAGCGGGAAATCCTTGCGCAGTTGGGATAGCCTTCGAAGCCATAGTCCGTGAGGATCCGGCGTAGGTCCGGATGTCCGGCAAACAGCACGCCGTAGAGGTCGTACACCTCGCGCTCGAGCCAGTTCGCAACGGGCCACAGGACCGTGGCACTCGGCACCGGCGTCGTCTCGTCCGTCAGCACCTTCACGCGGATGCGCCGGTTCTGCGTCAGCGACAGCAGCTGGTAGTTGACCTCAAAGCGCTCCGATCGCTCGGGATAATCGACCCCGGCGATTTCCATGAGCTGCTGATACTCAAGGCCTGGCGTATCGCGCAGCGCCCGAAGCGCGTCGACGATGCTTTCGCGACGAACCGTCAGCGTGATTTCGCCGACATGGTCCTTTACGTCGAGCAGCATCTTGCCGAGCGCCCACTTCGCGGCGTCGATGACCCCCTCGTCCGATGCGGTCTGGGGGACGTGCGGTGCGAAATTGACGGCCATCAGCGTTCGATCGTCCCCTCGCGGCGGATCTTCCGCTGGAGCTGGAGGATTCCGTAGAGCAAGGCCTCGGCCGTCGGCGGGCAGCCCGGCACGTAAATGTCCACCGGAACGATGCGGTCGCACCCGCGAACCACCGAATAGCTGTAGTGATAATAGCCGCCGCCATTGGCGCAGCTGCCCATGGAAATGACGTAGCGCGGCTCGGACATCTGGTCGTAGACCCGCCGTAGCGCCGGAGCCATCTTGTTGCAGAGCGTCCCTGCGACGATCATCACGTCCGACTGGCGCGGGCTCGCGCGAGGCGCAGCGCCAAACCTTTCAAGATCGTAGCGCGGCATGTTCACGTGGATCATCTCCACCGCGCAGCAGGCAAGTCCGAAGGTCATCCACCACAGCGAGCCGGTGCGCGCCCAGGTGAACAGGTCCTCGGTCGTGGTGACCAGGAAGCCCTTCTCGTCGAGACTCTGCCGCAATTCTTCGAGCTTCGCGCGGTCGATGTCGCCGGGAACGAGCCCCGCCAGCCGGGCGAGCTCTTCCTCGGTGGGCATCGGGTCGTGCCGCGGGTCGAGCATCACTCCCATTCGAGCGCTCCCTTCTTCCAGGCGTAGGCCAGGCCAAGGCCGAGCTCGGCGAGGAAGATCATCATGGCGATCCAGCCGGTCCACCTCGTGAAATCGAGGCTGACCGCCCAGGGGAACAGGAAAGCCGCTTCCAGGTCGAAAACGATGAAGAGGATCGCGACCAGATAAAAGCGGACATCGAACTGCGCACGGGCATCTTCGAACGCCGGGAATCCGCACTCATATTCGGCCAATTTCTGCGGATAAGGTGCGTGCGATCCGGTGAAGCGCGAGACGATCATCGGCAGAACGACAAAAGCCCCCGACAACGCTAGCGCGACGCCGAGGAAGAGCAGGATCGGCAGATATCCGGCTGCTACGCTGGACAAGGGAAACTCCGGGCTCGAAAACTTGGCGGGGCTTTAGGCCAGCAGGTTGCGAGGGGCAACCCGCCCGCCCTCACGAAAATGGCCATTTCTGCTAGCGAAGCGCTCCCGCAATCAGCTTCTGAAGCCGGCTGTGGATAGCCCCCGAGGCCGCGATATATTCGCGGCGCTCGAATATGCGGTCCGACCCGCGATAATCGCTGACGAAACCCCCCGCCTCGCGCACCAGGAGGATGCCGGCCGCGGAATCCCACGGATCGAGCCCGTCCTCCCAGAAACCGTCCATCCGGCCTGCCGCAACCCACGCCAGGTCTAGGGCGGCGGATCCAAAGCGCCGCACGCCGGCGACATTCGGGCCGACGGCGTTGTAGATCTTCGACCATTCCGCGCTTTCGCCGCGGCCCAGGTGAGGAATGCCGGTCCCGATCACGCAGTCCGCCAAATCGCGGCGGGCCGATGCGCGCAGGCGTCGGTCCTGAAGCCAGGCGCCACTGCCCTTCTCGGCCCAGAAGCTCTCGTCGGTCAGCGGCTGGTAGACCAAGCCATGCGTGATTTCCGGCCGTCCGTCGGGCCGCTTCTCTTCCACCGCGATCGAGATCGAGAAGTGCGGAATGCCATGCAGAAAGTTGGTCGTTCCATCGAGCGGGTCGACCAGCCAGCGTGGCTTGGACGGATTGCCCTCGATCTCCCCGCCTTCCTCCAGCAGCATGCCCCAATCCGGCCGCGCATAACGAAGCTCGTCGACGATCGTCTGCTCGGAGCGCTTGTCGGCCAGGGACACGAAGTCCGCGGGGCCCTTGCGGCTGACCTGCAGCTGCTCGACCTCGCCGAAGTCGCGACGAAGACGCGGCGCCGCCTTGCGGGCGGCGCGATCCATGACGGTGATGAGGCCGGAGTGGGATACCAAGTCAGATCTGCTTAGTCGGCGCGGCGAACATATTCGCGACTGTAAGTGTCGACGACGATGCGAGTTCCGCTCGCGATGTGCGGCGGCACCATGACGCGGACGCCATTGTCGAGGACCGCCGGCTTGTAGCTGGATGAGGCCGTCTGGCCCTTCACAACCGCATCGGCCTCGACGATCATCGCTTCGATCGTATCGGGCAGCTGAACGCTGATCGGCCGCTCGTTGTAGAGCTCCATGACCACGTCCATTCCGTCCTGCAGGAAGGCCGCGGGCTCGCCAATCAGATCCTCCGCGAGCGAGACCTGCTCGTAATTTTCCTTGTCCATGAACACGAGCATGTCGCCATCGTGGAACAGGAACTGGAAGTCCTTGGTGTCGAGGCGGACGCGCTCGACCGTCTCCGCCGAGCGGAAGCGGACGTTGTTCTTGCGGCCATCGATGAGGTTCTTCAGCTCGACCTGCATGTAGGCGCCGCCCTTACCCGGCTGCGTGTGCTGAATCTTCACGGCGCGCCAGATGCCGCCCTCATATTCGATGATGTTGCCGGGACGGATGTCCACGCCGCTGATCTTCATGACCGCCTACCTGCTTCGAGACTGATGAAAGAGCCGCCGCGAGCTTGGCCCGCGGATTGGCGGGGGCCTTAGCCGCTGGTCCGTTTTCCGGCAAGAAGCGGGTATGGGTTGATCGGCGTCCCTTGATGCCACTTCTCGCCCGTCCGCATCTGGTTGATTGCGAAATGCAGATGCGGACCTTCCAGATTGGCATTTCCGGTGTGACCCACACGACCGATCACCTGGCCGCGTCTCACCTTCTGTCCCTCGGCGAGGCCCGGCGCATAACCCTGGAGGTGCGCATAATAATAGGTCCAGCGCTGGTCGGGTGAGCGGACGTAAGCGGTTATCCCACCCCCGCCCGGCGACAAGAACAGCTTCTCAACCGTCCCATCGGTGGCCGCGATCACGGGCGTACCCTCATCGGCCATGATGTCGATGGCGTCGTGCACACGGGCACCCCCGGCTCGGGCCTGCGTGAAAGTATCGGTGAGCTGGCCGGCTTTCACTCCAGCGACCGGTATCGCGAGGCCGGCCGGTCCGACCTCCACGCTCTCCGCGATTGCGACCGGCGGGCCCGATGCCGGATCGACCACCGCAATGTCACCCGACGCGGTCACCTTCCCGGCCTCGGCGGTCGAGAAGATTCCGGTGTTGTAGGCAAAGATCCAGAAGGCACTGGTCAGTGTCGCGGTGACCACCGCGGTCGAAATGACTCCGAACGCCTTCCCCATCGACGGCCCTTATGCCTGAAAAATCGCGGTGAAGCCCGGCTTCATCATGCGCGCTAGCCTCAGCACGTCCCAATTGGCCATGCGGATGCAGCCGCTGGATTCCGCGCGGCCGATCGTCTGCGGTTCGTTGGTGCCGTGAATGCCGTAATGCTCCTTGGTCAGGTCCAACCAGGCAACTCCGACGGGTCCGTTCGGCCCTGGCGGAAGCTTCAGGTCCGTGTCGCTCTTCGCGTTTTCCAGCAGGTCCGGCTGATAGTCGAACGGCGGCATGAAGGCGTAGGTCGTCGCCTTCCACCGGCCGATCGGCAGAGGATAGCGCTGCGACCCCATGGTCACGGGGAAGGCCGCGACGAGCTCGCCATCGTCTTCGCCGAGGTCACCGCGATAGACCTTCAGGACACCTTCGCTCTTGTCGACGACCACATAATCGCCTCGCGGCTGATTGGCGTCCACGTTGAGGCTGTTCATCACGGCGCCCCCCTCGCCGGGTACGCCCTCATAGTCGCGCGACTGCGGAACGACGTTCGGCAGCCGGAGCTGCTGTCCGACACCGATCAGCTTGTCCGGCCCATTGAGCGCGACAATCGTCGCCGGAGTAGTGTGATACCTCTCGGCCAGCTTCTCGAGCATGTTCCGATAGCTGAGAGCATTGAGCTCCGCCTGCTTCTCAGGGTCGGTCGGGAACGGATAGACGAAGTCCCCCCGCACGTCGTCGGGACCCAGTCGGACAGTCACGGTCGACGGCCGATTTGCCTTCATCAGAGCCTGCCGAGTTTGCGCATTCAGCTCGCCTGTGCGCTGAAGGCCACGCGCCTCCTGGAAACTGCGCAGCGCCAGCTCGAACGACTGGCCTTTCTTGCCGTCGATGACGCCCGGAGAAAAGCCATGCGCCGACATCAGCACCTGCGCATGGAACAGCCCGCCATCGATCGGCGATCCCGGAGTACCCGGCGCGACCCAGCCTGAACTATCAATTTTCGCTGCCCCTTCAGTCGTCGACTGGGCGATGGCAGCCCCGGCAACGAAGGCCGCCGCGGCCATGGTGGTGAACAGACGGTGATGACGCACGCAACTCTCCGGATGGAACAGGGTTCGGAGGTGCAACGATGCAAGATACAAGTGTATCCCACGAGCGCGGGCGACAGATACGCGTTGGCTGTTCAGGCTGGAACTACAAGCATTGGCGCGAGCTTTTCTACCCGAAGGGGCTGCCCGCGGGGCGCTGGTTCGAGTTCTACGCCGAGCATTTCGATACGATCGAGATCAACAACAGCTTCTACCGGCTGCCCTCTCCGGAGACGTTCGACAAATGGCGCGAACAGGCTCCGCCGGGCTTTTGCTATGCGATCAAGGCAAACCGCTACATCACACAGGCGAAGAAGCTCCTGGATCCGGAGGAGCCGCTTGAAAGGATGATGTCCGCCGCGCGGCACCTGGGGAGCCGCCTGGGGCCCGTCCTGTACCAACTGCCTCCGAGTCTCGGGCTCAACATGGAGCGGCTGGAGCGGTTTCTGGCAGTCCTGCCGAAGGATGTGACCAGCGTTTTCGAATTCCGAAACCGCAGCTGGTACGTCCCGGAGACCTACGACCTGCTCGAAAGATACGGCGGGTCCTTTTGCACGCATGACATGCCGGGATCGGCAACCGAGCGCATCGCCGTGGGGCCGATCGCCTACGTTCGCTTCCACGGCTGCGGAGGGAAATATTGGGGCCGGTATCCGGACGACCGGCTGCTGAGCTGGGCAGACTGGATGCTGGAACAGGCCCGCGGTGGACGCTCGGTCTGGGCCTATTTCAACAATGACATCGATGCGCACGCCATTCACGACGCGCAGACGCTGAAGTCGATGGTCGGTCAGCTCCGCCGCTGAGGCAAAGAAAATCCCCGGCGAAGCGGGTGCCTCGCCGGGGATCTCAAACGCAACTTGAACTAATTATCCGCGCTCAGGCGCCGGCGGAGGCGGTGGAGGCGGAGGCGGCGGAACCGGACAGGCCTCGGTCGCAAGGATCACCGATCCATCCGGGCACGTCTGCGTCGCCGGAGGCGGCGGAGGCGGCGGAGGCGGCGGCGGAGGCGGAGGCGGCGGAGGAGCCGCTTCGGCGCCACCGAAGTTGTAGATCAGGCTCGCCAGAAGGCTGTGCGAACGGAACTTCTGCTCAAAGTCGGCAAACGCGACAGCGTCGGTCGTCACGACCACAGGAACCGTTGCACCCGCCGGCAGCACCGTTTCCGCATTGCCGTCGATGAACACGCCCGTGTCGTCGGCGAGATCGAGGTTGCCGGTGCGGAAGTAGCGGTACTTCAGACCGAGATCGATGTTGGGGCTGAGCGCGTACCGAAGGCCCGCGATCCCCTGGTAGGCCCAGGCGCTGTCGCTTTCGCCCAGCGTCTTCACGCGAGCGCGGCCGGCACCGAGGCCCGCATAGAAGGACAGGCCATCCTCGTCGCCGAAGTCGACGAGGCCGTTGATCATGCCCGAAAGGACGCTGACCTTGCCATCGAGGTCGAAGTCAGTGCTGCTGAGGGCCGGAAGAGTACCGATCGGATCCGGAGCGATGTCGCGGTCAGGGCGGTTCAGAGCCGTGTTCAGCGAGGTGATGAAACCGCTGTCGACTTCCAGGCTGTCGAGCTTCGAACGCTTGTACCCGATCTCACCTTCGAGCCGGAACATGCCGAAGTCGTAGCCGGCGATGACGTCGAGGTCGTAGCCCTTCTTGTAGTCGATGCCGAACGCATTGTTATACGTCGTATCGCCAGGACCGACGACGACTGGTGTCGCAGGCAACTGCGTTGTTTCGTAGTCGACGAAAACGTCGGCATCCTGATCCTTCGGGAAGAGGATACCCCCTTCAACGCCGAAGTAACCGGAACCGTCGCGCGCAGCCGCCGGTGAGGCGAGTGCGGCTACCGCTGTAGCGGCGAACAGGTATTTGCGCATGGAACTTCCCTTGCTTGTTGTCGCGGCCCCAATGGCCACCAAGGAGGAAAGTTGCGGGAAAACGGCGCGCTTCGAGCATTACTGGACAGGTGATGCAATTTTATCACACCCTGGAAGCGCTGGCCGAAATCCGCCAAACTTCGTGGGCTTTTCAGCGACAGGCTAAGAAATAGCCAGCAAGTTCCTGAATTCCGCGAGAACTTGTGTCGGGTTGTCGACACTCCACACCGCCTGGCACACGGCGATAAAGTCTGCCCCCGCGTCGACCAGCGGCTTCGCGTTGGCAGGACTGATCCCGCCGATCGCCACGCACGGTATTTCAAATACCGAGGACCACCAGCTGAGGATCGACGGGTCCGGCCGATAAGGCGACGGCTTGGTGGTCGTGGGATAGAATGCGCCGAACGCGACATAGTCTGCCCCCGCCTCGCCCGCATCCATCGCGAGGTGCCGGCTGTCGTGACAGGTGACGCCGATCTGCGCTTGCGGGCCCAGCAGCGCCCTTGCTTCCCGAACGTCGCCGTCCTGTTGCCCAAGGTGCACGCCGTCCGCACCGAGCCGTTTCGCCAATTGCATGCTGTCGTTGACGATGAAGGACACACCCGCGTCTGCGCATATGCGCTGCAGCGGCTCCGCCAGCCTGGCGAGCTCATGCTCGGAGACATCCTTCACGCGCAGCTGAAATGCCGCAACGATCTCATTGTCGGCGACGCTCTTCAGGCGCTCGGCGAAACCACCGCCCACGTCGTGCGGGGAGATCAGGTAGAGCCGGCACGGTTCCGTCCGCTTCGGGGGGGAAAGCGCGCCGGATCGAACTCGTCGTCCACTGTTACGCGGCGACCTTCTCGGTCGAAGCCTCGTAGATTTCGTCGATGGCTTCAGACAGCGAACGGTCGAAGTCCTCTTCGCTCGTGTCCTGACGCAAGTCTTCGAGCAGCGCGCGCGAGAAGCTGGCGATCATGCCGGGGTTCTTCGCGAGCTCACGGCAGGCGTCTCCGCGCGAGAAGCCGCCCGACAGCGCCACGACGCGAAGGACGCGCGGATGATCGATCAGCGCGTCGAACGTTCCCGGCTTTTCGGGGATCGACAGCTTGAGCATGACTTCGCTGCCTTCAGGGAGGCGGTCGAGGTGGAGGATCAGTTCGTCGCGAAGGATTTCGTCGGCCGCGCCGCGCTCGGGGCTCTTGATGTTCACTTCGGGCTCGATGATCGGCACCAGTCCATGGCGCAGGACCTGGTTTGCGATCTCGAACTGCTGGCCGACGACCTCGGCAATGCCCGCCGGATTGGCAAGGTGGATGACCGAGCGCTCCTTGGTGCCGAAAATACCCTTCTGCACAGCACGCGCCAGCAGCGCATCGAGCTCCGGCATCGGCTTCATCAGCTGGACGCCGTTGGCCTCGTCGGCCAGGCCCTTGTCGATCTTCAGGAACGGAACGACGCCCCTGCTCCAGAGATATTCCGCAACCGGCTTGCCGTGAGCGTCGCCGTCCATTGTCCGTTCGAACAGGATGGCGCCAAGCACCTTCTCCCCGTTGAACACGGGCGACGAGATGATCCGGACCCGCATCTTGTGGACGAGGTCGTACATTTCCTCGTCGGACGACCATTCGTCGCCCTTGTAGCCGTAGCCCTTGAGCGCGCCGGGCGTTGAGCCGCCGCTCTGATCGAGCGCCGCGATGAAACCGTTCGCGTTCTTTACCTTGGCGAGCATGTCTGCGTTCTGCGCCATCTTCAGTCCCCTTGTTGCTCAAGTGCGGCGACGCCCGGAAGCGTACGCCCTTCCATCCATTCGAGAAATGCCCCGCCCGCGGTCGAGACGAAGGTGAAATCGCCAGCTACGCCAGCGTGGTTCAAGGCAGCAACCGTGTCGCCTCCGCCAGCGACCGAAACCAGGCTGCCGTCCTTGGGTCAGAGCGGCTGCCGTCTTCGCAAGAGCGACCGTCGCGGTATCGAAGGGCGGCGTTTCGAACGCGCCCAGCGGGCCATTCCAGACCAAAGTCCGGCAGGTCTTGAGCACGTCCGCGAGCGCCTCGACCGCAGCAGGGCCGACGTCGAGGATCATCTCGTCCGCCTGCACCTCATGCACATTGCATGTGCGCAGGCTGGCGGGTTCGGCGCGAACTCCTTCGCCACCACGACATCGTACTGGAGGTGGATCGTGCAGCCAGCCTCGTCGGCGCGATCGAAGATGGCGTTGGCTTCGCCGGTCAGGTCGTGCTCGCCAGGGACTTGCCGACATTCGACTCCGCGCGCGGCGAGGAAGGTATTCGCCATTCCGCCGCCGATGATCAGATGGTCGACCTTGCCGACAAGGTGGCCGAGCACGGCGAGCTTGGTCGACACCTTGGCGCCTCCCACGACGGCCGCGACAGGCCGCTCCGGATTGCCGAGTGCGCGTTCGAGCGCCTTGAGCTCCGCTTCCATCGCCCGGCCGGCAAAGCTCGGCAGGATATGTGCAATGCCTTCGGTGGACGCATGCGCCCGGTGCGCGGCGGAGAAAGCGTCGTTGACGTAATAGTCGCCAAGCGCAGCCATGCCCTTGGCGAGCTCCGGGTCGTTCTTCTCTTCACCGTGGTGGAACCGCGTGTTCTCCAGGATCCCGATATTGCCCGGGAGCATCGTCGTGACCGCCCGCTCCGCCTCCGGCCCCTGGCAATCCTCGATGAAGCGGACCGACCGACCCGTCAGCCCGATGAGCGGGCAGGACCAGCTGGGCGGTGGACATGTCGGGTCGATTCTCACCTTTCGGCCGCCCGAAATGCGAGAGAAGGAGCACGATCGCCTCGCGGTCGGACAATTCGAGGACCGTCGGCACAGTGCCCGAAGCCGCGTATCGTCCGTGACCGTGGCGTCCGTCCATCGGAACGTTGAGGTCGACGCGGACGAGCACGCGCTTGCCGTTCAAATCTTCCGGCAGGTCGTCGAGAGTTTTGAATCGCTCATCGACAGCCGAATGTTCACGAATGTTCACAGTGACGAGCGCCCTTCCCGACTGCCTTTTGGCGATTACAGCGTTGATCAATGCCGCCATAGGTCGAACCCAGCTGTAGACAGCCTGAGCTTGGCCATCGCCGTGGCCGTGTCGACCATGCGGTTCGAGAAGCCCCATTCATTGTCGTACCAGCTGACGACACGGACGAGCTTGCCTTCGAGTACCGCCGTTTCGAGGCTGTCGACCGTCGAACTGGCCGAACTGTGATTGAGGTCGATCGAGACCAAAGGCTCGTCGGTGTAAACGAGGATGCCCTTGAGGCGGCCACTCTCGCTGGCGGCCTTCAGCGCACCGTTGACCTCTTCGAGCGTCGTATCGCGCTTCGGAGTGAAGGTCAGGTCGACCAAGCTGACGTTCGGAACCGGAACGCGGACCGCGGAGCCATCGAGCTTGCCCTTCAACTCCGGAAGCACCTCGCCCACGGCACGAGCAGCGCCCGTCGTCGTCGGAATGATCGACATGGCCGCAGCGCGCGCACGGCGCGGATCGGAATGGATCTGGTCGAGGATCTTCTGATCGTTGGTGTAGGCGTGGATCGTGGTCATCAGGCCGCGCTCGATGCCGATCGTGTCGTTCATCACCTTGGCGACCGGCGCCAGGCAGTTGGTCGTGCATGACGCGTTCGAGACGATCTTGTGCTCGGCGGTCAGCTTGTCGTCATTGACGCCGTAGACGACCGTCAGATCGGCGCCCTTCGCCGGAGCCGAGATGAGCACGCGCTTGGCGCCTGCTTCGAGATGCTTTTCGCCGCCGGCACGGTCGGTGAAGAAACCGGTGCATTCCAGCGCGATGTCGACGCCGTTGGCGGCGTGCGGAAGCTTGGCCGGGTCGCGTTCGGCCGTGACATGGATGCGCTTGCCGTTGACGATGATGTCGTTGCCGTCGGCTTCGACCGTGCCCGGGAACAGACCGTGGACGCTGTCGCGCTTGAACAGCCAGGCATTCGCCTTGGCGTCGGCGAGGTCGTTGATCGCGACCAGCTCGAGCCCGCTGTCCGGGCGCTCGAGGATTGCGCGGGCGACCAGGCGGCCGATGCGTCCGAAACCGTTGATTGCAACCTTCGTCATTGGATGCCTCTTTAAGTCATGTGGTTGAGCACCCTTGTGGCAATTGCCTCTGGGGTTAGCCCGAAGAATTCGTATGCGTCCTTGGCCGGGGCGGAGACGCCGAAGCGGTCGATGCCGATGCGCAGGCCGTGAAGGCCCGTGTAGCGCTCCCAGCCGAAGGTCGTGCCCGGCTTCCACCGACACGCGCAGGATCTCGCGGTTGGAGACGTCCGGCAGGATATCCTCCCGGTAAGCGGCAGGCTGTTCGTCGAAGCGTTCTGTGCAGGGCACGGACACAACGTCGGTGCCGACACCCTGCTGTTCAAGGCGCTCCGCCGCGGCCAGCGCGATCTCGACCTCGGAGCCGGTGGCAAGCATAATCACCTTGCGGGCGCCGTCGGCGGCTTTCAGGCGATAGGCGCCCTTCCCACACAGGTTTTCGTTCGATGCCTCGGTGCGGACCGGCTTCAAATTCTGGCGGGTCAGCGCGAGCACGCTCGGCTCCTTCGCGGCGAGCGCGAGCGCCCAGCATTCCGCGGTCTCGATCGCGTCGGCAGGACGATAGACGTGCAGGCCCGGCATGGCGCGAAGGCTTTGCAGATGCTCGATCGGCTGGTGGGTCGGGCCGTCTTCGCCCAGGCCGATGAAATCGTGGGTCATCACGTAGATGACCTTGGCCTGCTGCAACGCCGACAGGCGGATCGCCGGGCGGGCATAGTCGGTGAAGACGAGGAAGGTGCCGCCGTAGGGGATGACGCCGCCGTGCAGCGCCATGCCGTTCATCGCCGCCGCCATGCCGAACTCGCGAATGCCGTAATAGATGTAGCGGCCGCCGTAATTGTCGGCCGTAAGCGGTTGAAGCGCCTTGGTTTTCGTATTGTTCGATCCAGTGAGGTCGGCCGAACCGCCGATGGTCGACGTAACGACCGGATTGATCGCCTCCAACGCCATCTCCGAAGCCTTGCGGGTGGCGACCGGCTTCAGGTCGGCGAGCACACTGTCGATGAACGGCTTGAGCCAGCTTTCGTCGGCCTTGCCTGCCATGCGGTCGAGGAATTCCCGGCTTCTGCCGCTGGCCTCAAGCCGCTTCGTCCAATCGGCGCGCGCACTTGCACCTTGCTTCCCGGCATCACGCCAGGCGGTCAGGATGTCGTCGGGAACCGTGAACTCCTTCGGCTCCAGCCCGAGTTGGGCGCGAGCAGCCTCGACTTCGTCCTTGCCGAGCGCGGCGCCGTGCGTTGCCGCGGTGCCCTGCTTGTTGGGCGCGCCGTAGCCGATAATCGTCTTGCAGCGGATCAGCGAGGGGCGCGGATCGGCCTTCGCCTCTTCGATTGCCCGCGAGACGTCATCCGAATTCAAGCCGTCGCATTCGACCGTATGCCAGCCGCAAGCCTGATGCCGGGCTACGACGTCCTCGTTGCGCGACAGGCTGGTGGGGCCGTCGATGGTAATCTCATTGTCGTCCCACAGGACGATCAGACGGCCGAGCTTCAAATGCCCTGCAAGGCCAACCGCCTCGTGATTGACGCCTTCCATCAGGCAACCGTCGCCGGCGATGACGTAGGTCCAGTGATCGACGAGATCGTCACCGTAAACGGCGTTGAGATGCCGCTCGGCGATCGCCGTGCCGACCGCCATTGCGACGCCCTGCCCCAGCGGTCCCGTCGTCACTTCCACGCCCGGCAAGTTCGAAATTCTCCGGGTGTCCAGCGGTCGGACTGTGCAGCTTGCGGAAGTTCTTGATGTCGTCGAGCGTCGGCCGCTCGTACCCGGTCAGGTAGAGCAACGCGTAGATCAGCATCGACCCATGCCCGGCCGACAAGATGAACCGGTCGCGGTCCGGCCAGTGCGGATCGGCGGGATCGTACTTCAGATGGCGTGTGAAGAGCGCGGTCGCCGCATCGGCCATGCCCATTGGCATGCCCGGGTGCCCGCTGTTCGCTGCCTCGACCGCATCCATCGCCAAGGCCCGAATCGCGTTGGCAAGGTGACGTTGGCTCGGCTGCAAGTCGCGCTCCATCTAAGGGGTCAGCCCCCACGCGAGATTCGGCGGGGCGGATTGCGGTCGCCCTTGGCCGGTGAGCCGTGAACCGTCAACCTTGGGATCCCTTTCGATTGCACTCGTGACTTGCCGGAATGCCGCTTCTTGCGTAGCGAAAACGGCGATGGACGAGGGCCGTCTCACTTCTGCGCTGGACCGGGCCGAACGTGCGCTTGCACGGATCGAGCGCGCAGCCACGCAGGTCGGTCACAAGAACGGCAAGGACGAAGCCCTTCGCGCCAAGGTTCGCGAGGCCGTCGCCGAGCTCGACCAGATCATCCGAATGGCGGAGAACGCCTGATGGCCGAGATCGACGTCTTCATCGCCGGACGCGCCTACAAGGTCGCCTGCCGCGACGGCGAAGAGGATTCGCTGCGCAAGGCCGCCTCGCTGGTCGACGCCAAGAGCCGGGAAGCGCTTGCGGGCCTTGGGACACTCTCCGAAGCGCGCCAGCTGCTGTTCGCCTCGCTGCTGCTTGCCGACGAACTGGTCGATGAAGGCCGCGGCCCGCCAGCCCCGCCTCCGATCGACCCCGCTCTCGCCGAAAGGGCGGAACGCGTTGCCGATCGGCTCGAATCGCTTGCGACGGCTCTTGAGAACGGGGAACCGCGCGCCTAGATGGGTTTCGACGGGTACTGCCCGGTACGAAGCCACGAAAATCCCTGAGGCGATTAAATATCCTAGGGGACTGTCCCTGTCCGGACCCTGGTCCGGTGCACATGGTTCCCACCTGACGTTTGTGGCGTCAGAGGATTTCCGGCAAACGGCCACGGTGGTCCCGTCACTTCCCGACCTTTCGAAAGGATTCCCTGCGCAGCGCCGCCATGGATGCGCGCAAGGCGTTCGTGCGCACGCTCGACGATGCCCACCGCACCTTGCTGGAGCGGAGGCTGGCCGAGCATCTGACTTCGCTTTGCGCGCATGCCTCGGTCGTCGCCGGCTATGCCCCTTTTGGGACCGAGATCAGTCCCATGCTTGCGATGGAGGAAGCTCGGGCCGTTGGTCGGATCGTCGCCTTTCCCGCTTTTTCCAACCCGGCCAAGCCCTTCCGCTTCCTTGCAGGCGATCCACGTGAACCCGGGCCCTTCGGCATGATGCAGCCGACCCGCCGTGCGCCGGTCGTGGAACCCGACCTCATCTTCGTGCCGCTCGTGGCCGTCGACGGGCACGGAACAAGGCTAGGCCGAGGAAAGGGTCACTATGACCGCGCCCTGCTCCACCTGAGGAAGACCGGGGCGAAGCTTATCGGCGTCGGCTGGCATATGCAGCGTCTGGAGACGGTCATCCCGAAGGATCCGTGGGACATACCGCTCCATGGGTTCGCTAGCCCCGAGGGCGTGGAGGACTTCGCTTGATGGAACCGAGTTGGAGAAGGCCCGCCGGGATCGCCGCCATATTGCTGCTGATCCTCGTCTGGGCTGTCCTTGTCGCCACTTTCGCGGGCCAGATCGGTCGCTTGCCGATCCTCGTTCAGGCTCTGTTTTATCTAATTGTTGGAATAGCTTGGATCGCACCGTTGAAACCGCTGCTGCGCTGGTCGCAGACCGGTCACTGGAGGCAGCGGCGAGACGGACAAGATTGAAACTGGCGTATTATTCAACTATATCACCGCATCCCCGTGACACAGACCATCGCCTTGAACGCCGCGCAGATGTGGAGCGAGCGCCCCGGGAAGTGCTGCTGGCAGGAGCGCTAGCGCTCGCCGGTGTCGCGGCAATTGCCGGCTCGGCGTATTCGACGCCCACCTTCGGAAAAGTCGGTACGGCGGCCACGACGCCTCCGGCACCGCCGCCATTGCTCGTCCGGCAGATCCCCGTCGACCAAGCGCTGGCCATCAACCAGGGCATTGCGCTCGACACAGGTCCGAACCCGGCGGCGAAGCCATTCTCACTCGGCAAGGTCGACGCGGCGACGCGCACCCGGGCACTCGAGTGCCTGACGAGCGCCGTCTATTACGAGGCCGGACAGGAAAGCACGGACGGGCAGCGGGGCGTCGCGCAGGTGGTCCTCAACCGCGTCCGCCATCCCGCCTTTCCCGCAACGGTCTGCGGCGTCGTCTACGAGGGCTCGACCCGTCCGACCGGCTGCCAGTTCACCTTCACGTGCGACGGCTCGCTCATCCGCGGGCAGATGGCCGAATCATGGCGCCGCGCGCGCTCCGTCGCGGAAGCGGCGCTTGCGGGCTTCGTCTACAAGCCCGTCGGCACCGCAACGCACTACCACGCCAACTATGTCGTGCCGTACTGGGCGCCGACGCTGACGAAGAATGCGGTGGTCGGCGCGCACATCTTCTATCGCTGGGCCGGTAATTGGGGCCGCCCCGCTTCCTTCACGCAGGCCTACGCTCATCGCGAACCTAGCGTCGATGCGCTCCGCTCTGCCGCAATCGTTGCCGAGCAGCGCGACGTTGCCACTCGCGCGCAGTCCGGCGACGTCGCCGAGGCGATCGCAGACATTCCTGGCGCAGAAGCCCTTCCGCTCAAGCCCTCGATGCGCGGCGACAAGCGCGTGTCGGTGCGATTCAACATGGCTGCGCGCAAGGCGACGGAAGAGGTTGAGCACAAGCCTTATGTCGAGAAGGTCCAGGCCTCCGACAATCTGCGCTGGACTCTCGGTGGCGGAATGGCTGACGCGGACGAGAAGCCGCTGGGCAAGGCGCCTGCGCAAATTGCCAGCGCAACAGGAACGGCGACCGGCTCACCCGAATAGGGCGCTTCCAGCGTCTCGCGATTACAGGAATGGCGCGAGTGACGGGGCTCGAACCCGCGACCTCCGGCGTGACAGGCCGGCGCTCTAACCAACTGAGCTACACCCGCGTTTTTGGCGTGGCGGCGACCTAGGTGGCGCTCCGAGGGCTGTCAACATCGGTAGGCTCTTTTTCGGTCTCTTCCTCGCCCGCATGCGTCAAAGTGCCGTGTTCGAAAAGGAAGCCGGCGATGTCCGGGGTACCAGCGGCCGAGAAGATCGTCTTCATGATGATCAGCAGAGGCACCGCCAGTAGCGCGCCCGTGGTCCCCCACACCCATGCCCAGAAGCTCAGTGACACGAGGATCGCCAGCGGGCTGATCGTCAGCCGCTTACCGACGATCATGGGCGTGATCAGGTTCGCTTCGACCATGTGCAGCCCGGTGAAGATCAGTGGCGGGAGCAGCGCCGACCAGACGTCCGGGAAGGTCATCAGCCCTCCCATGAACAGCAGGAGCGCCGATCCGATGGGTCCCAGGTACGGGATGAAGTTCAGCACGGCGACGATGCCGCCCCACATGATCGGCGAATCCATGCCGAGCTGCCAGAGGATGAGCGCCGTCATGGCACCGAGCGTCACGTTGATGAGCGTGATCGTGCCGATGTAGATCGAAGTCGCATCGACGACCTGCTGGATGACCCGCGCAGTTGTCAGCGCACCTTCGAAGCTTCCGCGGCTGACGATCGTCTGTTTCCGCATCGCCGTCCAACCGGCGAGGAAGAAGAAGATGACCAGCAAGGCAAAGAAGAGCTGAATGAGCAGGTGCGGTGCCGACGTCGCGAGCAGTCCGGACAGGGAGTTCGGAGTCTCGACGCGGACGGTTCGTCCGCTGTCCTGCGTCGTCACCTGCGAGAGGATCCGCTCCATGAACTTGTCGAAGGCCTTGTACAGGTCCAGCACCGGCTCGAGCGCGGCCCTCACCTTGGGGATCCGCTCCGGAATGAGAGCGACCCAGTCGATTGCCGGAAGGACGATCGACCCTACCGCAAAAAGCGCCAGCATGAGGAAGAAGATGACGCAAACCGCAGCAGCGATGCGCGAGGGAACGCCGCGCCGCTCCAGCCACTCGAGCATCGGCACAAGCGTGATGGCAATGACCAGCGCGGCCGTGACCGGCAGGAAGAACTCGGCCCCCGCCCGCAGCGCAAACGGCAAGGCGATGATGATCCCGACGCCCGCGATGAGCGCTATGGACGCAAGCAGGCGATCCCGCTTGGCGCTGCTCTCCACGAACGCGTGCGGCACCTCCGGCGGAGGCGAAGCCTTCTGCTTGGTGGTCCGGGCGTCCATGGGATGACGATATCCGCCTGCAACCGCCACCGCCAGCGGATTGAGTATCTGTGAACGAAGGATGGTGCCCCTGGTCCGACTCGAACGGACACTCCGTGAAGAACTCGATTTTGAGTTCGAGCGCGTCTACCATTCCGCCACAGGGGCCCCGCAGCCGCC
This sequence comes from uncultured Alphaproteobacteria bacterium, assembly GCA_963784245.1. Classification (GTDB taxonomy): domain Bacteria; phylum Pseudomonadota; class Alphaproteobacteria; order Sphingomonadales; family Sphingomonadaceae; genus Sphingomicrobium. Next base: position 755,621 of record CAWAQT010000016.1, read on the forward strand.
CCTAGCTAGCGAGCCACCGCCTGCAGGACAACCAGGCGATTCTCACCTCGCGAACGAAAAGGCTGTCGGCGCCGCCCCGTATCGGTTCGGGATCGTCGTGCCCTTCTTGAGGAAGAGGGTGAGGAGATGGGCGAAGGCGAGCACTGCAACCCCAAGGAAACCGAGTGCGACGATCTGGGGCAAGAACTCCGCGGAAGGCGAAAGCCACGGGCACGAGCAACATCATCGCACAGGGAACGGCAAGTTCGCGGCCGGACTTGCCGACATCGTGAAGACGACGGACGGCAACCGCGAGCTGCGGGATGAGGAGCAACAAGCCGACCGCTCCCGAAAGCGCGGGCCCGCCGCCCAGAACCACGCCGATGATCCTCGCGACCGCATTCGCGATGATCACGAACGCGAAGAAGCACCAGAATTCCTCTCGCGAAGCGCGACCCGAGAAATCGGCATACTTCTTGAGCGTTTCGCCCGCGGACGCGAACAGCTTCATGATACCCCCTCGATACGCAACAGTTCGCTCACACGGCAGAGCAGCGACACCTGTGTGGCGTGGAGTAGTGCCAGTGTTATTCGTTACATTATCAATTACGGTGGAGCTTGCCGGCGATAGCTGAGCGCTTCCGCAACGTGGATGCGCCCGACCTGCTCCGAACCGGCGAGGTCGGCAATGGTGCGGGCGACGCGGAGAACGCGGTGGAAGCCGCGGGCCGAAAGGCGCATTGACGCTGCTGCATCCGCCAGCAGCTTCCGACCGGCCTCGTCGGGCGTCGCCGCCCGCTCCAGCACATCGCCGTCCGCCTCTGCATTCGTCCGGACGCCCGAGCCATTGTACCTGTCGGCCTGGACCTGGCGGGCGCTCGCTACCCGTCGCGCGACTTCGGCGCTCCCTTCCGCGGGCGGGGGAAGCGTGAGGTCTGCCGCCGAGACACCCTGTACTTCCACGTGCAGGTCGATGCGGTCGAGCAGAGGGCCCGACACGCGCGCCTGATAGTCCGCGGCGCACCTGGGAGCCCGGCTGCAGGCAAGCGCCGGGTCTCCCAGATGGCCGCACCGGCAGGGGTTCATCGCCGCCACGAGCTGCACCCGCGCCGGGAAGGTCACGTGAGTATTGGCTCGGGCAACGCTGACATTGCCGGTTTCGAGGGGCTGCCGAAGCGAATCCAGAACACCTCGCTGGAATTCAGGCAGCTCATCGAGGAACAGAACGCCGAGGTGAGCCAGGCTGATCTCACCCGGGCGCACGCGAAGCCCGCCGCCCACGAGCGCGGGCATCGAAGCGCTGTGGTGAGGCGAGCGGAACGGACGGCGGCGAGTCATCCGACCGCCCTCAAGCTCGCCGGCGACCGAGGCGACCATCGAAACTTCGAGCGCTTCAGCAGGCTGCAACGGCGGGAGGATTCCGGGAAGGCAGGCCGCAAGCAGCGACTTGCCCGCGCCCGGCGGGCCGTTCATCAGCATGTTATGACCGCCGGCTGCTGCGATCTCGAGAGCCCGCTTGGCGACTTCCTGGCCCTTCACCTGCTTGAGGTCCGGGCCGCCTCTCGGCGGCTCGGCCTCGCCCGGCTGGGGCGCAGTTAAAACCGATGTGCCCTTGAGATGTGCAAGCAGCGCAAGCAGGTCGGGCGCGGCGACGACTTCGACGTCACCGGCCCAGGCGGCCTCGGCACCTTGGGAAGCCGGGCAGATCAGCCCCTTGCTCTCCGACGAAGCCTGCAGCGCCGCCAGCAACACGCCCGGCGAAGGCGCAATTCGCCCGTCCAGCTTCAATTCCCCGACGACGACATAGTGCGACAGCGTCTCGGCATCGGCCGCGCCGATCGCCGCCAGCAGGCACAGCGCGATGGGCAGGTCGAAGTGCGAGCCTTCCTTGGGCAAATCGGCGGGCGACAGATTGACCGTGATCCGCTTCGGCGGGAGCGCGAGGCCGATCGACGCCAGCGCCGCATGTACGCGCTCTCGGCTCTCGGCGACGGCCTTGTCGGGCAAGCCGACGATCGTAAATCGCGGCAGGCCGGCGGAAAGCTGCACCTGAACTTCAACGGGACGAGCTTCGAGCCCAAGGAACGCAACAGTGGCGACAGTGGCCGTCATCCGGCCCCGCCCCTATCCAGCATTACGATACGCAGACACCCCCCTAGCTC
>CAWAQT010000017.1:0-21829 GCA_963784245.1 uncultured Alphaproteobacteria bacterium
GTGTCGCCGTTGAGGCCGGACCTCGTGTCCTGGAACGTGTCGTTGCCGCTGCCGCCCGTAAGCCTGTCGACACCTGCGCGGCCTGTCAGGACGTTGGTGGCTGAATTCCCGATTATGACGTCCGCGCTGGAACCGCCGATCGCATTTTCAATAATCGTTCCGCGCGCGATGGTGACATTGCCGTTTTGACCGCCAATGTTGGAGAATTGCTCGGAATTGAGATCGATCCGCTGCGCAACCGCATAGCCGGAGTAATCGAGCGTGTCCGTGCCGCCCGTGTCGAAGATCGTGTAGGCTACGGTCGCAAGCGAATACTGCTGGGCGTTGTAGATATTGCCGGCGTTCGAATTGAACCCGTAGGTCGTGGTGCCTGAGCGAGTGGTCGTCGACAAGCCGTAGAGCTGCTGGACGGCCAGAATGTCCGCCGCCATCGGTGTGATGAGAAACGCATCGTCGAAGCCGCGGCTGTTGAAGTAGTTGCTCTCCGTCTGGCTGAAATAGGACATGACCGACGTCGCCCAGGCGTCGTTCACATAGAGCGCGTCGTACGGATAGGTGGCGACTTCGTTGTAATTGCCAGCGTGGCCAAGCCCGAGAGCGTGTCCGATCTCGTGAAGATAGGCCTGGTATGTATAGGTGCCGACCGTCGAACCGAAATCCTGAAGCCATGACGCATCGATGTTGATCAAGGCCGAGGTGACGAATTGCCCATTGTAGGTCAGTCCCTCGGTGAACGCGCCGCCGTCCGGGTCGTCGTCAGTGAACATGATCTGCGGTGTCGCCGAGGTGGTCTCGACGAAATTGATGCCGGTGATCTCCTTCCAGGTCTGAAGCGCCTGGCGAGCCAATGCCTGACCCGCGGAATTCAGCCCTGTGATGTTTACCGTCAGGGAGCCGCCGCTGCTGATATTGAAGGGGTGCTGCCCATCTGCCCAATAGCCGCTGACGAGCTGTTGCGCGATCTGGTCGTTCGTCCAGACGGCGGTCGGAGCCTGGAACGCCGTGACGGTAAGTTGGTAGGTGCCGGCTCCCGCATCGTCGAATGCGCCAACGTCGATGTAATATACGCCTGAGGTTCCTGCCGCGAAGCTGATCTGTAGAATCCAGAACCACGCCGGAATGGATATCGTCATCGTAATAAAGTTCGTTGCCGGCGGAATCGAGGATTCTCAGGTAAGGGTCTACGAGCGTGACGCCATTCAAAGTGACGGTGATCGCTTGCCCGGCGGACAGATTGATACTGAACCAGTCGTGGTCACCGAACACCTCGAGTGAGTTCGTCGTCGTGCCACCGACGGTGATCGTTCCCGCCGTAAACGGCGTGCTGCCAATATCGGCCAACTCAGCTACTCCCCACGCTCTCCGCCGCATTCCTCGCAACCAAACGGCGCACCCCATTCAACTCGCTCGACCGTTAGGTCGTAATGGTAAACACTTCGGTTACGACTTCGTCGTGCCTGCCTTCGCCAGTTCGCTCGCGATCGATGCCGCGAAGCGCTTGAAAGAGCCCGCCGTCAAAGGTTTGTCCATGCTCGCCATGCCAAGCTCCGGAAGCTTGTAGCCGTCTGCAGTCGTCACGATCGCCGACAGGCGCGATCTCGGAAGCACCGTGATCTCGATCGTATAATGCACGCCCGGGGCGGCTGCGGCAGTCGCAGCTGCAATCTCACGGCAAAGTGCATCGGCGCCGCCGGATGCAGCTGGAAGCTTGTCACCGTTGACCACGCGACAGCCGGACGAAGGATTCTCGGTCGAACTCATTGCGCATGCGCTCCCGCTGACGCAGCCAAGGGCGGCGGCGACCAGGATCATCACAAGTCGTTGACGCATCTCACCTCCACGCCAAACCAAGCCTATCTCCAGTAGTCGACGGCGACAATCTTAAATTTGTCAAAGGGTTAGAACGTAACTGATTAACCGTGGCTTACACGCACCAATTCATTCCGCCTACTCGACCTTGAGCCGCAGGAAGCCCATCGTGCCGAGCGGATTGCGGCCGCCATATTCGTCGCGAAGGCCGTTGGGCACGAAATTGACCGCGACCAGCCCGCCAATACCAAGTGCAAGGTGATCGGCGACCCTGAAGTCGCGAACAGCGCCCAGCGAAACCTTGCCGACCCTGAAGGCGGATCCGTGTTCGCCGTCCCCGAATTCGAGCAGCTCGCGGTTCTCGGTGGTCTCCCCTCGCGCGAAGGCGGTCCACGGGCCGTTCTTCAGCGAAGCCTCGGCGACGTAGGCATCGTCCCTGACGCGCTCGCCATGATGGTCCACGATGGACTTCCGCCCCCAGGCGAGCGTGCCAGCGAGCTTCCAGCCGGAAGCGACCTCCTTCGCCCACATGGCGCTTGCCGACCATCGCCGTTGATTGACGCCCGGCTCGAGCTGCTCCGGCTCCTCGAAATGACCCCAGCTGCCCTGCAGCGCCAGCGTCTGCGTCGGGTTCCAGGACAGCCTGACGGCCGTCGAGTCCAGCGGCCCCGTTTCGATGTTCCAGCGATGCTGGTCGGGCTCGCGCCCGTTGAAGCGGCTGACCTCGACCTTGAACCGGTCATGCACCAGGCCCGCGGTCAGCACGCCGAACGTGATATGCGTGGAATCCAGCCAGTGATGGCTGATCGGCGCCTCAGGCGAGTCCATGATCGCCTCGCGGTGCATGAAGGCCGGCGGACCGAACGCCGGTTCGCCCGGAAGTCCGCCGTAGAGGAACACGCCGCTACTTGGCCCGATGTTCTGCGATGCGGAGGCGGACAGCTCCATGAAGAAGTCGTGGGGATGCTGCCGATCGATCAGATGGTCGATCCCGTCAGCCGTTTCACCGCTCGCCAGGAGGAGCGGGTAGCCCCTCTTACCCATCAACGGGTCCGGGCTGATCGCCGCGCGGAATTGCAGCGTGCCGTCGCCGACCGGCCTCCGGGCCATTCCCATAAGCATCCCGCTGGGGAAGACGTCGTCGTCGCCTCGCCTGCCCGATTGATGGTCGTAGACAAGGTTGAGCACACCATGGCCCATCAGCGACCAGTCGCCGCTCTGGCCCATGACGCCCATGTGCTCGGAAGTGTCAGGCTGCCATGCCGTTCCTGAGGACTCGCGGGTCATCGGATAGCGGCCCAGCGCGCCTGTCTGGTGCCCAATATGTCCGCCGCCCGCGTGCGGCTGCGTCGTCATTGTCGGGGCTGACCCATGTTGCGAATGTTCAGGCGGCGCCTTGCTTGCCTCCGGTGCTTTGCTCGCTTCCGGAGCAGCCGGCTCCTGAGCCGGCGGCTCTGCCTGCGGGTGGTGCTGGCCATGTTCCTGATGCTGCCCGTGCTCCTGAGCCAGAGCGCCGGAAGACAGGCTTACAAGCGCAACCCCAGCCAGGGCCGCCGCGGAAATACTCTTCACTTCGAACTCCTATTTGCTCGCCGGCCGCGAAGGCTCAGTGGCAGCCCTTCAAATCGCGCTTCAGTAGCCAGTGATTGACCGGCCAAGCCGCCAGGAAACCTGCCGGCACCGCGAAAAGGATGCCGCGCCAGAACATCCACGAGACGGCCGACGGCGCGCCCATGCCACCCATTTGGTAGTCGACGAAGTTCATCACGATCTCCATCACGCCGATCGAGATCACCTCGCCGACCCAGATGATGCGGAACGCTTCGATCAGGCCGACATGACGGCTCCTCATCACCGGAATGAGGCCCAGGGTCATGCCGGTCGCATAGGCCAGCACCGTTGCCAGGATGATCGTCGGCCAGATGCCGAGGCCGAGGCTCACGCCGATCGCAAGCCCGACCACCTCACCGATCACGCACCCGGTAAGGCAGTGGAGGGTCGCTTGCGCGGACGTCCGCAATGGACTTCCACCGCCATGACCATGATGCGCGTGCGCGCCGGTGCGAGTGCTTGTGCGCCGACATTTCACGTTTCCTTGCGAATGAGTCGGCGCTTTGTATGCATTCCGTACCACGGTACGGAGTCAAGCGCCGCCTCGTTCGAGAAGCACCGCCCCTCCGGAGCGGCGCCTCCCGAGGATCAGTGAGCGTGGCCTTCGTGGCTGTGCTCGGACTCGGCGGGCTTGGCGTCCGCCTTCTTGTCCATGCACTCCATCTTGCCGTCCTTGCCCTTCATCTTCTCGCAGCATTCCTTGCAGTCATGCTTGCCTTGGCTGTGCTGCGAATGGTCCAGTGCCTTGATGCTGGGCGTGGCCGGCGTGCGGGTCCGCCGCCGGAGCGGTCTGGGCCGCGACGGGCGCGGCAATGATGAGCGCAATCGCGCCGATAAAGGTCTTCATGATTATTTCTCCAAAGCTGAATGTTCGAAAACTGGGGTTCTCAGAACAGCCTTGGAGGAGGTGTGCCGGTTTCCGGCTCAGTATCGGAGAGGGCGCTTGCCGCCTTTACGAGCTTGGGCAGGTCGGGCCGAAGCCCGCGCTCCGCGACATTCGCCCCTAGCGACGGGCAATGCCGCGCAAGTCGCGCAATGCATGTCCATCTTGGTCGAAGCGTCGTCGGACTTCTGGTGATCGTCGCAATGACCGGCAGCAGCCGCAGGCGAAGGCGCCGCGGCAGCAGCAGCGCCCGTCATGCCGAGGGGCATGAGCGCAAGTGCGACCAGCATCAGGATTCTCAGAAGCGCCGAAGCCATGCGGGTCACATAGGCAAGCGAGCATCGGGCCGCAATCGCCGTGCGAGATGATTGACGGCTCGCGCGGGCCGGTGTGAGCTGTGCGGCGATGACCGGAACACCGACATTCGACCTGCTGATCGTCGGAGGCGGGATCAACGGCGCCGGCATTGCCCGCGATGCCGCAGGTCGCGGGCTAAAGGTCCTGCTGGTCGAGAAGGACGACCTTGCGTCGCACACGTCGTCGGCGAGCACCAAGCTGATCCACGGTGGGCTTCGCTATCTCGAGCAGCTGGAGTTCCGGCTGGTCCGTGAATCCCTTGCCGAGCGGGAGCGCCTGTGGAGCATCGCCCCGCATATCGTACATCCGCTCGACTTCGTCGTGCAGCAATCAGGCTCACCGCGGCCGGCCTGGCTCGTCCGGCTCGGCCTCTTGCTCTACGACCATCTCGGCGGGCGGAAGCGCCTGCCCCCGACGCGTACACTCGACCTCGCAACGGATCCGCGGGGAGCCGGTTTGAAGAACCGCGCGGGAAAGGCCTTCGCCTATGCCGACTGTTTCGTCGACGACAGCCGCCTGGTCATCCTCAATGCAATGGATGCCGCGGAACGGGGCGCGCGCATCGCGACGCGGACGGAGCTGGTCCACGCCGAGCGCGGCACGGAGATGTGGCAGGCTACCTTGATCGGCCCGCAGGGTCAGGAGCGGGTCTCAGCCCGAGTGCTCGTCAATGCGGCCGGTCCGTGGGTCGCCGACCTGCTCCGCCGCATCCATGTCGAAAGCCGGCGCCACATCCGACTGGTGAAGGGCAGCCACATTGTCCTTCCCCGCCTCTACGCAGGCGGGCATGCCGTCCTCATCCAGAACCCCGATCGGCGGGTGGTCTTCGCCATCCCGTTCGAACGCGACTTTACTCTGGTCGGCACCACGGACTCGTTCTGGGATGACGAGCCCGGCTCTCCCGCCATCGACGACGCGGAAGTCGGCTATCTGCTTGACGCCGTCCGTCGTACCTTCGTCAGGCCGGTCGGGCGGGACGATATCGTCTGGACCTTTTCGGGCATCCGCCCCTTGTTTGATGACGGCTCTCGCAGCGCAGCGCGTGTCACCCGCGACTATTCGCTCGATCTCGATCTGCAAGGCGCGCCCGTGCTCAGCGTCTTCGGCGGGAAACTCACGACCTACCGCCGCCTCGCCGAACAAGTCTTGCATCGCCTGCATCCGGTCTTTCCTCGCGCTGGCGAGCCATGGACCGCATCGGCGCCGCTCCCCGGCGGCGACCTGCCTGAAGGAGGACCCGCCGAGCTCATCACCAGGCTTCAAACCGAATTCTCGGAAACTTCCGGGGCCCTGCTCGATCGCCTGGCTCGAACCTACGGCACCCGGGCAAGGCAGATCCTCTCCGCCGGCGAGCTCGGAACGACCATCGCCGGTGACCTGACCGAGAGCGAAGTCCGCTATCTCGTGGAACATGAGTGGGCGCGGACAGCCGAAGACATTCTGTTTCGCCGTACCAAGCTCGGGCTGCATCTGCCCGCGACAGCGGCTCCGCGCCTTGAGGAAGTTCTCAGGCACATGAACCGTGGATCGACCCATGCCGCCTGACCACGTGCTCGCCATCGATCAGGGAACGACGTCGACGCGGGCGATGCTGTTCGACCGCGAGGCGCGAATGGTCTCCGTGGCCCAGCGTGAGCTCCCGCAGCATTATCCGCGGGCCGGCTGGGTCGAGCATGACGCCAAAGACATCTGGCGCGATACGCTCGCGGTCGTCAGGGAGGCGATCGCAGGGTCGGCCGTCTCGCTCGATCGCATCGCTGCGATCGGCGTCGCCAACCAGCGCGAGACTGTCGTTGTATGGGATCGCTCGACGGGCGAGCCGATCCATCGCGCCATCGTTTGGCAGGACCGTCGAACAGCGGACCTTTGCGCGTCGCTCAAGGCCGAAGGGACGGAAGAGGAGGTCCAGGCGAAGACCGGCCTGCTGCTCGATCCCTATTTCTCCGCCACGAAGCTGGCCTGGATCCTCGACAATGTCGCGGGTGCGCGCTCCAGGGCCGAGCGGGGCGAACTGGCGTTCGGCACGATCGACAGCTTCCTCCTCTGGAGACTGACGGGAGGCGCGGTTCACGCGACGGACGCCACCAATGCCTCGCGAACGATGCTCTACGACATCCACGCCCAGCGATGGGACGCGGACCTCTGCCGGCTCTTCCGCATTCCCGAAGCGCTTCTTCCGGAAGTGCGGGACAATAGCGGGTCTTTCGGAGTGACCGCCGCGGGACTGCTCGATCGGCAAATCCCCATCGGCGGAATGGCGGGCGACCAGCAGGCAGCGCTCATCGGTCAGGCCTGCTTCGACCCGGGCATGGTCAAATCGACCTACGGAACCGGCTGCTTCCTCCTGCTGAACACGGGCGAGAAAGCCGTGCGATCCGCCAACCGCCTGCTCACCACGCCCGCGTACAGGCTGAACGGCCGCACGACTTATGCCGTCGAAGGCTCGATCTTCGTAGCCGGTGCAGCAATCAAATGGCTTCGCGACGGACTCGGAATCCTCGGCGACGCCGCCGAATTGGAGAAACTCGCCACGCAGGTCGCCGACAGTCACGGGGTTTACATGGTCCCGGCGTTCGTCGGCCTCGGCGCGCCTCATTGGGACCCGGACGCGCGCGCCGCGATCCATGGGCTGACGCTGGACGCGACGGGCGCCCATCTCGCCCGCGCGGCGCTCGAAGCCGTAGCCTATCAGACGCTAGATTTGCTTGATGCCATGAAGGCGGACGGCTGTGCGACGCCGTCAGCGCTTCGTGTCGACGGAGGAATGGCGGCCAATGGCTGGCTCTGCCAGTTCCTGGCCGACATCCTCGACTGCCGTGTCGATCGTCCGGTCAATGTCGAGACGACCGCATTGGGGGCGGCATTCCTTGCGGGGCTTGCAACCGGCGTCTGGAAGGACCTCGAGGAGGTGTCGCGAACCTGGAGCGCGGGCGAGAGCTTCAGCCCGGCAATGTCGGGCGAACGCCGCCAAGCGCTCGTCCAGGGCTGGCGCAAGGCGCTGCAGCGCACTCTTTCGGACTAGAACGGTCGTCTGCACAAGTCGAACTGCGTCGATTATAATCTCAGAATCTGCCAGCCGCTGGTTACGGGAATACGTTCCAAGCCGTATCGAGAGGATAGTTAGCAACCGCATGATTGCTGAAGAAGTCGCCGTTCGACAGGCCTAGCCAGTTCGTCATTGTACCATTGTCATGGCGCAGGAGAACGTCATCTCGCGAGTCGCCGTTGAAATCGCCGATCGCTTCGACATGCCATCCGGCAGGAAGAGCGTAACTCGCGGCAGCATGGTTGCTGAAGAAGCTTCCGTTCGATTGACCGAGCCAGTTGGTGACTGAGCCATTTGTGTGATGGAGAAGCACGTCGTCGCGCCCGTCGCCGTTGAAGTCGCCGATGCCGGCCACATCCCAAACCGTATCCAGGGCGTATGCAACAACCGCGTGATTGCTGAAAAAGCCGCCGTTCGCTTGACCCAGCCACTCGGTCATCGTGCCGCTGTCGTGTCGAAGCAGCACATCGTCTGAGGCCGTCGCCATTGAAGTCGCCCGTGCCGGCCACATGCCAGCCGGCGGGAAGAGAGCTAATTCGCGGTCGCATGATTGCTGACAAAGCTGCCGTTGGCCTGGCCGAGCCAATCGGTAACGGTGCCGCTGTCATGCCGCAGCAGCACGTCGTCGCGGCCGTCACCGTTGAAGTCGCCAGTGCCCGCCACGTGCCACCGGCTGGAAGGGAGTAGCTCGCGGCGGCGTGATTACTGAAGAAGCTTCCGTCGGCCTGGCCAAGCCAATCCGTAACAGCACCATTGTCGTGCCGCAGCAGCACGTCGCTGCGTCCGTCGCCATTGAAGTCGCCGGTGCCCGCCACCTGCCAAGTCGTGCTGAGCCCGTACGTCACCACTCCATGATTGCTGAAAAGCCGCCGTTCGACTGCCCCAGCCACTCGGTCATCGTGCCATTGCTGTGCCGCAGCAAAAGGTCGCTGCGACCGTCGCCGTTGAAGTCGTTCTCTGCGATGGATTGCAGGCGAATTTCGACTCCGCCCCCTTGAATTTCGCGGATGATCAGCCGTCCGGGACCGAGATTGTCGACGGTTACGGAACCGCCGTTGTAAGTGATCGTGGACCCAGTCACGCCGATGCCGGCATTCTGGATCGTGAGATCCGTGATCTGTATCCGGTCACCTGGAAGTAAGTCCGTGATCCGGTCGCCGTTGAGACCTGCGGCGGTGTCCGCGAAGCGATCTACGCCGACCCCGCCGGTCAATATATCGAGGCCGCTGCCGCCCGTAAGGATGTCGTCGCCCGAACCGCCGTCGATCGTATCGTTCCCTGCGTTTCCAAGCAGTTGGTCATTACCGCCCAGGCCGGAAATCGTGTCGTCACCGTCGCTACCGATGATTTGGTCGTTTAGGTCGGTTCCAATTAGCGTTGGCATCATTATCTCCCGCGCTCGCCGAAACTCGTCCCCAAGAAAGCCCCGGGACATCGGCAATTAGGGCATTAACGGGTTCGGGCCAGTTCGTATCCGGCATGTAGAGAAAGTCTAACGATACGCCAGTTTTGGCAGGCACGCTGTCCCAGATAGGCACATTATCCGGGCCACGGATCTCGCTCGACCACATTCTTGCGGGCGGTTCAGGTGAGACTGGCTGGGGCGGCAGGATTCGAACCTGCGAATGCCGGTACCAAAAACCGGTGCCTTACCACTTGGCGACGCCCCAGCAGGCGGCCCGTCGATGCGGGGAAGGCGCGCTTATAGCCGCCGCTCTGGCCAAGGAAACCCCAACTTCGCGCTCTTCCGCCTCTCTGCTAAATGGCGGTCATGGCCGAGGACAGCATCCGCGATTTCCACGCACACATCTATTTCGACGCCGATCAGCTGGATCGCGCTCAACTGCTCGCGGAGGCGGCGCGTGCCCGCTTCGGGGTGCCGGTCGGGCGCTTCCATACCGCACCCGTCGGGCCCCATCCGCGCGGAAGCTGCCAGTTGACGGTCAGGCCCGAACAATTTGGCGACTTCGCGCAATGGATCGCACTGAATCGCGCCGGTCTGACGATCTTCGCGCATACGAGCACCGGCGAGGATCTGCTCGACCATACCGAGCATGTCATCTGGTTCGGGCCGAGCGAGACGCTCAACCTCGCGATCTTCGCCGAAACCTGAGCCTCAGACGACCTGCTCGGTCCAGCCGTAGGGATCGGGCGCAGCGCCTCTCTGGATATCGACCAGCGCGGACCGGAGGCGAAGCGTCAGCGGCCCGACCGACTGGCCGCCGATCGTGAACTCCCCGTCGATGCCCTTCACGCGTCCGATCGGAGTGACGACGGCGGCAGTTCCGCAGGCGAAGGCCTCCGTCAGCCGCTTGCTCTCCGCATCGGCCTTCCACTGATCGATGGAATACGGCTCTTCACGCACCGTCACGCCCATGTCGCGAGCCAGGGTCAGCAGCGAATCGCGCGTCACGCCGTGGAGGATCGTGCCGTCGAGCGGCGGAGTTTGGATCGAGCCGTCCTCGAACACGAAGAAGACGTTCATCCCGCCGAGCTCTTCGACCCAGCGGCGCTCGACCGCGTCGAGGAAGACGACCTGGTCGCAGCCATGCCTGATGGCTTCGGCCTGGGCGACGAGGCTCCCCGCATAATTTCCGCCGCACTTCGCCTCGCCGGTCCCGCCAGGAGCGGCGCGGACATATTCCCTGGTCACCCAGAGCGAAACGCTGGGAGCGTCGCCCTTGAAGTAGGAACCCACCGAGGAGGCGATCACCGCATAGATGAACTGCGTCGACGGCCGCATTCCGAGGAACGAACCGTTCGCGATCATGAACGGCCGAAGGTAGAGCGATCCATCTTCGGTGTCCGGGATCCACTCGTGATCGGCGCGGACCAGCCCGCGCACCGATTCAAGGAACATCTCTTTCGGAAGCGGCGGCATGGCCAGGCGGATCGCGGACTTGGCGAACCGCCGCGCATTTGCGTCGGGCCGGAAGAGCGCCGCACCACGGCCCGGCCGCCGATAGGCCTTCATGCCTTCGAAGATTTCCTGTGCGTAGTGGAGCACCGGCGATGCCGGATCCATCAGGAATGGCGTGCGCGCCGTTATGCGCGCGTCATGCCAGCCCTCATGCTCGTCATATTCGATGATCGCCATATGGTCGGTGAACACGCGGCCGAAGCCGGGGTCCGCGAGCAGCCGCGCGCGTTCTTCGGCAGGAACCGGCTTCTCCGCCGGCTCGAAGGCGAGACTTGCATCGTCAGCCTCGTAGATTTCACCGATCATCTGTGCCGTCCTTCTCAGCCTTGGCGACTAGGACAGCGGGGCCTCGCTAGCAAGTTTCGGTCCCTTGGCCTCCTCCGCAAGCTCGACAGCACGCCGCGAAGCTGCGCTGATCGTCAGGGAGATGAGCTTGTTGAGCACGTCCTCGCGATTGAGCACCGCAAGCCCAGCCTCGGTCGTGCCGTTCGGGCTGGCGACGCGGCGGACGACGTCGTCCATGCTTTCCTGCGTCGTGGCCGCCATCCAGGCGGTGCCGAGCACCGTTTCGAGCGCGATGGTCCTGGCGAGGTCCGCGGATAGGCCACGGTCCACGCCCGCCTTGGCAAGAGCGTCGACGAACCGTGCCACATAGGCCGGGCCGGCGCCGGCGACGGAGCCAACGGCCGCAAGGCCGCTTTCATTGTTCGTCCACAGCGCGAAGCCGAGCTGCCCGAACAATTGCGAAAGCTCATCGTGCAACTCCCCCGGAAGCTCTTCGCCGTAAAGCGCAACGACGCCGCGGCGGATGGCGACCGGCAGGTTGGGCAGCGCACGGACGATCGCTCCCGCGGTCCAGAATTTGGCGCGAAGCGTCTCGACCTCGACGCCCGCAAGGATCGACACGACGACCGTCTGTTGCGTGAGATGCGGCGTGAGCCGCGCCACCACCTCGTCGAGCTGCTGCGGCTTGCAGCCGAGGACGACGAGCTTCGGCGACGGGCCTGCCTCGCCGTAGTTGCTCACCACCTTGAGGCCTTCGACGGGCCGGCCGCTGGGGCGAACCACCACTGCGTTGCTGAGGTCGACGCCTGCGGATCGCCAGCCTTGCACCATGGCTCCGGCCATATTGCCGCAGCCGATGAACCAGATCGGATCGAGAGTCAGGGCTAAGCCTCCCCGTGAGTATCGATGAGCGCCGCGGCGATGGCCTCGCCCGGCGATTTCCCGCCCCAGAGCACGAACTGGAAGACGGGATAGAAACGTTCGCACTCCTCGAGCGCGGCTTCGATGATGGACTCCGCCTGGTCGAGCGTCAGTCCGTCATTTTCGCGGGTGTCCAGGATCGTTGCATGACGAAAGACGATCAGTCCGGATCCCGACCACATCTCGAAATGGCCAAGCCAGAGCTGCTCGTTGATGAGCCCGAGGCTTTCGTAGATCGCCTGCCTCTTTTCGGGCGTTCCCTTGATGTCCGGGAAGGCCAGGAACTGCAGGACCTGATCCTCAGGGCGCCAGACGCCGCGGAGCTCATACTGTGTCCAACTGCCGGTTGCCGAGGCGACGATCTCTCCCTCGCCCGAGCGTTCGCACGCCCAGCCGCGAGCCTCGAAATATTGCTCGAGGATTTCGATCGGAGCGCCGTCGTCGCGCTCTTCCTGGATTTCTTCGTCGCTCAGGTTCACGCCTCCGAGCCGCCCTTCGCCTTGCCTGTGCGCTTGGCGCCGGTCGCGGGACCGGCAAGCTTCGCTTCGAGCGCGGCGATGCGGCTCTTCAGGGTTTCGTTCTCGTCACGCGCAGCGGCCGCCATGGCCTTCACCGCCTCGAACTCGTCGCGGCTCACGAAGTCGGCACCGGCCATCCACTCGCGCATCTTCTCGCGCATGGACAACTCTGCCTCACGGCCAACGCCGGCCATGGTCCCGGCAACGCCGTTCACCATCTTCACGAAGTCGTCGAACAACTTGTTCTCGGACTGCATATTCCTCTCCTCCACCCTGCCCGATGGATGTCAGCTACACGAACGGGCAATGGATTGCGGCACTTACCGCAGCCGCGAAGCACAAAGAGGCCAAATAGGGAAGCCCGAACGCGTTCGCCAGTGGCGTAAGTCAGCGCAGCGCGATGGCTTTCATCTGGAGCGCGCCCGTCTCCGGCAGCAGCACCTTCAGCTTCTTGCGCTGAAAGTCGATCGAGACGCGATCGAAGCTGCGAAGCGCGTTCATGCCGAGTAGCAAGGCCGGCTTGCTGTCGAGGTTGAGCCTTCGGAACGCATGCGAGTCGGCGAATACGATGGGCATGTTCTTCAGCGTGATCCCGCCGACCTCGAGTTCGCGGACGATCATATACTCGCCCATGATCTTCTCGCCCGTGACGGACTGAAGCTCGACCTGCCCAGTGCGCTTCATCCTGCCCCCGTGGCTGAGCTTCTCCCGCAGCTTCATGTTCCCGATTGAAATCTGCGCGCCCGTGTCGACCACCAGCGTCAGCGGAATATTCTCGGCATGTGCCTTGCTGAGGATCAGCCGCCCGTTCTTGACCCGCGCGGTGACGACGATCGTGTCCTTGTCCTCGGGGACATGAGTATCCGCCGGGACGATGGTCAGAGTCTGCTTGCGGAAATCGAACAGGACGCGCTGCGAGCGAAGCGAGTCGAGCCCCAGGATTCCGTCCGCGCCCATATGCGCCGAATCGAGGAGCGCGGCATCGAGGTTCCGCACCTGCTTGGCGGTCATGTCGAGCATGGGCACGTTGGCCGTCTGGATCTGCGATTCACCGGTCACGCTGTGGAGAGTGGTCCCCTTGCGGTCGCCGAGCTGGAGCTGTCGTGCGAGATCGGACGAAATCGCCGTGCGGTCGGCGCCGGTGTCTATCAGGAAGCGGTACGGCCCATGCCCGCTGACGCGCACGGGCACCGTCATCCGGTCGTAGCCGTCGCCCTTGAAGCGCAGGTCCGTCGCCTGCGTGGTCCTGTCGACCTGGTCGGAGTGGGAAACCGCTTCATACTCCTGGGTCCTGATCGGCGAGACCTCGGTCCGGACCATTGGCACCGGACGCGTCGGCGTCTGGGCGGCGAGCGGAAGCGCCGTTCCAAGCAAGGCCACAGCAACGAAAGGCAGGATTCGCATCGTCCACCACCCCTTTGCGGTCGCGCTTATATCACGAATGCGGACCCGCACGGGAATTTCGACGAACGGACCTAGCCCAGCAGCCAAGCGCTCGTGCCTGGATTGAGACGGCCGATCGCCGAGTTAAGCGACGCCGCGAAGCATAGCCAAAGCAGGTAGGGCAGCATCAGATAGCCGGCCACGGGGCGGATCCGCCGGAACTGGCCCGCGGCGAGCGCTGCCAGGCCGACCATCACGACGATCACCACCAGCGCCGGCTGGATGGCATGGGCGGCAAAGAAGATCGGCGACCATGCGAAATTCAGCGCGAGCTGCGAGAAAAAGAGGATCAGGGCGTTTCGGCGGGTTTTCGAGTCAGGTTCCGCAAGGATGAGCGCAACCGCCACGCCCAGCAAGAAGTACAGGATCGGCCAGACGACTCCGAAAACCCAGCCCGGCGGCATGAAGGACGGCTTTGCGAGCCCGTCGAACCAGTCGTTCCCGTAACCCGAGTTCGATAGATATCCGCTGAGGGATCCGGCTAGCATGATCGCCGGGACGGAGTAGCAGGCAATCCGCCACCATTCGCGCTGTGCTGACCGTTCAGCCATTCTTCTCCGCTCCGAGCAGAAACTCGACATTGCCTTCCGGCCCCGTGATCGGGCTCTGCGTCACTCCAAGCACCGTCCAGCCCTGCGACTCAACCCAGCCTTTGGCCTGTGTGCAGACGCGCTCATGGACGATTGGATCCCGGACCACGCCGGCCTTGCCGACTTCTTCCCGGCCAGCCTCGAATTGCGGCTTTACGAGCGCAACCAGCTTCGCACCCGGTTTCCCGAGAATGAGAGCCGCTTCCAGGACCTTGGAAAGAGAGATGAAGCTGGCATCGCAGACGACAATGTCGATTGCCTCCGGCACCTGCTCTTCGGTGAGGAAACGCGCGTTCGTCTGCTCTTGCACGACGACGCGCGGGTCCTGACGCAGCTTCCAGGCGAGCTGGTTGGTTCCGACGTCGACCGCATAGACCTTCGACGCCCCACGCGTGAGAAGGACGTCGGTGAATCCGCCGGTCGACGAACCGATGTCGAGGGCGACAGCACCGGCCACATCGAACCCGAAATGGGCCAAGCCATGGTCGAGCTTGATCCCGCCCCGCGAGACCCAGGGATGATCCTTGCCGCGCACATCCAGCGGCGCGTCCTCGGCAAGCATGTCGCCCGCCTTCGCGAGCTTCCTCTCGCCGCTGAACACCGTTCCGGCCATGATCAGGGCCTGTGCCCGGGTCCGGCTCTCCGCCAGCCCGCGGCTTACCATCAGCTGGTCTGCGCGGACCCTTGCTACGCCCGCACCTCTTCGACGCCGGCGCTGTTGACCCGCAGCGCCTTCAGCACCGTCTCTACGATCTGCGGGGCGTTGAGACCCGCCTCGTCGTACTGCTTCTCGGGCTTGTCGTGATCCTGGAAGCTGTCCGGTAGCCGCATCGTGCGGATCTTGAGGCCGCCGTCGACCAGGCCCGTGTCGCTGGCCAGCGTCAGGACGTGAGCGCCAACGCCGCCGACGGCCGCTTCCTCGACCGTCACCGCAACCTCATGAGTCGTAAGCAGTCGCCGGATCAACTCCTCGTCGAGCGGCTTGGCGAAGCGAAGGTCCGCAACCGTCGTTGAGAGGCCCTTGGCCTCAAGCTGCTCGGCCGCCTTCTCCGCTTCTTCGAGGCGGGTGCCGAGCGACAGGATGGCGACCTTGCTGCCCTGCTTGACGATCCGGCCCTTGCCGATCTCCAGCCGCTCGGGCGTCGCGGGAAGCTGCAGCCCCCTGCCCTCGCCGCGCGGATAGCGAACCGCGATCGGTCCGCTGTCGTGCAGCGCCATGGTGTGGACCATGTGGACGAGCTCGACCTCGTCGGCCGCCGCCATCACCACGAAGTTCGGCAGAGTACAGAGATAGGCGAGGTCGAAGCTGCCCGCGTGCGTTGCTCCGTCCGCACCGACCAGGCCGGCCCGGTCCATGCCGAAGCGCACCGGCAGATTCTGGATCGCAACGTCGTGGACGACTTGATCGTACGCACGCTGCAGGAAGGTCGAATAGATGGCGCAGAACGGCCGGTAGCCTTGAGCCGCAAGACCGGCGGCGAATGTCACCGCATGCTGCTCGGCGATCCCGACGTCGAACATTCGGTCCGGGAATTTCTCGGCGAACTTGTCGAGGCCGGTGCCTGACGGCATCGCCGCCGTGATGGCGACGACCTTCTCATCGCGCTCGGCTTCGGCGGTGAGCGCCTTGGCGAAGACCGACGTATAGCTCGGCGCTCCCGGTGCCGGCTTTGCCTGGACGCCGGACACGACGTCGAACTTCACCACGCCATGATATTTGTCGGCGGAATTCTCCGCGGGCTCATAGCCCTTGCCCTTGTGCGTCACGACATGGACCAACATCGGGCCGATCTCCGCATCGCGGACGTTTTCGAGCACATCGACGAGCGCTTCGATGTCATGACCGTCGACCGGGCCTACATAATAGAAGCCGAGTTCGTCGAAGAGCGTCCCGCCGGTGAACAGGCCGCGGGCATATTCCTCCATTCGGCGCGCAGTGCGGTGAAGCGGCTCTGGCATGGCCCGAGCGATCCTTTGCGCCAGCTTGCGAGGCGCGAGGTACTTGTTCGAGCTTACCAGCCGGGCGAGCGCATTGCGCAGCGATCCGACCGGCGGCGCAATGGACATGTCGTTGTCGTTGAGGATGACGACGAGGCGGTTTCCCGCCGCCGCGGCATTGTTCATAGCCTCATAGGCCATGCCGGCGCTCAATGCCCCGTCGCCGATGACAGCCACGGCCTTGCCCGGTGCATCGGAAAGCTTGTTCGCAATTGCGAAGCCGAGGGCTGCGGAAATGGACGTTGAGCTGTGCGCTGCTCCGAACGGGTCGAATTCGCTCTCGCTCCGCTTGGTGAAGCCGCTGAGCCCCCCACCCTGCCGAAGCGTGCGGATGCGGTCGCGCCGCCCGGTCACGATCTTGTGCGGATAGGCCTGGTGGCCGACGTCCCAGATCAGCTTGTCGCTGGGCGTATCGAACACGTAGTGCAAGGCGACCGTCAGCTCGACAACGCCAAGCCCCGCGCCCAGGTGACCGCCGGTCACCGAGACTGCGGAGATGACCTCGTGGCGCAGCTCATCGGCGAGTTGCCGCAGGTCGCTCCGGTCGAGGCCCCGGATGTCAGCAGGATATTGGACCGTGTCGAGCAACGGTGTTTGTGGCCGGTCGGACATAGGGTCCGCACTTATCCGCAACCTGCCGCGCTGTCACCCAAGCCCTTAGGCCATCATCGATTACTCACGAATTGCTCAAGCGTGCAATTTCAGGCCAATCTGCCTCACGACCTCGACCGCGGTGTAGAACCGCTCACCCCGCTCCCGCGGATCTCGACGAAGTTCGTCCGCGAGAGAACCAGCGTGGCACGCGCCACTCGGCCGAATTTCTCCCTCTCCTCGCGCGTCTTATAGACCCGCGTCCAGCCGTCGACACGCCGAGAAGCGGCGCTGCAATTTCGATGCCCCCCACTCCGAGGTTACGCTCGGGAACTGATTATTGGGGGAGCTGGCTCAGTCTTCGCCGCAGTCGCCGCAGGTGCCACGGACTTCGATGACCGGCCTGCTCGCGGAAAAGCCTGCCGACGCCGCGGCCTTCCGGACGCCGCCGGACAGCGCGTCGTCGTCGATGTGCACTGCCTGCCCGCAAGTATCGCAGATCAGGAAGATGCAGTCGTGCAGGCAGTCGGGATGAGCATTGGCGACATAGGCGTTGGCGCTTTCCACCCGCCGCGCGAGGTTCGCTCCGACGAACAGGTCGAGGATGCGATAGACGCTGTTCGCGGCAACCCGGCGGCCCTGCTTGTTCGAAACTGCCTCGGCGATGTCGTAGGCGCTGGCGGGCCGGTCGAAACCGGCGAGCGCTTCAAAAACGGAGGCGCGCATGTCCGTCCACTGCTCGCCGCGGCTGGTCAGCCGCTCGCGAGCAGCTTCCTGGAGCGATTCGCCCTTATGGACATGATGCTGGTGCGCACCCATCGGCATGGGAAATAGACCTCGGTTGGTTGAGCCGCAAGCGGCTCAAAATCCGCGGATTACTCGGCGGCGATGCTGTTGAGCTGGTGGCCGAGCGCCAGGATTCCAACGCCGATCACTGTGTAAAGTGACTCAGTACCATCGTGCGGAAGGCTCAGCGCTCCCGCCATCACACCCAGGCCGATGCTTCCCACCGAGCTCGGCATCATGAATCCGTGCTCGACGACGCCACGGCCAAGTGCAACGGCGCCCAGGATCATTGCGAGGCCGAGCCCCACCTCGTGGATCAGAGGCGATCCAAGCAGGCCCCCGGCCGCCGAGAGCATCGCGAGGAGCACGGCCGTGCCCAGGCAATGCACAAGACACAGGCCGGACAGGCCAATGGCCAGCCGATCGAGCCCGCGGGATTGCAATGCGATCGCCATGGGCGAGGATATAACGCCCCATTCGTCAGGTTACAACATTACATCAACGACATTTTCGCTCGACCGTGTCGAGACCGCCGGACCTTGGCAAAGCCTTCTCGCGGCCCGATACGCCCGCGTAAATGGACTCGACCCTCCCCACTTCCGTCGCGGGACAGCTTCCATCGACGAAGCGGCCACTTGCCATCTCGAGTTGGCTCCTGGCCGTCGCTGCATTGGTCTTCCTGATGGTCGTGGTCGGCGGGATTACCCGCCTGACCGAGAGCGGCTTGTCGATCACGGAGTGGAAGCCCGTCACCGGCGCGATCCCGCCCCTGACCCAGGCGGACTGGGAACATGCCTTCCAGCTCTACCGCCAGACGCCGGAATATATCGAGATCAACGGACCTGCCGGAATGACCCTGGCGCAGTTCAAGTTCATCTTCTTCTGGGAGTGGCTGCACCGCCTGCTCGGGCGGCTGATCGGCCTTGCCTTCGCGCTGCCGCTGATCTGGTTCGCCGCGAAGCGCGCGATCCCCCGGGGCTATGGCTGGAAGCTCGCCGGCCTGCTCGTCCTCGGCGGGCTGCAGGGCGCGCTCGGCTGGTACATGGTCATGTCCGGCTTGGTCGACCGGACGGACGTGAGCCATTTTCGGCTTTCCGCGCATTTGTTGCTGGCATTCGCGATCATGGGCGCATTGGTGTGGGTCGCTCTCGACCTTCGCTTACTCGCGCGCATGGGCGAGGATCGCCCCGCGCGCATGACCGGTCCTGCGGTCGCCACGCTCGCCGTGCTCTTCGCGCAGCTCCTCTACGGAGCATGGGTAGCAGGACTTAGTGCAGGCTCGGTCGCCAGCGACTGGCCGACCATGCAGGGCCGCCTCCTGCCAGATGGCGTCGACTGGTCGAAGGGGGCACTCTTTACCCTCACCCACGACCCCTACCTGATCCATTTCATCCACCGCTGGTGGGCCTGGATTACCGTCGCCGCGCTCGTCGTCTTCGCCCGCCGGATCCGCACGCTCGACGGCGGCCGGGCGGCATCCAAGGCGATCCATTCCGCCTTCGGAACGCAGATCATCCTCGGCATTCTGACAGTGCTTACGGGCGTCGCACTCTGGCTCGCAGTGCTTCACCAGGCAGTGGGCGCGCTGGTCGTCGCCTCCACGGTCTGGGGCGCGCACGTTCTCGGACGGATGACGGAATGAGCGTCGTTTCGGTCTATTGCGTCTTCGCCAGCACCGAGGAGGCTGAGCGCATCGGCCGGACGGTCGTGGAGGAAGGGCTCGCCGCCTGCATCAACGTAATGGGGTCTTGCCGCTCGATCTACCGCTGGCACGGTTCGATCGAAACCGCGGAGGAAGCTCCAGCAATTCTCAAGACATCGGCGGAAGCCGCCGAAGCGCTGATCTCGCGCATTGCCGGCCTGCACAGCTACGAACTGCCGTGCATCGCCGTCTGGCCGATCGACAAATTGCTCCTCGGCTATGCCGAATGGGTCGAGCAGAGCGTCGGCCCGTTGGGCAACGCCTAGAGCGGCTCGACCGGAACCTCCGGCGCACGATGCGCGATGCGAGCGCGACCCGCCGAGAAGGCGAAGAAGCACAGCGCGGCGTAGCAGAGCGCCGGCACGATGAAGGCGGTCACATAGTCGCTGTTCTGCGACACGAGTCCGACGAGCGGCGGGATCGCCGCTCCCCCGATGATCGAGAAGCAAAGGAACCCCGACGTGGCCTCTTCGGAGGCTGTCGAACGCTCAAGCGTGATCGTGAAGATCACCGGGAACATGATCGAGTTGAACAGACCGATCGCAAGGGCGACGTAACCGGCGCTGACGCCGCCAACCGCGAAGACGTAGAGGCACATCGCCGCAGCGGCGCCGGTGAATGTCGCGAGCAACGCCGGCGCCGGAACGCGGGTCAGAAGGGCCGATCCGACGAGACGTCCCACCATCGCGCCGCCCCAGTATAGGCTGACATATTTTGCGGCGTCCTCGAGCGGGACGCTCCAGACGCGGTCGCTGTTGAGGAAAAAGGCCATCTGCGTGCCAATCGCGACTTCCGCTCCGACATATAGGAAAATGGCCAGGCCGCCGAACAAGGCCCACCGCGACGACGCCGCATCGCGCAACGTGGCCAGTACGCCACGCCGTGCGGTCTCGTCCGAGGTTGCCGGCGCAGAGGCGCTGATCACCCGCCGGCCCATCCAGATGACGACGCCGACCAGGATGATCAGCCCTGCAATCCAGAAGAAGGCGCGGTCGATGCCGAGCAGCGACTGCTCGCGGACCGCATCCGTGATTGCGGTACCTTCCTTCACTTCGACGCCCTTCAGGAAGAGCACAGCGCCCAGATAAGGCCCGATGAAGGTGCCGAGACTGTTGAACGTCTGGCTGAAAGTCAGTCGGAAATGGCTGCGCTCGGGCGGGCCAAGCGCGGCCGCAAGCGGGTTTGCAGCTACCTGCAGGATGGTGATTCCGCTGGCGAGGACGAAGAGCCCCAGCAGTACGAGGGGATATTCGGCGATGTTCGCTGCCGCGAGCATGATCATGCAGCCGGCGACCATGAGGCCGAGCGCGATCAGGACCGTGCTGACCGCCTTCTTGCGCGACAGCAGCACTGCGGCAGGAAGGCTCATCACGCCATAGGCGATGAAGAAGGCCGAAGCGCTGAGCTGCGCTTCCACGTCGCTCAGCTGGAAGATGCCCTTCACCGCCGCGACCAGCGGGTCGACCAGCGAAGTGATGAATCCCCAGGCGAAAAACAGGCAGGTGACGATCGCGTAGGCGCTGGTCACTGTTGCCGAACGGCTATCCGATTGCGCCACGCGACACCCTCCAAAATTATGGCGGCGCCTTCGTGGCAGGGAAGAAAAGCGGCTACAAGGGAAGAATGACGTTCGCGGAACCAGCTGACTGCCAGCCACTTCTGCACCACGAACAAGGAGTATACGGTTGATCGCCGAGGACCATCGCCAGTTGATCGACACCGTTGGCGCCTCGCCGCTCGCGATGGTGGTCAGCAATCCACGGCTGGCCGACAACCCCATCGAAGTCGCCAACCCGGCGTTCTGCAGCCTGACCGGCTATCCCGAGGCGGACATCGTCGGGCGCAACTGCCGCTTCCTCGCCGGAGCCGCCACCGAACCATGGGTCACAGACCAAATTCGCGACGCCATCCGCGATCGGCGCCCCGTGCTCGTCGATATCCTCAACTACCGCAATGACGGTACGCCATTTCGCAACGGCGTGATGATTACTCCCTTGTTCGATCCCGAGGGCGGTCTCGCCTGGTTCCTGGGTTCCCAGGTCGATCTCGGGGAACCGTCCGCCAATCGATTGTCAGGCCGGCAGGCGCGCGCTGCCGCCATCGTTGTGGAGCTCCCTCGGCGCCAGCATCAGGTGCTCGAGCTCATGGCCAGCGGCCTGCTCAACAAGCAGATCGCGTGGGAGCTGAAGATCAGCGAAAAAACCGTGAAAATGCACCGGGCGCTACTACTCGAGCGGCTCGGCGTTTCCACGACCGCAGAGGCAATCCGCATCGCGGTGGAGGCCGGCCTCTAACCCATCGTCGCGCCGCCCAAAGGCTATATCGCTTTCCCGCATTCCCGGTCTGCAGTCGGATTAAAAGCTGACCCT
>CAWAQT010000018.1:0-31641 GCA_963784245.1 uncultured Alphaproteobacteria bacterium
CCAGATAGCCACAGCGCTTGCAGCGATAAGTCGTCACGTCCAGCTTCGTCTTCCCGCGGAGCTTCAGGCCCGTCCAGATGCTGCGTTCCGGCTCTCCGGCAACCCATTGCCCGACTGTCCGGTTGCCGTAGCCTTCGTCGAGGACGTAGCCCTGTTCCATCGATCCCGAGCAACGTGGGCAACTCAGAGAACGATGGGTCACTGACATTACTTGGGCGCCAGCACCATGAGCATCTGGCGGCCTTCCATCCGCGGGTGCGCCTCGACCTTCGCCATCTCGGCGGTCTGCTCCTGCACTCGCCGGAGGACCGCCATCCCCAGTTCGCCATGAGCCATTTCGCGGCCGCGGAAGCGCATGGTGACCTTCACCTTGTCGCCTTCCTCCAGGAACTCGACGACCTTCCGCATCTTCACGTCATAGTCGTGGTCGTCGATGTTCGGACGCATCTTGATCTCTTTGATCTCCTGCGTCTTCTGCCGCTTGCGCTGCTCGTTGGCCTTCTTCTGGGCCTCGTACTTGAAGCGACCGATGTCGAGGAACTTGGCGACGGGCGGATCGGAATTCGGAGAAATTTCGACAAGGTCGAGCCCAACAGACTGCGCCTGCTCGAACGCCTCCCGCGTAAACATCACGCCCAGGTTCTCACCATTCTCGTCGATCACCCGGACCTTCTGGGACTGGATGAACTCGTTGTAGCGTGGGCCGGTGAATGGCGGCGGCGTCTGCGCTCGGCGCGGATAGGGAGGGGGTATAGTCGAGTCTCCGATTATGCTGTTGTGAACCGGTGCGACGTAGGCACTCCGCGTCCAATTGAAAAGTGCGGTGCGCCCTGAGTGCGTCGTTTTTGCCGCCACCTGTGGCGGAGAGTCGCCAGCTGGCCTGTGCTTCTGCCGTACGAGCATGGCCTACCGAAACGGCCGTCGTGTCCTACATAACGGATAGAAAGGTCTCTCCCCGCCGATGTTCCGACTCCTCCTCCTGTTCCTTGCCTCTCTTGGATTGGGAGCAATCATGCTGGTCATCGACAGACTGCGGCGGCCGCTTGGGAAGCTCGTCCGCGCGGTCGCCTTGGCAATCGTCGCCGGGCTGACGCTGGCCGGCCTGGCCTTGGGAGCGGCGGGAATTGCGGAGGAAACCTGGTGGCTGGCGATACTGGGCGGCCTTTTCCTCGCCGGCGCCGCGCGGCTCGGCTGGAGCGTGAGGCGGCGAAGGCTTCGTCAGCCTCTCCGCGAGCCCGCGCATGTGCCTTTGACCCGCACCGTTCCCGACTGGCACTGGCGGCGATTCGAATCGAACCTCGACTGGGTGTCGCGCAAGCAGGCTCAGCGCTCGCGCATCGCCATCGACAAGTTCCTGGCCGAACGGGATTCACCCTCACTGGGCGCGGATCACCGCACCCTGCTTCTATCGTGCGAGAAGAGGGTGCCCGAGCTGATCGAGACCTGCCTCCAGCGCTGCGCCAACGCCGGGCGCGACGAACGCGACCGCTACATCGATGACACGCTCGATACTCTCGCCCGCCTCGGCGAAGAGGCCGAACAGGCTCGCCGCGAGGTTCGCGAGGCGGACGACCGTCGCCTCGAAACGCTGCATCGCTATTTCGACGGCGTTGCTGGGGACGGAAAGACGCGGTCCCGCCCGCGCTGATTAGCGCTTCAGGTCGGGTGCGATCGCTTCCTCGACGATCATCGAGATCGCCTCATCAACGGTCATTACCAGCTGGCGCTCTTCGGAGCCGAGCCGGCGAATCGCCACCGTGCCTTCCTCCGCCTCGCGCTTTCCGACGACCAGAAGCAGCGGGACCTTCTTCAGCGAATGCTCGCGCACCTTGTAGTTGATCTTCTCGTTGCGAAGGTCCGTCTCGACGCGAATGCCGCGCTGGGCGAACTTCGCCGCCACCTTGCGCGCATAATCGTCCGCGTCCGACACGATGGTCGTGACCACCGCCTGCACCGGCGCCAGCCACAGCGGGAACTTGCCCGCATGATGTTCGATAAGGATGCCGATGAAGCGCTCGAACGTGCCGATGATCGCGCGGTGCAGCATGATCGGACGGTGCTTGGCGCCGTCCTCGCCGATGTAGCTGGCGTCGAGCCGCTCCGGCAGCACCGTGTCGGTCTGGATCGTGCCGACCTGCCACGTCCGCCCGATTGCGTCGGAAAGATGGAACTCCAGCTTCGGCGCATAGAAAGCGCCTTCGCCCGGCAACTCCTCCCAGCCGAATTCCTCGGTGTTCCGGCCGGCCGCAGCAACTGCGTCGCGCAATGACTGCTCGGACCAGTCCCACATTGCGTCGGACCCGAAGCGCTTCTCGGGCCGTAGCGCCAGCTTTATCGCATAATTGTCGAAACCGAGATCGCGATAGACGCTGTCGAGCAGGTCGCAGAACGCCACGACCTCCTCCACCAATTGGTCCTCGCGCACGAAGATATGCGCGTCGTCCTGCGTGAACTGGCGGACGCGCATGATGCCGTGCAGCGCGCCATGCGGCTCGTTGCGGTGGCAGCAGCCGAATTCGGCCAGCCGCAGCGGCAAATCGCGATAGCTCTTGATGCCCTGGTTGAAGATCAGGATGTGCGCAGGGCAGTTCATCGGCTTCAGCGCCATAAGGTCCGCGTCGCCCGACAGGATCTGCTCGTCGTCCTCGCCCGACGGGATCTCGTCGGGCACGATGAACATGTTCTCGCGATACTTGCCCCAATGGCCGGACCGCTCCCACTGGCGCGCGTCCATCAGCTGCGGGGTCTTCACTTCCTCATAGCCCGACGCATCGAGCCGGCGGCGCATGTATGCTTCCAGCTGCCGCCAGATGATGTAGCCGTTCGGATGCCAGAACACGCTGCCGTGCGCTTCGGCCTGGAGGTGGAACAGGTCCATCTCCTGGCCGATCTTGCGGTGGTCGCGCTTGGCCGCTTCCTCCAGCCGGACGAGATGCTCGTCGAGCTGCTTCCTGTTGAGCCAGGCCGTCCCGTAGATGCGGCTCAGCATCGGGTTCTTGGGGTCGCCGCGCCAATAGGCGCCGGACACTCGGGTCAGCTTGAACGCATTCGGATCGAGCTTGCCGGTCGAGGCAAGATGCGGCCCGCGGCACAGGTCCATCCAGTCGGCCGGGCCATGACCCGTCTTGTACATGGTGATCGGCTCGCCCTCGGGCAGTTCCATCACCCACTCGGCCTTGAACGTCTCGCCATGGTCGAGGAAGAATTGGCGGACCCGTTCGCGGTCCCACACCTCGCGGACGAGCGGCTTGTCGGCCGCGATGACCCGGCGCATCTCCTCCTCGATTGCAGGCAGGTCTTCTTCCGTGAACTGGCCGCGCTCCGCCGTCGGTGCGAAATCGTAATAGAAGCCGTCGTCGGTCGCCGGGCCAAAAGTGATCTGCGTCCCCGGAAACAGGTTCTGTACGGCCTCGGCGAGGACGTGCGCGAAGTCGTGCCGGACCAGATCGAGCGCGTCCTTCTCGTCGCGCGAGGTGATCAGCGCGAGGCTCGCATCGCCCTCGAACGGGCGCATGATATCGCGCACCTCGCCGTCCACCTTGGCGGCGAGCGCGGCCTTGGCGAGGCCTGGACCGATCGCGGCGGCGACGTCCGCGGGTGTCGAACCCTCGGGCATCTCCTTCACCGAACCGTCGGGAAGCGCGATCTTGAACATCTTGGTCATCGTCCGCGGCATGTAGCGGCGGGGGGGCGGCCCCTCAACCGCTCAAGCTTGACAATCCGCAGCAAAAGGCTGCCCTTCGTCCAGCCACGCAGGAGTTTCCGCTATGGGGGCACGGCTCGCATCGGCAATGGCGCTTGCTCTAGCCACGCAGGGGGCCGCTCTTGCGGAAGCGAAGCCGCCAACCCGACTCTTCGCAGAGGATCAGCCGATCAAGGTGATCCTGCGAGGGCCGATCTCCGCCATTTCCTCGACGCCACCGACTCTCCGTAGCGCACGACCGGCGACGCTGGAGCTTGTTGTCCCAGTCGTTGAGCAGCACGCGATCCAGCTTTCGCCCCGCGGCCGAACCCGGCGGCAGAAGGATCGCTGCACCTTCCCACCGCTTAGGGTCGACTTCGCGGCGAAGCCCGCGACGACGTCCTTCTTCGAGCGGCAGAAAAGGCTGAAGCTTGTCACACACTGCCGTCAGGCGCCGCAGCACCAGCAATATGTGCTGCTGGAATTCGCGGTCTACCAGATGTTCAACGCGCTCAGCCCCCACGGCCTGAGGGCGCGGCTGGGAACGTTCGACTATGTCGAAGCCAATGGAAGGACCGTGGCGTCCCGCCTCGGCTTCTTCACCGAGGATCCGGACGACGCAGCCAGCCGCAACGATCTAAAGGAAGCGACGGTCGGCCCACGCGTCGTCGCCGGGCAGCTCGATCCGGTCGCCGCGGCGCGTGCGGCCCTCTTCGAATACATGATCGGCAATACCGACTGGTCGATGCGACAGGCTCCTTTGGGCGGTGATTGCTGCCACAACTTCCGGCTCCTCGGGGCAGCGAACGCGCAGTCCGGGCTCATTCCAATTCCGTATGACTTCAATTCGTCGGGATTCGTGAATGCGCCCTATGCAACGCCTCCGCCGGAACTTGGCCTCGGCTCCGTGCGGGATCGGCATTATCGCGGCTATTGCATGCACAATGCGCAGGCGATCGCGGCCGCGGCGGAGTTCCGCGCGAAGAAGGGGCAGGTGATGGCCGCGCTGGCAAGCGTTCCCCAGCTCGACGAGGGACGCAGGCGCGGTGCGGCGGCCTACATCGAAAGCTTTTATCGCGACATCGCGACCGACGAGGACGTACGCAAGCGCGTCCTCAAGACCTGCATCACCTAGGCGTCGGGCCCCACCTTGGGCGCCACGTCCGGTGCCGGCCCGCTGGCCTGGTCCGGATCGCAGTCGGTCATGTAGTGCTTCTTGATGTCGCGGCGGTCGCCGTAGTCGGTAACCCAGAGAATCAGGAAAACGTAGTTGAAGGCGACCGACATGACGATCGCCAGTTCCAGCGCACCGATGCCCGCCGACAAGCCGATGCCGACGGCCAGCAGGATGAACAGCGCATCGCCCGAACTCTTCAGCGAATTCCGGAATCGCACGGCTGCCGCGATGCCCGCGATAGAGAACGCCAGCGCAAGCGAGTTCTGGACGATGATGATGATGCCGGTGACCACGATCGGCAGGACCACGATCGTATCGACCAGCGACTGGTCGTAGTCCTCGGAGTTGCGGACGGCGATATAGACCCAGCTCGAGGGCAGGGCCGTGAGAAGCGCGCCGAGGATGGTGATCGCCAGCCAGTAGACCGTCTCGTACAGGTTGCCGACTTCCGTCCCCGACGGTGCGAATACCGAGTCCAGGCCGGTGCGCGGGCTCTTCATCAGGGATTCCACGCCGCCGAAAGGCATGAACTCACGCAAGTACGGGAACAGGTAAAGCGCCAGCATGACGGTGCCGGTCACCGCCAGATAATAAGCGGTCAGCTTCGCGAAGAGCCGGAATGCAAGCACGGGCGCATCCTGCACAAGGGCCGGCAAGTCTGCAACGCCCACGAAACGAAACGCAGCCGCGTTCCCGCGACTGCGCTTCAAATATTTTCAATTTCTGCGCGAATTCAGCGCGCCTGAGGCGGTGTTCTCAGAACAGGATGATCAGAAGAATGATCAACAGAATGAGACCGCCGATTCCGATATACATGGCTTCGCTCCCAATTGTTTCAGTCTCGGCAATGTAACGATTGCCGTGGGAGCGAAGTTCCGTCGCTCAGCAGCCCGTGACCGTCGCGGAGCCCTGAGTGTTTACCGTGCAGGCGCCTCCGCCCGAGATCTCGACGCTGGCGACGCCCTTCGCATCGATCTTCGCGGAATTGCTGGCCGTCGCACGCACCTGGGACGGGCCCTCCGCACCGATCGTGGCGTCCTTGACGGCCAGGCCGGAGGCGTCGAGCGACGAGCTGCCGCGGACGATCGCCGTCAGCTTGGGCACCGTTCCAGAGATGGTGGCGTTGCCCGCGCCTGAGAGGCCGACGTCGAGACGGTCGACACTTGCGTTGCCGATCGCGGCCGATCCCGATCCCTGTACGGCCAGGTTGAAGGACAGGCCCTTCACCCGGTTGATTGCGAGAGACCCCGCGCCGTTTACCCAGGCGGCCGAAAGGTCGCCTGTCCCGACGCTGACCTCGACCGACCCGCGCGACTGGCCCGGATAGCCGCCCCAGTTCGACGAGTTCGGCCGGACGATCAGGGTGCGGCCCTGCTGGTCGACCGTGACGCTGTCGAAGGCGCTGGTCGACCCGATGATCTTGGCAAATGGCGAAACGCCGGTTGTTACCGTCACCTTGAACGGCCCCTCGATGCGGACACGATCGAAGCTCGTGACGCTCAAGGTGCGCTCGGCAGCCGTTGAGGCAGACGGAAGGGCCGCAATGCAAAGGGCGAGAATGGCGGTCTTGTTCATCCCACCACTCTCGCCTCACATGGTTAAGATGTCACTATGAGCAGTGAACGTCCCCGGGACCCATCTTGGAGACGCTGCATTTGGCGCCGCCGGTGAGGTTCACGCTGCCGGCGCCCATGATGGATACGCTGGCCGTCTTCGAGGCGTTGGCGTTCACTCCGCCCGCACCCATGACCGAAACGGCAGCCGTTTCGGAGGTCACATCCTTGGCGTTGATGTCACCGGCACCGGCGATGCTGTAATCCACGGTCCTCGCACTGCCGCTCTTGGCGGTAGCGTTCCCCGCCCCGGCGATGGCCAGCTTCAGGCTGCCGACTTCGACATTGTCGACGCGCAGATCGCCTGCGCCGTTGATCTGCCCCTCGAAGCTGTCGCCCTTGATCCGATCGATCCTGATGTCGCCCGCACCGGCGAGCTCGGCGCTGCGGAGGCTGGGTACGGTCACCGTCAGCTCCAGCTTGCCGTTCCGTCTCCAGCTCACACCGCTGCGCTTCTTGTGCGAGATTACGAGCTTTCCGTCACGAACCGCGACTTCCAGGTCGTTGATCGCATCCTCGTTGCCCTTGGCAAGGACGCTCGGGGCGGAGCCGGTCCGGACGGTCGTGTCGTAAGCACCCTGAAGCTCGATCCGGTCGAAGGCGCCGACCTCGAAATTGCGGGAGATTTCCGGGCCGCCGTTCTCGCTCCGCGCTTCAGAGCATCCTGCCGCGGTCATTGCAGCGGCGATAATTCCCAATGTGAGCGCTCGACGCATCTCATCCTCCTTTGGCGTATTAGAGGACTAATACACCACTGCAGTAGCGACAGGCAAGCCCAAAAGAAAAGGGCGCGCCCCGCAGGACACGCCCTTGTCTCTTGTCGGAAGCGAAACGCCTAGGCGTTCGCGGCTTCCTTCGGCTTGTGATGAATCACGGCAGCCGCATTGAGGATCTCGAGGATCTTGGCGAGAGCACCCTTTTCGTCGGTCTGCTCCATTGCGCCGAGCTCGCGCGCCAGGCGCGAGGACGCCGCCTCGAAAATCTGCCGCTCGGAATAGCTCTGCTCCGGAGCATCGTCCGGGCGGAACAGGTCGCGCACGACTTCCGCGATCGACGTCAGGTCGCCAGAGTTGATCTTCGCCTCATACTCCTGGGCCCGGCGCGACCACATGGTGCGCTTGACCTTCGGCTTGCCCTTCAGCGTTTCGAGAGCGTCCTTCATCGTCTTGTCGGACGACAGCTTGCGCATGCCAACCGAGTCCGCCTTGAGGACCGGGACGCGCAGGGTCATCTTTTCCTTCTCGAACCTCAGTACATAGAGGTCGAGACGGGTTCCGGCGATCTCGGTGCTTTGCAGTTCGACCACCCGGCCGACACCATGCTTGGGGTACACCACATAATCGCCAACATCGAAGCTGAGCGCTTTCGCTGCCATTGCTGTCCTTTCCGTTGCGGCAAACCCGAGCCGACACTCTCTCGTATCGTCCCCCAAAACGACCCGTGGTCGCGGCTCTTTGCCTGTTGCCGGTTCCTGCAAAAAAGGGCCGACGCAAACTGCGAAGGCCTCTGTTACGATTTTATATCACAACTGATCTCAAAAATCCACCCCGAGTCGGAATCCATCCACAGCTATATGGCTAGTCCAAGCTGGCGTGACGGCTCCGCTTCCCCTTCGTACAGGTTGTGCAGTCCAAGCCCAAGCAATCTGATTCCCTTGGGCAGGGGGTGAAGCGCCGCGAGGAGCGCTTGGCCCGCGGCCTCAAACTCCGAACGGGCCAAAGGGGTTCCAAAGCTCTTCGAGCGCGTAATGATCTCGAAGTCGGCGAATTTCACCTTGAGAGTGACTGTGCGGCCGGACACGGCGGCACGTTCGATCCGGTCCCAGGCGTAACCGGCGATCCGCGTCAGCTCCGCTGCCAGCCGTTCGGGGTCGCGCTGGTCCTCATCGAAAGTACGTTCCGCGCTGACCGACTTGTACGGTCGGTCCGGCTTGACCTCCCGGTCGTCGAGGCCACGGCAGATACGCCAGTACCAGCCGCCGGAGCTGCCGAACCTTGTCTCCAGCTCAGTCAGGCTCCGTTCCTGGAGATCGGCTCCGGTGTGAATACCAAGCGCCTCCAGCTTCCGCGCGGTGACCGGGCCGATGCCATGGAAGCGTGCGACCGGGAGGGCGGCGATGTAGGCCTGCGCCCGCTCAGGGGTGATGACGCACAGGCCGTCGGGCTTGTTCTGGTCCGAGGCCAGCTTGGCGACGAATTTGCAGTAGGACACGCCTGCCGAGGCCGTTAGCCCGGTCTCCTCGCGGATACGTCGCCGGATGTCCTCTGCCGTCGCCCGGGCAGTACCCAGGCCACGCTGGTCGGCGGTCACGTCGAGATAGGCTTCGTCGAGGCTCAGCGGCTCGACCAGGTCGGTGTAGTCGGCGAAGATCGCGCGGATCTGGCGCGACACCTCCCGGTAGACGTCGAAGCGCGGTTTGACGAAGATCAGCTCGGGGCATTTTCTTTTGGCGGTCACCGACGGCATGGCCGAACGGACGCCGAAAGGCCGCGCCTCGTAGCTGGCGGCGGTAACCACTCCGCGATGCCCGCCGCCGACCGCGACAGGCTTGCCCCTGAGCGCCGGATCGTCGCGCTGTTCGACCGACGCGTAGAAGGCGTCCATGTCGACATGGATGATCTTGCGGACAGGCTTGTCGGAGTCGGCCACGGAGGATTTCTCTGTCCTACAGGACCCGCTGGAGTTTAGCGCGTCTGCCCTACTTTGGTGCGGACAAGAACGGGAAAAATCCAGCCATCGTCACTGTGAACATTCGTGAACATTCGGGTCGATAGGCCGTCTTTGCACGGGAGGCCCAATCTGCTTAAGGGCCTCTCGCAATGAACATCCACGAATATCAGGCAAAAGAGCTGCTCGCGAAGTTCGGCGTACCCGTTCCGGCCGGCCACGCAGCAATGACCGTCGACGAAGCGGTCGAGGCCGCTAAGAAGCTCCCCGGACCTCTGTGGGTCGTGAAGGCGCAGATTCACGCCGGTGGCCGCGGCAAGGGCAAGTTCAAGGAGCTAGAGCCCGACGCCAAGGGCGGCGTCCGCCTCGCCCATTCGATCGAGCAAGTTCGTCAGCACGCCGAAGAAATGCTCGGCAAGACCCTCGTCACGATCCAGACGGGCCCCCAGGGAAAGCAGGTCCAGCGTCTCTACATCACGGATGGCGTCGACATTGCGAAGGAATTCTACCTCGCGCTGCTGGTCGACCGCGAAACCGGCCGGATCGCCATCGTCGCCTCGACCGAAGGCGGCATGGACATCGAGAAGGTGGCTCACGACACGCCGGAGAAGATTCAGACGCTGACCGTCGATCCGGCAACGGGGCTGCAGCCGCATCACGGTCGCGCCGTGGCTGCGGCGCTTGGTCTTAAGGGCGATCTGGCGAAGCAGGCCGGCAAGCTGTTGCCCCAGCTGTACAATGCGTTCGTCGGTACCGACGCCTCGCAGATCGAGATCAATCCGCTGGCCGTCACCGACAAAGGCGAGCTGCTCGTGCTCGATGCCAAGGTCGGTTTCGACAGCAATGCCGAGTTCCGCCATCCGGAGCTGGAGCAGCTTCGCGATCTGACGGAGGAAGATCCGATGGAGATCGAGGCGTCGAAGTACGACCTCGCCTACATCAAGCTCGACGGCAACATCGGCTGCATGGTCAACGGCGCCGGCCTCGCGATGGCGACGATGGACATCATCAAGCTGCACGGCGCCTTCCCGGCCAACTTCCTCGACGTCGGCGGCGGCGCTTCGAAGGAAAAGGTCACGGCCGCCTTCAAGATCATCCTCAGCGATCCGGCGGTGAAGGGCATCCTCGTCAACATCTTCGGCGGGATCATGCGCTGCGACATCATCGCCGAAGGCATCGTCGAGGCCGCTCGCGAGGTAAATCTCACTGTCCCGCTGGTCGTTCGCCTCGAAGGCACCAACGTCCAGCAGGGCAAGGACATTTTGGCGATGAGCGGCCTGCCGATCATTGCCGCCAACGACCTTGGCGACGCGGCGAAGAAGATCGTGGCCGAGGTGAAGCAGGCGGTTCCCGCCTGACGTTTTCGGGAGTGATGCGATGAAAGTGCTGGTCGCCGTAAAACGGGTGATCGACTATAACGTGAAGCCGCGCGTCAAGATGGACGGCTCGGGAGTCGATCTCACCAACGTCAAGATGAGCATGAATCCCTTCGACGAGATTGCCGTCGAAGAGGCGATCCGGCTCAAGGAAAAGGGCGTAGCGACGGAGATCGTCGCAGTCTCCATCGGCCCGGCCAAGGCGCAGGAGACTCTGCGCACCGCGCTCGCGATGGGCGCCGACCGTGCGATCCACGTCACCACCGATGAGGAGGTCGAGCCGCTGGGCGTCGCCAAGCTGCTCGCCAAGATCGCCGGCGAAGAACAGCCGCAGATGATCATCCTCGGCAAGCAGGCGATCGACGACGACAACAATGCCACCGGCCAGATGCTCGCCGCCTTGCTCGGATGGCCGCAGGGCACATTTGCGTCGAAGGTCGATCCGTCCGGCGGCGAAGTCAGCGTCACGCGCGAAGTCGACGGCGGTCTCGAGACCGACAAGCTGAAGCTTCCGGCGGTGATCACCACCGACCTTCGCCTCAACGAGCCGCGCTACGCGTCACTGCCAAACATCATGAAGGCCAAGTCGAAGCCGCTCGCGGCCAGGACCCCAGACGAGCTTGGGGTCGATATCGCGCGCCGTCTCGAAACTCTGAAGGTCGCGGAGCCCGCCAAGCGACAGGCGGGCGACAAGGTCGGCTCGGTCGATGAGCTGATCGGCAAACTGAAGACGCTGGGAGTGGTGGCATGAAGACGCTCGTCTACGTTGAGCACGATGGCGGCCAGATCAAGGACGCCACGCTCGCAGCCATCACCGCCGCGTCGAAGCTGGGTGAAGTCCATGCGCTCGTCGCCGGGTCCAACGTCGGCGGAGTGGCCGAGGCGGCAACCAAGATCGCCGGCGTTGGCAAGGTCCACGTCGCCGACGCTGCCCACCTTGATCACGGCCTTGCCGAGAACGTCGCGCCGGTCGCCGCCAAGCTGATGGAAACCCACGATGCGTTCGTCGCCCCCGCGACGACGACGGGCAAAAACATCGCTCCGCGCGTCGCGGCCTTGCTCGACGTGATGCAGATTTCCGAGATCCTGTCGGTCGAGGACGAGAATACGTTCACGCGTCCGATCTACGCGGGCAACGCCATCGCGACGGTACGCTCCAGCAACTCCAAGAAGGTCCTGACCGTCCGCGGTACGGCTTTTCCGAAGGCGGAGCGCGAAGGCGGCAGCGGCTCGATCGAACAGGTCGACAGCGGTAGCGATGCGGGCAACAGCAGCTTCGTCGGCATCGAAGCCTCCGAAAGCGAACGGCCCGAGCTGACCAGCGCGAAGATCATCGTGTCGGGCGGCCGCGCGTTCGGCTCATCGGAGCAGTTCCATGCGCTGCTCGATCCGCTCGCGGATAAGCTCGGCGCCGGCGTCGGCGCCAGCCGAGCCGCGGTCGACGCCGGCTATGCCCCGAACGACTATCAGGTCGGCCAGACCGGCAAGATCGTCGCTCCCGAAGTGTACATCGCCATCGGCATTTCCGGCGCGATCCAGCACCTCGCGGGCATGAAGGACTCGAAGGTCATCGTCGCCATCAACAAGGACGAGGAAGCCCCGATCTTCCAGGTCGCGGACATCGGCCTCGTCGGCGACCTCTTCAAGATCGTCCCCGAGCTGACCGAGAAGCTATAGGCGAGGGATTTGCCTCGACTGAGTTTGTGGGCCGCCTTACCTGCCTAGAAGAGCTTGAGCTAGAACCCGCCCAGAAAGGTGGAGACGTTCGCTCCAAGTGCTTCGACGGCATAGCCGCCTTCCATTACCACGACGGTCGGTAATCCGAGCGCGGCAATGCGCCGAGCCATAGGAGCGTAGTCGGCGGTCTTGAGCTTGAAGTGGCTGATCGGGTCCCTCTCGTAGGTGTCTGCACCATAGGAGACGATGAGCAGATCCGGTTCGTGCAGCGCGATGTGTTCGAGCGCGGTTACCAGCGCCGGTTCGTAGCCGATCCAGTCGGTTCCGCGGGGAAGCGGGACGTTGAGCGTTGCGCCTGCTCCCGCAGCGGCTCCGGTCTCGTCGGCGTGCCCCCAGTAATAGGGATAATCCATCACCGGATCGGCGTGGATCGAGACATAGAGCACGTCCGGCCTATCGTAGAAGATGTCCTGCGTCCCGTTGCCGTGATGATAGTCGACGTCGAGGATGGCGACCCGTTTCCGACCCGCCGCGATGGCATGCTCGGCGGCGATGGCGGCATTGCTCAGGTAGGAATAGCCGCCGAGATAGTCGGCACCGCAATGGTGGCCCGGCGGACGGCACAGGGCGAAAGCCGTTCGCTCCCCGCCGAGCACCGCCGCCACTGCGGCGAGCGCCGTTTGCGCCGACCAATAGGCTGCGTCCCACGTGCGTTCGGCGATCGGCGTCGATGTGTCGAAGCTGTACCGGCCGAGCAGCGCGTCGATGCGCTGGAGCTTCAGAGGCCGCCGTTGGACGACTGGGAAGGTGTAGGGGAATGCGTCGCCCTCGCGTCCGGCAGCGCGCCATTGATTGTGGGCGGAGCGGAGGAAGTCGATGTACTCCGGCGTGTGCACGCGAAGGAGGGGGCCGAGACCGAGATCCTGTGGCGCTTCCGTCAAACCGATCGCGTTCAATATGGCAT
This sequence comes from uncultured Alphaproteobacteria bacterium, assembly GCA_963784245.1. Taxonomy (GTDB): domain Bacteria; phylum Pseudomonadota; class Alphaproteobacteria; order Sphingomonadales; family Sphingomonadaceae; genus Sphingomicrobium. The sequence goes on from CAWAQT010000018.1 coordinate 13,157, forward strand.
CGACGCGGCTCTGTTTCTCGGCTGCCGGATGGACCGCGCCGTTGAAGAATTCTCCGGCGGGTGCATGCGCGCTTTGGCGCTCATCCCAGAAAGAACGCATCAGCGGTTCCGGGGCCGGTTGGCTGCGCCGATCCGGGCGGCGACGTTCTCGCGTCGGTGCCGTTCCATCTCATATTGGTCGTCGCCGAAGATCTCCCGGGCTTCGGCAGCATCCTCCTCGCTGAACACGATGGGCCGGGTAAAACGAAGGACCGCCCAGCCTGCGAGTGCGGAGAGCAGGGAGCCGGCCAGGGTTCCGATCTTGGCCGCTTCCACCGTCTCCGGCGAAGTCGGAAATGCGAGGGCACCGATGAACAGACTCATCGTGAAGCCGACGCCGCACAGCAGCGATGCACCGTAGAGCTCCAGCCATCGGGCATAGGATGGCCGCGGTGCCACCCCGGTGCGGTCGGCCAACCAGATAGCGCCAAATACGCCCGCCTGCTTGCCGACGAACAAGCCGGCGGCGATCGCCAGCGGCAGGGGCTCGAATATGCGGAAACCGCCCAGTTCCACGCCGGCGCTTGCCAGCCCGAACAACGGAACGATACCGAACATCACCCATGGATGAATGCCATGTTCCAGCCGCTTGAGCGGCGAGTGCGGTTCTCCCCGCCCGAGCGGAATAGCAAGTGCGGCAAGCACGCCCGCGATGGTCGCATGAACACCGCTCGCAAGCATCGCGTACCACAGGAAGGCGAAGGCGATCAGATAGGGCCACAGCCGCCGGACGCCGAACATGTTCATCGCCCCCATAACGGCCAGAATGCCGAGAGCGGAAGCGATCGCCAAACCGTCTAGGTTGGAGGTGTACACCAGCGCAATGATGACCACGGCGCCGATATCGTCGACGATTGCGATGGTCACGAGCAGGAGCTTGATCGTGGGGTTGGCACGATCCCCCAGCAAGGCGAGGATGCCTATCGCGAAGGCGATGTCCGTGGCCGACGGAATCGCCCAACCGCTGGCCAAGGCAGGATCGAATCCGACAATCAGCAGATAGATCAGCGCCGGCACGGCCATTCCGGCAACGGCCGCGATGATTGGTAGTCGCCGCTCGGCCGGGGTGGAAAGGCGGCCGTCGTACCACTCGCGCTTCACTTCCAGACCGACGAGCAGGAAGAACACCGCCATCAGTCCGTCGGCGATCCAGTAGTGCACCGACATGGTGCCGAACCGCGGCATGGCTGGGCCGAATTTCGTTTCCAAGATGGCATGGTAATCGTGCGCCAGCGGGCTATTCGCGAGCAGCAGGGCTGCCCCAGCAGCGGCCATCAGCAGGAGACCGGCCAGCCTCTCTAATTTTTGAAGATCGTGCGCATCGGCGGCCATTCCTGGCGTCTTAACGCGGGACCCGCGCATTGGAAGGGACGAGCCAGCGCGTCAGGCGAAGACGGCAGACTTCCTCAGTAGCTGATATGCCTCGATCACCTCGCCGAGGCGACCTTCGTGAGTCCGATCGCCGCCGTTGCGATCCGGGTGGAAGCGACGCACCAGCTGCGAGTAGCGGCCGCGAACCGACTTGAGGTCGGCATCTTCGCCGAGGCCAAGGACGGTGAGGGCTCGTTGCTCAGCCCTAGAAAACCGCGACGAGTTTTCCTGCCGTGCCCGGCGAAAACGGCCGGAGATCGCCTCCAGCGGATCGGAGAAGTTGCTCCAGGCAGGAGCCGGGTCGCCGCCAGCGTGCGCGAAGGCGCGGGTGGCGCGGTCCCATCCGGCGTAGGGCGACTGCGCATCGGAGATTTCCTCGGGGCTCATGCCGTTGAAGAAATTGTACTTCGCATTGTGCTCGCGCACGTGCTCGAGACAGAGAAAACGCCACTGCCCTGGACCGTCGAAATCGGCCGCCCGAAGAGGCGCCTTGAACTCGCCGGGCTCGCTGCACCCGGGCACCGCGCAGCGGTCCCTCGCGCCCTCGACCCGGCCGTGCATTCTGGGGTTACTTGAAGCCACTCACTTTCTCGATCAATCAGCCGGGTTATATAGGACGGATGAACGCCCTCGCTACAGGACCGGTCGCATCTGAAATGCTGCGGCGGCTCAATTCGGCGCTTTCGCCGGCCCACGTCGAGCTGGTCGACGACAGCGAGCAGCATCGCGGCCACGGCGGGTACAACCCGTCGGGCGAGAGCCATTTTACGCTGTCGATCGAGAGTGATGCCTTCGCCGGCAAGTCACGCGTCGAGCGGCAGCGGATGATCTACCATGCGCTCGGAGGGCTGATGAAGGAGCGGGTGCACGCGCTCCAGATCAGAGCGCGCGCACCCGGTGAGGCCTAGTTCGGACTAGAAGGTGAACTGAAGGCCGAGGCGACCGCCGAGCGACATCTCTTCCTGCTGCTCCTCGGCACCGATTTCTCCGCTAAGGGCGATACCCGCGCCACCACCGATCACGCGCCCGGCACCAACCCAACCGCTCGTGCGCTTTTCCGATTCGAGCGTGAACGGCGCACCGTCGCCGAATCTTGCAGTCGTCTCGCCGAGCTCCGTGTCCAGGATCTGACGACGTCCTGCTTCGAGTTCGACGCGGACGAAGGTGTCGTCCACATTGTCGGCGCGGATGATGTCGTAGCCCAAGGCGACGGTCGCATTGACCGCGGTCTCCGTGCTCTTGCGGCTGTCGACCGTAAGATCGAACGCTTCGCCGCCGCCCAACTCGGTGTAGCCCTTCTCCTTGAGCGAAAGGAATTCGATCGATGCCGTCGGACGGATCCAAAGCGGGCCAACTCGCGCGTCATAGGTTACGCCAGCCGCACCGGAGTAAATTCGTCCCTTCCATTCGCCGTCAGCCTGGCGCGTGAGGGTGCTGCCGGCGACTTCCGCCGAGAAGAAGCGGCTGCCGTCGAAGTCGAGCATGCCCACGGTGGCCCGAGCGAAGGCCCGGATCGGACCCAGAGCGCCGCGCCAGTAAGCGCCACCTTCGTACTGGCTGCTCACAAGCTCATTGTCGCCAATGCCCTTGCCGTCCTTGCCGGCCAGATAGGCAAGCGACAGGCCGACGCTTCCGAGCGGGCCCAGGATGGTTTCGACGCCGCCCGTCGCACCCCAGCCGCTAAGGTCGTAGGATGAGGACGCGCCGATCGACTTGCTTCCTCCCCAGGCAACCTGCTGCATCCAGAAACCGAGCGTGCCGCGCCGAACCAATGGGGCCTTCGGGTCGGTGAAGATGCGGTTGGTCAGCCGCGCACCGCGCGTGGCCGTTTCAAACGCTCCGCCGGCATGGTCCGGAAGCATCTGCTGCAAGGCCGCCTGAAGGCCCGCGCTGTCATCGACGCCAAGGAAGACTCCGGCAATCAGATCATCGGCGTCCGCGGCGTTGAGCACTGCATTAAGAATGCTGTCTTCCGACGCATTGATGCCGAGTTCGTCGGCCGTCTTTTGCCGGATGGTGACCGAGACTTCGTTAGGCGTGCTCGTGACAACGCTGCTGTCGAAGATGAATGGGATCGAGTCGGTCGACGTCACGAGATTGCCGGCGCCGGTCAGCGTGCCGGCCTCCAGAACCTTGTAGGTCCCCTCGACGTCGGCAAGCGAGACGAGCGTGATGTCGAGCAGCGTGCCGGTTCCAAAGTTCGCGGCGCCGGAGACGTCGAAGAGCGTCGAGGTGCCCGTCCCGGAGTCGATCGTCACTCCGAGCGACGAGCCCGAGCCGGTCGTCAGCGACGCCAGATTGACGGCCCCGAGATTGGTCGTGTTGAGCTTCGTGCCCGCGCCGAGGTTCACGGCGAGCCCTGCGCTATTGAGCAGTTGTCCGGTTAGCGAGGAAGTGCCCGCAAGCGCGAGCGCATCCGAGCCACCACCGAAATCGACGTCGCCGAAGAGAGCCGAGGTTCCTCCGAGCTGCACCATATCCGAACCGCCGCCGAACGTGACGGCGCCGGTCATGACGGCGTCACCGGAAAGCAAGAGAGTGTTGTTGCCCGTGCCGAACTTGGCGGCTCCGATCACGCCGCCGTCTGCAACGTCCAGCGTGTCGTTGCCCGCGCCGAACAGCATCTGGCCGAGGATTGTTGGCGCAGTCCCCGTCGTGACCGCCAGCTGCCGGACGGTCGCCCCCGATGCATTTGCGCGAAGGTCGAACGCCGTCGCCTTGTCGCCGAGGGCCGCAGCCCCGACGACCCCGAGCACACCGCTGTTCTCGATCAGGGAGAGGGTTCCCGAATTGTCGAGGATCGCGGTCGCGGATCCGTCGCTGGCATTGAGTACCGCACGGACGGTTCCGGTATTCCTGACAGTGTTCACGGTCGCGCCGGCATCGACGACGATCGCCCGCACGCCGGTCGACGAAGTACCGCCGCCGGTGGCGCTCAGGATTCCCGACACCTCGACGACGGGAACGGTCCCGCCGGCGCCGATGCGCAGCGCCGTCGCAGTGCCCTCGGTTGCGGTGGCAGCAATCGAACCGGAGACCGTCATGCCGCCGGTGATGTTCACTGACTGGCCGAGGCCGCCGATCACCATGCCGTTCCCAGCTACGCCCTTGTAAGCTCCGGTACCCGTGATGGACCCCTTCACGACGAGTCCTCGGCCCCCCGAGTTGGCGACTGCGCCAATATTCGTCGCCTCGGTGGCCGATCCAATCTGAACGGCGGGCGCCGATCCGACCGTCAGGATGGTCGCCGTCGTTTCATTCGCATCGAGGACGCCGTCATCATCCTCATCGGTGTCGGTGGTGCTGTTGTCGGCGGGCCTGGCGTCGAAAAGAATGCCGCCGCCGACGCTGCCGGCGACGACCAGCGCGGAGCCGCCCTGAAGAAGGTCGTCGGCGTCCAGCTTCGAAGTGTCCGCCGGAACCTGGGTGTAGCGATAGCCGGTGTTCTGAATGGCGTTCTGGATGACGAGGGCCCCGCCGATATCGCCGTTCAGCGCGACCCCGACGCTGTTTCCGCCCTGAACCTCGATGGTGCCGGTTGAAAGGATGACGTTGCCGCTGACATCATCCGCCTTCACGCCGACGGAATCGTTGCCCAGGACCTTGATGGTGCCGCTGACGTTCAGGTTGCCGGACAGCGCGCTGTCGACGACCAGGCCGCCCGACTGGTTGCCTTCGACCGTTATCGTCCCGCTGTTCCCGATGTTGCCGGTGAAGGTGCCCGGCCCGAGGACGCGGATGCCGAAACGACCCGATCCCTGTGCGAAGGGGCCGTCGAGGTCGCCGTCGGTATCCGTATCGGTCGGCGTGAAGCTCTCGTCGATCGTGATCGTGCCGCTGTTCGTGATCTCGCCCGTCACGCCCGCATTGCCCAGGATGCCGACGCTGTCGTTCGCGCCGGTGACCTGGATGGTCCCTTCATTGCGGACGTAATTGTTCGTGTTGAGCGTTACGGCGGTGCCGCTCGCAGGCTTCACCGATCCCGTCGAGGAGATACGGATGTCGCCCGAGGCGCTGGTAGATTGCGGCGTGGTGACCGCGGTCGAGATGATTGTTTCGGCGCTTGCCGGAACGGCGACGGTGGCCGCCACGATTGCACCAAAAGCGGTTGTGCCGAGCAGAGAACGCATGCGAGAAAAGCCCCTTTCTCATGCAGCAAGAAAGCCTGCCGCATCCCTGAAATGCGACCGCAAACCGTGAACCCGCATTCTCGGTCAAGCGTGTCGAATGTGTGAGTGCCCCGAAGTGACGGTACGCCGCTTCGTTACGCCCCCGGAAACCGTGCTGTAAGCGCTGAACGCCTGAAGCTCAGATGAACAATCGTTAAGCTTCTGGAATGCTTTGTAAAGTCCGAGCGGCCTTCCTCCGCGGCGCGCGAGAGCGTAGTCACCCGCGGATGGACTCCGTGATTGCAATGACGATTGCCCCGGTCACGCACGACCTCGGCGGCTTCAAGGTTCACCGCACCCTTCCGAGCAAGCAGCGGACGATGGTGGGACCCTTCATCTTCTTCGACCAGATGGGACCTGCAAGGCTCGGGCCGGGGGATGGAATCGACGTTCGGCCGCATCCGCACATCAACCTCGCCACCGTCACTTATCTGTTCGCCGGCGCAATCGATCACCGCGACAGCCTGGGAACCGTGCAGCGAATTGAGCCGGGCGCGGTGAACCTCATGACGGCCGGCGCCGGCATCAGCCATTCGGAGCGTTCTCCGGGCGATGAGCGTGCGGCAGGGCCGGAACTGGATGGCATCCAGACGTGGCTCGCCTTGCCACGGGCGAAGGAAGAGTTGGCGCCGGCGTTCGAGCATGTCGCGGCCGACCGGCTGCCGCTGGTCGCGGGCGACGGAGTGCACTTGCGCCTGATCATGGGCGAGGGCTTCGGCGAGCGGTCGCCGGTCACCCAGCATTCGCCAACGATCTATGCCGCGATTGAGCTTGCCGCCGGTGCGGCGCTGGTCATCGACCATGAAGCGGACGAACGTGCCTTGTACCTGCTCGAGGGCGATGCGTCGGTGGACGGCACGCCATTGGTCCCGCAACACCTGTCCCTCATCGCTCCCGGCTATCTGCCGTTGCTCTCGTCGGAAAGCGGCGCCCGCTTGATGCTTTGCGGCGGCGCCCCGATCGATGGCGAGCGGCACGTGTGGTGGAACTTCGTGTCGTCAAGCCGCGAACGGATCAACGAGGCGAAGAGAGCGTGGCGCGCCGGTGAGTTCGCGCTTCCGCCCGACGATCATGACGAGTTCATCCCGCTGCCCGAGGTTCCGCTGACGGTCAGCTATCCGTGACGGAATTCCGGCGGGTCAAGCTTTCGACCGGAATCACCCTCAATGTCGGCTTCGCCGGCGCGGAGGATGCGCCGGCGGTCATCCTGCTTCACGGCTTTCCGGAGTCGCACCGGACCTGGCGAGAAGTTGCGCCGCGGCTGGAGGACGGCTTTCGGTTGATCATGCCCGATCAGCGCGGCTTCGCCGGGTCGGACCGGCCGCTGGACGTCAGCGAATATCAGACGGACACTTTGATCTCCGATATTCTCGCTCTCGCGGAAACCCTCGGCCTCGAGAGCTTCGCGCTGGTCGGGCACGACTGGGGTGGCGCGATCGCCTGGCCTGCTGCGCTGCGTAACGATCCGCGCCTGACCAAGCTGGCGATCGTCAATGCGCCGCATCCGCTCATTTTCCAGAAGAGCCTGATCGAGGACGCGGACCAGCGTGCCGCCTCGCAGTACATCAACTGGTTCCGCACGCCCGGCGCGGAGAAGGCGATCGAAGCGATGGGATTCGACGCTTTCTTTCAGAAGACGTTCGGCGGCCACGTGGAGCTCGCCAGGATACCGGAAGCCGAGAAGCAGCAGTACATCGCCGAATGGTCGCAACCGGGCGGGATGACCTCGATGCTCAACTGGTATCGTGCGACGAAACTGGTGGTGCCGCCGACCGGAGTGACGGTGCCTCTTCCGGACTGGCTGCTCCGCGCTTTCCCGAAGATCGAGATTCCGACCCTGGTCGTCTGGGGAATGAAGGACCCGGCATTGTTGCCGATGCAGCTCGAGGGACTCGATCATCTCGTCGAGGATCTCAGGATCGTGAAATTGCCTGAAGCCGGTCATTTCGCTCCGTGGGAAGCCGGTGAGCAGGTCGCCGCGGCGCTTCGGGACTTTCTCGCCTGAGCCAGCACGGCTAAGCCCCGCTCAATGAACACTGCTGCACGCTCCCGCTCCCGCTCCGCCGCCCGCCTCGCCGCGGTGCAGGCGCTCTATCAGCAGGAGATGGAGGGCACGCCAATCGCGCGGCTGCTGCGCGAGTTTCACGAGCATCGCCTCGGCGCGACGATCGAAGATGCGACCTATCTCAAGGCGGAGCAGAGCTTCTTCGACGATGTCGTGGCCGGCGTCGACGCGCGCCGCAACGAGATCGACGAGGCGATCGCCGCGAAGCTTGCGGAAGGCTGGAGCCTTGACCGGCTCGACCGCCCGATGCGGGCGATCCTGCGCGCGGGGACTTATGAGCTGCTCGCCCGCAAGGATGTGCCGGTGGGTTCGGTCATTTCCGAATATGTCGATGTCGCCCACGCCTTTTTCGACAAGCGCGAGAGCGGCTTCGTAAACGGTCTCCTCGACGCCGTTGCGAAGGAAGCGCGGCCCGCCCGAGCGGAGTAGAAGGATGCGCGAGTCCCAGGCGATTCAGCGCTTGCGGCGGATTGCGACCAGTCCCGCGGCTCTCGGCCTCGCCGACGACACGGCGCTGCTCGACGGCCTCGTTCTCACGCATGACAGCATTGCCGAAGGGATTCATTTCCTTCCGTCCGATCCGGCGGCGAGCGTCGGCTGGAAGCTGGTCACGGTGAACCTGTCCGACCTGGCCGCAAAGGGCGCGGCTCCCGCCGCGGCACTCCTTTCGCTGGCACTGTCGGGCGACGACATTTGGGACATGGGCTTCCTAGACGGCATCGAGGCAGCCTGCGAAAGCTACGGTCTCGCCCTCGTGGGTGGAGACACGATCTCCCTGCCCCCGGGCGCGCCGCGCGTGTTCGGCATGACCGCGATCGGCCGCGCCGGGGAGCGGGTCCCGCTGAGGAGCGGGGGCAAGGACGGGGACGCTCTGTGGGTGGTCGGCACGCTCGGCGACGCCGCCTCGGGGCTGAAGCAATTGCTGGCCGATGAAGTCGCGAGCGGACCTCTGGTGGACATCTACCGGCGACCGGTTCCGTTGCTTGTACCGGGACAGGTACTGGCGCCTGCTGCCCATGCGATGATGGATGTTTCCGACGGCCTGTTGCTCGACGCGATGAGGCTTGCCGAGGCGAGCGGGCTTGGCGCCGAGATCAATCTCGACGCCCTGCCGCTCTCCCGAGCCTTCATTGCCGAGCATAGCGCGGACCTCGACGCGCGCCTGTTCGCGGCAACGGGCGGGGACGACTATGCGCTGCTCGTCGCGCTCGCCGCCGATGAGGACCCTTTAAGACTTTCTTTACCTCAGGGGACGACCATTACCCGGGTCGGTTCTCTCGCCGCGGAAGGGGTCCTTCTCTCCCTTGTCAGCGGCGGCAGGCCGGTCCCGTTACCGGAGCGATTGGGTTTTGAGCACCAGGGTCATCAACATCGCGGCAGTTCCAGTCCGCCAATGGCTGATCGCAACTAGCGGGCTGTTCTGTGGCGTCGCGACCGCATTTCTCCTCCGATAAAGGTTAGTCCGAACGCGGTTGCCAGCCGCGATTTCGGTCCATAAACATCCGCCCGTTCGCCTGCTGCGTCCTGCAGCCGGTGCGGCTTGCCGCGAAACGGGGAAAGATTTCGATGAACTTCACGCTAATCGCGATCGTGTGCGGGGTTATCGCCGTGCTCTACGGTCTGTTTACAAGCCGGCAGGTGCTGAATGCGCCCGCCGGGAACCAGCGCATGTTGGAAGTTGCCGGCGCAATCCAGGAAGGCGCTTCCGCCTATCTCCGGCGTCAGTACACCACCATCGGCATCGTCGGCGTCGTCGTCGCCGTGCTGGTTGCGCTCCTCCTCGGACCTGTACAGGCCGGGGGCTTCGTGCTCGGCGCCCTGCTGTCCGGTGCCGCCGGGTTCATCGGAATGAACATCTCGGTTCGCGCGAACGTCCGTACGGCTGAAGCGGCACGCACCAGCCTCCAGGGAGGCCTGACGGTCGCGTTCCGCTCGGGCGCTATCACGGGCATGCTGGTCGCCGGCCTGGCGCTGCTCGCGATCTCGATCTTCTTTTATGTCCTCGTCGACGTTCAGGGCCTCGCACCGAACGACCGTGAGGTCATCGACGCGCTTGTAGCCTTGGCTTTCGGCGCCTCGCTCATCTCCATCTTCGCGCGTCTCGGCGGCGGCATCTTCACCAAGGCCGCGGATGTCGGCGCCGACCTGGTCGGCAAGGTCGAAGCCGGAATCCCCGAGGACGATCCCCGCAACCCGGCCGTGATCGCCGACAACGTTGGCGACAATGTCGGCGACTGCGCCGGCATGGCTGCCGACTTGTTCGAGACCTATGTGGTCACGGTCGGCGCGACGATGGTCCTCATCGCGCTTCTCATCACCGCCGCTCCGGAGCAGATTCTCGCGCTGATGAGCCTTCCGCTCATGATCGGCGGCGTGTGCATCATCACCTCGATCATCGGAACCTATTTCGTCCGGATCGGCAAGTCCGGCTCCATAATGGGTGCGCTGTACAAGGGTTTCTGGGTCACCGCGATCCTGTCGGTTCCGGCGATCTATGTCGTCACGCAGCTCGTGCTCGGTGACATGAACACCAATTTGGGCGGAGCGGCCGCGGCAGCCGGCCTCGACATTGGCACCGACGCGGCGGTCGGCGAATTCACCGGCGGCTTCACGGGCTGGGACCTGTTCCTGTCGATGCTCGTCGGCCTCGGCGTCACTGGTCTGCTCGTCTGGATCACCGAATATTACACCGGCACCAACTATCGCCCGGTGAAGAGCATCGCCAAGGCGTCGCAGACGGGCCACGGCACGAACGTCATCCAGGGCCTGGCGATCAGCCTTGAATCGACCGCGCTTCCGACGGTCGTGATTTGCGTTGGCATCATCCTGTCCTATCAGCTCGCGGGCCTGATCGGCATCGCCTTCGCGGCGACCGCCATGCTTGCGCTTGCGGGCATGGTCGTCGCGCTCGACGCCTATGGTCCGGTGACCGACAATGCCGGCGGCATCGCCGAAATGTCGGGCCTCGAGGACGACGTGCGCACGCGCACCGACGCCCTCGACGCAGTCGGCAACACGACCAAGGCCGTGACCAAGGGCTATGCGATCGGCTCAGCCGGTCTCGGCGCGCTGGTGCTGTTCGCGGCCTATACGACCGATCTTCGCCGCTTCGCCGGCGAACTCGGCGTGGCGTACGAGAACATCAACTTCACCCTGGCGAACCCGTACGTGATCGTCGGACTGCTGCTCGGTGCCCTGCTGCCGTACCTGTTCGGAGCCATGGGCATGACGGCCGTGGGTCGCGCCGGTGGCGCGGTGGTCGAGGAAGTGCGCGGCCAGTTCCGCGACAATCCCGGCATCATGGATGGCACTTCGCGCCCCGATTACGCGCGGACTGTCGACCTAGTGACGCGGGCGGCGATCAAGGAAATGATCATCCCGTCGCTGCTTCCGGTGTTCACGCCGATCGTGGTCTTCTTCCTGATCCGCGCCGTCGCGGGTCCGGAGCATGCCTTCGCTGCGCTCGGAGCGCTGCTCATCGGCGTGATCGTGTCGGGCCTGTTCGTCGCCATCTCGATGACCTCGGGCGGCGGTGCGTGGGACAATGCCAAGAAGTACATCGAGGACGGCAATTACGGCGGCAAGGGCTCCGAGGCCCACAAGGCGGCCGTGACGGGCGACACCGTCGGCGATCCGTACAAGGACACCGCCGGACCGGCCGTGAACCCGATGATCAAGATCACCAACATCGTCGCGCTGCTCCTGCTCGCGGCGCTGGCGGGCGGCGCTCAATAAGCTTCGCCGGATCAAGAGATGGCCCCGCCCGGCACTGCCGCGGCGGGGCTTTTCTTTGGCTCTCGCGGGGCGCACAGGCCCGGCATGGATCATTCGATACGGGTGCATCGGACGGGCGGGGCGGAGGTCCTTTCCTGGGAACAGGTAGACGTCGGCGAACCCGGAACGGGGCAGGTTCGATTGCGCCAGCATGCGGTCGGCCTGAACTATATCGACGTTTACCACCGGACGGGCCTCTACCCTCAGCAGATGCCCTTTACGCCTGGAGTGGAAGGCGCCGGTGTCGTGGAGGCCGTCGGCCCGGATGTGACCACGGTTCGAGAGGGCGATCGGTTCGCCTATGCGGGACCCATCGGCGGCTATGCCGAGGCACGGCTCATCGATGCGGACCGGCTGGTGAAGCTGCCCGACGAAATCTCCTTCGAACTCGCAGCGGCGATGATGTTGCAGGGCATGACCGCCAGGATGCTGCTGAAAGCGGTTCACAAAGTGCGCCCGGGCGACCCGATCCTCGTCCACGCGGCAGCGGGCGGCGTCGGGTTGATCATGTGCCAGTGGGCCGCGGCCATCGGCGCGACCGTGATTGGGACCGTGTCGACTGACGCGAAGGCGGAGCTCGCGCGGGCGCACGGCTGCCATCACCCAATCGTGTACACGCGGCAGGACTTCGTGGCCGAGGTCGATCGCATCACCGGCGGCGCGAAGCTGCCGGTGGTCTATGACTCCGTTGGCCGCGACACGTTTCTGAAGTCACTCGACTGTCTTCGTCCGCGGGGACTGATGGTCAGCTATGGCAATGCCTCTGGCGCGCCGGACCCGATCCCACCCGCGCTTCTGGCACAGAAGGGTTCGCTGTTCCTCACGCGGCCGACCCTGTTCCACTACATCGCCGAGCGGGAAGAGCTCGAGCAATCGGCATCGGAGCTGTTCGACATGATCTCATCGGGCAAGGTCAGAATCGAAATTGGCCAGCGCTTCGCCCTCAAGGATGCAGCCGATGCGCACCGTGCCCTAGAGGCACGCCAGACCACAGGCTCGACGGTTCTGACCGTCTGAGTCCGCCGCCTTCCATTTTCCTCTTCGCACTTGTAAGGCCACGCGACTTTTCGCCCAAAGAAAGAGAGACAGCTTGGCCAAGGAAGAACTTCTCGAGATGCGGGGGCAGGTTGTGGAACTGCTGCCCAATGCCATGTTCCGCGTGAAGCTCGAGAACGGTCATGAGATCCTCGGCCATACCGCCGGCAAGATGCGCAAGAACCGCATTCGCGTGCTGACCGGCGACGAAGTGCTCGTCGAACTGACGCCCTACGACCTGACCAAGGGTCGGATCACCTACCGGTTCAAGTAAGGGGCGCCGCGCGTGCGGCTCGTCCTCGCATCCGCCAGCCCGCGCAGGCTCGACCTGCTTGCGCGCATCGGCGTGACGCCCGATGCCGTTGCTCCTGCGGACATCGACGAAAGCGTGCCGAACGGGGAGCTGCCGCGCGACCATGCGTTGCGGCTGGCGAGGGAGAAGGCGGAAGCGGTCGCCCTGGAGCAACCTGATGCGCTGGTCCTGGCCGCCGATACGGTGGTTGCTGTCGGCCGGCGCATCCTGCCCAAGGTCGAGGACGAGGCGACGCTTCGCGCCTGCATGAAGCTGCTGTCGGGGCGGAGGCATCGCGTGCTGACCGGCGTAGCCCTCGCAGCGCCCGGCCAGCCGCTGCGCACCCGGCTTGGCGAGACGGCGATAGCGATGAAGCGGCTGTCGGATGAGGAAATCGACTATTACGCAAGCCATGGCGAATGGCGCGGCAAGGCTGGCGGCTACGCGCTGCAGGGTTATGGTGAAGTCTACGTTCGCCACATCGCCGGCAGCTATTCAAATGTCGTCGGACTGCCGCTCGCCGAGACGCGGTTGCTGCTGAAGGCGGCGGGATATCCGCTTGCCTGACTGGCTGATCGAGCGGGGCATCGGCGAAAGCCGGGCCGTCCGGATCGAAGAAGGCGAGATCGTGGAGGCGCGGATCCTGCTCGACGGAGTCGTTCGCGCGGGGTCTGTGCTGCTGGGGCGGCTAACAAGAGTCGGTACTCCGGCCCTCGCCGTCGCGGATGGGCAGGAATTCCTGCTGCCCAAAGGTGCGCCCGGGATTACCGAAGGTTCTTCCTTCGCGCTCGAGGTAACGCGCGAGGCGATCCCAGGAGCGGAGCCGTGGAAGCGGCCGCTCGCCCGTGTGGCGCTGGATAGTTCAAGCGCTGAAGCACAGTCGGAGGAAGAGGCGCTGCCCTTTCCTGCTCCGACCGACGCACTTGTTGCGGCGGGATGGGATGATCTGATCGACGAGGCACGGAGCGGCATCGTCCGTTTTGCAGGCGGCGAGCTACGCGTCTCGCCTACGCCGGCCATGACGCTGATCGACGTGGACGGCACCTTGACCGCGTATGAGCTGGCGCTCGCCGGCGCCCGAGCGGCGGCGCGAACCATTCTCCGTCACGACATCGGCGGGTCCATCGGCATCGATCTGCCAACCATTGCGGGTAAGGCGCAGAGGCAGGCGATTGGTGAGGCCGTGGATGCGATCTTGCCGCAGCCGTTCGAGCGGACCGCCGTGAACGGCTTCGGCTTTCTCCAGATCGTGCGGCCGCGCAGGCGCGCGTCCTTGTTCGAGCTTGCGGCGGATCGTCCGTCGTTTGAGGCTCGCGCTCTCCTGCGCCGTACGGCAATGGAGACGCCCGGCGCGAAGCAGATCGTTGCTCATCCTGCAGTGAACTGCCGTGCTGGAGCGCCGAAACGACTGGATCGACGGCCCTCGAACGCCAGGTCGGCGGCTCGATCACCTTGCGCAGCGACCCTTCGCTCCCCATCCATGCGGGATATGCCGAGAAAAGCTGACAGCAAGTCCTGCCCAGTATGCCGCGCGCCCTTGTCGCCGGAGCATGCGCCTTTTTGCTCGCAGCGCTGCAAGGACCGGGACCTGTTGCGCTGGCTGGGCGAGGGATATCGCATTCCCGGTCCGGCGGCCGATCCCGAGAGTCTGGACAGCGGGGAAGGCGAAGGTTAGGGAGCCCATCGCTTGAGCGGGCGGTCTGCCCGAATCCAAGAGCCCAGGTAGCTCAGTTGGTAGAGCACGTGACTGAAAATCACGGTGTCGGCGGTTCGACTCCGTCCCTGGGCACCATTCCTTTAATTTGTAGAGATTGCGGTTGCTGGAAAACCATCGAAAGCGGCGGTTCCTTTGCCAGTCTCCCTTTGCGTAGCTAACATCATTGCTGACGTTCGATTGCGCACTTAATCTAGCAAAATCGTGGATGATGACCTCTTTGAGATGCCGACGGAGGTGGACGTCCAGTTCGTAAAGGTTGGTGGGCAAATACCTGTCATTCTGATCGACGGTATCTTTAAGAAACCCGATCTTATCCGTGAGGCCGCGCTGCAGGCTTCCTTATGGGGCGGGCGCCGGCCGACCTACCCTTACCCAGGTAAGTTAGCTTCCATCCCGCGAACCGGGAACCGTTCACTGTCCGAGGTGCGGCGTAAAGTGCTGCACCTCGTCAACAGCCAATACCTCCCCCGGATGCCGAATCGGACAAGACGGCCGACGCATTCCTGCATTCCGGCAGGCTGCACACCGATTGTCGGTGTGAATAGACGTGCAATCCTGATGGACTTAGCGCCGCACAGTGACGACCGCATACCGAAGTTCGGATTTTGACCTCGTCTATGACCTCGACGGAGCGGGTGATACCGGCGGCTATCCTGAACAAGGCAGTACCAACCGAAGCAGAGGCGGACCGGGCGCTGGTCTGACCGCGCGGCTCGAGCACTGGGCGTCGCAAGGCCGGCGATCTGCGGGACTATTTCCGGCTGCGACCCGAGCCGTTCCGGTGTCGTCCTCATTCGAGATGGTGGAAGAGGGAGTACTCCGGCCGCGCGAGCATCGAGGGATCGAAGCGCTCGGCTATGTTCATGAGGATGCGCGTATACCTCGAAAGGTAGGGGCTCGCGCATTCGCTGGCTCCGTTCGATCCGCTCGTTTGGGAGCGGTCGCAGAACGGAGCGTTGGTTCGGCTATCGGGTACCGGATCGAGATCTACACTCCGCCGCCAAGGCGAGTGCACGGCTATTACGTGTTGCCATTCCTGTTCGGTGACCGGCTTGTCGCGCGTGTCGACCTCAAAGCGGATCGCGCAACGATCCCGCCTCATCGACGCCGCCAGGAAACTTTGCGAGCCAAATGCGCCCGCTGAAACGCGAGAGGCGCTAAGTGCGGAACTGCTTCTAATGGCACAATGGCTTCGACTGGATGCGCGTCCATGTGGAGGCTTGACATTCTTGGAGCGCTGTCGCGTGCCTATACAGCTTCGAGATGTCTCCCTGGCCGTGCCGGACTGAGCTCTCGATGGGACGCCCGTGCGACCGCCTCTCCGACCCCGCGGACGCTCGCCGGGTTTTGGCCAGGCAGTTGGTGACCTTGATGATGGCGTCGCGTGCATCTTCGATGCTGCTATGTCGGTTCGTCCGAAGGTGATCAGGCGGGGCGTTGCAGCCGCTCCCGCTACTGCTTCGGGGAGCGTCGGCTCCTCCGGGGATTATCTGTCGAAGCTTACGGACGACATCGAGTTATGCGGCAAACCCCATGACCTTGCACCAGTCGGCCTCCACCTGCAGGCGCTGGACGCCCCTGGCGTCGATTGGCTGATCGAAGACGATCCCGCACTCGTCGCGACCACACCAGGCCACCGTGGCGAATAGCCCCGTCTCGCCGAAATTGATCAGCAATCGTTCGCCCTTTTCCGGGAGTGCGCGCCCGCGCAGCTTTGCGCCAACTTCCGAAAGGTCGGGGACGAGGACCGCCATCGATCGCTGGAAACCCAGCGCAGATGCCGCCAGCACCACGGCTTGGCGCGCCGAACGCCGCCGGCCACCTGGAAAGTCTATCCGTTTGCCGAAACCTGACATGAGGCTTCCTCCTGCACGACAGACGCCTGAGTCTGCCGTGCAGTAGACTGCCCGCTGAAATCTCGAGCGGAAGGTTGTCGATCGTCCCTGTTTCAAAACCGAACACTGTCCGGAGCTTCATCGAGCCGCTGTCTTAGCTTCGTCATCGAGGTGAAACGTTCATCACCCGCACGGCTGATGGTGCTTGTCGGCCCATCCGGAATTTGCGCCCAAGTCGATCAGCACGAAGCCATCGTGGCATTCGAGCGTGCCGCCAAGGCGGAGGCCCGATGCTCGGACGCCTCTGAAGCTGGCCCTGCCGGCGCTGTGGATTTGCATGGCATGCGAACCTGCGCCGCGGATGCGAATGTCCTCGAAGGCAATTCCCTCAATGCGTTTGCCGATGAAATGGAGTGCGGGGAGCGTGCTGTCCTCGATATCGTTGTCGCTGACCTCGATCCTCGCGGCAATCGGGTGGTCCAGGGCATAGAACCACAGGCCTCCTACTCCGAAGCGCCAGTTAGGGTCGAAACTCCCGGCACGAACGATCAAATTGTCCCGGACCGCAATCCGTCCGGAGAAGGGAATCGCATCGAAGCGGTTGCCGAGATGGATCCCGCCGCCCTGGGTGAGAGTGTCGGCAACGAGGTTGCCGCTGACTTCGATGTCGCGCCCGCCATAGATGGCGATGCCGTTCGCGAGGATTGGCGCTACGACGGTGTTGCGTCGAAAGGCATTGTTGCGATTTGCTTCGCGGTGCGACCACATCGCGAGCCCGTCGTCACCGGAATTGCGGATGAAGCTGTCCTCGACCACAGCGTTGCTGACACCGCGCCGAAAGTTCAGCCCGTCGGCCGTGTTGTCGACGATACGCAGGCGGCGGAGCGTGATCCCATCAAGAGGTCCATCCAGCCAGATGCCGACCTTATGATGCTGGATCCACAGGTCCTCGATGATCGATCCGCCGCCAATTGCGCCGCCGATGCCGGCAAGACGCTCGTTGTCTTTCCGCTCGGTCACTTCGCCAATGAGTGCGAAATCGCGCAGGACGACCGCGCGGGAACCGCGCGGCGCCTCATGTCCGTAGATACCGACGCCCTTGCCGCGCAGGATCGAATGCCAGGGTCCAGCACCCGCGATCGTGACCCGATCGACGATGATGTGACGATTGACGGTAAATCTGCCGGGGGGAATCCACACGGGCACGCCGCGTTTGCGGGCTTCCGCTATCGCTTTCCGGATCGGCAACCAGGAGTCGCGACTGCCGCTCGGATCAGCGCCGAAATCCGTGATCGAGACAGCCTTCGGGGGAGGCGGTTTCGGCGGTGGGACGAGTTCGAAATCCGCCAGGTCCACTGCGTACCAACCTGCCTCGTCCGAGCGATCCTTCATCAGCCTTAACTGGGTTCCTGCGGGCAGGGTGCGGCCAAGCAGGAGACGGGCCTCGTCGTAGAAGTGGTGAGGCTTACCGTCGGCGGGGCGATTGGTGAATGGATAGGAACCGTAGAACCAGCCGTACCGAGACGTAGTCGCGAGCGAACCTATGCGCCTGCCCTCAGCGTAGACGCCAAGCGTCGAATCCACTCCCCGACCGTCTTTTCCGTCAGGCACTGCGTACCGAACAGTGATCGCATTTGCTGGGCGGCCGAGCTTGAACTCGACGAAGTCGCCAGCCTTAAGCAGAAGCACTGCGCGTCGTCCGGAGGCCTCCGAAGGCAAGCTTGTAAAGCTCCGGTCCGGTCCGATCAGCCTCGCGTTTGTGACAGCATTTTCGGCCTCATATTCGACGAACGGGACAGTGGCACCGCGGCCGCGAACTCGGTCTGGCTGTAGGCCCGCCACTGTGGCGGTCGTTGGGAACTGCGCGCGATCGCTCGCCAACATTGGAGCTTCTAGAACCGCGCCGCCTGACGAGAGCGCGAGAAAGCAAAGCCCAACGGCACGATAGTGCGCGCGGAAGCGGTTCAGCGCGAAACCTCGAGAGTCATCATTGTCATGGCTAGAGGACCATGGTCTATTTCCAAAAACAAATTCAATTAATCGCTGGGGGCTGCGCCATGAGGAACCTGTTCGTGCTGCTGCTCGCTGGCATGCTTTTCTCGGCGTCCGGCACCGCAGCGGCGGAGGCTTACGACGCAAAGCTCCAAGAGAGACGCATCGTCATCGACGTCTCCCGCCCGGGAAAGCC
>CAWAQT010000019.1:0-38141 GCA_963784245.1 uncultured Alphaproteobacteria bacterium
CCCGGCGCGAAACTGTCTCCGAAATAATCGCCCGCATACCACATGGGCCTCTGGTCGGCGTCAGCCATCTGCCGGGCGATGCGATAGTTGAGGTCGGCGAAACGCGCGCCTGCCTCCCAATGTATCGGCTGCGTCACGTCGTCCTTCACACCGTGATAAGTGTTCGCAAGGAAACGCTGCCAATGTTGCTTCCCGCCATTGGCTTGTCCGGTCATCAGGAACACGGACGGGACGCCGGCCTTCACGAACGGATAGTGATCCGACCGGACGAACAGGGCCTCCTCGGGCATCGGGTCCGGACCAAGGCCGATCTTCATGCTCGACCCCGCTGCCCGGACTGCCTTGGCGATGGTCGAACGGTCCGCGCCGAAAGCCACGACGTCCGTGAAGTCGTAGAGCAGGAGCGGCATGTCGAGATTCACGAGGCCGACGATCTTGTCCGCAGGCACCGTGGGATTGGTGGCGAGATAGCCGGCGCCCAGCAGTCCATATTCCTCGCCGGTCACGGCGACGAACATCACCGACCGGCGCGGCCGGCGGCCCGCCTCGACGAACTCCCGGGCGGCTTCGATCGTGGTCGCCACCCCGGCGGCATTGTCGAGCGCGCCGTTGTAGACATTGTCCTCCCCGGGCTTCGCCGCCTTATCCAGGCCCAGATGGTCGAGGTGGCCCATCAGCACGATGTGCTCGCTTGCCAGCTTCGGATCGGACCCCGGAAGCACCGCGACGACGTTTGGACTGGTGAAATTCTCCCAGGCGCTTTTCGCCGTGAGGGTCACGGACACGGGCAAAGCGAAACCGCGCACGCGTTTTCCCGCAGCTGCCTGGTTCCGGACCTTGCGGAGGCTCATCGGCGCACGCTCGAAAAGGCGGGTCTCCCATTCGGGCGAAAGGGCGACGATCGCGCGCGCGGCGCCGGCCCTGCTGGTGCGGCCCCGCGCATCGACCCAGTCGAGCACTGGCCGGGTCGCGAAGCGCTGTAGCTGGCTGGCAGCCGTCGCAGCGTTCTCGATCTCGATGATTCCGACCGCGCCCTCCGCGCCCGCCGTCCGGGCACGGGCGTAGGCGAGATGTGCGGCTGCATCGCTCGGAACGCCGGGGGACGGGTCGGCCAGGGCGACGACGATCTTCCCGCGGACGTCGAGGCCGGCATAATCGTCGAGTCCAAGCCGCGCATCGCGGACGCCGTGGCCAACGAAGACCAAAGGCGCCGAAATCCTGAGGTCGCGTTCCGTGATGCTCGGCCGCACGGCAGCGTCCTTTCCGACGACCAGCTTCGTCGTTCGCCCATTGAGCGTCATCGACATCACCGGCGATTCGGCGAGCGTTGCCCTGCGGAACGGCACTTCCACCATCCAGCTGCCGTTCGTTCCGCCGGGCTTCAGCCCGAGCTTGCGGAATTCCGCGGCGACATAGTTGGCGGCAATGCGATGCCCTCGCGATCCTGTGTCGCGGCCTTCCATGAGGTCGCTGGCGAGAAATTCGACATGAGCGCGGATGCGCTCCGCCGCGTGCGCATCGCTGATGGGTTGCGGCGGCGCCGCGCCGATCTGCAGTGCCGCCAGCGCCAGCAGCGGCAACCGCAGCAGCTTCACGCCCAGTTCCGCGTCAGCAGCTTGCGCTCCCATTCGAGCGCATGGCCGAGGATGGTGTCGATGTCGGCGAAGCGCGGCGTCCAGTCTAGCGTCTCCATCAGCGCGCGATTGGAGGAGATGAGCAGCGGGGGATCGCCCGCGCGGCGGCCCTTCATCTCGCGCCGGATCGGCTGCGGAAGCAGTCGGTCGAGCGCATCGAGCACTTCGAGCACCGACAGGCCGCGGCCGTAGCCCAGATTGAGGACGAGGTTCTCGTCCGGCGCCTCGATCAGCCGCTCGAGCGCCTTCACGTGGGCGCCGGTGAGGTCGCTGACGTGGATGAAATCGCGCACGCAGCTGCCGTCTTCGGTCGGATAGTCGGTGCCGAACACGTCGATATGGTCGCGCTTCCCGACCGCTGCCTCGACGGCGACTTTGATGAGATGGGTCGAACCCTTGCCGACCTGGCCCGAACGGCCGTCGGGATCGGCGCCCGACACGTTGAAATAGCGCAGCGCGGCGTAGTTCATCGGATAGGCCGCCGCGGCATCCTCGAGCATCCGCTCGGTCATCAGCTTGGAAGCGCCGTATGGGTTGATCGGGAGCTTCGCGACGCTCTCGTCGACGGGAACGCGCTCCGGCTCGCCATAAACAGCGGCGGTCGAGGAAAAGACGAAGTGCTTCACTCCGGCGTCGACCGCGGTCGAGATCAGCGAATGGCTCGCGACCGTGTTGTTGCGATAATAGTCGAGCGGCTTCTCGACGCTCTCCGGCACCACGATCGACCCCGCGAAATGCATGATCGCTCCGATGCCCTGCTCGGCGAGGATGCGCTCGACCAGCGCGCGGTCGTCGACGCGACCCTCATAGAACGGGACATCCTCGGGAACGACGTAGCGATTGCCGGTCGAAAGATCGTCGACGACGGCGACGCTCCAGCCCGCATCGCGCAGGGCGAGGACGGCGTGGCTGCCGATATAGCCGGCACCGCCGGTAACAAGCACGGGGACTTTGGACATAGGCAGGGTCGCTAGCGAAGCCGCGCGCGAGGCGCCAGTGGCGTTTTGCGGCCACTTCAAGCGCAAAACCCATTGCGGCGGAAGCGCTGCTAAGCTGAAGTGGGCCTGATGATGAGCACCGATAAGGCTTGGGAAAAATTCGGAAAAGTCGATCCCTATTTCGGCGTGCTTGCCGATGCGCGCTTCGCCGCCGACAAGATCGACGCGCACCGCGACGACTTCTTCGCGACCGGCCGCTCGTCGGTCGCCCACATTCTCAACCGGTACGGCGAGCATTTCGGCGGTCTGCAGCGCGAACGGGCGCTCGATTTCGGGTGCGGCGTCGGACGCCTCACCTTCCCGCTAGCGCGCGAATTCGCGAGTGTCGTCGGCCTCGACATCTCCCGTTCGATGCTCTCCGAGGCTGAAACGAACGCCCGGCAGCTGGATGTGTCGAACGTGCAATTCGCGCTTGCCGACGACCAACTTTCCAACGCTCCCGGCGGAATTCGACTTCGTCAACAGTTACATCGTGCTCCAGCACATCCCGGTGCGCCGCGGCTTGCCGATCCTTTCGCGGCTCGTGGACAAGGTCAGGCCGGGCGGTGGGTTTCACGTTCACTTCTCGATACGCACCGACAGCCTCGCGTCGCGCTCCGTCTGGTGGGCGAGCCATCACATTCCGGGCGTCAAGATCTGGCAGAATATCCGGAGCGGGCGAGACTGGAACGCGCCGGCGATGCAGATGAACAACTACCCACTGAACCGGATTGTCGTGCAACTCGTCGGTCAGGGCGTGTCCGAGTTTTTTTGCTCGGCGGAGCAGCACGCGAAGTTTCTGACTTGCAGCCTGTTCGGAAAGAAGCCCGGCGCGGCCGCTTGAACGGCGGCGTCTCACAATTTCCGGATCGTTCCTTCCGAAGTCGCGACGCGCATTCCAAGCTTTCTCACCGTCACCTTGCTCCTGGCCGACTTCCCGCCGGGCAAGGGCGTGATCCACTGCTCGATCGCCAGCTTGCCCTTCATGCTGAACCGGAACAGGAATTTCCCGCCGATCTGCTGGATCTGCACCGGGCCGACGGCGTCCGACATCGTTCCCGTGAACCGCCCGGGGCTTATTTCGCGGATCAGCCAGCGGCGATGCCTCGTCGGCTTGCCCTGGTCGTGGACCTGCTGAATCAGGGACAGCGAACCGTCCGAAAGGATCTGCCCGCGTCCCAGCGTCTTCGAGCTGTACGGCTTCTTCATCGCCACCTTCACCAGGCTGAACAGCTCGGTCCGGCCTTCGAAGAAACGCAGCGGCTGAAACATGCGCTCCGCCTTCGCGGAAGCGAAGGAAAGCGACAGGGAGATAAGCACGGCCGGGACGAGTAAGCGGCCGGCCAGTCGGCTGTTCCGGAACAGGTACATCCGCGCATAACGCACTGCGCCTGCAAAGTTTTCCCGCTGCGTAGGAAGCCTATCGCGGTTTCACGAACTTGAGCGTCATGCGATCGCTCTCGCCGATCGCCAGGTACTTTTCGCGGTCCTTGTCCTTCAGCGCGAACGATGGCGGCAAGGTCCAGACGCCTTCCGGCCAGTCGGCGGTATCGCGGGGATTGGCATTGATCTCGGAGGAGGCGGCGAGCCGGAATCCCGCCGCTTCGGCCAGCTGGCGAACCGTCGACGTCTTGATGTAGCCGCTGGTCCGCTCGCGCTCGGCGTCGGCGGTCTCCGGCAGTCGGTGATCGACGATCCCCAGGATGCCGCCCGGCTTCAGCATGGCGAAGATCTGCCGGAAGGCTTCGGCGCTATAGTCCTGCTTGTCGTCTCGCCGATATCCCATGCGCCAGTTGTGGACGTTGCGAAACGTCAGAACGACGTCGGCAGTGCCTGCCGGAACCTGCTTCGCGGCCGCGTCGAATGCCGGAAAATCGACGGTCTCGATCGAACCGTACAGCTTGGCGTCGGCCTGCTGGAGTTTCGTCAGCCCGCTGCGGCCCCAGTCCGGCGCGGCCGCGTACAGCTTGCCTCCGCCGGCCGTCAGATAGGGGGCGAGGATCTCCGTGTACCAGCCGCCGCCCGGCCAGATCTCGACGACCGTGTCATTCGGATCGACCTCGAAGAAGTTCAGAGTCGCTGCCGGGTTGCGATAGCGGTCGCGGGCCACGTTTGCGGGCGTCCTGCCCGGATGAGCAATGGCGGCTTCGATCTTGCCGAGGCGCCCCGTCGAGGGCTCGGGGGCCTTTTGGGCAGGCGCCGGTTGCGGCGGAGCCTGGGTGGTTCCCTGTGAAAGACCGAGCATCAGCACCGAAGCGATTGAAAGCGCGAATTGGTGGATCATGACCTGCTCCCTGTTTGATTCTCAAATGCGCGAGTGCTGGGCCGGCCGCAAGCCCGCTAGCCGCGCACCGGCAGACGCGGTTTGCCTGTTCGTCGACCCCGCACTATCAGCGGCGCGAATTCAGGCACTCTCCGAAGAAGGTCCCATGGCACTAGTGATTTCGAGCGCATTCGATGCGGGCAACATCCGCGTCGTGAAGCAGGACGGCGACAGGGTCGATCTCGAGATCGTCAAGGATCACATGTCCGACTTCTACCAGTGGTTCCACTTCCGCCTCGCCGGCGGGGCGGACCGCGAGATCGAGCTTCGAATCCTGAACTGCGCGAACTCGGCCTATCCGAACGGCTGGCCCGACTACAAAGCGGTGGTGTCTTCCGATCGCGAGGAATGGATTCGCGTCGAGGACACGAGCTATGCCGACGGAATCCTCACCATCCGCCTGACGCCGGAGACCGACTGCGTCTGGCTCGCATATTTCGCTCCTTATTCGATGGAGCGGCATCACGACCTGATCACGACCTACGCGTCGCTGCCCTATGTAGAGTATAGCTCGCTCGGCAAGTCGCTCGACGGTCAGGACATCGATTGCCTGACCATCGGCGAGGGCGATCTCAACGTCTGGCTCTACGCTCGCCAGCACCCCGGCGAGAGCATGGCCGAATGGTGGATGGAAGGCGCTCTCGAAAAGCTCACCGATCCCGACGATCCGATCGCGCGGGTCCTGCGCAGCGAATGCACCTTCCGCGTCGTTCCGAACATGAACCCGGACGGGTCGCGCCGCGGGCATTTGCGCACCAACGCCGCCGGCGTGAACCTCAACCGCGAATGGCATGCGCCCTCGGCCGAGAAGAGCCCCGAAGTCCTCTACGTCCGCAACGCCATGGACGAGACTCCGCCCGATTTCGCGATGGACGTCCACGGCGACGAGGCCATCCCCGCGAACTTCCTCGCCGGCTTCGAGGGCATTCCCTCGCTCGCCGAGCGGCAGACCCGTCTGTTCAAGCTCTTCTCGGACAATCTCGAGCGCATCTCGCCCGACTTTCAGACGCGACAGGGCTACGAGATCGCCGCTCCGGGCGAAGCCAACATGTCCATGTCCACAACTCAGCTGGCCGAGCGCTACGGCTGCGTGTCCATGACCCTCGAAATGCCGTTCAAGGACAATTTCGACCTGCCGGATCCCATCTACGGCTGGAGCCCGGAACGTTCGAAGTTCCTCGCTTTCGCCTGCCTCGATGCGCTGAACGCAATCCTGCCGGAGCTGAAGAAAGCGAAGGCGGAGAAACCCAAGGCCGAGAAAGTCCCGGCCTGATGCCGACGCTCGTCCTGCTCCGCCACGGCCAGTCGCAGTGGAACCTGGAGAACCGGTTTACCGGTTGGTGGGACGTGGACCTTTCGGACCAGGGCGTCGCGGAAGCGCGCGCCGCCGGCGTTCTGTTGAAGGAGCGCGGTTATGACTTCGACCGCTGCTTCACCAGCGTCCTGACGCGAGCGATCCGAACGCTCCACCTTGTCCTTCACGAGCTCGACAGCCTGTGGCTTCCGGTCGCCAAGGACTGGCACCTCAACGAGCGTCACTATGGCGGGCTGACCGGTCTCAACAAGCAGGAGATGATCGACAAGGTCGGCGCGGAGCAGGTCAAGATCTGGCGCCGTTCCTACGACATCCCGCCGCCGCCCTTGCCGGAAGACAGCCCCTACAATGTCGGCGGCGACCGGCGTTACGCCGGGCTCCCGGTGCCAAACACGGAAAGCCTCAAGGATACGATCGCTCGGGCGCTTCCTTATTACGACGCGGAGATCGCGCCTGCGCTAAAGCGCGGGGAGCGCGTGCTCGTCGCGGCGCACGGCAATTCAATTCGCGGGATCATCAAGCATCTGTCGAACATCGGCGACCAGGAGATCGTCGGGGTCGAAATCCCGACCGGTCAGCCGCTCGTCTACGATCTGAACGACGACCTCAGCGTCCGCAACTCATATTATTTGAATGAGCGCGCGGCTTAGGCCGCGACCTTTTCCCGGTACATCGCCAGGTCGGCGCGGGCGACGACCGCATCCGCCTGGTCGTGCGGCTCGATCACGGTCAGGCCGATTGCAACGCTGAGCGGCAGGCACGTGCCCTGGAAGCAGAATTCGGAGCCGGCGATCATGTCGACGAGACGGCCGGCCGTTTCCAGCGCGCTCGCCTCATCCACGCGCTCCAGCAGGATGCCGAACTCGTCGCCCCCGAGCCGTGCCACGCAGTCGCTCTTGCGGACTCCCTCGGACAGCATATGCGCCACCAGCGTCAGGGCTTCGTCGCCCGCCTGGTGGCCGAACGTGTCGTTGATCATCTTCAAGCCGTCGATGTCGACGAAGAGCATGGCGGCGCTGTCGTCGTAGCGGCTGACCCGGTCGATGGTGCCTTCAAGCTGGCGCATGAACCCGCGGCGATTCGGCAGGTCGATCAGCACGTCCTGGTAGGCCAGCCGATCGAGCAGCTCGACGCGCTCGTGAAGCTGAGCGATCTCGGCTCGCAGCCGCCTTAACTCGGCAAGCAAGCTGTCAGGATCGGTCACAGGGATGACCACGTCATTCATCGAGTCCGAGATTCCCCTTTTCTGCGCGATACATAACTCGATTCTGTGACTGTTGGAATGCCGAAGCGTTGCGCGCGGGGGTCCATGTTCCTAAACGGCACAGCTTCTTTGGCCGAAGGCATAAACGGGGACAAATGGCGCAGCCGCTGGTCGAAATCATCATGGGCAGCAGCTCCGACTGGGAGACCATGCGCCACGCCGCCGAGACGCTGGACAAGCTCGGAGTCGAGCATGAAGTGAAGGTCGTCTCCGCGCACCGCACGCCGAAGCGCCTTTACGACTACGCCTCCTCCGCGAAGGGTCGCGGACTGAAGCTCATCATCGCCGGCGCCGGCGGAGCGGCTCACCTGCCTGGAATGGCCGCGTCGATGACCAGCCTTCCGGTCCTCGGCGTGCCGGTCGAGAGCCAGGCGCTGAAGGGCATGGATAGCCTCTTGTCCATCGTCCAGATGCCCGCGGGCGTGCCCGTCGGAACGCTCGCGATCGGGCGCGCCGGGGCGGTCAATGCCGGGCTGCTGGCGGCTTCCATCCTCGCCTCGAACGACGAGGAGTTGGCGTCACGAGTTCGAGCGGTATCGCGAAGAGCAGACCCGGTCGGTGGCTGAATCGCCCGAATGATTCCGCCCGGCTCGACCATCGGGATCGTCGGTGGCGGCCAGCTCGGCCGGATGCTCAGCCTTGCCGCGGCGCAGCTCGGATACAAATGCCACATCTTCGATCCGCATGAGCGGCCGTGCGCGGCGGACGTCGCCGCCGCCTTCACTCGAGCGGCCTATAACGATCGCGCCGCGCTGGAGGCGTTCGGCGCCCAGGTCGATGTTGCGACCTATGAGTTCGAGAACCTGCCGGTCGATCCGCTTCGGGTCCTCGAGGACAAGCTTAGCCCAGGGATCAAATCCTTGTCCGTCGCGCAGGATCGTGCAGTCGAAAAGCAGTTCATCGAGCATTGCGGCGCCACGGTCGCAACTTGGCGGAGCGTCAACTCGCTGGCGGACGTCGGACGCGCGGTCGCTGAGCTCGGGACGCCCGTCGTTCTGAAGACGCGCCGCTATGGGTACGACGGCAAGGGCCAGGCCTGGGTGCGCGAAGCCGGGCAGGCCGAGGCTGCTTGGGATTCGATCGGCCGGGAGCCTGCAGTCGCCGAAACGGGGATCGCGTTCGCCGCCGAATTCTCGGTCATCGTCGCGCGCTGGGCCGACGGCCGGACAGCGTTCTGGGACAGTCCCGACAACGTCCATCGTGGCGGCATCCTTCGAACCTCGACAGTCCCCTCAAGCGACCTGTTCGTCGCCCAGGTCGAAGCCGCGCGCACCGCCGCGGCCGCAATTGCCGATGCGCTCGGCCATGTCGGTGTCCTGACGGTCGAGTTCTTCGCTTCGCCCGACGGGCCGGTGGTGAACGAGATCGCGCCCCGCGTGCACAACAGCGGCCATTGGACGATCGAAGGCGCCTTCACCTCGCAGTTCGAGCAGCACATCCGAGCGATCTGCGGCCTCCCGCCCGGCTCGACCGAGCTCGCCGCCGCGTCAGTCCAGATGGACAATCTGATCGGCGAGGAGGTCCTCGTTTGGGAGCGCCTGCTCGGCGACCCGCACGCGCACGTGCACATCTACGACAAGGGGGAGCCGCGCCCGGGCCGCAAGATGGGCCATGTCACTCGGCTGACCTTGAGGTAGAAGCGGCGGCGTGATGAAGATCATCGGAAGCTTCGTCAGCCCCTATGTACGCAAGGTGCTTGGAGTGATGCACCTCAAGGGCCTCAAGTACGAGATCGACCCGATCACCCCGTTCTTCGGCAATGACGAGTTCCGCCGCCTCAGCCCGCTCTGCCGTATTCCGGTGCTGATCGACGGCGAGTTCACCACGAGCGATTCCTCGGTGATCTGCGCCTATCTCGACGAGGCCTACCCGGAGCGGCCCGTTCTGCCCGCTGACCCCAAGGATCGCGCCCGCGCCCGCTGGCTAGAGGAGTTTGCGGACACCCGTCTGGGCGACCTCTTCATCTGGGGCCTCTTCTACCAGAAGATCGTCCACCCGCTCGTCTGGGGCGAGCCCGGCGACGAGCAGCGGATCGCCAGGACGCTCGGCGAGGACGCACCGATCGCGCTCGACTATCTCGAAGGCGAGCTCCCCGAGGACGGCTGGCTTTTCGACGGCTTCGGCCTCGCCGACATCGCCATCGCAAGCTTCTTCCGCAACGCCGCTTATGCCGGCTTCGAGCCCGACCCGGACCGCTGGCCGCGCGTCGCCGGCTTCGTCCAGCGCGCGCTTGCGAACGAGGCGTTCGCCCACACGCTTCCGTTCGAGGACATCCAGCGCAGCGTGGACATCAAGGGCCGTCGGCAGGCGCTGCTCGACGCGGGCGCTCCGCTGACGGCGGAAACGCTCGGCGAGCCCGTGCCGCGCAGGGGGATGATGCGCCTCTGATGCCTCGCGGCTCCTGCCTTTGCGGCGCGGTGCGCTTCAACGTCGATGGCGAGCTGGCGGCCGGCGATGCCTGTCATTGCACGCAATGCCGCAAGCACTCCGGGCATTATTTCGCTTCGACCGACGTTCCGAAGCCGGCGCTAGCCATCGAGGGCGAGGATGCGCTGGCCTGGTACCCGTCGAGCGAGCGGGTCCGCCGCGGCTTCTGCCGGACCTGCGGCTCATCCCTGTTCTGGGATCCGGTGCAGAGCGACAAGATCGCAGTCGCCATGGGCGCGTTCGACGACCCTACGGACTCCCATCTCCACATGCACATCTTCGTCGCCGAGAAAGGCGACTATTACGAAATCGCCGACGGGCTGCCGCAGCATTTGCGGTAGGCTTTGCCCCGCTGTCTCACAATCAGACGGTGCCAGGCTGGCGTCTTTCCCGACCGACCGGCTTGGCCAACATCGCCCAATGAACATCGAACAGCTGGACTATGCTCGCCTCAGCGAGGACGCGATGGCCGCCGCCGACGATGCTGCGACGATCGAGGAATGTCAGGCCCATTTGGCTCGCGCGGTCCGCTACGCGTCGCTGGCGAGCTTGAATCATCAGCGGCCGCCCGAATTGAACGTCTTCGAAATTCGCCCCGGAGTGCGACGCTAGTACGGGTCCCACCTAAGGCGCTCTCGGGAACCATCCCGATTTTGCTGAACCCCAGATTAATGAATTCAAGGGGTACTGCTCGGAACCGTCAACAAGCAGCCTGTGGGGCTTAGAGGCTTGCGCGCCAGTGATGTCGCCTAGCGAACTCAAACGAGAAGCTCAGTCGATGAATGTACGGAATGGCTGTTCAATCGACCAGGATCGGATCCCGGAAGACGCGATCATCTTCAGCCTGCTCGACGGTTACGTCTTGGCGAGCTGGCCCGGAACGGACGCGTCCGTCAGGCTTGGGCGGCATGAAATGGTAGCGGCCATGATGAAGGATTTCCTCGCTCAGGATGAGCTTGGGAAGCGGCTGGCACGGTCGCTATGATCGCAGTTCCCGGCGAAAGGACGCGAATGCTCAGTCGTCCGCCCACTTCCTTCAATCGCGATCGCATGCTTGCAAGTCCGACGCCGTCGCATTCCTCTCCGGCCAGGGTCTCGCGGGAAATGCCGATACCATCGTCCGCGACGATGAAATGCGTGGCGGATTCGCGGAAGCAAAGCAGCAGGCGCACCCGCGTTGCATGCGCATGGCGATGGACGTTGGACAGGGCTTCCTGGGCGAGCCGGTAGACCGCCGTTTCGGCCGTCTCGGTCATTCTTCCGGGATGTCCCCGAATGTCGAAGCTCATTTCCAGCCCTATGCGCCGTCCAAATCCTTCCACCAGCGATTTCACTGCATGAGCGAGCCCCAGCTTCGTCAGCGACGGAGGATGCGCGATGTAGGAGATCGAGCGGATCTCGCGATGGGCCTCGGCCAGCAGGCCCTGCACTTCCTCGACCAGGATCAAGGATTCAGGCTCGGGTGAGCGTTGCCTGAGGCGGCCAAGAACCAGGCCGATTGACGTCAAGAGTTGCGCGGCGGAATCGTGGAGCTCGCGTCCCATCCGCTGACGCTCGATCGCCTGACCTTCCATCAGCGACGCCGTGAGATTCTCCCGTTCGCGGCGAAGCTCTAGGATTTCCGTCAGGTCGAAGCGCGTGACCGAGATGAAGCTGCGTCCGCCGAACCAGAATTCGATGGAAGGAAATCTGGTAGTCCCGGCCGTGCCAGTTCTCTCTCCCATTATAGATGAGCTGCCAGAAGGTCCGCCTGCCCGCCCAGATGTCGTCGAGAGCGGCAAGGGCCTCGACTGCGGGCTCATAGCCCTCGGCGGCCTTGCTCGCGCAGAAATCGCGATAATTGTGCCCCGGGAGCGCTTCCAGATAGCCGTAGTCTTCCACCGCTTGCTTCCATGCGCGGTTGGCAGCGAAGATTGCGCAATCCTCGTCCAGGAGTGCGATCTGTTCCGGGAGATCGTCGATCAGCTGCTGCAACGGCTCGGCGAGTGCCGCCAGATATTCCGGCGGAGCATTGTGCGCTGCAAGCGGACGATTGCCGCTCCAGCCGAACAGGAGATCGCTCTCTAGGTTCATTTGCACTCCCACAACTCCTGGGCTCACTACAACGCCCTACTGGGAGGTGCCTAAATTCTAACCTAGATTATCCTTACCTACCAATGGGTAGAATCCCTTAGGACTTAAGGCCGCGCTCGCGGCGCTTCCGCCCGGTTCGGATTCTATTCACTGGCTCCGACGGATCGCTCCGCCGGCTTCTTCTTCGCAACCTTGGACCAGTTGGCGACCTCGTATCCGCGCTCCTGGAGGCAGCCCTCGAGGGCCGTCTTGATCGCTCGTTCCTTCTTCGCGCGCTTCATCCTTGCCATGCCCCACGCTCCGCCGAGGACTGCAAAAGGGAGAAGCACGATCGTCGCACTGGCGGCAGCCAGCCCGGCATATCCGCCCACGGCCGCAGCGGCGGTGCTGCCAACGACCGCGGTGCCCGCCCCGGCGGCAACGCCTGCCGCTCCGGATGCGGTCCTGCCGTTCGCGTCCAGCTTCCCGGCGACCAGCAGCTGGTGGCAGGTCCCATAAGCGGCATCGAACTCGGCCTCGCTCGCAGGGGGAGCCGCAAGCACGGGCGTGAACTCGCGAGGGCGCGACGAGCAGCCTTGCAGCGTTACGCTGCCCACAAGCGCGCAGATCATAAGCCTGTACTTCATGCCATCCCCCTTGTTCGGCTGCCCCCAAGCTCCAGGCGAGAAACTATGGCGTCCTGACGCCTTTCGCGACCGTTTCCATGAGCGAAGCGTAAATATGGCGCGTGGCCGCCGGGCTCATCGTGATCTCACGTCGATTTGCGGGATCGCCGAAAAACGGGTCGAGGTCTTCCAGCGGTCGTTTCGCCAGAATCTCCTCCTCGGTCAGCCCCTGCTCGATCAGCGCGGCGATGCGCCTGCGGGGCGCATTCGATCCTCGTCCGCCCCGCGGCCGCGCCCATAGCCGTGGAGAAGAGGATGGTGTTCGCGCCGGCCAGCATCGGTAAGACTGCCCGGACGAGAGGCCCTCATTCGATCCAGTGTGGATATTGCCTGCCGGACCTGCGGGCTAATCCGGATGGCCTGCTGGCCCGACGATCGTTCATGAATGTAGCCGCGATGACTGCGCCGGAGTCATTACTGGAAGAAGCTGAAACCAGCACGCTTTATAGCGTTTGCTTCTTTGAACGAGACTGGATCGTCCCCGAAGTACAGTTTCTTGAAGCCGAGAACGACAGTGATGCCCTCGTCTTCGCCAGGTCGATGAGACCGGGGATGACGCGAGAAATCTGGGATAGGCACCGCCTCGTCCGCGTCTTGCCGCCCGGCTGGTAGCTCGGCCGCTCTCGAAAGGCGATTTCCCGCAGCATTCGGCAAGATTATTTCTGGATTAGAATAAACTATGTTAAGCGCGACATAGCCTGAGCCTGTGCGACCACATCAGCTGTCGCGAGCTCCCGCACAAAAAGGAAATGGTAATGACCAAGAGCATCGCTCTCGGCGTCCTGACGGTCGTCGCAATGGCTTCCACCCCCGCTCAGGCTGGCGAAATTACCGGCAACGGCAAGGAAATCACGCTTCACGCCAAGTCGGCGTGCGCCTTCTCCGGATACAACGACACTCCGAATGGATTGTCGCTGCCGATCGGGCCCGGCGGAGCGCTCGTCGAGGTCGATCCGGGCGGGAGGACCCAGTCCTACGGCTCGTTCCTCAGCGACGGCTTCCTGTCGAGCCCGAGCGATCCGTCCGGCCGTGACTCGATCGGCGGCTTTCCTGGCGCAAGCTGCAATCCAAGCCGCGACCAATAGCGGTTCGGCCGACCGGCCGCTGAAGGAGAAGGGGCGCGGGCGACTGCGCCCCTTTCAGTTTGCTCGTCGGCGGCCAAGAAGCGAGGCGTTACCCGCAAGTCCGGGCGCAGCGAGGCGTCCGCTTTCGACCCAAAGCCGACATTAGCTGAACGTCAGCCGAGGAACGCAGCGACAAGCAGGAGCTTTAGGGGCCGGCCCGGTTCAGAGCCGGCCCGCTTGCCGTCGTCCGCGCCTTATTTAGACGGGAACCGTTCCAACAACTTCGTCAGGGCCGCATCGGCCTTTGCCGGGTCCGGCTTCTTCGGATTGATGATATCCGTGATCTTGCCGTGCCATAGGGCCTTCTTCGTCTTCGCGTCGAAGGCGTCGAGCGCCACCTCGCCTTCGGTCCGCGTATAGGCGTCACGATAACCGTAACGATCCCATGTATCGAGGTCGACCTTCTGCCTCTTGCCGACCGTAAGCGCGAGCATGAAATCGGAAGGCGCAGCATGGCGATAGCCCTTGGCCGCCATCTTTGCGTTGATGTTTTCGAGGGCGCGCTGGTACCGGACCGAATTGTATCCGGGCGGCGGATTCGTCTTGACCCAGGAATAGGTCTTGTACTTGCTGAGGTTCACGCCTCCCGCCGCGTCGACCGAGAGTTCCGGTTTCGCGTGTGCGGCAGCGGCGAAAACGAGCGCGCTCGCAAAGCCGAGCTTCAGGAAGTGCTTGCGTTGCATGGTCTTTCCTCCCTTCGCGGGGCCCCTCTGGGGGCTGATTGCAGCAACACCAGCGGGGCCATCGCGTCTATTGGACCAAACCCCGAGGAACGGCCGGACTTCCCCCGACTGTCCGCCTCCACCCATTCCGGACATTGGCCGCATAGGCCCAGCAACGAGCCATTCGACATGAGCCGCCGCTGCTCTGACCAGCATCGGTCCTGTTACTAACCGTCTGATTTCCAAAAATTAAATGAATGACTTGCGATCGCTTCCACCGTAACTTGAGGGAAGTCCGGGGGGTCTGTTCGATGGTCGACAAGGCCGGCGTACAATCAGGAAGAATTGGGGGCGCGTCAGTTCCGGCTCCCGTATTCTCAGGTAATGTTAGCGATGATCGGGCACTGGAGTATCTTGTGTCCATTCGCGCTGCCGAACGGATGCGCATTGCGCAGCAACTTCATGACGGCGCATTCCAACTTTTGGCCCTCGTCCAGCTTAACCTGGGCCGCTTGAAGCGGCAGGGGCCCGAGGAATTTGGAACTCCTATTGTCGAATGCGAAGAACTGATCGCGCAGATCGGACGTCATCTGCGCGAAGTGTGCGAGGGTGAACCGTCGTCAGCTGAGTTGACGGCGGCTCAGCGCTGATCGTCTCGGGCTCTAATGTCTGCTTTCGAACCAAAGCTGAGACCCATTGCGGACGCTGGTCAGCCTCCGACCGGGGAGTGTTGATGAAACGCGAGCTTCCAGCCGTCATTCCGATGCACGTAAGCCGAGCTGACTAAGGCTGAATACGGCTGCCCATCGGCACGCGTCACGTCTGCTCGGTAGCTGATGATCGCCACATTATCACGGGGGCGGAGTAGATGACGGTCACTCAGACGTAAGTCGCGCCACCTGTTGGCTATCGTCGCCGTGGCTGCGACTCTCTCGCGGCCAAAAACACCGTGCATCTCGCCGACCTGGGGAAAGGCAAGAAGACAATCGTCATCCAAGTGCTGGAGGAAATGCTCCTCTCCCGAAAGCCAGAAGCCCCGTTCAATATCGAACAATTCGTCTTCTAGCGCCATTTGGTTCGGATCCTTTCGAAGGCGAGAATGATCCTTCGCGAGCGGCTGTTCCTTTGGTTCCCCGTGGCGCAACGCTTGCGCCGCACTTTCGGGCACCAAGCGGGCATAGGCATTCGCGCGGCACCGGTTCGTTTCGCGTCCGGCCCTTACCGGAGGATATCTGGTCCCGATGGGCCGGCAGGCCTAGCGCCTGCTCCATGGCTACTGAACGGAGTCATCCCAAGTCCGACATGTGGACGATCATGCTGCTGGCGACGGCGCCTGTTCTCGTCGCAGTCGTGCTGGTGGAGATCGTCTCGCTGCTTATCGGCTGACGGGTAGGCCGCCACGGGAGTGGATCCCGTGACGTCGGACGCGTCTCGCAGCGGCCTGGGCCGCTCGCTCGCTCGCCGGCCGGCATTCGCCATCTCTCGCATTAGCTCGGCGATCGCTCTCGCGACCGCTTCGCTATCCTCGGCAGCTTTGGATTACCGCGGCTGTATCACCTCGATCGGCATCTTCAGCTTCTCGAGCTGCGGGCGGATCTTCGCCGCGTCGCCCACGACCACCCAGACGAAGCCTTCCGGGGCAACTGCCCCTCGGAATGCCTGGTCCAGCGTCGCCGGGGTCAGCGCCCGATAGAGCGGTGCCAGCGTCTCGTAATAATTGTCGGGACGCCCGAGCAGATCGTTGGTGATCATCCCCTGCAGAACCGCGGACGACGTCTCGAACCGGCCGGGAAGCTGCTGGATGTTGTTGGCGATCGTGCGCGCCAGCTCGGCGTCGGTCGTTCCCTTGACGGTCAGGAAGTCGCGGTAGTTGGTCGCCAGCGCGGCGATGGAATCGCCGGTGCGGTTGGCCTGGACCGGCGCGCTGACGATATAGGGCACCACTTTCTCGTTGACCGTGGCGCTGCCGCGAACGCCATAGGACCAGCCCTTCGTCTCGCGCAGGTCCATGTTGATCCGGGAGAGGAAGTTGCCGCCGATAACGTCGTTGGCGCTTTGCAACGCAGTCACGTCGCTGCGCGGGTCGACCGGTGTGATCTGTCCGCCGATGATGACCGACTGCGGCGACTGCGGCCGGTCGATCAGGACAATCCGCGGGCTTGCCGGTCGCGCGGGCGGGGCAGAAAACTGCTTCACGCCCTTTGCCGAGGCGGGCGCCTGCCACTGGCCGAAACGCCGGTCGAGCTCAGCCTGGACTTCGCTGAGCGGACGATCGGAAACCACGAAGATTTCCATATTGTCCGGACGGAGCCAGGTCTGCTGGAACGCCAGCAAGTCATCGCGCGAGAACTTGCCCACTGACTGCGCGTCGCCGATGCCGGTCGACGCATAGGGATGGGTCTCGCCGTACAGCAGGAACGGAAGCGCGCGCGACGCCATCGAGTTCGGGTCCTTCAGCTGCTGCGCGATTCCGGTCAGCGTCTGCGATCGTACGCGCTCGACCTCCGCCGGGGCGAAGGACGGGTTGCGCACGATGTCGGCCATCAGGTCGAGCGACGGAGCCAGGTTCGCGCTCAGCGCCGACATGGCGACCGTGCTGCGGTCGGCCGTGCCGCTCGCGCTGATCTCCGCGCCGAGCCGCTCCTGCTCTTCCGCGATCTGCTGCGACGTTTTCGTCGTCGTTCCTTCGTCGAGAAGGCTCAGAGTCATGCTCTGAAGGCCGCGAGCGGTCGGCCCGTCGGCCGCGAAACCGGCGTTGAACTGCAGCGCCAACTGAGTGATCGGAACGGCGCTGCGCTGCGCGTAATGCAGCTGGACGCCGTTCGACAAAGCCACATGCTGCACGTCGGGGAAGTCGAGCGCCTGCATCAGGGCGAGCGACGGCACCTCACGCTTCTTCGTGACCTTGATCTTGTCGGATCCCTTCTTCGCCTTCGGCGCCGCGGCTTCGACATAGGGCGGCCGATCGCCCGGCTCCAGGCGCAGGCTGAAGGCCGGCTTGGTCAGCCATTCGGCCATCGCGCCCTTCACTTCGGCAGGCGTGATCGTCGCGTAATTGGCGAGAGTCTTCTTGTAGAAATCGCTGTCGCCGGCGAGCACTTCGCCCTCGGCCAGGGTCACGGCCTTTCCGCCGAAGCCGCCGACCTGCTCAAGCGCGCGCATGCGGCTGCCGACCTCGCGCGTCGCCGCCCGGGCGAGCTCGTCCGCGGTCGGGCCTTCGGCGACGTACTGCTGGATGATCTCGTCCAGGCGCTTCTCGACGACCGCCGGATCGACGCCCGGCTTCACCGTCGCCTGCGCGAAGAAGATGCCGACGCGCTGCATCGCGTAAAGGCCGGCGCTGACGCTGACTGCGGTTTTCTCATCGCGCACCAGGATCTTGTCGAGGCGCGAGCTGGCGAGGCCGCCCAGCACCGAGCCGCCGAGGTCGAGCGCGACGAGCTGGCGATCGAGGAGGCCCGGCATCGGCCAGGAGCGCGACACTGTGGTCGCAGCGACGCGGTCCTTCATCACGCTCGACTTGGGGGCCGCCAGCACCGGCACTTCGGCCCCGGCCGGCGTGTTCACCGGGCCGCGAGCGATGTCGCCGAAATATTTCTCGACCAGCGGCCGCGCCGTCGCCGCGTCGATGTCGCCCGCAAGCACGAGCACCGCATTGTTCGGGCCGTAATTGTTGGTGAACCAGTTGCGGACGTCCTGCAGGTGAGCCTTGTCGAGGTCGGCCATCGATCCGATCGGCGAGTGCCGGTACGGATGTCCCTCGGGGAAGAGGTTCTCGAGGATCTCGTAGAAGACGAGCCCGCCCGGCTGGTTGTCGCCCTGGCGCTTCTCGTTCTGGACGACGCCGCGCTGGTTATCGAGCTTGCCCTGAGTGACCGCGCCGAGGAGGTAGCCCATGCGGTCGGATTCCATGAACAGGGCGCGCTCGAGGGCTCCCGTCGGAACCGACTGGAAGTAATTGGTGCGGTCGAAGTTGGTCGTGCCGTTGTAATCGGTCGCGCCGATCTGCTGCAGATATTCGAAATAGTCGCCGGGGAGGTTCTCCGACCCGTTGAACATCAGATGTTCGAACAGATGGGCGAAGCCGGTCTTGCCCTTGGGCTCGTCCTTGGAGCCGACATTGTACCACATCGCCACTCCGACGATGGGAGCCTTGCGGTCGGTATGGACGATCACGGTGAGGCCGTTCGCGAGCTGGAACTCCTCGTGCGGAATCGCGACTTCCTTCACCAGCGCGGTGACTGGAGCGGGCTCGGCCGGCGCTGCGGGCGCAACGGCTTCGGGCGCTACGGGCGGGGCGACCTCGGCGGTCTGCGGAGCAGTGGCGCAGGCCGCGAGCAGCGACGCGCTCGCAAGCAACAGGACAAGGCGATTCTTGTGGTTCATGAGAACTCTTAACTCCCCTCGACTCGGTCGACCGCTGTAGGGGGCCGAACCGTCAGCGCAAGGCGCTTCGACGGACGGGCGGCCCCCGTCGACAAATGGCTTGAACGACGTTTCGCTTAGCTTCCTGGAATGCCGACCGCGCCCTTCAGCACGTCGCCGATGCCGAACTTCTTCTTCTTTTTCGGCTGCGTCTGCTGCGGAGCGTTCCGATTGCCGGCGTCACCCATGTCCGGCATGCCGAGCATCAGCGAAGCGGTCGACTTGAAGCGCACCTTCGCCGTCCATTTCGGGGCCTTCGGGCTTTCCGCGAAATAGGCTTCGGGACCGTAGCCGATCGCCATGATCATGCCGGACGGCGAAGCCTTGGCGACTTCCGACGGAAGCACGCACTGGTTGGTCGTCGGAGGAAGCACGTGTCCGGTGCCGACCAGCCGCTTCACTTCCGCGGGCGGCAGATAGTCGAGCGCCGGCGCCATCGCGGCGCTCTTTGACGAGGACCAGATGATCACGTCGCCGTTCTGCGCGGCGCCGAACATCGTCAGTGCATATCCGGTTGCCGTCGGCGCCGGAGTCCAGCCGAGCCGCACTGCGCCCGACGGCATTGCGCCCGCTTCGCGCAGGTTCAGCGCGGGCATGAAGTCCTGCCCCAGCGTGAAGCCGATCGGCGGCGAATAATTGCCCTCGATCTTGTGCGCGCCGATCAGGGATCCGCTCGCCGGGACCGGGCGGCTGTCCTTGGTGTTCGGCCACTCGCCATAGCCCGGCGCGCTGCGCGGCACGTTCGCCATGCGCGCCGCATTGGCCATCGCCGCCATGCCCGGCGGGACCTGGCCCGCAGCCATCTTGGCGAAGTCGATGACGGTCGGCTGGCCCGCCCCGGCATGCTCGCCGCAGCCCCAGTAGATCAGCATCCGCCCCTTCGGCTTCTCATATCCGGGCGGCATGCCATAGGTCTCCTTGACCGGCTTGGCCGCTTGCGGAGTGACGAGCGGAAGGCTCGGCCCCATCTGCAGCCCGGGCGGGATCAGATGGTTCGCCGACGGCGCCGCGGGCGCCTTGGTCTTCGACGCGAGCCGCAGCTCCAGCGTGTGCGCATAGGACGGTGCGTTGCCCGACATCATGTTCATGATCTGCGACATGTTCGGGCGGCCGCCGCCGGCGCCCATCATGCCGGCTCCGAACCCGCTCGTCGTCGCCGCGTCGACCCAGTAATTGGCGATGGGCGGAGGCGCTGCGGGCGCCGCGAAAACCGCTGCACCGGACGCAGCCGCCCACACACCTGCAGCCAGGATGCTGATTTTGTTCATGGATGTTGCCCCCTTTGAAGCGGCCGTTACGCGCCGCCCTCGCCACTGCTTTATCGCTCTGCTACTCGCCTCGCAAATCTCCTCCTTCGCGAAGTCCTTGAATTGTCTACGAAACTCGAAAAAATCCGTAATTTCAGCATTATAGCCCATATCGACCATGGGAAGTCGACGCTTGCCGACCGCCTGATCCAGCGCACCGGCGGCCTCACCGAGCGCGAGATGACCCACGGCCAGATCCTCGACAATATGGAGATCGAGCAGGAGCGCGGGATCACCATCAAGGCGCAGACCGTCCGCCTCGCGTGGAACGGCTACGAGCTCAACCTGATGGACACGCCCGGCCACGTCGACTTCGCCTACGAAGTCAGCCGCAGCCTCGCCGCCTGCGAAGGCGCCCTCCTCGTCGTCGACGCCGCGCAGGGCGTCGAGGCACAGACCCTCGCCAACGTCTACCAGTCGATCGAGCACGACCATGAAATCGTGCCCGTCATCAACAAGATCGACCTCCCCGCCGCCGACCCGGAAGGCGTCCGGCAGGAGATCGAGGAAATCATCGGCCTCGACGCGTCCGAGGCGGTCCTCGCCTCCGCCAAGTCCGGCATCGGCATCGACGAGGTGCTGCAGGCGATCGTCGACAAGATCCCGCCGCCGAAGGGCGACCGCGACGCGCCGCTCAAGGCGATGCTCGTCGACAGCTGGTACGACCCCTATCTCGGCGTCGTCATCCTCGTCCGAGTGATGGACGGCGTCATCCGCAAGGGCCAGCAGATCAAGTTCATGGCCGCCGGCACGACCCACCTCGTCGACCGCGTCGGCTGCATGCGCCCGAAGATCGAGCAGCTGCAGGAGCTGGCCGCGGGCGAGATCGGCTTCATCACCGCGCAGATCAAGGAAGTCTCCGAAACCCGCGTCGGCGACACCATCACCGACGCAAAGCGCCCCGCGCCGGAGCCGCTCCCCGGCTTCAAGCTCGTCCAGCCGGTCGTCTTCTGCGGCCTCTTCCCGGTCGACGCCGCGGACTTCGAGAAGCTCCGCGACAGCCTCTACAAGCTCCGCCTCAACGACGCCTCGTTCAGCTTCGAGATGGAGACCAGCGCCGCGCTCGGCTTCGGCTTCCGCTGCGGCTTCCTCGGCCTCCTCCACCTCGAGATCATCCAGGAGCGGCTGACCCGCGAATATGACCTCGACCTCATCACCACCGCGCCAAGCGTGGTCTACGAGGTCCACCTCCGCGACGGGAAGAAGCAGGAAATCCACAACCCCGCCGACTGGCCCGACCCGAGCATCATCGAGCGCGTCGAGGAGCCGTGGATCGACGCGACCATCTACGTGCCCGACAGCTACCTCGG
Organism: uncultured Alphaproteobacteria bacterium; assembly: GCA_963784245.1. GTDB lineage: Bacteria > Pseudomonadota > Alphaproteobacteria > Sphingomonadales > Sphingomonadaceae > Sphingomicrobium. The sequence goes on from CAWAQT010000019.1 coordinate 21,507, forward strand.
CGCGGTTCTGAAGCTCTGCCAGGACCGCCGCGGCATCCAGAAGGACCTGAGCTATGTCGGCACCGGCAGCCACGCGCGGGCGATGCTGCGCTACGAGCTTCCGCTCAACGAAGTGGTGTTCGACTTCTACGACCGGCTGAAGTCGATCAGCCGCGGCTATGCGAGCTTCGACTACCACCAGATCGGCCACCGCGAGGGCGACCTCGTGAAGATGAGCATCCTGGTCAACGGAGAGCCGGTCGACGCGCTGAGCATGATCGTCCACCGCGGCAATTCCGAAGCGCGCGGCCGCGGCATGTGCGAGCGGCTGAAGGACCTGATCCCCAGGCACCTTTTCAAGATCCCCATCCAGGCCGCGATCGGCGGCAAGATCATCGCCCGCGAGACCATCGCCGCGCTGAGGAAGGACGTCACCGCCAAATGCTACGGCGGCGACGCGACCCGCAAGCGCAAGCTTCTGGAGAAGCAGAAGGAGGGCAAGAAGCGGATGCGCGAATACGGCTCCGTCAGCATTCCGCAGGAGGCGTTTATTGCGGCGCTAAGGATGGGGGAGGAGTAGCCGAGCGCAGGTGAGCGAATGCGCAGCATTCGGGGGCCAGCGCGTAGAGACTACGACGACCCGGCCGGCGCGCGAGCGAGCGGCCTAAGCCGAGAAGTGAAGCGGCCGCACGCCGCCATGCCGGGGGCATGGTGGACCGGCAGCTCGTCCGACGTCACGAATTTACTTCGTGACGGCTCCCTTCTCGGCCCGACCAGGCTATTCAGACGTTACAACCATAAGGTCGCCTCGCGCGGCGATAATGTATGCTGCCGATCAGGAGACCGTTCAACATGACCTACAACAGCACATTCCAGGACCGCGCCGGCCAGGCCGCGCAGGCGAAGCAGAAGCTGCTGGATCAATATAAATCCAGGCCGCCGATCGACGAGAAGCTCGCCGCCGAACGCGCGGCGGCCGGCCAGCGCCGGGAAGAGGCCAAGGCCGAAAAGGCGGCCGCGAAGAAGGCAGAGGCAGAAGCGAAAGCGGCGGACGATGCGGTCAAGGCCGCTGCCGCTGCTCCTCCGAGCGAGGCCGAGCGGAAGGCTGCCCGCGATGCGCGTTATGCGGCGCGGAAGAAGCGGAAGTGAAGGACCGAGCGTAAGGGAGGCTTTGCGACAGCAAAGGTGAGCTTACGCGTAGAGATGCGAAACGTTCGGCCGGCGCGCGAGCGAACGGCCTAAGCCGAGAAGCGAGACGCGTCCGACGTCACGAATTTACTTCGTGACGTCCCAATGCTGTTGACGCGGCAACATCGAATGTTAATTCGGGCTAACGGACCTGAAGACCGCTCAAGCCCCTATCTCTGGCTTCGGCAAATCCATCGACGGCGACTCTCTCCACGTCGACGACAAGGAAGTCCGCCTGTTCGGGATAGACGCTCCCGAGTTCGATCAGAGCTGCCAGCGAGCCAATGGGAATTGGAGCTGCGGCGCAGCGGCAGCCCACCAGCTTTCCAAGCTAGTGACGGGCAAGAAGGTCGTGTGCACCTCGGTGGGCACCGACGATCACGGCAGGGTGCTTGGCCGCTGCATGGCCGGATCGACGGACATCAACCGGACGATGGTGGCGACCGGCTATGCAGTTGCCTATCGCCGCTATTCATCCGACTACGTGTCAGCCGAAGAGAGCGCGAAGGCGAACAAGCGTGGGCTTTGGGCGGGCAAGTTCCAGATGCCGAGCGACTATCGCCATGCCGGCGATGCGCCGGTTCCGGTTCGTCCCAAGGCTTCGGCGAAGCGGAGCGCTCCGAAAGCCGTGTCGAACGACTGGCAGGCGCGAGCGTCGGGCAATTGCACCATCAAGGGCAATCGTAGTCGCCGGGGCGAGTGGATCTACCACATGCCCGGCATGCCCTATTACGGCCAGACCAGGCCGGAAGAGATTTTCTGCACTGAGGCTGACGCACAAGCTGCGGGCTATCGTCGCGCGAAGGTGATTTGATTGGGTTATTTTCTGAACATTCGAGGAGGGGCAAAGTGATTGAAATTGTCGCTGCTGTTGTGAGCGTTTCATTGGCGGCGATAATTGGCGTTAAGATCGCCGGATATCGTAACCTCATCACGTATGAAATTACGACGATCAGTCAGAGCTTGGCTGTCCACGAGAACCAGATCGTACCGTCTGAGTCAGCGGCTACTGCACGCGCAACGCGCATCTATGCCACTCGCAAAACGCTCGTGAATTGAGGCTGGAAAAACCTTAGTGATGTAAAACTCCACGCGGACGGAAACGTAGCTCCATTCTCAATTGAAAAGACGGCAACTACCATAAGTCCAGAAACAATCTCGATTGGACGGCGAGGAGATAGTCTGGAGTTGTCTATAGATTTTTTGCCGTCGAAAGAGGAGGTCAAAGTTTCTTTTGCAGATCTTTCGAGATCAGGGCCGATCTATAAACTTACTGGCGCGGGATCCACCTACAAGGTCGAGTCCATTCACTACTACATCGGATATAAGAAGGCGCTAGACTTTGTTAAAACGCTCGTGGTTGCCTTGGTGCTCACTGGCGCGGCCGGACTTATGATCGGATCGATTTAATCCTTCCCGCTTCCACATGCGCCAGCCACCGGCTGAACGCGTCCGCTTCATCCTCATCCTGAAAATGCTGGGGCCGCTGCTCGCCTGGCCGGGCGAGCGGCTGGGGAGGCTGGTTCCACGGTTCGCGGGTGTTGGGCTTCGGCGGTTTCATCCGCTCCATCGAGCAGGCGAAATCCAAGTAAAACAGGGGAAAAAGGAGAAGGGATGCCGTCACGAAGTAAATTCGTGACGTCGGACGCGTCTCGCCGCGCGGCTTAGGCCGCTCGCTCGCGCGCCGGCCGGCACTCATTGCGCTTCTCGGCATGCCCCCGGCATGCCTGCGATGCTCATCTCTACGCGCTGCTTCCCGATTGCTCCGCAATCGCTCAGCTGCGCTCGGCACTTTGTGCTGTCCTACCGGGCGTGCCTTGTGCCTTAAGCTGCGGATGCACCCGCGCGTTTCCGTCACCGGCATGACACAGGCGAACGCCCTCGTCAGTGTGAACATTCGGAACATTCGACCCCGCGTCCCCTTGGTGAAACGCGCGCACGCCCCTTGTGGGACGGTTCCCAACCGCCCCGTCAAGCGTTGTGGACCGTCGTATCCTTGTTGCGTGCGTGCTGACCACAAGAAGGAGAAGTCGAGATGGTCACCCGCTTCAAAGGAGGGATGCTGGCCGTTCTGGTGGGGGTGGCGGCGTCTTTTGCCGTCGCAGGCTCACCCGCATCGGCGCAGGCAGTAATCTACGTCACCTCTCCGCAGATCCCGAACCTTCGCGCCCAGCGCGTTTCCTATTGGGATCTCAACCTCGCGACGCCCGCGGGGGCGCAGACCCTGCACCGGCGCGTCGGCAATGCGGTCGAAAACGTCTGCCTCTACGACGAGGGCCGTTGGTACGGCCTGTCGGCGCCGGGATACACTTATTGCGCCTCGGGAGCGTGGAGGCGCGCCCGGCCGCAGATCATCGGCGCGGTCTATCGGGCCCGCCAGCTCGCCTATTACCGCGGATATTGAACGGCGCTACGCGGCATCCTCGCTGGTCTCGGCCATCGGTGCTATGAGGGCGCCATGAAGGCCCCCCACCTCCTGGCCGTGGGCGCGGCGGCGGCGGCCATGATCTTCGCCGCATCCGGAGCCGAAGCGCAGCAGCGCCCGATCGGCGGCGGGATGCGCAATCCGTTTCCCGCCAATGGCAGCGGCATGCACGACAGGCACCGCTTCTTCCTTCCCTTCTTCGTCGGCGAGCGGGAGACCGTCATCATCGAGCGCGAGGTCGTGCGGGAAGTGCCGGTGGTCGTTGAGCCCTCGCCGCCTCCGCCTCCGCCGAGGGAGCCCTATGTCATCGGCAAAAGCTACGCATCGCTGCCCGGCGGATGCATGAAGATCATCGAGGACGGCGCCTCCTACTACCTCTGCAGCGGCGAATGGTATCGGCAGGTCGGCGGCGGTAGCGCGGCGAAATATAGAGCGGTCGCACAGCCATGAACATGCGAACGGGCCCGACGAGCAACGGATTTTGCGCTGCCGCTCTGTGTTGCGTTGCGGTTGCCGTTCTCAACCTGCCTGACCGGGCGGACGCTCAGGACCAGAGCAAGGCAACCGCCCAGCCCAAGTCCGACGCGACCAAGGCATCGCCCGCGCAGAGAGGCTCGCCCAAGGACCCGTGCAAGGAAGTGAAAACGCAGGCCGTGCAGCGTGATGCCGGCACCAAGGCAGGGGCGACCAAGTCCGACCCATTCATCTTTCGAATGGTAGGGCGTCCACCACCGCCCACTGTCTCCAGCGAAGAAAGTGGGAAAACGGACCTCAAGCAGAACGACGCCGCACGAGCTGCAGCCGCGGCGGCGGGCCCCGCAGCTGCGTCGGCAGCCAAGGGCGACCCCAGGCAGGACAAGGTGGCGGCGCTCGCTCCTGGAACGGAGAAAGGGCCCAATGGCGCGCCGGCCAAGCCCGATCCAAAGCAGCCGGACCCGTGCAAATGACTGGGTGACGAACGGCTTGAAAATGCTGTCCTGCAGGGCGTGCCTTGTGCCTTAAGCTGCCGGATGCACCCGCGTGTTTCCGTCACCGCCCTGACCCGGGCGAACGTCCTCGTCAGTGCGAACATTCGTGAACATTCGACCTCGACCAAGGCGACGCGGCGCTGCGCGCCTGTCGCCTTGCTCTAAGGTGCTTCGCTATTTCCCCATCTTGATGTCGACCCATTGGCCGTTGTCGATGAAGGTGCGGTACTTCTCGTACCCGGCGACCGCCGCGTCCTGCTGCGCTTCGCTGAAGGCCGCGTTGATCTCGGCTTCCACGGCCTGGTCGCGCTCACGGTCGGCGTCCATGACTCCGGTCGTCTTCGAATGCGTCAGGATCAGCACGTTGGGCGAGTCCTTCACGTAGCCGATGCGGCTCATGAAGCGATATTCGTCGATCATCCCGCGGCGCTTCAGGGTCTCGAAGACCGGGACGAGCGACTTGCTGAGCCCGGTCAGATAGTCATCGATATGGTTGGGATCGACCGAGACGGCGTTGATGTCCCAATATCCCTTCTGGGGACTGTAATCGACATATTGCTTCGCAACCGCAGGCGCTGACGCAAAGGCAATCGAGACCGCGCCGAGCGCGGCCAGAGCATATCCTCGCATTGTGACTTCCCCCATTGAAGTAAAACCAACGGAGCCGGTCCTTCATTCACAGGGGCCGGCCCACGAGGCCCCCCAGCGACTCGCAACAATTGCTTATCATCTTCCCCGCGGTCCCGATATTCTGCTGGAACTCTCACCCGGCTGACAGTGTTGATTGCGGCCACCGCGCTGCCGGTGCTTCGCGCGTGACTCTCGGGGGGAAAGACTTCAGCATGGTTCGCGATGGCCGACAGAGGTAAGTCGCTGAAGGCAAAGGGCGCCGCGCCGCTCGCTGATGCGCGGCCGCTGCCCGCGGAGCCGCCGGGCTTCGATTTCTCCAGCATGCTCGCCGTCGCCGACATGCTGCCCGTCATGATCGCCTTCATCGACGAGGACCGGCGCTACCGCTTCATGAACAAGCCGATGGCGGATTGGTTCGAGCGGCCGCGCGCAGAGCTGCTCGGCCTGACGATGTGGGAGCTGCTGGGCGAAGAAGCCTGGGCGATGCGCGAGCCTTTGGTCGCGGCCGCCTTCGCCGGAGAGCGCAAGTTCTTCGCCGCCGACTTCAAGCATTCGACCCGCGGCAGTTTGGCGGTCCAGGCGAACTACATCCCGTGGACGGATTCGTCGGGACAGGTGCGCGGGCTCATCATCCTCGTCCAGGACGTTACCGAGCAGCGCGCCGCGGAACGGGCGCTGCGTGAAAGCGAGGAGCGCTTCCGCCGGATCGCCGACCAGGCGCCGACCTTGATGTGGGTCACGCGGCTCGACCGGACGCGCGACTTCGTCAACGACGCCTATATGCAATTCGTCGGCGGGACCCGCGAGGAGGCGTGCACGCTTGACTGGCGCGGGCGTATCCATCCCGACGACCATGACCGCATCGTCGCGGAAAGCATCGCCGGCGAGGCTGCGCGCGAGACCTTCACGCTCGAAGGGCGGTACCTCAACGGAGCGGGCGAGTATCGCTGGCTGAAGAGCACGTCCTCGCCGCGCTTCGGTCCCGACGGCGACCTTGCGGGCTTCATCGGAACGGCGACGGACATCACCGTGGTGAAGGAGGCGCAGCTCGACCTCAAGCGGCAGGTCGAGGAGCGCACCGCCGAGCTCGCCCGCCGCGAAGCCCAGTTCCGCGCCGTGTTCGAGGCGGCGCTGGAAGTCATGGTCCTCCTCGAACCCGACGGCACCGTGCTGGCCGTGAACAACAGGCGCGAGATCTGGCGCCACCCGAACCCGGACGAGGCGATCGGGAAGAAGCTGTGGGACGCGCCGACGCTGAGGAATTATCCGCAGCACATCGCCATCATGAAGCAGGGCATCGCGCGCGCCGCAAATGGCCACATCTTCACGACCGAAGTGCGCATGGAGCGCGAGGGAATGCCCACCGCGATCCTCGACGTTTCGGTGCAGCCGGTAAAGGAGCCGGACGGCAAGATCGTCTATCTGCTCTTCGAGGCGCGAGACATCACCGAGCTGAAGGCCGCGCAGGAGCAGCTCCGTCAAAGCCAGAAGATGGAAGCGCTGGGCCAGCTGACGGGCGGTATTGCGCACGACTTCAACAATCTGCTGACAGTCGTCGTCGGCGGGCTCGACCTGCTCAACAAGAGGATCGAGGACGATAAGCTGCGGCGCTACGCCGGCAATGCGCTGACCGCGGCGGAGCGGGGTGCGAGGCTGACCGGCCAGCTGCTTGCGTTCAGCCGGGTCCAGCGGCTCGAGGTGCGGGCCACCAACATTGCTCCGCTGATCGAGAACATGCGGCCGCTGCTGCGCAACGTGCTCGGGCCGGGCATCGAGAAGAAGTTCGATCTCGACCAGGAAATGCTTCCGGTGCTCGCCGATCCGACGCAGGTCGAGGTCGCGGTGCTGAACCTGGCGATCAATGCGCGGGACGCCATGCCCAACGGGGGCATGCTGAACTTCGTCACGCGCAAGGTGCAGGTTCATAACGACCCGGACCTCGAAGCCGGCGACTATATCGAGCTTTGTATCAGCGACACCGGCGTCGGCATGCCCCCGAGCGTCCGAGAGCGCGCATTCGAACCCTTCTTCACCACCAAGGAAGTGGGAAAGGGCACGGGCCTTGGCCTATCGATGGTCTATGGCATGGCGCGGCAATCGGGCGGCGATGCGCGCATCGAGAGCGAGCCGGGGCGGGGAACAACGGTCAGCCTCTTCTTCCGTGCCGCGCCGGCGCATCAGCGCGATCATTCGGCAGCGGCCGATGCCGACGATGGAGGAACCCATCTGGGTCCGGCGGCGGAGCGGATCCTGGTCATCGACGACGATCCGGACGTGCGCGAGTTCATCAGTGAGTCGCTCGCCGAGCAGGGCTATGACGTTTATCAGGCCAACGACGGCAAGTCGGGGCTGAGCGCCTTTGCGGCCGAGAAACCCGATCTCGTCGTGCTCGACTTCATCATGCCGGGTCTGTCCGGGGCCGACGTTGCGAGCCGAATCCTGTCCACGCACCCGGAACAGCCGATCCTGTTCGTCTCCGGCTACAGCGAGACGGATTCGATCCGCCGGATAGCGCCCAACGCGCCGTTGCTGACCAAGCCTTTCCGAGCCGAGGCGCTGTCCAAGGCCGTCCGTACGGCGCTGCTTCGCGCCTAGAAGTCGACCGAAAGGGTGAGGTTGGCGCGGCGCGGAAAGGCGCGGCGGAAGCCGCCTCCGCCGGTCACGTTCCAGGCATAGTCATCGAACACATTATTCACCTGCAGCCGCAGGGACGCCGGCGCTTTCATGATCTCGAAACGGTAACGGCCACCTGCATTGACCAGCGTCCTGCCAGGCACTGTCAGCAGATTGTCGACGCTTCCCGCGCGTTTCCCGAGGTGCTGGATGCCGAGATTCAGCGAAAGGTCCGGAAGCCACGGGAGGACATAGTCCACATAGCCAGTGGCGGAGCGTTCGGCCTGGCCGACGGGCATTTTGCCCACGAGGCCGAGGTCGACCGCCTCTCCACTGACTCGCGGCTTCATCAGCACGGCTCCCGCGACGAGGCTGAGACCCTTCACCGGTTCGCCCGATAGCGAGATTTCCAGCCCGCGATGACGGACCGTGCCGAGCTGAGCGTAGACGAGATTGGGGCCGAGGTTGAAGTAGGGCTTACGGACGTCGAAGCCGCCGACGACGAGGCGCATCGGGCCGAATGCGTAGCGCAGGCCGATGTCGCGCTGCGACGTGAGCAGGGCGGGCGGCGCCTCGCTGCGATTGACGGCAATCTCCGGAGCGACGCCGCTGTCCTCCAGCCCCTTGGTGTAGCCGGCGTAAGCCACCAGTCCCTTTATGAGATTGACTGCGAGCGTGCCGTTCCACAGCCAGGGCTCTGCCCGAGTGACGATCTCCACTTCGTCGGGCGGCGATATGGTCTTGCGATAGCGCACCTTCTGGACGCCGACGCTGAACTCGCCGACGCCGGGCCAGCGGCCGTGATAGGCGATCCCTGCGCCATATTGGCGGGCCTTGTCCTTCGTCTCTTCCCCGAACACGACGTCCGGTTCGGGGAATTCTGGAGGCACCTCGCCGACGACCGCAGGGCCGAAGTCCACGACCGCTTCGCCGCCGAAATCTCCGGTGCGGATTCCGCCGCGAGCGGACAAATGGATGACGTGGTGGCGCGGACCCTCGTCGAACTGGCGGGAGAGGCGGATCTCGCCCGCGTTCTGTTCGGTCAGGCGGGGCGGGTGGATGTTGACGAGGTAGCGCGCGCTGCCGTCGGCATGGGCATTCACATAGAGCGTGTTGTAGCTGCGCTGGCTGTCGACGACATGGCGGAAGACCCCGCCGCTCAGCCGCCACTGGTCGAAGGTGGTGTGGCCGAACACGCCCATCGACGTGAAGCGGTTCTTCCATGCGGCCCAGCGCTGGCCGTGGAAGCGGTTGGGGAGATGAGGGGGAAGCTCCGTCCCTTCGACGAAGGTGAAGGGCGTGCTGCGGTCTACAGGCGCATCCTGCACGCCGAAATAAGCGCGGACTTCGGTCCCTTCGCGCGGCCGCCATGCGGGCGCGATTCCGATGTCGAGATAGCGCGCCTGATCGCCGCCCGGGAAATCGATGTACTGGTTGAAGGAAATGCCCGCGGCGACGCCGAGCTCGCCGTTGATGGGCAGCTGCGCGTCGAGGTCGATGCCGTTCTGGTTCTGGCCGGCGTAGAGGACGCTCGACAGCACCGGCTCCGTCCCCACCGGTCGCACCGAGAGCTCGACGATCCCGGTCGGGGCAGGGAAGGCATATCCCTGCGCGGAAAGGCCGACACGGACCGTGGAGCCGGACTGGATCCGCTGATTGCCGATGACAATTCCGCCCATATAGAGCCCGTCGATGCGGATATTGCCCGCGGCCACCGGGCTGAAGCCGCGCACTTCGTCTGTGCTGTAAAGGCCGATGGTCTCATTGCCGACGCTGGTGCCGAAGGCGTCGTCAGCCGAGGTGACGGCGTTCTCGCCGGTCCGCTGAGCCATCGCCGGGGTGATGAAGCCGCCGGCGGCAAGGAGGCCGATGATCGCATGTGGCAGTGTCAGCGCAGAGCTTCGGCGGTCCACGGGTCCCCCAGAAACGACGCAATCGGCCAAAACGCGCACCCGGCGCGGCCTAGGTCGCACGAGCGCGAGCGAAGTTGAAGGCCACCCTCGGCCAACGGCAGGACAGATCCGGCGGTTGGTAGAAAGGTTCGCGGACGCGGCGGAGGAACTTGGGCGTTTGATCGTCACGGTAAAGGAAGGCGGCAAGGACACGTGCCTGGGCCTGTCGATGGTCTACGGGGGTGGAAGGCCGTACGCGGAGCGATCGCCGAGCGTAAGGAACGAGGTCAGGGGGCAGCCTGCGCTACCCGATGATGTTGGCGCCGCCGTCGATGTAAATGGTGCCGCCGGTGATCCGCCTCGCAAAATCGGTCGCCAGGTAAGCACAGGCGAACCCGACATCGTCGATGTCGACAAGCTCGTGGAGCGGCGCCCGTTCGACGGCTTGGTTGAGCAGAAATTCGAAGTCCTTCAGGCCCGATGCGGCGCGAGTTTTGAGGGGACCCGGTGAAATGGCATGGACGCGTATGTCCTGCGGCCCAAGCTCATAGGCCAAGTACCGGCAGGCCGCCTCCAGGGCCGCCTTCACCGGACCCATCACATTGTAGTTGGGAACGACCTTGTTGGCGCCCAAATAGCTCATCGCGAACATCGTGCCGCCGTCGGTCATCAGAGGCGCGGCGAGCTTCGCCATGCGGACGAACGAGTGGCAGGACACGTCCATCGCTCTGGCAAAACCCGCGGCCGAGCAATCGAGCAGGCCTCCTTGCAAATCTTCCGTCGGTGCAAAGGCGATTGAGTGAATCAGGCTGTCGAGCTTGCCCCAACGCCGGCCGATCTCATCGAACAGGGCTTCCAGCTCGCCCGGATTCTCGACGTTCAGCGGCGCCATGATCTCGGCGCCAAGCGCCTCGCCGAGCGGTTCTACGTAGGTCCGAGCCTTTTCGTTCAGCCAGGTGATGGCAATTTCCGCGCCCGATGCGCGAAAGGCCTCGGCGCAGCCATAGGCGATCGACTGGTCGTTCGCGATTCCGACGATCAGCGATTTGTGCCCCGTGAGGATCGGCCGGACGACGTCCTTCGCGGGCGCCTCAATCGCCGGCATCCGCGGCTTCCTTCTTGCCCGCCGGGACCGCCGGAACGGCAAACAGCTTTTCGATTTTGGCAAGCCGCCGCCGTCCTTCGCTCGAGAGGTCGCCTTGAGCGGCAATCAGGCGTTGAACCGCGCGCAACGTGCGCGCCCGTTCGTCAGTATCGCGCGGCAGCAGTTTCGGAATGGCGGCAACCGCCCGCTCTTCATCCATTCGCAGCAGAAGCGACTGATCGCGCAATGCCTCCTTCAGCTGGGCCATGGACCGCGGACGGCCAGGGGGCTGTGCATCGTGGAGCTCTTTCAGGATAGCGAAACTACGTTCGTCCGCACCGCCTTCCGCGCGACGGACGTAGATCACGGCGCGAAGTGTCGCTTCCACCGCCCCGCCCTTGTCGAAACGCGATTCGAGTTCCGCACGCCGTCTTGCCCGACCCTGTTCGCGAAGGGCCTCGCGCTCCGGCTTGCGGTCTTCCCGCGCGCTCGCGGGATCGAGCCCCAGCAGCGCATGGAGAAGCGGCGACCCATACGTCGCGTGGAAAAGCTGCTCGGTCATCGCGTCCCGCGCCTTGCCCATTGCTGTGAGCGTAGCGCTGATGGAAGCTGCCATGGTTTTCTCTGCCGCCGAGAACATATTGTCCTCGGCCGCGGCCTCACGCTTCTCCCGGATCTGCTTCGCATTCTCGGCCACGAACCGCATGGCGGGATTCTCGTCGGAAAAGATGTCGAACCGAAGTCGGTTCGGATGCATCTTGCGCGCCCATTCGCCGAATGCGGGCGGCGTAACCGATCGCACGAATGGGCCGAGATAGGTTTCGTAAAGCCTGCGGTTGATGATCGACACGCGCTCCGCCGCAGCGAACTTCAGGTCGTCTTCCGGGCTATTGCCGCCAAGCTTGCGGATGTCGTCGAGAGAGCGCCGCTCCAGCCGGAAAAGGTAGCGACCCTTGATCAGGGCGCGATTGGCGGTCTCGTCCGCGACATCCTCGATGACCGCCTCGTAAAGTCCGGGCGGCATCAGGTCGATCATTTCCATCGAGCTCGCGAACTCTTCATGCTCCCGCGTCGCGATCTTGCCGGAGACGAAGATGCCTAGATGCCCCACAGTGTCGTGAAGCGAGTAGACGATGGTCTGGCCGCTCGCGACGAGGTCGTCATCGGTCTCGTACAGGTCCGTGATCCATCCGAGCGCCTGCTGCGGCGGAGTGATATTGTCGCCCCACGAGCAGAAGACGACGATCGGCGACTTGATGTCGCGCAGGTCGATCTGCATCCCGTCGGACGTGCGCAGGTCGCCCGTCGTCAGCTTGTTGCCCACGAAAAGATTGTCCGCGATCCACTGCATCTCGCCCGAATTCATCAGGATCGGGCTGCCCCACCAGGTCTCGAACTCGAGGAAACGCTCGGCCTCGGTGTCGACCTTCGAGTAAACATTATACGGCTTTTCGAAGTACGTGTTCGCCGGGTCGAGGGACTCGAAGTTTGCAACCAGGTTCGCCCCGTCGAACTTGCGCCCGCCAAGGTCGCCCGCGAGACTGGTCAGCCAGGTTCCGCCAAGAATGCCGCCAAGGTATCGCATCGGGTTCTTGCCCCGGACTCCGGCCCAATAGGATAGCGGCGAGCCGGCGAGGAGCAGTGGCCCCGGAACATCCGGATGCGTGGCCGCCATGATCATCGTCTGCCAACCGGCCTGGCAGTTCGCGATGATTGCGGGCTTGCCGGCGTTGGGGTGCCTGGAGGCGACATGCTGGACGAACAGCGCCTCGGCATTCCAGACGTCCTCGATGGTCTGTTCGGGCATGGCTTCAGGCAGGAAACCGATGAAATAGCAGGGGTGGCCCTCCTTCAGGGCGGCGCCTATCTCGCTGTCATCCTTCATGCCACCGATCCCGGGTCCATGGCCGGCGCGGGGATCGACCACGACGAACGGCCGCTTCGCCGGATCCGTCGCCATCCCTTCGGGGGGCACAATGCGCACGAGAAGGTAGTTCACCGGCGTCGGCAGGTTGCGGCCGTCGAGGATCAGCTCAACGTCGAAGTCGAGAACGTTCGGCGCGACCTTATCCCGCTGTTCCCGATAGATGTTTCCACGCTGGCGAAGGACGTCGAGGAACAGGACGGATCGTTGCCACGCGTCGCGCAGATATTCGTGAGCCGCTCCAAGGCTCTGTTCGCCAGCCATCGCTCTCTCCGTGTTTCGATTGAACGATAGGGCAAGGTGTCCGCTGGTTAATCCGGGGATGTACGTACCTGTGCGCAAGGGGGTATCGGCTCGCCGCAACAGCTTGCGCCATCGAGCGTTTCAGGGGGATGCTCGATGCCATTTTCCTGCTTGCAGTTTCCGCTCAGGATGCGCTTCCTCCGGCCGCCGCCGCGTCCTTCAACCCGCGCGCGGTCGAGCTGTTCGAGCGGGACTGGGTGCTGAACCAGTGGGCCAGGCACCGGTTCGACGCGAATGGCGACGGGATCATCTCGGTCGCCGAGGCGCAGCCGGCAGCGCTCAAGTTCAAGGAAATCGCCGACGCGGATGCGGACGGTCGAGTGACCCCTTACGAATATGAGCGGGCGCGCGAGTTCATCATCGCGCGGTACTGACGGCTAGCTCGCGATCCGCTTCGATCCGAGACCGACGACCATCTGGTTCGCGCGCTCGTAGGACAGCGGCTTGCCGAACAGATAGCCCTGGATGGTGTCGCAGCCGAGCTCGCGCATGCGCTCGAAATCTTCGGCGGTTTCGACGCCCTCCGCAGTGACCGACATGCGGAAGCTCTTTGCAAGCTGCACGATCGACTTGATGATCGCGACATTCTCGGGCCGCGTGCCCGCCTCGCGGACGAAGCTGCCGTCGATCTTCAACTTGTGGAAGATCGCCTTGTTCAGATAGCCGATCGACGAATAGCCGGTCCCGAAATCGTCCAGCGCGATCCCTACGCCGAGCGAGCGCAGGCGCTTCATCACGTCCAGGGTCGGCCCGTTATCGCCAAGGAAGATGCCCTCGGTGACTTCGAGCTCGATCCGGTTGCCCGGCACCTTCCACCGCGCCAGCGCTTCGCTCACGATATTGGGCAGCGCGGCCAGGACGATCTGCTTCGGGCTGATGTTCAGGGCGACGGTGATCGGGTCTGGCCAGGATGCGACGGCGCGGCAAGCCTCGTCGATCACCCATTCGCCGATCACCGGCATCAGGCCGCTCTCTTCGGCGACAGGGATGAAAACGTTCGGGGGCACGAAGCCGCGCTGGGGGTGATTCCAGCGGATCAGCGCCTCGAACCCGATGAGCTTCTGCGTCTTGGCGCTTACCAGCGGCTGGAAGACGAGGTGGAATTGCTTTGCGACGACCGCCTGACGGAGGTCGGTCTCGAGCCGGACCCGGTCCTCCTGCTCGGACTGGAGCTCGGAGGAGAAATATCGCGCGACTCCGCGACCGGAATCCTTGGCTTCGTAAAGCGCCAGGTCGGCCTTGAGGATCAGGTCGTCCACCGTGGCGCCGTCGATCGGGCCGAAGGCGCAGCCGATCGAAACGCCGATGCGGATCTCCGTCTGGTCGATCATGTACGGTTCTTTGATCGCCACGATGATCCGGTCGGCCAGTTGCTCGACCATCTTGCGGCTCTGGGCGTCGGTGATGACGATTGCGAACTCGTCGCCTCCCATGCGGCCGACGTGACCGTCCTGGCCGACCTCGTCGACCAGACGCTTCGCGACGGCGCGAAGCACCGCATCGCCCTTCGGGTGGCCGAACGTGTCGTTGACCGGCTTGAAGCCGTCGAGGTCGAGGAAGAGGATCGCGCAGGGCACGTTCGACACGGTCGCGTTGCGCAGGGAGTCGCCCAGCAGCTGGCGCACCCGGCCGCGGTTGGGGAGGCCCGAGAGCACGTCCATGTTGGCGAGGTGGGTCAGCCGCTCCTGCGTCTGGCGCATCTCGGTGATGTCGCTGCCGACGCCGCGGAAGCCTTCGAAGCGGCCGGCGGTGTCGATGATCGGGTCGCCTGCGATCGAGATCCAGCGCGGCCCCCGCGCCGTCTGAAGCTCCATGTCGAGCGAGTTGAACGGCTGCTTTTCCAGAAGCTTGCGACCGAGCTCCGCATTGCCGCCGAGGAGCGAGGGCATCGAATGGCCGAGCAACTGGCTTGCGGGTCGGCCGAGCAGGGCGGTCATGCGCGAGCTGATGTAGGTGACGCGGTTCTCGGCATCGACCTGCCAAAGCCAGCCCACGCCGCGCTGCTCATATTCCTGAAGAAGCAGGCTCGCGCTTTCGCTCTGGGCGCTGAAATCCGCGTTGGTCTTGAGCTGCTCGAAGGCCCAGCGGGCGACGTTGAGCACGCCGAAGATGGACACGCCGAGCGTGAACAGGATCGACAGCATGTGCTGGAAGGGAACCGACGTGCGGCCGATGAACAGGGCGGCGGCGACGCCGGCGGTGAATGCCGACATCCAGCCGATCGCGGCGCGCGGGACGACCACGAGACCGAGGCCCGCAACGCCGAGGCCGGCCATGATCGACGCGGCGATCACCTGCGCCCCGGGCTCCATAGACGGGAAAAGGTAGATGGGCAGCGAAAGCCAGATCAGCCCGCGGCCGATGACTTCGCCCACCATCAGCCATTCGGGAACCTGCCTGCCAGAGCGGCCGATATGGGTGATCGACTGGGTCCGTGCGACTTGCATCGCGACGAAATTCGCGATCCCGACCGTCCCCGCCCAGGGCAGGAGGTACGTCAGGCTCGCTTCGCCCCACAGAGCGGCGATCATCATTCCCGCGGCAACGACGTTCGCAGCCGCGAAAAAGGGCGCGAGCTGGGCGCGGGAAATGAGCTGGACGTCCTTCAACGGCGAGCTCGCAACCTCGACGGGATCGCTGGTGATTCCCAGCGATTCGCCGTCAGGCAGGCGTGCCGCGGTCATCCGCTTGAAACGGTCTGGAGCTTCGTACATCCACGCTCGCTAAATCTGGTCAAACGAGCGGTAGCCGAAGAGGGTTGAGACGCGGTTAAGACCCGCTGATCAACTGCCTAACTTAAGTTTGTCCAGATCGCGCTGCGTAATGGGGTGATAGGACGCCCTCGCATCCCGGTAGGCGCGCGTTGCGATGGGGCGGCCCCACTGCGCGTCCGCGGCCAGCGTTTCGATTAATGGCCGTACGAATTTGCGGCGGCCCTGGGTGGTAAGGAAGCGCTCCAGGGCCGGCACGGCCGGGTCGTACCGGTTGCGAATCGCCAGATCGAGCCAGGCGAACAGCACTTCGTTGTTGCCGGCGTCGTTGAGCCGGAGGCTTCGGTCCAGCTCGTCGAGGCGCCTGGTCGGCAGCTTGCGCGGTAACTTGTTGAGGAAGCGCAGCTTTTCTGCGGTCGTCCATTGTGCGAACGCCGCCGGAACGGTGCCTCCGCCGGAAAATTCGCGAACCGCCTTGTCTACGGACGCGAAGGCGGCCGGATCGGGCCGCGCGACATTCGATGGAAGGCCGGGCTGGTATACCCAGCGATCGAGCTGAAGCTTGTCCTCTATCGTCTTGTCGCCCTTGAGGAGGTTCGCGCGAAGATCGGCGAGGAAGAGAGCCGAGGTCATCGGCTGGAAGGCATGGCGATCGAAGTATGAGCGCAGATAGGCGTCCCATTTCTCGCGTCCCACGGTGCGCTCGATCGTGCGCAGGAACGCCGCGCCCTTGTCGTAGATGATGCCGGTAGCTCCACCGTCGGCGATCGCTTGGTCCTTCGGGAGGTTGAGTTGCGTGATGGGAGCGGTGCGACCCTCCTCGACGAGGGCCTTTTCCATATCGTCGAAGCTAAGCGCGGCTTCCTGTGCGGCGCGCTTCGGGCCGTAGATCGCCTCCATGATCCTGTTCTCGAAATA
>CAWAQT010000020.1:0-9715 GCA_963784245.1 uncultured Alphaproteobacteria bacterium
TAGCCCTTCAGAAGCTTGTTCATCATCCAGAGGTGGAAGGCATGGACGCTCACCGCAGTAAAGCCGACCAAGAAGGTCGCCGGAATTAGCATCCATTCTTGGCCTTGGCGCGGCCCAGTCAGGAACGACAAGGCCAGCAGTGCGGATAAGACGAACACCGTCAGGACTGGCGTGAATGCGAGCGCGAAGCGTCGGGGGGCCATTCGGGTCACTGTCCCATCAAGCTGCCATTGCATTGGTAACTCGGCATACCCCCTCAAACGCGAGGCTGCGCCAATGGACAGTCCGATCAAGACCGCTTCGGTTATCAGGGCGACGAAGATCTGAAGCGCAACGATCAACAATACCTCCAGCACCAACACTGACTGAGTTTCAGACCTCGAAACCTACCGTCGATGCTATCCTTGCTAATGTCCGCTTTCCACCCAAAGCAGACATTGGCAGGAGAGACGTCACGGGAGTGAAATCCCGTGACGTCGGACGTGTCGCGCCGCGCGGCCAAGCCGCTTGCGCGCACGCCGGCCGGCATTCGCCATCTCTCGCAGTAGCTCGGCGATCGCTCTCGCGACCGCTTCGCTATCCTCGGCGGCTCCTGTTTACCGCGGCTGTATCACCTCGATCGGCATCTTCAGCTTCTCGAGCTGCGGGCGGATCTTCGCCGCGTCGCCCACGACGACCCAGACGAAGCCTTCCGGCGCAACCGCCCCGCGGAATGCCTGGTCCAGCGTCGCCGGGGTCAGCGCCCGATAGAGCGGTGCCAGCGTCTCGTAATAATTGTCGGGACGCCCGAGCAGATCGTTGGTGATCATTCCCTGCAGAACCGCCGACGAGGTTTCGAACCGGCCGGGAGCTGCTGGATGTTGTTGGCGATCGTGCGCGCCAGCTCGGCGTCGGTCGTTCCCTTGACGGTCAGGAAGTCGCGGTAGTTGGTCGCCAGTGCGGCGATGGAATCGCCGGTGCGGTTGGCCTGGACCGGCGCGCTGACGATATAGGGCACCACTTTCTCGTTGACCGTGGCGCTGCCGCGAACGCCATAGGACCAGCCCTTCGTCTCACGCAGGTCCATGTTGATCCGGGAGAGGAAGTTGCCGCCGATAACGTCGTTGGCGCTTTGCAACGCGGTCACGTCGCTGCGCGGGTCGACCGGTGTGATCTGTCCGCCGATGATGACCGACTGCGGCGACTGCGGCCGGTCGATCAGGACAATCCGCGGGCTTGCCGGTCGCGCGGGCGGGGCAGAAAACTGCTTCACGCCCTTTGCCGAGGCGGGCGCCTGCCACTGGCCGAAACGCCGGTCGAGCTCAGCCTGGACTTCGCTGAGCGGACGATCGGAAACCACGAAGATTTCCATATTGTCCGGACGCAGCCAGGTCTGCTGGAACGCCAGCAAGTCATCGCGCGAGAACTTGCCCACTGACTGCGCGTCGCCGATGCCGGTCGACGCATAGGGATGGGTCTCGCCGTACAGCAGGAACGGAAGCGCGCGCGACGCCATCGAGTTCGGGTCCTTCAGCTGCTGCGCGATTCCGGTCAGCGTCTGCGATCGTACGCGCTCGACCTCCGCCGGGGCGAAGGACGGGTTGCGCACGATGTCGGCCATCAGGTCGAGGGACGGAGCCAGGTTCGCGCTCAGCGCCGACATGGCGACCGTGCTGCGGTCGGCCGTGCCGCTCGCGCTGATCTCCGCGCCGAGCCGCTCCTGCTCTTCCGCGATCTGCTGCGACGTTTTCGTCGTCGTTCCTTCGTCGAGAAGGCTCAGAGTCATGCTCTGAAGGCCGCGAGCGGTCGGCCCGTCGGCCGCGAAACCCGCGTTGAACTGCAGCGCCAACTGAGTGATCGGAACGGCGCTGCGCTGCGCGTAATGTAGCTGGACGCCGTTCGACAAAGCCACATGCTGCACGTCGGGGAAGTCGAGCGCCTGCATCAGGGCGAGCGACGGCACCTCACGCTTCTTCGTGACCTTGATCTTGTCGGATCCCTTCTTCGCCTTCGGCGCCGCGGCTTCGACATAGGGCGGCCGATCGCCCGGCTCCAGGCGCAGGCTGAAGGCCGGCTTGGTCAGCCATTCGGCCATCGCGCCCTTCACTTCGGCAGGCGTGATCGTCGCGTAATTGGCGAGAGTCTTCTTGTAGAAATCGCTGTCGCCGGCGAGCACTTCGCCCTCGGCCAGGGTCACGGCCTTTCCGCCGAAGCCGCCGACCTGCTCAAGCGCGCGCATGCGGCTGCCGACCTCGCGCGTCGCCGCCCGGGCGAGCTCGTCCGCGGTCGGGCCTTCGGCGATGTACTGCTGGATGATCTCGTCCAGGCGCTTCTCGACGACCGCCGGATCGACGCCCGGCTTCACCGTCGCCTGCGCGAAGAAGATGCCGACGCGCTGCATCGCGTAAAGGCCGGCGCTGACGCTGACTGCGGTTTTCTCATCGCGCACCAGGATCTTGTCGAGGCGCGAGCTGGCGAGGCCGCCCAGCACCGAGCCGCCGAGGTCGAGCGCGACGAGCTGGCGATCGAGGAGGCCCGGCATCGGCCAGGAGCGCGACACTGTGGTCGCAGCGACGCGGTCCTTCATCACGCTCGACTTGGGGGCCGCCAGCACCGGCACTTCGGCCCCGGCCGGCGTGTTCACCGGGCCGCGCGCGATGTCGCCGAAATATTTCTCGACCAGCGGCCGCGCCGTCGCCGCGTCGATGTCGCCCGCAAGCACGAGCACCGCATTGTTCGGGCCGTAATTGTTGGTGAACCAGTTGCGGACGTCCTGCAGGTGAGCCTTGTCGAGGTCGGCCATCGATCCGATCGGCGAGTGCCGGTACGGATGTCCCTCGGGGAAGAGGTTCTCGAGGATCTCGTAGAAGACGAGCCCGCCCGGCTGGTTGTCGCCCTGGCGCTTCTCGTTCTGGACGACGCCGCGCTGGTTATCGAGCTTGCCCTGAGTGACCGCGCCGAGGAGGTAGCCCATGCGGTCGGATTCCATGAACAAAGCGCGCTCGAGGGCCCCCGTCGGAACCGACTGGAAGTAGTTGGTGCGGTCGAAGTTGGTCGTGCCGTTGTAATCGGTCGCGCCGATCTGCTGCAGATATTCGAAATAGTCGCCCGGAAGATTCTCCGACCCGTTGAACATCAGATGTTCGAACAGATGGGCGAAACCGGTCTTGCCCTTGGGCTCGTCCTTGGAGCCGACATTGTACCACATCGCCACTCCGACGATGGGAGCCTTGCGGTCGGTATGGACGATCACGGTGAGGCCGTTCGCGAGCTGGAACTCCTCGTGCGGAATCGCGACTTCCTTCACCAGCGCGGTGACTGGAGCGGGCTCGGCCGGCGCTGCGGGCGCAACGGCTTCGGGCGCTACGGGCGGGGCGACCTCGGCGGTCTGCGGAGCAGTGGCGCAGGCCGCGAGCAGCGACGCGCTCGCAAGCAACAGGACAAGGCAATTCTTGTGGTTCATGAGAACTCTTAACTCCCCTCAACTCGGTCGACCGCTGTAGGGGGCCGAACCGTCAGCGCAAGGCGCTTCGACGGACGGGCGGCCCCCGTCGACAAATGGCTTGAACGACGTTTCGCTTAGCTTCCCGGAATGCCGACCGCGCCCTTCAGCACGTCCCCGATGCCGAACTTCTTCTTCTTTTTCGGCTGCGTCTGCTGCGGAGCGTTCCGATTGCCGGCGTCACCCATGTCCGGCATGCCGAGCATCAGCGAAGCGGTCGACTTGAAGCGCACCTTCGCCGTCCATTTCGGGGCCTTCGGGCTTTCCGCGAAATAGGCTTCGGGACCGTAGCCGATCGCCATGATCATGCCGGACGGCGAGGCCTTGGCGACTTCCGACGGAAGCACGCACTGGTTGGTCGTCGGAGGAAGCACGTGTCCGGTGCCGACCAGCCGCTTCACTTCCGCGGGCGGCAGATAGTCGAGCGCCGGCGCCATCGCGGCGCTCTTTGACGAGGACCAGATGATCACGTCGCCGTTCTGCGCGGCGCCGAACATCGTCAGTGCATATCCGGTTGCCGTCGGCGCCGGAGTCCAGCCGAGCCGCACTGCGCCCGACGGCATTGCGCCCGCTTCGCGCAGGTTCAGCGCGGGCATGAAGTCCTGCCCCAGCGTGAAGCCGATCGGCGGCGAATAATTGCCCTCGATCTTGTGCGCGCCGATCAGCGATCCGCTCGCCGGGACCGGGCGGCTGTCCTTGGTGTTCGGCCACTCGCCATAGCCCGGCGCGCTGCGCGGCACGTTCGCCATGCGCGCCGCATTGGCCATCGCCGCCATGCCCGGCGGGACCTGGCCCGCAGCCATCTTGGCGAAGTCGATGATTGTCGGCTGGCCGGCCCCGGCATGCTCGCCGCAGCCCCAGTAGATCAGCATCCGCCCCTTCGGCTTCTCATATCCGGGCGGCAATCCGTACGTCTCCTTGACCGGCTTCGCGGCTTGCGGAGTGACGAGCGGAAGGCTCGGTCCCATCTGCAGCCCGGGCGGGATCAGATGGTTCGCCGAGGGCGCCGCGGGCGCCTTCGTCTTGGACGCGAGCCGCAGCTCCAGCGTATGCGCATAGGAGGGCGCGTTGCCCGACATCATGTTCATGATCTGCGACATGTTCGGGCGGCCGCCCCCGGCGCCCATCATGCCGGCTCCGAACCCGCTCGTCGTCGCCGCGTCGACCCAGTAATTGGCGATGGGCGGCGGCGCTGCCGGCGCCGCGTAAACTGCCGCACCGAACGCGGCCGCGCACACGCCTGCAGCCAGGATGCTGATTTTGTTCATGGATGTTGCCCCCTTTGAAGCGGCCGTTACGCGCCGCCCTCGCCACTGCTTTATCGCTCTGCTACTCGCCTCGCAAATCTCCTCCTTCGCGAAGTCCTTGAATTGTCTACGAAACTCGAAAAAATCCGTAATTTCAGCATCATAGCCCATATCGACCATGGGAAGTCGACGCTTGCCGACCGCCTGATCCAGCGCACCGGCGGCCTCACCGAGCGCGAGATGACCCACGGCCAGATCCTCGACAATATGGAGATCGAGCAGGAGCGCGGGATCACCATCAAGGCGCAGACCGTCCGCCTCGCGTGGAACGGCTACGAGCTCAACCTGATGGACACCCCCGGCCACGTCGACTTCGCCTATGAGGTCAGCCGCAGCCTCGCCGCCTGCGAAGGCGCCCTCCTCGTCGTCGACGCCGCGCAGGGCGTCGAGGCGCAGACCCTCGCCAACGTCTACCAGTCGATCGAGCACGACCATGAGATCGTGCCCGTCATCAACAAGATCGACCTCCCCGCCGCCGACCCCGAAGGCGTCCGGCAGGAGATCGAGGAGATCATCGGCCTCGACGCGTCCGAGGCGGTCCTCGCCTCCGCCAAGTCCGGCATCGGCATCGACGAGGTGCTGCAGGCGATCGTCGACAAGATCCCGCCGCCGAAGGGCGACCGCGACGCGCCGCTTAAGGCCATGCTCGTCGACAGCTGGTACGACCCCTATCTCGGCGTCGTCATCCTCGTCCGAGTGATGGACGGCGTCATCCGCAAGGGCCAGCAGATCAAGTTCATGGCCGCCGGCACGACCCACCTCGTCGACCGCGTCGGCTGCATGCGCCCCAAGATCGAGCAATTGCAGGAACTGGCCGCGGGCGAGATCGGCTTCATCACCGCGCAGATCAAGGAAGTCTCCGAAACCCGCGTCGGCGACACCATCACCGATGCGAAGCGCCCCGCGCCGGAGCCGCTCCCCGGCTTCAAGCTCGTCCAGCCGGTCGTCTTCTGCGGCCTCTTCCCGGTCGACGCCGCGGACTTCGAGAAGCTGCGCGACAGCCTCTACAAGCTCCGCCTCAACGACGCCTCGTTCAGCTTCGAGATGGAGACCAGCGCCGCGCTCGGCTTCGGCTTCCGCTGCGGCTTCCTCGGCCTCCTCCACCTCGAGATCATCCAGGAGCGGCTGACCCGCGAATACGACCTCGACCTCATCACCACCGCCCCGTCCGTGGTCTACGAGGTCCACCTCCGCGACGGGAAGAAGCAGGAAATCCACAACCCCGCCGACTGGCCCGACCCGAGCATCATCGAGCGCGTCGAGGAGCCGTGGATCGACGCGACCATCTACGTCCCCGACAGCTACCTCGGCGCGGTGCTGAAGCTCTGCCAGGACCGCCGCGGCATCCAGAAGGACCTGAGCTACGTCGGCACCGGAAGCCACGCGCGGGCGATGCTGCGCTACGAGCTTCCGCTGAACGAAGTGGTGTTCGACTTCTACGACCGCCTGAAGTCGATCAGCCGCGGCTATGCGAGCTTCGACTATCACCAGGTCGGCCACCGCGAGGGCGACCTCGTGAAGATGAGCATCCTGGTGAACGGAGAGCCGGTCGACGCGCTGAGCATGATCGTCCACCGCGGCAATTCCGAAGCCCGCGGCCGCGGCATGTGCGAGCGGCTGAAGGACCTGATCCCCAGGCATTTGTTCAAGATCCCGATCCAGGCCGCGATCGGCGGCAAGATCATCGCCCGCGAGACCATCGCCGCGCTGAGGAAGGACGTCACCGCCAAATGCTACGGCGGCGACGCGACCCGCAAGCGCAAGCTTCTGGAGAAGCAGAAGGAGGGGAAGAAGCGGATGCGCGAATACGGCTCCGTCAGCATTCCGCAGGAGGCGTTTATTGCCGCGCTAAGGATGGGGGAGGAGTAGCCGAGCGCAGCGCAGCGATTGCGCAGCAATCGTTAGCAGCGCGTAGAGACTAGGACGACCCGGCCGGCGCGCGAGCGAGCGGCATTAGCCGCGCTGCAAGACGCGTCCGACGTCACGAATTTACTTCGTGACGGCTCCCTTCTCGGCCCGACCAAGCCTGTCAGGCGTTGTCGACTATGAATCCCGCCGCCTCGCGCGGCGATAATGTATGCTGCCGATCAGGAGACCATTCATCATGACCTACAACAGCACATTCCAGGACCGCGCCGGCCAGGCCGCGCAGGCGAAGCAGAAGCTTCTGGACCAGTATAAATCGAGGCCGCCGGTCGACGAGAAGCTCGCCGCCGAACGCGCGGCGGCCGGGCAGCGCCGGGAAGAGGCCAAGGCCGAGAAGGCGGCCGCGAAGAAGGCCGAGGCAGAAGCGAAAGCGGCGGACGATGCGGTCAAGGCCGCTGCCGCTGCTCCTCCGAGCGAGGCCGAGCGGAAGGCCGCCCGCGATGCGCGTTATGCGGCGCGGAAGAAGCGGAAGTGAAAAAGTAGCCGAGCGAAGGTGAGAGTTTGCGGGAGCAAACGGGAGCTCAGCGCGAAGAGATTACGACGACCCGGCCGGCGCGCGAGCCCCGGACTTGAGCCGAGAAGCGAGACGCGTCCGACGTCACGAATTTACTTCGTGACGGTGCAACTTCCTGTTTGAAAAGTCAGCTGGCACTTGCCAAAACTGAGGGCTCGTTGGGGGAATGATGCGTAGATTTGTAGCGTTGATCGCAATCGCGACATCGGGCTGTGCAACTTCGGCGGCTGGTTTGGAGCGCATGGGCGTAGAGATGACCATCCCGAGTCAAAAGCCGGCCCAGGCTTTTGCCACATGTGTAGCCGAGGTACTGCAAGGCTCCGTGGAGCTGCGCGGCTTTGGAAATCATTATTGGGTACTCCGGCCGAACATGTACGGCGTGCCAATCGTGCGATGGGACTTTAAAGACCAGGCAACCGGCGGCTCAGTCGCGGAACTACGTGCGACTGCCATTCAAGGTGCCGGAAAAGACAAAGTCCAACTCTGCGCGTCATCCGCGTAAGCCGAGAAGCGAGACGCGTCCGACGTCACGAATTTACTTCGTGACGGCCTTCTAAGGTTGTCCTGAACCTAAGCACACTATGTTGCAGAATTGACTCAGGAATCCCGGTATGATTCAAAGCGCAGCACATGCCCATAACGCCGAGATTATGACGCCCGAGACGCCGATCCGGCCAGAGTATGAACGGCCGCCTTTGGTCGAGCAGGCGATAAGCGTTGCTTTCCAGCCGCTCAACGCTTTCAATCTTGTGCACTTTGGACTTTTCTGGAGCGAGATCGCGAAAGAATTTCCCGGAGTTTCGACGGAGCCGCCGCTTGGCAATCCAACCGAAACCTTCGGTGAGGTCCGGGCTCAGAAACTTTCGTTTGATTTGTTGCAGGCGCCGCCGATGCCGCGAGCAATGTTTCGCAGCGGAACCGGGGAATTGGTTCAGCTTCAGGTCGACAGATTTGGGTTCAACTGGGCGAAAGAAGGGGGCCGCGATTATCCGCATTCCGAAGTTGTGATGAGCCGTTTCAAAGAGCTTTTTGGGCGGTTCTCACAGTTCATCGAACGTCACGGTCTTGGACTGATTGAGTTTACGCAATGCGAGCTGACAAATTTAAATTTGATCCCTGTCGTCGACTTTGGCGAAGGGTTTCACGACATGACGAAAGCCTTCGTGGTCGATCCATTGGACCTCGGGGTACCGTTTCTTCAGCCAGAAACATATATTAGGCAACGACAACACCGCATCATAGCCGAGGATGGGGCTCCGATTGGGAGGTTGCATACGGTAATTTCGCCGGTTGTTTCGCACGAAGATAAGTCCAAGGCATTTCGCCTTGAACTCACTGCTCGAAGTACACCGGAGATTAGAAGCCTCGAAGAGGCTCTTTGGTTTTTCGGCGTTGCTCGGAACGCCATCAACGGTGCGTTTCAAGCAATAACCACGCCTGAGATGCACGCAAGATGGGGAGAGAAGCATGGCTAACGCCGCTCAGGTGGATGACCATTGGGAGGCTGCACTCATGGATCCTGGTGCCGCGCCGCACCTTGAATCCAACAAGTGGTTGGCGGACGTAATTTGCACGGCTCCGGAACGCCGCCCGCAACCCGAGCCGGTTTCGATCCCATTCCTAGGGCAAACAATCCTGTGGACGATGGATCGAGATCGTCCTTTCCCGGAATGGGTCGCAAGCTCCCTCGCCCGACTGCTGATGTTCTCGGAACTTGAGGAGGGATGGGACAGCTACGGTGGTCGGCCTCTCCAAGCTACGGCAGTGGGCTCTATTCTTCGCCTGCTCGTGCGCATTCATCAGATGGGCCGCACGGCGGACTTGCTACCCTTGCCCGACGGCGGAGTTGGAATACGAATAGAGGAGCAGGTGGGACGTCTGGAGATCGACGTCGCTGGAGATGGAACAGTCGAGGCCCTTTTGGAGAGAGTAGGCCTGGATGACATATCGATTGGGCCAGACGCGAGCATAGCTGAGGCCGAGCAAGCTCTGGATCAATTCGTCGCCTAACCCTCGGTGGCTGGGGTTCCCGATTGGGCGATCGATGATCCGCTCATTGCGGCTCCGTTGCGACTCCTGCGCCGAGTGCACTGGTGTACGGTGCGACAAGGGCAGATCGACAGTTCAACCTTTCTCGAAAGAGAAGCGAACACGGGTCTTTCGGTAACACTTTGGGACTCGCCCTCCGATTTGGAGGACATACTAAGGTTCCATGACGGGTTCGGGGTGGTCTGCTTCGATGTCGCCATTTTGCGGGCCGCTGAAGTGACGATCCAAAGGGCTCCTTTGGTTGGAAATCTGAACCATTGTGAAGTCTTCCCTAAGCTGAGCGGGGTATTCGTAAGGCGTGCAAAGAAAATTATCGGTGGGTCCATTATCCCGAGTGGGTCGACGCAGAATTCCGAGGCCCTGTTGAAGTTTATTAGTTCGCCAGCCGTACTCATCCTCCTCGCAGCGAGCGCTTGCGCCCCCACTGAGCTGCGAGGC
>CAWAQT010000021.1:0-283859 GCA_963784245.1 uncultured Alphaproteobacteria bacterium
CGGCGGACCGCAAGTCCTTGCGGGAACAGCCGTCCTGCCCCACATCCTCGTGATGATCACAAGGGAGCAATGGCGCGCCTTTATCGACCATCCCGCGGTCGAATGGACGATATTCGCGCTCGGCATATTGCTCATGATCGCCGCGATTCCGGTAGGCGCTCTGCCCGGCCCAGGCGGTGTATTCGTCTTCGCCATAGGCCTCGCGATGGTGCTGAAGACCAGCATGTGGGCGAAGCGCCACTACGTTCGCTTCAAGCGCTCCCGGCCTAAGGCTGGAAGCTGGGCCGACTGGGCCCTTCGCCGGCGGAGCGCCCGCCGCCGCCTGAAGCGCGAACGGGAACAGGAGCTGCCCGGCGCCGGCGGGATGACTCCGGATGGAGACCTCATTTCCGACCCGCCACTGGCGCCGCCGCAGACATGGGCCGACCAGGAGGGGCGCGCCAATCGCGACCGCTCCGCCAATTGACTTCCCGCCCTTGGTCCCTTATCGGCGCGCTGCAACAGCGGCTGCCTCCACGGCGGCCCTTTTCATTTAGATTTTGAGAGAATGAGCGATGAAGCGCACCTTCCAGCCGAGCAACCTCGTCCGCAAGCGCCGGCACGGCTTCCGGTCGCGCATGGCGACGGTGGGCGGACGCAAGGTGCTGAACTCGCGCCGCGCCCGCGGCCGCAAGAAGCTCAGCGCCTAAATATCCTCCGCCAACGCTCGGATTTTCTCGCTGCGAACGCCGGACGGCGCGCGGCGACGCCCGGCTTCGTCCTTCTCGTTCGTAACCGCGACGACGGCGATCCGTCGAAGCGTATAGGTTTCACAGTCACCAAGAAGATCGGCGGCGCAGTCGTGCGCAACCGCATGAAGCGGCGCTTCCGCGAACTCGCGCGGGAGATCATTCCGATTCGTGGGCACGTCGGCTCCGATCACGTCATGATCGGCCGGTCGGGCGGAATCGAGCGCGACTTCGGCGACCTGAGACAAGACCTCACTCGGGCGCTCGAGAAGGCACGACCGTGATCGCGAAGCTGCTCATCCTCATCGCTCGCGGATGGCAAAAAGGCCCGTCTCGCGTGCTTCCGCCGAGCTGCCGTTACCAGCCAAGCTGTTCGGCCTATGCGATCACCGCACTTCAACGCTATGGCGCCGCGCGTGGCGGATGGCTCGCGTTCAAGCGGATTATGCGCTGTCACCCCTGGGGCGGCCAGGGCCCCGACCCAGTTCCCTGATTTGAGGATCAAACCCTAAGTGAACGAGAACAAGAACCTGATCCTCGCGGTCGTGCTGAGCGCGCTCGTTCTGCTGGGCTGGAGTTTCCTTTCCGACAAGTTCGTCCCGTCGAACCCGCCGCCGGTGAAGGTTGAGAACGGCGAGGTAGAGCCGGTGCAGCAGCCGCAGGCGAGCCCCACCCCAAATACTCCTCCAGCCATGCGCAACCGCGCCATAGTGCTGCGCGACACGCCGCGCGTCCGTATCCAGACACCCGCGCTGCAGGGCTCGATCAACCTTCAGGGCGCCCGGATCGACGACCTCGTGCTGCTGCGGGAACGCGAAGGCATCGCCAAGGACTCGCCGCCCGTGCGTCTGCTTTCACCCGCGGGTGCTCAGGGCGCCTACTTCGCGTCGTTCGGCTGGTCGGGCCAGGGCGTCCAGGCGCCGCCCGCCGACGCGCAGTGGACCGCAAGTGCACCGGTGCTTGCTCCGAACCGGCCCGTGACCCTGACCTGGACGAGCAACGGCGGTCAGCGCTTCGACATCATCTTCAACGTCGATGACAATTATCTCTTCACGGTCCAGCAGCGCGTGTCGAACCCGACGGGCAATGCGATTGCGGTGCGCCCATACGGGCTCATCAGCCGCGCGACCAAGTCGCCCGATCCGGACAGCTGGACCGTTCACGTCGGCCCGATCGGCGTCTTCAACGACGCGGCGAGCTACGACGTCGACTTCGACACGTTGGATGAGGAAGCGGCCGGCCGGCAGTTCAACACGGGCGGCGGCTGGCTTGGTTTCACCGACAAATATTGGCTGACGGCCCTCGCGCCTGCCGGAAACCGCAGCTTCGCGGCATCCTTCCGCAAGGCTCCGACCGGCGCATACCAGGCCGACTTCTCCGACGCGCCGGTGATCGTCGAGCCGGGCAAGGCGGTGACGACGGAAACCCGTCTCTTCGCCGGCGCCAAGGAAAAGAAGCTCCTCGACCGCTACGAGGGCCTCGGCATTCCCAAGCTTTCCAAGGCGATCGACTGGGGCTGGTTCGAATGGTTCATGCGCCCGATTTTCGACCTGCTGAACTGGCTGTTCAAACAGATCGGCAACTTCGGCGTGGCGATCATCTGCCTCACGCTCATCGTTCGCCTGGTCATGTTCCCGATAGCGGACAAGCAGTTCAAGTCGATGGCCGCGATGCGCAAGGTTCAGCCGAAGATGAAGGCGATCCAGGAGCGCTACAAGGACGACAAGCCGAAGCTGCAGCAGGAAATGCTGAAGCTCTACCAGCAGGAGAAGATCAATCCGGCTGCAGGCTGCCTTCCGATCCTGCTGCAGATCCCGATCTTCTACGCGCTCTACAAGGTGCTGCTCGTGTCGGTGGAAATGCGGCACCAGCCCTTTGCGCTGTGGATCAAGGATTTGTCCGCCCCTGATCCGCTGACTCCGATCAACCTGTTCGGGCTCCTGGACTTCACGCCGCCCTACTTCCTGCTCATCGGTGTTCTGCCGATCCTGCTCGGCGTGACGATGTGGCTGCAGTTCAAGCTGAACCCGGCCCCGATGGATCCGACACAGAAGCAGATCTTCGCAATCATGCCGTGGGTGATGGTCGTGGTGATGGCGCCGTTCGCCAGTGGGCTTCAGCTGTACTGGGTGACCAGCAACGTCCTGACCATCCTGCAACAATGGTGGCTGTACAAGAGATACGGCCTGCACTTCTCCGACACGCATCCGGCGACGACCTGACGTGGATGAGGACCGGGAAAAGGCGGAATTGGCCGAACGGGCTCGCAAGCTCTTTGCGGGACCCGTCGAGTTCCTGAAGTCCGCGCCCGAACTCAGGTTCCTGCCCGATCCGGCCTACGCTGAAATCGCGTTCGCGGGCCGTTCGAACGTGGGGAAAAGCTCGCTTCTGAATGCGCTCACCAACCGCAAAGGGCTGGCGCGCACATCGAACACGCCCGGTCGGACGCAGGAGCTGAATTTCTTCGACGTGGGGCAGCCGCCGCAGATCCGCCTGGTCGACATGCCTGGCTACGGCTTCGCGGAGGCTCCCAAGGATTTGGTCAAGCGCTGGCGCTTCCTGGTGAATGATTTCCTGCGCGGACGATCGGTCCTTCGGCGCGCCATCGTGCTCATCGACTCGCGCCACGGGATAAAACCCGTGGACACCGAGATCATGGAGATGCTCGACAAGGCGGCGGTGAATTACCAGCTGGTGCTGACAAAGGCCGACAAGGTGAAGCCGACCGAATTGGCGAAAACGCTGGAGCGAACGATCGCTGAATCGGCAAAGCACCCGGCAGCGCATCCGCAACTGATCGCGACGTCGAGCGAAACCGGCGGCGGCATTGCCGAGTTACGAACGGCAATCCTGCAAGCGGCGACATCCTGAGGGGACGGACTTGATCAAGCTCATCATCGGCAATCGCGCTTATTCGAGCTGGTCGATGCGCGGCTGGCTGGCGGTGAAGCACTCCGGCGAGGAATTCGAGGAGATCGTCGTCCCCCTCTTCGACGAGGAGTGGGACAAGCGCCGCGAAGGCGACGAGTTCGCTCCTTCGCTCGGCAAGGTCCCGATCCTTTGGGACGGCGATTGCGTCGTTTGGGACAGCCTGGCGATCATCGAGTTTCTCGCAGACCGGCACGGCAAGGAAAAATACTGGCCGGACGACGAATCGGCGTGTGGGATGGCGCGATCCATGGCCGCCGAGATGCATTCCGGTTTTTCCAATTTGCGCCGCGAACTGCCGATGAATGTCCGCAAGACATTCCCGTTCAAGCCCCTCGACGAAGAAGTCCGCGACGAAATCGAGCGCATTCTCCAGCTCTGGGCGCAGGCGCGTGCGCGTTTCGGCAGCGGCGGGCCATTCCTCTTCGGCGAATGGTGCGCCGCGGACATCATGTACGCGCCGGTTGTAACGCGGCTCATCACTTATTCCATTCCGCTGCCGCCCTTCGCCGAGCTCTACATGAAGGCCGTGCTGTCACATCCGGACGTCAACGAATGGATCGACAAGGCGCAGGACGAGCCCTGGGTCATCGAGCAGTACGAGCACGAGGCGGCCTAATAGGGCGTGCCGTCCTTGTGGACGTATTTGTCGTCGGGCGTGAACAGCATATCGATGTCGGAATAGCCGCCGCCGGTGTTCGTGCCGCCGCCGAACACGACGAACTCGCAGTCCGAATCGCTCTCATTGATGACGTGGTGGCCAATGCCGGTGCCCTTGGCCCAGGCGGCCAGGTCGCCCTGCCGGAGGATCGTCCGGCCGTCATCCTCCACCAGGACGGCTTCGCCTTTCAGCATCACGAGAAACTCATCCTCACCGTCATGCCAGTGCCGCTGGCTCGACCATGCGCCCGGCTTCAGCACGACTTGGCTTACGCCGAAATCTGTGAGGCCCGTCGCGGGTGCGAGTCGCCGATACCAGCGTCCCGCCACCTGCCTGTCGAACGGTGAAGGATAGCCGGTTCGATTGACCTGCTCGATCGACTGAAGGTCCACCTTGGGCATGCCCCGCTCCTTTGCTACGCCGCTGCAATGTCAGTCGACCCCATCGCGCTTGCGCAACAGCTGATCAACTGCCCGAGCGTAACTCCAGCGAGCGGCGAAGTATTCGACGTGCTGGAGGCGGCGCTCGAGCCCCTCGGTTTCACGGTGCATCGCTTCCTGCTCGGCGAACCCCCAGACGGCCCGACCGAGAATATGGTCGCGATCCGCGGCGAAGGCGGACCCCACTTCGGGTTTGCCGGACACCTCGACGTCGTTCCGCCAGGCGACGGCTGGAGCACCGATCCGTTCCAGACGGTCATCGAGAACGGCATCCTCAGCGGCCGCGGCGCCGTCGACATGAAGAGCGCCATCGCCGCCTTCGTGGCCGCCGTCTCGCGCGCGGAGCCAGGCGCGGGCACAATCTCGTTGCTCATCACCGGCGACGAGGAAGGCTACGCCACCTACGGCACGCCGCGAATTATCGACTGGCTCAAGGAACGCTCGATCCGGCCCGACATGATCCTGATCGGCGAGCCGACGTCCGTCGAACGTCTGGGTGACACGGTGAAGATCGGCCGCCGCGGCTCGGTGAACATGTGGATCGACGTGCCCGGCACACAGGGCCACGTCGCCTACCCTCACCGGGCGGACAATCCCATCCCGAAGCTCGGCAGGGTGCTGGCGGCGCTCGATGCGGTCTACTTGGACGACGGTACCGACGCCTTCCCGCCGTCCAACCTCGAGTTTACGGCGGTGACCACGCCAACTCAGGCGAGCAACGTCATTCCAGCGGTGGCAACGGCGCAACTCAACATCCGCTTCAACAATTTGCAGCACGGCGCCGACCTCGTCCGGATGGTGGAGGAGATCGCCGAGCGCGAGGCGCCGGGCGCAACCGTCCGTGCGCGTATCTCTGGCGAAGCCTTCTTGACCCCGCCGGGCCAGCTCTACGACGTGATCGTAGCGGCGATCGAAGAAGAAACAGGCGTCACTCCGGAGTTATCGACCAGCGGCGGCACCTCAGACGGACGATTCCTGATCGAGCTCTGTCCCGTAGTGGATTTCGGCTTGCCAAACGGCACGATGCACAAGCTCGATGAGCGCGCGGCTGTCGCCGACATTCACGCCCTGACGCGGATCTACGAGCGAGTCTTGCGGAAGGTCGCCGCCCAGCCCTGATCAAAGATTCTGCGCCAACTCCGCCCAGTTCACATCCGGGATGGGGTTGTACGGTGGGTAGAACCGTCCGTGCCTGCTGTAGAGGCCATAGACCCAGGTGAATGGCGCACCGTAAATCTCGGGAAGCGGTGCCTTTACCGCCTCGCTCCACCTCTGATCGGCCTTCTCTCGCACTTCGCGAAGGTCGATCGGTCGTCCATCCGCGGTTAGCCCAGCCCACCGGGTCTTGGAGTCGACGATCATCCATCCGCGACGCGTCCTCACCTCGGTAAGGGCGTGCGAGAGAGTGTCAGGCGTCGCAAGCGCGCCAAGCACGGAGCCGGCTGCCGCTGTGCTGTACATTGACGCATGCCGCGTTTGAAATCCGAAGGATCGCAGCGCGGTTTCGATGGCTCTGCTTCGATCGAAACAGGCGCCATGCCGAGCCCGTAACAGGTCTGCGATCTCACGGGGCCGGTTCAGCGCGATTCCTCGCTCCTCCGGCGAGGCTTTCAACACCCGATCCTGGACCAGGAGGATCAGCGCGACCTCTTCCTCAAAGGTGCGAGGACGCGGCGCCTTGTCGGGCAAGAGCTCGTGTATCGCTCGCGCGTCCGCAGGGGTCGCCCCTACCGGCACTTGATGAAAGCCGACGATGGCAAACGTACCCAGAAGGCCTACGCAAACGATTACTAGCTTCTTCATGAGAAAGCAGGAACTAGAGCCGAACGTGCAGACCGGTCAACGCGCTGAACGCGCTCGTTCGAACCATTTAACCTGCTACGCGACGACCCGCGACGGCCCGGCCGCATCGCGCGTCCAGGAAAGATATTCGTCCTCGAACATCGGCTGGGCGAAGACATAGCCCTGGATCGTATGGCATCCCATGGCGCGCAGGATATCGGCTTGCGCGGCTGTCTCGACGGCCTCGGCGACGATCTCACACTCGATGCCCCGGATGAGGTGCATGACTGCCTGGACGATCACCCGTGCCTTTTCCGAGTGCTCGATGTCCTCGATCAGCGAGGGATCGAGCTTCACGCGGTCGATCGGCAGCGTCTGTAGACGCGCCAGGTTCGAATATCCGGTGCCGAAGTCGTCGATCGCGATCCGCGCACCGTCCTCACGCATTGCGGCGATCTCCGAGATGACCGAATGGCTGGCCTTCATCGCCGCCGTTTCGGTAAACTCCAGCTCGACCAGCGACAGTGGCACGCCATTGTCTTCGAATGCCTGCCTCAGTCGCGCGAAGAAGTCGGCGCGATCGAGTTGGCGCGGGCTGACGTTGAACGCGACGCGTCGGTCGAAACCCTCGCGATGCCATGCGCCGAGCGTTGCGGCGACCTCGCCCATGACCCAGTCGCCAATTTCAGAAATGAGGCCGGTGGTCTCGGCGATCGGAATAAAGTCGCCCGGCAGGCACAGGCCGTTTCGCGGATGCGCCCACCGAAGCAACGCCTCGGTGCCGACCAGTTCCCCGGTAATGAGGCTCAACT
Source organism: uncultured Alphaproteobacteria bacterium (assembly GCA_963784245.1). Classification (GTDB taxonomy): domain Bacteria; phylum Pseudomonadota; class Alphaproteobacteria; order Sphingomonadales; family Sphingomonadaceae; genus Sphingomicrobium. The sequence continues at coordinate 7,352 of CAWAQT010000021.1, forward strand.
GCGGCTGGTATGCGAGGATGAATTCGTCGCGCTGCACCGCATCGGTGAGCGCGCGCTCCGTATCGATCCGCTGCTGATGCTCCGCTGCCAGATCGTCGTCGAACAGGCAGTGCTGCCCACCGCCGAGCGCCTTCGCGCGGTACATGGCGATGTCCGCGGAGCGCATCAGAGATTCAACGCTGTTTCCGTGATCGGGTCCAAGCGCAACGCCGACGGAAGCACCGATGTCCACGCTGTGGCCGTAAAGCTCGAACGGCTCCGCAATCGCCACGGCGATCCGTCGCGCGACACGCTCGACGTCTTTCACCGATGTAATCTCGGGGAAAAAGACCGTGAACTCGTCGCCGGCCAGTCGCGCCAGGAGCGGGCGGCGGCTCTGGGACTCAGCGAGTTCCGCGGTCACGACCACGCGAAGCCGGTTTGCGACCATGATGAGAAGCTGGTCGCCGCGTGCATGGCCAAGGCTGTCGTTGACCATCTTGAAACGGTCGAGATCGACGAACAGCATCGCGCATGTGCTGCCCGGTGCGCAGTCCGCCAGGAGCTTGTCGGCCTCGGAGCGGAAGTGGAGCCGGTTCGGCAGGGACGTGACGGGGTCGTACATGCCCAGGGCCTGCGCATTCTCGATGGATGCGCGAACTTCGGCGAACAACGTATCGACCGCCGCGGCCAGCTTCGGCATGTTTCGACGGACGACGGCGGGCGGGGGCGAGATGAGATCGCCATCCTCCACGGCCATCAGGCGGTCGCCAAGGGCGGCCAGAGCACGGGCGCTTTCGCTATTGGGCCGTTCCGACGCAATATAGCTGACCAGCAGGCAGAAGGCGCCGGCGACGATCGATGCGACGATCTGATCGTTGAAATTGGTAAGGTATAGGAAGGCACAAAGCGAAAAGACGAACGAGGCAATGCCGGCCGCACCCGAAAGCACGGCGTTGCTGATCTTCTGGGCCGTGCCTGCCTTCATTCTCTGGTTTTCGCCCCGAGCTCGGCCACGCGCCGATTGCTGAGGTCTAAAAGAGCACGGTTAAAAAAGCGTGCAGCGGAAAGGTTACTGCCGCCGGAGGATGATATAGAGGCTGCCGCCTCCTCCGTGACGCGGATGAGCGCCCCGAACCGCAGCGATACGACCTGCATGGCGCGACACCGCAAGCCAGTCGTGAACGGCCGCCCGAATGCGGCCTCGCTGGACCGGCGGCTCGCCCGGTCGATGGTGCCCAGTTATTAACAAAATGACCCGATCGCCGGCCGATTCCGCCCGTTCGAGGGCGATGTCGATGGCTTGCCAGGCACGATCGAGGTTGAGGCCGTGAAGGTCGACGATGCGGTCAGGCTGGATCGATCCGGACCGCAGCTTGCGGTCCCAAGTGCCGTCGAGCGTCGTGCCTGGTCTTGGTGGACGAACGGGAGCGGGAGCGGGCTTTGGAGTCGCCGCTAACTTCCTGATGGGTGCCGGTGGGTTCGGGGACGGCTTCTCGGTCGTATTCGCAGGGGTTCGGGGCGCGCGTGAAAGCGGCCTGATGGTGGCGGTTACGCGAGCCCAGAGCTCGGCTTCGTCAGGGTTGAGGACGCGCGACACTCGCGCTGCCCTTCGGCACGAGGATCAGCGCGACGCCGCTTGCGGACATGCCGCCGGCGATCCGCGTCGCCTCCGCGCCCGCACCCCAGAAGGTGTCGAACCGGTTTGCGCCCTTGATTGCGCCGCCCGTGTCCTGCGCCACCCAGAAGCCGTAAGCTTCGGGCCGGTCGAGCGCGAGGAACACCGGCGCTCCCAGCGGGACGAACTTCGGATCAGTGGCGACTGTGGCCCGCGGCGCAACCGGCACGTTGATCGCTCCAAGCGGTCCCGGACCGGTCAGCTCGCGGAAGAAGATGTAGGACAGGTTCTCGCGCATCAGCGCCCTTCCCGCTTCCGGGTTCGTCCGGATCCAGTCCTTGATGCCCTGCATAGAGGCCCCACCGGCTGGAAGGATGTTCCGTTCGCGCAGCAGGCGCCCGACGCCGACATATTCGCGGCCGTTCTGGTCCGCATAGCCGATGCGCATGACGCTTCCGTCGGGGAAGCGGACGCGGCCGGAGCCCTGAATCTGCAGGAAGAAGAGTTCGACCGGATCGGCCGCGTAGGCGAGGATAGCGGCCTTGTTGGCTAGCGCGCCGTCCTCGATCTCCGAACGGAGATGGTAGAGGACGCAGACTCCAGTCTCGTCGATGCGGCCCCTGCCCGTCTGGCCGTCCGCCCGAGTGCAGCGGATCAGGTCCCTCGGTACCGCATGGATCGGCACGTATCCGGGCAGCGGCGTCCGTGAGCCGAGGATCTCGGGCTCGTAATAACCCGTAGCAAAGGCCTTGCCGTCGCCTACCGAGATCCAGTCGAAGCGATCGCGGAAGAAAGCCGCGGCGCTGGCCGCGTCGACCGTGCCGGCCTCCGCGCAGACCGAGGCCCAGGCAGCGGGCGAAGCAAGACCCGACTGGTCCTGGCGCTTCAGCAGCACCGGGCAGCTTGCGCGGAACGCCTGCAGCGCACGGCTCGCATCGACCTGCGTCACGAACTGCGGTGCCGCCGCAAGAGCCACACCCGCAGCCATTGCATTAACTGGCGGCGGCGGGACAACGGGGGCCGGGGCAGGACGTGGAGCCGGAGCCGGCGCAGGTGCCGGCGCGACAGGGGGTGCCTCGACCGGACGAGACGCGCATGCGGAAAGCACCAGGAAGGCCGCGACCGCCAGGCCGCGCTTGAACAGGCTCACTCTTCCTCGTCGGTCTCGATCAGCAGCCAGTTCGGATCGCGTGAGCCAATCTGACGGCGGAAGGTCCACAGGTCGCGAGTCTGCACTGCGTCGCTGAGCGAGCCGGCAACGACCTCGCCTTCCTTGTTGCGCGTGACGGCCGCGATGTCCGCTTCGAAGCGAACCGTGACGACCGCAAGATCGTGATCGGCCGAGGCCGCGGTGATCAGCGCCTGTTCGACCTGCACCAGGCGATTGTCGAGGACGAGGCCGTCCTTCTCGCGCTGCTGGATCGCGGAATTGAACGTTTCGAACACATGGTCGTCCACGAATGGACGAAGGCCGGCCGAGTCGCCCTTCCAGTATGAATCCAGAACCATCTGGTAAGCAGACTTTGCACCCTCGAGGAAACGGGCAACGTCGAAGGTCGGGTCTGCCGCAAGCAAGGCGCGGACGCCCGGCCCGGCGGTCGGAAGATAAGCCAGATCCCCGGCGTCGGTGCTCGACGGCTGCACGACCGAGGGGCGATTCACCTGCGGTCCCACCACGGCTTCCGGGTCGGCAGGCTTCAGGATCGGCTGCTGCTCATGACCGGTGCGCTCGCCGAGCACACTGTAAAGTCTGAGGCCGATGAACAATGCGACCAGTGCAAGAATGACGATGACGGTCAACGCTTCGATTCCGATCCTTCTATTCTGGCCCGAACATAGTGCGCGATCCTTACCAATTCAAAGGCTGTGTGGGCACGCTGTCGCCATTGCACGCCCGTTGGGCGACTGCTAGGCGGCGCTCGCGAAACGCACGCGGGTCCTGAGTGGGTCCGCATCTCCCAGATCAACCAAGGCGAAGAAGACATGGCCGACCAGGATTTGCTTACCCCCGGAAACGGCTCCGGCGACCCCAGCGAGGGCCCTCAGGCTGCGACATTGGGTCAGTATATCAAGGATTTGTCGATCGAAAATCCTAACGCGCCTCATGTCTTCCAATGGCAGGATCAGCCGCGAGTCGACGTCCAGTTCAACATCAATGTCGAGCGCGTTTCCGATGACGTCCATGAAGTCGTGATCAAGCTGGAAGTTTCCGCCCGTTCGGACAGCGGCGTCCAGTTCATGATCGACCTCAGCTACGGCGGCCTCTTCGGCCTGCGCAATTTCCCGGAAGAAGCGCTTGGACCGTTCCTTCTCGTCGAGGCGCCGCGCCTGCTCTTCCCGTTCGCGCGCCAGATCATTTGCGAGGCGACGCAGAATTGCGGCTTCCCGCCGCTGCTGCTCGACGGCATCGATTTCGGCGCCGCTTATCTTCAGCAGCTGCAGCAAGCGCAGCAGGGCCAGCCAAACGGAAGTGGCCAGGCGCAGCCCGACGAGGTGACGGCGCCGGAAGGCGACCAGAACCCAAGCGCCTGACGTTCAGGCGCTCGGCGGGGAAATGAACCTACTCAAGGCCGGCGGAACAATCGGCGGGCTGACCCTCGTCAGCCGTATACTCGGCTTCGCGCGCGAGATGGTGTTCGCGAGGGTCATGGGCGCTTCTGCAGCCGCGGAGGTGTTCATCTGGGCGTTCCAGCTTCCCAACCTGCTGCGCCGCCTGCTCGGCGAAGGCGCGTTCAGCCAGGGCTTCGTCCCTCTGTTCGCACGGCGGATCGGCAAGGACGGCGACCTGACGGACGCGAAAAGGTTCGCGGAGGAGGTGCAGGCGGTCTTCCTGCCCGTCCTGATTCTGATCACCGCGATCTTCGTCGTCGCCATGCCCGCGGTCGTCGTCGCCGTCGCAAGCGATCGCTGGACCAGCGACCCGGACAAGTTTGCGTTCACCGTGTTCCTGACGAGGATCACCTTCCCGTACCTGATCTTTATCAGCATGGTTTCGCTGTTCAGCGGGATCCTCAACTCGCTGTCGCGCTTCGTTGCGGCGGCGTTCGCGCCAGCGCTGCTCAACGTCGCGCTGCTCGCGGCGCTTTTGCTCGTCCCTGAAGGCGGGGAGAAGACGGCGGTCGCCATGGCGTGGGCGGTGCTCGCAGGCGGCGTGCTTCAGCTCGCGCTGTGCATCATCGCGACGCATCGCGCGGGCCTGCGGCTCAAGCTGCTTCCGCCGCGAATGACGCCGCGCGTGAAAGAGCTTTTGATCCTCATCCTTCCCGCGACGATCGGCGCCGGCGGCTATTACATCAGCCAGCTTTTCTACGCCTATTTCGCAACGCGCCTGCCCGAAGGCAGCTTCGTCTACCTGAGCCAGGCCGACCGCCTGAACCAGCTTCCGCTGGCGCTTGTCGGTTCGGCGATCGGCACGGCCATCCTGCCGGCGATCAGCCGCCACCTGGGCATCGGCGAAGAGAGGCAGGCGGCTACCATTCAGGGCCGCGCCACCGAGCTCGCAATGCTCCTGACCATCCCCGCCACGATTGCGCTGATGGTGGCCGCGGGTCCGATCATGACGGTTCTTTTCGAAGGCGGCCGGTTCACTGCCGAGGATGCTGCCACTTCGGCGCTCGTGCTGTCCATTCTCGTCACCGGCCTTCCGGCCTACGTCATCATTAAGGTGCTCGCTCCAGGCTTCTATGCACGCAAGGACATGAAGACGCCGGTCGTGATCACGCTCGTGACACTGGCGCTTAGCGTCATCGCCAACTTCATCTGGATCGACGATGTCGGCATCGCCATCCTGCCGCTGACGACTTCCGCGGCGGCATGGGCAAACGCGCTTGCCCTGTACGCGCTGCTTGCTGCCCGGGGCCACTTCCGCGTTGAAGGCTGGCTCGCGGCTCGCCTCGCGAAGCAATTGGCAGCCGCTCTTGCAATGGGCGCCACCATCTGGCTCGTTGGCGGCTTGCTGGAGGGTTTATTTTCCGGCTCGGTCGGCCAGCGGCTCCTCGGCACGGTGGCGCTGATCGGCGCCGGTTCGACCATCTATTTCGCCCTTGCCTGGATCACGGGCGGAATGGACCGTGAAGACCTGTTGGTCCTGCTGCGCCGGAAGAAGGTCGAGGAATGAGCAGCATGCGCGTGGTCTCCGGAATTCAGCCGACGGGCGGTTTGCACCTCGGCAATCTGCTGGGCGCAATCCTTCGCTGGGTGCGCATGCAGGAGGAGGCGGAGTGCCTGTTCTTCCTCGCCGACCTGCACGCGATCACCATCGACGTGGCACCCGACGAGTTGCGCTCGAACATCCGCGAAATGGCGGCGGCGCTGATCGCCAGCGGCATCGATCCGGCCAAGTCGGTCCTGTTCCAGCAAAGCGCCATTCCGGCGCATGCCGAGCTCGCCTGGATCCTGCAGTGCACGGCCCGCGTGGGCTGGCTGAACCGCATGACGCAGTTCAAGGAGAAATCCGGCAAGTCGCGCGAGGGCGCCAGCGTCGGGCTTTACACCTATCCGGTCCTGCAGGCCGCCGACGTGCTGCTGTACAAGGCAACCCACGTCCCGGTCGGTGAGGACCAGAAGCAGCATCTCGAGCTGGCTCGGGACATCGCGATCAAGTTCAACACCGATTACGAGGTAGAACTGTTCGTTCCGCCCGAGCCCTTCATCGGCAGCGGAACCGCCGCCCGGGTGATGAGCCTCCGCGACGGTTCGGCGAAAATGTCGAAGAGCGATCTCTCGGACATGAGCCGGATCAACCTGACCGACAGTGACGACGTCATTTCGCAGAAGATCCGCAAGGCCAAGACGGATCCCGAGCCGCTGCCGGAGGATCCGGCGCTGCTCGACGGGCGCCCCGAGGCGAAAAACCTCGTCGGCATTTACGGCGCGGTCACGGGCGAGACGATCGAGCAAGTTCTCGGCCGTTTTGCGGGTCAGGGGTTCGGTTCGTTCAAGCCGGCCCTCGCCGATGCGCTGGTGGCCCTCCTCCATCCGTTACGCACGCGACTCGAAGAACTGCGGGGCGACCCTGCCGAGCTTGACCGGTTGTTGCATGATGGGTCCAGCCGCGCGGCTGACCTTGGAAAGCCAGTCCTTGCAGAGGCTTACGAGGCGGTCGGCCTGTCTCGCTAGAACCTCGCTTCATCGACAGTTCAGCACCCGCGGTGGTATAACATTCTCAGACCCATTGGGTTTTCGGGAATCGAGGTGTTTCATGCGTATTCGTAATCTCGCGGGCGCCGCTCTGCTCGGGGTGGCCGCGCTCGGCCTTTCCGGCTGCGCCACAGGCCTGCCGACCAAGGTCACGCGTTACTCGGCCGCCATTCCGCAGGGCCAGACCTTCTATGTCGTTCCGGGGCCGGGCGTTCAGGCTGGGCTCCAGTTCAACGGTTTCGCGGCGCTCGTCGCGCAGCAGATGGAGGCGAAGGGCTATCGGCCTGCGGCCGCACCCGGTGTCGCCGACATGCTCGTCCAGGTGAGCTACAACGTCGACCAGGGCACGACGGAATATAGCGTCGATCCGTTCGCCCGCTCGCATTACTACAGCCCCTTCTACCGAGGCTTTTACGATCCATTCTATGGCGGCTACTACGGACGTCCATACTGGTCGCGATACGGTTATCGCGGTCTTCGCTCGCCATTCTACTGGGGCTGGGACGATCCGTTCTGGTATAATTCGCCCTACTCGGGGTTCGGACCAGATCCGATCCGCTCCTACACGATGTACAAGAGCCATCTGGATCTCGACATCGTGCGCCGCGTCGACAATTACGAGCTGTTCGACGGCAGGGCGGCCGCCCGGTCGCAGACCGACGAGCTCGGCACTCTCGTACCGAACCTCATAGAGGCGATGTTCACCAACTTCCCCGGCACCAACGGGGAAACGGTGAAGATCACCGTCCCGGCTCGGAAGAAGACCTAAGCGCTCTTCCCAAGGACCCGAGAGCCCGTTCCGGAATCTCCGGGCGGGCTCTTTTCATATCTGGCAATGCGAGAAAGGCCCGGTCGGATTGCTCCGGCCGGGCCCTGCTCCTTCAGCCGTTGGGGCGACTGAAGCCCCTCTCCCCCCGGATCAGCCTTCGAGCTGGCGCGTCAGCAGCCTGATGTCGGCGTCGAGCTCGGCATCGGCGGCGCGCAGCTTTTCGATCTGACGAACGGCATGGATGACCGTCGTATGATCGCGGCCGCCGAAACGACGGCCGATATCGGGCAGCGACTTGGGCGTCAGCTGCTTTGAAAGATACATGGCGACCTGGCGCGGACGAGCTACCTCGCGAGCGCGACGCGCCGACGTCATTTCCGCCTTGCGGATCCGATAGTGCTCGGCGACCTGCGCCTGGATCTCGTCGATCGTGATCCGGCGCTGGTTGGCGCGAAGAACGTTCGCGAGGACTTCCTCGACGAAGGCGACGTCGATCGCACGGCCGGTCATCATCGCATAAGCGGCGATGCGGTTCAGAGCGCCTTCAAGCTCACGGATGCTCGACGTGACGCGGCGTGCGAGGAACTCGACCACGTTGCGCGGCATATCGACGGCCGGGAGCGCGGCAAGCTTCGTCTCGATGATGTTGAAGCGCAGCTCGAAGTCGGCGGCGTTGATGTCGGCGACCAAGCCCCATGACAGGCGCGACAGGATGCGCGGCGCGATTCCGTCGAGGTCCTGCGGTGCGCGGTCCGACGTAATCACGAGCCGGCGGCCCGCCGTGATGATCTCGTTCATCGTGTGGAAGAATTCTTCCTGCGTCGAGTCCTTGCCGGCGATGAACTGGACATCGTCGATCAGCAGCAGGTCGGCGCTGCGCAACCGGCTCTTGAAGCCGATCGTGTCGTTCTCCTTCAGGGCGCGGATGAACTCGACCATGAACTTCTCGGCCGACATGGACACGACGCGGGCCGAACGGTTCTGCGCGAGGAAGGCATGACCGATGGCATGCAACAAGTGGGTCTTTCCCCGGCCCGTGCCGCCATGGATGAACAAGGGATTGAAGCTTACCGATTGCGCCGTCGCCAGGGTTCGTGCGGCGGTCGCGGCAACTTCGTTCGCCTTGCCGATGACGAAAGTTTCGAACCGATAGCGTGGATCGAAGTTCGGCGCGGACGGGTCGCGGCCGCGCGGCTCCGGCTCTGGCGGCTCCTCGAGAATCAGCAGCGGTGTCGGACGCGGCCCGTCGGTGCTGGCGGTGACCCGCACTTCGCGCACCAGAGGAAGGGTCGTCTTCCACGCCAGCGCCAGCCGGTCGCCGAAATGCGAACGCACCCAGTCAGCCATGAACTGGCTCGGCATGACGATGTCGAGCGCACCGGTCTCCGGGTCGAAGCTCCCGAGCCCCGCGGGCTTCAGCCAGCCGTCGAAAGTGCGGGCGCCGAGGTCACGGCGAAGTCCCGTCCGGATCGAGTCCCAAGCGGCCTCGAGCGGTGCAGCAACCTGCCCTTCGATCCGCTCCTGGCACGATTCCGAACATTGCCCCTGCACTGGTCCGCGCCTCCCCTACATTCCCGTATGCAAGAGACGAAAAGGGACCGTTGCGACCAACGCGAGTCGGTCGCCTAAGGCTGCTTCTCTCTCTTGCCCCCCGGCGCAGATTCGCAACCGGAAAGGCCGTTTTGCGAGCCTACAGCCGGTGATTCAAGCGCGATATTTCACAGGAATGAAATAATCAGCCTTGACAGCGCAAAGCTGTCAGTTTTGCGTAGGAATGGCGGAAAACTCCAGTTTTCGCCCTATCTACGCCATTAACTTTTGTGCGAATCGCGGGAATTGCTGCATTTTTTTTACGACGCAAAAAGAAAGGGCCGCCGGCAATGCCGACGGCCCGTTTCGAACTGGGACTAGCGCGTCAGGATCAGCCGAGAGCGGCTACCCTCTTGGCTAGTCGGGAAAACTTCCGCGAAGCCGTATTCTTGTGCAGAACGCCGCGAGCAACGCCGCGAGCCATTTCCGGCTGCGCCTTACGAAGCGCGTCGGCAGCCTCATCCTTCTTGCCTGCGTCCAGCGCCAACTCGACGGCCTTGACGAAGGTCCGGATACGGCTGATGCGGCTGTGATTGATGGCGGCCCGGCGATCGTTCCGGCGGATGCGCTTCTTGGCTTGTGGCGTGTTCGCCATGAATGTCCCTCTAAAACCCTGTGGTTCAATGAAAAAGCGGCGCAGAGCCAAGAGGCCGCGCCGGCACGGGCGTCCCACTAGCCGGAGAGGCCCGAATCGTCAACCTCAACGCTGACACGCGGGACAATAGAAAGTGGAGCGCCCACCCTGGACGAAGCGGCGCACCTTCCCGCCGCACCCGCAGGGCTGCCCCTCACGGTCATAGACCGCGAAGGTTTTGGAGAAATAGCCCAGTTCTCCGTCGGGGCTTGCAAAGTCCCGGAGCGTCGAGCCGCCCGCCTCGATCGCCTCCGTCAAAACAGCCTTGATCGCATCCGCGAGTCGCTCGAGTTCTTCGACCGAGATCGAGCCGCCCGGACGCTTCGGATGGATCCCTGCGCGATAGAGCGCTTCGCAGACGTAGATATTGCCAAGTCCGGCGACGATCCTTTGGTCACCTAGCAGCAGCTTGATCGCTGCGCTTCTGCCCTTGAGCCGCCGCCGCAGCTCACGCGCGTCGAGGCCGAACGGCTCGGGCCCGAGCGCCTTGAAGGCCGGCCACTCATCCAGCTCTCCGGTCGGCACCAGGTCGACCGAACCGAATCGCCGTGGATCGTTGAGCGCGAGGCGCTTCCCCTCGTCCGTCTCGATGAGCAGATGATCGTGCTTGCCCAGTTCCGCATGGTCGATGCGCCAGCTTCCCGACATTCCGAGATGGAAGACCATCGTGTCTTCACGGTCGGTATGGATCAGCCCATATTTCGCGCGACGGCCGAGGCCGGTGACCTTTGCCCCGGTCAGCCGCTGGCCGAGGTCCTTGGGAAACGACCGGCGCAAATCCGCCCGCCGCATCTCGACGCGCGTGATCCGCCGGCCATCCAGCACCCGCTCCAGGCCGCGCACGGTCGTTTCGACTTCAGGTAGCTCAGGCATGGCGTCGATATGGCGGACTGCCCGCAAGCCCGCTAGAGCCCGGGCCCAATGTCAGACCCAGCGTCGCAAAAGGTCAGTTTCGGCGAGGAGCTTGTCAGCCCTGAAGAGAAGACGCGCCGTGTCGGCGAAGTCTTCAGCTCGGTTGCGCGTCGCTACGACATGATGAACGACCTCATGTCGGGCGGCCTGCATCGCTTGTGGAAGGACCGCTTCGTTGCCCGGGTGAAACCGCGCGCCGGCGAGCAGATACTCGACATGGCCGGCGGCACCGGCGACATCGCTTTCCGCATGATCCGCCAGGGCGCCGAGGTCACCGTATCCGACATAAATGCCGACATGCTCGAGGTCGGCCGGCAACGCGCGGAAAAGCGCGGGCTCGAAGGTCTCACGTGGAAGGTCGAGAATGCCGAGGCGCTGACGTTCGGCGATAGCAGCTTCGACGCCTACACGATCGTCTTCGGGATCCGGAACGTCACCCGCATTCCCGATGCGCTGAAGGAGGCGCACCGCGTACTAAAGCGCGGCGGTCGCTTCTTCTGCATGGAATTCTCCCGCAGCGACTGGCCCGGCTTTTCCGAACTTTACGACGCCTGGTCCAAGAACGTCATTCCAAAGCTCGGCAAGGCGATCGCCGACGATGAGGAAAGCTACAGATACCTCGTCGAATCGATTAAGCGCTTTCCGCGGCCCGAACAGTTCCGCGCAATGGTGGCCGACGCAGGCTTCGTCCGCGGGGCAGCCGAGCCGATGCTGGGCGGATTGGTCACCATTCACAGCGGGTGGAAGATTTGACGTCCAGGGTTACCCACCTGTGGCGTTTGTTGAAGTGGGGCCGGACGCTGGCCCGGCACGGCGCGCTGCGCGGCATCGAGGCCGATCCGCTAACGCCGCCACAGGTGAGGAGGCTGGTCCGCATCGCCCGCATTGGGGCACGAATTCCGCCGACGCCGGATTATGCTGCGGCGCTCCAGGCCATCGGGCCGGCGGCGATAAAGCTTGGCCAGGCACTATCGACTAGGCCCGACCTCGTGGGGCAGAAGGCTGCGGAGAACCTTTCGCGACTTCAGGACAATCTGCCTCCTGCTCCGTTCGCGCAGATCCGCAGGGTCATCGAATCTTCATTCGACGCGCCGCTCGATCGGCTTTTTGAAAGCTTCGATCCTGAGCCCATCGGCGCCGCCTCTATCGCCCAGGTGCACAAGGCGGTGACGACCGATGGCAAGGTCGTTGCCGTGAAGGTGCTTCGACCCGGCGTCGAAGACGAGATTACCAAAGCAGTCGAAACGTACGAATGGGCTGCTGCCCACGTCGAGGCCATGGGTGGCGAACTCGAGCGTCTTCGCCCGCGGCTCGTGGTCGCCCAGTTCAAGCAATGGACGGCCCGGGAACTCGACCTGCAGCGCGAGGCCGCGTCGGCTTCCGAGCTCCGCGAAAACATGGTCGCCGAGCCCGGCTATTATATCCCGGAGATCGACTGGCGCCGAACGGCTCGCCGCGTCCTCACCCTCGAATGGCTCGACGGCATCAAGCTCAACGATCGCGACGCGCTGATCGCGGCCGGCCACGATTGTCAGGCCCTCGCGGCCATCCTCGTGCGCGCATTCCTGCGGCAGGCGGTCGTCGACGGCTTTTTCCACGCCGATCTCCACCACGGAAACCTGTTCGCGCTTCGCGATGGGCGCATCGCCGCGATCGACTTCGGCATTATGGGGCGCATCGACCGTCGCGCGCGCATGTGGCTGGCAGAGATCCTCTACGGCCTGATCACCGGCGATTATCGGCGGGTCGCGGAGATCCACTTCGAAGCGCAGTACGTCCCGGAACATCATAGCGTGCAGGAATTCGCGACCGCGCTGCGTGCCGCCGGCGAGCCTATCCGCGGATTGCCGGTCAAGGACATTTCCGTCGGCCGCATGCTCGAAAGCCTGTTTTCGATCACGCGCGACTTCGACATGCCGACCCAGCCGCACCTTCTGCTGCTGCAAAAGTCGATGGTCATGAACGAAGGCGTGGCGACCGCTCTCGATCCCGACATCAACATGTGGGAGACGGCCGAGCCATTCCTGCGCGAATGGTTGCGTTCCGAGCTCGGCCCGGAAGCCTATTATGCCGACCGCATCGTCGAGCTGGTCCGGGCAGCGAAGCTGATCCCCGACCTGATCCAGCGGATGGACAGATATTATCCTCCATTCGGGGCAGCGCCGCCACCGCCGCCGCTGCCACAGATCGCCGTATTCGAACGTCCGAAGTGGGGTGGATACTCGACAGCGGCGCTGCTCGGGGCGGCAGTGGCGGCAGCAGGCATTCTCCTGGCGAGCTGACTTTCTGATTGTCGTGCCAAATCAGGCTTTTGCAGCCTGGTTCAACGCAATGCGTCGGCATGACGCTGCCATGCGCCAGGACACCGCATCAGCCGGAACGTGCACCTTTGGCCGCCGTTGATTGGACGTGGGCCCAACGCCCCGATTCCGAACGGATTTTTCACCAGGAAAAGGAGGCCTGTGATGGCTGGACGTTATGGCGACGACAATAATCGCGATCGATGGCGCGATGAGGATAGAGAAGGCTCGAACTGGCGCTCCGGCGGCCAGGGAACGAGCGAACGCGAGGACGAGCGCGGCTTCTTCGAGCGCGCTGGCGAAGAAATTCGTTCGTGGTTCAGCGACGATGACGACCGTGGCAATCAGCGTGGGCAGTCCTCCTGGGACCGCGACCGCGAGATGAATCGCGGTGGTTCGCGCGGCAGCGAACAATATCGCAGCGGCGGCGGCTGGAGCAGCAGCTCCTCATGGGACCGCGATCAGGATCGTGGCGGCGGCAATTACTCCGACCGCGACCGCGAGCGCAGCTATGGACGCACCGGCCGTGGCGGCACGGACTACGAGAACCGCAGCGGCTTCGGCGGCATGTCTCAGGGCGGCTATGGGCGTTCGGGCGGCTCAGGCCGCGAGCAGGGTCAGAGCGGCTACGGTCCGTCACGCGGCGGCGGCGAATGGCGCTCGATGAGCGATCGCGATCGCTCGAGCTTTGGAGGCTCGGGAGAAGATCGCAATCGCGGCCAGAGCGGCAATCGCGACCATGCGCAAAGCTGGGGCGAAGCCAACCGCGGCCAGAGGAATTGGGACCACGGCCGCAACCGGGGTTCGCTTGGCTACAGCAGCGGCATGAGCGGATCGCTCGGCGGCTTCGGCAACCAGACCTCGTTCGGAAGCGGCCAGGACGATCATTATCGCAGCTGGCGCGACCGGCAGTTGGCTGAATTGGACAAGGACTATGAGGACTATTGCCGCGAACGCGAGCAAAAGTTTCATAGCGACTTCAGCACCTGGCGCAGCAGCCGGACGAGCCAGAGTCCCACGGGTACTAACGCGGCGAGCGCCGGCTTGGGCACGGCATCGAACGCAGGCGTTGGAACGACCACCGGATCGATGACCGGCAGCGCCGGCGCAGGTTCTGCGCCCGCCAGCGCGACCGGCACCGGCGGATCCATCCAGGCGGATACGACCGGATCGACCGAGACTGCTGGTGAAGGCACCGGCAGCGGCGCAGGCCGTTCCGGGTCTCGTACGCGCAGCTAGGCCGGCTTCGGCCAACTAAGGAAGCGGGGTCCCTCGGGGCCCCGCTTTTCTGTGCGCACTCAACTCACAGCGCTTGCGAAGGCATTGCGCACCGATGGCGCGCGCACTGCTGATCGTTGGCGGAGGAATTGCCGCCTACAAGACGCTCGAATTGGTCCGGCTGCTGAAGAAGGCCGGGCATGAGGTCACGCCCGTACTGACTAGGGGCGGCGAGCATTTCGTCACTCCGATGGCCTTGGGAGCGCTCGCCCAGAGCGTCGTCCACACTTCGCTTTGGGAGCTAAAGGACGAGGTCGAGATGGGCCATATCGAGCTCAGCCGGGCGGCCGATTTCGTGCTCGTCTGTCCGGCGACCGCCGACCTCCTCGCGAAGATGGCGGGTGGCATCGCCGACGACCTCGCAACCACGCTACTGCTCGCAACGGACAAGAAGGTCGTCGTCGCACCTGCCATGAACGTGCGTATGTGGCAACATCCCGCCACGGAGCGGAACGTCGCGCAGCTGAAAGTGGACGGCGTCGCGGTCATCGACCCCGACGAAGGCGAGATGGCGTGCGGCGAATACGGCCCCGGTCGTCTGCCCGAGCCGCAGGCCATCGTCGACTTCCTCACGAAGAACGGCTTTCTCGGCACGAAGTGACGCTCCAGGGCAAGCACATCCTCGTCACCGCCGGCCCGACGCATGAGCCGATCGACCCAGTGCGCGTGATCGCCAATCGCTCATCGGGCCGTCAGGGCTTCGCTATCGCCGCCGCCGCAGCCGAACTCTGTGCGCGCGTCACCCTGGTAGCGGGTCCCGTGTCGCTAGATACGCCTGCAGGCGTGGACCGTGTCGATGTCGAGACCGCCGCGCAAATGGCCGATGCAGTCATGGCAGCCCTTCCCGCCGACTGCGCGATCATGGTGGCGGCCGTCGCCGACTGGCGCGTCCAAATCTCACCGACCAAGCTTAAGAAGGGCGACGGCCCGCCGGAGCTGAAGTTCTTTCCGACGCGCGACATCCTCGCCGAGATTTCGAAGCACGCGCAGCGACCCCGCCTCGTCGTCGGCTTCGCGGCGGAAACCGACCGGGTCGTCGAAAACGCCATCGCCAAAAGATCGAGCAAAGGCGCCGACTGGATCCTCGCCAACGACGTTTCCGGCGACGTCATGGGCGGCCACCGCAACCGCGTCCATCTTGTGACCGCCGCCGGGATCGAGGATTGGCCGGAGGATTCGAAACAGGAAGTCGCGCGGCTGCTCATCCGCCGCGTCGCACAGGAGATCGGATGATCGAGATCAAGCTCACGCGGCTGCCGCACGGCGAAGGCCTGCCGCTTCCTCAATATGCGACCGAGCACGCCGCCGGCATGGACGTCGTCGCGGCCGAGGATTTGATGCTGCAGCCGGGCAAGCGCCACGCCGTCGCGACCGGTTTCGCCATCGAGATCCCGCACGGCAATGAAGTGCAGGTCCGCCCCAGGTCTGGCCTCGCGTTGAAGAACGGCATCACCTGCCTCAACACGCCGGGCACGATCGACAGCGACTATCGCGGCGAGGTGAAGGTCATCCTCGCCAACCTGGGCGACGAGCCGTTCGCGATTCGCCGCGGTGAGCGCATCGCCCAGTTGGTTCCGGCACCGGTGCTGCGCGCCCACTTCACCGAAGTGCACGAGCTGGAGGAAACGGCGCGCGGCAGCGGAGGGTTCGGAAGCACCGGCCGGTGACCGACTTCAGCGACGACGAGCTGGAGCGTTACGCAAGGCAGATCGTCCTCCCGCAGGTCGGAGGCGTCGGTCAGCGAAGAGTGAAGGCGGCGAGCGTCGCAATCATCGGTGCGGGCGGCATCGGCAGCGCCGTAATCCCAAGTCTTGCGGGCGCCGGGATCGGATGCCTGACCATCATCGACGACGACATCGTCGACCGCACCAACCTGCAGCGGCAGCCGATTTTCCGCGACGATCAGGTGGGACAGCCGAAGGCGCAGCTAGCGGCCGATTTCGTCCGCGCACTGAACCCGCACGTCGAGGTGGCCGCCATCCAGCAGCGACTGACCACTGACAATGCCGAGACGATGCTCGAGGGCCATGACCTGGTCATCGACGGCTCCGACAATTTCGCGACGCGGCTGACCGTCGCGGACACGCTCACTCGCCTGAAGATCCCGCTGGTCTCAGCGGCCGCCGTCCAATTCCAAGGCCAGGTCGCGCTGTTCCGCGGCTGGGAAGCGGACAAGCCCTGCTACCGCTGCTTCGTCGGCGAAGCGTTCGACACCGACGATTGCGACACTTGCGCCGAACAAGGCGTCCTCGGCGCGCTGACCGCCACCGTCGGCAGCTTCGCGACGCTCACGGCGATCCGAACCATCGTCGGCATCGGCGAAGACGTAGCGGGAAGCCTGTTCCTGTTCGACGGCGCACGGCTGGACTGGCGGAAGATCCGGCTGCCGAAGGACCCGAACTGTCGGACGTGCTCCGCCTAAGCCTTCTTCTTTCGCGCCGGCTTTTTCTTCTTTTTCGCTGACGGACCCTTCGCCGCCTTGGCATCGATCCACTCGATCGCCTGCTCCAGCGTCACCGACTTCGGGTCGGCGGTCTTCGGCAGGGTCGCATGGGTCGTCCCGTCGCTGACGTATGGGCCGTAGCGGCCCTCCATCACCTTCAGCTCCAGGCCGCTCGACGGATGGGCCCCGAGAACCGCAATCGGTTCGCGCGACGCGCCTTGCCGTCGGCCAGCGCCGGAGGCCGCATCGGCGAGCTTGGATACGGCGGCGTTCATGCCCGTCTCGAACACCTCGGCGGTCGAGCTCAATCGGGCATATTTGCCGTCATGCTCCAGATACGGCCCATAGCGGCCGATCGACGCCTTGATCGGCTTGCCCGTTTCCGGGTGCGCGCCGATCTCGCGCGGCAGCGACAGCAAACGCTCCGCCATCTCCGCATCGACGTCGGCGACAGGCACGTCTTTCGGAATGGAAGCGCGCTTTCCGTCCCGCTCCAGATACGGCCCGAAGCGCCCGCTCTTCAGCTCGATGCCATTGCCCAGATCCTGCGGGCCTTCGCTGGCCTGACCTTCCGCACCGCCCTGGCCGAACTTCTGGGTGTAGCGGCACTCCGGGTAATTGGAGCAAGCGACGAACGCGCCGAACTTGCCGCCGCGCAGCGACAAGCGCCCGTTCCCGCAGGCGGGACAGACACGCGGATCGCTTCCGTCCTCGCGCGGCGGATAGAGCCAAGGCGCAAGAAATTCGTCGAGCGCCGCGGTGACTTCCGACGGCTTCTGCTCCATGACTTCGCCAGCCTTGGGCTGGAAGTCGCGCCAGAATAGTTCCAGCAATTTCTGCCAGTTGAGCCGCCCACCTGAGACGTCGTCGAGCTCTTCCTCAAGCTCCGCCGTATAATCGTAGCTGACGTAGCGTTCGAAGAAGCGCTCCAGGAAGGCCGTGACCAGGCGCCCGCTTTCTTCCGGAATGAACCGCGACTTGTCGACGCGAACATATTCGCGATCTTTTAGCGTCTGCAGGATCGATGCGTAGGTCGATGGCCGGCCGATGCCGAGCTCTTCCAGGCGCTTCACCAGGCTGGCCTCGGAATAGCGCGGCGGCGGTTGGGTGAAATGCTGCGTCGCCTCGACGCCGGTCTTGGCCGGAGCGTCACCGCTGCGCAGTGCCGGCATGCGCGCGCCCTCTTCGTCCTCCGCCTTCTCGTCGCGACCTTCCTCGTACAGCGCCAGATAGCCGGGGAAGAGGACGACCTGGCCGGTCGCACGAAGCACCGCCCTGCCCGCGCCGTCGGTGAGCTCGACCGTCGTGCGCTCCAGCCGAGCGGACGCCATCTGGCTCGCCAGCGCGCGGTTGTAGATCAGCTCGTACAGGCGCGCATGATCGCCGGATGCCGCTTTAGCGCGGCTGAAGTCCGTCGGGCGGATCGCCTCATGCGCTTCCTGCGCGTTCTTCGCCTTGCTCGTGTAACGGCGGGGCTTGTCCGGCACGTAGCCGCTGTCATAGCGGTTCGCGATCGCCTTGCGGGCGGCGCTGATCGCCTCCTCCGCCATGTCGACGCCGTCAGTCCGCATGTAGGTGATCAGGCCGTCCTCGTAGAGCGACTGCGCCACGCGCATCGTGTGGCTGGCGGAAAAGCCGAGCTTGCGCGCCGCCTCCTGCTGCACTGTCGAGGTCGTGAACGGCGGCGGCGGGTTCTTGCCGAACGGCTTCGTCTCGACCGACGCGACCGTGAAGCGACCGGCTTCGACGGCGGCCTTGGCCGCATCGGCCTCGGCCTTGCTGCCGATAGACAGGCGGTCGATCTTTTTCCCATCGAGCTGGACGAGGCGCGCCGTAAACGGCTGACCGTCCGCTTCGAACGTGGCGCTGACCTGCCAATATTCCTGCGTCTTGAAGATCTCGATCTCGCGCTCGCGATCGACGATCAAGCGCAGCGCGACCGACTGCACGCGGCCCGCGGACTTGGCGCCCGGAAGCTTGCGCCACAGGATCGGCGAAAGCGTGAAGCCGACGAGATAGTCCAGCGCCCGGCGTGCGCGATAGGCGTCGATCAGGTCCACATCCAGCTCGCGCGGATGCTTCATCGCCTCGGTGACGGCGGAATTGGTGATGGCGTTGAACGTGACCCTCTGCACGTCCTTGGGCAGCGCCTTTTTCTGCCGGAGCACTTCCTGCACGTGCCAGCTGATCGCCTCGCCCTCGCGATCCGGGTCGGTCGCCAGGATCAGCGTATCGGCCTTCTTCGCCTCGTCGGTGATCAGCTTGAGCTGCTTCGACCGGTCCGGCGAGACCTGCCACTGCATGTCGAACTCATGCTCCGGATCGACCGACCCGTCCTTCGGCGGCAGATCGCGCACATGGCCATAGCTGGCGAGCACGCGATGCCCGCTGCCAAGATATTTTTCGATGGTTTTCGCCTTCGCGGGCGATTCGACGACTACGAGTTTCAAAGTTTGCCCTCACGCATACGCGTATAAGGTGGGGGTCCCGGAATCGGCTCGTCAAGCCGGACGCAGGCTAACCTTCCCCCCGGCATGGCGGTCGAGCCGTCCTGCCAGGTCCAGCTCAAGCAAGGCCATCTGGACCGCGCCGCTCGGAACGCCGGACAGGCGGATGATCTCGTCCACCGGCACCGGTGATGGTCCCAGCAGCCCCTCGACCGCACCGAGCGCTCCGCCATCGCCGTCCATCCACTGCGGCTCCGGCGACTGATATTCGGACCGTGGCGACGCGAATCGCGGCTGCAGCGGCCTGACCGCCTCGAGCACGTCGGCGGCGTTCTGGATCAGCGTCGCGCCGTCGCGGATGAGCTGGTTGCAGCCCTGGGCGCGCGGATCGAGCGGCGAGCCCGGGACGGCCATCACCTCGCGGCCAGCCTCCGCGGCAAGCCGCGCCGTGATCAGCGATCCCGATCGTGGTGCGGCCTCGACGACGACCGTGCCGGCACTCAGGCCAGCAATGATCCGGTTGCGATACGGGAAATGCCGCGCCCGCGGCTCGATGCCTGGCGGCATCTCCGCGACGACAAGGCCGCATTCGGACATGGCTTCCTGCCGCGGCTGGTTCTCTGGCGGGTAGAAGACGTCGAGACCGCCTGCGATGACGCCAATCGTGCCGGTTTCGAAGGAGCCGTCATGCGCGGCACTGTCGATGCCGCGAGCGAGTCCCGACACCACCACAACGCCCTGCTGCCCGAGGTCATAGGCCAGCTGCCGCGCGAAACGGCACGCGGCTGCCGAAGCGTTGCGTGCCCCGACCATCGCGACAAGCGGCCGCTCCAGCAGCTTCAGGTCGCCCTTCACGGTCAGCAGCGGCGGCGCGTCGTCGAGTTCGGCCAAGGCTCGCGGATACAATCCCTGCCCGATCGACAGGTACCTCCCACCCAGCGCCTCGACCCGTGCGACCTCGCGTTCTGCATCTGCCTGGCTTGCGAGACGTGGCGGCTTGCCTCCGCCTCTCGCGGCAAGATCGGGCACGGCTTGCAGCGCCGCGGCGGCAGAGCCGAACCGGGCGATAAGCTGGCGGTAGGTTACAGGCCCGATCCCGGGCGAACGGACCAGCCGAAGCCGGTCGACCAAATCATTACTCACGCGGTCTTCTTACCTACCTTCGGTTCCTTGCCCGCCTTCAGGCGAACAATGTTTTCACGATGCTTCCAGACGACCAGCAGCGCAAAGCCGAGGAACATCGGGAAGAGAAGCTGCTCGCCGAGAAAGGCCGCGCTCACCGGTGCGCTCACGGCCGCGAGCATCCCAGAAACGGAAGAAATGCGGATAAGCAGCAGCATGCCCACCCAGACGATTGCGTAGATCACCGCTCCGATCGGCAGCAGCGGGATCAGGATGCCGAGCAGGGTTGCGACGCCCTTCCCGCCTTTGAACCTCAGCCAGACCGGGTAGAGGTGGCCGACGAGCGCACCGGCTGCGGCGAAATTCTCCGTTCCCGGCCAAAACTGGCGAGCAAGCAGGATCGCAGCGGTAGCCTTCAGGCAATCGAGGATCAGCGTGCCGGCCGCCAAAACCTTGCTGCCGGTGCGCAGGACATTGGTCGCTCCGATGTTGCCGGACCCGATGTCCCGAACGTCGCCTTTGCCGCCGAGCCGCGTCAGAACCAGCCCGAACGGGATCGATCCGCACAGGTAGCCGAGTGCGAGAGCGAGAAGTAGTTCCGTGTTCATGAAGTGCGGGTGGTAGCAGATGGATTCGCGCCTGCAATTGCGCCAGCGGAACTTGCGTGCAAAGCGCCAGCGATGGACGCGAACTCGCCTCTGCTGTTCTTCGATTCCGGCGTCGGAGGCTTGTCGGTGCTGGAGCCGACGCGGGCGCTGCTGCCCAACGCGCCGGTCGTCTACGTCGCGGACAATGCCGGCTATCCGTACGGCAAACGAAGCGAGCAGGAGATCGCGAGCCGCGTTCCGGCGTTGCTCGGGCGGCTGGTCGAGCGCTTCCACCCGCGGCTTGCGGTAATCGCCTGCAACACGGCATCGACCATCGCGCTGGACCACGTGCGATCCGCGCTCGACCTCCCGGTCGTCGGCACGGTCCCGGCGATCAAGCCGGCAGCGGAAATCTCGAAGACCCGGGTCATCGGTGTCCTCGGCACGGAGGCCACCGTCCGCCAGCCTTACGTCGACAATCTGGCGGCGGAGTTTGCGGCGGACTGCACGATCATCCGGCACGGCTCGCCGGAACTGGTCGATCTCGCCGAGGCGAGGCTCGCCGGCGAGGAAGTCACCGTCGAGAAAATTCGCGCAGTTGCCCGACCGATGTTCAATACCGAGCATGGCGACCGGATCGACGTCGGCGTGCTCGCCTGCACTCATTTCCCACTCCTTCGCGACGAACTGAACGAAGCTTTTCCGACGGTCGAGTGGATCGATGGCGGCCCCGGCATCGCCCGCCGCATCGCATACCTGACGCGCGAGCAACCTTGGCCCGCCGAGCCGACGTCGGGCGTGATGATTTTCACAGCCGAGCCCCGCTCGCCGATGCTCAGCGCACTCGCCCGGTATGGCATTGGTGAAATCCGGACGCTCTAATTGCGAGTCGTTCGCAATGGCGTTCGCAAACACTCGGAGTTAATGGCTCGGCCGAGCGGATCATGGATTACGACAGCATCTTCAAAGCGGCCATCGAGCGGCTTCACGATGAAGGGCGCTATCGCGTCTTCATCGATATCCTGCGCACCAAGGGGAATTATCCCAATGCGCAATGCTTCGGCGGCAACGGCCCCAAGCCGATTACCGTCTGGTGCTCCAACGATTATCTGGCGATGGGCCAGCACCCGTCCGTCATCGACGCGATGGACAAGGCGCTTCGCGAAGTCGGCGCCGGATCGGGCGGCACGCGCAACATTGGCGGTAATACCCATCTGCATGTCCAGCTCGAGGAAGAGCTCGCCTCGCTGCATGGCAAGGAAGCCGCGCTGCTGTTCACCTCCGGCTACGTTTCAAATGAAGCGGCCCTGTCGACGCTCGGCAAGCTTCTTCCGGGCTGCGTGATCTTCTCCGACGCGCTCAACCATGCGTCGATGATCGCCGGCATCAAGAATTCGGGCTGCGAGAAGCGCGTCTTCCGCCACAACGACCTCGAGCACCTCGAAGAGTTGCTGGCGGCCGAGGATCCGGAAACGCCCAAGCTCGTCGCCTTCGAGAGCGTCTATTCGATGGACGGCGACATCGCGCCGATCGCGGCGATCTGCGACCTCGCCGACAAGTACGGCGCCCTCACCTATCTCGACGAGGTCCATGCGGTCGGCATGTACGGCGAGCATGGCGGCGGCATTTCCGAGCGCGACGGGATTGCGGAGCGCCTGACCCTGATCGAGGGCACGCTCGGCAAGGCGTTCGGCGTGATGGGCGGCTACATCGCGGCCAGCAAGACGATCGTCGACTGCATCCGCAGTTACGCTCCCGGCTTCATCTTCACGACGTCCCTTTCCCCGGTCCTGGTCGCCGGTGCGCTTGCCAGCGTCCGACACCTCAAGTCCTCCTCGACCGAGCGCGACATGCAGCAGGCCGCAGCCGCAGCGCTGAAGGCCAAGTTCGCCCAGGCGAAGCTGCCGCTGATGCCCAGCGCCACGCACATCGTGCCGCTGCTGATCGCCTGCCCGGTGAGGGCAAAGCGGATCAGCGACATCCTGCTTGCCGAATACGGCCTCTACGTTCAGCCCATCAATTATCCGACCGTCCCGCGCGGCACCGAACGCCTGCGATTCACTCCCGGCCCACACCACACGACGGAGATGATGGACGAATTGACCTCTGCGCTGGTCGAGATCTGGGACCGGCTGGAGCTTCAGCTCGCGGCTTGATCCGCGCGCCGCCGTCACAACACCCTATTAAACCACCGTTAAGTCCTGATACGATCGGCCGCCGGGATGAGTCGGTGTCGGGGGTCGAGTGACGAGACTTCTAACCGCCTTCGTGAAGCCGCCAGCGCGTTTGCGTGCCCTCCCTGACAGTTGGGCGCGTTGGCTCCGGCCGCTGTGGATCCTGCTCTTTGGGCTGTCGTTACTGACCGTCATTGTCAGCACCCTCTACGCCGTCCGCGCGAGCTATTCCGTGCAGCCGGCAATCGAACGGCATGGGGTCGACTTCGAAGTCACGACGGAGGGGAAGCTCGTCGTCGGAACCCTCGATTTATCGGTGCCGGTGGATTCGAAGCTCATCGCGATCGACGGAAAGCGCGTACCCCCCGACGTAGTCGTCGCGGACCTCGCGGAATTGCTTGGAAATGCGGCCGGACCCATCGTTCGAATGACCGTTCAACGCCCGGACGGGCGCCTGGTCCGAGTCCCGCTCAAGCGCACGACCTTGCGCATCGCTCCGGCGGACGAGCGCGAACGCAACCTGCGCATCTGGACGCGCCTGGGCCTTGCCCTTCTGGCCTGCTCCGCGCTGCTCACCTGCAGCTTCATGCTGGCCTTGCGGCGTCCCAACGATCCCGTGGCCATGATCCTCGCCTTTGCGTTCGTGGCACTGGCAGCCACGATCGATCCCCCGCTGCAATTCTGGCTCTGGACCGACCGGGGCTACGTCATGGACCTGCTGGGGGCCGTGTTCTTCTACCTGCTGGTGATTGCACTTGCCTCGTTCCCGAACGGCATCTTCGTACCGCGTTTCCTCCGCTGGATCGTGCCGGTGGGAATTCCACTCGCCATCTTCGTTTCGATTCCGGACGTGGACGAGGATCTGCAGGGAATCCTTGGAATCGCGTTGCTGCTGGCCATCCTCGCGACCCAGTTCATCCGATTCCGGCGGGAGCCCGCCGGAATCGTCCGCCAGCAGATCAAATGGGCCGCTTTCGGCTTCGCGGCAGGGCTGCTGCTGATCCTCGCCGCGGTCCTCGTTGCCGCAGCGCTCGGCGACGATGCGAGTACCTACACGCCGCTCATGAGCCTCGCCGTGCTCGTCCTGTTCAGTGCGGGGATGGCCGCCATTCCGCTCGGGTTGCTCGTCGCCCTTACGCGCTTCAGGCTGTGGGAAGCGGACACGGTGATCACCCGCTCGGCGGCCTATGCCGTGGTCACCCTGATCGTCGGAGTCGTCTGGGCCGCGAGCTCCGACCTCGTGAAGCTGGTCATTTCCGAAGTCATGGGCCGCGAAAGCGAAGCGGGTGCGACGACCGTCGGGGCGATCATCGCCGCCGGCATCTTCTCCCCGACACAGTCCGCGGTCCTCGGCTGGACCCGCAAGCATTTCGGCGGCCCCCTCGACCAGATCCACGACGCCGCCAAAAGGCTCAAGAACTGGGGCCTGACGGAATCGCCGGAGGAAGTCGCGACGCGCGCATTGTCGATCATCGACCAGGCCGTTCATCCCGCCGCGTCCGCGATCGTCCTCGACACGGCCTTGGGCCACGAGCTCATCGCTGCCCGCGAAGTGACGTCCGCCGCCGACCCCAAGCTGATCGAGAAATTGACGCTGGAAGACGAGGAAAGCTCGGTCGGCACCCTGCTCATAGGCCGCCGCTCCGACGGCAACCGCTACAACCGGCAGGAAATCGACGCGATCCGCGAAATCATCCCCTCGCTCGCCGAAGCCCTCCGCGTCGCCCGCGGCCGCTTCTCCCGCGAAAGCGCGATGCAGCAGCGGATGGAGGAGATGGCCGCCCGGCTCGCTCAGCTGGAGGGCGGAGCGCCGAAACCGGCCTAGGCGAATGTCCGCTTTCGACCCATTCGGGACACTGCAGTCAGCGATAAGTGCCGTAAGCGAACCTCAGAGATTGTCCTGATTTATTAACGCTCTGATCGGAGTATCTTGGGCAGATCGTGGGACCATAGGCATCACGAGGTGACCTATGGCGTACTATCGATTGTACCACCTTCAGGGCCCGAGGAATGAAGTCGAGGGCTTCGAGGAGTTCGAGGCAGAAGAGGATATGGAGGCCATTGCTCGGGCCGAGGGTTTTCGGCGGCTCAATCCAATGGAACTCTGGTCAGCACACCGAAAGGTGCATCGCTGGGAGGGGATTGATTCAGTGAAACCGAGCACGTCGACTCCGGGCCGACAATGCTAGACTGTTGACACCCGTCTGCTCAAACCAACGCTGACTCCCGCTTTCGAACGGTCCGCGGTCCGCCGGGAAGCTCGAATCCTGAATGCGAAAGGGAAGTCGACCTACGGGCTGATCGGCAAATTGATTTCGCCGTCGTCATCGTCGTCCAGGAGGATCCACGACCATCCTATCAAGACCGCGCCAAGCGAGATCCACAGCGGCCACATGCTTCCTCGGACTGTCGTTCCTGAGGCGTATTCCTGAGTCGTGCTGGCCTCCAGTGCCGCCGCCGAACCAGCCACAGGGATCGCGCTTGATTGACCTCCACAAACCGGAGAACCAGATCCGGAGGCGCAGACGGCTGCGTGTGACTCGGCGCTGCCGAGGACACTCAACGCGACCAGAGGATCGGCAGTACGGGGAGCGGCGCTTGCCGCAGAGCTCGCAAACATCGTGATGGCCGCGAACGCAGCTGTGCACTTCTTGAATTGCATGAGCATGTCGTTCTTCCTTGCGACAGCAGCCCCAGACCATCGTAGTGGAGACCGCGGCGAGCTGCGCACGTCTGACGGACGCGCACCCAGGCTGCACTCGGGTAAACTCCTGAAAATTGCTGAGATGGCTCTCACGAGCGTCACTGAGGCGGAGCAAATCGAAGCTCTGTCCGCATTCCACCGCCGTGCGGACATTGACGAAAACGCTGTCCTACAGGGCCGACGGCATGCTCAACGGCGGAGATGATCTCGGATCTGTCGCGCCGCTTCAGTGTCACCTTCGAAGTTGATGAAGGTCACGGATTGGCGCGCGCCGCGTCTTCGCAAAAGCTCTGCGGCATCATCAACTTCGTGACCTTCCGGAGCTTCCACCGTCACCGTGAACATTCATGAACATTCGACCGCTTCAGGGCTCAGGGCGGTGGCGCGTTGCGGCGCGTGGCGCTAGGAAGTCCGCATGCGCATTGCCTTGACCGCCGACCACGCCGGCTTCGAGATGAAGGACCAGCTTGCCGACTGGCTTCGTGCCGACGGGCACGAGATCATCGACCTCGGCGCCAACGGTCCGGAAAGCGTGGATTATCCTCGTTACGGAGCGCTTCTTGCCGATGCGCTCGCCGACGGCCGGGCCGAACGCGGCATAACCGTCTGCGGCTCGGGCATCGGGGTCGCCATTGCCGCCAATCGCAATCCCGCCTGCCGCTGTGCACAGGTCGCGGAACCGCTTTCGGCGGCGCTCGCCCGCAAACACAACGACTGCAACGCCATTGCACTCGGCGCCCGGCTGATCGGCCTCGAAATGGCCAAGGCCTGCGTCACCGCCTTCCTCACCAGCGATTTCCTCGGCGGCCGCCACCAGCGGCGCGTCGACCAGCTCGCCAACCCCTCGGAACAGGAACCCGCCTGATGGCATCCGCCGCCAACCTCAACGACGTCCAGCCCGACGGCTTCTTTACCCGCAGCCTCGCCGACGCCGATCCGGCCGTGTTCGAGGGCATCAAGGCGGAACTCACGCGAGAGCAGACGCAGATCGAGCTGATCGCGTCGGAGAACATCGTCAGCCGCGCCGTCCTCGAAGCGCAGGGCTCGGTGCTCACCAACAAATATGCGGAAGGCTATCCCGGCCGCCGCTACTACCAGGGCTGCGCTCCGTCAGACACGGTCGAAACGCTTGCGATCGAGCGTGCCAAGCAGCTGTTCGGCTGCGGCTTCGCCAACGTCCAGCCGCACTCCGGTGCGCAGGCCAACGGCGCGGTGATGATGGCGCTGCTTCAGCCCGGCGACACGATCATGGGCATGAGCCTGGCCGCCGGCGGTCACCTGACCCACGGCGCTCCTCCGGCTCAGTCGGGCAAGTGGTTCAACGCCGTGCAGTACGGCGTGCGGCAGGACGACCATCTCGTCGACTTCGACGAGGTCGAGCGGCTGGCCAAAGAGAACAGGCCGAAGATGATCATCGCCGGCGGCTCGGCCTACCCGCGGCATCTCGACTTCGCCCGCTTCCGCGCAATCGCGGACGAGGTCGGCGCGATTTTGTTTGTCGACATGGCCCACTTCGCCGGTCTGGTTGCGGCGGGCGAGCACCCCTCTCCGTTCGGACATGCGCACGTGGTCACGACGACCACCCACAAGACTCTTCGCGGTCCTCGCGGGGGCATGGTCCTGACCGACGATGAGGCCATCGCCAAGAAGGTCAACTCGGCCGTCTTCCCCGGCCTTCAGGGCGGCCCGCTGATGCACGTCATTGCGGCCAAGGCCGTGGCCTTCGGCGAAGCGCTGCAGCCCGATTTCAAGACCTACGCTAAGGCGGTCATCGCCAATGCGAAGACGCTCGCGAACCGGCTCAAGGAGCGCGGTGCAGATCTCGTCGCCGGCGGCACCGACACGCACCTGGCGCTGGTCGACCTCCGCCCGTTGGGCCTCACCGGCAAGGACGCCGACGAGAGCCTCGAGCATGCCGGCATCACCTGCAACAAGAACGGCGTACCGTTCGATCCGCTGCCGCCGATGAAGACCAGTGGTATCCGCGTCGGCTCTCCGGCGGGGACTACGCGCGGCTTCGGCGAAGCGGAATTCCGCGACATCGGCGACATGGTCGCCGACGTTCTCGACGGCCTGGTGAAGAACGGTCCGGAGAACAACGGCTCCGTCGAGCGCGAGGTGAACGGGCGCGTGCGTGAACTTTGCGCGCGTTTCCCCATCTATAGCTGATGCGCTGCCCATTCTGCGCCCACGAGGATAGCCAGGTTAAGGACAGCCGCCCGTCCGAGGACGGAGTGGCCATCCGCCGCCGCCGGCAATGCGAAGGGTGCGGCGCGCGTTTCACCACTTTCGAGCGCGTCCAGCTGCGCGACCTCATTGTCGTCAAGAAAGACGGCAAGCGGGAACCGTTCGATCGCGCGAAGCTGGAACGGGCCATCGGCCACGCCTGCCGCAAACGCGATGTCGATCCGGCGAAGATCGATCGGCTGGTCAGCGGCGTTCAGCGTCAGATGGAGACGCTCGGGGACGAAGTGACCACGGCGAAGATCGGCGAAGCCGTGATGTCCGGCCTCAAGGCCGTCGACCACGTCGCCTACATCCGGTTCGCCAGCATCTACAAGGACTTCAGGGAGCCCGGCGACTTCGCCGAATTCGCCGAGCGGGTCGAAAAGGAAGCGGTGCCGCCGAACCACGACAAATTGCTGTGAGCGCAAACAAGCCCGTCATCGTCCTCGTCCGTCCGCAGCTTGGCCAGAACATCGGCAAGGCTGCACGGGCTATGCTAAACTTCGGTCTCACCGAGATGCGGCTGGTTGCGCCTCGCGACGGTTGGCCTAATCCGGACGCCGGTCCGTCCGCGAGCGGTGCCGACATCGTGCTGGAGCAGGCGAAGGTGTTCGACACGGTCCAGGAGGCGGTCGCTGACTGCTCCACGGTCTTCGCCTCGACCGTACGCCGTCGCGACCTCATCATGCCGGTCGTTACTCCGGAGCAAATGGCCGACCAGATCGCAGCGTCTCCGGCTCGGACGGCGATCCTGTTCGGGCCGGAGCGATCAGGCCTCGAGACCGAGGATGTCGCTTTGTCGCAAGCGATCGTGACCGTGCCGATCAACCCCAAGTTCGGCTCACTGAACCTCGCCCAGGCGGTCATTCTGCTCGCCTACGAATGGTCGAAACGGTCAGAGCTGGCGGTGCCGCCGTCGAAGGAGCTGGAACCACCCGCTCCGCACGGCGAACTGGAAGGAATGATCGCGCAGTTCGAAGAAGAGCTCGCGGCGAAGGGCTATTTCTACCCCGTCTCGCGGATGCAGGTGACGAAGAACACCATCCGCACCATTTTCAACAAGACCGGCTGGTCGTCACGGGAAGTGAAGGCCATGCGCGGGATCGTCAGGGCGCTCGTGAACCCTGCCCGCACTCGCTAGCCGGTGCGAATGCGGTCGAACTCGACGAATTCGTGGGCGATCGAGCGCTCGATCAGCTCTTCGTAAATGCCCGCCATCAGCGCCCGGTCCACGCCCGCATGCTCAGCGGCGCGGTCCACGTTGGCGAGGACTTCCGCCTTCCGCTCCTCATCGCGGACGACCTCGCGATCGGGCTTGATCCTCGCTGCGGAGTCCATGAAGCGGAAGCGGCGGGCGATCAGGTTCACCACTTGGCGGTCGATCGCGTCGATGCCGGCGCGGACTTCGGTCATGGTCTGGCAGTCTTCGGGTTCGGGAGAGGCTTGCATGCGCCGCCTATTGCCGACCCGCGCGCCCCGCGCAAACTTGACCTTCGGGGCCCTGTCGCCTAGGTGCGCCGCTCGCAATTGATCCCACACGTCCGGTGAAGTGGTGATCGCGTCAGGCTTTTTGCCTGCCGGTGCGGTCCGGGCACGACAATGAAGCAAGTTGGAGAAATGACGTGAGCAAGCGCTCTAGCGCCAAGTATAAACTCGACCGCCGCATGGGCGAGAACGTCTTCGGACGCCCCAAGAGCCCGGTCAACCGCCGCGAATATGGTCCCGGCCAGCACGGCCAGCGCCGCAAGTCCAAGATCAGCGACTTCGGCATTCAGCTCCGCGCCAAGCAGAAGCTGAAGGGCTATTACGGCGACATCACCGAAAAGCAGTTCAAGCGGACCTACCAGGAAGCGAGCGCCATGAAGGGCGACGCCTCGCAGAACCTGATCGGCCTTCTCGAGCGCCGTCTCGACATGGTCGTCTACCGCGCCAAGTTCGCGCCGACGATCTGGGCGTCGCGCCAGCTGGTCAGCCACGGCCACATCCGCGTCAACGGCGTGAAGTGCAACATCGCGTCGCGCCGTGTGAACGTCGGCGACATCATCGAGCTGGGCTCGAAGGCGCAGGAAATGGCACTGGTCATCGAGGCGCAGAGCCTCGCTGAGCGCGACGTTCCTGACTACGTCGCTCCGGACGGCACCTCGAAGGTCAGCTTCAACCGCGTTCCGACGCTGGACGAGGTGCCTTACCCCGTCCGCATGGAACCGAACCTGGTCATCGAGTTCTACTCGCGCTGACCTTTCGATCTCTTCGAACAAACCGGGCGGCCCTCATGGGGTCGCCCTTTTTGTTTGCGATTGCTAGGCGCGCGCCATGACCTCTCCTCCTCTTCCCGAATGGGCGCCGCATCAGGCCGTATGGATCGGTTTCCCGTCGGACCCGGAGCTCTGGCTGTCGGATCTCAAGGAGGCCGAGAAGGAAGTCGCGGCATTCGCCAAGGCCATTCATGCCGATGGCAAAGGCGAGCAGGTCTGGCTCGTTGCCGCCCACGAGGATGCTGCGGCCAAGGCGCAAGAGCTTGCACCGTTCGCCAAGATTATCGTCGAGAATTTCGGTGACATCTGGCTGCGCGACAGCGGGCCGATCGTCATGGGCTCGGGCGGGCAACGGCGGGCGCAGGGCTTCCGCTTCAACGGCTGGGGAAACAAATACGACCTCGAAGGCGACCAGGACATCGGCGAGCGGATCGCGCGTGAGGCGGGCCTGCCCTACGCTCAGGCGGACTGGGTGCTCGAAGGCGGCGCGATTGACGGCGACGGATCAGGCACCGTGGTCACGACCGAGCAATGCCTGCTCAATCCCAACCGCAATCCCGGCGCTACCCACGAGGACATCGAAGGGCGGCTGGAGCACGATCTCGGATTCGAGCGGGTGATCTGGCTCGGCGACGGACTGCTCAACGACCACACGGACGGCCACGTGGACAATCTTGCCCGCTTCGTGGCGCCCGGTCGTGTCGCAATTCCTACGGCCGCCAAGGATGACCCAAACGCCGCCGTCTATCGCGATGCGGCAAAGCGGCTGAGCGCGGCGAAGCTCGACGTGGTGACACTGCCCTCGCCCGGCCGCATCGAGAGCCAGGACGGCGACATCATCCCGGCGAGCTACATGAACTTCTACATCGGCAATGCGGCCGTGGTCGTGCCGCAGTATGGCGCTACCAACGACCGAGCGGCGGTCGAGGTCGTCCAGGCGCTCTTTCCACAGCGCGTTGCAATCGGACTTCGCGCCGACCATGTGCTGACGGGGGGCGGAAGCTTCCACTGTATCTCCCAGCAGGTTCCCGCATGACCAAGCTCACCGTCGCCGCGCTGCAGCTCGCCTTTACCGAGAACGCCACCGAGAACATCCTCGCCGTAGCCGAAGTCGTTCGCGAGGCTGCGTCGAAGGGCGCCGAGGTCGTCCTTCCGCCCGAGCTGTTCGAAGGTCCCTACTTCTGCCGCGTCGAGGACGAGGGCCTTTTTGCCAACGCCCGCCCTACCAACGAACATCCGTCAGTCCTGGCCATGCAGGAATTGGCGAAGGAGCTGAAGATCTGGATCCCGACCAGCTATTTCGAAGCTGACGGACCACATTATTACAATTCGCTCGCCATGGTCGGCCCCGACGGCAACGTCGCCGGCGTCTACCGCAAGAGCCATATCCCCGACGGCCCGGGCTACGAGGAAAAGTTCTACTTCCGTCCCGGGAACACCGGTTTCAAGGTCTGGAACGGCCCGCACATGTCCACGCTCGGCGTCGGCGTCTGCTGGGACCAATGGTATCCGGAAACGGCCCGCGCGATGATGCTGATGGGCGCGGAAATTCTCTTCTATCCGACCGCCATCGGCACCGAGCCGCACGATCCCGACCTCGACACTTCGCGGCTCTGGCGAAGAGCGATGATCGGACATGCCGTGTCCAACGTCGTGCCCGTGGTCGCCGCCAACCGCATCGGCACCGAGAACGGGCAGCGGTTCTACGGCAACAGCTTCATCTGCGACGAGCGCGGCGACATCCTCGCGGAGTTCGGAGCGGACGAAACTGGCGTGATTATCGCGACTCTGGACCTCGCGCAGGCCAAGAAGCACCGCGCCGCCTTCGGCTTCTTCCGTGACCGCCGGCCCGAGCTTTACACGAGGCTGGTCGAGGACGTTTGATCAGGCGCGCGGATGAGCGTGCCGGTAGACGTCCAATAATCGCGCCGCGTCCACGGCCGTGTAGATCTGCGTCGATGATAGACTGGCGTGGCCGAGCAGTTCCTGCAGTGCTCTGAGATCGGCTCCGCGCGCGAGCAAATGCGTCGCGAAGCTATGCCGCAGCGCGTGCGGCGTGAGGGTTTCGGGCAGCCCCAGCCGCTTCCTCGCCGCCGCAACTGCACGGCGGACGAGGTCGGCATTGAGCGGACCCCCTCGCGCTCCGAGGAACAGCGGTCCGTCGCGTTCGATCGGCCACGGACATTGCGCGACATAGTCTTCGATCGCCTCGCGGATCGCGGGCATGACCGGGACGACGCGTGTCTTCGACCTTTTGCCGGTGACGCGAAGTGCCTGGCCGATGGGACGCACGCCGCCCGTCAGCGACAATGCCTCGGCAACGCGCAGGCCCGCGCCGTACAGCAGCAGCAGGATTGCGAGATCTCGCGCTCCGACCCAGCCTTGCGGCGCTGCTCCAGACGCATCTTCGGCCAATGCCACTGCCTCGTCAGGAGCCACCGGCCGCGGCAGGGTCCTTGGCCGACGCGGCGCCCTAGTGCGCGGGACTTGCGGCAATTCTCCTTGCTGCTCAGCTGCATAGGAAAGGAAATTGCGAATGGCACTGAGTTCACGCGCAGCCGAGGCCGCGCCGAGACCGTCTCGGCGGCGCTCGGCAAGGAAAGCGCGCAGGTCTTGCGAGGACAGGCCAATCAGCGCGGGTGCGTCGATCGCCTCACCCCGATAGCGTCCGAGAAAGTCGATCAGCCGATGCGCGGTGGCAACATAGGCCCGCGCCGTGTGTGCTGAACGCCTTCGATCATGCAGCAAATGGCCCGACCAGCGCTCAACGAGAGAGCGGGCGGGATGGTCGATCAGTTCTCTGGATTCACCAGCCACCGGCGGATGATAGCGGCAAGGCTGCGTCCTAGGAACAACAGCAATTCCGACCCGTGCCGGGCGTCCAGGTTCGATTCCGAACGCTGTCCCAGTGCTACCAAGCCGACGGGCAGCATCGAACCGCATTCGATCCGTATCACCGCTTCCGCACGGATCAGCTCGCAAGCCGGCCCGAACAAGGGATGGCCGTGCGTGACGGTGCGCATCGCGACGCCATAGACCTGGTCGATCGAGCGCATGAGCAGCAGCGGCTCGACGCGGTGAACGCCGTTGCAATCGGCCCGAAAAGCTTCGTCACCTATGATCAGGGCAAGCGAAACCGCGTCGATTCCAAGAATGAGCGGCCACTCCTGGGTTACGACATGAAGCAGATCGTCGATGCTGTCCGCCTCAATGGCGGCTATCACCGCTTCGTGGATCGCGGCAACCGCGCCGGAATGCCCGCGCGCAAAGGCAATGAGGTCCTGGTTGGCCTCTTCGGCCGCACCAAGACGTTCACGCAGTTGCGCCAGCGCGTGGTCCTTGAATGGGATCACTCGAGCCATAACGCGAAGCTTACGCCGGGCACGGTTAATTTCCTACAACCGCCGCCTGAGAAGGCGCTTTAGCGCTGAGCGAGCTTCGCGACTTCGCCTCGTGCCTCCCTGATTTCAGCACGCGAGCCGTCGCTTGCCTTCGTCATTTCCGCAAGCTCCGCGAAGTAACGACGCGCCTTCGCGTCATCCCCAGCCAGCTTCGCGGAATGGGCTGCGCCATACAGTCCCAAAAGGCGTCGGGGCGCACGCTGGAGCGATGCTTCGTAGGCAGAAAGCGCCTCGTCCGCCCTCCCAAGCTCTACCAGCAATTCGCCAAGCTGCTCACGGGCGGGAAGGATCGCGCCCGGCGTGACCGGATGCTTCTCGGTCGCGTCGTCCAGATCGGCGGCACCGCGCATCGCAGCGAGTGCGTCCTCCTTGCGACCCTCGGCATAGGCCGCCCAGGCCTCGGCGACCTGGCGCTCGATCGAGACCTGCTTGCGCCAATCGTACGTCCCCGGCGGCACTACAAGCGCATCCTCGATAGCCTTGAGCTGTCCGACTTCGTGACGCGCCTGTGCTGCATCGCCGCTTCGTGCTGCACCGACTGCGCGAGCGAAGTGGATATGGGCCTCAGCCCAGCGGAATTTCTCCATCGGTGCGAGCTTGAGCACGTTGGGCGGAAGCTGGAGC
Source organism: uncultured Alphaproteobacteria bacterium (assembly GCA_963784245.1). Lineage (GTDB taxonomy): Bacteria > Pseudomonadota > Alphaproteobacteria > Sphingomonadales > Sphingomonadaceae > Sphingomicrobium. Next base: position 41,554 of record CAWAQT010000021.1, read on the forward strand.
GCCGCGGCCTCCTTCCATCGCCGGTTTTCCAGAACGATGCGGGCCGGGACGGCCATGCTGGCGTAGGCGACGGAGAAGATTGGCTCGTCGACCTTCTGCATCGCGTTCAGGTCCGCGAGCACGCGCTGCGCCCCCGCTTCCTCGCCGATCTGCAGATAGGCGTAGGAAAGATAGTCCATCGCATGCAGCTCTTCGCGGGAAGCGCCTTCGAAGCCCTTCTTCTTCACCAGTGCACGGGCTGAAGCAGCCGACTTCAGGTTCGACGCGATGGATTCGTCCCACATGCCCAGACGTGTAAAGATATGGGACGGCATGTGCTGCGCGTGCGGGGAGTCCGGAGCAATGCTGGCGTATCGCCGTGCCGCCGGAACGGCGAGCTCCGCCAAGGGCGGATAGTCGAAACTGTGGATCAGGTAATGGGCAACGCCCGGATGGTCCGGCTGATCCTGCAAGACAGTGTTGAGGATGCTCGCCGCATTCTTCTCGTGCGCAAAGGTCGGGTCCTTGGACATGGTCCCGACGGCCGTTTCCGACAAAGCGTAAAAGACCGCCGCCTCGCGGTCGGCGGCGTACTTCTTGTGAAGCTCCGCCATGGCTGCATTGTAGGCGAGCACTCGTGTCTTGTGATCGAGCTTGCCGGAGTCGCGGTAGAAAGCCGCGATGGCAGCGACATAGTCGCGCTCGCGCTGGCTCTTCGCCGGACGCGCTTCGGCTTTGGCAACGGCCGTTCGGCCACGCTCCATTTCCGCCGGTGAAGGCGGGGCCCACAATGGATGATAGAGACTCATCGCGGTCCCCCATTGCGCGATCGCGCAATCGGGATCGGCGGCCGCAGCCTCGTTGAACCTGTTCTCTGCGTGTTCGTACTCGAACGAGTGAAGCCAGGCGACGCCGCGGAGGAATGTCGCGTGAGCCTGCGGACTGCAGGTGGTCTCGAACGTCACCCGGCCGAGCTGTTCGGATTGATGCTGGTGATCGGTGTGCGGCCCGGGCTCAGAGAGCGCGAGCGCCGAAACGAGAAGAAACGCGTTCATCGGCAAGGCCTCCCCTGCCGACATACCACAGCCGGGCCGCCCTGTCGCGACGACCCGATTGGCCTAGAGCTAATTGGCGCGCGCGCCCATTAGATGCTCTGGCCGGTCTTTTCCCAGTCGGCGAGGAAGCTCTTGATGCCGCTTTCCGTCAGCGGGTGCTTGAACAGTTGGTGGATGATCTTCGGCGGAGCCGTCATGACGTCAGCGCCGATCTTCGCAGCTTCGACCACATGGATCGGGTGGCGCACGCTCGCGACCAGAATCTCGGTACCGAAGTCGTAATTGTCGTAGATCAGGCGGATGTCGGCGATCAGCTGCATACCGTCGAAACCGACGTCATCGTGACGACCCACGAACGGCGAGATGAAGGTCGCTCCGGCCTTCGCCGCGAGCAAGGCCTGGGCGGCCGAGAAACAGAGCGTGACATTCACCATCGTGCCGTCGGAGGTGAGCGCCTTGCAGGTCTTGAGGCCGGCTTCCGTCAGCGGAACCTTGATCGCGATATTGTCGGCGATCTTCCGCAGGATTTCGGCCTCTCGCATCATGCCCTCATGATCGAGCGCGACCACTTCGGCCGAAACCGGACCGCTGACGATGCCGGCGATTTCGCGCGTCACCTCGATGAAATCGCGGCCAGACTTGTGGATCAGCGACGGATTGGTGGTGACGCCGTCGAGGAGCCCCGTTTCGGCAAGGTCCCGGATCTCATCAATCTCTGCGGTATCGGCGAAGAACTTCATGGTTTGCGTCAGCCCCGGCTTTGGTGGAATTGGAGGCGCATAGCCGGTGCATGGCGAGCCGTCACCCGATTCGACGGCGACGAGGGAGGGGCAATGAGCGAGCACGTCAGGGTCGAACGCGATGGCGACGTTCTGGCCATTACCCTTGCGCGGCCGGAGCGCCGAAACGCGATCACCGTGGCCATGTATGCGGCCCTCGCGGACGCCTTCGAATCTGCGGCGAACGACGAAGGGCTGCGGCTCATTACCTTGCGTGGCGAGGGCCAGGACTTCACCGCCGGCAACGACCTCGGCGACTTCATGGCCGAGCTTCCGCAGGACGGGTCGGACATTCCGGTCTGGCGCCTGCTCCGGGCGCTCGCGAGGAATGAGGTCCCGGTCGTCGCGGGCGTGCACGGGAATGCCGTCGGGATTGGAACGACGATGCTGTTCCACTGCGATTTCGTCGTCGCTGAGGAAGGCACGCGCTTCCTGATGCCCTTCGTCGACCTCGGACTGGTGCCTGAAGCCGCCAGCTCCCTCCTGCTCCCGCGCCTCGCCGGCCGCCGTCGGGCAGCGCGCTACCTGCTACTTGGGGAGCCGTTCGGTCCGGATGAGGCGCTCGATTTCGGCCTCGTCAGCCATGTCGCTTCGGCCGGTCAGCTGGACCTTACGATGGATAGAATCACCACCGCGCTTCGCGCCAAGCCGGCAGAGGCCCTCCGCCTAACGCAGCGCCTGCTTCGGCGCGAGCAGACGGATGAGGTGCTTGAGCGAATGGAGCTCGAAAACGATCACTTCTCGGAGCGGCTGAGATCCGACGAGGTCAAGGATGCCATCACGCGCTTTTTCGCGTCGCGGAGCGATTCCAGAAAATCAGCAGTCTGAGCGACCTCCGCCAGAAGCAAAGCTACAGGCTGTGTGAGCAATTCGCCGTTTCGCCCGCCGCGATCTGTTCCGCCGTGCACACCGGCAGCTCAGTGTCGGCGACGTATGCCCTTTTGTCGCGGTTGAGCGTGATCGTCGGGCCGTTGATGAAGAGGAAGTTCATCTTCTTCACGTAGGTAACCCTCAGATCGCGGTAACCAGCTCCTGCACCGGGCTCCTGAACCGTGAACGTGCCGTCACCCTTCCCGAACAACTTGGAGGTCATCCGGGCCTTGATTTCGGCGTTCGTCGGCGTGTCGCAGGTCGAGCCGGTCGGAATACAGATCGTGGCATAGCGAGCACCCTCACCGAGCGCATGCTGCATACCCGCGTTTGCCTGGTACAGCAGCCCGACCTGGAAGATGCCGTAGATCATCGACACCAGGACCGGCAAAGCAAGGGCCATTTCGACGGCCGCGGCGCCGTCCTCGCTTTTGTTCAGGCGAAGAAGCTGTTTCATTGCGTCCTCATTCCGGCGATGCCGTGCAGAGTGAAAGTCCCGTTCGTATTCGCGCCGGGGTACTTCTTCGACGGAAACAGGGGTGTGAAGGTGCCGGTAACATCAACCTGAACCCAGCGAGCGTAAGTTTGCCCGCTGCTGCAGACTGAATTGTAATTGGTCGCCTTAACGCCGTTGCACTCAAGCCAATAGTCGATCGCCACGTTGGTCGTCGGCACCCCAGCGGCTTCCGCGGCCTCCGACTGCAACGTCCCGTAGGTGCTGGTCGACGTTTGATATTGCTGAATCTTCTCGATGGCGCGCTGGGCCGCCTGCTCGAGCTTGAGCTTGTGCGAGTAGGCGCGGCTGAGATCGACCATGCCGATCAGCAACGAGCCCATGATGGGAACTACGAGCGCCAACTCGACGATGGAAGCGCCGCGATCGTCGCGCGCGAGACGTGCGAAACGTATCATTCGACCAACCTTATCCTCTTGCCCTGGAAGCCAGCCCACTCGGGGTGGTCAGGGCAGACGTTGCTAATCGCGCTGCTGCCGGTGAACTGCACCCGTTTCGTGACGATCTGCAGGCAGGTCGTCGTCATGCCGGCGTTGCCGTTGTAGGTGAAGTCCGCGCGCGGGAAATAGAAGGCGCCTTCCAACGTGGAGCCGTTATTCCCGTTGATCGTGAAATTGTTGTCCAGGGGAGCGCGCTCATCCTGGTACAGCATGATCCCATCGTAACAGCCGGCCGTGCCCCTCGTGCAGCCAGTGTCCGGAGCCACGAGATTGACCCGTCCGCCATTGATGTTCGGAACTCCGATGCTGCTCGGGTTGGTCGCGGCGGTGCTGCTGGTGAAGATGATCGTGCAGCCGTCGCAGCTGAGTCTGCGCGTGACTGGTGTTTGCATTCAGGTCCGCACCGTCGAGGATGTAGATCCCCGGAGCGAGCGTGACGGTACCATCGATGTCCATGTCATCGTCGAAGCACCTGACTCCGGTGGGGTTCTCGACGTGCACAGCCGGACCGTTTTGGTGATTGTTCGGAAAGCTGCCGCAGGTGTCGGGATCGAAGGTCGGGACATCCACGTCCTTGAACGGGTCATCCTGGGCCAGTGTGAAAGGCTGGAGAACCGTGCCGTCGCCCCAGTGCGTGCTCGCGGGAATACCACCGACGGCGGCAATGGGACTGGCCGTCACTTCGGACGAGCCGGTCGCCACGGCAGCGGACATCGACGTGGAATTGGTGATCATGCCGCAGCCGAGATCGACGTTGGTGCTGCCCGTGGCGTTGATGCCAGTGACTGCCGCGGTCTCTAGGCTGACTACGCAATAGGTGCCGCTGGGAACGACGGTCGCCAGCGCGGTGGCGCGAATGACCGGCGCGGTGCTCATGAACAAGCCGGAGAAGCTGAGCTTCCTCTGAACTTGGAGCGCCACCCGGACTGCATTGCCGTCGCTGGCATAGGTGCCGGAGCTCGGCGGGTTCGTGACGGTGCAATCTGGTGGGATCTTGAGCTTCAGGTTCTTCTTGATGTCGTAGGCGACCGGGTTCGCGTAGGTCGCGCCGGGAATGTCGGTGCAGGTGCCGACGGCATTGCCGGAAGACTTGGCGTAGACGCCGGCCATCGCGCCGGAGTCCGCCGCGCGCTGAAGCTGTCGCTTCCAGAGCGTCCATTGAATGGTGTCGCTGGCGAGGCCTGCAGAGCCGAGGACGAGCGGGAGCGCTGCCCCCGCAATGGCCAGGGAATTACCGCGGCGGTCGCGCCATAGGCGCTTCAATGACGAGATCATACTATGAACCTCAGGCAGTCGATGCGCATTGCAGCCCTCTAGGCCCGGCAAGGTGTCCCAAAGGTTCAAAGTTTCGGTTAACGGAAGCTAACTTTGATCGTGCGCCTGTCGCTTGAACCGGGGCGTCTTATTCCTATAATACAGTGATGTTGCGCTTGCGCGGGGTCGGGCAGCCGTTCACCCTGCCGCTCGCACAGGCGCCTGGACGAGGAAGAAGAGATGGCGACGGAACCCACGACCGAGACGAAGACGGAAACGAAGCTGAAGCTCGATCCGCCCGAAGCGCTCAATCCCATCGCGCCGGCGGAGGCGGCCGGCCTCGTTCCGCTCAAGACCGAGGAGACCAGCGAGCTTGACCGGCGGGTCGATCAGTTCGTGGACGAGCTAGCTGCCCTCGACGCCAACAGCCCGGAGTTCGGCAAGAAGGTCGATCAGCTGACGGCGATGGGCCGCAAGGAAATCGCCGAGGCCGCGGGCGCTTCGAACCGCTTCCTCGACCGTCCGGTCAAGGCGATCGACAAGGACACGGGCATCGGCGCGGACCTCACCGAGCTTCGCCGCACCGTGCAGGAGCTCGATCCGAAGGGCGCGACCAAGACCCGCAAGTTCCTCGGCATCATTCCGTTCGGCAACACCGTCGACCGCTATTTCGACAAGTATCGCAGTTCGCAGACCCACATCTCCAAGATCCTCGGCAGCCTCGCCAACGGCAAGGACGAGCTGCTGATGGACAATGCCGCCATCGACACCGAGCGCGCGGGCCTGTGGAAGACGATGCACAAGCTCGAGCAGATGGTTCACATCTCCAAGAGCCTCGACAAGAAGCTCGAGGACAAAGCGGCGGAGCTGGATGCGACCGATCCGGCCAAGGCCAAGGCGATCCGCGAAAGCGCCTTGTTCTATACGCGCCAGCGCACGACCGACCTGCTGACCCAGATGGCGGTCACCGTGCAGGGCTATCTCGCCCTCGACCTCGTCAAGAAGAACAATGTCGAGCTGGTGAAGGGTGTCGACCGAGCCTCGACCACCACCGTTTCCGCGCTGCGGACCGCGGTGACGGTAGCGCAGGCGATGACCAACCAGAAGCTGGTGCTGCAACAGATCACGGCACTGAACACGACGACGGCCGGCATGATCGACAGCACTGGCGAGATGCTGCGCACGCAGACCGGGGCGATCCACGAGCAGGCGGCGTCATCGACGATCCCGATGGAAACGCTTCAGCGCGCGTTCCAGAATATTTATGAAACCATGGACCAGATCGACCGGTTCAAGCTCCAGGCGCTCGACAACATGAAGCAGACCGTCACCACGCTGTCGTCCGAGGTAGAAAAGTCGAAGGGCTATATCGCCCGGGCGGAAGGCGTGAACCAGGGAAAGCTGGAAGGCGCCACCTCGCCGCTGATGCCTATTGAGAGCAAATGACGACAGAGCGCTTCGACAAGGTCATCGCCCGCGCCGACCGGGTGATGCAACAGCTGGACGAGCGCGACGGCGCCGTCCGCGAAGCTGCCCGACGCGAGCGGAAGCGGCTGAATGCCTCGGTAATGCAGAGGGTGACCCGCGTCGGCGTCGCCATCGGTGTCATCAGCCTTCTCACGATCATCATCGGCCTCATCCAGCCGATCGGAATGTTCGGCTTCCTGGCGGCGATCGGGATCGCGATCGGCATTGCCGCGCTGCTGGGCTTCATGCCGAGCGGCAAGGGTGACGCGGTAGCGCCGCCCGCAGACTTGCCGAACGGGACGATGGTCCAGCGCTTCGATTCCTATCTGTACCGGCAGCGCGCGGCCCTGCCCCCGCCGGCACGAGCGGAGATCGACGCGATCAGCCGGATCCTCCCGTCGCTGAAGCAGACGCTCGAGCGCGTGCCGGACCTGGACCCGGATGCGCAGGACGCGCGGCGGTTGATGTCCAAGCACCTGCCCGGCTTGATCGACCGCTACGTCAACGTCCCGCCCGCCTATCGCAGCCAAAAGGACGGGGAAGACGTGACTGTCGACGAGCGCCTCGTGGAGGGTCTCGCGGCCGGCCGGGCCGCGCTTAGCGAAGTCTCCGAAAAGCTGGCAAAGACTGACGTGGCGGCATTCGAAACGCAGGGTCGCTTCATCAAGAGCCGCTACGGCGAAGAACGCATCGATCAGTAGACCAGGCTTTAGGCCTCGGCCTCTTTCATGCCGAGGCGTTTCCTTGCACCAGACATCATCGCCTTGAAACGCGGATGATCGCGGACCCCGTCCATATCCGGGTCGATCTCGCTGTGATGAATGTTGCCGGGACTCTCCAGTCGCTCGAAATAGATTTCGAGCAGGTCGAGCGCACCTTCGAGATCGGCCCTCCGGAACGTCAGGGCACAGGCCGCATTGTAACGCACCAGCAGATTGTCGGGATCGAGCAAGAGCGCCCTCTCCACCCAGTCCTTTCCTCGGTCGAGATCGCCCAGCATGATCAGTGAACTCGCGCCGGCCGAAAGTGCGGCACCGTTCGTCGGGTCCTTGGACAGCGACGCCTCTGCACGCTCCAGCGTCCGGCGCGCGGCATTCAGGGTCGCCTCCTCGTCGCCACTACCCTGGTAGCAGGTCTGCAGCATCAGGCAGCTGTGGAAATCCGTGTCCATCAGCTGGGACGCCTTCTCGAAATAACGGATTGCGTCACCCATCCGATCGCGTCGGAACATCAGTCGAGCGGCCTCGCGATTCACTTCCCACGATTCCCCACCGAGCCTCAACGCCTGCGTCAGCTCCTTGTCAGCCTCCTCATGCCGGCCGTGCTGCTCAAGATAGCGGACCTTCACGCAATAGGGCTCGGCAAGGCGCGGGTTGATGTCCAGCGCGCGCTCGGCAGCCGGCAACGGGTCTTCCTCCTTGCCGTGCCAGTAGAGCAATTCCGCCTGCGCCAGCGCCATCAACGCCCAGGCTTGCGCATAGTCCGGGTCCATTGAAACTGCCTGCTTGCAGATGCGCATGATGATTTCGTCGCGGCGGCTGTTGCCCCAGCTACCCCAAGTCCACTGCTGCCTGGCCATGAGATAAAGGTTGTAGGCCTGGGCGCTGTCGGTCCCGCGAGACTTCGATTGCCTGCTCTTCTTCCGGCATCAGCTTCAACCGAAGCGCGCGGACGATCTCCTTCGAGATCTCGTCCTGTATCGCGAAGATATCGGTGAGATCGCGATCGTATCGATCCGCCCAATGATGATCGCCCGCCTTCCCATCGATAAGCTGGGCCGTGATACGCACGCGATTACCGGCCTTGCGCACGCTGCCTTCGAGCACGTGATCGACGCCTAAAGTCTTTGCGACCTGCTTCACGTCGAGGGTCTGTCCTTTGAACGTGAAGGCGGTGTTTCGGGCGACGACCGACAAAGCCGACACCTTGGAAAGGTCGGTTATGATGTCCTCGGTTATCCCGTCGCTGAAATATTCCTGCTCGGGATCTCCGCTCATGTTCATGAAGGGCAGCACGCAGATGGATGCGCGAGGGCTGCGGCCTTTTCTGACCGATTTATCTACAGCAGGGGCTGCTTCCTCCTCTGGGCCTTTCTGGGCAATCGCACGGAGGAGCGCCTCTAGGGTAGGCGGATCTCCCTCCCCATCCCAACTGCCGAAATCAACTGACTGGAATTGCCGAAAGCCCAGCGGCGGTTTGTCCGTCCCCAGCATTACCGGCACGAGCCGTCCGGAATCGCGGCCTTCGGCGGCCTCATCCTGCACCCATGGGGACTCGACCGACGCCTGTGACCAGATGACGACCACGGCATCGGCATTCTTCAGCTCGCGGTCGATCTCGGCAGTGAATCGCGAACCGCCTTCGATCTGGCGATCCCACCAGACCTGATGCCCGGCGCGCCCGATGCATTCGGCGAGTTGCTTGGCCGCAGCAGCGTCTTCGCGCGAATAGCTCAGAAAGACTTTGGGCAATCAGTCCTCCTCGAGGGAGTGGGGGTATGCGGCAAAGCTATCGGTCTAACAAGAAATTAACTCAGCTGCCGGTGGCGCGGAGCAGTTCGACAAGGTCAGAGGACTTGGAAGCCGGGCCGGTTAGGCCTTCGCGTCTACCATCCCCAGCCGCTGCTTCGCCTCAGCCATCAGCGACTTGAAGCGTGGGTCATCGCGAACCGGGTCGAGATCGGGGTCGACGTCTGCATGCTTGATCTGGGCTGTGCTGAGCGTCCGCTCGAAATATGGCCCCATGACCTCCACCGCGCGACCATTGTCCTGAAGGTCGGTCACGAGTGCGCATGCAAGATTATAGCGCATCAGGATGTTGTCCGGGTCGAGGAGCAGCGCGCGGTCGATCCAGTCCTTCGCCCTTTGATCCTCGCCAACCCTGGCAAGCGCTCCGGCACCGGTGGCCAAGGCCGAGGCGTTCGCCGGGTCCTTGGCAAGTGCCTTCTCGACACGTTCGATCGCCATCCTTGAAACGCGCTGCAACTGATCGTCTTCGCCAGTCTCATGGTAGCAAGTCATCAGCATGCCGAGATTGTGCCAGTCCGTGTCGACCAGCGAGGCAGCCTTTTCGAAATAGGGAATGGCCTCGGCGATCCTTCCCTGCCGGAACATCAGGCGCGCCGCCTCGCGATTGACCTCCCAGGATTCCGGGTCCGAGTTCAGCGCGATCTTGATCTCGGCGATCGCTTCTTCCTGCTTGCCCTGCTCTTCGAGCATGTGCGCCTTCACGCATCGGGCTTCGGCCAAGGTGGGATCGATCTCCAGCGCCCTCTCGGCTGCCGGAAGCGCATTTTCGTCCCGGGCGTGCCACATCCGAAGCTGCGACTGCGCCAGCGCCATGAGCGCCCAGGCCTGTGCGTAGTTGGGATCGAACGAAAGCGCCTGCTTGCAGATGCGGACGATCGTTTCATCCCGCCGAATGTCGCCGGAGCTCCCCGTGATCCACTGCTGCCGGGCCATCAGGTAGAGGTTGTAGGCATCGACGCTCGACGTACCGCGAGTCTCGATGGCCTTCTTCTCCTGAGGCAGGAGCTTCAGTCGGAGAGCGCCCACGATCGCTTTCGAGATCTCGTCCTGGATCGCGAATATGTCGGTCAGGTCGCGATCGTAGCGTTCAGCCCAAACGTGCCCACCGGTCGCGGCATCGATCAGCTGCGCGGTGATGCGGACTCGGTCGCCTGCCTTTCTCACGCTGCCTTCCAGGACATGCGTCACTTCGAGCGATCGGGCGACCTCCTTCACGTCCATCACGCGGCCCTTGAACGTGAAGGCGGTGTTGCGCGCGATCACGAACAGTGCGGAAACCTTGGACAGATCGGTGATGATGTCCTCGGTGATCCCGTCGCTGAAATATTCCTGCTCGGGATCACCGCTCATGTTGACGAAGGGCAGAACGCAGATCGACGTCTGGAGCGGCGGCTGCTCCTCAGCCGGGGCCGAGGATTGCTTCGCAGTGCCGTTGCCGCTGATCTTCTGAATGGCCTCGATCAACGCGTCGACGCCGTTGGCGTCCGTGGCACCATCCAGCGCGCCTAGCGCTACCGACTGGAATTGCCTGAAGCCGAGCGGCGGTCTGACATTGTCGATCGTCGTGGGAACCAGTCGCCCGGTGTCGCGACCTTCCGCAGCTTCGTCCTGGACCCATGCAGAATCAACCGAGGCTCGCGACCACAGAACGACGACCGCGTCGGCCTCCTTGAGCTCGCGGTCGATCTCCGTGGCGAAGCGTGAGCCGCCCTGAATTTGGCGATCCCACCAAACCTGGTGCCCGGCACGCCCGATGCATTCCGCCAACTGCTTGGCCGCGGAAGCGTCCTCGCGCGAGTAACTCAGAAAGACCTTGGCCAAACAGTCCTCCGTGAGGTGAGCGCGGGGTATGCGGCAAAGCCATCGATTCAACAAGATTTTAACCGGCCACCGGCCGCATCTGGTTTCCACAGGCATCTCCGCCTGTTCCGTGGCCCAACCCATGCTATTGGAGCGGTGGGGAAAACAGAGGGGCATCTCGCTGACATGGCGACGGATTCGGCAGTTGGTACGGGTTCTTCCGGCTTCCGCTGGCCGCATCTGCCAGACCGTCTTCCGGAACTCCGTCGCCGTGGCCTGGTCCTATTCCAGATCATCTGGATCCCGGCCTTCCTGCTCGCCGTACTCGGACCGATTGCAGGCCTCTGGTATCGGTTCGACCAGGCGGGTCAGAACTCTGCCCTCATCGTCGGGAGCCATGCTGGCCTGGGCCTTTCGGAAGACGACCTCACTCGCGTGCGCTTTCCCATCGGAGAAGCCGCGCAGGCCGCGGGCGTAAGAGCGGGCGACGACATCGTCTCCATCGACGGACTCAAGGTCGCCGGGATCGTGCCCATCTCGAAACGCGGTCTCGCGCGGCCGCATGACGCGACCGATACCGACTATGCACTATTCTCGCCGATCGTCGAAGGAACCGACCAGTCGGAATATGTGATCGGTCTTCGGTCGAGCGATGGCCGGGAATACGATTATCGCGTCAGGTTGGGCGAGAAGCATATCGCGCAGGCGGCGCGGTCGGTTGGGCTCCCACCGGTTCTCCTCAGCTTCGTCGACCTGCTGCACGTGCTTACCTATCCGTTCCTGCTCTTCGCAGCGTGGGTCCTGCACCGTCGCAAACGCGACGACCTAATCAGCTCTCTTCTGTCACTGGCCATCCTTCTGACCATCGTCGCGGAACAGCCTTCCGCGGCATTCCTGACATTCGTCGCCCAAGTGCCCGAATGGCTGCATCAGCGGATCTACGACCTGGGCAATATCCTCCTGCTGTCGAGCATCCTCCTGTTCCCGTTCGGCGAGCTGAAGCCGCGCAGGACCGTGCTGATCCTGTTCATGCTGCCCATTCTCTTCTTCCTTTCAGGAGAATCGTACCGGCTCGCGACGGGTATCTTCATGTTCGCAGGGCTTCTGACCCTCCTGTGGCGGCTTCGGAACACAGCCCCGAGCCCCAGCCGTCAACAGGTGAAATGGGCCTTGTTCGGCTTTTCCGGCTATGCCCTCTTTCTCGTCGCGGCGCTGGCGAGTGACGGCGCCAAGCTTGGCGCCCGTTCCTTCGTGTCGCAGCTTTCGCTCGAGCTCTTCGCCGGGCTCAGCTTCGGCCTGGCCTTCCTGCTCCTGCAGCTTGGGCTGCTCATCGCCCTCCTCCGGTACCGGCTCTATGACGCTGAGGCCGTCATCAGCCGGTCGGCCAACTTCGCACTGATCACTCTCGGCGTGGCCGCTGTCTTCGCGGCAACGGCGGACGGGCTGAAGCAGATCATCCTCAACTATTACGGAAATAGCGGAAGCACGGCGCCGGTCATCTTTGCTGCGGCTGTCGCAACCGTCCTGATCACGCCTGTCCAAAACCAAATTCAAAGATGGTCCGAACAGAGGTTCCAGCGAAACCTCGTCAGGCTCCGCGAAGATCTTCCGGAGTGCGTGCGGGAACTTCGCGAAACCGCCTCCCTGCCGGACCTGCTTCAGGAAGTGCTTGGCCGCATCGAAGCCGGCGTTCGCACGACCCGCATCGCAGTGCTCCTCGACGGAGCCGTCGCCGCTTCGAAGGGCATCGCCGCCGACGAACTGGCGAGATGGCTCAAGGACTTCGCTCCGGAGGCTTGCAAGGGCCAGTTGTGCAGCACGTCCGACCGAACATTCCCGATCCGCGTGCCCCTACAGTCGAAGTCCGATGACGGCGACTTGCTCGGCTGGCTGCTGATCGGTCCGAGGCCGGACGGCTCCATCCTGAGCAAGGACGAGCAGAAGGCGCTCTTGGACGTTGCGGGGCCGATCACGATGGCAATCAAGGTCGTCACTCGGCGCAGTCAGTGGGAGCAGGCCCTCGAGCGGCGGATCGAAACGCTGGAGGCGGGACTGGCCCGCACGTCGAAGACCACCGGTCGAAAGCGGCACGATAAATCTGAATTCATTGACCCTCTTGAAACGAAAGCATAATTTGCCCGTCGTCGAAGGGGGTTGAGTTATGCTTCGCGTTTTGGTGATTGTAGCTGTGTTGCTGACGGTACCGGCAACGCCCGCGACTCCGGCAGTTCAGGACGCCGCTCAAGCCGAAAATCAATGCGCCGACACGCCGGAGAAGAAGGCGAAGCGCTCCGTGTTAGGCGGCATGATCGGCGGCCTGACTAGTGGAATACTCGGGCGTGCCGGGGGCATGGCTTCCACTCTCTCCCCAGTCACTTCGATCGTTACGGACGAGCTTCTGAAGCTGCTCGATTGTAAGGAGCAAAGACAGGCGGCAAATGCGACGACCGAAGCCATTCGTGGCGGAGTAGGCACGGAAGTGAAATGGCAGAGCGAGTCGCGGCAGAACGTCTCGGGCTCGTCGAAGGTCACTGGCGAGCAGGAGCTTGCCGATGGTCGCCACTGCATGACCGTGACTGACGTCGTGATCATCGATGGTGAGGAAACCACCGTCCCGAAGCGGATGTGCCGCGGCAATGACGGCGGGTACCAGAAGGCGTAGGGTGAGCCTCTTTCCACTACTGCTTGCCAGCGCGATCGGCTTCGCGGACGCCGGCGCCGCAGCGATCGCGCCTCCACCGCCGGACCCCGACAATCCAACCTGCCCGAAGGCGCTCGACTGGTCGACATATCGCCAGATGCGCTTCACCTTGGTGGAGACCGATGGACTGCGCGTCCTCAAGGCCGAAGGCGTGATCGATGCCGACGCGGCGACACGGCTCACCGACGCCTTGAAGCATTATGGGCAGGTCGACGAAATCTGGCTTCGGTCGCCCGGAGGAGACGCGCGTATCGGCAATCAGGCCGGGACTATCATCCGGAAGGCCGGAATCCCGACACGCATACCGCAGGGCTGGGCGTGTTTCTCCGCATGCAATTTTATCTTCATGGGCGGACCGATCCGCTTCCTCGACGATGGTGGGCACTTCGTCGTCCACATGTTCACGCACCTCGCCGATAAGGACGCCGTGCATGCCGAGATCGCTCAAGGCGCGGATAAAGCTGCTCAGTTGATCGGCGACGTCGAGCAGGACTTTGCAATGCTCGCCAGTGAGGACAACGACTTCCTCATCAGGATGGGCGTGTCACGCAAGTTGCTGACGGAGGTCATGTACAAGCAGAAGGCCGTTGCGGCAGGCGCCGACAAGTCGACGCGGCGCTGCCTCACGCCCACAGAGGCGGTGAAGTACAATGTCGCCAATGCTCGCTGAGCATCGACACGGGAGACAGGCTTTGAACTGGCGAATTCCGCTACTTGCAACCGTCGCGGTCGCATGCGTTGCATTCTCCGGCGTAGCGGCAGCCAAGTCGTTGGTCGTTCGATCCGCCGGGCCATCCGCGAAGAGCTATCCGCCCGGGAAGGCGTTGCCGGACAACACGAAAATCATGCTTCAGTCGGGTGACAGCGTCACGGTTCTTGGCGCGGGCACCAAGCGGACCCTTCGAGGTCCAGGCAGCTTTCCCGCGGGAGTGGGTGCGACCGACCTCGCCATGGCGACTTCGAGGCGTGGCCGTTTCGGCGCGCTCCGGACCGGCGATCTTGCGCTCAATCCAAGTCCCTGGAACCTGGACGTCACTCAAAGCGGTACGATGTGCATTGCGCGGAATGCCGGGCTGAAGATGTGGCGACCGAATCCGGAGGAGGCAGCGAAGCTCGCCATCAAGAGTGCGGCCACTCCGACCACGATCGATTGGCCCGCTGGGAAATCGACCATCGAATGGCCCGCTGCCGTCGAGATCGGCGACGGATCGGAATTCGAACTGGCGTTCGCGGGCAAGCCCGCCGGCGAGCGCGTCCGGTTCACCGTCATCCCTTCAATCCCTCAGGACATTACCGAAGCGGCCGCGGCATTGATCAAGCATGGCTGCCAGAACCAGCTCGATCTGCTCGTCGACGGTCTCGACAGCAGCGACTAGGCGCCTAGCCGATAACTCCGGCCGATCGCAGTCGGTCAACCTCACCGGCCCTGAGCGATAAGTGGGCCAATACCTGGTCAGTATGTTCGCCCAGCGCGGGCGGCGGAAGGTCGGCATCTGCGCGGTCGCCATCGATACGAACCGGCGATCCCATGAGCGGCATTCCGGCCATCGTTCGGATCATGCGCCGATGCTGTGCCTGCACGTCGGCGAGGGCTTGGCTGATGGTGTTGATCGGTCCGGCCGGAATGCCGGCAGCTTCGAGTAAAGCGAACCATTCGTCCGCCGGCTTCTGCCGGATGCATTCGCTCACCAGGCGTATCATCTCCTCCCGGTTCGCGACCCTGGCACTGTTCGTCGCGAAGCGTTCGTCGCTTGCCCATTCAGCATGGCCGCAAAGCTCCGCCAGCCGGGCGAACTGACGATCATTCCCGACCGCCACGATCAGCGGCTTATCGGAAGCAGCAAACGGTTGGTACGGAACGATGTTCGGGTGCGTATTGCCCTGCCGAGGCGGGTCATTTCCGGACACAAGCGCATTGGAGACCTGGTTGGCGAGCACGGCGAGCTGCGTGTCGAACAGCGCCATGTCGATGTGAGCGCCCTCGCCCGTTCGCTCGCGCCGGAACAGCGCTGCCAGGACGGCCGAGGCCGTGTACATGCCCGTAAAAAGGTCGACCACCGCCACGCCGACCCGCAACGGACCACCGCCAGGCTGGTCGTCGGGCAGGCCGGTGATGCTCATCATCCCGCCCATCCCCTGGATGATGAAGTCGTATCCGGCGCGTTCGGCGTAGGGGCCGTCCTGTCCGAAGCCGGTGATCGAGGCGACGATCAAACGCGGGTTGGCAGCTTGGAGGCTCTCGGCGTCGAGCCCGAACTTCTTCAGCCCGCCGACCTTGAAGTTCTCGACCACCACGTCGCACTGTTCGGCGAGCTTGCGGACGAGGGCCGCGCCTTCAGGCTTTGAGAAGTCGATCGCTGCCGACTTCTTTCCGCGATTGGCGCTGAGGAAGTAGGCGGCGACCCTTTTGTTGCCTTCGCCGTGCCAGGGTGGACCCCAATGTCTCGTATCGTCGCCGATACCGGGACGTTCGACCTTGACCACCTCGGCGCCGAGATCCGCAAGAAGCTGGGTGCACCAGGGGCCTGCAAGCACTCGTGAGAGGTCGAGGACGCGAATTCCGGCGAGCGGCGGAGTCACGGCTTGCGCCTGCTCCACGGTTTGCGGTCGGCGAGTACGGCGTGGGCCGCGTTATGCCCTGGAGCGCCGGTCACTCCGCCGCCCGGATGCGCACCGGAGCCACAGAGATAGAGGCCCGGCAAAGGCATGCGATAATCGGCCGCGCCGATCATCGGTCGCGCGCTGAACAGCTGGTCGAGGCTCATCTTGCCGTGGAAGATGTCGCCGCCGATCAGACCGAAGCGGCGCTCAAGATCCAGCGGCGAGTGGATCTGCCGGCCCAGTATCGATTTGGCGAAGCCCGGCGCGTGCGCTTCGACCGTTGCAATCACCGTGTCCGCTGCCTTCTCCCGCTCCTGGTCCCAGCTGCGGCTCGGCCCGAGATCGTAGCGGAAGTGCTGGCAGAACAGCGACGCGACATGCTTGCCCTTCGGCGCAAGCGTCGAATCCAGTGTCGACGGGATGAGCATCTCGACGACGGGCTTCTTCGACCAGCCGTCATTTTCCGCATCGAGCCAGGCCTGGTGCATGTACCCGAGGCTGGGCGCCATGATGATGCCGGCAGTCAGGTGATCGCCCTTTTTCGGCAACACCGTGAACTTGGGCAGCTCCGACAATGCGACATTCATTCGGAAGGTCGCGCTCTCGCCCTTCCAGTGATGCATGCGGCTGTGAACGTCGGTCGGCACCGAGCCCTGCGGCACCAGCCGGTCGAACAGAAGCTTCGGGTTCACGCCTGCAATGACGCTATTCGCGCGCCACGCCTTGCCGCCGGCCACGACGCCGGCTGCCCTGCCCTTGTCGACGATGATCTCCTCGACCGGCGTGCCGAGGAGGATGTCGACGCCCTTCTCGCGGGCTGCGCGAGCCATCGCTTGCGTAATCGAGCCCATGCCGCCGATGGCGTGACCCCATGCGCCGGGCACACCCGCCGCCTCGCCGAACAAATGATGCAGCAACACGTAGGCGCTGCCAGGCGCGTAGGGTGACGCAAAGTTGCCGACCACTCCGTCGAATCCGAACAGGGCCTTGACCAGATCGCCTTCGAAGTATCGATCCAGGATTTCGCCGGCGCTGCGCGTTGCGAAGTCGTGAACGATCCGCGTGTCCTCGGTCGAGAGGCCGACCATGTCCTTGCCGAGGGTCAGCAGCGAACCGAGGCCGGTTATGCCTGCCCCGATCTCCGGAGGCGCCCGCAGCAGCCACTTCTTGAGCAGAGGAACGACCTTCTCGAGGTCAGCGATGTAGCGATCGTAGCCCGCGCCATCGGCCTTGTTCAGCCGGACGATCTCCTTCCGGGTCAGGCCATTCCGCCCTGCCTGCAAATATTCGCCGTCTCCGGGCAGGAAGTTGTCGCGCTTGCGGAGCACGACCTTTAGCCCATGCCGTTCCAGCTCGAGGTCGCGGATGACTTTCGGGTTGAGCAGGCTGACCGTGTAGCTGGCCGCCGAATTGCGGAAGCCGGGCAAGAATTCGTCAGTCACCGCGGCGCCGCCGACCGTGTCGGACGCTTCGAGCACGGCAACCTTCATGCCCTTGGCCGCAAGGTAGAAAGCGCAGGTGAGGCCATTGTGGCCCGCCCCGATAACTACAGCATCGAAATCCATCTATTCCCCACCGGTATGCTGAGCAGGCCTATAGTGGGACGCGGTACACGCCGCCAGCCGTAGCGATCTTGCCAAAATTTGGCACAGCCCCTCGCGTCTTTGCGCGAATTGTGCCGCCGTGTTGGTCTACTAATACGGTCATCGAGAACGGAGTGGGGTCATGAACAAGATGGCAATTTTGGCAGGGGCCGCGGCGCTCGCGACGATCGCTTCGAGCGACGCTGCCATGGCGCAAGGATCAGCGACAGCCGCTTCCTCGCAGGTCGACGCGAAAGCCGTGGTCGCGGACGTGCAACGCATTCTCGACGCAAACTACGTCTTGCCGGAAATGCGACCGAAGCTGAGCGCCGCACTTTCGCAGGGCCTCGCCGCGGGTCGTTACAACGTCAGCGACCCGAGCATTCTCGCCGAGCGCATCAACGCCGACCTGACTGCCGTCGCGCATGACGGTCACCTTGGCATGCACTTCGACCCGAAACAGTCTGCCCAGTTAGCGGCTCGTCCGGCAGGTGCAGGCGCTGACGACGCGCCGCCCAGCGTCGAAGAGATAAGGTTCGCGGATCGCCTGAACCACGGCATTCTCCAGTTGAAAGTCCTCCCCGGGAACATTCGATACATGGAGACGGCCGGCTTCTTCTGGAGTGGTGAGAAGACCAAGGGAGTGTACGACAACGCCATGCGCTTCCTCAAAGGCGGCGACGCGATCATCATCGACATGCGCCAGAACGGCGGCGGCAGCCCCGACGCCGTCCAGTACATGATCAGCCACTTCCTCAAGCCGAACACGCCGATCGTGACCTTCTACATGCGCGGCCAGCAGGGCGACACGTGGAAGAGCCTTGCGTCGCTTCCGGCGGGAAGCCTCGCCGGGAAACCGCTCTACGTTCTCACCGGCGGTCGCAGCGCCAGCGCGGCGGAGGAATTCGTCGGCCACGTGGCCGGCTTCAAGGTGGGCGAGCTGGTCGGTGAAACGACCGCCGGAGCCGGATACCGCAACGAATTCTTCCCGGTCTCGGGCGGCTACGTCATCAGCGTGTCCGTCGGCCGTGCAGTCCTGGCCTCGACGGGCAAGGACTGGGAGAAGGTCGGCATCGCGCCAACGGTGAAGGTCGAGCAAGACAAGGCGCTGGAAATGGCGCAGATCCGCGCGCTTCAGAAGCTCGCGTCGACCGCGACCGGCCAGGACAAGACCGTTCTCGAGGCGGGCGCCCAGGTGCTCGAAGCGCAGATGAAGCCCGTCGCCACCGCCCTGACGCCTGCCCAATATGTTGGCGTGTACGGCGTGCGGCACATCACCAACGACGGCGGGAAACTCGTCTTCCAGCGCGAGGGTGGCCCGAAGGGTCAGCTCGTGGCGGTCTCAGCCAACGAGTTCGCCTTCGTCGCCGATCCAATGCAGCGAGTGAAGTTCAAGGTCGCGGGGAATGCCGCCACCGAGCTAGAGCTGATCCGCGGTGACGGCAGCAGGGTCGTAGCGGCGCGGAACCCCTGACGCCGTTATGGCCTATTTCATCAGGACGAGCTCTTCCGACATCGTCGGGTGAAGCGCGACCGTCGCATCGAAGTCGGCCTTCTTGAGCTTCGCCTTCACCGCGACGGCTGCGGCCTGAAGGATTTCCGGCGCGTCGGGACCGATCATGTGGATGCCGACCACCTGTTCGGTCTCCCCGTCCAGCACCAGCTTGTAGAGCGAGCGCTCGTTGCGGCCCGCGAGAACGTTCTTCATCGGCCGGAAATCGGACGTGTAGACCTTCACCGACCCGAGGCGATTGCGCGCCTGGCCTTCCGTCATGCCGACGCTTGCCAGCGGAGGATGACTGAAAACGGCGCTGGGGATGCAATTATAGTCCACACGGCGTTGCTTGTTGCCGAAGAAGGTGTCGGCGAAGGCCTGACCCTCGCGAATGGCGACGGGCGTCAACTGGACCCGGTCGGTGACGTCGCCGACCGCGAAGGTCGACGGCACGCTGGTGCGATTGTCCTCATCGACCTTGATCTCGCCCTTTTCGCCGAGCGCGACGCCCACTGCTTCGCAGCCGAGATCCTCAACGTTGGGCCGGCGGCCGACGGCGAAAAGCACCTGGTCGGTCTCGATATCGTCACATCCGGTCATACTGACATGAAGAGAGCCGTCATCGCGCTTTTCGATCGCATTGATGGTGGAGTTGAACTTGAAGTCGAAGCCCTTGCGGATCGAGATCTGCAGAAGGCGATCGACGATCTGCTGGTCGTAGCCCCGCAGGATCACGTCCGAGCGGTTTACCAGCGTCACATGGCTTCCGAATTGATGGAAGATGCCGGCGAACTCGTTGGCGATGTAGCCGCCGCCGGCGATGATGATCCGCTTCGGCAGAGCTTCGAGATGGAACGTCTCGTTGGAGCTGATCGCATGCTCGATCCCCGGCAACTCCGGCATCAGCGGTCGGGCGCCGGTCGCGATGAGGATCTTGTCGGCAGTGACGGTCTTGCCCGATGCAAGCTGGACCGAGTTGGCGCCGGTTAGCGTCGCGCGTTCCTTGAAGATCGTCACATCGTGATTGGTGAGCGTCTCTGTGTAGGCCGCCTCCAGCCGACAGACTTCGCCGAGGACATTGTCGCGGAGCACGGCCCAATCGAACCTTTTCTCCGGAACGTCCCAGCCGAACATGGCCGCATCCTCGAGGTCCTCGGCGAAATGAGCGCCATAGACGAGCAGCTTCTTGGGTACGCAGCCGCGGATGACGCAGGTCCCACCGATTTTATGCTCCTCGGCCACGGCCACGCGAGCGCCATAGGCCGCCGCGACACGCGAAGCGCGGACGCCGCCGGATCCTGCGCCGATCACGAAGAGATCGAAATCAGACATTTACAGCCCGGCCCTTTCGATGAGGGCGCGGGTAGACGCATCGAAGCTTTCGTCGTCCGCTGATTCGTCGAGCTTGCGCGCGATTTCCTTGCCGAGCTCCACGCCGAACTGATCGAACGGGTTGATGCCGAGCAGCACGGCGTTGGCGAACGTGCGGTGCTCGTAAAAGGCGATCAGCGCGCCGAGCGTCCGCGCATCAAGGCGGTCGAGGAGGATGGTGGAGCTGGGGCGGTTGCCCGGATAGTTGCGATGCGGGTCGTCGCTCCGGCGGCCGCGCATCAGTGCCGCGCCCTGCGCGAAGGCGTTTAGCAGCAGCTGGCGATGATGGTCGGGCGAAAGGCTGTCCTCCGCCTCGGCTACGGCAAGGAACTCGACGGGAACGACCACGGTGCCCTGGTGCAAGAGCTGAAAGACCGCGTGCTGCGCATCGGTGCCGGTCCCGCCCCAGGTCACTGGCGCGGTCGGTTGGCCGACAGGCGAACCGTCGATCTTCACCGACTTGCCGTTCGACTCCATTTCAAGCTGCTGGAGATAGAAGGGCAACAGCCGCAGCCGCTCGTCATAAGCGAACGCCGCCCGCGTCTGGCAGCCAAACTTCCGGACATAAAGGCGATCGATGAAAGCTGCGATCAGGGGCGCATTCTTCGGTGGCTCGGCATAGCGGAAGTGCCGGTCCATCTCGGCGGCACCCTCGAGAAGCTCCTCGAACGCGCTCCAGCCAAGGGCAAGGGCAGCGGACAGGCCCACGACGCTCCACAGCGAATAGCGCCCCCCTACCCCCTCGCTGAACTGGAGGATGCGCGTCTCGTCGACGCCCGCGTCGAGTGCAGCCTCCGGTCGCGCGGTCACCGCTATGATGCGGCCGAACGGGTCATCGACGCCGGCGGCTCGAAGCCAGTTGATCGCGGCGTTCATGTTGGCCAGCGTCTCTGCGGTCGTGAACGTCTTGGAGGCGGTAACGACAAGCGTGGTCGTCGGGTCGAGCGTCTTCACGGCGTCGTCGAATGCCTCTCCGTCGATGTTCGACAAAAATCGAACGTCCAGCCTCGAACCGCGCCTTCCCAGCGCATCGACGAGTAGCGCCGGCCCGAGAACCGACCCGCCGATCCCGATATGAAGGACGCCGGTGACGTCGTCGAACGCACCTGCTTCGATGGCGTCGACCAGGGCGCGCATGCGGGACCGGCGCGAAGCGGACAGCTCGACCGCATCGGCAGGGCCGGTACCCCGTTCGGCGAGATGTTCTGCTGGACGACCCTCTGTGGGGTTGACGATCGCCCCGGAGAACAAGGCATCTCGGGCCGCCGCGAAATCAGCCTCCGCCACCTTCACGAACCGGCCCAGCAGCTCGGGATCCAGATGCGTCTTCGACCAGTCGAAATAGATTCCGCCCAGCTCCAGCGACATCGCGGAGAGCCGGTCATTGTCTCGCTCGAAAAGGTTTTCGAGCGGCTGCACGTCGTACGCGTCGACCGCGTCCCAATCCTGGCCTGCCATGCCCGGCCTCATAGTCGGGCGTTCCACAAAAACCATCCCCGCTTGACGCGCCGCACCGCGACCGAAAGAAGCGGCCACGATGGCATTTAGTTACGCTCGCCGGCAGGGCGCTACGTCCGACAAGAAGCAGCGCCCGGGCTCGCTGCTGCGCCTTGTCCTGTCCGTCCTGCTCATCGCCTGGGTCATCCGGAGCTTCGTCTTCGCTCCGTTCAGCATCCCTTCCGGCTCGATGCTGCCCACTTTGTTCATCGGCGACTATGTGATGGTCGCCAAGTGGCCCTACGGCTTTTCCCGATACAGTTTCCCGTGGGGATTCCCCTCGTTCGACGGCAGGCTGTTCGGGAATATTCCGGAACGGGGCGATGTCGTGGTCTTCCGTGCACCGGGTACGGACGAGGACTTCGTGAAGCGCGTCGTCGGCGTGCCGGGAGACAGCATCGCGGTGCAGAACGGGATGCTGATCATCAACGGCCGGCCCATTCCACGGCAGCCCCAGGGCACGTTTGAAATGCCGATTTCCGCCAACAGTCCCTGCCGGGTCGTAGGCGGTGCGTCCCAGATGATCGTCCAGGGCGACGACGGGAAACCGGCCTGCCTTTACCCCGTCTACAGCGAGACATTGCCGGGTGGCCGCACGTATCAGGTCATCGACCAGGTCGAGAATCCGCGAGCGGACGAGGTCCCGACGACGGCCGTACCGGCCGGACACGTGTTCCTGATGGGCGACAATCGTGACGACAGCCTCGACAGCCGCTTCTCCGTGGAAGAAGGCGGGATCGGCTTCGTACCCTTCGAAAATTTGATCGGCAGGGCGACCTTCATCTTCTGGTCGACCGACGGAACGGCGGAATATGCCAAGCCGTGGACCTGGTTCAGCGCGCTTCGCGGCAACCGGATCGCCACCGGATTCAACGGTCCGGAAAGATGAGCGAGCTTCGCGAATTCCTGCGCGATGTCCTCGATCACGAGCCCAAGGACCTCGGGCTGTTCGAGCGCGCACTGACGCATTCGAGCGTCGGCAAGGACAGCTACGAGCGGCTCGAGTTCCTCGGCGACCGGGTGATCGGCCTCGCCATGGCGCGCTGGCTCTACGAGCGTTTCGAGAAGGAGCCCGAGGGCAAGT
The DNA here is from genome assembly GCA_963784245.1 of uncultured Alphaproteobacteria bacterium. Classification (GTDB taxonomy): domain Bacteria; phylum Pseudomonadota; class Alphaproteobacteria; order Sphingomonadales; family Sphingomonadaceae; genus Sphingomicrobium. Next base: position 64,572 of record CAWAQT010000021.1, read on the forward strand.
TGTCGCGCCGCTACAACGTCCTCGTTTCCCGCGAGACCTGCGGCGAGATCGGCCGCCAGCTTGGCCTTCCGGCGCTGATCCGCCTCGGCAAGCAGGCCCGCGAGGACGGGGCGAACTGGAGCGACAATGTCGTCGGCGACGTCGTCGAGTCCCTGATGGGCGCCCTTCTTATCGATGCGGGTCTCGAAAAGGCCGAGGCGTTCGTCCGGAAGGTCTGGGCGCCGTACCTGGATTCGCAAGGCCGGGCGCCGAAACACCCGAAGTCGGCGCTGCAGGAGCTCGCCGCGTCGCGAAACTGGGACGCCCCGGAATATGAGGTGGCCCGGAAGAGTGGCGCTCACCATGCCCCGCGGTTCACCGTTCGGGTATCGATCAGGAATATCGGCGAGGCGTCTGCGGAGGGTTCCAGCAAACAGGAGGCCGAAACCGCGGCAGCCACTGCGCTGTTGGAACAGTCACAATGACCGAATACAATACCCGCGCCGGTTTCGTGGCCGTGATCGGCGCCCCCAACGCCGGCAAGTCCACCCTCGTCAATGCGCTCGTCGGCCAGAAGGTCGCGATCGTCAGCCCGAAGGCGCAGACGACCCGGGCCCGGCTGATGGGCATCGCCATCCTCGGCAGCTCGCAAATCCTGCTCGTCGATACGCCCGGCATCTTCCAGCCCAAGCGGCGGCTCGACCGAGCCATGGTCGCGGCGGCGTGGGGCGGCGCGGGCGATGCGGACCTCATCCTGCTGGTGATCGACGCCGACACCGGAATTACTCGCGGAGTCAATGAGATCATCTCCAGCCTTGAGACGCGCGAGCATCCCTTGTGGATCGCGCTGAACAAGATCGACCGGATCAAGAAGCCGCAGCTGCTGGCGCTATCGGCGGAACTCACCCAGAGGCTGAACCCCGACAAGGTGTTCATGATCAGCGCGACCAAGGGTGAAGGCGTGTCCGACATCAAGGACGCGTTGGCCGAGGCAGTGCCCGAAGGCCCCTGGCTGTATCCCGAAGACGAAGTGTCCGACGCGACCGACCGGATGATCGCAGCCGAGCTGACCCGCGAGCAGATCGTCAACCAGCTCCACCAGGAACTGCCCTACGCGACGGCCGTCGAGACCGAGACGTGGGAGGACCGACCCGACGGATCGACCGTCATCCACCAGCAGATCCTCGTCGCCCGGGACAGCCAGAAGGCGATCGTCATCGGCAAGGGCGGCGCACGGTTGAGAACGATCGGCCAGCTGGCCCGCGAGGAAATCGCCCAGCATCTCGGCCGCAAGGTGCATTTGTACCTGCACGTGAAGGTCAACCCGCGCTGGGACGAAGACCGCGGGCTTTACAAGGACATCGGGCTCGAATGGGCGGACTAGCCAAGTAGCTCGTCGATCCAGTCAGGAACGAGCGTTCCCGCGGGACCGATGCGGCTTTCGTCGAAGAAGGTGCTGCCGAGGCTCGGGTCGAGGTTCATTTCGAGCGTCCTGGCGCCGCAGTAGCGCGCGGTCTGGACGAAGCCCGCCGCCGGATAGACCGCTCCGGACGTTCCGATCGAAACGAACAGGTCCGCGCTTCGCAGCGCTTCGTCGATGCGGTCCATTTCGTATGGCATCTCCCCGAACCAGACGATGTCGGGACGAACACGGCCCTTCTCGCCGCACAATTGGCAGCTGGCACCCTCGCCCATGTCTCCGGACCAGGGCTGCCGCTCGTCGCAGGCGAGACACCAGCCCTTCGTCAGTTCGCCGTGCATGTGCAGCAGCCGCTTCGAGCCGGCCCGTTCGTGCAGGTCGTCGACATTCTGCGTGACGAGCAACAGGTCTCCGTCCCACTCGGCATCAAGCCGGGCCAGCGCCTTATGGGCGGCATTCGGCTCGACCTCGCCGAGGCGCGCGCGGCGGGCGTCGTAGAATTCATGGACCAGCTGAGGATCCCGATTGAAGGCCTCGGGCGTAGCTACGTCTTCGACGCGGTGCCCTTCCCACAGTCCGTCGGCAGCGCGAAAGGTGGCGAGGCCGCTTTCGGCGGATATCCCCGCGCCCGTGAGGATGACGATGTTGCTTATGTCTTCGCGACTCATGGGCGCCCGCCTAGCGCAAACCGCCGCCCGATGGATGAAAAGGAACGCGATCTGCTAAGATTGACCGAAGTTAGTGCCGACACCGACTCGATGACGTAGGCTTGCCGCCTGATTTAGAAGGTTTTTTCCGGGCTCGCGGGGAGTTCTGGTGAAGGCGGCCCGGGGGCAAACATTCGTAGAATCATTCACTCACGGCTGCCTGAGCGCTGGGCTCATCGGGTGCCTCCGATTGTCGTCGAGGTCGTCGCCGGATGCTTGCTCGCGTCCGCGGCAGTGATCATCCGAAAATCCCTCTCGCCAATAATGGGCGACGTGGCGCCCTACGCTACGGGATTTGTCGCGGTCGCCCTGGCGGCCGTGCTGGCTGGATGGCGTGCCGGCCTGGTGGCCATGATTGTTGGCCAGGTCCTTTTCTGGATCTTCATCCTGGAGCCTGCCGGATCGCTCGACGTGTCGGGTCAGGAGCGCCGCGTCGGCCTGCTCGCGGCAACCGTCTCACAAGCCATCCTTCTGACCATCATCGCTCTCTACCAAAGGGAGGTCGACAAGGGCATTTCGGAAAGGGAGCACCATCTGGCGCTGTTGGACCACGCGCTGAACGAGATCGACCACCGAACGCGCAACAATCATCAGACAGTGCTCGCCCTGATCCACCTGCAGGCGCAGCGATCTACCAACGACGGGGTGAAGGAGGCGCTTCACCAGGTCGCGGATCGTATTCAGGCGATTGCCCATGCCACGGAGAAGCTGGCGCTTCGCAGCGGCGATCTCGATCGGGTCCGTCTCGACGATCACCTGCGCAGCCTGTGCGAACAGATCGAGCGTGGCCTCTCGACCCAGCATGTCCAGATCGAGTGCAAGTTCGACGAGATCACGATGACCGCCGACCGGGCCGTGATGGTCGCCATCATCGTCAACGAGCTCGTCACCAATGCCCTGAAGCACGCATTCGACGGCCGCGACGACGGTCGCGTTCTGGTCACCGGGCAGATGAACGGCGTGCTGAGGCTGTCCGTGGCCGACAACGGCGTCGGCATGAAGTCGGGCGGGCGGGCGAAGCGCGGCGGACTGGGCACGAAGCTCGTGGACAGCTTCGCCAAACAGCTCGGAGCAAAGCACGAGGTCACGTCGTCCGAGACGGGCACCAGGCACGATATCGTCATTTCCAAGGCCGCCTGACTTGCATCCGTCCGACGCTGCGGCATTTGTCGGAGCGTGAGCGCGGGCAACATCCGAGTCGGTATCGGCGGCTGGACGTATGAGCCGTGGCGCGGAGTCTTTTATCCGCAGGGGCTCTCCCAGAAGCGCGAACTCGAATATGCTTCGCAGCAACTCAGCGCGATCGAGATCAACGCGACGTTCTACGGCCGGCAGAGCCCGAAGAGCTGGGAGAATTGGGCCGCGACGGTGCCGGACAATTTCCAGTTCGCCATCAAGGGCTCCCGATACTGCGTGATGAAATCGAAGCTGGCAGAGTCCGGCGAGGGAATAGGCAATTTCTTCGCCCAGGGATTTGCGGCGCTGGGGCCGAAGCTTGGCCCGATCCTGTGGCAGTTTGCCGGCCGGCGGAAGTTCGACGCTGACGACATCGCGGCCTTCATCGACCTTTTGCCGGACGAACTTGAGGGAATGAAAGTCCGTCACGCGATCGAGCCACGGCACGAAAGCTTCCGGGACGAGCGCTTCTTCGATCTCTGTCGCGCACAGAACATCGCGGTCGTCTTCGAGGATTCCGACGACTATCCGTGCATTGAAGCCGACACTGCCGATTTTGCCTACGCTCGGCTGCAGCGGATGCGTGAAGAGGTGCAGACCGGCTATGAGGATGCTGCGCTGGACCAGTTCGCCGGTCGCGCTCGCCGCTGGTCGGAGGGCGGCCGCGATGCGTACATCTTCATGATCAACGGAGCGAAAGTCCGCGCCCCAGCCGCCGCACAGGCTCTTCAGCAGCGACTGGTTTAATTCCGGTTAGGAGCGAATCGGTAACGCAGTGTATGCCGCGCAACGGAACGACGCGCTCAGGTAGAGTCGCTCGCGTTGGTGACGCCGTTCCCATCACTACCGGAAGCACTCAGGCTTCCGGCATTGGGGGAGCTAAAATCGATGCGTAAATACATGCTTGTGGCACTTGGTGCGGCAATGCTTTTCGCCACGCCTGCCGCCGCGCAGGATTTTGCGGTGAAGGGCGGGGACTATTGGACGGTCGCGGAAATCACGATCGATGACGGCCATTTCGGCACTTATGCCGATCACCTGGCGGGCCTCTATCGCAAGTCCATTGATTTCCAGAAGTCAAAAGGCTGGATCAAAGCCTCCCACATCCTGGCGAATGTAAACAAGCGAGCTGGCGAGCCGGACCTGTACCTCGTCACGATCGCGGATCGGCCCACCACGCCGGCCGAAGATGAAGCGCGCTCGAAGGAGATCAACGCTCACTTGCAGTCCAGCGCGAAGCAGGCGGACACGCAAAGCGGCGAACGCGCGAAATACCGCAAGCTGGGCGGCAACATGCTGCTGCAGGAATTGGTCTACCGCAACTGAACGGTGTGTCAGTCAGGGCGCATTGTGTGGCGCCCGAGCAGCCTTGTGAAGCGTAAAGCCGCCGGCCCAGTCAGCCAGCCGGTTAGACTCGTCAGCACTAAAGGGGAAATCGAGATGCGGAAATGTCTAATCGCAGTGGCTGCGCTTGCCGCCGCTGCAACCTCAGTTCCTGCATGGGCTCAACAGAGCGCCATGAAGCCCGGGCCTCTCTGGACCGCGGCGCGCATCGAGGTGATGGACGGCCAGATGCAGAATTATCAGGACTGGTTGGCCAAAACCTGGATAGCAAACCAGGAGTTTGCCAAGTCGCAAGGCTGGCTCCTCGAATATCACATCCTTTCGAGCGTGAATCCGCGCGACGGCGAGCCCAACATCATCCTGCTCACCCGATTCAACGACTTCCCATCGGCGGCCGAAGTTGAACGTCGAAACGCGCTGATGGCGCAGCATACCGGGCAGGACGCGCACCAAGCGGCGGCCGCCAGTGGTCAGCGCAACCCGATGCGCAAGCAAATGGGCAGCGTGCTCTACCGCGAGCTCGTGAAACGATAGGAACGGGTGGCCCCGGCGCCAGTTGCACGGGCACCGGGGCTGCGCCATCAGTGCGCCATGCGTACTGAAGACCAGCCGATCCGCATCAGCCTGTTCGCTCCGAACGGACGCATGGGTCAGGCGATCGCCGCGGCTGCGGCACAAGACCCGGCCGTCGAGATCGACCAGGACCATGGTGACGTGCTTGTCGATTTCTCCGCCGGCTCCGCCCTTCAGGCGAGCCTCGACCGCGCCCTGGCGGCCGGCATTCCCATTCTTGTAGGGACGACCGGGCTCGACGATTTCGCGGGCCGGAGAATTGCGACTGCCTCCAAGGATATCGCCGTCCTGCGCGCCGCAAACACGTCGCTTGGAGTGGCGCTGCTGTCCGACCTCGTCGAGCGAGCGGCCGAGGTCCTGGGACCCGACTGGGACATCGAGATCGTCGAAATGCATCACCGGATGAAGGCCGATGCTCCGTCCGGCACCGCGCTGGCGCTGGGCGATGCTGCGGCGCGCGGGCGGGCGACCAAGCTGAAGGCCGAACGCGGTCGAGATGGAACCGGCTTGAAGCGCGAGGAAGGCGCAATCGGCTTCGCCTCGCTTAGAGGCGGGACCGTAGCAGGCGACCATGACGTCATCTTCGCCGGGCCGGAGGAGCGGCTAATTCTTTCGCATCGGGCGGAGAACCGGATGATCTTCGCGCGCGGTGCTCTGGCGGCCGCCAGCTTCCTCGTCGGCAAGCCGGCCGGCGTCTACACGATGCGCGACGTCATCGACGCATTGTGACTCGGGATCAGGTTTTCGAATTCTTCCGCAGGCTCGCGGAGGAGAACCCTGCCCCGACCACCGAGCTCGAATATGTGAACACGTACACCTTGCTGGTGGCTGTGGTCCTGTCGGCACAGGCGACCGATGCGGGCGTGAATATCGCGACCAGGCCTTTGTTCGAGCGGGTCCAGACGCCTGAGCAGATGGTGGCGCTTGGTGAAGAAGGCGTTCGTGAGGCGATCAAGACGATCGGCCTTTTCAACACCAAGGCGAAGAACGTCATCGCGCTGTCGGAAGCGCTCATCCGCGATCATGGGAGCCAGGTCCCCGGCACCCGCGAGGAGCTCGAGAAGCTGCCCGGCGTCGGGCGGAAGACGGCGAACGTGGTTCTCAACACCGCATTTCATCAAGAAACCTTCGCGGTCGACACGCACATTTTCCGGGTCGGCAACCGCACCGGACTCGCACCGGGCAAGGACGTGCTTCAGGTCGAGTTGAAGCTTGAGAAGCAAGTGCCGCAGCCCTTCCGGCTGAACGCGCATCACTGGTTGATCCTGCACGGCCGCTACATCTGCAAGGCGCGCAAGCCGGAGTGCTGGCGCTGCCCTGTGATCGACCTCTGCCGCTACAAGCCGAAGACGCCGGCGCCTGGAACTACGCCCACCGACGCTCGAAGCGCGAGCCGAACGACGTCAGCAGCTCGTACTGCGAAAGCCCGGACGCCTCGGACGCAGTCGGCAAGTCGTAGTCGATCTCGACCCAGTCGCCTTCCCTGAGGTCCGGAGCGGCGTCACAGCCGACTGCGATGAGGTCCATCGATACCCGACCCAGCACCGGCAGCGCATACTCGCCCGCGAAGGCCGCGCCCTTCGAGGAGAAGCCGCGCAAATATCCGTCGGCATAACCAATGTTGAGAATGGCGGCCTCGGTTGCCGCCTCGGCAACGAACGTCGCGCCATAGCCGCAGCTTTCGCCCGCGCGGATGGTGCGCCTTTGCACGACCTGCGCCTCGACACGCGCGACTTGCTGGATTCGGCCCTGAGCCTCGCGTCGTGGAATGCCGCCGTATAGCGCCAGCCCGGGGCGCACGAGATCGAAGCTGTAGTCGCGGCCGAGGAAAATGCCCGCAGAATTGGCGAGGCTGCAGCGCTTTGCCGGAACAGCCGAAACGATTTCCCGGAAGCGCTGCAGTTGCCTGGCGTTGAGGTCGTTATCCTCGTCCGCGCAGGCGAGATGGCTGTGGAGCGTGTCGATCGAGAGTCCCTCGAGCGCCGAGACCTCATCCGGCCTGAGCCCGAGGCGGTTCATGCCCGTGTCGATCATCACGTCGCACGGCCGGCCCGGAGCCGCTTCCTTCCAGCGCGCGACCTGCTCGACGGAGTTGAGCACTGGCGTTGCCGTGGATTGCAAGGCGGCACCCACGTCGTCCGGCCCCACGCCGTGGAGCACGGCAAGCCTGGCCCCTTCCGGAACCTCTCCAAGTTCCTCGGCCTCGGCCCAGATCGAAACGAAGAAGTCGCGGCAGCCTGCACCATGCAGCGCATTCATCGCCTCGCGCGCGCCAAGCCCATAGCCGTCCGCCTTGATCGGCCGCGCCGGCCGGGACGCCCGCCTGCTCCGCGAGCGCACGCCAGTTGCTGACGAGCGCGGCGCTGTCGACGGTCAGACGGAGCGGACGGTGCATCGAATGCGGACTAGCTGGCAGCCTGTTCGCCGTCGAGGCGCGCCTTCGCCTGCTCCCAGTTGCGACCGTCGAACTGCTCGACGGAAAGCTCGGGCGCGTCGTCGAGGCAATTGACGTTCACGCTCCACGCGTCGGGGTGCGAGCGCGGCTGGTAGAAGCTTTTCACCCCGCAATTCGAGCAGAAGAGATGGTCGGCCGCGCCGCTGCCAAAGCGGTAACTCGTCAGGGAATCCCGGCCGGTCAGCAGCTCGAAGCGGTCATGCGGCACCATGACATGCAGGAAACCGGTCATCGTGCAGATCGAGCAATTGCAGGCGAGCGCGGGCACCGGTGGCTCGGGCATGCTGGCGGAGAAGCGAACGGCGCCGCAGTGGCAGCCCCCTGAGACCTCGATCATCCCTCCGCCCCTAGGTGCATCGCTTTATCCGGACAAGGCGAAGGGCGTTCCGGGGAGGCCGGAACGCCCTTCTTGGGAGTGCTATTCGATTCAGCGGCTGGCGGTGATCGCCACGACCGCTCCGCGGTTCGCGGCCGCGAGCAGCTCTTCGCGTTCAGAGGCGGCGCGAGCGACCGCCTCGGCGCGGCAGGCGCGAGCCTTGTTCTGCCCGACGAGGTCCGCATCCGACGGGATTCCGCAGACTTCGCGCGCTGCCTGCGAGAGCCGGCGGTCGAGAGCGCGCTGGCCGCTTTGGCTGGTTAGGTTCAGGTCCGACGTCTGCACATAGCTGACGTAGGTCGCCGTTTTGGCCGAAGCGGGTTCGGCAAGAGCCGGTGCAGCCTTGATGGCGCCAGCGGTGATCAGAGCCGAAGCAAATGCGATGACATATGGGTTCTTCATGGTCGCTACCCCTTGTTTTTGGGACCGGGGCTTCCCGGCGCGACCCCTCAACTAATCCTCGAAACCGGTTCGTGTAAGCAACGATATCGTGCTATCATTCTGCAAAATTGCAGAACGTCGTTAGCGCCTAAAGGCGCTAGAATTGCCGCCAATGCTCGACTGGAACGACCTTCGCTATTTTCTGGCCGTGGCCCGCGACGGGAGCACGCTCGCTGCCGCGCGAGCGCTCCGGGTCAGCCAGACGACGGTCGCCCGCCGGATCGCGGCTCTCGAGGAGGCTCTCGGCATCCACCTGTTCGAGAAGCGGCAGGCTGGGTACGCGCTGACCCCGGTTGGGCAGGAACTGCTGTCTCGAGCGGAGCAGGTCGAAACGGCGCTCGGCGGCTTTTCCGAAGCCGCCGCCGCGCAGTCGCGGAACGTCAGTGGAAACGTGAAAATCACGACCGAAGAGGTCTATTCGATCACCCTGCTTGCGCCTCTTCTGACGGAACTGCACCGGCTCCATCCGGACATCGTGATCGAGCTGGATACGTCGCAGACCGTGCGTGACCTCGGCGCTGGGGAAGCGGACATTTCGCTTCGGAGCACCAAGAGTGAGCATCAGGCGGCGGGGCTTGTCGGCCGCCAGCTCTGCGTGGACGACTGGGCGCTCTACTGCAGCCGCGACTACGCCGCCCGAAACGGGGTGCCGAGAAATCGTGCCCAGCTGAAGAAGCATCCGTTCATCGGCGGCGGCGGAGGCAATCTGTGGATTCATTACCAGGCATGGCTCCAGTCGCTCGGGCTGGAACAGCAGGTGGCGATGCATCACGCGACATCCGGCGGCCTTCTATCGGGTGTCCGATCCGGCTTTGGAATTGCCGTTCTCCCCTGCATCGTTGGCGACGGCGATCCCGACCTCGTCCAGTGCCTTCCGCCGCGAAGCGATCATGAGCGCAGGCTGTGGCTGTTCACTCATGAGCGCGTCCGCCACATGCCGCGCGTGCGGATGGTCGTGGACTTCCTCTACGAAGGCCTGAGCCGGCACGTGCGGCAGCTGGAAGCCATGCGGCAGGCGGCCGAGTAACGCCTAGACGTAGTGCGGCCCGGGCAGCTCGCGCAGTTCCTCGTAATGTACCAGTGCCGGCTCCGGGCCGAACGGCACCGGCTGTCCGTCCCTGAACGCCCATTCGCCACGCTCGCAATCGTCCGCGCGGACATAGCCGTTGATGTAGAAGCGCCGCTTGTGGCTCGACCGGTTCGTGCCCGACCCGTGGACAAGGTATGGGCTCCAGAGCGCCAGGTCGCCGGGCTCCAGCAGCAGGTCGACGGCGTTCGAAGCAGACAGTCCGACGGCGTCCAGAGCCGTGTTCCTCATCGCGGCGCCCAACGAGTGCGCGGAGCAGTTCATTCTGAGATCGCCGCGCAAATGACTTCGTGGAATGAAGCGCAGGCATCCGGACTCCGGCGTGTGCGGGTCGAGTGCCAGGCCCGTCTGTACATAGGACGTCGCAAGATTGCGAAAGGCCCAGTCGGGCCGGCGTGACTTGCTGTCCTGATGCCAGGCGAAATCGCCAAACGAGCCGGGCGTTTTCCAGTGAACCTGGTTGATGATCTGTTTGAGGCTATTCCCGAGCAGCGGCTCGAGAAGGTCGGCGATGCGCCGATCCAGCCGCACGTCATTGAGCACCGGCTGATGGTACGACGGCCATTGCGCCATTCGGACAATCGGCTGGCCATCGTCTCGGGCTGCCACATTGTAGAAGAGATTGCCGTGTCGGAAACTCCGACCGTGGGCGACACCCTCGGCATACACCTGATCGGCCGCAGCAGCGATTTCAGCGACTTCGACCGGGTCGAAAAGCCCCCGAACGACGGCATATCCTTCGCGCCAATAGTGCGCGATCTCGGAACGGTCGGGATCCGGATCCGCGACCTTCAGCGGTTGCGAGCGACGCATGTCTCACCTCCCCAAGTGGAAGGAAGCATACAACAACTATTTGAATCTTCTATGAATTAGTCGCGACAGTCGCGATTCAGCCGATTTGCCCGCCTCGCCAGCCGGGCATTGGCCGGTCCCCAACGGCGACCTCGACCGCGGCTTTGGCAAGCAGCCGCGTCGAGTCCAGCATTGGCAATGGCGAGACGTCCGGCGTCACCAGCAGCGGGATTTCAGTGCAAACCAGCGCCACCGCGTCGCAGCCATCTTGCTTAAGCTTCTCTATGATCCTGACATAGGCATTGCGGGACGCATCCGTGAAGACGCCGAGGCAGAGCTCATCGAAGATCACGTCGTTGACGAGCTTCTGGTCCTCCGGGGACGGGACCGCCCAGTCGATACCCTGACGGCCGAGGGCGCCGGGGTAAACGGGTCCGTTCATCGTATATTTGGTGCCGAGGATGCCTACCTTCCGGCGGCCCTCCTTCGCCGCCTGCTCGGCGACCACTTCGCCGATATGAAGTCCTGCCACTGGAAACGGCGCACCATCCAATTCCATCGCGATGTGCGCCGTATTGTCGGGAAGGACGAAGAAGTCTGCGCCGGCGGCAGCGAGCCTTTCCGCGTCCTTCATGAAGAAGGCGCGCAGCTCGGCATTATCGCCCCGTTCCCATGCATCGAGAACCAGAGCCATCGGCGAGCAGGTCAATGTGATTTCGGGATGCATGTGCGCGCCGAGCTTCGCGACGCCCTCCATGCATGCCGTGTGAAAGCACAAGGTCGCGCCCTCGAAACTGTGGGCAAGAATCCCGATGTGCTTCATCGGCCGCGACTCATTCAACCGTGACGCTCTTCGCAAGGTTGCGCGGCTGGTCGACGTCCGTGCCCTTCAATACCGCCACGTGATAGGCGAGGAGTTGCACCGGCACGGCGTAGACGAGCGGCGCGATCAACGGGTGGACCTCGGGCATCTCGATGGTCGCGATGCAGCCCTCGCCCGATTCCTCGAGGCCTTTCGCGTCGCTGATCAGCACGATCTTGCCGCCCCGGGCGCGAACCTCCTGCATGTTGCTGACGGTCTTTTCGAACAAAGGTCCTGACGGGGCGAGGACGATCACCGGCACGTCCTCGTCGATGAGCGCGATCGGGCCGTGCTTCATCTCGCCCGCCGCATAACCTTCGGCGTGGATGTAGCTGATTTCCTTGAGCTTCAGCGCGCCTTCCAGCGCGAGCGGATAATCTGGTCCGCGGCCGAGGTAGAGCACGTCCCGCGCAGGCGCGATCAGGTGGGCCATGGCGGCAATGTCGTCGTCGTGGCCCAGCGCGGCGTTCAGCGCGGCCGGGGCCTCCTGCAGATGGGCGACGATCTCCTGCTCTTCTTCGCGAGACAGGCGGCCCTTGGCCCGGGCGAGGTTTGCGGAGAGCGCCGCAAGCACGGCGAGCTGGCAGGTGAAGGCCTTGGTCGACGCGACGCCGATCTCCGGCCCGGCATGGGTGGGAAGCAGCAGGTCCGCCTCACGCGCCATGGAGCTGGTCGGCACGTTCACGACCACGGCGATGCGCTGCTTCTCCTTCCGGGCATGGCGCAGGGCCGCGAGCGTGTCGGCGGTCTCGCCCGACTGGCTGATGAACAGCGCCAGCCCGCCCGGCTCCAGCACCGGCTCGCGGTATCGGAACTCGCTGGCGACATCGATGTCGACCGGGACCCGGGCGAACCGCTCGATCCAATATTTGGCGACCATGCCGGCGTAGAAGCTGGTGCCGCACGCAACCAATGTGACCCGGTTGACGGTGGACAGGTCGAGATCGCCGGTCGGCAAAGCGACCTCTCCCTCGAAAGGCCGCACGTAGCTCTGGAGAGTCTGGGCAACCACGATCGGCTGCTCGAAGATCTCCTTCTGCATGTAGTGGCGGTAATTGCCCTTCTCGACCGCGGCCGCCGAAGCGCCGGACTCGACGATCTCGCGTTCGACCGGCTTATTCTCGCGGTCGAAGATCTCGATGCCGTCGCGGCGGACGATCGCCCAGTCGCCCTCGTCCAGATAGGCGATGCGCTGGGTCCAGGGCGCAACCGCGAGAGCGTCGGACCCAAGGTAATTCTCGCCGTCGCCAAAGCCCACGGTGAGCGGCGCACCCATGCGCGCGCCAATCACGAGATCGGGATGGTCGCGGAACAGGAAGGCGATGGCGAAGGCGCCCTGGAGCCGGGGAAGAGTATTCGCCACGGCATCCTGCGGCGACGCTCCACCCTCGACCTCGCGGGCGACGAGATGGGCCACGACCTCCGTATCCGTCTCGCTCTTGAACTCGCGGCCGTCGGCGATGAGTTCGTCGCGAAGCGGCTTGAAGTTCTCGATGATGCCATTGTGGACGATGGCGACCGGCCCGACGACGTGCGGATGGGCGTTGTCGACGGTGGGAGCGCCATGGGTGGCCCAGCGGGTATGCGCGATGCCGATCGTTCCGCCGAGTGGCTCGCTCGCCAGCTCACGGGCGAGGTTTTCCAGCTTCCCTTCGGCTCGCCGGCGCGCCAGCTCGCCATGGTCGATGGTGCAAATGCCGGCGCTATCGTAGCCGCGATATTCGAGGCGCTTGAGGCCATCGAACAGCCGCTGCGCGACCAACGTTTTCCCGACAATCGCAACGATCCCGCACATATGCCCTCGATGACCCAATCCTGCGGACGATGCCTAGCAACATCCATTGCCGCCGCAACGGTGCGCCGGCCCCAATTGAGCACTTCAATCGTTCGGCTCGAAGCAACGCAAATTCCCTGTTTTTCGAAAGTTACAGGGAATTTCCAAAAATTTGCGCCAATCCGGCATGGTGGGTGGTCGCGCAAGCAACTGATTCCCGCGGCTTTTCCCAAAGAATTCCCTGAAGGAAAAACAGGGAATTTCCCTGCCGGTGCAGGGACCGGAAATCAAAGAACAGCGTACGCAGTTCCTGTTCTCGTTTCCGACCTTCTTTGTTCGACATCCGTGCCCGGTTGTATTACGATCGCCCGGAGGGGGAACCGGCTCATGAAAACCAGCCATGCCAAGGTGCTCGAGCGGCGCATTTCAGAGCTCCGACCCTATGCCGGTAACTCGCGCAAACATAGCCGCAAGCAGATCAAACAGATTGCCGCGAGTGTTGAACGGTTCGGGTTCACGAACCCCGTCCTGATCTCTGAAGATGGTGAAATCATCGCGGGCCACGGTCGTGTTGAAGCCGCGAAGCTGCTCGGCATGAAGACCGTGCCCACGATCGCGCTTGCACATCTCAGCGCAGAAGAACGACGGGCATATGTCATCGCTGACAACAAGCTCGCGCTGAATGCCGGATGGGACAAGGAAATCCTCGCGATCGAACTGCAGGCGCTCGTCGATCTTGATTTCGACGTGGAGGTCACGGGGTTCAGTCTCGCGGAAGTCGATTTCATCCTGGACGACGCGAGTGAGAGCGATCCGGATGGCGTTGACGCTCCCGAAGATCGCGTTCCGCCCCTCGTTACCACGGCCGTCAGCCAGCCTGGGGATCGGTGGGAGCTTGGGCGCCACGTCCTGGTATGCGGTGACTCGCGCTCATCGAGCACGTTCGAGCTGGCACTGGGCCAGGAACGCGCGGACCTGGTCTTCACTGACCCGCCGTACAACGTGCCGATCGACGGGCACGTTTGCGGCTTAGGCGCGATCAGTCATCGTGAGTTCGCTTTTGCATCGGGCGAGATGAGCAAGCTCCAGTTTACCGAGTTCCTTACCGAGACACTCGGAAACGCAGCAGCCGCCATGCGGGACGGAGCCATTGCGTTCGTTTGCATGGACTGGCGGCACATGGGCGAGTTGCTGACGGCCGGGCGAGGCAGTCTTCTCGGAACTGAAGAACCTGGTCGTCTGGAACAAGACCAACGGCGGAATGGGTACCTTCTACCGCTCGAAGCATGAGCTGATCTTTGTCTTCAAGGATGGCACTGCTGAGCACACGAACAGCTTCGGCCTGGGCGAGACCGGCCGCTATCGCACCAACGTCTGGGACTATGCTGGCATCAGCTCTTTGGGTGCCAATCGGGCTGAACAGCTGGAAATGCACCCGACGGTCAAACCCGTTGCACTCATCGCCGACGCAATCCGCGACTGCTCGAGGCGCGGCGAAATCGTCCTGGATTGTTTCGGGGGATCGGGATCCACCCTCATTGCCGCCGAGAAGACCGGCCGGAGAGCAAGGCTGATCGAGTACGACCCGCTCTATTGCGATACGATTATCCGCCGCTGGGAAGCGCTGACGGGCAAGAACGCGACACTCGATCGCAAGACATTCGAGGAAGTAGCTGAAGCACGCAGCATTGACAGTTGAGCAAGCCGCATGAGCCGCGCGGACGAGCCGCCGCGTAGCCGCGAACACGGTACCGGAAGCTCACCATACGAAGTCGGGTACGGCAAGCCGCCCAAAGAACATAAGTTCATCAAGGGGCGCTCGGGCAATCCCCGCGGAAGGCCTAAACGAACGACAGCAGCAGAGCAGAATGGCCTCGGTGTCGGAGCTCAACCGGCCAATCGCTACCTCTTGGAGGAAGCATATCGCCCGGTGACAGTTCGTCAGGGAGAAGAACGCATCCAGCTGCCTGCGATCCAGGCTGTGTTTCGGGCGATGGGTGTCGAGGCGCTAAAGGGCAACCGCTTCGCTCAACGCATGCTTACTGAGCTCGTCCAAAGTGTCGAGCGAGAGAGCCGGCAAGAACGAGACGAACATTTTCGAGACTCTCGTGAAGTACAAATATGGATCGCGAACGGAGAGATCACGGAGGCACAAGAGCGTGGATTGAGTGTGCCCGAACCAATTCCGCATCCTGACGACATAATCGTCGATCTGCTTATTGGCCGCGCAACGATCAATGGCCCAACGACAAAGGAGGATAAGGCAGAGTGGGACCGTCTGCTTGATCGGCGCAATGCAACTGCAAGAGGTCGTCTCGATGCTCGCCAACCGCCACCGCCGAACTCGCTCATCGAAGGTAAAGAAGAGCAGCTTTCTGGAAATGTGGATTGCGTTGCAGAAGAGCATACGATGAAATCAACGACAATCTTCCGAAGCGCTATCGAAGGGACCTGAAGAGCAGGCGCTGGGATAAAGCAGCCAGTCTGCCTGGAAGCATGCAGAAAGGACTTCTGGCCTGGCGAGCTCTAAGAGCGTGATTTTCATAGTTATCCCCGCAATCCACTGTACAACACCAATGTAATAGTATGTAGTTGTACTACACTATCCCTGACTACGATGGTACGTAAGTACTCGTCACGATAATTAGGCAGGGAATAGAGAAGTGGAAAACTCTGGAAGTATTGCTGAAGTATCGGCAGAGATATGGCACTTGCGGGAATGGTTCCCGCGTGCATTCCACCAAGCTCCAGTCTCGAAGTGTTGACACAACAACTTGGCCCCGACTGGGTCGTCTGAAACTACCACAAGCTGCGTTGAAGACACGGCTTCTCGGAATTGGCGGCAGCGATGCCAACATCATCCTCTCCGGCGACGACGAGCGCTTGCTGCGCCTGTGGAGCGAGAAGCGCGGCGAGGCCCAGCCCGAGGACCTCAGCGACAGGCTGTCGGTGGTGCTCGGCTGCTGGACCGAGGACTTCAACCGCCAATGGTATGAGAAGCTCAGCGGCAGCCGCGTGGTCGATGCCGGCAAGGCGCTGACCTGCGCCAAGTACCGCTGGCGCAAGTGCACGCTCGACGGCGTGGTCGAGAGCAGCGGCGCCATCTTCGAGGCCAAGCACACCAACAGCTTCGTCAAGGCCGAGGAGGTGCTCGAGCGCTACATGCCCCAGCTGCAGCACAACATGGCGGTGGCGGGTGCCGAGCGCGCGTGCTGTCGGTGATCTTCGGCAATGCCAAGTACGAGATGTTCGAGGTGGCGGCCGACTGGCTCTACCAGCTCGACCTGTTCAAGGCCGAGCAGGCGTTCTGGAGCGCGGTGCTGAGCGGCGAGCCGCCGGTGGCGATGGAAGCGCCCCCTGCCCCGCGCCCGGTCGCCACGCGCGAGCTCAGCTTCGAGGGCAACAATGCCTGGGCCTCGGCGGCCGCGGACTGGCTCGAGACCGGCAAGGCAGCGAAGACCCACGCGACGTGCCTGCAAGACCCTCAAGGAGCTGCTCGACGACGATGTCAGCCGCGCCTTCGGCCACGGCATCGAGGCGAAGCGCAGCAAGGCTGGCGCGATCACCATCCGGGAACTCAAATGAGCGCGCCGCAGGTCTACAAGGCCATCACCGCAATCTCGGCCGAGCTGTCGGGCGGGGGCATTGCCAAGCGCCACCGCAACGAGCGCGACGATTACCGCTACCGCTCGATCGACGATGTCCTCAACCGGCTCTCGCCGCTGCTGGCGAAGCACAAGCTGTGCGTGCTGCCGCGGGTGCTCGAGCGGACCTCTGCCGATCGCCTGGGCGATGGCGACCTGCTGCTGGTCGGCGTCACGCTGAGGATCGCCTTTGACCTCGTCAGCAGTGCCGACGGGTCCAGCCACACGGTCGAGGCGTTCGGCGAGGCGCTGGACGCGTCGGACAAGGCCACCGCCAAGGCCATGTCCTCGGCCTACAAGCAGCGATGCTCCAGGCGTTCTGCGTGCCGGTAGCGCAGATCGACGATGCCGATGCATCATCGCACCGCCTGAAGCGCGGCCGGTCACATCAGCGCGAGCCGGTCGAGGGCTGGGCGATGTGGACCAGCGGGATCATCGACATCATCGAGAGTTGTGCGACACAGGAAGCTCTCGAGCGGCTGCAGGAGCGGCAACGGCCGCTGCTGAAGGCCGTAAGCCGCGAGAAGCCGGACCTCTATGCGCAGCTTGGCGCAGCGTTCGCGAAGCGAACTGCAGAGCTGAATGGCAAGCTGTGCGCCGCGTCTGGTGAGCAGTTGAATGGCGAAGCACGCGCCACGCCTGAGAAGGTCATCGTGCGCAGCGAGCCATCAACCCCTGGTCGCGGACATCACGGCAAAAAGCGCGCCAAGACCGCCGCACGTGAGAATGGCGAAGCATGCGCCAAGCGACGCCGCGGGCGATCGACCGAGCCTGCTCGAGAAACCAGCACAAAGCGAACGACAGATGCTCAAGCTACCGAACCGGCTTGAGCGCGAGAAATCTCGCGAGCCGAATGGCCGCGAGTGCCCGGCTCATCGCGCGTGGGTGCGCAAGCACCACTGCTGCGTGCCCGGCTGCCTGTCACGACCGATCGAGTGCGCGCACGTCCGGCGCGACACTGACGGAGGGATCGCGCCTCAAGCCGTCCGACCGCTGGACGATCAGCCTCTGTCGGGACCACCACCTCGAACAGCACCAGATCGGCGAGGCAGCGTTCGAGAAGCGCTATGACATCGATCTGCGCGAACTGGCCGAGGAGTTTGCGAGACGGTCGCCGCACTGGCAACATTTGGCGAAACTGAGCGCCCCGTAGTCCCGCCCGCCCAGGGTGCCGATGGTTTAAAGGTTCGACCTGCTCAGCGCCCGCTCGAATACGGCTTCGAACATCCGCGCATTGAGCCGGCCAGTGTTCTGATTGTAACGCGAGCAGTGATAGCTCGACAGGAGAATGCGGCCGTCCGGTGCGATCGCCTCGGCGCCATGGCCGAATTTCGTCGCCGCAGGAGGAAGCCCGACCGCTCGCGCTGCCGCGACATGAGCGATCTGGCCCAGTGCAACGAGGACGCGAACCTTTGGAAGCGCGGACAGCGCCGCCTCGAAGTAATTGCGGCATGTGGCGATCTCACCCGGCTCCGGCTTGTTGGCCGGCGGCAGGCATTTCACCGCATTGAGGATGATCGCGCCTCGCAGCCTTAGTCCGTCGTGCGGATCGGCAGCATAAGTGCCTTCGGCGAGACCGAATTTCAGCAACGTCGCGTACAGCAGCTCTCCCGCGAAATCGCCCGTGAAGGGTCGCCCGGTGCGGTTCGCGCCATGCTTGCCGGGAGCCAGGCCGACGATGCCCAGCCAGGCGTCTGGCATCGCCGAAGGCCGGGACAGGCGCGTTCCACCAGTCCGGAAATTCTGCACGGCAATCTTCGCGGAAACGCACGAGCCGCGGGCACAAGGGGCAGTCGCGCGGCGCTTCCGCCTGCGGGATCGGCGAGCGGTCGGCAGGGCTGGCGAACTGCATGGGCCTGCCGTAGGCGAGCCAGCGTGTCCGGCGCAACGCAACTCTACGCCATAGCGATAGGTTCGAACCGGCCCCACGGCCGCCATGGGCGTCCACCTCAGGTCGTCGAGGCAGCGATCGCCCGGCTGGACGAGAAATTTGGCCTGTTCGACGCATCGCCGATCCTCATCAACGCAGCCCATGGCGGCGCAGGCCGTGACTTCGCGAATTCGGTGGCGTTGGTCGAAAGCAGCGCGGAGCCGCCCGAAGTGCTGGTGGCGCTCAAGGCACTGGAGCGCGAATTCGGTCGACGTCGCGGTCGGCGCTGGGGATCGCGCGTGCTCGACCTCGACATCATCGCCTGGAGCGGCGGCAAGTGGGCCGAGCGGGGCCTGCATGTACCCCACCGCTCAGCGACCGGGCGAAGCTTCGTCATGGGCCCACTGGCGACGATCGCGCCCGGCTGGCGGCTCGAGGGATACCTCACCGCCTTTCATTTCGCGCATCGCCTTGCCCACCGCCGCCCCCGCAGGTAACGGAGCACCGCTGGTCGGGCCCTTAGCTCAGTCGGTAGAGCAACTGACTTTTAATCAGTAGGTCGCTGGTTCGAATCCAGCAGGGCTCACCAGCACCACAATAAAAACAGTTACTTAGCTCCAGAGACTAATTTGGTGTTTCCCGAAAAACGGGCTGGGGAAACACCGGGGAAACACCGACGTCGAATCCCGATTTGGCGGCTCCGGTCTCCGTCGCTTAGTCAAAGCGGCGCAATTGCTGGGGGCGAATCATGAAACGGAGATGGCGCGTTGAACGATAAGCGCGAGCCAGACTTGGGTTCGGGCGAATGGCTCCGAACGCGGACGGACAAGCAACTGGCTGAATTCATCGACGGAAGGCGTCCCGGCACCGGCCATTCAGCCGCCGTCGAAGAGCTTCGGAGTCGGGAAGCCGCCAAGGAAGCCAAGCGGCAAAGGACACCGGCAATATGGGCCGCTTGGCTAGCCGGAATAGGTTTGCTCGTTGCCCTTGCGTCGCTCGGGATACAGATATCGACGACGACCTCAAAAGCTCCCCCCGTCGCGCCGTTGGTCCAATCCTCCGCTCCAGCCATTCCCCTAACGGGGCGAGTCACCGATGCGGCCAATATCTTGACGCCCGAGCAAGAGCTGAGGCTTTCAACGAAATTGGAGCAACTGGAGCGGACCACGAACCATCAAATGGTTGTCGTCACCGCGCCGACCCTGGGCGGAGCCGACGTTGCCACTTTTACAAGAAACCTTGCGAATAGCTGGGGCATCGGGCGCAAAGACTATGACGACGGCGTCGTCCTCCTCGTTGCTCCAAACGAACGACAGGTTCGAATAGCCGTGGGCTATGGACTAGAGAAAACACTACCCAATGCGGTTTGCCAGCAGGTCTTACGCGAGCACGTTATGCCGCGTTTCCAAAAAGGCGACATTGAGGGCGGCATTGATGCCGGAGCTACCGCGCTCATTGAGCGTCTAAACTAGCCCGACCGGCTTCGCGTAGCGCCCGCCAGACGCGTTTAGCGCCGCTCCGGTTCAACCATGACCTGGACTCTCCGCCGCGCTCTACGGGCCTCTAAATGGCTACCCCCCCCCGCTTTGCGCCGCCTCGTTACTTTTGAGTTGGAAAATCACCGGCAGATTCAGCCGATGGGAAAGCGAACGAAACTCGTCTTTGCTAGAAAACTCGGTTCCGTCCACCAGCGCCTTTCGAACAAGTGAAACCGATGCGACGCGTCAAGCTCCGGAAGCATACACATAGCCCTTGCTCGGGTTTTCGACGACAACGGCCCTATCCTCCAACTCGAAAAATCTCATGGCTTCAAACCTCCCCTGTTGCGCTAATTTGCGGCGAGCCTAATCCTCGAACCGTTCCCAGCATTTGGTCGTTCGGAGCGTTCCGCACCGCAAAACCGAGCCGGATGCGTCGGGAGCTACTGAAACCATCCATTCCGACCCGTTTTTGCAATGGGCGCTCCAAAGAGGAGGCGTCCAATTCCTCGGCGGAGCCTTGATACATGGACCGGTTTACGACCATGCAATCCTCCCCAGCTCTCCTAATCATTCGGCTTAGCCAGAGGTCGCGGAACGCGGGTCGCATTGCGGCAAGTTCGTTGTGGGCCGGATGGTTTTTTATGATCGGTATCGGCGCTTCGATGGGCCGAGCTTCCTCCGCTTGCTCCGCTTGTTGTGGCGAACACGCCGAAAGGGCGACCGCCGACAACGCTGTGCGGCTAATCCATGAGACCGTCATGCGCGGGATTAGCGCCTAACCTGCGGCTTAAATCAATATTGCTTCCCGACGAAGCTATCCGGCCCAGGGCTTCGGCCCGTCTCCGGCTTCGCTCGCCAGCCGTCCAGCCGTTCCCGCCGCTAGATTGCTTCCCCGGCGATACCTCATGCCCATCACCGTCACTGCCGGAAGCGGAGCAGCTCCTAGCGAGCATCGAGAGCGAATTGAGGTGGCTTTCTCGAACCAAGCGGCCCGAATTTACTCGCACCATCCAAGAACTCGAAGAGGTAGTCGCGGAAATTCGTCAGGGCTTGGGAAGCCTCCCCCGCTGACGGTAACGTCGCTCGTAATCGGAAAACGACCCGCACCGACACCGAGCGTCTGATGCGGGTCGTTCCTTCTCACGGAGGCGACCTTGGGGGGTAAGCTCCGCGAACGGGACCGCCCGAGCGGCGGCTCAAACCTGCCCAAGCGGTCTCCGGTCTCCCGATTTGATTCCCTCCGGAGGATCAATCACAGAGAGTATCGAGAGCGCCGCTCTTCTCTGCAACATGTTGTTATTCCTGCGCTATCGGGGAGAACCCTATCGGGAGAAACTTCTCACTTGCGACGGGAGGTTTTGCGCGCGTCTGATGACCGCGATGTCGGGAACAGTCATTCGAGTCGGAGACGGTCGCGGGTTCGTCGTCGAGACGGAAACCGAGCGCTACGTCGTCACCGCCGCGCATTGCCTGAACAGGCTCCCCGAGCCGTTCGGAGCGATGGTCGAGAGGCTTGGGGACCTGACCTTTGCCAACATCCTCGGTCCGCTCGGAGGCTCGCAGAACGTCACCGCCGAATGCCGGTTCGTCGACCTCGCGAACGACCTCGCGGTCCTCGGGGAACCGGACGGTCAGGAGCTTTGGAAACAGGTGTACGCCTATCGGGAGCTAGTCGACAGCGCTGACCCGTTCCCGCTCGGGAGACTGCGCTTCCGTCAAGAGCGCATCCGCCTCGGAGAAGGACGAACAATTTCCGGTCCGCTCAAAGCAGCAAGCGCCGCGAGGATGCTGTCCCTCGACGGGGAGTGGTTTGACTGTCGGGTCACAAGCCTCGGTTGCTCGCTTTGGGTCGAGGAAGGAGCGCAGTCAATTCAACCGGGGATGTCCGGGTCTCCGGTCGTCCTTCCCAACGGGAGCGCGGTCGGGGTCGTCTGCGTCGGCGGAGACCTAGCGGGTCCGGACCCGTTGCTCTCGGCCCATCTCCCGGCTTGGCTTGTTCGCGACCTAGCGGCGATGAAAGCTCGGACGGACTAGCGGTCGGACCCGCTTCCGCTCCTGCTTCCGCTTGCGGTCGAGCGCGACCGCGAACGCGAGGCTCTCCCTAATGTCTGCTTTGGGTGGAAAGCAGACCTTCGCCCGCGGGCTTGAGCACGTAAGCGGCAT
This sequence comes from uncultured Alphaproteobacteria bacterium, assembly GCA_963784245.1. Lineage (GTDB taxonomy): Bacteria > Pseudomonadota > Alphaproteobacteria > Sphingomonadales > Sphingomonadaceae > Sphingomicrobium. Next base: position 86,716 of record CAWAQT010000021.1, read on the forward strand.
ACGAGAAAGGGCGGCTAATCGCCGCCCCGTCCCCATCATTTCACTTCGTGGCCGAATCAGACGGTGCGGATGTAATAGAGCCGGATCTTCCGGTCATAGTCTTCTGACCAGTTTGGCTCTTCGTTGCGGCCATAACTCGGCGCCTTGTCCTTATCGAGATCGCCCTTCGACAGGTTCGTCATCTTGTACCCGCCAAGGTGGGTATCATAGTCGAGCGCGTCCCACGGCAGTGGGTAGTTTTCTTCACCCATCCCGAACATGCCGCCGAAGCCCATGACGACGTAGCGGACCTTGCCGTCCATCTTGCCGATCATCACCTTGCGGACCGTACCGAGCTTTTCGCCCTTTGAATCGAAGACGCTCGTTTCTTCGACTTTGTCGGATGCGATCAGCTCATGGGTTTCGTTTTTGTCGAGAACATTGCTGTTGGGGTCTCGTGACTCGGTTGTATTGGTCATCTTACGATGCCTCCTTTTGCGATATGGAAGTGGTTCGTGCCGCGGCATCGCGTGTCGCAGCGGACCCAGGGGGCTGCGTGGATCGCGCCACCTGTCATCTAATCAACGAGCGGGCTCACCCATGGTTGCGGGTTTGGGGCCGGCTGAGGCACGGTTCAGCGACGGCCAAGGTTGACGTCCGGAATAGCGGACCTTGGCGAGCTCGCGGCAGGAATGGGTCGAAAATGGCCGCCACTATTTGCGCGATTTTCAAACACGTTCGCGGCCGGCGTCCGCGAAGCGAGCGAGGAGCCAGTGGATCTGGCCCGTTGGTGCAGCCGCTGAAAGGACACACCTGGAGCGAGCAGGAGAAAAATCCTGCGGACGAGGCTGGGGCCCTGAGCCTCGCCCGCTTCTGTTCCGTCGTTGGAGAAGTTCCAGACGGGCGTCAGAACTTCTCGGACTTTAGGAGAGGCCAGATACCTCGAGCAGCGTACGCCTAAGGCGAAGCGATCCTGCTTCCCCCGACGAAGTCAGACTACCCCCGCTCCGGAGCAGGTGGAGGCGGTGGAGGTGGCGGAGGAGGAAGCGGGCAGGCTTCCGTCGCGAGCACCACCGAACCGTCCTGGCAGGTCTGAGTCTCGGGTGGCGGTGGCGGCGGTGGCGGAGGCGGTGGTGGCGCCTCGGCCACAGGCGCCGGTGCGCCGAAGCTGTACCGCAACCCAGCTGTGACACCATGGCTACTCAGGTCTTCACGGAAGGTGCCCTGATATCCGGCAAACAGTGCGAAGCTCGGGCTCGCGCGGTAGTTCAGGCCGGCATCCAAGTCGATCTGGTGATCGCCCGGGGTGACAGCGCTGACGGTGAAGGCGCTTGCCGAATTGCCGTTGAAATATGCAGTGATCCCATCATCCTGGGCATCCAGGTTGTGGCGGTAGACTAGGCGACCATAAGGCGAGAGTGCGCTGGTCGGGCTTGCCGACACATCAACGCCAATCATGAGATCGGTACGATCCGCGCTGATCTTGTCGACGGTGAGACTGGCCGCTCCCGCGCCGTCCTCGGTGAAGCCGTCCATATCACCCGTGCTCCAGTCGATCCCGATGAAGGGTCGCAGGGCCATGAAGTCGAGATCGAAGTCGTAACCGACCGTGCCGATCACCCTCCAAAGGCTGGAGTCGGACTCTGCGTCGGCCTCGCGAACGACGGTTGCGACATTGATCGTCCGCGTCGCGTCAAAACTTCCGTTGATGTAGGCGATCTGCAAGTCGGCGCTGAAACCGCCCGTCCGATAACCGCCGTACACGCCCAGCTGCCAGCTCTTGCTCTTGCCATCGCTGTTGCCGAGTGCGTAGTCGACGTCGTTACTCGACCAGCCGAAGGCAGCGCCGAGGAAGGCGTTGTCCCAGCGATAGTCGCCGCCGACCGCGATGCCCCAGACGTCCTGGTCGGAGCCGAAGCGATAGCTGTCGTTGTCGCCGTTACCCCACTGGCCATAGATGTTGGTCCATAGGCTTCCACCGCTCAGATGGTTCGGCGTCTCGTTCATCTGCTGGTTGACCTGGCGGGTGAACAGTTCGCCTTGGTGCAGGATCGCCCTTGCATAAGCGCCATAGGGCTCCGGGCTGGCTTCATCGAGGAAGAGCAGTGCCTGGTCGACCGTCATGACGTCCACCGCCGCGACCAATGCTGCCGCATCACCCGTTGCGCCGGTGACGAGGTCCTGGAACCCGTCCGCCACTGCTATCTGGTTGGGCGTGGCGCCCGAACCGATGCCGACCGAGTAGGGCGTGCGGTCGACGGTCAGGCGATACACGCTCTCGCCACCCGCCAGTGCGACGATGCTTGGATCGAAGCTGATGAAGGGCGAGAGGGTCGCTCCGGTCATGTCGGCGAAGTCGCCAGTGATCCCGCCCGCAGCGACGATGATGTCGTAGGTGGTTCCTTCGACATACGGACCGGCTGGGGTGTCGAGGCCGGCAGTCGGCGAAAGGGCCAGTGTGCCATCCAGAACCGCGGAGCCGGGTGCGCCGGTCACCTGGAGCTGGTCGTAGCCAGTGCCGGGCACCGCGGACGGCGTCAGGTCGATCGCGAGGGTTCCGCCTGCGGTCTGGATATACTGGCCGTCGATGCTGAAGATGCCCGGACCGCCGTTGCCGGGACTGAACGTCCCGTCGTTGGTGACCACGCCAACGACCGCGCCGGCTCCGGACAAGTCGCCAAGATTGGCCACGTTGCCAGTGACGAGACCGTTGATGATGGTGTTCGAGCCCGATGCGCCGGCAATGTCACCTGTCAGCGCACCCGCAAGAAGTACGTTGAGGGTTGCGCCACTAGCCACGGTATTGGTCGGGGAAGTGTAGGCGCCGCCGATGGTCAGCGTCCCGGCATTCACCGCAAAGCCGTTCGTCAGCGTTCCGGTGCCGGTGAGGTTGAACGTGCCCGTTCCCACCTTCACCAGACCAGCGATATTGTCGAGCAATCCGCCAAAGCTGGTGGTGCTGTTGTTGCCTCCGGTGGTGAGCGTGAACCCGCCTCCAACCGTGCCGTCACCAGCCAGACTGCCGATCGTCTCGTCGGCGTTCATCTGAAGCACGCCCGGCGTGTTCACGGTGACCGCCGATGTGTCGCCAATCCCGGTCGGGCCGACTGCCAGGATGCCGTCGAGGATGAACGTCGCTCCGGTGTAGGTGTTGTTTCCGGTGAGCGTCGTCATACCCGTGTTGATCTTGGTGAGGTCGCCCGTTCCGCTGATGTCGCCGGAGTAGGTGCCTCCGATCGCGTCGTCGAAGATGAGGTCGGCGTTGTTCACGATGTCGCTGACGCCGTTGACCGCGCCTGACTGCAGCACCAGCGCGCCATCGGAGATGGTGGTGATGCCGGTGTAGGTGTTCGCGCCGGTCAGGATCAGCTCCGCCGTGCCACTCTTCGTCAGATCGCCCGCGCCCGAGATGACTCCGGTCAGCGTCGTGTCGGCGTCCGTCTGGAAGGTCCCGCCGCCGGCGTTCAGGGTCACCAGGTTCGCCAGCGTCAGCACGCCGGTGGTTTGCAACGTGCCGCCATCAAAGACGAATGGGCCGGTACCGATGTTGGTATCCGCCCCAATGGAGATGGCACCTGCGTTGAAGTTGGTCGTGCCGGTGAACGCGTTGTTCGTTCCCGTGAGGACCAGTGTGCCCGCGTCTGCCTTGGTGAGCACCCCGGTGCCGGCCAAGTTGCCCGCAAAAGTACCGTCGGTCGGCTGCGTGAACAGCAGAATGCCCGCGGCATTGATGAGGATATCCCCTTGCAGCGACGTGCTGTTGCCCTCGAGCGTGCCAGTGTTGACGATCGTGCCGCCGCTGTAGGTGTTCGCTCCCAGCAGGGTGAAGGTACCGGTGCCCTCCTTCGTAAGGCTGCCGACGCCCGAGATCACGCCGGAGAAGGTGGTCGAGCTGTCGTTCCCGCCCGTGGTCAGGCCCGCGTTGAGGAGGGCCGAGCCGTCGCCTGCGAGGCTGCCGATCACTTCGGCGTCATCGACCTGGAGAGTGCCGGGCGTAGTCACAACGACTGCAGTCAGGTCGGCGATTGCAGCGCCGCCCTGCAGTGTCAGGTTGCCGCCCGACACGGCTGCATCGCCAGTGAAGGTGTTGGCGCCTGAAAGGACCAGAGTGCCCGTGCCGACCTTCTCGATGCCGCCGGCACCGGAGATCACTCCGCTGAAGGCTCCATCGTTGATTCCCAAGTTGCCGCCCGAGAGCGTAACGGTACCGGTCCCGCCGAACTCCAGGCCCTCGTTCAAGGTGCCGATGGTCTCGTCCGCGGCGACGTCCAGCACGCCGCCTGTGCCGATCTGTACCTCTCCGTCATCGGCCAGCGCAGACCCACCCACCACCTGCAGGGTCGCGCCCTGGATGTAGGTGGTGCCCGTGTAGGTGTTCGTTCCGGAGAAAGTGGTCACTCCCGCGCCGCCGAAGCCGATGTGCACCACTCCGGTGCCCGACATGTTCCCGCTGTAGGTCCCATCGGCGTTGCTGAGGAAAAGAAGGCCTTCCTGGCCGGGAGTCATGCCGTTGTTGACGATCGTGTTGGCGCCGAGGAAGTCGGCATCGGGCGTCGCCAGCAATCCGGAATTGACGTTGATCTGCTCGGAGAAGGAGACCGGCGCCCCAGCCGTCCAGACGACGCCTACGCCCGCGTCGACGTTCATCACATCGAAGTTCGTCACGGCGCCGATCGTGCCGCCGCCGGTTCCGAGGTTGAGCGTGCTGTCGCCCGCTGCGTCAGCGGTCAGCGATCCGGACGGGAAGGCTACGCCGGAGTTCGCGTTGAACACGTTCGTGCCTGCGCCCATGTCGACGTTTCCGGTCAGTGTGCCGGTATTGTCGATCGTGTCGTTGCCGCCGCCCAGCGTGATATCGCCGGTGACGGTGCCTGAGTTGTCGATGGTCGTGTCGCCAGCGGAGCTCAGGTTGCCGGTGATCGCTCCGGTGTTGTTAACGTCGAGAGCGCCGGCGGAAATGATGTCTCCGTTGATCCCGAACACGCTGTTGAAGTTCTCAAGGACGTTGACCTGGGTTCCCGTCGTCGAACCAAACAGGATATCGCCCGTTATGTCGCCGGTCGCCGTGGATGCGTTCGAAACGCGCGTCCCGCCGAGGACGTCGATAGCGATGTTTCCAACTCCGACGTCGATCTCCCCCTCATTGTTAACGGCGCTGTCAGTGCCCGTGAGCAATGTGCCGTTGACGACGGCGCCGTTGTCCACATCGATTGTCAGATTGTTCGTGCCGGCTCCGTCATAGCCGTCGGGATCAGCTGTCGTACACGTCACGGTGGTCCCGCTCGCGTCGGCAAGGCAGTCGGCCTTCGCTGCAGTGGGCATGAGAAGCATGCTGGCACCAATTGCAGTGCCTAGGAGCAGATACGACTTGGCAACCGATACCTTCGACATTGCTAATCCCCTGTTAGAAGCTAGCTCGTGGTAAGCGGCGCGAATCTCGCAGTGGATCAGGGTTTCCCGGTAAGAGTGCTCAGGCTCCAGCCTTTGGTGCACTTTGGTCACAGTGACCGTATCACTTTGAGGAATCCACGCCTGTCGTAAGACCAGAGAACTCGCACGGAGACGCGATTTGATCTCTTATCCCTTCCGCAACGCAATCATTCCTGCGACGGCGCGCGCGTGACGAACGTTGCGCTGCTCCTATGGCCGCTCGTGGGCTTCCTCACAGTCGCCGCGGTTGCCGCCTGGTGGCAGGCTCGCAGCGCCAAGCGTGAGATTGACTTGGGAGACACGCTGCTCAGCCGTAATCGAATGTCTCCGCCATCGAGCAGGAGAAATACAAAGCCAAAAAGGACGAGATCGGTAGCTTCTCAAGGTCCAGGGAACGCCGGGCGACCGTGTTCGCTGCCTTGGCTCTCGCGACGCTGCTCTACCTGCTTCTCATCGACTGATGCACTCCACCGGCTCGAAGCTTGCTCGCTTTGAGAAAGGCGGCGATTAGGGCGAACCCTTTGACCAAGACCTCAGCGTTGCGGAACTCGTACCCCAAGCGAGTCGCTGCGGAATGGGCCCACCGGACTTTCGTCCAGCGGGCCCGATACGGAGGCGAACGCTACAAGTGGGTCAAGAACGTCCGTTTCACAGCGATAGCGGCCGCGCCTTAATGATGGGTTGCGAAACCATCCGAAGTGGAGCGACCAATCGCCAGAGGAGCAGCTGGTCAAGTCACAAGATCAGCTTAATGATCCCGTGCAGGCGGGCGACACGCTCGCCCTCGCAGAGCCGGCATGCCAACCATGCCGCATCCATCTCTTCCCACCGACGGTGGGTTGAATCTCCGCATCGATGGCAAATCCCGGCTTGAACCGGATGGCGTTGGAGCGCAGGCGGTGCATCTTCGCACGAGAGCCTTCGCAATAGAAGGTGAGCACTTCATCGCGTGCGAGACATACGCCGCGAGGCAATCCGAAAATGTCGTAGACGCCCCCGGACCAGGTCAGGGACTGCTCTGAAAGGTCGCACTCCCAGCAACCGGCGTGCTGAAGATTGAGCGCTCCGACTTCAATGGGTTCGATGGCGTCGGTCACTGCGCAACTCAACAGGCAGCCAAGTTCCAGATGACGGGCCTGCTCTTAAAGCGGCCAGCTCAGGCTGAGCGGCAAGCACTCGAGGCTCGTCATCAACTCAAGGATGCTCACGTTCAGCGACCCTCTTGCCGGTCACCGTAGCGACCCAAGAGCTGCGGTGCGGAAGTGGTCATTTCGTCCAAGCGCATTGCCCGCGGGGAGTCCACGAAGGCCGTCGATCGATCCACTCCTCGCCTGTCGGGTGAATGACCAGCAGTAGCGCGCGCGTCGCTGCGTCTGCGGAACTGACCATCTGCATTGGCGCTCGCGCCGGCAATATCATTGACTCGCCCCCCACCGCCGTCGCCGTGCCGGCCTGCGTCTGAAGGCAGATGGAGCCATCGAGAAGGAAGAAGGCCTCGGGTCCGGGATGCGCGTGGGCCTCATCAACGCTCCGGCCTGATGCCCTCGCCTCCATCAGCCTCGCGGTAACGTCGATGCCCCTCGGCGCCGCCAAAGGTCCGACGGTTCCCAGATGATCGCCACCTGCCGGTCTCCAACCGGGATTGTCGCTGACCGTCTGAAGCAAAATCTCACCGCCAAGGGACAGGGTTACGCGCCCGTACAGCGTTCGCGCTGCCTCGGCGGACGCCACGTCTGGGAAACGATCGATGAGCCAGTAGAGATGGCCGGCCGTGGGGCCGAGATTGATCGACGCATTCCAGAAGCATCCTTCGAGGGCCCTCCCGCTTTGAGCCGGTCGCTCGCATTGCCAAGCCATCCGCGGAGCCTCGCCCGAAGCACCCGGCTGGGCCGCCCAGGCGGGCGTCGCGAGCGCCGCGAAAAGGGTCAGTGCAGAAGAGGCGCAACACATCCACATATCAAGCAGCCTTTCACGCAGTCGCAGCGCGAGCGAGCGCGACGATGCCGCACCTCCTCCCGAGAAAGTATCATCGAGCGCCTAGGGCTGCGTGCCTTTCGTGACAATCCTTGTTTCTCGGGCGAAGGGCAAGGCGCCGGTCGGCCTCTTGCGAGCCGCGGCATCTCTACGATTGGAAAAATCAGACAAGGGGATTGACGGACTCGCTCCTCGGGCGCGCCACCGCGCTCCAGCGGTTTTGCCGCCGCTCGATCGATTCCGAACAGCGATCGCCATCAGGAACGAATGAATGCTTAGGACCCTCGCTGCGATTGCGAGCGCGAGCACCAGCGAGAAGCTTTAACCTAAAGCGGAAAGTCCTTCGATAACGAACGGCGTTGACGATCCGTTAACAAGCTACGTGTAAATTCTCCCGATACACATCCATCTCGGATGCATTTTTGCTGGGGGTCACGATGAATATGTGCCGCAACCTGATCAAACTGGGTGCTGCAACGCTGATGACGGTCGGGGCATTGGGACCGGCCCAGTGCCTCGACCCAGGGAAGTCTTGGATCCACCTCGACCGGATCGGTCTCGATTTCCGCATCAATCCCGAGCCGCGTGCGCATCAGCGGTCTCAGCGACGTGGCCTTCACCAACGTCGATCCGACTGTCGATGCCGCCAATGCGCAGAACGTTTGCGTCTGGAGCAACACCGGCACCAAGGGGTATCGGTTGACCGCCACTGGCAGCGGCGCGAGCAATGCGTTCACGCTCGCTAACGCCTCGCTGACCGTTCCCTACACCGTCGAATGGAGCGGTGCGTCCGGCCAGGCGAGCGGGACGGCGCTTTCCGCCGGCTCGGCCCTGACGGGCCTGACGTCGACCGCAACGAACTCCAATTGCGCCTCCGGCCCGTCGGCCAGCGCAAGCCTGATCGTCAAGATCGGCGCGACCGACCTGCAGACCATGGACGCGTCAACGAGCTATACGGGCACGCTGACGCTGCTGGTCGCACCCGAATAACAGCGCCCACAATGGCGCCGCGGTCTCCAGCCGTCGTTCGTGGCGACGACGCTCAGCGACCCCGCGCCAACACCTCGCCAGCGGATTGCGCTGGCGGGCATCGCGCTTGCCCTGCTGCTCTCTTCAGGGCCCCTCGGTGCGCAGAGCAACAATGTCCGCATTACCAAGCTTAGCGACGTTGCCTTCGGGTCCCCGGCCAATCTCGAGGTCGACGCCACGGCGGCCCAGAGCATCTGCGTCTTCGCCCATACGAGCGCCAGCGGATACCGGGTGACCGCAACGGGTTCGGCGCCCGGCGGAGCCTTTGCGCTCACCTCCGGCGGAGCCGTCCTCGACTACGAAGTGCAGTGGAGCGGAACGGCCGGACAGGCTTCGGGAGCGCAGCTGTCTCCCAATGTCACGCTTGGAGGACTCGTCAGCTCTGCCACCCAGCAGACCTGCAATAACGGGCCTGCAACCTCGGCCTCGCTCATCCTGCTGCTCCGCTCCACCGCGCTCTCAAGCGCCAGGGCAGGTGCTTACGCGGGGACGCTGACCGTGCTCATCGGACCGGAATGACGTCCGTTCCCTGCGCGTTCGGGCGCGGAACCGTCCATTGGCTCTTCGCGCTGGCCGCCGCGCTCGCGCCGGCGAGCGGCCAGGCCATGAGCAGTGGGATCACAATGACCGCCGCGCCGCCGGGATTTGCCGAGCTCGAGCAGCCGCGCGAGCTTCTGGTCGATGTCTATTTCGGAAATCGCAGGCTGGGCGAAGCCTGGATCGTTGCTCGGCCCGGCTTCGTGAGATTCCGCGATCCCCACCATATCCTTGGCCTCATACCCAATCTGAAGATCTCTCCGGCCCTTGCGGCACGCATCGCCGCTGAACTCGAGGACAATGCAGGCCGCGCGTGCGGGCCGAGCAATGCCCAAGGCTGCGGGGGACTCGAACCTGAACTCATCGACGTGGTCTTCAGCGAGGACCGCTTCCGGCTCGATCTCCACCTCAATCCCGCCATTCTCGACGTTGCGCGCGCAAGCGACCTCTATCTGCCGGTTCCGACCGCCCCCTTGTCCCTGACAAGCGCGATCGGCGGCGCGATTGCGGGATCGACCAGCGGCTCCCCGACATACAATTTCCAGAACCGGACCATCGTCGGCTTCCGCAACGCGCGCATTCGCAGCGACAGCGCCTTTGCCTCGGACCTCGGGTTCATCGTCGACGATCTCGTCGCCGAGGTCGATACGCGCCGGCACCGCTATTCGGGCGGACTGTTCTGGGCCCCCGGCGTCGACTTTACCGGCAGGCGACGGATCGCGGGCATCGGCTTCTCGAACTCAGTTCGACACCCGCTCCGACGCCGACATCCTCGATGCGACGCCTTTGATCCTGTTCCTCGGCCAGCCCGCGCGGGTCGAAGTGCTGATCGACGGACGGCTGGTATCTTCGGGCAGCTACGAGGCGGGCAACAGGGCCATCGATTCCTCGTCCTTGCCGAGCGGCTCCTATCCGCTCGTGCTGAGGATTCGCGAACCGGGCGGTTCCGTTCGCGAGGAACGGCGGTTCTTCGTCAAGAACGCTGCGATCGCACCTGTCGGACAGCCGGTCTATTTCGCTTATGCGGGACTGCTTGCGAACACCCGGCGCAACAGCCCGATCAGCCTTTCGAAGAGTCTTTACTACCAGGTGGGCGCGGCGCGCCGCATGAGTGATTCGCTGGCGGTCGACGCCGCGATCCTCGGGACGGAACGAAAGCCGCTTGCTCAGCTGGGTGCCTGGCTGATCACCGATCTTGCACGGGTCCGCGCCGCAGCCTTGGCATCCACCGATGGAGACGCGGGCGTCCTGCTCCAGCTCGGATCGTCCGGAACCGGTCGGATCAACTTCAATTTCGATCTACGGCGGGTGTGGAGCCGGAGCGGCGAACCGCTCATCCCGCTTCCGACCTATGTCGACAATTTCGGATCGGCACCGCTGACTGGCGCGCAGGTCGCGAGCGGCTCCTACGCGCAGGCGACCGGCAGCCTCTCCGTGGCCCTTGGCCAGGCCTTCCTGAGCTTGACCGGATCGTACCGCCGCGATCGCGGCCTCAAGAGCGACTACAGCATCGGCCCGAGCCTGACCTGGCCCGTTCTCAATCGTGGGGGCTTCCAGCTGATCGTGACCGCCGATGCGCAACGCAGCCGGAGCACGAGCGCCGCCTTCGCCGGGTTCAGGATCCTCTACACGTCGGGCGGCTATTCGACCCTCGCGACGACGGGCTATGCGAGCCTTCGCGACCGCAATGGCGGTCGCCGCTCCTCGCGCCAGGTCGGATCGATGAGTGCGCAATGGTTCCATCAGGACGAGGACCGCACCCAGGTCTCGCTCGAAGGCGCTCTCCAGCGCGACGTCGAGAGCACGACCGCCCGCGGCAATGCGCAACTGGTCTCGCAGCTCGGCAGCGCCCGGGCCGAGGTCCTGCATGGTCTCGAGGGTCGTGGCGGCTCGCAGTACGGATTGACCTTTCAGACGGGCCTCGCAATGGGATCGGACGCGCTTTCCCTGGGCGCCCGCGATCTCGATCAGAGCGCGGTCATCGTCGCGGTCGGCGGATCGGCGCGCGACGCGGCGTTCGACATTCTCATCGACGATGTTCCGCGGGGCCGCATCGGAGCCGGATCGCGCATTCCCGTCTTCCTCGAGGCGTACCGCTCGTACCGGTTGAGGCTGCGGCCCGTCAGCGCCGCGCCGGTGGACTATGATTCCGAACCGCGAACCGTCACTCTGTTTCCCGGCAACGTCGAGCGGCTGAGCTGGACGGCCGACAGACTCATCACCATTTTCGGCCAGGCCGTGGCTCCCGGCGGCGAGCCGATCGCCAATGCCGCGATCACGCTGCCGCGCGGCATCGGCCAAACCGACGCCAACGGCTATTTCCAGGTGGACGCGGCAGCGAGCGACATCCTCGAGTTCGCCTCCGGCGAGGGCCAGACGTGCAAGGTCCCGCTTGCAGCGGTCGATACGGAGGACGACTATGCTCGGCTCGGAAAGGTTGTTTGCCGATGATCGTAGGACTTCTCCGCCGCTTGCCCCCCCTGCCTTGGCTGGCGATGGTCGCGGCCGCACTCGCGATTCCTGCCTCTCCTGCGCGGGCAGAACTCGTGCTCAGCCAGCTCGTCATCGAGCTTGGGACGCCGGCGCAGCAGCGGGCCGACGTCGAGATCTGGAACAATTCCGAAGAGCGAACCTACATTTCAGTGGAGCCCAGCGAGATCCTCCATCCCGGCACGCCAGCCGAGTTGCGGCGATCCGAGGCGGATCCCGAGAAGCGCGGCCTTCTCGTCTCCCCGGCCCGGATGATTCTGGAGCCCGGCCAGCGCCGGCAGATGCGGGTCGCAACGGTCGGCCCGCGCGAAGCCCGCGAACGCGTCTACCGCGTGACCGTGAAACCGGTCGCCGGCCCGCTGAGCGCGGCCGAGACGGGGCTCAAGCTCCTCGTCGGCTACGACGTCCTCGTCCTGCTGCGACCGGCGGACCTACGCCCGAACCTCGTCGCCCGGCGTGTCGGCGGGCGCCTCACCTTTCGCAACGAGGGCAATGCAAGCCTCGAGCTGATCGATGGCCGCCAATGCGCTGCCGGAAAGACCAATTGCACCCCACTTCCGGGGAAGCGGTTGTACGCGGGCGCCGAATGGAGCCAGGAGCTGCCGTCGACCGCACCCGTTGAATATACGATCGTCTCGAACGGTCTGTCGTCACGCAAGACGTACTGATGAGCTGTCCATTGTGCACGACGATGTGTTCCACGGGAGGGCCTGAATAGCCGCCCCAGCTCGAAGTCAGAGACGTCCGGCTTCGGATTTGTCGTTCATGTTCGAGAAGTCCGGCGTCAGACCGTTGTGGGCCGGTGCCTCAAGATGCCGCGGCAGCCGGCAGGGACACAGGCATCATCGGGGGTTGTTGAGCAGCCAGCGCTCCTTCCGCTCGGCTTCGGTCTCCAGCTTCCTGGCGACTTCCAGCAGGTTGCTTGCGCAATCGGCGTCCTGCCCCGCGGCCGCCGCTCTGCAATATCGCGCGGCGCTTCGCAGGGCGCTCGGATCGCGCGGCAAGACTTCCTGCGTGACCCCGCTGCTGAGGAGGGCCGTATCGAGCTTATCGAGGAGGTCGCAACGCCAGCGGAAGCCCGACCGCTCGTTCGGTTCGACGTTCTGCGTGGCAGCTCGTTCCTTATGCTCCTGTAGCGGCATCCATATTCTCAAGAATCAGCGGGTTACGGCCGGACCGCTCCTTAGCGATTTAGGAAGGATCGGGGGAAGCCGCGGAATGCGGTTCTTAACAAAAAGGTTGAACAGCCGCCGACCCTGGCCAGCATGGCTTCAACCTAGCGACTTTCTGTTCATGGCCCCTGAGCAAGTCCCGGCTGGTGTCGTCCAGCACGCCCTCGCAAGGCGCGGGCCACGGTGATCGGCTTCGAGCGGAGAATGACGCGGTGCCTTCGTCACCGATGAGAAGCCCGCTAAGTCCCTCTCCGAGCCGGGTAAGTCCCGACTACCCGCCGCGCCCGCGAGGCGCTGAGATCGAAGTCCTAGCGCCGCTTGAGCGAGTCTTTCGGCGAGTATGGGTTGGCCGCACCCTCGGCCCAGCGCCTGAGAAGGTTGCTGTCCCGCCAAAGCTCGCGACTGTCGCCATGATACATGCGGTCGACCCTTCCGATCGCCTGCGCGTCGTCACGCGCCTCGATCTCGCGCATGCCGCTGACGTGGCCTCTCCGGTCGCGGAAATACAGACGGTAGAAAGACATTCGACACCTCCGCCTTCCATATAACTCTTTGATAGAGCGCAAAAATCCGGACTAGCCTGTAGGTGGCTGGCGCGTCCCGATCCCCGGCTTGATGCCGCGCGGTGCTGACAACTCTGCCGGGGTTTCCCCCGATAGCGGGCTAGACCGTCAGCCTATTATGCCCGGGGAAGTCGGAGCCAAGGAGACGGGTATGAAGTATCCTTTGTTAGCATCGCTTGGGGCCAGCGCCGCCCTGGCATCGGCTTCACCGGCATATGCCGGCAAGGCGATCGTACAGACTTTGCCCATGGTGGATGCTTGTTCCATGGTCTGTGACGGTCCGGATACCGTTGGTTCCCTAACGACGATCGGTTTTACCGAAGCCGGTCTGGACAATCCGACTTTCACCGAATGGCTGACGTTTTCGAACGATCTGGCCGGCGTCTACTCTCTGACTCTCAACAGCAGTTCGGTGGGCATCGACTTCACCAGCGCGATCCTGACGGGCCCGGGCGGTCCGTTTGAGCTCATGGAAGAGTTCGACAATGGCATTGCCGAGTTCTGGCAGCTTTCGGGCGGCCTCACGCTTGCTGCGGGCACGTATGTGCTGACAATCAACGGCAACAATAGCTCGACCGGTTCGCTCGGCGGTACCGTGACGATCAATACGGCTGTTCCGGACCCCCAGAATACGGTTGTTCCGGAACCCGCGACTTGGGCGATGATGCTCCTGGGCTTCGGCGCAGCTGGCTACGCAATGCGTCGCCGCCGGCGGAACTCGATCCCACAGGTAGCATAGGCAGAGGGCGGAAGCCCTCCCCCACATGCACTGAAGTCGCCCGCTCCTTGCTGAGCAGCTACGCTTGGCGAGGAGTGGGCCTTTTACGGGGGCCGCGACCTTGGCCATTCCAAGGCTGGCGGCCCCCACCATCTGGCTTCCGCGCGGGCCAAATGCTTGGGCGTCATCCGCGCCCGATTAGGGCGGCCCTAGGCGCTGCACGGGCCTCTGATTGGCTCGCCAATTAATGTCTGCTTTCGACCCATTCCGGACATTAGAGCACGCTCGCAGTGCGCCATCGGCGCCATTGGTCGAAAGGTGATTTGCGGCGCCGAAAGTGCGCTACTGTCCCTCGAGCAGGCGTCCGACACATGGGCCGATAGACCCAGACATTGACTGATCGCATTTACATGGCAATCGAAACCGGGCTCGATCAGCATCGTGTCGCTCGTCGCTTAACGTGTTGTAGCGGCCCGGCAGGCAAACCCGGACCGGGCCGCTTCTCTTCACCGCGCGCAGCCGATTACCCAAGACTCAAACGCCGTCTTCATTTCGGGCGGCAGTCCCCTGGTCAGTTCAACTTGCTGCTGTAGCAAGTTCCCTTCTTCAGCACTGAGAGGCGTGTCGAACTCTATCCCGGCTTCCCCGTGGTCACTCCAGACCACGGTTCCAAATGCCTGAACGTCGTCAATGTTGACGACAAGTTCCTCGCCCATCCTAGGTAAATCTGAGCCGCTCAGCCGAGCACCTGTAGTGGAGACGTTGACGACAACGGCTGAGTGAGACCGCGACAAAGTTGTAATGACGGCCACTAAAGGTGCAGCGGATCGCTCTGACGAGCGACGACCGCCACCTCTGGATTTTCCGAACGCAACCATACAAGGCCCTTTCAACAAAGGCCCCACCGCAGGAGGAATTTACTCGCCAATGGTTAGGTGGGAGTTCCCGCGAATGCTTAACGCGGCGCCTTCTATCCTGAGTTACCGTTGGTCTCCGCCTCCGTGCCCGGCTGCAGGCAACTGCCGCAAGCTCACGCCGGAACGCGTCGTCGGTGACCCCCAACGGTAACCTGATCGTAAGCGCAGCCACTTACTGGCTAGCGAACCGAGTTCGAGATTGGGCAGATGAAAGCACTAGCTATCGTCTTTGGGATTGCCGCCAGCTTGCTGCTGGCGTTTCATCTGCAATCACTCGGAACGGGCGCCAGTGAGGCGTCTACAGTCCGCATGCGATTGCCTCCTGCGCGTGCCGCAAAGCCGACGCCAGCATTCTCGAGCAACGCGAAGCCCACGGCGTCGTGAACTCAAAGGAGGCTGCTCAATCGTGGGATGCGGCCGCGTTCAGCAGCGAATTTCTTGAGCTTGTCTCGTCACCGCAAAATCGGGTTGCCTAGCGAAGCACTCGGGGACTGCGTGCAAACAGAATCTCCCGATCGGCAAACAGTCTTGACTGCCCTTCGGCGCACAAGCGGATCTAGGGCCGATGATGCAGATTTGCCGCCGAACGATCTCAGGCCGACGCGGCCGCTGATCGCCGGCGGGCGCGATTCTTTTGTAGTTCAAATCGCAGCTTTGTCGTTAGTCAGACACAAAGGACCGTTCGGGGGAATGAATGCATGCGTCAGCAGCCGTTAAGCCGCGCAGCCCGAACGCGCGGCTTATGAGTAGTTATAGCCGTTTGTTAGTTTTCGCTGGGCGGACCGCAACTGCGCTGGCCCTCGTCCTCGCCGGACCCGCTTATGCCCAAGTGGAAGAGCCGCCTCCTGAGGAGGTCACCTCGCCTGCCGGAGGCGCGGTGGAGCAGCCGGCGGCGGACCCGGCAACCGCCGCTGCAGCCGACGAGTATGATGACGAGGGCGAGGCGATCGTCGTGACCGGCGTCCGTCGTGGGACTGTGATCGGCGATATCCCGCCCGAGAACACTCTCACTTCCCGCGACGTGCGCGCCACCGGCGCCACCGACATCACTGAGCTGCTTGAGGCTTTGGCGCCCCAGATCGGCAGTGCTCGCGGCCGTGGTGGCGAACGGCCAATCCTGCTTCTCAACGGGCAGCGGATCTCCAGCTTCCGCGAGATGCGGGACATCCCGACCGAAGCCATCGAGCGCGTCGACATCCTGCCCGAGGAAGTCGCCCTGAAGTATGGCTATCGTGCCGACCAGCGGGTCGTGAACATCGTCCTGCGCCCCCGTTTCCGCTCCACAGTGGCCCAGCTCGAGGGCGGAGGCGCGACCGAGGGCAATTACGGCCGCGGTGAAGTCGACATCGACCGCCTGATGATCGGGCAGAACGGGCGCACCATGTTCAGCATCGACGCCGATGCGAACGATTGGGTGACCGAAGCCAACCGCGATATCGACCTCGACCCGGATTCGACCGGGCCGGACGAGCGCGGCTTCCGCACCTTGGTCGGATCACGGCAGTATGTTCGTGCCGGGCGCGACCATCAACCGTCAGATTCTCGGCGACGTCTCCGGGACGTTCAACGGCGAAGTCGAGCATAACGTCGGCCGATCCCTGTTCGGACTTTCCGACTTTGCCTTGGATCCTTTGGTCCGAAACAGCACGAGCGACACAGCGCACCTCGGCGCCGCGCTTAATTGGAACAAGGGCAAATGGCGCTGGTCGGCGACCGGCAATGCCGACCTCGAGCGATCGGTAACTCGCAGCGACCGAGCCGACGAGACGGAGAGTGACCGGTCGAGGACGTTCACGAGTTCGGCGGACGCAGACGTGACGGCCAACGGTCCCCTGTTCAAGCTGCCTGCCGGTGACGCGAGCATGACCGTTCGCCTGGGAGCGAGCACGTTCAATCGCGACATCGACCAGCGCATCGAGAGCGAGGATTTCGAAGCCGACCTGAGCCGGACGCGCGGCAGCGGGAGTGTGAATGTCGACCTGCCAATCTCGCGCAGGAAGCGCGGCTTCGACGCGCTCGGCAACCTCACGTTCAACGGCAACGCGGAGGTCGAGCAACTCTCGGATTTCGGGACGCTGACGACGATTGGAGCCGGATTGAATTGGTCGCCCGTGGATCGGCTGAGCTTCCTCGCCAGCTGGACGCGCGAAGAGGGGGCGCCCAGCGTCTCGCAGCTCGGCGATCCGATTCTGGAGACCCCGGAGACCCGCGTGTTCGACTTCACGACCGGCGAAACGGTGCTCGTGAACGCGATCACGGGCGGCAACCCCGAACTTCTGGCGGACAAGCGCAACGTGATGAAGATCGGCGGCAACTGGAAGCCGTTCGAGGAGACCGATCTGCGGCTTCGCGCGGAATATGTCCGCTCGCGGCTCGACCGTCCCGTCTCGAGCTTTCCGGGAGTAAGCGAGGAGCTTGAAGACGCTTTCCCCGAACGGTTCATACGCGATGAGGACGGCCAGCTCGTCACCGTGGACTTCCGCCCGGTCAATTATGAAGACGCGCGACGGGACACGTTCCGCTGGGGCTTCGACTTTACCAAGTCGCTGCAGTCGGCTCGGCCGTCACAAGCCGCCATCGACCGTCTCCGCGCCAGGCGAGCTGCGGGGACCGGACAGACCGGGCCGACACAAGGTACCCCGGGCGGTCCACCGCCCGAGAGCGGCCCTTCACCAGAAGGCGCTGGTCCACCTCCCGGCGGAGCAGACGCCGGCGGGTTCCGTGGCGGCGGCGGAGGTGGCTGGGGTGGCCGCTTCGGCGGCGGCGGACGCCAGGGCGGACGTCTGCAATTCTCCCTGACCCACACGCTCAATCTGGTCGATGAGGTCACTATCCGACCGGGCCTGCCGGAACTCGACTATCTCGACGGCGACGCCGTCGGTTCCACCGGCGGACGACCGCGCCACGAACTCGAGGCGCAGGCCGGCTATTTCAACAACGGGCTGGGAGCGCGGCTTTCCGCGAACTGGCGGAGCGCGACCCGCGTCGACAGCACGACGGGCGACGATCTGCGCTTCTCGTCGCTGGCAACCTTCAATCTTCGGCTTTTCACCAACCTCGGCGAGCGGTTGGACCTCGTGTCAAAGCATCCGTGGCTCCGCGGCACCTCGGTTCGGTTCGAAGTGAACAATCTGTTCAATTCCAAGCCGAAGGTCAGGGACGCCGCCGGGGAGGTGCCGTTCAGCTACCAGCCCGATCTCCTCGATCCGCTAGGCCGGACAATATCCATCTCCATCCGCAAGCTGTTCCTGCCGCCGCGGGGCTCTTTTCGCCGGCAGGAGAGGCAGTCGCAAAATTGAATCGGCGGAATGCAGCCGTTGCGGAGGGACGGTCAACGATCTGGTAAGCCTCGCTTGATACGCCTCAGGGTATGAAGGCGCCGCCCCCGGAGTTTCGCGTGGAAGAACAACCGGTTGAGACAACGCTATATTCGCTGTCCGATCGAACTCCGGACCCTGTCGAGCGGCGTGAGGGCGAGCAATTCCTGACTTTGTTCCGCGTCGGCACCGTGATGGTGGAAGACCGGCGAGAGCTGTGCCTGATCAAGAACATCTCGGCGGGTGGCATGATGATCCGCCCCTACTGCAAGCTGGAGGCCGGCACGCCCCTTTCGGTGGAGCTGAAACGCGGCGAGCAGATTCCGGGGATCGTCAATTGGGTCCGCGGGGACTCAGCCGGCATTTCCTTCGACAAGAGCATCGACGTCGTCGAATTGCTCGCTTCGTCGATGGAAGGCCCTCGCCCGCGCATGCCGCGGGTCGAGGTGCGCTGCATCGCCTCCGTCCGTCAGGGGTCCAACGTCTACGGCATGCGCGCCCATGACGTCTCGCAAGGCGGGCTGAAGGTCGAATCCAGCCGAGACCTCGACGTCGGCGCGGAGGTCCTTGTGACCCTGCCCGGTATGCCCTCGAGAGAAGCGATCGTGCGCTGGAGGGACGGCCGCACCTACGGCATCACCTTCCGCCGGCTCATTGCCCTGGCCGAGCTTGTCAAATGGCTCCGCGATCAGCGTGAGCTGTTGCGGACGATGAACTGATCGGGCTTATTCGCCCGGTCGCGACGGCGACGGACTCCACATCCAGCTCTCCGCAAGGCGCCGCTGCTCGGCATTCAACTGGGCGGTCGTGATTCCTGGCCGCCAGTAGCGCGCCTGAATCTTCGGACGCGGAGCCGGGATGTGGCGAAGAACCTCGGACGGATCGAGCTTGTTGGAAAAGGCGATGCCCGCATAGCGCCCGCTGACCCAGACAACGCGCCCGACGGCGTTGAGCTCATTGCGTATGAAGTGGACGGTCGTACCCTCGATCGGAAGCTTGTCGCTTTCGACCAAAGCCCCCTCCTCGGAAAGGTTGCGGAGCTTGACCCCTTGCGAGCCACCGCCGTGTTCGAGCGTAGCCGAAAGCAGCACTTGCGAGCGGCGCGACTTGCGATTCTGGCTGTTGGTGCTCTGGTCCATGGCCGGCAAGATAAACGGCCACGGTAAAACTTTGCTTAAGTGCGTTCGCCATCCGCCCTTCGAAAGAGCAGCATCAGGTTGTTCGCAGGCATCTGCTGCCATTCGACAAGTTCAAAGTTCTCTTCGGCAGCCGCGGCAGCGAAATCCTCCACCCTGCGAAGACCCCATTCCGCGTCTCGCGCTTTCAGGTTCTCGTCGAACGCGAGGTTGGACGGCGCGGTTTCAATGTCGTCCTTAAACCACGGTCCGTAGAGAATAAGCGACCCGTCGGCTGGCAGCAGTCGAGCCGCACCAGCGATCAGCCCGAGCGAGGCTTCCCACGGACTGATATGCACCATGTTGATGTTCAGTACGGCGTCGGCGCGGTCAAGCGACCAGTCGGTGGATGTGGCATCGACGATGATCGGGGCGCGCAGGTTCGAGCAGCCGGACTCCTCACGCCAGGCGTTGATGGAAGCGAGCGCATCGGGATGTGTCTCGCTCGGTTGCCATGTCAGATCGGGAAAGCGCTCGGCGAACCAGATTGCGTGCTCGCCTGTCCCGCTGGCGACCTCCAGCACCGTGCCCCTCTTGGGCAGCCATCCCGCCAAAACGTCGGCAATCGGCTCGCGATTGCGTAACGCGGCGGGCGCCGAACGCCTGGCATCTTCACCGGCCGAACCCTCGTAGAAGCGCCGGTCGCTCATGCGCTCGCCCCCTGAGTAGCACGCGGCAGAAACGCGACGGCGTTGATCAGCGTGAAAGTCGCCGACCAGGACATACCTATTCGGCTGCCTGCGCCGCTTCCGGCTCCTTGTAGACGAGAACCGGCTTCCGCGCGGCCAGGGTCTCATCCAGGCGCCTGCGCGGTGCATAGATGGGCGCGGCCTTGAGGCTCTGGTCGCCGGCCTTCGCCCGTTCGGCGACCGACCTGAAGGCGGCGATGAACTGATCGAGGCTGGCTTTCGACTCCGTCTCCGTCGGCTCGACGAGCATCGCGCCATGGACCACCAGCGGGAAGTACATCGTCATTGGGTGGAAGCCCTCGTCGATCAGCGCCTTGGCGATATCGATCGTGCTCAGCCCGCCTCCGAAACCGCGATCGGAGAAGATCGCTTCATGCATGCACGGTCCGGTTTCGCTGAACGGGGCATCGAGCACGTCTTCCAGCGAACGCAGGACGTAATTGGCGTTCAGCACCGCGTCCTCGGCAACCTGGCGGAGGCCGTCCGCGCCGTGGCTGAGCATGTAGGATGCTGCGCGGGTGAACATGCCCATCTGCCCATGGAAGGCGACCATCCGGCCGAAGTTCTGCGCGTGGTGCTCCCCGGCGGTTTCCTCCTCGACGAGGATAAATCGATCGCCCTCCTTGTCGACGAACGGAAGCGGTGCGAATGGCGCCAGCGCCGCGCTCAGCACGACCGGCCCGGCACCGGGCCCGCCGCCGCCGTGAGGCGTCGAGAAGGTCTTGTGCAAATTGATGTGCATCGCATCGATGCCAAGGTCGCCGGGCCGGACCTTGCCGACGATCGCGTTGAAGTTGGCGCCGTCGCAATAGACGAGCGCGCCCGCCGCATGGACTGCGTCGCTGATCGCCTTCATGTCCGGCTCGAACAGTCCGCAGGTATTCGGGTTGGTGATCATCACCGCCGCGACGTCGGGTCCGAGCCGGGCCTTCAGCGCCTCCAGATCAACCCTGCCCGCTGCGTTCGCCGGAATGTTCTCCACCCGGTAACCGGCAAAGGCGGCCGTAGCCGGGTTCGTCCCATGAGCGCTTTCCGGCACCAGCACGACTTCGCGAGCGTCGCCGCGCGCCTCCAATGCGGCGCGGATGCACAACAATCCGCACAGCTCGCCATGCGCTCCGGCCTTGGGGCTCATGGCCACGGCGGGCATGCCGGTCAGAGTCGTCAGCCAGCGGCCGACGAGATCGATCAACTCCAGACCACCTTGAACCGTGTCGATCGGCTGCAGCGGATGAATGTCGGCAAAACCCGGCATTCGGGCGACCTTCTCGTTCAGGCGGGGATTGTGCTTCATCGTGCACGACCCGAGCGGGAAAAGGCCAAGGTCGATCGCATAATTCTGGCGCGACAGGCGAGTGTAGTGCCTGACCGCCTCCGGCTCGCTGAGCCCGGCAAGCCCGATCTCGCGATTGCGCTCCATTCCACCGAGACGCGACGCGTTCGGCTCGAAGTCCGGGAAATCGACGCCCGTCTGGTCGACCGACCCGATCTCGAACAGCAAAGCTTCTTCGAGCATCAGGGCCCGATTGCCGGTGACGGTCTGTGCCTCCCCCTGCTCATTCGCGGGGGTGGAGGGCCGCCAGCCGGAAGGATTGACGGTCACTGGCACACCTCCTTCAAGCCCGCTTCCAGCGCCGCGATGTCCTCATCGGTCGCGGTCTCGGTCACCGCGACGATCAGTCCGTTCTGCAGATCCGGTTCGTCCGGATAGAGGCGCCCGAGCGATACGCCGCCGAGTATGCCCTTGTCGGCAAGCGCCCGAACGACCGGACGCGCCTCGACTGGAAGCTCGACGGTGAATTCGTTGAAGAAGCTGTCGTTGACGACGCGTACGCCCGGAATCGCGGCCAGCCGGTCCGCGACCTCGCACGCGCGCGCGTGATTCAGCTGAGCAAGCTGGCGCAGGCCCTTCTCGCCGAGCAGGCTCATGTGCACCGAGAATGCGAGGGCGCAGAGGCCGGAGTTGGTGCAGATGTTCGACGTCGCCTTCTCGCGGCGAATATGCTGCTCGCGCGTCGACAGCGTCAGGACGAAGCCGCGCTTGCCCTCCGCATCGACGGTTTCGCCGGCGAGACGTCCCGGCATCTGGCGGACGTACTTCTCGCGGGTGGCGAACAGGCCCACGTACGGACCGCCGAACTGCAGGCCGACGCCGATCGACTGGCCTTCGCCTACCACAATGTCTGCGCCCATCTCACCCGGCGAGCGGATGAGGCCGAGCGCCACGGGCTCGGTCACGACCGCAATCAGCAGCGCGCCATTCGCGTGACAAGCGTCAGCCAGCGGCGTCAGGTCGCCAATGCGGCCGAGCACGTCCGGATATTGCACGACGACGCAGCTTGGGCTGTTCGCTTCGACTTCGGCGATCAGGTCGTCGTAACCCGGATCGGCGCTCAACGTCGGCGCCCAATCGGCGATGTCGTCGCCGGTGAACCGCGCCATCGTGTTCACCACCGACACGTAATGCGGGTGAAGACCCTGGTGCAGGATCGCCAGCTTCCGCTTTGTAATGCGGCCCGCCATGACGATCGCTTCCCAGCAGGCGGTCGAACCGTCGTACATCGAGGCATTGGCGACTTCGCAGCCGTACAGCCGCGCGACCTGCGTCTGGAACTCGAACAACACCTGCAGCGTGCCCTGAGCGATTTCCGGCTGGTACGGGGTGTAGGCGGTCAGGAACTCGCCGCGCTGGATGATGTGATCCACGCTCGCCGGGATGTGATGCTTGTAGGCGCCGCAGCCGAGGAAGAACGGAGCCTCGCCGGCTGACAAATTCTTCCGCGCGAGAGCCGCCAGTTGCCGCTCCACCGATAGCTCGGACGCATGCGCAGGCAGCCCTTCGATCGGGCCCTTCAGCAAAGCTTCCGCCGGCACGTCGCGGAACAGATCGTCGATCGTCGCGGCGCCGATCGTCTGCAGCATGGCGCTGCGATCAGCCTCCGACAAAGGCAAATAACGCATTTAGCTGGGCTTCCTCATGATGAAGCGAAGACGGACATAGTCGGCATTGTCGACGCCGATGGTCTCGGCGACCGCCTGGCCGATTTCGGCGCGCTCCTCCTCGGGAACGCCGGCGCGATCAAGCCAGCCGCGGCGGAAGGTCGTCACCCAGGCGGCAACGCCGTTAGGGAGCGGCGTGGGCCGCTCGATCAGGCGCGCGTCGATCTCGGTGAAACCCGCCTGCTCATAGACGCTCGCGAACTCCTCGACCGAGGGATACCAGTTCGAAGAGTCGAGCGGCGGCGGATAGCCGCGCGCGACGAGCTCGGCATCAAGCGTCTCGCGCAGAAGCTTGAGATTGCCCTCCCCGCCCATCTCGCCGGCGAAGCGGCCGCCGGGTTTGAGCGCGCGGAAGATGGCGCTAGCCACCCGCTCCTTGTCGAGCATCCAGTGCAGCGCCGCATTCGAGAATGCCGCATCGAATTCGCGGTCGAACGTCATGTCCCCCGCGTCGACGTGGTGCACGTCGATGTCGGTCGCCGCGGCGACAGCGACCAGCTCCGGCGAATCGTCGACCCCCACGACGTCCGCGCCGCGCTCGATGATCTTGTGGGTCAGCGCCCCATCGCCGCAACCGACGTCGAGAATTCGCTCGCCAACCTTGGGATCGAGCAGGTCAAGCGCTGCCGCGCCGAGGTCGGCGACGAAGCGGCCGACGCGCGCATAGTCGGCGGCATTCCAGCGACTGGTCGAGGCGATGGTGGCGCTCAGAGCGTCTTCACCCAGTCGCGATACGTAGGCTCGTCCATCAGGCCCTCGATCGCCGCTGGGTCATCCAGCTTGAGCTTGAAGAACCAGCCCTCGCCCTCCGGGTCGCGATTGATGAGCGCGGGGTCATCGGCGACGGCTGCATTGCCTTCCACCACTTCGCCCCCGACCGGCGCATAGACGTCCGACGCGGCCTTCACCGACTCCACGACGGCCGCCTCCTGGCCCTTGTTGAGCTTGCGGCCCGCTTCGGGGACTTCGGCGAAGACGATGTCGCCAAGCGCCTGCTGGGCATGATCGGAAATGCCGACGGTCGCCGTGTCGCCTTCGACACGGATCCATTCATGCTCACGGGTGAAATAGACCGTCATGCACTTGCTCCCTTGCGGTGATAGCGGTGGGGTACGAACGGAAGCGCGGCCACGCGCGCGTCGAACAGCTTGCCGCGCTGCTCCAGCTTCAGGGCCGTTCCGACTTCGGAAAGATGCGTCGCGACATAGCCCATGGCGATCGGCCGCTGCAGCGATGGCGAGAAGCCGCCGCTGGTAAGCCGGCCCACCTCATTGCCTTCAGCCGTCGAGAATGAGCGCGCCTTCCCGGACCGGCTGGCGGCCGTCGATTTCGATGCCGACGCGCTTCTGCGGCGCGCCATTCTGCATCTCGGCGAGAATGCGCATGAAGCCGGGGAAGCCGCCTTCCGACCGGCGACGCTTGCCGATGGCGAAGGTCAGGCCGGCCATGACCGGTGTCGTCGTCCGGTCGATGTCGTGCCCGTAAAGCGGAAGTCCTGCCTCCAGCCGGAGCGAGTCGCGGGCGCCAAGGCCGATCGGCTTCACCCGCTCATCGCCGACCAGCCAGTCCGCAAGCTGCTGCACGGCAACGGAGGGAATCGAAATCTCGAACCCGTCCTCGCCGGTGTAGCCGGAGCGGCTGATCCAGACGGGATGACCGACCGCGCGGAACGGCCCGCCTTCCATGAAGCTCAGGTTCGAAACACCCGGCGCGACCGCCTCCAGCACCTCGGCCGCCTTGGGGCCCTGCAACGCGAGCAGCGCCTGTTCCTTCATGTGATCGACCACGGCGCTGCGCGGAAGGAGTTGCTCGAAAACCTCGAGGTCGCCCTGCTTGGTCGCGCCGTTGACGACGAGATAGAATGCCTCGCCGCGGCGGGTCGCCATCAGGTCGTCGATGATCGTGCCGTCTTCAGCCAGCAGCAGCGAGTAGCGGAGCTTCATGTCGCCCAGCAGCTTCAGCTCGCCGGGAAGAAGCGTCTCCAGGGCGCTATCGACCTGGCTTCCGTGGACGAGGATCTGGCCCATGTGGCTGACGTCGAACAGGCCGGCATTTTCCCGCACCCACAGGTGCTCGGCCATGATGCCTTCGTACTGGACCGGCATTTCATAGCCGGCGAACGGGACCATCCGGCCGCCTTGTGCGCGGTGCCACTCATCCAGCGGCAGCTTTTGAGGCTGAGCTTCGGCAACGCCCGCGCCACCTTCCGGATCGCCGCTGTACGGTTCGCCCCGTGCCTGAGTCTCGTCGGTAGGACCGTTGTGGACTTCTCTGCTCATCATGCGCTCCGGTTGCGACAGCCGCACGGGATCCTCCCGTCCGACTCCGTCGCCCCCGTCTGTCGCGCGACCTGAGAGCTTTCACCGGCCGCGGCCGGCTTACCCCTTCGGTGGCCCGCCATGTCGTGACGAGCACTTTCCAGACTGTCAGGCCCGCGCGGTCCATTTGCCTGAGAGATTCCGGGGGCGGTTGCTCCTTCGGCGCCGAGACAACCCTTTGAAGGCTATCGCGAACTCTCCCGCGCGGCCTTCCGGCAGACAAGCCGCCGGAGACGAGGCGGAGCCTTGGCCACGCGCGCGCACGGAGTCAAAGGGAAATAGGGCGGGGCGTGAGCGTTAGGGCACTCATGATACGGACGCTCGGAGGCGTAGCGGCTGGAGTTGCGATCGCAATCGCCCTGATGATGCTGGTCGAAGGCCTGGCGAACATGGCCTTTCCACCGCCTCGGATCGACCTCAACAATCCCAATGCGCCGGCTGCCTTGCCCTTGGCGAATCAGCTCTTCCCGATCCTCGCCCGGTTCCTTGCAACGCTGGTGGGTGGCTGGATTGCGATCCAGCTTTCAGGACGCGACTGGACGGCATGGCTAGTTGCAGCGTCAGTGCTGGTCGGAGAAATGCTCGATTTTCTGCTCGGCCGGCATGCAGCTTGGGTGATGGCGGCGGGAATCCTCGCCCCGATCGCCGCGGCGTGGCTGAGCCAGAAACTGCCGAGACGAACGCTGCGCGTCAGCGCGTGACGTTGTAGCGGAGTTGCTGCTCGGTCAGCTGGAAGCCGACGAGATGCTCGAACGTGGCATTTGCCACCGCTGCACGGATGGCCGGATCGGTCAGCGGATCGACCGCGGCCGAAACGTCGCCGGCCTTGCGCGGACGCGTAAGCTCACGCCGGGTTTCGGCCGGCAGCTCGGCCGCCGAACGGTGCACCTGAACGGTGGCCTGGCCAGACGTCTGGGCCCGCAGGCTGCCCGGAGTGAAATTCAATCCCACGCGGCCGACCCGCTTGGCAACGACCTCGTTACCGGCGCGAAGAACGACGTCGAAGTAAGGCAGGACCACCTGCCGTGCTTCGGCGGCATCGCGGCGGGTTGCAACGACATCGAAACTGACCGTCGAAACGATCTGCTCGCCCCCCTGCTGGCAATTCGCGCGCATGTTGGTGATCGTGGCCGTCACGTCGATCGCATCGGCGGCAATGCTGTTCGACGGATTGAATATCGTCACGTCGCCCGTGCCAGCGGGGATTCCGGGGATCGGGCAAGCGCTGCGCTCGGTCCAGATACCGCCTTGGTCGATCAGCCCCTTCCTCCCGCAAGCGGACAGAAGGACGAGGGCGGCAAGCGCTACGATGCGAAACTTCACTGGGATAGGGTTCCTTGGCGGCCTGGATAGGTTGAGCAGTTCATAGGAAGCGCCTTCAAAGGCTGCAAGCGATGCCTTACATGGCCTGCCAATGGCTGAACCTCGTCCGAACATGCGCGTCCTGATCGCGGCCCCCCGCGGCTTCTGCGCGGGAGTCGACCGCGCGATCCAGATCGTCGAGCTCGCGCTGGAGCGGTTCGGCGCGCCCGTCTTCGTCCGGCATGAAATCGTCCACAACCGCTTCGTCGTGGAACGACTGAAGGACATGGGAGCGGTATTCGTCGACGAGCTCGACGAAGTGCCCGACGACCGGCCCGTGGTCTTCTCCGCCCATGGCGTGCCGAAGTCGGTGCCCCAGGCGGCGCAGGATCGGGGCCTCACCTATGTGGATGCCACCTGCCCGCTCGTGTCCAAGGTTCACCGCCAGGCGCAGCGCCTGATCGAGGAAGGACGGCACATCCTGTTCATCGGCCACGCGGGCCATCCCGAGGTCATCGGTACCTTCGGGCAGGTGCCGGCGGGCTCGATGACACTGGTAGAGACAGTGGCGGATGCCGAAGCGGTGGCCGTGCCGACGCCCGACAATCTGGCGTTCCTGACCCAGACGACGCTTTCCGTGGACGACACTGCAGCCGTCGTCGGCGCTCTTCAGTCTCGCTTTCCCGCGATCCGGGCGCCGAAGAGCGAGGACATCTGCTACGCGACTTCGAACCGACAGGCGGCGGTGAAGTCGATCGCCGAGGAATGCGAACGGATGCTTGTGATCGGCGCTCCGAACAGCAGCAACTCGCTCCGCCTCGCCGAAGTCGCCGAACGCATGGGCGTGCCTTCGCGGCTGATCGAGCGTGCCGCCGACATCGATTGGGACTGGCTCGGCCAGCCCGGCACTTTGGGCCTAACCGCTGGTGCATCCGCGCCCGAGCTCCTGGTCCGCGAGGTTCTTGATGCGCTTCGCGAGCGGTTCGAAGTGACCGAGGAAATTGCCGACCACACGCCCGAGCGCATGACGTTCAAGCTCCCGCGCGAGCTTGTCGCCTAGTGGATCTGCCTGACGTCGAGATCTTCACCGACGGAGCCTGCCGCGGAAACCCGGGACCGGGTGGCTGGGCGGCCCTCCTCCGCACGGGCCCAAAGGAGCGTGAGCTTTCGCGGCGGCGAACCGCTGACGACGAACAATCGGATGGAGCTGACGGCGGCAATCAAGGGCCTCGAGGCGCTCAAGCGCCCTTGCCGCGTGCAACTTTATACCGACAGCAATTATGTCCGCGACGGAATTACCAAGTGGATCCACGGTTGGCGACGCAACGGCTGGCGGACCGCCGACAAGAAGCCGGTGAAGAACGCAGAGCTATGGCAGGAGCTGCTGGATGCCTGCACGCCTCATCGCGTCGAATGGCATTGGGTGAAGGGGCATAGCGGCCATCCCGAGAACGACCGCGTCGATGCCCTGGCCTGCGCCGAGGCGGACAAGTTCAAGGCGGGGCGGCTGGACGCCTGATCCCCGCTCACATCGAAACGAGGGCGCCGCGGTAGGTTGGGTCTTCGAGCGTCTGACCCGCTCCGAGTGCAACGCAATTCAGCGGATCCTCCGCGACCGTCACGGGCAGGCCCGTTTCATATTCGATGACGGTGCTGATCTCGCGAAGCAGCGAGCCCCCTCCCGTCATCATGATCCCGACGTCGATCACGTCGGCCGCAATCTCGGGCTGAGTATGCTCGAGCGCCGAGCGAACGACGTGAACGATCCGAGCGACGGGTTCGGCAACCGCATCCGCGACCTGCGCCTGCGTGAGGGTGATCTCGGTCGGTACGCCGCGCGCAACGTCGCGGCCCCGGACGTAGGTCGTGACGCTTTCGGAATCGGGATTCCGCTTGGCGGCTCCGATTTCCATCTTCACCCGCTCGGCCGTGCCTTCGCCGATGAGCAAATTGTAGTTGCGGCGGACGTAGGACGTGATCGCCTCGTCCATCTTGTCGCCGCCGACACGCGACGACTCGCAATAG
The DNA here is from genome assembly GCA_963784245.1 of uncultured Alphaproteobacteria bacterium. Classification (GTDB taxonomy): domain Bacteria; phylum Pseudomonadota; class Alphaproteobacteria; order Sphingomonadales; family Sphingomonadaceae; genus Sphingomicrobium. The sequence goes on from CAWAQT010000021.1 coordinate 115,351, forward strand.
GCCAGACCCTGCAGCGAGATGACTCCGACCTCGGTCGTTCCGCCGCCGATGTCGACGACCATCGATCCGATCGGCTCGCGCACCGGCAACCCGGCACCTATTGCCGCCGCCATCGGCTCATCGATCAGCGAGACCCTGTTGGCGCCAGCGTTCGTAACGGCGTCGCGGATCGCCCGGCGCTCGACCGAGGTGGCTCCCGAGGGGACGCAGATGACGACCTCCGGACTTCCCGAGAAGCGGCTTCCGCCGGCCTGAGCCTTGCTGATGAAATGCTTGATCATCTGCTCGGCGACCTCGAGGTCGGCGATCACTCCGCTGCGCAGCGGCCGGATGGTTTTGATATTGTCGGGCGTCTTGCCCATCATAAGCTTCGCATCGTCGCCGACTGCGCGCACTTTCCGGACGCCATTGGTCCATTCCATCGCGACCACGGAGGGCTCGTTCATGACGATTCCCTGGCCTTTCACGTAGACGACGGTGTTCGCCGTCCCAAGGTCGATCGCGATGTCGCGAGATGTGAATTTGAAGATGCTGGCCATGCCCACGGCGCTTAAGTCTCCAGGAATTGAAAGCCCGGCGCGCGTCAGCCAGGAGATGCGTCATGCTAGACGGCTGGCCCGGCCCGCACAGCCACGGTTCCCACGACCGAACCGGGGGGAAGTCTCACCTCACCGTAAACGCAAGCCATTCCAGGGACAGAAGAATTAACGGTCTCCGAACCGCGCCGGCGAGAAAATGTTGGCGTTGATGTGCGCGGTCGATGCATCAGGCTCGCGGCCAAGCAGGACGGCAGCCGCAAGCTTTGCGGCAGCAGGCGCCGTCTGGATGCCGAACCCGCCCTGCCCCGCGCACCAGAAAAACGCGTCCACATCAGGGTCGAAGCCGTAAACCGGAATGCGATCCGGCGCGAAGCTTCTCAGCCCCGCCCAGCTCCGTTCGACGGCTTCCACGCCCCAGTCGACCACCTGCTCGAACCGATCGATCGCGAGCGCCACGTCCATTTCGTCAGGAGCTGCGTCGCAGGGGTCGCTTTCGATCTCGTCGTGGGGACTGAGCCAGATGCTGCGCTCGCCCTCACCCTTGAAATAGAACGTGCCCTCGGCGTCATCGACGAGCGGAAGCGCGCGAAGCCCGGAACGGCCGACCCGCAGCTGGACCATCGTGCGCCTCTTCGCGGCGATACCCAGCGGCCGCACCCCGCACGCGAGAGCAACGGGGTCCGCCCAGGCTCCGGCCGCATTGGCGATCATCCTCGCAGTGATCGTCGATCCGCCAGCCAGGCGGACGGTCCAGGAGCCCTTCACAAAGGACGCGGACTCCAGTGAGGCATCCGTTGCAACCGTCCCGCCCAGGCGACGGAAGCGGCGAAGATAGGCTGCGTGCAATCCAGCGACGTCGATGTCGGCGCAACCCGGCTCGAACAATGCTCTTCGCCACTGCGGACGGATGCCGGGAACGAGTCGCTCCAGCTCCTCGCGTTCCACGACCCGCGCTTCCACCCCTGGCGGGAGTTCCGGAAGCTCGTCCCTGGTGATGTGGACGTCGCCGCGCTGCCGAAGAAAGCCGACATTCGAAAAATCGGCGGGCGGACTCGACAGGAACTCGTGGGAAGCTGCGCTCAACAGCGCAACCTGCGGGCCACCGTAGCTCTCTAACCAGAAGGCTGCGGAACGGCCGGTGGCATGCATCCCGCAGTGCGATTCCGCTTCGATGATCCCGACGCGAAGGCTGCCGGCGATCTCCGCGCCGAGACTCGCTCCGGCAATGCCGCCGCCGACAATCAGGACGTCGAAATCGCTCATCGAGAGCGGCGGTTACGGTTTGGAAAGCCCTGCCGTCTAGGTCTCACGCCATGACAAACGGCATGTTTACCGAAATCCTGCTGGGCATTCTCGCGATTACGTTGGTCGTCGCTGCGGTCATCGACGTGCGGACTTTCACGATTTCGAACCGCCTGAATGCGTTCATTGCACTGCTCGCGCCGTTGTTCTGGTGGTCTACGGGACTGCCGTTCTGGCCCGACGCGGCGATCCAGGTCGGCGTTGCGATAATCGTCTTCGTGGTGCTCGCCGGAGCCTTCTACGCCGGCATGATGGGCGGCGGTGACGTCAAGCTCGCCGCGGCGATAGCCCTGTGGTTTTCGCCCGTGTCCACGCTGACGTTCCTGATCCTGATGTCGATCGCCGGCGGCGTCCTGACGCTGGTGGTCGTCGCGATCCATCGAATGAAGAAAAAGCAGGGAAAACCGGAGGTTCCGTATGGCGTCGCAATCGCCTTCGGAGCGCTCGCGATACTCACCCAACGGTTTCTTAACCAATTTGCCTGATGTCTTTGAGCGTACTGGGGCCCGAGAAGGGGAGGCGATTTCGCCATGAATGTTAAGAAGATCATGCTGCTCGTGGGAGCGCTCGTGATCGCGGCTGTCACCGCAATCATGGCCAAGAACATGTTCGCGGGAGCAGGCGCCGAGCAGGCGCAGGCAGCGGCGGCAACGCCGGCTGTTCCCCTCGGACCGAAAGTGCTCGTGGCGCGCAAAGAGCTGCCCGTCGGCACGATCATCGACGCGGAAAGCCTCACCTTTCAGCCTTGGCCGAAGGAAATGATGCAGAGCGCCTATTACACGGAAGGCCAGCCGGACTCGGATATGTCCAAGCTGCTGGGCACCGTGGTGCGTTATCCGATCACCGCCGGTCAGCCAATGACCCGCGGCGCGCTCGTCGGACCGAAGGATCGCGGCTTCCTCGCCGCGGCGCTTGGCCCGGGCATGCGTGCGATCACGGTCCCCGTAAACGCTACAACCGGTGTCGCCGGCTTCGTCTTCCCGGGTGACCGCGTCGACGTCATGCTGACCCAGGAAGTCGCCGGTGGCGGCGACGGTCCGGCGCTCAAGGTGACCGAAACGGTCATCCGCAACGTCCGCGTCCTCGCGACCGACCAGCGTACCGACAGCAAGGGCGAAGACGGCCAGACCCTGGTCCGCACTTTCTCGAACGTGACGATGGAAGCAACTCCTCGCATTGCGGAGAAGATCGCGGTTGCACAGAGCCTTGGACAGCTGTCGCTGGTCCTTCGCTCGATCGCCGACAATTCGTCCGAGCTCGAGCGCGCCATTGCCTCGGGTGACGTGAAGGTGCCGGAAGGTACCAACCCGGCGCAGGAGCGTCAGATGTTGCTGGCGGTCGCCAATCGGCCGATCGACACCAACACGACCTTCTCGACCGGCGGTGACGTGTCGCGCTTCCAGCGCCGCAGCGTCCCAGCCCGTGCGCCCGCTTCGGGCAGCGCGGCAGAAGGCAATGCAGTTTCGGGATCCGCAGGCGTTGCGACCGGTCCGGTCGTCCGTGTTGCCCGCGGGAATAGTGTCACCGTCGTTCCGGTGGGAGCTCGTTAAAATGACCAGTCGTTCCAAAAACAGCCGGGCTCGTCTCGGCACCGCCTTCGTCGCCTTGGCCATTGGCCTCGGCTCCGTGGCCTCGACCCCAGCCGTCGCGCAAAGCTCGGCCGGCACCTTTCGGCCCTCGGGACAGGTCCTCCTGTCCGTAGGCGAAGGCGAAATGGTCAAGCTGCGGTCGCCGGTTGCAGATGTCTGGACCTCGAACCCAGGTGTCGCCGACGTCCACGTGACCAACGCTCGCCAGCTCAACCTGTTCGGCAAGGAAGCCGGGGAAGCGACTGTGATCGCGACTTCGGCGAGCGGTTCGGTGGTCTACGCGACGAACGTTCGCGTCAGCCAGAACATCAGCTCGGTCGACGAGGTTCTGCGGGCTGCGATGCCTAACTCGGCCATCCGGGTGATGAATGTCGGCCAGGTAGCTGTCCTGACGGGCACCGTCGCCTCTCCTGAAGAGTCCGCGCAGGCCGCCCAGCTGGTCTCCGCAGTCCTCAATCCGGGCGTCGACATGTCGAAGGATGGTACGGTCTGCAAGATCTGCGTCGTGAACCGGTTGAGCACCGCCACGCCGCTGCAGGTCAACCTGAGGGTGCGCATCGCCGAGGTGAATCGATCGGTGCTCAAGCAGGTCGGTATGAACCTGCTTACGAGCACCGGCGGAGACTTCCGCATCGGCGTGGCCCAAGGTCAGGGCATCAAGCAGTGCCGGGAACGCGTGCGATCCGGCAGCCCCATCGGCACCACTCTCTCGGGAGTGGGCAGCTTGTTCGGCCTCGACATCGTGTCCTCGCTCGACCTTGCAGAGGTCGATGGGCTGGTCACGACCTTGGCTGAACCGAACCTCACCGCGCTCTCGGGCGAAACCGCGAGTTTCCTCGCCGGCGGCGAATTTCCGGTTCCGATCTCGCAGTCGCTGGGCTCGATTTCCGTCGAGTACAAACAGTATGGCGTCGGGCTTGCGTTCACACCGATCGTTCTGGCGGACGGCCGCATCTCGATGCGTGTCCGCCCGGAAGTCAGTGAACTCTCGGCTGAAGGGTCGATCAAGCTAAACGGCTTCGACGTCCCGGCCCTGGTCACTCGTCGGGCCGAAACGACGGTCGAACTGGGTTCGGGCCAGAGCTTCATGCTCGCAGGCCTGATCCGCAACAACACGACGAACAATATCGAAAAGGCGCCGTTCCTCGGTGACTTGCCGATCCTCGGCACGCTGTTCCGCTCAACGAGCTTCCGTCGCCAGGAAACCGAGTTGGTGATCATCGTGACGCCATACCTGGTTCGCCCGGTGTCCGGACGTCATGGCGTTGCCGACCGACGGCTACCGCGCTCCACGCGACGGAAGCCGCGTCTGGGAAGGCCAGTCCTACGAAAGCCAGGGCCGGCCGGCCGCAGCTGCACCCGCTCCGGCTCCCGCCTTCGGCGGAGCGGCTGCGTCGACCGCAGCACCTGGGTTCAAGCTGTGATCCGCCGCCTCATCAGGAAGGATGCCAAGATGGCTTCGAAAACTGCAATTCTGCTTGTCGCAGCGGCACTCTCCGGCTGCGCCTACCATCCAGGTCCTGAACCGGCGGCAGGCGCCGAGGCAGTGAACGTTCCGGTCGTCAGCCGCGCGGACTATGTGTTCGACGCTGCAGCGCCCAACGGTACGCTGGATCCCTCGGAGGCGACCCGGCTCGACAATTGGCTCCGGAGCCTGGACCTTCGCTACGGCGACAGCGTCTACGTCGACGGCGGCCCCTACTCCGAGCCTGCCCGCGCACAGGTCGCGGGCATCGCCGGCAACTACGGGCTGCTTGTTTCCCCGGGTGCTCCGGTCACCGCCGGGGCAGTGAACCCTGGCAGTGTCCGTGTGGTGGTCAGCCGCAATATCGCAAGCGTCCCCGGCTGCCCCAATTGGGAAACGCCGTCGCAGCCCAATTACAACAACAAGACCATGCCGAACTTCGGCTGTGCGGTGAATTCAAACATGGCCGCGATGATCGCCAACCCCGAGGATCTGATCCACGGCCGCGAAGGCGATGGCGTCGGCGATGCAACGACCGCGACGAAAGCGATCCGCACGTATCGCAACACCGCACCCACAGGCACGCAAGGGTCTGAAGGACGTCAATACCAAGTCGGGAGGCAACTGATGAATGCCCCGTTCCAGGCACGCGCTGGGCTGCGCGATCCATTCCAGGCCTTCGTCTGTGACGACGCAACGGCGGACATGCTCCGTCCGGTGGCGGTCGAACACGGTTGGTCTCCCGAGAAGGTGAACAAGGGCGGGCTGCGCAACGCGGTCCAGTCCCTGTCGGTCTCGGCCAGCCCGAACATTCTGTTCGTCGACCTTTCGGAGTCAGCTGACCCGCTGAACGACATCAACGCGCTTGCGGAAGTTTGCGAGCCGGGGACGATCGTCATCGCGTCGGGCCAGGTCAACGATGTCCGCCTGTACCGCGACCTCGTCGCCAGCGGCATCCACGACTATCTGCTGAAGCCGTTCACGGTCGATCATCTGCGCGACACCTTTGCGAACGCCCAGACGATCCTGTCCGGACCGCGCGGCGAAGCGCAGGTCGACAAGCCGCACATCATGGCCGCCGTTCTCGGTGTCCGCGGTGGCGTCGGCGCCTCGACCATCGCGACCTCGCTTGCCTGGTTGCTGGGCGAAAAGGCCAACCGTTCGACGGCTCTGCTGGACCTCGACATCCACTTCGGCACGGGCGCCCTGGCGCTCGACCTGGAGCCGGGCCGCGGTCTGACCGACGCGATCGAGAACCCGAGCCGCATCGACGGCCTGTTCATCGAGCGTGCGATGGTCCGCGCGAATGAGCGCCTTTCGGTCCTCTCGGCCGAAGCGCCGATCCATCAGGCGCTGATCACGGACGGAACGGCATTCTTCCAGCTTCAGGAAGAAATGAAGAACGCGTTCGAATCGACGGTGCTGGACCTCCCGCGCCACATGCTCATCCAGTTCCCGCACATGGTGCATGATGCCCACGTGGCGGTGGTCGTGTCCGAGCTGACGCTCGCCGCGACCCGCGACACGATCCGCATCCTGGCCTGGCTGAAGGCGAACGCTCCGCAGACCAAGGTGATCGTCGTGAGCAACGGCGTTCCGTCGGGCGGTGCGCTCGAAATCAGCCGCAAGGACTTCGAGCAGTCGATCGAGCGTCCCGTCGACATCGTCATCCCGCACGACGGCAAGCTCGCCGCGCAGGCTGCGAAGCTCGGCAAGCCGCTCGCGGAAGTCGCCAGCGGCAAGATCGCCGCTCCGTTCGCCACCCTTTCAAGCATGGTGCTTAGCCACGCCACGGAAGAAGGCGCGGGTGCGGAAGCGCTGGGCGCAATCGGTGGCGCCAAGTCGCTCGTCGACAACCTGAAGTCGATGCTGTCCAAGCCGAAGGCGAAGGCGGCGTAATGGGCTGCGCGCGGTTTTCGCCGCGCGCCCCGAAAAAGGAATGGACGGTCGAATGCTGCTGATCTTCCTCATCGTCCTGGGTGGCCTTGGTGCGCTCTTCCTTGCGTTCGCCGCAATGCAGGGGCCGTCGCCGAGCAAGTCGCTGAAGCGCCGCGTCGAATCCATCAAGGAACGGCACGGCGACGTCATCACCGCCAATGCCCAGGCGCAGATTCGCAAGCTCTTCGCCGCCCGCGCGACCAAGGTGGAAGGCTTCGCTTCGACGATCCTCCCCAAGCCGGCACTGTTGCGCAAGCGGCTGGAAATGACCGGCCGCGAGATCAGCCTGGCGCAATATCTTGCCGTGACGGTCGGCATCGCCGTCGTGGTGATGATCGGCCTGATGGTGAAGGGCATGCCGATATTGCTCGGTCTCTTCGCCGGCATGTTCGTCGGCATCGGCCTGCCGCATTTTGTGATCGGCCGTATGATCAAGCGCCGTGTCGCGAAGTTCAATTCGAACTTTCCCGACGCCATCGAACTGATGGTCCGCGGTCTTCGGTCAGGTTTGCCGATTACAGAGACGCTGGGCATCGTCGCCGGAGAAATCATCGGCCCCGTCGGCGCCGAGTTTCGCGCCGTGACCGACAAGATGAAAATCGGTCGCACCATGGAGGTCGCCTTGCAGGAGACTGCGGACCGTCTCGGCACGCCGGAATTCCAGTTCTTCGTCATCACTCTGGCCATCCAGCGCGAGACCGGCGGCAACCTCGCCGAAACATTGTCGAACCTGGCGGACGTGCTTCGCAAGCGCGCCCAGATGAAGCTGAAGATCCGCGCGATGAGCTCGGAATCGAAGGCCTCGGCCTACATCGTCGGCTCGCTGCCGTTCATCGTCTTCGGCCTCGTTTACATGATGAACCCCGATTACATGGGCGGCTTCTTCACCGATCAGCGCCTCATCGTGGCCGGCCTTGGCGGCATGGTCTGGATGGGCATCGGCGGCTTCATCATGGCCAAAATGGTCAACTTCGAGATCTGAGGGGGGACGTTTAGATCATGCCTACCGGAGGCCCCACTCTTCTCGGCGTCGACGTCATCTGGGTCGCAACGATCCTGAGCGGCGTCGCTACGCTTGCCGTGCTCACCGCCATCTATGCGGCGACGACGGTCAAGGATCCGATGGCCCGCCGCGTCAAGGCGCTCAATGAGCGCCGCGAGCAGTTGAAGGCCGGCATCGTCGCGTCGACCAACAAGCGCAAGAAGCTTACCAACCGCAATCAGGCCGCGGATCGCGTCCGTTCGGTCCTGGGCAGCTTCAAGATGCTCCAGGACGACCAGATCAAAAAGGTCCAGGTCAAGCTTTCGCAGGCGGGTATCCGCAGCAAGGACCTCGCCTTCTTCATCATCGCCGCGCGTTTCATCGCTCCGGTCGTGGCCGGCATCAGCGCCGTGTCGCTGATCTACGTGGCCGACTATTTCCCCGACTGGTCGTGGATGCGCCGTTACATCACGGTCGCGGGCGTCCTGGTCGGTGCCTACAAGGCGCCCGACGTCTGGCTGAAGAACAAGGTCAGCAAGCGCTCGCACGCGGTTCGCAAGGGCCTTCCCGACGCGCTCGACCTTCTGGTCATCTGCGCCGAGGCCGGCCTCACCGTGGACGCAGCCTTCGGCCGCGTCGCCAAGGAGCTCGGCCGTGCCTATCCGGAGTTGGGCGATGAGTTCGGCCTGACGGCGATCGAACTTGGCTTCCTTGCCGAGCGTCGGAACGCATTCGAGAACCTCGCCTCGCGCGTCGATCTCGAGGCAATTCGCGGCGTCGTGACGACCATGATCCAGACGGAAAAATACGGTACGCCTTTGGCTTCCGCACTGCGCGTGCTGTCGGCCGAGTTCCGCAACGAGCGCATGATGCGCGCCGAGGAAAAGGCCGCGCGCCTCCCGGCGATCATGACCGTTCCGCTCATTCTGTTCATTCTTCCGACCCTGTTTGTCGTGATCCTTGGCCCTGCGGCCTGCTCGATCAGCGACAACTTCCTGAACGGCTGACAAAGCCGTCCCGGTGGGGGGTGCCGCCCGCGTCGAAAGGCGCGGGCGGTTTCCGTTCGGGCGGAACCAATAACCGCTCCCGTGCTTGTTCCCCTAACGGAACAATCAGGGGATTGCTCAATGACCGCCTTCACCCAGGACCAGTGGATCATCCTTGCGCTGGTGTTCGTCCTAGGCATGCTGCTCGGCGTCTTCCTGACCGCCGGCGGGCGCAAGAAGTGGAAGACCCGCTACCACGACGAGCGCGCTCGCCTCGAAGCCCGCGAGCGCGAATATAACGAGCGCGAAAAGCACTGGGCAGGCCAGGAAAAGGAATGGCGCGAGCGCGACAGCCTCCGCGGCGCAGCGGTAAAGGACCGCCGCGACCCCGCGGACGACCGGCCGCTCTAGCTAACCTTCGATCTTCGAGAAGTCCGCGACGCGGTGCACTGCGTCGCGCAGGCGCGCGAGCAGGTTGAGCCGGCGCTCGCGCTTCGCAGGGTCCGGGTCGTTGACCGTGACCTTGTCGAAGAACGCGTCGACGGGCTTCCGCAGGGAGGCCAGCACCTTCATTGCCCGCTCGAAGTCTTCCTCCTCGACAGCCTGCCTTGCACGCGGCTCGGCAGCGTCAAGCGCCTCGTCCAACTCGGCCTCTTCGGTGAGCGGCTCGTATGACTGGGAGCGGGGCTCGCGACGCTCCTCCCACTTTTCCTTTTTCAGGATGTTCGCCGCACGCTTGTAGCCGGTCAGCAGATCGGCGCCGTCCTGCGTTCCGATGAACGCCTGGAGCGCCTTAACCCGTGCGAGCAGGCGCACCAGATCGTCCTCGTCGCCGAGCGCGAAGACTGCATCGATCAGGTCGTGACGAATGCCGGCCTCGCGCTGCTGCACCTTCAGCCGGTCTTCGAGGAAATCGAGGATGGCTTCCGACAAGGCGGTGGCCTCGTCGATGATCTGGCCGCGCTCGATACGAGGCGTCTTGGACGCATTCCATCGAACGACCACGCGATCGCCGTGGCGATAGGTGAAGGATCCAACTTCCGCAGTGATCTCATGCTCGTCCTCTTCGGAATCGAGCAGGTCCGGAAAGGTGACAGTGTCGATCGCACCAAGCCGGGAAACGATTACCAGCACCGCTGCCTGAACCAGCACGTCCGACAGTGGGAGGCGCAGCCCGTTTCGGGTCAGCATCTGCAGGAAGCTAAGCGCCGCCCTGCGGAGCGCGAACGGGTCCCGCGATCCGGTAGGTCTCTCATCGATCGAGAAGAAGGCAGCAAGGGTGTCCAGCCGATCGGCGATGTTCACGGCGAGCGTCACGGGGTCGGTCGGAACCTCGTCGCCCTGCCCTGCCGGCCGGTAGTGGTCGCGGACCGCATTCGCGACCGCCTTCGGCTGGCCTTGCGCTTCGGCCAGATAGCCGCCGAGCGTGCCCTGCAATTCCGGGAATTCGCCAACGATCTGGCTGACGAGATCGGCCTTTGCGAGCAGCGCCGCCGCTTTGACGTTGTCCAGCGATGCCCCTGGAATAAGCCGTTCCTTCACCAGCCATTCGGCCAGCTTCGCAACGCGCGCGACCTTGTCGGCCGTCGTTCCGAGCTTCTCGTGGAAGACGATGCCCGAAAGCTTACTCGCCTGCTCCTCCAACGGAACCTTGAGATCCTGCTCCCAGAAGAAACGCGCGTCCGAAAGGCGCGCAGCAAGCACCCGGCGATTGCCTTCGACGATCGCTTCGCCGCCGTCGTTCGCATCGATGTTGGCGACACAGACGAACGCCGGGGCAAGCATTCCAAGATCGTCCGTGCAGGCGAAATACTTCTGGTTCGTCCGCATGGTGAGGACGATGACTTCGCGTGGGACGTCGAGGTAGTCAGAGTCGAAGCGGCCGAGCAAAGGAACCGGCCATTCGGTCAGGCCCGCATTCTCGACCACCAGACCTTCATCCTCGACGATCTTCAGCCCTGCATCTGTCGCCGCTTTCTGTGCGCCGTCGCGGATGAGCTTCTCGCGCTCCTCGTGGTCGACGATGACGTGGCAGGCACGCAGCTTCTCCGCATAATCCTGCGTGCTGCCGATGGTGATCGGCCCGGGATGATGGAAGCGATGCCCGACGGTCGTGGCGCCGGCGGAGACGCCTTCGATCTGCACCGGCACGATGTCCTCTCCGAGCAAAGCGACAATTCCGTGCAGCGGTCGAACCCAGCGCAGCGCGGTCATGCTTTGCGACGCAGCGCCCCAGCGCATCGACTTCGGCCACGGAAATCCGCGCACGATTTTCTCGACGATCGGGCCCAGCAGGTCGCGCATCGGCTGTCCTGCCTTCTCTACCACCGCGAACCACACGCCGTCGCGATCCTGAAGCTGCTCGTGCGGCAGGCCGACCTTGCGCAGGAAGCCTTCGAGCGCCTGCGGTGGCGCATTCGTGCGCGGCCCCTTGATCTCCTCGCTGACGGCCTGCGTTTCGAGCGGCAGTCCTCGCGCGATCAGCGCCAGCCGCCGCGGCGTCGACCAGACGTCGATCGCCTCGGCAGTAACGCCAAGCTCATCCAGCTCCTGCGCGAACAGCCGCGCCAGATCGTTCCGCGCGCCCGCCTGCATCCGCGCCGGGATTTCCTCGCACAGCAGCTCCAGCAGGAAGTCGCTCATGCCTGCCACCCGTTGCATTCCATCCAGGTCGTGCAGGCGGCCTTGGCGAGGTCGCGGACGCGGCCGATATAGGCCTGCCGCTCGGCGACCGAGATGACCCCCCTCGCCTGCAGCGTGTTGAAGATGTGGCTCGCCTTGATCGCCTGCTCATAGGCCGGGATCGGCAATTTGTTCGCGACGCAATTCTCGGCTTCGGCCGCGGCCTTTTTGAACAGGTCGAACAGGCTCTCCGTATTCGCGACCTCGAAATTGTAGCGCGACTGCTCCTTCTCATTCTCCAGGAACACGTCGCCATAGGTCACGCCGGCGTCGTTGAACTTCAGGTCGAAGACGTTGTCGACGCCCTGGATGTACATCGCCAGCCGCTCCAGCCCGTACGTCAGCTCACCTGAGACCGGCTTGCAGTCGAAGCCGCCAACCTGCTGGAAATAGGTGAACTGGGTGACTTCCATCCCGTCGCACCAGACTTCCCAGCCAAGCCCCCAGGCGCCGAGCGTCGGGCTTTCCCAATCGTCCTCGACGAAGCGGATGTCGTGCTTCAGCGGATCGATGCCGATCTCCGCGAGGCTGCCGAGATAGAGCTGCTGAAGGTCCGGCGGGCTCGGCTTCAGGATCACCTGGTACTGGTAATAATGGCCGAGCCGGTTCGGGTTCTCGCCGTAGCGGCCGTCGGTCGGACGCCGCGACGGCTGCACATAGGCCGCCTTCCACGGGTCCGGCCCCAACGCGCGCAGCACCGTGGCCGGGTGGAAGGTCCCCGCCCCCATCTCCATGTCGTACGGCTGCAGCAGCACGCACCCCTGCGCGCTCCAGTATCGGTGCAGCGTGAGGATCAGGTCCTGGAAGCTGAGGGCCACGGATCGTTTCTCGCGATTGACGGTGTTCGGCGGGCTTTGGCGGATGCTTTCCGCGTCGGCAAGTGGACGTTGGGGGGCGGCGTTCATACATCCCCAGTCAACGTACGGGTCTCCAGAGGAACGGCATGGTGAAGAAACTGATCAAACGGGGCCTGGCGGCACTCGGCCTCGCCTCGCTCGCGATCGCTCCGACGACCGCTGCCGAAGCCCGCACGAGCCGCGGCCCTGCCCTCTGGCAAGTGTCGGACAAGGACACGACCGTCTACCTCTTCGGAACGATCCACTTGCTTCCGCGGGAATCGAAGTGGCGCACGCCGAAGCTCGATCAGGCGCTGAACAGCTCGCAGACCTTGGTGCTGGAGACCTTGATCGATACGTCCAACCCGCAGCAGCTTGCCGGCGTCATGGCCGCGCTCGGCTTTTCCAGCGGCCTGCCGCCCATCGCCGCCCGCATCGACGCCGCCAAGCGGCCGCAGCTCGAGGCGGCAATCGCCAAGACCAAGATACCCCGCCAGATGTTCGACCGGATGGAAAGCTGGGCCGCCGCGTTCACCTTGCTCGGAGTGCAATTCCAGACACTTGGGGTCGAAGGCGAACAAGGCGTCGAAGCCGTCCTGCGCAAGTCCTTTGCCGCGTCGGGCAAGCAGGTCGACCAGCTGGAGACGAATACGGAACAGCTGACCTTCTTCGATCGCTTGCCCGAAAGCGCTCAGCGCCAGCTGCTCGAAGGCGCGATCGAGAACCCGCAGGCCATGCGCGCCCAGTTCGACGGGATGCTGAAGTCCTGGCTGACCGGCGACGTCGACGCGATCGGCGAGACCTTCAACCGCGACCTGCAAAGCTCGCCGGAGTTGAAAGCGGCTCTGCTCACGCGCCGCAACTACAACTGGAGCCAGTGGATCGAGCGCCGCATGACTCAGCCGGGAACGGTAATGGTGGCGGTTGGCGCAGGGCACTTGGCAGGCAACGATTCCGTCCAACGCTATCTCCAGAGCCGCGGCTATAAGGTCAAACGCCTCCAATAGCCTTGTCATGGCTCTCCCTGACACAATGTCAGGATGTATTGACACCAGCCCGAATCATTGCGATGTCATGTCTACCTGACGATTCGTCAGGCGAAGGTGACATGGGAGTGATGGTTGGAAAACCGCCTGAGAGTGTTGAGAGCGGAGCGCGGCTGGAGCCAGGCAGAGCTTGGCGGCCGCCTCGGCGTCTCGCGTCAGGCGGTCAACGCGATCGAGACGGGCAAGCACGATCCGTCCCTCCCCCTCGCCTTCAGGATCGCGCGGCTGTTCGAGCTGCCGATCGAGAACATTTTCAGCGAGGGCAATTCCAATGGGTGAAGGCGAACAGCTCCACGCGCAACGCCGGCGGCGTTTCTGGACCATTCTGATCTGGCTGTTTGTGGTCGGAGCACTCGCGGGCTTTCTATCGGGTTTTGCGGCCGGTTTCATGGATGCCGGCAGGGGTCATGGACACCCGGCAATGACGATCGTGGGGGCCATTGGCGTCGTCTTGCTCTCGCTGGGCGCGGCTTATGGCAGCTGGCGCTTCTTCACGGCCGCCGATGAGGTCGAAGTGGCGGACAATCTGTGGGCCTCGCTGATCGGCTTCTACGCCTACGCAATTCTGTTTCCGGCCTGGTGGCTGCTTTCAAGAATCCGCCTGGCCGGCCCACCCGATCAATGGGTGATCTACGGCGTCGCAATGCTCACCGCGACGGCCGCCTACGCATATCGCAAGTGGCAATCCCGCTGACTTGCCAATCGTTCAATCGGAAGGGGTTTCAAAATGTCGAAGCGTAAGTCTGCGTTGTTCCTTGCCGCCGCATTCCTGTTCGCCGCGCCTGCCGCCGCCCAGGAAGCTCGCCGCCCCTGCGCCCGCTCCTGTGGCGCCCGCCGCGGCGTTGCCCGATGCCGATCCAGCCATCTGGGTGGTCAAGGATCCGGACACGACCATCTACCTCTTCGGCACGTTCCACGCTCTCGATGGCAAGTCGGACTGGTTCAACGATGAGGTCAAGACGGCCTTCGACGGGGCGGGCGAATTGGTGCTCGAACTTCCACCGATGGAGGACAAGGCGGCGCTGCAGCCGATTATCATGAAGTATGCGCTTGATACGTCGGGCAAGCCTCTGTCGGAGAAGCTGTCGCCCGAAGGCAAGGAGCGGTTCGCCAAGGCGCTTGCCGGCATCGGCGCTCCGCCGACGGCGTTCGACAAGTTCAAGCCGTTCTTTGCCGCTCTGACGGTCGTCATGGCGGGTGCCCAGAAGCTCGGATTCACCGGCGAGCAGGGTGCGGAGGCGGTCCTGACCAAGGCCGCAAAGGACGGGAAGAAGCCGATCAGCGGCCTCGAGACGATCGACTATCAAATGTCGTTGTTCGCCAACATGTCCGACGCCGATCAGATCAAGATGCTTGAGGAAACGCTGAAGGAGATCGAGCAGCTCGGGCCGATGTTCGCGGAGATGAACAAGCATTGGACCTCCGGCGATGCCGATGGAATGGCCAAGCTGATGAACGAGATGAACGCTCAGTCCCCGGCCATGTACAAGACGCTGTTGGTAGACCGTAACGCCAATTGGGCGGAATGGATCGACAAGCGCTTAGACAAGCCCGGCGTGGTTTTCATGGGCGTCGGTGCCGGTCACCTGGGCGGTAAAGACAGCGTCCAGGCGATCCTTGCCAAGCGCGGCATCAAAAGCGCGCGTGTAGCCGCCAATTAGGTCGAAGATTTCCCGAGCGAGCGGTCGGCAGACAACTCCGCCGACCGCTCAACTCGTCGCGAAATCTTCGCAGAGCATGGAATTCGCTAGACATTTCTTAATCTCTCGGTGACCATCATGCTCGGGTTATCGGGCTGGGGGGTCACGATGCACCGGGCGAGGAAGGGCGCAATGTAGCGCCGGCCGAGAGGATCGCATTGCAGCGATCAGTACTGGCCCACCCTTTCTATCCGGTTTCATCCCCACTCCCAGAACGGCCCGCCGTATTTACGGAGGCGTGGATGATCGCTGCTTTGATCGCCGCTGCGGTTGCAGTCCCGGCCCCGGCCTTGCCGGCTGGGCAGGCGTCCCCGCTCAACGCGAGGCCTGCGCTCTACGTCGTCAACGACGAAGACACGATCATCTACCTGTTCGGCACCTTCCACGCGCTCGACGGCAAGAGCGAGTGGTTTAACGACGAGGTTCGGACGGCCTTTCGCGGTTCGCAGCAGCTGATGCTCGAGACCCTGATCCCTGATCATCTGAAGCATCCGCGCGCGCCACGCCAGCCGCAGGGCATGGGCCTGCAGCCCGTCGGCCCCTTTGCGGGCTCGGCATCCTTCCTGGCCACCAGCAGGACCGTCATGTCTGCAGGCCGGTCCCAGGGCATGTCGACCGCGCAAGGCGCGGACACGGTGCTCCGGGATGCGGCCGAGGACGTGGGGATGCCAGTCGGCGGCCTCGAGACCTTCGAATTTCAGATGGGCATGTTCAGCAAGCTGCCGGGCGCCAAGCCCCCTTCGGACCCCGTCGCTGCGGCCCGGACGAAGGCCGCCGTCGCGGCGATGCTGACCGAGCTTCAGGCGGCCTGGAACAAGGGCGATATCGAAGGATTCGCGCCGATGCTCGATCAGATGGAAACACGCTCGCCGCAGATCTACCGGGTGATGTTCGACGACCGAAACGGCCGCTGGGCGCAGTGGATCGCACGGCGGCTGCAGAAGCCGGGCGTGGTGTTCGTCGCCGTCGGCGCAGGGCACCTCGCCGGCAAGGACAGCGTCCAGCACAAGCTCGGCCGATACGGCATCCGCACCGCCCGGGTGAACTGACACAGCCGTAACTTGCACTAGAAGCGCCCCTCCCCTATAGGCGCGCGCTCCCAGCCATGGTCATCCCTGGAGGCGTGGCGGGAGCAACTTTATCAAGGAACAAGCGAAATGAGCGAACAGCTGACGCTGCCCGCCGAAACGCGCGACCGGGCTGGCAAGGGAGCCTCCCGTGAATTGCGTCGTGATGGACGGGTACCGGCCGTGGTGTACGGCCAGAAGAAGGACCCTCTCTCGATCCATGTCGAAGAGAAGCTCCTCTCTAAGATGCTTTCATCGGGCCACTTCATGAACTCGGTCGTGATGGTCGAAGTCGGCGGCAAGCCGACCCGCACGCTGCCGAAGGCCGTGGACTTCCACCCGGTCACGAGCCGCCCGATCCACGTCGACTTCCTGCGCATCAGCGAGCACACGAAGGTGAGCGTCAACGTGCCCGTTCGCTTCGACAATGAAGAGGCCTCGCCCGGCCTCAAGCGCGGCGGCGTTCTCAACGTCGTGCAGCACGAGATCGAGCTGGTCTGCGACGCGGCGCACATTCCGGACGAGCTCCACATCCCGCTCGACGGCCTCGAAATCGGTGACTCGATCCACATCAGCGATGTGACGCTTCCGGAAGGCTCCAAGCCGGCGATCGAGGATCGCGACTTCACGGTTGCCACGATCGTCGCTCCGTCGGCGATGAAGGCGGAAGAGGAAGAGGCGGCTGCTGCCGACGCGGTTCCGACCGTCGAAGGTGAGGAAGCCGAGGGCGAAGGTGAAGCTACCGAAGGCGAAGAAGCCTAAGTTTCCGCACCTTGCGAAACTGAAGCCGCTCATCCGCAAGGATGGGCGGTTTCTTTTTGCGCTGCCGTCACGCTAGGTGAAGCCGATGCAGATCTGGGTGGGCCTCGGAAATCCCGGCGCGAAATATGCGCTTCACCGGCACAATGTCGGCATGATGGCGGCCGATATCATCGCCGAAGTGCACGGCTTCGGCCCGTGGCAGAAGAAATTCCGCAGCCTCATCTCGGAAGGCCGCATCGGCCGTCACAAGGTCCTGCTCGTAAAGCCGCAGACGTTCATGAACGACAGCGGCGACGCGGTTCAGCAGGCGCTGCACTTCTACAAGCTCGACGAGGAAGCGCTGACCGTCTTCCACGATGAGCTCGACCTCGCGCCGTTCAAGGTGAAAGTGCGCGTCGGCGGCGGGCTCGCCGGACACAATGGCCTGCGCTCGATCAACGCCTCGCTCGGCCCCGACTTCCGCCGCGTCCGCATCGGCATCGGCCATCCCGGTCCCGGCCAGAAGGAGAAGGTCACCCCCCACGTTCTCGGCAATTACCACAAGGCGGAGATGGAGGAGCTGTCCGACATGCTCGCCGCAATCGCGGACGAGGCGAGTTGGCTAGCCGACGGCGACGATCCCCGCTTTATGAGTGAGGTGGCTCGGCGGCAGCAGGAGGCGGCCTAGCCGCTCAGCTCGTTCCTACTCTTGCAGCGCAGTCCGCCAGCATTTTTTCGAAGCGCGGATCGCCTCTCAGGGGATCCAGGTCGGGGTCAACCTTGGCTGTGTTGACGAGCGTCGGGGAGGCTTCGAAGAGAGGCCCAAGGATGTTAATCGCGGCATCAGGCTCCCGGAGGTGCGCCGTTAGCACACAAGCGAAATTGTATCGCATGTTCAGGTTGTCCGGGTCGATAAGCATGGCCCGCTCGATGGTTTCCATCGCCTGGTCGCGATGGCCGAGGACCGCATGGCCACCTGCTGCAATGCCCAATGCAGCGCCGTTGCTTGGATCCTCGGCGAGCACTTTTTCGGTCTGCGAAAGCATCATCCGGCCGCAGCGCAATACGCCCTCTCGATTTCCCTGCGCCTGATAGAAGGTCACCAACATTGCCCATGAATGATAGTCAGTGTCGCTAAGCGACACAGCTTTCTCGTAATATCGAACGGCGTCGTCGATCTTGCGTTGAGCATATGCAACGCGCGCCGCCTCACGGTTGACCTCCCAGGAATCGGGTCCGAGCTTTAGCGCCGTGGCGATCTGCCGCTCGGCCGCGGTGAATTCGCCGCGCTCGGAGAGGATGCGCCCCTTAACGGCGTAAGCCTCCGCGATCGTGGCATCGATAGACAAGGCCTGCTCGGCCGCGGCCAGTGCATCGTCGGACGGGATTCCGAAGTACAAGTGCATGCTGACTTGCGCGAGCGCGATCAGCGCCCACGCCTGAGCATAAGTCGGATCAATCTCGACCGCGCGCTGACACAGTCGAATGGTTCGCTGCTCCCGGCGTATGTCGCCGTAATTGCCCGACACCCAATATCTGCGGGCCATGAGATAGAGGTTGTACGCCTCCGCACTGGTCGTGCCGCGCTGTTCGATGGCCTTCTTTTCAGTCGGCAGGAGCTTGACCTTCAGCGCCTCGACGATCGCCTTCGAGATTTCATCCTGAATGTCGAAGATGTCGGTCAGTTCGCGATCGTATCGTTCCGCCCAGACATGGCTGCCGGTGGCTCCGTCGATCAACTGGGCCGAGATGCGCACTCGGGGGCCTGCCTTGCGCACGCTGCCCTCTAGAAGATGGCTGACGCCCAGAGTCCGGGCGATCTGGCACACGTCGACCGGCTGTCCTTTGAACGTAAATGCCGTGTTGCGCGCGATCACGTCGAGCGCGGAGACCTTCGACAAGTCGGTCGTGATATCCTCGCTGATGCCGTCGCTGAAATACTCCTGTTCGGCATCGCCGCTCATGTTCGCAAACGGCAGGACACAGATGGATTTCGCCTGTCGCTGCGGGGCGGCCGCGGCCTCGGGACCAGCCACGACGGGCTCTGCATCGACGAGCGCAGCAAGGCTGGCCATCAGTTTAGACCAGCCCGGACCTTCGAATTTGCCGTTCTTCGAGGGAAGCGCCGCGCACTGAATCTGATTGAACGGCAAAGGCGGCATTGTCCCGTCAATGCTGACCTGCACCAAGGTACCGAGTTCGCGCGCAGCATCGGCCTCCGCGCGCACCCATTGGGATTTGGTAGCATCGACCGACCAGATGACGAGGACGGCTTTGGACGCCCTCAGCCGCTCTTCAATGACCTCCGCATATGGCTTGTGCGCGGGAATCTCGTCGTCGCGCCAGACGCTGTAGCCCTGCCCTCGCAGTGCGTCGGCGATTGCCTTCGCTTGCGGCTCCGTCGCGCGTGCATAGGAAACGAAGACGTCCGACATTCGGCAGCGTCCTCCGCTTGCGTCTTCCCCGTTCGATATCAGGACTCTAACGGGGAGTCATGGGACGCCGCCTCTTCGCCACACAACTCTACGAAGCCGACCTCGGCGGCGGAAATCTGTTGGACGAGCTTGCCCACTCGATCCGCAGCCTTGCGGAGGACGATGCGGCAGGACAGCGATGGAGCGCGGAACATCTTTATGCCGGCTACACCAGCTACGCCTCGCTGAACGATCTTCCCCGCCGCGATCCGTCAATTGGCGACCTCGGCAAGCTCCTTGCCAAGCACGCGGCCGCATTCGCGAAGGAATGCGCCTTCGACCTCGCCCGCAAGCCCCGCCTCGACAGCCTCTGGGTCAACCTACTGCGCGGCTCGGGCCATCACAGCGGGCACATCCACCCGCACAGCATCATCTCCGGCACGCTCTACGTCGAAGTCCCAAAGGGCTCCGGCGCAATCCGCTTCGAGGACCCTCGCCTGCCGATGATGATGGCCGCCCCGACGCGTCGCGACGATGCCCCCGAAGAGCTTCGGCCCTTCGTCAGCGTAGAACCCCGCCCCGGCCTGCTCCTTCTGTGGGAAAGCTGGCTGCGGCACGAAGTCCTGCCCGGCACCGGCCGCGGCGAGCGCCTGTCGGTCAGTTTCAACTTCGCTTGAGCTTCAGTCCTTGGCGGGGATCGTCAAGCCGCGCTGAACCGCCGGCCGGGCAAGCCCGCGCTCCAGCCACCGATGAACATTGCTGAGTTCATGATAATCGACGAGGTGCGCCGCCTCGTAGAATTCCACGAGATTGCGGACCCAGCCCAGCAGCGCGATGTCGGCGATGGTGTAATCGTCGCCCATCACCCAATCGCGACCGTCCAGGCGATCGTCGAGCACCTTCATCAGCCGCTTGGACTCGTCCGCGTAGCGCTTGAGCGGGCGCTTATCGTCCCAGTGCCGCCCGGCAAACTTGTGGAAGAAGCCGACCTGCCCGAAGAACGGGCCGACATGCCCGACCTGCCAGAACACCCATTGCAGGGTTTCATAGCGACGGGCCCCATCTGGCAGGAACTTCCCCGTCTTTTCCGCAAGATAGACGAGGATCGCACCGGACTCGGACAGCGCCAGCGGCTCCCCTCCCGGCCCATCCGGATCGATGATCGCGGGGATCTTGCCGTTGGGGTTCAGCGACAGGAATTCGGGCGTCCAGCTCTCCTTGTCACCGATGACCACCAGGTGCGGCTCGTACGGCAGGCCGGTCTCCTCGAGCATGATCGAGACCTTCACCCCGTTCGGCGAATTGATCGAGTAAAGCTGGATGATGTCAGGAGAGGCGGCCGGCCATCGGCTGGTGATCGGAAAGGATGACAGGTCGGCCATCTGCAACTCCTGCAAGGAAGGGACGGAGTTAGGTACCGATCCGCAACCTTTCAAACGCAGTTGAGGAAAGAACGCTCCTTCCCTACATGGCGCCCATCCCGTCATCGCGAGGAGCGCAGCGACGTGGCGATCCGGCTGGATTGCTTCGCTCCGCTCGCAATGACAACTGACTGGAGTAATCATGGGCTTTCGCTGCGGCATCGTCGGACTGCCGAACGTCGGTAAATCCACTTTATTCAATGCGCTGACCGAAACCGCGGCAGCGCAGGCGGCGAACTATCCCTTCTGCACCATCGAACCAAACGTCGGCCGCGTGGCCGTGCCCGATGACCGGCTGAACAGGATCGCAAGCATCGCCAAGAGCGCACAGACGATCGAGACGCAGATCGAGTTCGTCGACATCGCGGGACTCGTCCGTGGCGCTTCCAAGGGCGAAGGGCTCGGCAACCAGTTCCTCGCCAACATTCGCGAGGTGGACGCCATTGTCCACGTGCTGCGCTGCTTCGAAGGCGGCGACGTCACGCACGTCGAGGGTCGCGTGGACCCGATCGCCGATGCGGAGACGGTCGAGACGGAGCTGATGCTTGCCGACCTCGACAGCCTAGAGCGCCGGGTCCCGAACCTCGTGAAGAAGGCGCAGCAGGGGGACAAGGAAGCGAAGATTGAGGCGTCCGTCCTCGGCCAGGCGCTGGACCTGCTCCGGGATTCAAAGCCCGCGCGCCTGACCAAGCCGAAAGACGCGGAAGAGGAAAAGGCGCTCCAGCGCGCGCAGCTGCTGACCGCCAAGCCCGTGCTTTACGTCTGCAATGTCGATGAGAGCGAAGCGGCGAACGGAAATGCGAACAGCGCCCGCGTGTTCGAGAAGGCAAAAGCGGAAGGCGCGCTCGCTGTCGTCATTTCCGCGGCGATCGAAGCCGAGATCGCGACATTGCCGTCCGACGAGCGCGAGGCGTTTCTCGCGGACCTTGGGCTCGAAGAAACCGGCCTCTCGCGCATAATCCGCGCGGGCTACGACCTCCTCGGCCTCATCACCTTCTTCACTGCGGGACCCAAGGAATCGCGCGCCTGGACCGTTCACCGCGGCGCCAAGGCCCCCGAAGCGGCCGGCGAGATCCACACCGACTTTGAGCGCGGGTTCATCCGCGCCGAGACCATCGCCTTCGACGACTACATCTCCACCGGCGGCGAGGCAGGCGCCAAGGAAGCCGGGAAGATGCGGGCTGAAGGCAAGGAATATGTCGTCCAGGACGGCGACGTGCTGCTCTTCCGCTTCAACGTGTGACGGCCGGCTTCCAGCGTTCCATCACGGCAAACACGAGCCCTATCCACAGCAGTCCGGGCCCAGGCGATGACATCGCTGGCCGAATGAACGCATAGGGCCGGGGCGGCTCACTCCGTTTCAATGCGAGGGTCGGCGCCGACTCCCCTCAGAACTTCGTGCCCACCCTCAGTCCGATCGTGCGCGGACGGCCAGGCAATACTTTCACCTGGGTACAGGTGCTGCAGACTACGAAACGCGACAGTTCGTTGCGCTCGTCGAAGAGGTTCGTAGCGAACAACTCGACGTTGTAGTCGCGCCAGCTGTAGCCTGCGAACAGGTCAACCAGCGTGCTCGACTTGATGCGCCCCAGGAAGTCGTTGGGATTGATCGGATCGACATCGTCACCGATGTTTCGCCTGAGGTCCGCGCTTGCCGATGATTGATACGCGATCGCGCCCTGCACGTGCGCACGTCCGGGACCTATGGGCCAAGCGTAGCGCGCAGTGGCAGACATCTTAAACTTCGGCGTGACGGGCAGCCGCGTTCCGGACGGCGTCACGATGAAATCCTGAGTTCCCGCGTCAGGATCTTCCTCGGTCGGTTCAGGGTAAAAGGTGTCGCAATCCGCAGCCTCGTCGATGGCGACGTTACAGATGTTTCCACTGGTCTTGGCGTCCGTTAACGCGGCTGCCACGTTCAGTGTCAGGCCGCCCCTGACATAGCTTATGTCAGATTCGATGCCGTTGATCTTCGCATCCTTGCCGTTCTGAATCACGGTCAGGCTGCTTTCGCCGAGGAAGCTGAACTGAAACTCTTTCCACTTCTGGTGATAGACCGCGCCGTTCCACCTCAATGGGCCCCAAGTCGTCTTCCAGCCTAGTTCGTAGTTGGTCAGAAAGTCGGGCGCATAAGGCGCAAGCGAAGCACGACGATTGATGCCGCCCGGCCGGAAACCTCGCGACCACGTCGCATAGAACATCATGTCTTCGTTCGGCTTGTACTGGGCGTTTAGCCTGTGGATGAAGCCATTATCCTTGGTCCGCTTGGGCTTGACCTTGCCGTCCTCGAATATGCCGACGTTCGTGCAGGGAATGCCGGAGATGCTACCCGGTGCGAAACCGCCTGTTCCCCCGAAGCGCAGCAGTTCACCATCTTCCATGAAGCATTCGGCAACGCCGGTGCGCGTACTGCCCACCACGTTCGGTGGAACACCCTCCTCTTCGAAGTCCAGGTTGCGGCCGTATCCCGCGAAGCCGAAGAGCGTGTTGTCGAACTTGTAGAAACGTCCGCCCCCCGTGAGCGTGATCTGCGGCGTGACGTCAAAGCTCGCTTCGCCGAACAGGGCATAATCCTTGTCCACGCGTTCCTGGTTGGTGAGCCAGAGCAGGCCAGGATGACCGTTGACCGACAGGTCATCGGAGAGGTTATCGACCCGATATTCCTGGAGAATGTCGTTGCTTTGCCGCTGGTAGAAAGCGCCTCCGATCACTCGGAAGCGATTCTCCGCCGGCGATGAAATGCGGATCTCCTGGCTGAGCTTTTTGAAATGATTGCTGCCGGTGATGTACTGCGCCGGGCTGACGATATTGCCCGCATTATCGAAGTAGTACTGGTAATCGAGGATGCTCTCGTAGCCGAGTGACTGATAATAGGCGTTGTACGCATCGACGTAGTCTACATAGTCGCTCGTCCCCGAAGTCGGCCGGGTCATGTAGGCGCCGGCGTAGGTCACGTCGAAGTTGGCGATCTTGCCTTCGATGGTCAGCGCGACCTGCGTAAACTTGTCCTTCGCAGGCTCCTTGCGGAAACGGGTAACCTCGAAGTCGTCCAGCTCGTCGTTCATGTAGAAGACGCCCTTGGTCTTCAACTTCTGGTGCATGATCGCTGGAGTGACGGTCCAATTGTCGTCCAGATCGATCTTCAGCGCCGCGCGGCCGCCGTACACTTCCTGCTTGTTGATGTTGCTGTCGAGGAATTGGCTGTTGTCGAAAGCAATGACCGTAGGCGGTCCGGAAAACGGCGGGTCCCACACGCCCGTGTACTCGTAGCTCCGCTCCGAGAAGACGTTGTCGATGTAGCCCGCGTCGCGCTGGTAGAAAGCGTTCGCGCGGAATGCGACACGATCGCCAATCGGCAGGTTGACCATGCCTTCGACACTGCCGCCCATTCCGCCATGTGCCACCGAGTTGAGTTCGGCATCCACTCGGCCGGAGGTCACTCCGAGTTCCGGCTTGTTGGTGATGATGCGGATGGTACCGGCCTGCGACGAGGCGCCGTACAGGGTGCCCTGCGGACCCGCCAGGCTCTCGATGCGGGCAATGTCGTAGATATGGACGTCGAGCGTCCCGCCGATGGTCGTGACCGGCTGCTCGTCGAGGTAGAAGCCGACCGAGGGGAACGAACCCGAGTGGTTGCCGTCGCCGCCGCTCGCGACGCCGCGCATGTAAACCGTGGTCGAGCCCGGAGCCGAGCTCTGGAAGCTGACCGACGGCAGCTGCTTCGTGTAATCCTCGAAGTTCGAGATGTTCAGCTGGTCGAGGCGGCGCGTTCCGATCGCCTGGACGCTGATCGGCACGTTCTGCAGGTTCTCCTCGCGCTTCTGCGCGGTGACGACGATCTCGGTCGGATCTGCGGCTTCCCCGTCGCGGGCCACCTGCTCCTGCGGCGTCTCCCCAGTGACGTTCGTCGCGTTCGTGCCCGGGGCAGGCGACTGCGTCGTGTCTTCGACCGGCGGTGTCTGAGCGAACGCCGGCGCCGCCAGCGCCGTTGAAGCGAGGAGTCCAAAAGTGAACCCACGAACTTTCCGAGCGGTCATGAATTGCCCCCAATCGACCTAGGTGACGCCATTGCTGCAAAGCCGTTACGCCTTGTCAACGGCTGTTAGTCGAAAGGTCACACTTCCACTGCGGATGTTGCCCTAAGGCTGCAGAAATGCGCCCGGGACGTTAGGGTAAGCCTCAAGAACGGGCCCCAGCGCTTCCTTCAGTGGGCCGAGGTGCTTCTCATACCGCTGCCATTCGTCGGTCGCGTCGCGGTAGATCGGTTGGCGCACCTGCTCCGAGCTCGCGGTCCGGACCGCGCGTTCGGTTTCATGGAAGGTCAGGCAGGCCGGCTCGAACTCCAGCCCACAATATTCGAGCAACGACCTGATCTCGGCCTCCGTGTCGTCCACCATCCGCTCGTAGATCACCCGGTGAACCCGGCCGGGCATCACCGCGTCGACGTGGGCCATCAGCCGAACATAATTCGAATAGTAATGGCCAAGATCGCCGAGGTCGTAGGTGAAGTCCTGCCCCCGCGCGAAATGCTGGCGGAAGTTGGAGAAGCAGCAGCCGAGTGGATGCCGGCGCGCGTCGATGATCTTCGCGTTCGGCAGGATCATCTGGATGAACGGCACGAACATCCAGTTGTTCGGCAGCTTGTCGATGAAGAACGGGCGGTCGGTACGCCGCTGCACGGACGCGCGCTTCAGATAATCCTCGCCGGCTTCGCGTCGTTCGTCCGCACTCATCGATGTCGCTCGCGCCAGGTAATCGCCGCCCTGGCCCGCGATCGCCGGGATATCCGGAAGCTCGGACGTGCCCTCGACCAGGCTGTGGGACGACAGGATCTGCTCGATCAGCGTCGACCCCGCGCGCGGCATTCCTACGATGAAGATCGGATCCGCCGCTTCACTGCCGCCTTCGGACGACAGCAGCTCCTTCGTGAACGCCTCGATGCTCCGGTCCACGCGGCGGCCAAGCTGGCTGATGTCGAACGGATGCTGCTTGCGGCTGAGCGCGTTTCCCTTCCGGTAATGGCTGAACGCCTCGTCGGCCTTGCCGGCGTCGTGCATCGCCTTGCCGAGAGCGAAGTCGAGATGCAGCCGATCCTGGTCCGAAAGCCCCAGCGTCGCCAGCGCCGACGTCATCGCGGCGATGTCGCCTTCGTCGAAACGGATGGTCTTGAGATTGGCGAGGCTCCACCATGCTTCGCCGAGCTCCGGCTTCAGCTCGATCGCCTTGCGATAGGCGGCGATGCCGTCCTTTTGCCTGCCGACGGTCTTCAGCATGTGCCCATAGCTCAGCCAGACCAGCGGCTGCCGAGGCGTTCGTGCGAGCACGGCCTCGTAAATCTCGATCGCCTCGTCGAAGTCGCCAAGGCGGCCGAGCGTCGCCGCCTTGAGGTTCATATGCCCGATTGTGTCGGGCTCCGCGTCGAACACTGGCTCGAGCAGCTCCAACGCCTCCGCAGGCCGACCGGTCCGCCCAAGCACCAAAGCGAGGTTGGCCCGCGCCGCATTGAAGTTCGGCGCCAGCTCCAGCGCTCTTCGAAGCAGCGCCTCCGCTTCCTTCATCCGCCCAATGCGCGCGGCCAGCTCCGCCAGCATCCGAATGGCGCGGACGTCGAACGGGTCCTCCTTGAGGTGCGGTTTCAGGAGCCGCTCCGCGACATCCAACCGGTTCTCGTTCAGCGCCAAAGCGGCTTCGACGAGCCGCGGATGCCATCGCTGAGTGCCTGTCGCCTCGATCCCCACGCACGTTTCGTAGCGCGGCCTTTGCACTCGCGCCAAGCCGTAGTGGCCGCTATGCGCCGCGAATGCGCTATTTCGAAGATCTGGAGATCGGTGCCGAGACCCATTTCGGCTCCTACGAGGTGACCCGCGAAGAAGTTCTCGACTTCGCCCGCAAGTACGACCCGCAGCCCTTCCACCTTTCGGACGAGGAAGCGGCGAAGACCCATTTCGGACGGCTGGCGGCAAGCGGATGGCACACTTGCGCAATGACGATGGCGGTCATCGCGCGGCACGTCGTGGACGGCGAGCAGGAAGGACTTGGCTCCCCGGGCGTCGACGAGCTTCGCTGGCTGAAGCCGGTCTATCCGGGCGACACGCTCCACGTGACCGGCAAGATCATCGAAAAGACGCCGTCCCGCTCGAAGCCGGAGATCGGCTCATTCCGCACGGAAACGACGGTGACCAACCAGGACGACATCCCGGTCATGCGATTCAAATCGATCGTGCTGATCCGTCGACGCCCAGCTGAAATGTGAAGACGGTGGGCGGGATCTGAAGCATCCGAGGCGACGCGAACGCCGCCCCGGAGAGTTTTCAGTCTATCTTGCGGCCGCGCCTCGTGGAGCGAGTAGAAGCCCGCTCATTGCTCGCTTCCGCACGCTCTGCGCGCTCTGCACGACGCTCGGCGCGCGCCGCCCGTTGCTGGGTCCACGCTGCACGCTGCTCCGCCGTCAGCTCACGGCTGCGAACCGTCGGCGACGTGCTGCTCGTACGTTGACGAACCGTGCGATTGGCTACCTGCGGGCCGTTCTGGAAGTCGACCCAGTTCTCGAGGATGCGGCCGGTGCCGGTCGACGAGGGGTTGCTGCGTGAGGCACGCTGGCGCCACTCCCAGTAGCGGCGCTGGGTATCGCTCCAGCGCTGCGCACGGCGATTGCGGTCGTACACGTAATAGCCCGTGCCGGGGTAATAATAGCCGTCGTACCAGCCATAATAGGGCTGACCGTAGCCATAGCCGTAGCGATTGTAGTTCGCGCCGTAATATCCGCTGCCGTAATAGGGATCGTAATAGTCGCCGTAGCCGTAGCCATTGCCGTAGCCGACACCGACGCCAAGCCCGCTGCCGTACGGGCCATAGGCGCAGCCGCTGAGGCCAACGCCTGCAACGATCGCCAGGGCGGCCGTCTTGAAATTGAATACGCTCATGTCACTTCTCCAGTACATCCGGAGGATGCTGTCCGCTCATTCTGCGTCGGCAGTTGAACGGTCACTGAATTAAGCGCGCGAATTCAGGATGATGTTCCCGATCTGAGCTCAGCCGCGATGGCGGCGACTTCCCGCTTGGCCAGCCTGCCGCCGCATTATGCGAGGACGAGGGACCTAGCCTTCGATGCCGGCCTTGCCCTTGGCGCTCGCGGCCTTCGCCTGGTTCTTCGGATCGAGCGCGCCCGTCACGCGGACCTTGCGCTTCTCCGTCGCCCAGATGTTCCGGTACGCCAGATATCCGAGAATGGTGGCGATCAGCAGGAAGATGACAACCGCAAGGCCTGTGGCATGGCGGGCTTCCAGCTTCGGTTCGGCGGTCCACACCAGGAAGGCGGAGACGTCCTTCGCCATCTGGTCGACCGTCGGCGCCGGATTGCCGGGAGCATAGGTCACCTGCCCGTCGGCGGTGATCGGCGGCGGCATGGCGAGATTCAGGTTCGGGAAGTACCGGTTGTAGTACAGACCCTGCGGGGTCTTCGCGGCCGGGAATTTGTGGACGAGTTCCGCCGGCTGCGGCGAATAGCCGGTCAGCAGCGAGTACACATAGGCGCCGCCGTCATGGCGTGCCTTCGTCATCAGCGACAGGTCTGGCGGAAGCGCATTGTTGTTCGCCGCGCGCGCCGCGACTTCATTTGCGTAGGGCGACGGGAAACGATCGGCGGGAAGCGCCTTCCTGGTAGCGGCTTCGCCGGTTTCCGGGTTGATGGTCGGAACTTCGATCGGCCATTGCGCGGCGATCGCCTTCACTTCGGCCTCGTTGTAGCCGAGCGCCTCGAGATCGCGGAACGCGACAAGGCCCAGGCCGTGACAGGCAGCGCAAACTTCCTTGTAGACCTGGAAGCCGCGCTGAAGCTGCTTGCGGTCGAATTTACCGAAGAATCCGTCGCTGGCGAGCGTCAGATGTTTCGGGTGCTCGTGGAATTCCTCCTCGGCCGTCGCTTCAGGCGGGCTGGTAAGAAAGGTCGACACGTTGCTGAAGAAGGAGATCAGCAGCACCACCGAGAAGACGGCGCCGACGATGCCCATGAAAAACCGAAGCATTCTGTAGTGCCCCCTTACTCGGCCGTGGCCGTTGCGCCGCCCTTCGGCGCGCTACCGGCCGGCGCAGCTTCCTGCTTTTCACCATGCAGCCGTGACGAGCTGATCGAGTCCGGCAGCGGAAGCGGCGTCTCGAACGCCGAAATGAGCGGCAGGATGATGAGGAAGTGCGCGAAATAATAAGCGGATGCCAGCTGGCTGATGGCCACCCGTATCGGTGTCGCGGCGGAGCCTCCGGCCCAGCCGAGGATCAGAATGTCGATCACCAATATCCAGAAGAAGCGCTTGAACACCGGGCGATAAGAGCCCGAGCGAACCGGCGACTTGTCGAGCCACGGCAGGAAGAACAGGATCAGGATCGATCCGAACATCGCCAGCACGCCCCACAGCTTCGCTGGCAGGATGAAGTCCACGGTGAAGGCGCGGAGGATCGCGTAGAACGGCCAGAAGTACCATTCGGGCACGATGTGCGCCGGCGTCGCGAGCGGGTTTGCCGGAATGTAATTGTCCGGGTGACCCAGGAAGTTCGGGGCGAAATAGACGAACAGCGCGAACACCGTAAGGAACGCCGCGGCGGCCCAGCCATCCTTGGCGGTGTAGAACGGATGGAACGGTAGCGTGTCCTTCTCGTCCTTCACGTCGACGCCCGTGGGGTTGCTCGATCCCGGGATGTGCAGTGCCCAGATGTGCAGGATCACGACTGCGGCAATCACGAACGGCAGCAGATAGTGCAGCGAGAAGAAGCGGGTCAGCGCGGCTTGGTCGGGCGCATAACCGCCGAGCAGCCAGATACGGATCGGCTCGCCCACTAGCGGGAATGCCGAGAAGAATCCGGTGATGACCTGTGCACCCCAATAGCTCATCTGGCCCCAGGGCAGCACGTAGCCCATGAATGCGGTAGCCATCATCAGCAGGTAGATGACGAGGCCGAGCATCCACACCAGCTCGCGCGGCGCCTTGTACGAACCGTAATAGAGGCCGCGGAAGATGTGGATGTAGGTGACGATGAAGAAGAAGCTCGCACCGTTCATGTGGATGTAGCGGATCGCCCATCCCGCGTTCACGTCGCGCATGATGTGCTCGACGGAATTGAAGGCTCCGTCGGCGCTCGAATAATACCACATCGCCAGCACGATCCCGGTGACGATCTGGATGGCGAGGAACAGCCCGGCGAGGACGCCGAAGTTCCACCAGTAATTCAGGTTCCGCGGGACCGGATAACCGCCGCCGACCGCGCCATAAACCAGGCGAGGAAGCGGAAGGCGCTCGTCCAGCCAGCGCATGAAGCCGGACTTCGGTTCGTAGGGTTTTGCCCAGGCAAAGCTCATCTTAGGCTCTTTCCCCCTCAGCCGATGCGAACGGTAGTATCGGAAATGAATTCATAGTCCGGAACGAGCAGGTTGGTCGGTGCCGGACCGGTGCGGATGCGTGCGGCCGTGTCGTAGGCCGAGCCATGGCACGGGCAGAAATAGCCGCCGTACGGACCGCGGTTCTCGCCCTCGCCGACGCCCAGCGGCACGCAGCCGAGGTGCGTGCAGACGCCCAAAGTGATCAGCCAGTTCTGCTTGCCCGGCTTGGTGCGCTCGGCGAGCGTCTGCGGATCGCGCAGCTCGCTGGCATTCACCGAATTCGCGGCCTGGATTTCCTGCGCGTCAGGTTGCGGATGAACACCGGCTGCTTGCGCCAAACGGTCTTGATCGCCTGGCCCGTCGCGATCTTCGAAATGTCGACTTCGGTCTGCGCGAGCGCGAGAACGTCGGCCGGCGGGTTCATCTGCGAAATCAGCGGAAGCGTAACCGCAACCACGCCGACTCCGGCGAAGCTCACGGCCGCGACGTTAAGGAAATCCCGGCGGCGGACGCCGTCCCCAGTTTCAGCCGGTTCCGACCCCTGTGCGGATTGTTCCAGCGTGGCCATGCTTCCCCTTGTGACGCCCTTTGACGCAGTGTGCTGTACGTGCCGGACAGGCACATAACGAAGTCGCCCTTGGGAGGACCCCAGGGGCGAATGGCGGGCCTGATAGCCTCGCGTTTCGGCACTGCCAAGTGGTGGAATTGCCGCCGTTTGCGGTTACTGCCCCTCCTCGCCTAAGCGCGCGGCATGCGAGTGGCCCTCTACCAGCCAGAAATCGCCGGAAACGTCGGCGCCGTAATGCGTCTCGGCGCCTGCCTCGGCGTAGGGGTCGACCTGATCGAACCCATGGGATTCGCGTGGGATGACCGGCGGGTTCGCCGCACGGCGATGGACTATATCGACTATGTGGAGGTCATCCGGCACCCGGGCTTTCAAGCCTTTTGCGAGAGCGCCGGCGACGCCCGGCTGATCCTCTTCACGACCAAGGCCAGCATTTCTCCCTACGACTTTGCGTTCAGTGGCGACGACATCCTGCTCTTCGGACAGGAAAGCGCGGGCGTTCCACAGGAGGTGCGCGACGCCTGCCCAGCGTCCGTGCGCCTGCCCATCCGTGCGGAAGTTCGCTCGCTCAACCTTGCCAGCGCCGTTGCCATCGGGCTTGGCGAAGCGCTCCGCCAGACCGGGAGACTACCGTCTTGAAGCCGTTGGACGATCAACAACAATCCGCCCGCGACTGGTTCGAAGCGCTTCGAACGCGGATCTGCACGGCTTTCGAAGAAATCGAGCGCGAAGCAGGCAGCGACGCCTCCTTCGAGTACATCCCCTGGGAGCGCACGGACCCGGACGGCTCGCCCGGTGGCGGCGGCGTCCGCGGGCAGATGAACGGCAAGGTGTTCGAAAAGGTCGGGGTGAATGTCTCGACGGTCGGCGGCCGCTTCTCACCGGAGTTCGCCGCAAGCATCCACGGAGCGGCTGACGACCCGACCTTCTTCGCCACGGGGATCAGCCTCGTCGCCCATATGGCGAGCCCGCATGTGCCGGCTGTTCACATGAATACGCGCTTCCTTGCGACCACGAAGCGCTGGTTCGGCGGCGGAGCGGATCTCAATCCCGCGATCCCTTACGAAGAGGACACCGAGGCCTTTCCACGCCCGCTTGCGGGCTGCCTGCGCCGCGCACGACCCGACCTTCTATCCGCGCTTTTCAAAGTGGGCGCAGGACTATTTCCACCTCCCGCACCGCGGAGTCGATCGCGGGGTCGGCGGCATCTTCTACGACCATCTGGAATGCTTCGAGCCTGGCGCCGGGCCGACGTTCGATGCGAATTTCGCCTTCACGCGCGACGTCGGGGAAGCATTCCTCGACATCTTCCCGAAGATCGTCCGGAAACGCCGTGATACGCCTTTCACTGAGGAGGACATGCGGCGGCTGCTGGAATTTCGCGGCCGCTACGTCGAGTTCAACCTGCTCTACGACCGCGGAACGCTTTTCGGCCTGAAGACCGGCGGGAATATCGACGCCATCCTCATGAGCCTTCCGCCATTGGCTGCGTGGAAGTGAGCTACGATGCCATTCCCGACGGCGAGCTTGTCGCGATCGTAACCTTTCTCGAAATGCGAGAGCGGCCGACGCTTGCGGTCCCATCGTCGTCCCTGTTCCTCCGCCGTGCAGAGGACCCGCAGCCTGACTGGTATCGGGCACTCTTCCGAAAGGTCGGAGCGAAGTGGCTGTGGTTCTCGCGCCTGATCATGGAGGATGCGAAGCTCGCGACCATCATCGGCGACGCCATGGTCGAGCTCTACGTCGTATTCGACGAAGCCGGAGGCGAAGTGGGAATGCTCGAGCTGGACTTTCGCGAAGCCGGAGAATGCGAGCTCTCCTTCGTCGGCCTCGTTCCGGAACTCTCCGGTCAGGGGCACGGCCGCTGGCTACTCGACGAAGCCGTGAAGCGCGCATGGCGTGAAGACGTGAATAGGGTCCACGTGCATACCTGCACGCTCGATCATCCGGCGGCGCTTGCCGCCTACTGCCGCGCGGGCTTCACGCCGTACCAGCGCGCAATCGAGCGCTTCCCGGATCCGCGTCTGCTGGGGATACTCCCGCGTGACTGCGCGCCTCAGGTGCCGCTGCTGGGAACGCTCGGCTCAACGTCACGCCCTGCCACCTGAGTGTAGATCCGCGTCATCATCACTGCGGCAAGAACGGAGAATGCGCCCTGCGCCACTCCAGCAGCCAAAGCGATGATCAAAGCGCTGAGCGAAAAGGGCTCGATGGTCGAGCTTATCAGACGCGCAAGAATGCCGCCGATGACGCTGGCCGCCGCAATCAGCGCGACGGCGGCGATGAGCAACAGGATGACGAAGCCCAGCAGGCGCCAGTAGTTTCCAGCCGTCAGACGCCAGCTG
This sequence comes from uncultured Alphaproteobacteria bacterium, assembly GCA_963784245.1. GTDB lineage: Bacteria > Pseudomonadota > Alphaproteobacteria > Sphingomonadales > Sphingomonadaceae > Sphingomicrobium. The sequence goes on from CAWAQT010000021.1 coordinate 148,339, forward strand.
CGCTTGAGGATCGTCAGTGGGCCGACCTTCTCGGCACTTGCGACGGGTGAGACCAGGGTGAAGCGGATGGATATCGCAACCACGATCAGGACGAGAAGCAGGACCACAAGGCCGATCGGTCCGCTCGCCTGACCCTGCTGCAGACCCTCAGGCCTGATGCCGAGAGCAATCACGAATATGGTCAGGATCGGAATGATCAGGATCGCCATTCCGAGGATCATGATGATCAGGGCCCCAAGAGCGGCGGGGAAACGCCGCAGTCCGTGCTGGATGGCATCGCCGACGGTAGTGGACGGGCCAAGCGCCAGGCGGATGATCGAAAGCTGCCCGACCAGCGAGATCAGCATTACCGCCAGCATCATCAGCCGAGCGCCGGTCGAGGGGTCTGACGCCGCACTACTGCCCTGCGGCGCAATGAGGCTGGCGACGACCTGCGGAAGAACGATCAAGGCCAGGGCAACCGCTGTGATCAACTTCCCGTCGCGGCGAAAAATCTCGCGCGTCTCGTCCCACGCCCGCGAAATGGAAAGATTGCTAGCCACTGACGTCCCCTTTTTCAGTTCCGGCTTTGTTATGCGGGCCAAGCCTGAAGCTTGCAACGCGCTTGCGGCAAACCCGGACAGAGGCCATCTCGCCGGAGTGGAAATGCACGAAGAGATCGAATGGCGTGTCAGTGACGACCCGGTCCCTTACGAGGAAGCGCTCGCGTTCATGGAGGGGCGCGCCGCCGCCATCCATGACGGCACCGCCAGCGAATGCGTCTGGCTGCTCGAGCATCCCCCGCTCTTCACCGCCGGCACAAGCGCCGATCCCTCCGAGCTGTTCAATCCGTCCGGTTTCCCCGTCTATGATGCGGGCCGGGGCGGCCGCTACACCTATCACGGCCCGGGTCAGCGCGTCGGCTACCTGATGCTCAATCTCGACCGGCGCGGGCGCGACGTGCGCCGGCTGGTTCACTCGCTCGAAGGATGGATCATCGGGTCATTGGCCGAGCTCGGCGTACCGGCGCATCGGGCCGAAGGACGCATCGGAATCTGGGTCGGCGAAGGCCCGGCGGAAGCGAAGATCGCCGCGCTCGGCATTCGCATCAAGCGCTGGGTGACTCTCCACGGTTTCTCGATCAACGTGTCGCCCGATCTCTCGCACTTCGGCGGCATCGTGCCCTGCGGGATAAGCGAGTTCGGCGTCACCAGCCTTCACGCGCTTGGGAAAGAAATGCCGATGACGTGCGTTGATGACGCTCTGAAGCAGTGTTTTCCGTCGTTTCTCAGGGACTTGTCACATACGTGTAAAGTCTCTTGATGGTGGGAAGCGCTTCAGACTATTGTGCGCGCGATTTGCGAAGTGGGTTCCGCCTGCTCCAGATCGGATAATCAAGGGAGTTTTGAATGCGTGCTCTTATCCTGGTCGCCGGTGCGGCCCTGGCGGTTTCGGCTTGCAGCAGCAACGAAGCCGCAGACAACACGATGAACGTTGACAACCTCGCGGTTGACAACCTCGTCGTGAACGACACGACTGCGATCGATGCGACGAACATGGACATGAACATGGACGCCAACATGTCCATGAACGCGACGGACACGAACGCCGTCGACGTGAATGCCGACGTCAACGCGACCGGTAACAACGCGATGTAATTCGACGGCGCTCTTCACGGAGCGCCGAAGGATCGAGAGGCTGCCGGTTCGTCCGGCAGCCTCTTTTTTTACGCCCGCGTCACTGCAATCCGATGAGCTTGTGGGTCTGTAGCGAAAGGCGCCAAAGCGGCCGCTCCATCACCAGCTTGATTGCCGCGTCCATTGCATTTTCCCGATCCTCGCAGTCCATCGGCTGGATGAGGAAGTTGCGAAAATCCCAGCTTTCGAGCGCCGCCGGATCGATACCGTCCTGGGGCCAGACCAGCTTGAGCTCGTCGCCGCTGCGCTGAACGACCTCCGTGCCTGCCTTGGGGCTTACGCAAAGCCAGTCGATGCCCTCGATTGCGGGCAAGGTGCCGTTGCTCTCGACGGCCACTCGGAATCCCCGCGCATGCAATGCGTCGATCAGTTCGCGATCGAGCTGGAGCATCGGTTCGCCGCCCGTGATCACGACCAGCCGGTCATCGTCCCTGGATCCCCAGATTGCCGCGACCTGTTCTGAAAGAGCCCCAGCGCTCGCGAACTTGCCCCCGCCCTCGCCATCCGTTCCCACGAAGTCCGTGTCGCAAAACGTGCATTGCGCCGCGGCGCGGTCCTGCTCACGGCCGGACCACAGATTACACCCGGCGAAACGCAGGAAAACGGCCCGGCTGCCCGATTGCACTCCCTCGCCCTGAAGGGTGAGGAAGCATTCCTTTACGGCATAGGCCATCAGCGGGCGTCCGAGGTCGCCGCGTAGCGCGTCGGATCGGGCAGACCGGCTTCGTCGAAGCCCTTCGCGCGCAGGCGGCAGGCATCGCACAGGCCGCAGTGACTGCCGTCGGGCAGCGGATCGTAGCAGCTGTGACTGAGCCCGGCATCGAGTCCGAGCCGGTGCGCTTCCCGCGCAATGTCCGACTTGGTCATGTGCTGCAGCGGCGCATGAATCCTGATCTGCTCGCCTTCGGTGCCCGCCCTTGTGGCGAGACGCGCAAGCTGCTCGAAGCCCCTCACGAATTCCGGACGACAGTCCGGATAACCGGAATAGTCGAGCGCATTGACTCCGATGAACAGGTCGCCGGCGCCCTCAGCCTCTGCCCAGGCCAGTGCAATGCTCAGGAAAATGAGGTTGCGCGCCGGAACATAGGTGATCGGGATTCCCGGCTGGACGCCGTCCTTCGGCACGGACGCATCGCTCGTCAGCGCCGAGCCGCCGAACGAACGCAGGTCCAGCGGAAGGACGATATGCCGCTCGGCCATCGTCGACGCGATCCGTCGCGCGGCTTCGATCTCCACCCGGTGACGCTGGTTGTAATCGACGGTCAGCGCGAGCACCGAAAAGCCCCGTTCCCGCGCAAGCGCGGCGCACACCATCGAATTGAGCCCTCCCGAGAGGAGAACCACCGCCCTTTTGCCCTGATCGTTTTGCGTCGCCGTCATCGCCGCGCCCTCTAGGCCGTGATTGCCGACAAAAGAAGGGCCGCCCGTCGGCTGACGAGCGGCCCAGTTCCGGGCCTAAGCCCGTTGGGAGGAAAGCGTGCCAAATCCGGCACGACTCCTGCTTAGCTTATCCAGGTTAAACCTCTGCTTAATGGGACCGGAATTTTCTCAGCAATTCCCAAGTCTTCGTGCCTGAAGCACGTAATGGAAGGGCGCATTGTCGGAGATGCCCTGGGTTTCAATCCGCAGCGAGCGCGGCGTGATCAATTCCACGGTGGACTGCCCAAACGCCCCGCCGGCGCAGGTGTAGTGGATTTCCGCCCGCGACTGCTGGTTGCGAACCAGGTCGCGAGCACAGTTTGCTCGCAAATGCTCGTACTGGGCCAGCGCCACGGGGTCCGGAACGCAGACGGTCCGGCGGCCGCCATTGCTGCGGCTGACTTCCCAAAGTCCGCCGCCCGTTTGCATGAATACGGTCGGCCGCACCGCAGCAGTCACCGACAGCAGCAGCACAGCCGCTCCAGCCACTCTGGTCACCGCTCGCATCGGGCGTTTCATCGTGCCCATTTAGCACAAACTTCTTAACGAGAGCGAGACGAAACCTGCGAGGATACGTCTTCGAGTGTGATCGGGAAGGTCGTCGAGCAGAAGGCGCAATCGACCGTAATGAAGCCGTCCTCGCCGACCATCGCCTGCCGTTCTTCTTCCGGGAATCGCGCGATCACCGACCGCACATAGTCCGGATCGCAGCGGCACCCGCGTTTCAGCTTGACGGGCGTGAACGTCCGCACCTCGGCTTCCTCGTGGAAGAGGCGCCATATGAGATCGTCCAGCGGAAGATCGGGATCGGTGAGCTCTTCAGGCTTGATCGATCCGGCCAGGATCGCGACGTGCGGCCAGTCCGGATGGTCGAGCTGGGTGTGGATGCGCTCCCTGCCCTCTTCGCCTTCGGGCAGATGCTGGAACAGGATCCCGCCAGCGAACCAATGCCCGTCGCGCTTCTCCGCGGCTAGGCGCACCAGGCTCGGGATCTGCTCCGACTGGGCGAAATAGCTCTGCGCGGCATGCGCCAGGCTGTCGCCTTCGAGCGGCACGATGCCCTGGTAGCGCTCGTCCGTCATCGGCTGATCGAACGTGATCGCCAGATAGCCCCTGCCGAACAAGGCGAAGAGGGACGGATTCGGGCCGACATCCAGCAAACGCGCCGGATCGTGCCGCACATAGCCGCGCAGCTCGCCGCCCAGATAATCACAAACCAGCAAGTCGACGGCGCCATTTTCCGTCTGCGCCTGCAGGGTCATCTGTCCCTGCGGATCCTTCAGCAAGGAGCCGAGCACTGCCGTAAGGGTCAGCGCCTCGGCCAGCAGCCGCTCGATGACCGGAGGATATTTGTGCGCGGACAGGATGACGTCGAGCACAGGCCCAAGCCGGGCCGCACGCCCACGCGCGTCGCGCGAGGGAATTGTAACGCCGATGGCGACGTCCAGGGACAATCCTTCTGTAGGCATCGCGCCTAGATAGGAGCCGCCAGCGCGCCTTCCAACCAGTCAGGCGGCCGCCGCCGGGACCTCGTACTGCGCAGCGGCTGCCGAAAGTCCTTCGACGAACTCGCGAACGTGGCTTTCGTCGATGATCAGCGGCGGAAGAACGCGCATGACATTGTCGCCGGCGGCAACCGTAAGCAGGCCTTGCCCCCGCAGCCAGTTCACGAACGCGCGGCTGTCGGTCTTCATCTTGATGCCCAGCATCAGGCCCTTGCCCCGAACGCTTTCGAAGAGATGGTCATGGTTCGGGATCATCTGCTCGAGAGCGGAGCGCAGGCGGTCGCCCATCTGCCGCACGTTCGCCAGGAACTCGTCAGTTAGCGATCACGTCGAACACGGCCTGACCGGCTGCCATCGCGAGCGGGTTGCCGCCGTAGGTCGAACCATGCGTGCCGATCACCATGCCGCTCGCGGCCTTTTCCGTCGCCAGGCAGGCGCCGAGCGGAAAGCCGCCGCCGATGCCCTTTGCCGACGCTAGGATGTCGGGCTCGACGCCGTACTGCTCATAAGCGAACAGCGTGCCGGTGCGCGCGACACCGCACTGCACCTCGTCGAACACGAGCATCAGGTCCTTGTCGTCGCAGACCTGGCGAAGTCCGCTGATGAATTCGTGGCTCGCGGGGCGGATGCCGCCTTCGCCCTGGATCGGCTCGAGCAGGAAGCCGGCCGTATTCTCGTCGACCGCCGCCAGGGCTGCATCGAGATTGTCGAACTCCACGACCTTGAACCCGGGCAGTAGCGGGGCGAAGCCGTCGCGCAGCTTCTCCTGATTGGTCGCGCTGATCGTCGCCATCGTCCGCCCGTGGAAGGCGTTCGAAAAGGTGATCAGGTCGTGCTTGTGCGGATTGCCCTTGGCGTGATGGTAGCGGCGCGCCGTCTTGATCGCGCACTCGACGGCTTCGGCGCCGGAGTTGGTGAAGAAGACGGTGTCGGCGAACGTCAGGTCGACCAGCCGCTGTGCGAACGCCTCGCCCTGCGGGCTGCCGTAGAGGTTCGACACGTGGATCAGCGTAGCCGCCTGCTTCGCTATAGCCTCGGTCAGATGCGGGTGGCCGTGGCCGAGCAGATTGACCGCAATGCCCGATGCGAAGTCGAGATATTTCTCGCCCTGCTCCCCGTAAAGATAGACTCCCTCGCCTCGAACCGGCCGCACCTCGCAACGAGGATAAACGGGCATGAGCGGAGTTATGGCCATCTCGGGCAGGTCCTTCCGTGGTGATATGGGGCGCGGCTGGTGCAGCCAGAGCGCTATAGCCAGACCGCCCAAAAAGGAAAAGGCGCGCCGGGCTGTCCCGGCGCGCCTCCTCATTTTGACTGGCTACGAAGCTTAGTCGTGGCGGTACCCGCGATCGTCTTCGTGGCGGTCGTTGCGGCCGTCGCGATCGCGATCCGACCAGCTTCCGCCGGCGTTGTAGCCATAGCGGTTCCCGTCGCGAGCATCGCGGAAGATCCGCTGCTCGAGCCGCTGGACACGGGTCGTGATGGACGCATATTCCTGCCGGTTCAGGCCGTTGCGGGCAGAACGGTGCAGGCGGCGCTCGATGTCCCGCAACTCTTCGCGCAGGCGGCGAGCTTCGCGTTCCGAAATCCGGTCGCGGTTGTCGAACTGGGCAATACGCTGCTGCAACCGATCGATGCGAACCTGCAGGCCGCGGACACCGCCATAGTTATTGTTGTAGCCGTAAGCATTGCCATACGGCGGCTGCGGCGCCGGATAGTATTGCGCCGCGGCCGGAGCTGCGACTGCGAGAGCCGAAGCGGCTGCCGCGACAGTGATTAGAACTTTACGCATCATGGCTCTCCTAGTGAGCGGTTGATGCGGACGTTGTGCTCTTCGCCGGTTGTTGGAAGGCTGAACGCGGCAGTTATCCATCGTTCAACTTGATTAACGCGGTCGGCCGATCGCTATTGCTTGATCTTCCACCCGCGTTTCAGGAGCAGATAGCACGCCGCCCATAGCGCGACGTTCACCGCGAACAGGCCCAGCGCTCCAATCAGTATTGGCGAGTCCGACCTTCCGAGAAAACCATACCGGAAGCCCGAGATCACGTAGAAGAACGGGTTCGCATGGCTCAGCGCCTGGAAAGTCGGCGAAAGCTGCTCGACGGAATAGAATGTGCCCGAAAGCAGCGAAAGCGGCGTGACAACGAAGTTCGTGACCGCGGCCGCATGGTCGAACTTGTCCGCCCATAGAGACGTCAGCAGTCCCATGAAGCTCAGCATCAGCGAGCCCATCAGGCCGAACCAGAATGCCCAGAGGGGATGCTGGACGTTCACGGACACTCCAGGCCACAGCAGCATCACTAGCCACACCGCAAATCCCACCAGGAACGCACGCGTCACCGCAGCGCCCACCAACCCCGCGATCAGCTCGCCCGTCGAAAGCGGCGGCATGAGATAATCGACGATATTGCCCTGCATCTTGCCGACCAGGAGCGAGAAGCTGGAATTGGCGAAGGCGTTCTGAATCATCGCCATGACGATCAGGCCCGGCGCGAGGAAGCTCGCGAAATCGGTGCCCATCACGGTGCGCCCGCCGCGTCCGAGCGCGACCGTGAAAATCGCCAGATAAAGGAGCGTGGTGATCGCCGGCGCCCAGACCGTCTGCATCTGCACCTTGAAGAACCGGCGCACCTCCTTGATATAGAGGGTCTTGAGCCCACCCCAGTTGACGCCGGACAGCACCGGCTCGCCTGGCGGGGTTTGAACCCAGATCGGAGACTTGTTGCTAGGGTCGTTCACGGGGGTTAGCGCCTATCGGCTGGCGCCGGCACCTGCAACGGGCCAAGGGCGAATTCGGAGATTGTTTGATGTCGTGGACTGAAGAGCGGATCGATCGCCTGAAGGCGATGTGGACGGAAGGCGCAACCGCCAGCCAGATTGCCGACGAGCTTGGCGGAGTCAGCCGCAATGCCGTGATCGGCAAGGCGCACCGCCTCGGGCTGGAGGCACGCCCGTCCCCGGTGAAGGCCGGCGAGGAAAAGGAGCGCCCTGCACCCGCCATCGCTTCCGCGCCCGCGGCGAAGCCAGCCCCGGTCGAGCGCGCAGCGCCGAAGCCGGCGGCAGCAGCCGCTGCGGCACCGGAACGCGCGGCTCATCCACCGCGCACTCCGCAGCGCACGCCGTCCGAGAACGTCCAGTATCGCTCGATCGGGCCCGGTGGCTTCATCCGCCAGGGACCGGGCGATCAGCAGCCGCCGATCCCGCCCGCTCCGCCGCGCCGCCTAGTGCCCGCGAAACCAAGCCCGGAAGTCGCGGACAAGACCAGCCTGCTCGAACTCAACGACCGCATTTGCAAATGGCCGATGGGCCATCCCGGCGAGCCCGACTTCCATTTCTGCGGAAATGCGGCGAACCCGGGCTTCCCTTATTGCGTGCAGCATTGCGGCGTCGCCTATCAGGCGCAGCTTCCACGCCGCGACCGCCGTCCGCCCCCGCCGCTCCCGTTTGGTGGGCCGCGCGTCCGCTAGTTTCTAAGGAACTGCCGTAACGCCGTTCGCGCGATGGGCCACGCGGGCTCGTCGGCGAGCGGCATGTGGTTTTCACACTCCAGCAGCACCAGCCTGGAGCCGCCAATCGCTTCCGCCATCTCCTCCGAGCAGGCCGCCGGAATGATGCGGTCGCCCTTGCTGTGCATGATCAGGGTCGGCGCGCGGATCTTGCCCAGCTCCTCGCGCAGATCGAGAACCCGGAACACGTCCTGCAGGGCCTCGCTCAGCACGCTGATGATGCCCAGCCGATCGCCGAACCAGGCAATCATCTCACCGCCCGCCGACGGCCAGTACAGTGCCCCCAACATGCGAGCGAACGACAAGCGGTCGCTCGGCGCGTAATTTCGGCCAAGCTCGAGCAATGTCTCACGCCGCTTCACCTCTTCCGGATCGCCGCGAACGCCGAATCCGGCCGCATAGCCCCCGACCAGCACCAGCTTCCGCACCCGCTCCGGATATCGCGCCGCATAAGCGACGGCGACCAGAACCCCGTGGGACATGCCGAGCACGTCGAACTGCTCCAGCCCCGCGTCGTCCACCACCGCGATGAAGTCGTCGAGCAACGCCTCGAAGTCCCACCGCGGCGGCTCGGGATCGGATAGTCCGACCCCGCGGAAATCGCTGCGGACAAGCCGGCGCCCACGCGCCGCTTCTGCCATCCAGTGCTCCCAGGTCGGGGTCGTCAGGTCCTGCTGGATGTGATGGAACCAGACGGCCGGCATGACGATCGGCTCGCCTTCTCCGACAATCGAATAGCCGATCTTCGCGCCGTCCGCCGACGCGCAGGTGCCGATCTCCTCGGAAGACCGAGCTTGCGCCAGCCCGGGATCGAACGGCGCATCGTCCGCACCGAGGAACTGGCGAGTAAGACGGATGAAGACGGGCCAGGCTTCCTCCTTCTCCAGCAGGATGTGGTTTTCGCCGTCCAGCGGTACGAAGGTGGCGCCGGGGATATGCCGCGCGAGATATTCCCCCGCGGCGAAAGGCACGACCTGGTCGTCCTTGGAATGAAAGATGAGCGTGGGGACGGTCACCTGCGACAGCAGGTCGCACACGTCGATCTCGGCCAGGGCGCGCTGCAGCTTCACCGCATTTTCGGGCGAGCAGCTGACGCGCTGCATCTCGTTCCACCAGCTGATCTGGTCGGACGTGCCTTGCGGGATGTAGAGGCTCGTGAAGACCTGCCGGTAGGTCGGATGGTCGGAGCCCCACCCGACCTGAGTCAGGGTCAGCAGCGCTTCCCGCCGCGTCATCTCCTCCGGGTTGCCGCGAGCCTTCCACCCTTGCGCGTAGCCCCCGACGATGAGCAGCCGACGCACCTTCTCCGGATGCCGCACCGCATAGGCGATCGCGACAGAGGCCCCCTGGCTGATCCCAAGCAGGTCGAACTTCTCGACCCCCGCACAGTCCACCACGCATTCCAAATCGTCGACGAACGCTTCGAACGAGATTTCCGGCGTGTCCCAATCCGACAGCCCGTTCGCCCGCTCGTCGTAGCGGATCAGCGAATGGTTCCGCGTCAACTCGCGAAGCCAGTGCCGCCACACCGGGCTCTTCCAGTCATGCTCGATGTGGTTAAGCCAGTTCGCCGCCTTCACCAGCGGCGGCCCGTTGCCGACGACGGAGAAGGCTAGCTTCGTGCCGTCCTTCGCAGTGCAGTATCGGACGACCTGTTCGGGCAGGCCTGTGCGATCTGCGCTCAGCCGCTCCCGCGCCTGTTCCTCGACGCGTCGCCGCCAGGTGGCGGGCGGCTCCCCATATTCGCGTTTGAAGGCGCGGTTGAATGCCGCCTCCGAGTTGAAGCCGACCGAATAGGCCACATTCGCTGCGTTCTGCCGGCCGTCGCGAAGCATGTTCGCCGCCACGCGCATGCGCCAGCGCGCGCAATATCGCATGGGTGGCTCGCCGATCAGCTGGGCGAAGCGCTCGCCGAGAACCGTTCGCGACACGCCCGATTCCCGCGCGAGCGTCTCGATATCCAGCTCTTCGGCATAGCGGTCGTGGATGACCGACAGGGCCTTGGCGACGGCCGGGTCCTTCAGTCCGCCCAACCAACCCCCCTCGCCCGGAAGCAGCCGATCCATGTAGCGGCGGATCGCTTCGGCGAAGAACAGCTCCGAAAGCCGAGCGATCAACTCCGGCGAGTTGCCCGCCTCGTTGAGCATCCGCATCGATGTTTCGATCCAGTCGCCATGAGCGTCGTCGCTTCCGTCCAGCTTCAGGATGGGCGGCAGGCTGTCGAGCAGCGGGTGATGCTCGGCTGAGACGCCCAGAAACCCGCAATATAATCCGGCCTCTTCGCCGCCGTGATCGATTACGATCCGGGCGGGCCCGTCGGGCGCTTGCTCGATCAAGTCGTGGGAGTCGACGGGCTGCAGTCCCGCACGGTTGTACAAGAAATGCGCATCGTTGCGCGGCACGAGGATGATGTCCCCCGCCTTGGCGGCGATCGGCGGCTCCCCGTCCACTGACGCGTAGAGCTTGCCCGACCGTATGTAGTGATACGCGATCAGTTCGTTCGCGCGGACGTTGAAGCGTTCGCAATCCTCATCGCGAAAACGCGACAGCAGGCAGAAATCGCCGCTCGTCTCCGCGTCGATGACCACGCCCCCGGTCAGGCGCAGAGATCCCAGATATGTCCGCCAGAACGTCCAATGGATGCCCCGCTGCGCATACGTATGCGGCGTTTCGGTCAAGTTATCCGGCAAGCCGGCAATTTTGGCAAACGGCCGGTTGAGGTAGAGACTGGGTCACCAATTCAACGGATCGACCAAACAACCCTGAAGCATTGCTTCCAGGGAACGGGATGTTCTGCGTCTTAAAACATGAAGGGAAATCGAGATGATACATTCGAACAAGGAGATAAATGCGCCTCCCGCAATCGTCATGTTCTTCGCCGTTATTTCCGGGGCGTCAGCAGTCGCGGCTGCCGTCATGCCCGCGATTGTCCAGGCTTAAGCGGATCGGGAGGAAATCATGTATCACGACTTCAACTACCAGGCGACGCTCGCGTCTTCTCTGCGTGCGCAGTGGCAGCTCGACGATGTGCTGCGCGAAGATCAAGAGCTCGACTTCAGCCGGAACTTCCTTCCGGAAAGTCTGGCTCGCACCGCTTCGATCGAAGGTCTTAACGCCTTCGAGCAGAAGACGCTGAACCAGATCGCGGCTCACGAATATCTTTGCATGTTCGGGGTGGTGGAGGAGTTCATCCTCCCCTTCCTCCTCGACCATGCCCGGCCGCACCTGCTCGAAGACGACTGGCGCGTCCGTGCTCTACTCAACTTCGCGAGCGAGGAAGCCAAGCACATCCATCTTTTCAAGCGTTTCCACGGCGCCTTCGTCCGGGGCTTCCCGGTCGAGGTCCAGATGATCGGCCCGTCTGAAGCGATCGGCGCGGAGGTCCTCCGCCATGATCCGCTCGCGGTCGGTCTCGTCATCCTGATGATCGAGTGGATGACCCAGCAGCATTACCTCGGCAGCATCCGCGACAACGGCGACATCGATCCGCTCTTCAAGAGCCTGCTGAAGCATCACTGGATCGAGGAATCGCAGCACGCGAAGCTCGACACTTTGATCGTCGATGCGCTCGCGGAAGGCCGGAACGAGGCGGAGATCGACAAGGCGATCGACGAAGTCTTCGAGATTGCCACGTTCCTCGACGGCGGGCTCAAGGCACAGGCGGAATTCAACGTCGACGCACTCGAGCGGGCGATCAACCAGACCGTGCTCAACCGCAACGAGATCATCGCTCAGCAGCACCAGGCTGCGCGCTGGACGTTCATCGGTTCCGGCCTCGTCCACGAGCGCTTCAAGGCCACCCTCGAGAATATCTCGCCAAAGGCTGCAGCCCGCATTGCGGAAGCCGCTCCGATCTTCGCCTGACCTTTTCAACCAAGGAGAGTAGAATGCTGGACACCGTCAAGAATGCGCCCGTGAATGGGCTGGACCTGGCCGCCCTCGGCGAGGTCGTCGAAGGAATCGAGAAGGATTCCTCCAAGGCAATCGTCGGCTTCGACGTGGTCACCCGCTGGAAGGGGCAAACCCGCAGCGAAACCACCGTCACCGGCTTCACCATGGCCGGCGAACGCATCGAGCGCAGCCACACGATCGTCGCCGACGAGCCGTGCGAGCTGCTCGGTGCCGACGGCGCACCGAACCCGCAGGAACTGCTGATGGCGGCGTTCAACGCCTGCATCACGGTCGGCTACGTTGCCGGCGCGTCGCTCCGGGGCATCAATCTCGAATCCCTCGAGATCCGTACCAAGGGTCAGCTCGACCTGCGAGGCTTCCTCGGTCTCAGCGAGGCCGTCCCGCCGGGTTACGAATCCGTCGAGTATGAAGTCAGCATCAAGGGTGACGGTTCGGCTGCGGACTTCGAGGAAATCCACCAGACGGTCATGAAGACGTCGCCCAACTACTTCAACATGAGCCGTCCAATCAAAATGAACGGCACGCTTCGCGTCGCCTGACGAACTCCCCTCCCCGAAATTTCTCGGGGAGGGGAACCGCCGAAGGCGGTGGAGGAATCCTCTCCTCCACCCTCGGCACAAAGGGGAATACGAATGGCCGATCTTGGCATCCAAAAGATCAATCCGAACAAGGCACTCTGGGAGAAAGGGGATTTCACCCGGATCGCGGAAACCATGCGCGAAAGCGGTGAGCAGCTGGTTGCGACGCTTGGAATCGAACTGGGCATGAAGGTGCTCGACCTCGGCTGCGGAGACGGAACGACAGCGGTTCCCGCGGCACGCCTCGGCGCGGATGTTCTCGGCGTCGACATCGCAGCAAACCTGGTGGCAGCCGGCAATGAGCGGGCGAAAGCCGCGGGCCTCGCAAACCTGCGCTTCCAGGAAGGCGATGCTTCGAACCTCAACCGCCTCAACGACGACACGTTCGACCTCGTCGTCAGCATCTTCGGTGCGATGTTCGCGCCCCGGCCCTTCGACGTCGCGGAAGAGATGGTTCGCGTCACCAAGCCGGGCGGCCGAATCGTCATGGGCAACTGGATTCCGGGCGACCCGACTTTGGTGGCGCAGATCCTGAAGATCAGTGCCGCCTACACGCCGCCTCCGCCGGAGGGCCTCGTCAGCCCGATGACCTGGGGCGACGAGGGCAAGGTCCGCGAGCGCTTCGAAGCCGCCAGCATCAAGCCAGAGAACATCGGCTTCGAGCGGGCGACCTGGTACTTCCGTGCCGACGGTCCGCCGGCCGATCTGCTCGCCATCTTCCGCACCTTCTACGGTCCGACGATGAACGCCTTCGAGGCGGCGGCGAAGGACGGCCGCGAAGAGCAGCTTGCAACGGAACTGACGGACCTGTTCAACGCCCAGAACAAGGGCGGCGACCACACCGAAATTCCCGCAACTTTCCTCAAGGTGACCGTGAAGAAAGCGTGATCGCTCACCACCGACTCAAGGACAAACGACCAGTGGAACACGCAGTCTCTCTCCCAGCCCATCATCACGTTGCAAGCCGTCCCCAGCGGCGCAGGCCGCTGCTGCGGCTCGTCAAGCGGACCTCGCCTCATTCGGCAGCCGCTACGCGGTTCGCCGAGACCTGCGCGGCGATCGGCGGAACGACCATGCTTCACGACCTGATGCCGGACGTGGTCACGATCAGCTTCGGCACGAAGACCGATGCGATCTGTCAGCGCCTGCACAGGCGCGGCTGGGACTTCGTCGGCACCGGCGACTGGCAGGGCGAGCGCGTGCTTGGCGTGTCGTTCGCCGGAGACCGCCGCGCGAACCGGACTGCGGACGACCTGGTCAAAGCCCTGATTACGGTGGTCGGCGAGCTGGACGTGGCCGAAACCCGCCTTTGGTGATCTCCCGCGTCGGCGCTCCCCTCCCCACTCCCCAGCCGGCGCACAAAAGAAAGGCCCCGGAGCAATCAAGCTCCGGGGCCTTTTTCCTTTTGACCGTGAGTATAGCGGTCAGGCGTTCTCGGCCTCCGCGTCCACAGTCTGCCGCGAAGCAGGCTGCTCGCCGCCGCCAATGGCGGAACGCTCCTGCGTTTCGCTTCCGCCGATGCTGATCTTCCGCGGCTTCATCGCCTCGGGGATCTCGCGCACCAGCTCGATCGCCAGCAAGCCATCCTTCAGGTCCGCACCGCGCACCTGGATATGGTCGGCAAGCGCGAAGCGGCGCTCGAAGGAACGGGTCGCAATGCCGCGGTAGATATAGTCCTGCCCGCGGTTCTCGCTCTCCTCGCCCTTCTTGCCGCTGACGATCAGCACGTTCTGCTGGGCGGTGATGTCGATTTCATTCGGCTTGAAGCCTGCGACCGCCAGCTCGATGCGATAATCGTTATCGCCAAGCTTGATCAGGTCGAACGGCGGATAGTTTTCCTGGCCTTGGCCGGTGTTGCTGTTCTCCAGCATGTCGAACAGTCGGTCGAAGCCGACGGTGGAGCGCCGATAGGGCGCAAAGTCGAAAGCACTACGCATGTCTTGTCCTCCAGTTTGAGCAACAAGGCGGGATGCGGCTGAGGCCGCGCCCCGTCACAGGACCCATTTGGCGTCCGGCGGGCGTGATCTGGTAAGAAAACGGCCGTTTTCAAGACCGTCGCTAACGGCTGATGGACCGGGATCAACCGTTCGTCGATCAGTGCTTCGGTATGCTGCGGCCGACGTGCACTTTCAGGGCATCGAGGGGGAATATCCGATGAGGCTGAAGGACTTCCTGTTCCTGCCGGGCAACACGCGTTTCGCGGACCTCGGCCTGCTGCTGCTCCGCTGCGCCACCGGCGTGTTCCTGATCTACCAGAGCCACGACAACGTCTTCAGCGCCGCGCGCATGGACGAATTCGTGAAATTCCTCACCCAGTTCAGCTTCCCCGCCCCGGAGCTGATGGCGCCGCTATCCGTCTACTTCCAGTTTCTCGCGGGCATCGGCTTCATCCTCGGCCTGTTCACCCGCTGGCTCGGCCTCATCACCTGCTTCCAGTTCATTGTGGCGGTGTGGATGGTTCATTCGCCCGACCCCTTCCACACCTGGTGGCCCGCGCTCGTGCTGGTGTTCCTCGGCCTCTACTTCGGCCTGCGCGGATCCGGCCGATACGGACTGGACGCCCTATTGGATCGCCCTTCGAGCGGAAGACGCTAGGCGCTCTTCTTGCTCCCGAGCACCGGACGTCTAAGCTTCGGTCGTTCGTGACGGGGAAGCGGAAGATGCTGGACAGGCGAAATTTCGTGATCGGTTCGGCATCGGCCTTCGCCGCACAGGCGACGGCGCAGACTCCCGCCGACACCAGGCGCTACGGCTATCCGGCACAAACGCGTCCGTTTGGCCCGGAAGTCTACCGTGAGCGGCGGCAGCGCCTGATGCAGCAGATGAAGACCGGCGTTGCGGTCATCTTTGGCGCCACGACGGTCGACCGAGCGTCGACGGTGGCCCCGATCGATCGCGGCGGAAGCGATTTTGCCTACCTCACCGGAATCACGGACGAGGCTGGCGCGGCCGTGATCCTCGCGCCGGGGGAGCGGACGTATCGCGAGTTCCTGTTCCTCCCCACCGTCGACCCCGAACATGACCGCTGGGAAGGCACCCGTCTGCTGCTTGGGCGCGAGCTTCGCGAACGCACAGGCTTCGAGCGGATTATGCGGATCGGCGGGCTCGGGCCGCAGGTAGCGCAGATTGCCGCGCGAGCGGGGGCGCTGCACTATCTGGGGCCGCTCGCCAGCCCCGACGCAGCCGTTCCACGCGAACTCGACCTCTACGGCCGGGTCGCGGCGCGGGTGCCCGGCACGCGCATCGTGAACAACCACGGCTTCGTGCAGGCCATGCGCCTGGTGAAGGAACCGCGCGAGCTCGATCTGATGCGACGCGCCATCGCCGCCACCGAACGCGGGATGCGCGCCGCAATGCGCTCGGTCCGACCGGGAATGCGCGAGTTCGAGCTCAAGGACATCATCGAGAATGAGTTCCGGGCAGCCGGCGCACGCGGCCTGGCCTTCCCCTCGATCCTCGGTGTCGCCCGCAACAGCGCGGTGCTCCATTACACCGGAGGAGACACCGAAATCCGCTCCGGCGACCTGATCCTCGCCGACATAGGCGCGGAGTTCGACCATTATGCCGCCGACATCACCCGCACATTCCCCGTAGACGGCCGGTTCACGGCCGAGCAGCGGGCGATCTACGAAACCGTGCTGCGTGCGCAGGAGGCCGCTGCGTCGAGCCTGCGCGCCGGAGCGGTCTACGAGGACCTGCAACGCGCCGCGACCGATGTCATAGAAGCCGCCGGTCACCGCGACGCCTTCTGGCACGGCCTCGGTCACTTCGTCGGCCTCGATGTCCACGATGTCGGAGACTATGCGAAGCCGCTTCCTGCGGGCGCGGTTCTCACACTCGAACCCGGCATCTATCTGCCCGAGCGCAACTTCGGCGTCCGCATCGAGGACGAATATCTCGTCACGGCGGGCGGCGGTGAGCATCTGTCGCGGACCATCCCCAGGACAATCGCGGAGATCGAAGCCGCGATGCAGCGATGACCGTCGAGCTCGCGACCACAGCCGACATCCCCGCGATCATGGCGATCGAGCGCTCGCCCGGCTTCGACACGCTGGTCGGCCGCTGGTCCGCTGAGGAGCACACAACGGAGATGGCGAAGCCTTCCGCACGCTACTTCATGCTGCGGGATTCGAGCGGGCCCGTCGGCTTTGCTTTGGTGCAGGGGCTGGGAGACCCGCCCCACAAGGCGCACCTCCGCCGTATTGCCGTCGCCGCACCGGGTGAGGGCACCGGAACCCGCCTGATGTCGGCCGTCCTCGACTGGCTGTACACGAAGACCGACGTGAACCGCGTCGACCTCGACGTCTATGTGGAGAACGAGCGGGCGAAGCGCTCCTACGAGAAGGCCGGCTTCCAGGTCGAGGGCCTACTCCGCGACTACCACCGGAGCGACGACGGCACCTTCCGCGACATGTGGCTGATGAGCATCCTCCGCCGCGACTGGGCGAAGCGCCACCGCCTGTAGCTGTGGAAAACCCTGCGCCGTCAGCTTGGCACGGCTCGAATCAGGGTCCTATAGCTGTCCGCACATGTCCGACCTGTTCGCTTCCAACTCCGCCACGCCTGCACCTGAAAGCTACGACGCTTCCTCGATCGAGGTCCTTGAGGGCCTGGAGCCCGTCCGCCGCCGCCCGGGCATGTACATCGGCGGCACCGACGCCCGCGCGCTCCACCACCTCGCCGCCGAGGTCATCGACAATGCGATGGACGAAGCGGTCGCCGGCCACGCCAGCCGCATCGAGGTCACGCTCGAGCCCGGCAACCGCCTGACGGTCTTCGACAACGGCCGCGGCATCCCCGTCGACCCGCACCCCAAATATCCGGGCAAGTCAGCGCTCGAAGTCATCATGACCACCCTCCACTCGGGCGGAAAGTTCGAGGGCAAGGCGTACAGCACCTCCGGCGGCCTGCACGGCGTCGGCGTCAGCGTCGTCAACGCCCTCTCCACCGAGACGATCATCGAGGTCGCCCGCGACAAGAAGCTCTACCGCCAGACCTTCTCCAGGGGCGTCGCCGTTTCCCCGCTCGAAGAGGTCGGCGCCGCCCCCAACAAGCGCGGCACCACGGTCACCTTCACCCCCGACCCGGAGATCTTCGGCGCCGAGTCCGACTTCGATCCCGGCCGCCTCCTCCGCCTCGTCCGCTCCAAGGCCTACCTCTTCGCCGGCGTCGAGATCCGCTGGCGCTGCGACCCGTCGCTCGCCTCCGCCGACGTTCCGGAGAGCGCCACCTTCCAATTCCCCGGCGGCCTCGCCGACCACCTCGCCGAGCAGATCGGCGACCGCCCCGCCGTCACCAACCAGCCCTTCGTCGGCAAGCAGGACTTCCCCTCGGCCGACGGCGCGTCGCAGGGCAGCGCCGAATGGGCCGTCGCCTGGCCGCTCTATTCGGACGGCTCCGAAAGCTATTACTGCAACACCATCCCCACGCCCGACGGCGGCACGCACGAAGCGGGCCTCCGCGCCGCCCTCACCAAGGGCCTGCGCGCGTTCGGCGAGCTGGTCGGCAACAAGAAGGCCAAGGAGATCACCGCCGACGACGTCTTCAACGGCGTCGAGCTGATGCTGTCGGTGTTCATCCGCAACCCGCACTTCCAGAGCCAGACCAAGGACCGCCTCACCAGCCTCGAGGCCGCCCGCTTCGTCGAGAATGCCGTCCGCGACCATTTCGACCATTATCTCGCCGACAATATGGACCGCGGCCGCGCTCTGCTCGGCTCGATCCTCGAACGGATGGAGGAGCGCCTCCGCCGCCGCGCCGAGCGCGAGGTCAAGCGCAAGACCGCCACCTCCGCCCGCAAGCTCCGCCTGCCCGGCAAGCTCACCGACTGCTCCTCGGACGACCCCGAAGGCACCGAATTGTTCATCGTCGAAGGCGACAGCGCCGGCGGCTCGGCCAAGCAGGCCCGCGACCGCAAGACGCAGGCGATCCTCCCCATCCGCGGCAAGATCCTCAACGTCGCCAGCGCCACCGCCGACAAGATCCGCGCCAACAATGAGATCGCCGACCTCAACCTCGCCTTGGGCTGCGGCAACCGCGACAAGTTCGACGAGGATTCGCTGCGCTACGAAAAGATCATCATCATGACCGACGCGGACGTCGACGGCGCCCACATCGCGACCCTGCTGATGACCTTCTTCTTCCAGGAAATGCCGGAGCTGGTCCGCCGCGGCCACCTCTACCTCGCCCAGCCGCCGCTCTACCGCCTGACCGCCGGCGCCAAGACCCTCTACGCCCGCGACGACGCCCACCGCGCCGAGCTCGAAGCGACCGAGTTCAAGAACAAGAAGGTCGAGGTCAGCCGCTTCAAGGGCCTCGGCGAAATGAATCCGAACCAGCTCAAGGAAACCACCATGGACCCGAAGTCGCGGTCCCTGCTGAAGGTGACGCTTCCGTCAGCCTATGAGGACCGGCAGCCGGTGAAGGATCTGGTCGAGCGGCTGATGGGCCGCGATCCGGCGCAGCGGTTTCAGTTCATCCAGAGCCGGGCGGCGGCGGTGGATGAGGAGGAAATCGACGCTTAACGCCTACTCGCCCGTCGAGTGCGCCAATGTCTGCTTGGGCGGATAGCGGACATCAATCCAGCAGGGTTCGAAGCCGTGATCTCGGCTAGGGAGGCGCCCCGGCCGAAGCCAGGGCGCCCCATTTCGTCAGGCAAAATAGTAGTCGGACTGATACAGGCTCGCGCCGCTCATCGCTGAGTTCTGCGCTGCGGCGTCGGCGTAGATGATATCGGTAGCCTTGAGCCGGCTCGTATTGAACATGATGTCCAGATCGTTGGCGCCAAGTTCAACGTGAATGCGATCAGCGTAGATAGTCACTGCCGACTGATCCACGTTCAGCGCCGAAAGGTCGATGCGCTCACCGCGCTCGTACCCCTGGATCGTGTCGACCCCGGCATCGGCGAACACGTATAGGTCCAGGCCGCTTCCACCGATCAGCAGGTCATTTCCGGCGCCGCCGTTCAGGACGTCAACGCCCTTGTCACCTTGAAGAGTGTCATTGCCGATGCCGCCGAACAGTCGGTCGTCGCCGTTTCCACCGTTCAGAAGGTCAATCCCGGCGCCGCCTGTCGAGGAACGTCAACACCATTCCCGCCTCGCAGAGTGCAGCGCCGTCCCTGACCGCGGAAGAACGTCATCGCCAGTCATTCCGACGAGCAGGTTCGCGGCGGCGTTGCCAGTGATGGTGTCGTCGCCGCTGAACCGCCGATCGCATTCTCGATCACCGCACCATAAGCGATGGCAATATTGTCGACCGGGCGACCGTCAGGCCCAACACCATTGGCGGCGAAGAAGGCCTCGAAGTCCTCGTCGGACACGAGTCCGAAATATCTCGCGCCAGAAAGCCCGCTGCTCGTCAGTCATCGCATAGCCTGCGCTGCTGAACGCGCCTTCGTTGATGTCGATGATGTTGTCGGCATCGAAGCCGGACAGGTCGAGCGTGTCGTTTCCGCCGCCGTCCCAGATCGTCACGATCGGGAGCGGTATTGGTCGAGAAGTCGAACACCGCGCGATCTGCGGTGCTGTTAAACCCGTAAACGGTGTTGCCGGAACGGGTCGTGTAGTCGGCGCCGTAAACGTTCTGCACGGCGAGAATGTCGTGCACTGCCGGCGTCTGCGCGTAGACGAACGATCCCGTGGTCGCCAGTCGCACCGCGACCTGGCCGGTCACCGAGCCATCGAAGTAGCTCATGATCGTATATTGGTGCGAGTCCTGCGAAGAAGTAGGCGTCGTCTTCATAAGTGATCGGGTCGGGCTGGCCGTCGCCGTCATTATCGTCGCTTGCGTTGTAGTCACCGCCATGCGCCAGGCCGAAGCTGTGGCCGAGCTCGTGGGCGATCGCGAACCAGCCATAGCCCCCGGCTTGCGTATTCGCGCCTGAGAAGTCGCCCTGGTACAGATAGTTGGCCCACACATCGCCGCCCGTGCGGCCCAGCTCGGTTGTGCCGTATGCTTCGTTGAACGCTTCTTCCTGCGGATAATAAGCGTGTGCACCAGCAGCCGGGCTCATCTGAACGAAGCCGAAAGTGATGTCCGCCTCCTCGGTCGTGGTCGCTCGTTGAAATGTGACCGCGATCAGATCGTCCCAGAGCTGCAGGTTCTGAATGGCCATTGCCTGCTGCTCGGCGGTAAACGGTGCGAAGTTCCCTCGAGTGATCTCCAGCGAGTCCGCAAGGATCGAGTTAGCGCCAGGTTCCGAGTAATAGCTGTCGCGAATCTCGGCTTCGGTCCAGAACCCGTAGGTCAGGATGCCGTCGCTCAGTTCGTCATTGTTGCCGAACGTCCAATTGACTTCGTGACGGTTCAGGTTGTCGGCCGCTTCGTCCGGCGTCCAGATTGCCTTTCCACCAAACGTGCCGCCGGCATAAGGGTCGAGCGAAAAATCTTCGGCATGACGCACCGAATGGGCACGCAACACGTCCGGCTGAAATGGATCGGTACTCACGTCCTTCTCCCTTTTTTACAACACGCATTTAATTGTGTTCAGAAGTGATCGGCGCGCGCAGGCCGCGCCCACGCGTGCTTCCGAGAATCTTGTGAAACGAGTTTATCGGCCCTTGCAGGAGCCATTTGCCCTGCACGCGTGCGAGCGACGCCGATGAGGTCACGGACGGACCGGAACCCTGCGGCCTGGCCGGGCGCACTGGAGTGACCTCGACAGTCAACGCCTGCCTTCCTTGCTCGACCGCGCGAGCACGCGCCTGCACTTTTAGGAAAAGGTGATTTTTGGTTTCGCGTGAACCCAGCGGATCAATATCGGCCGTCTCCGCAGCGGTAACCGGCAGGTCCGTCGATTGCTTGGCCCTGCGGACGAATTGGTCACAAATCTGCCGGCGCTCGGCTTCGGGAAAGCTCGGGTCAAGCTCGCAGACCAGCACCACCTGCTGTACGCCGATCAGGGCCGGTGATGGGGTTTCAGCATTCACCGTGGATGCTCCCGCGACGGCCGCCCCAATGCCTACAACCGTACGAATCAATTCGACCCCTTCTACGTAACTTTCACGAGAAGAAGCTGAAATTTCACGGTTTATTGGACAGTGTCAACGCGAGTGCCGCAGGAACCATCTCATCCAAATGCACTTAATAACAGCCCACGACAGCTGAATCCCGCTCCGTACAGGCCCCTGCGAAACCATGGAGCGACCGCCGCCCCAGATGAGCCGGAACGTGCAGTTTCTAGGTTCTATGGTGTCCGATCGCCCGCTGATCAGATAGGCCGGCTTTTCTGCGCAACTATGCGTCCGTAGTTCGACGAAAACCTGTGGGTGTTGTCCCGCCTTCGCGCAGTCTCCGACATCGCCTTTGCTTTGGGTCGAAAGCAGACATTAGCTTTGTGTGGCGGCGAGCCGTCACGGGAGAGCGGCAGGCCGACATAGCCCAAACCGACGACGACGATGCGCGGCGGCGACATCCGCCTAGCGCGCGGCGGCTTCCGGACCGTTGCTCACCAGCTTCAGCCGCGAGCCGCCACCGATCTTGCCGCGGCCGATGCCGATATATTCGAGGCCCGCCTCTTCGGCGTCGGCGCGGTTGTAGACGTTGCGCAAATCGACGACGACATTGCCGCGCATGACCTTGGCGAAGCGTTTGAGATCGAGCGCGCGGAATTCATCCCACTCCGTCACGACGACCAGGGCATCAGCGTCCTTGGCGACTTCGTAGGGGTCTTCGGCGAACTCGGTGCCGGCAAGAAGGCCGCGGGCATTGTCGACCGCGACGGGATCGAAGGCAGCGACATCGGCTCCAAGCTCGAGAAGCCTCTTCACGAGCGGGATCGACGGCGCGTCGCGCATGTCGTCGGTGTTCTGCTTGAACGCGAGACCGAGCATCGCGATGCGCTTGCCCTTCACGCTTCCTCCGAGCGCGTTGGCTACGCGATCGGCCATGCTCGCCTTGCGGTCGTCGTTGACCTCGACGACCGTCTTCACGATCCGCTGCTCAACGCCAGCCTCATTCGCGGTCTGCAGCAGCGCAAGCGTGTCCTTGGGGAAGCAGCTTCCGCCATAGCCGGGACCCGGGTGCAGGAACTTGGGACCGATGCGATTGTCGAGGCCGATGCCGCGAGCGACGTCCTGAACGTCGGCATCCACCGCCTCGCACAGGTTGGCGATCTCGTTGATGAAGCTGATCTTCACCGCGAGGAAGGCGTTGGCCGCATATTTCGTCAGCTCGGCCGTGCGGCGTCCAGTGAACAGGATCGGCGCCTGGTTGAGGAAGAGCGGCCGGTAAATCTCACGCAGCACTTCGCGTGCCGTGTCATCCTCGGCACCGACGACGATGCGGTCGGGAAGCTTGAAGTCGCGGATGGCGGCGCCCTCACGCAGGAATTCCGGGTTTGATGCCACGGACGTGCCGGCGGGCGCGCCTTCCTCCTTCAGCAGCTCGGTGATCCGGTCGCCGGTCCCGACCGGGACGGTCGACTTGGTGACCACAACGGCCGGCCCCTTCATAACCCGGGCAAGTTCGCGGACGGCGTCGAAGACATAGGTCAGGTCGGCATGGCCGTCGCCGCGGCGAGCAGGCGTTCCCACCGCAATGAAGACAGCTTCCGCGCCCTCGACTCCTTCGGCCAGGTTGGTCGTGAAGCTCAGGCGTCCGCGCTCGACATTGGCGCCGACCAGCGCTTCAAGTCCCGGCTCCCAGATCGGCATGACGCCGTCCTTCAGCGCGTCGATCTTGCCTGCGTCCTTGTCAATGCAGACGACATCGTGACCGAAGTCCGAGAGGCACGCGCCCGAGACGAGTCCGACATAACCCGTGCCGATCATTGCAATTCGCATGTATCACTCCTGACGCCCAAACCGCAGGCCGCGCGCGTCTTAGACGGCAGTTCGGTGCATTGCCAGCGAAGCGGAGCGGCCAATCGAGACCGTCACAAAGTGGTTCAGCGTGCACAGCCATGGACGCTGCCGTGCAGTCCAAGTTCAGCTTAGCGCCTCGCTTTTGCCGGAAAGTTCGGTTAAGGGCGGCGCCTTCCCGATGGAAACGACAACTCTGCCTCGACCCCCACGCGTGGGCCTGGTGTCGCTCGGCTGTCCCAAGGCATTGGTCGACAGCGAGCGGATCATCACCAAGTTGCGCGCCGATGGATATCAGATGTCCCCCGATTATGCGGGCGCGGACGTCGTGCTCGTCAACACCTGCGGCTTCCTCGATTCCGCCAAGGAAGAGAGCTTGGAAGCGATCGGAGAGGCCATTGCCGAGAATGGGCGCGTCGTCGTTACGGGCTGCATGGGCAATGAGGCGGATGTCATCCGCAAGCGCTTCCCGGACGTTCTCGCGGTCACCGGACCGCAGCAATATGAGGAAGTCGTCTCGGCCGTGCACGATGCCGCGCCGCCGGCAGCGTCGCCCTATCTCGACCTGGTGCCGGAAGCGGGGCTGAAGCTCACGCCGCGCCATTACAGCTACCTGAAGATTTCAGAGGGCTGCAATCACCGCTGCAGCTTCTGCATAATCCCGAGCATTCGCGGCGACCTCGTCAGCCGCCGTCCCGACGCCATCCTTCGCGAGGCTGAGAAGCTGGTCGAGGCGGGCACGAAGGAACTGCTGGTCATCAGCCAGGACACGTCGGCCTATGGCGTCGACATTCGCCATCATCCGCGCATGTGGAAAGGGCACGAAGTCCGCGCCCACATGACCGACCTTTCGCGCGAGCTGGGCAAGCTCGGCGCGTGGGTGCGGCTGCACTATGTCTACCCCTACCCGCACGTCGACCAAGTCATCCCGCTGATGGCCGAGGGGCTGGTGCTGCCCTACCTCGACATCCCGTTCCAACATGCGAGCCCGAAGGTGCTCCGCTCGATGAAGCGGCCGGCCAACGAAGCCAAGGTGCTCGAGCGCCTGAAGAACTGGCGCTCGATCGTTCCGGACATTGCCGTGCGCTCCAGCTTCGTCGTCGGCTTTCCCGGCGAAACGGAGGAAGATTTCCAGTACCTGCTCAGCTGGCTTGAAGAAGCGCAGCTCGACCGGGTCGGTGCCTTCAAGTTCGAGCCCGTCTCCGGTGCCGCCGCGAACACTTTGCCGGACCCGGTGCCGGAGGAAGTGAAGCAGGAGCGCTATGAACGCGTCATGGCCTTGTCTGCCCGCATCTCAGCCGAGAAGCTGGCTGCAAAGGTCGGCCGAACTCTCGAGGTCCTGATCGACAGCGTCGATCCGGAAACGGGCGGCGCGACCGGGCGCTCGAAGGCTGATGCTCCGGAAATCGACGGGGAAGTGCACCTGCGCGACGCTGGGCACCTGGTTCAGGGCGAGATTGTGAGCGTTACGGTCGAAGACAGCGACGAACACGACCTGTTTGCCGTTCCTGCCTAAACAGACACAACCCAGCGCACCGGCACCGCAGCTCGCCGCGCGCTGTCGGAACCGAGCACATGTGAACGGGTTCGAACCCGCGAAATCGGGGGCAGGAGATATGTCGTGCCCTCATCTCTCCGCACCATCGCGGTCGCGTTCACGTCTCTGACTGCAATCGGTGCTACAGCGCCCGAAGATTCCGCTCTGCCGGGTGTCCGGAGCTTTACCGTGCCACTGACCGGCGCAGCTCAGTCGAGTGTCGGAGGTCTCGTTGGTACGGCTGGCGACCCGGACGGGTACGGGACGGTCAGGCTCTCGGTCGATCTGCGTACGAAGCAGGTCTGTTACGATTTCAGCCTTGCGCGCCTGTCAACGCCGCTGATGGCCCATATCCATAGAGCCCCGCCCGAACGGATCGGACCATCGGTCGTCACGCTCTTCACCGGCATGCGGAGCGATGAATTGGTGAGGTGTATTCCGTGGACCAACAAGCGGCTGGCGGAGATCGTCGCCCAGCCGTCGAATTTTTACGTCAACGTCTATACCACGGAGTTTCCAGACGGAGCAGTTCGGGGCCAATTGGCGTCAGCGGGGCCTATTTCTTCGTAAGCTGGTCGATCGCCTTGTCGACGACCCGGGTGATACGCTTGATTGCGAAGGACAGGGATTCCAGTTCGATCAGCGCCTTCTCCACGGTTTCCATGTTCGGCGGGATCTGGTCGGGACCAGGGCTGCGAAGGAGGGCCGCGCTGACGGCAGCGGTCGAAATCGGGTTGCTGAACCTGCAGCCGAAGAACCGGCCACTGCTCCATGCGACCTTTGCTTGCGCCGTGCCGGCCTCGGGAATGACGACTTCGATAGTCTCGCCCTGCTCCAGCCCAATGGGACTTTCGACCAGCAGTCCATCCTCCGACAAATCGTGGATGATGACCTGCGTCTGCAAGGCGGAAGCGCTGGCGCCTTCGGCCTCGAGCCTCAGCTTACGCCGCGACGTGGAGCGGCGTTCTCCCGCTTCCGGTCCGACATCGAGTTGAGCGCGCAGCGACACGCTCTCGTGCTGACGGCACATGGCTAAGAAGTAGTTAATACCTTCCGCCGCCCGGCTCGCCTGCCGGGCATTTCACCCGAATGAGCATGAGGCTAAGGCGTCTGCGCATGACCGACTTTTCCTCCCTTCTCGTCGCCGATCGCGGCCAGAAGGCGCATCCGATCCATCTCGTGGACAAGGCAGGCTTCGAAGCCTGGTCGAAAACGAGGCCCGCGGAGGACCGCGCGTTGTTGAAGGCGCATCGCTTCGATGGAAAGACGGGTTTCGCCTTCGTCATTCTTCCCCGAGGAAACGACGCTTTCGAGATCGTCTCGGCCGTGGCGGATGCCGGAGACCTTTCCCCCTGGTGCCTGGCCAAGCTCGCGGAGAGCCTACCGGAGGGGACTTACAAGCTTGCACATGGCGAACCCGGTCCCGCCGCGCTCGGTTGGCTTCTCGCCCAGCACCACTTCGTCGGCTACCGGTCCAAGAAGGACGAGAGCGAGCGCGGTCCGCGGATCCTCGTCACCGGCGAGCCTGCAAGAATGGAATCGTGCATCCGCGAGGCTGAAGCGGTCGCGCTCGTCCGCGATCTGGTGAACACGCCCGCCGGCGATCTCGGACCTGCTGAGCTCGAGCAGGCCGTCCGGCAACAGGCCGAGCGCGTCGGCGCCGAAGTGCGAGTCACCTCCGGCAAGGAGCTGGACGGAGGCTATCCGCTCGTCTCGGCGGTGGGCCGAGCGGCTTCTCCGGACCGTGCGCCCCGCCTGATCGAGCTGGAATGGGGCCGTCCCGATCATCCGCGCGTCGCCGTCATAGGCAAAGGCGTGTGCTTCGATAGCGGCGGGCTCGACCTGAAGCCCGCCAGTGGCATGCGGCTGATGAAAAAGGACATGGGCGGGGCGGCGCACGCGCTGGCGCTCGCAAGCCTCATCGCCGCGGAGCGGCTGCCGGTACGGCTGCATCTCCTTATCCCCGCGGTCGAGAATGCCGTTTCCGGAAACGCCTTCCGCCCTGGCGACATCGTGAGGTCGCGTCAGGGGCTCACGGTCGAGATCGACAATACCGATGCGGAGGGTCGGCTGATCCTAGCCGACGCTTTGACCAAGGCAGGAGAGGCCAAGCCGGAACTCATCCTCGACTTCGCCACTTTGACGGGCGCGGCCCGGATCGCGCTTGGTCCCGATCTCCCTGCCCTTTTCTGCAGCGACGATGCGCTTGCGGACGAGCTTGCCAAGGCCGGAAAGGATGCCACCGATCCTCTTTGGCGGATGCCCTTATGGGATGCCTATGACGACATGCTGAAGAGCGACGTCGCAGACCTGGCCAATGCAGCGGGGTCGCCCATGGCGGGCGCCGTAGTCGCAGCCATGTTCCTCAAGCGGTTCGTTCCAAAGGACGTACCCTGGGCCCATTTTGATACTTACGCGTGGCGCGACAAAGGAAAGCCGGGCCGTCCGAAGGGTGGCGAAGCGCTCGGCCTCCGGGCCGTTTTCACCGTGCTGTCAGAACGTTACGGCCGAAGCTAGGCTCTTCCTCCGTAAAGGTTCCCGGCATTTTTCCGGGTTTGTTCCGGACCCGAACTGCAACATTTCGGCTACTTGCCGGTTTACTTGCCCATCACGGACGGATCGGAGGATGGAGCCGCAATGAGCGACGAATCGCTGGCAGGCTGGATGCGGGCGTTAATCGCCTATGTCCGTTCCGGCGAGCCGGACCTCACCAACCGGCAGATGGCGCTGCTGATGCTGGTGTACCTTACACCCGGCCCACATACCGTTCGAGGACTGGCCAAAGTGCTTGGGGTTTCCAAGCCGGTTGTCACCCGCGCCTTGAATACCTTGGGCGCGCTCGGTTATCTGCGCCGGGAGCGGGATCAGGACGACCGCCGCAACGTCTTCGTCGTCCGCACCAGCAACGGGGCTGATTTTCTTGAAGGGTTCAAACGCAACCTCCGGGAGGGCGACCGGGTCGCCGCCGCCCACCGCCCCGTCATCGGACAGCAGCCCGCCTTCGCGCACGGCCGTTGAGTTTGCACTATCGGGTCGTTCGAACCCGCCCGACCCCAAATTCAATGCTTTCCGCCCGGATCTTGCCGACGTCGCTTTGGCGGGGCGCGTGATTGCATCTCACTACGCCGAGCCAATCCTGAAGACGGTCGTCGCCAGTGCGCCGCTGCGGGTCGCTGGTTCCGAGGATGCCGAAGAACTGGCGGAGCTCGAGCCGGAAGATCAGTTCAGCCTTCTCGACGATACGCTGGGCTGGGCCTGGGGCTATGCCGGCAGGGACCGCACGGTAGGCTACGTCCGGTCTGAGGCGCTGAGCGCCTAGCTACATTTCCCCGCGCTGCCGGCGGATGGCGTACCAGCGCTTCACATTGGCCTGATGCTGCTCGAACGTTTCCGCGAACACGTGGCCGCCCGTCCCGTCCGCCACGAAGTAAATCGCTTTCGTGTCGGCAGGGTCGAGAACGGCCGCGATGCTCTCGCGTCCGGGGTTCGCGATCGGCCCGACAGGAAGGCCGGGCTGGCGATAGGTGTTGTAGCCGGTCTGGGCCATCAATTCCGACCGGAGGATCCGGCGGCCGAGCGGCTTGCCCTTGGTGATGGGGTAGATGACCGTCGGATCGGCATCGAGCTTCATGCCGATGCGGAGGCGGTTGCAGTAGACGCCGGCGACCGTCCGCCGCTCAGATGCCTCGCCCGTTTCCTTCTCGACGATCGAAGCGAGCGTCACGATGTCCTGCCGCGAGCTGACCGGACATTTCCCGCTGTTCTTCGGGACGAGCTGGTCGAGCGTCTTGCTCATGGCCGCCTGCATCCGCTGGACGACTGCTGCGCGGCTCTCGCCCCGTTCGAAGCTGTAGCTGTCGGGCAGCACCGTTCCCTCGCCGATCGACGGCGTCGGACCGGTGAGGAAACGGTTCGCCGCCAGCTTCTCGGCAACGATGATCGACGGCATTCCCTCCGTCACCGTAATCAACCGCTGCACTGGCCGGCCATGCTGCAGCAGGTCGAGGATTTCAGAGCCGCCCATGCCCTTTGGAATTTCGAACTCGCCGGCCTGGATCGGGTCAGACGAACCGAACAGGCGCGCCATATAGCCGAACGTCTTCGCGCTGCCCGGAATGGCCCCGGCTTCGTCCAGCTCCGCCGCGACATAGCCGAGCGTCGAGCCTTCCTTGACCACGATAGTGTGCGGACCGGGCTTGGGTCCCGGCGCAAGCCAAAGCATCCAGAACCCGGCCAGCCCGACGAGCAGGCCGAGTACGGCGGCAATGAGGACCGCCCGGCGGAGCATGAGGTTAGTTGACCGACTTCATGATCAGCGACGCATTCGTGCCGCCGAAACCGAAGCTGTTGTTCAGCACTGAGCGGACCGGCCGCTGCTTCGCCTTGTGCGGGACCAGATCAACGCCGGCCGTGCCCTCGCTCGGATTATCGAGGTTGAGCGTCGGCGGGACGATCTGATCGCGGAGCGCGAGGATGCAGAAGATGCTCTCGACTGCGCCGGCGCCGCCGAGAAGGTGACCGATCGCTGACTTGGTCGAGCTCATCGACAGGCTGCCGATCGCATTGCCGAAAAGCCTGCGGACGGCACCTAGCTCCAGCTCGTCGCCGAGCGGCGTCGAGGTGCCGTGGGCGTTGATATAGTCGATGTCCGAGGGCTGCAGCCCGGACTTCTTGAGCGCCATCTCCATCGAGCGATAAGCACCAGAGCCTTCCGGATGCGGCGCGGTCACGTGGTACGCGTCGCCGGACAGGCCGTAGCCGACCACTTCGGCGTAGATTTTCGCGCCGCGGCGCTTCGCATGCTCATATTCCTCGAGCACGACGACGCCTGCGCCTTCACCCATGACGAAGCCGTCGCGGTCCTGGTCGTAGGGGCGGCTAGCCTTTTCCGGCTGGTCGTTGAAGTTGGTCGACAGCGCGCGCGCTTGTGCGAAGCCCGCGATGCCGATGGGGCAAATCGTCGCCTCGGCCCCACCCGCGAGCATGATGTCCGCGTCATCGTCCTTGATCATGCGCGCCGCGTCGCCGATCGAGTGCGCGCCGGTCGAGCAGGCGGTGACTACGGCATGGTTCGGACCCATCAGGCCGTACTTGATGGAGACCTGGCCCGAGACGAGGTTGATCAGGCGTCCGTGAACGAAGTGCGGGCTCACGCGGCCGGGGCCTTTTTCGTGCAGGACGATGCTTTCGCTCTCGATACCCGGAAGACCGCCAATTCCCGACCCGATCGAGACGCCGGCGCGAAGGCGCATCTCTTCCGGCATTTCCGTCAGGCCGGCATCCTCGATGGCCTGGCCGGCCGCGTCGATGCCGTAGACGATGAACTGATCGACCTGGCGCTGAACCTTGTGGTCGACGCGCTTGCCCGGATCGAAGCCATATTCATGGTCGGCAGGCTTCACTTCGCATGCGATGCGGCACTTCTGGTCGCTGGCGTCGAAATGGGTGATCGGCCCAGCGCCGCTCTTGCCCGCCAATATGTTCTTCCAGGTCGTTTCAACGTCACCACCCAGCGGCGTTACGAGGCCAAGACCAGTCACGACGACACGGCGCATGATTTCACTCCAAGATATGCATCAAAACAAACGGCCTCCCGACAGGCTGCGGGAAGCCGTTCGTGCCACCAAAAAAAGGCGCTGCCGGTGGCAGTAAGCGGACCCGATCAGCCCTTGTTCTGCTCGATATAATCGATCGCGTCCTTGACGGTGCTGATCTTCTCGGCCGCGTCGTCGGGGATTTCCACACCGAATTCCTCTTCGAACGCCATCACCAGCTCGACGATGTCGAGGCTGTCGGCACCGAGATCGTCGATGAAGCTCGCGTCCTCGGTAACCTTGTCCTGCTCGACACCGAGATGTTCGACGACGATCTTCTTCACCCGATCGGCAGTCTCGCTCATGGAAGCTTCCTCCGTTTTGTCTAATTTTGGCCAGCCCTAGCCCCGCAGTCGTTGTCCGGCAATAGCGCGCGGAAGCGCCGGTTACGGTATGCGGACGCTACGGAGCAGTCAGGTCTGGTGGAACGATTGAACTCGAAGAACGGCTCTCGCCCGCTCACATCCGGCGAGATCGAGCTGGCGCGATCCGTTTTCGGCGATGCAATCGATTATCCGCAAGTGCGGATGGTCCGCCGCAAGTGGTGGCCGTTCCAGCCGCGCAGCGTCGCCATGGCGCCGATGGGGCATATCCATTTCCATCCGCATTCGGACCTGTGGTCGGAGGACTTTTCGAGGGAGCCGCTGCATCGGCAGGGGCTCTTCATTCATGAGCTGACCCATGTCTGGCAAACGCAGAAGCGCGGCCGTTTCTACCTGCCGCTGATGCGCCACCCCTTCTGCCGCTACGGCTACGAGCTGAAGCCCGGCCGGCGGTTCGAAGACTATGGCCTCGAGCAGCAGGCGGAGATCGTCCGGCATCGTTTTCTCGCCGACCGCGGCCGGGAGCCTCCGGTGTGTCCGCCGCGCGAAATCCTTCCATTCGGTGAGCTTGGCCTCGTCGGCCCCTTCGGCTGAAGTTGCCCGCGGCTTCCCGGCCCGATAGGGCGGCGCTTCGTTTAGGGATCCCAAATGCGCCACTCGACCGACGACCTCAGAATCCGCGAGATCAAGGAGCTGGCGCCGCCGTCGCACGTGCTGCGCGAATTCCCGGAAAGCGACCGTGCGAACGATACCGTCTTCGGGGCGCGGCAATCGATCCACCGCATCCTCGCGCGCGAAGACGATCGTCTCCTGGTCGTCGTCGGCCCCTGCTCGATCCATGATCCGGCCGCCGCGCGGGAATATGCAGGGCGCCTGCTGGAGCAGCGCGATCGCCTGGAATCCACCCTCGAAATCGTCATGCGTGTCTATTTCGAGAAGCCGCGGACGACCGTCGGCTGGAAGGGCCTGATCAACGACCCGAACCTCGACGGCAGCTTTCAGATCAACAAGGGCCTGCGCGTCGCCCGCGAGCTGCTGCTCGACATCAATGAGCTGGGCGTGCCCGCAGGAACCGAATTCCTCGACATGATCACGCCGCAGTACATCGCGGACCTCGTGTCCTGGGGCGCGATCGGGGCGCGCACTACGGAATCGCAGGTGCACCGCGAGCTCGCTTCCGGCCTGTCCTGCCCGGTGGGATTCAAGAATGGCACGGACGGCAACATCCGCATCGCCTGCGACGCGATCAAGGCCGCGAGCCGCGCCCATCACTTCCTGTCCGTGACCAAGGCCGGCCATTCGGCCATCGTAGCGACGACGGGCAATGAGGATTGCCACGTCATCCTTCGCGGCGGCAGCCGGCCGAACTACGACCGGGAAAGCATCGATGCTGCGTGCGCGACCGCTTCCGACGCCGGGATCGAGTGCCGGCTGATGATCGACGCAAGCCACGGCAACAGTTCCAAGGACTACCGCCGGCAACGCACTGTCGTCACGGACGTCGCTCGCCAGGTCGGCGACGGCGAGCGCCGGATCTTCGGGTTGATGATCGAAAGTCACCTGACGGAGGGCCGCCAGGAACTCGGGGACGGGGGCAATCTCACCTACGGCCAGAGCGTCACAGACGCCTGCCTGGGCTGGGAGGACACGATCGAGGTGCTGGACGAGATCGCCGCTGCCGTGGACCGGCGTCGTGAACTGCAGGGCTCGCAACCGACGATTCCGTAAGGTCAGCCGCATTTTTCGCGGAAATCTGCCGTGTCACCGGCGGGCAACACCGTGGCGACAAAGCTGACATCGCGCTCACTGAAGCTTCCCTCCGGGCTCATTATCCATAATCATTACGGGTCCGCGCTAAAAACAGAGGGGGTTTCCATGCGCACTCCGGCTCTTTTGCTGATCGGTACGGCTGTCGCCGCAATCGCGATGCCGTCTTTCGCTCAAACCACCCAGGAGGCAACGGCCCAGGCCGCAACTCCGGACGATGCGACACAGGGCGACGAGATCATCGTCACCGCCACGAAGCGTGCATCAACCGTCCAGGACGTCCCCTTCTCGATCAACGCCCAGACCGAAGAAGACATTCAGCGCGCGAACGCCGTGACGATCGAGGACCTCAGCCGCAATATCGCGGGCCTGACGGTCCAGAACCTCGGGCCGGGCCAGAGCCAGGTATCCGTTCGCGGCGTCTCGGCCGGCCAGATCGTTCGCGACCAGCCGGGCGTGAAGGAACAGGTCGGCGTCTACCTCGACGAAAGCGTGATCTCGCTTTCCCTGTTCACGCCGGACCTCGACCTCTTCGACCTTAATCGTGTGGAGACGCTGCGCGGCCCGCAGGGCACGCTCTTCGGTTCCGGCTCGGTCGGCGGCACCATCCGCTACATCACCAACCAGCCAAAGCTCGGAACGATGGAAGGCCTCGTCGAGGCGAACATCAACACCGTCGATGAAGGCGACCTCGGCTACCATCTCAAGGGGGCCATCAACCTGCCGCTTGGTGATACCGCCGCCGTCCGTGCCGTCGCGTACGGCACGAAATATGGCGGCTTCATCAATGCGATCGGGCCTGCCGGCGGCAAGGACGTCAATGACGGCAGCCGCGTGGGCGGTCGCCTGTCGCTGCTTTGGGAGCCAACGGCGAACGTCCGCCTCACGCCGCGCGTCGTGTACCAGAAGATACAGGCCAACGGCTTCAACCGCGAAGAGGTCTTCAACCTCTTCCATAATGAGTTCAACGGAGACGAGTTCGACGAGCGCGAACAATATTTGCTGCTCAGGGAGAAGTTCGAGGACGAAACGCTCATTGCGGACTTCACCGGGAGTGTGGACTTCGGCGGTGCCGAGCTGACTTCGATCACCACTTACACGGACCGCGACATCCTCGTGAGCCGCGATGCTTCAGCCCTGACCGGTTCGGTGTCCACGGATGCTTTGGGCTTCCCGGCTTTCGCTGACCTGCCGTCGAACTTGAGAGACACGACGAAGCTCAAGTCCTGGACCCAGGAAATAAGGGTCGCCTCAACGGGCAGCGGCCCGTTCCAGTGGGTCATCGGTGGCTTCTACTCCGACGTCGAGCGTGTTTACGCGCAGCGCCTGCCTACCCCGGGTTACGACGCGAACGTCACCAACCCATTCCTGGCGACGCTGTGCTTCCCTGACGATCCGACGACTCCACTCGTGGACGAGAGCCTAGATTCGGCCTGCGCAGATCAGGCGACGCTTACACCCCTCACTGCGGTCGACGTAGCGAACGGATTTCCCCTCGACTCTCCGTACAACGCGGATCTGCCGTACGACATCAAGCAGAAAGCCGTGTTCGGCGAGGCGAGCTACGACTTCGGTCAGTTCAAGCTGACTGCCGGCGGGCGCTACTACGACTTCAAGGAGAGCCGTGACTTTGTCTCCGGCGGCATCTTCTCCAACGGAGACACGTTTATAGGAGACAAGACAAAGTCGAGTGGCTTCAGCCCGCGCGTGATCGGCACCTGGGAGCCGACCAACTACCTCAGCGTCAACCTGCAGGCGGCAAAGGGCTTCCGTCTCGGCGGCGTGAACGACCCGCTCAACTTGCCGCTCTGCACCGACGAGGACGAAGCGCTGTTTGGCAGCTTCCAGGAATATGACGACGAGACGTTGTGGAACTATGAGGCCGGCGTAAAATACTCGCGCCGCGGCATGACCTTCAACGCGGCAGTCTTCCACAGCAAGATCAAGGACCTGCAGGTCACGCTGGACGCCGGCAGTTGCTCGTCGCGCATCGTCTTCAACGTGCCGAAGGCGCATACCACGGGCGTCGAGGCCGAGTTTGCGATCAGCCCTGCCCCGGGCTTCGATCTGTCGTTTGCCGGCAGCTATGTGAGTGCGGAGTTCGACTCGACGATCGACAATCCCGCGCTGATCACGTCGACGGGAATTCGGGAGGGCAATCGCCTGCCTACGGTTCCGAAGTTCCAGATGGCGGCGACTGCGTCCTACGGCGCCCGCTTCAGCGACACCGCTGAATGGTACGTCAACGCAAGCTACCAGCATGTCGGCAGCCGTTACACGCAGCCCGCGGACCAGGAGAACAATCCTCGCGGGTTCGTGCATGGTCTCCCGCCGTGGGTACCGGCCGGTTCCATCACGACAATCGACCTCAAGCTCCCAAGCTACAACCTGGTAAATCTGTCTGCTGGCGTAACGTGGGACAGCGGCCTGGAGGTCGTCGCTTATGTCAACAATCTGTTTGACGAGAACGCTCTACTCTCATTCGATCGTGAACGGGGCGGACGAGCGCGTCTTGGCTACAATATTGGTACTCCACGCACCATCGGCCTGACCGCACGGTATCGGTTCGCGTCGACGCCAGCGGTCGTCGAGGCCCCGCCGCCGCCTCCGCCCCCGCCGCCTCCGCCGCCTCCGGCGACGCAGACCTGCGCGGATGGATCGGTGATCCTGGCGACGGAAGCCTGCCCGGTTCCGCCGCCTCCGCCTCCGCCACCGCCGCCGGCGCCAGAGCGCGGCTGATCGCTTCGGGATGATTGGCGGCGAACCGACAGGCTCTCCGCAGTATAAGGTAACGCGCCGCTCGCTCCTTACCGGGGCTGGCGGCGCTGCCGTTCTGGCGGCAGGGAACAAAGCGATGGCTCAAGCAAAGAGCGGCGAACGAGTCGTCGTCGTGGGCGCGGGCGTATTCGGTTCGTGGACGGCGCATCACCTGCAGAACGCGGGACACCGCGTGACCCTGGTCGACGCTTGGGGCGCCTCGCACAGCCGGGCGTCATCGGGCGGCGAGTCCCGCCTGACCCGTGCGGGCTACGGCAAGGACTCGATCTACACCCGCATGGCGACTGACAGCCTGCCGCAGTGGCAGGCGCTTAGCGCGGTCTCCGGCCTGCCCATCCTGGTCCAGTGCGGCGTCGTTTTCTTCAGCGCCGTCGAAGACGATTACTTCAAAGGCACCATCGAGGTTCACAAACAACTCGGTCTGCCAATCGAGCGTCTGGATCGCTCGGCCATGCAGAGCCGCTTCCCGATGATCGACTTCACGGGCATCGAAGTCGGCCTCTACGAGCCCAAGTTCGGCGCGCTCATGGCGCGGCGCTCGGTGCAGACTCTGGTCGATCGGTTCGTCCGCAGCGGCGGCGAATATCGGCTGGGCGCTGCCTTGCCCGTCCAGCCCGGCGGATCCCGAACTCGAGGCGGTGAAGCTGCAATCTGGCGAAAGCCTGACAGCCGACCGTTTCGTCTTCGCGCTGGGGCCATGGCTTCCGAAGATTTTCCCGGACGTGCTGGGAAAGAAGATCTTCGCCACGCGGCAGGAGGTCTTCTACTTCGCGACGCCGGCTGGCGACAAAAGCTATTTGCCGGGAGCCATGCCCGGCTGGGCCGACTTCAACGCCGGCGACATTTTCTACGGCTTTCCCGACCTGGAAAATCGCGGAGTCAAATTCGCCAACGACAAGCATGGCGTGCTCGTCGACCCCGACACCCAGGATCGTCGCCCGACGCAGGCCGCCATCGACGAAATCATCGCCTTTCGCGACCGCCGTTTCCCGGGTCTGCGCGGCGCTCAACTGATCGGCGCCGAAGTCTGCCAGTACGAGAACAGTTCGAACGGCGACTTCCTGATCGACATGCACCCGAGACTGTCGAACGTGCTGCTGGTCGGCGGCGGTTCAGGCCATGGATTTAAACATGGTCCAGAAGTCGGCCGCTATGCCGCGGCGCGCCTGATTGAAGCCGTGAACCCCGAACCTAGATTTTCGCTTGCCACGAAGGGAAAAAGGCAGAGCCGCGAGGTCCACTAACATGCTCGAATTCATCGACACCGCTGACGACGTCATCGCCCTCAAGATCAGCGGCCGCATCACCGGCGAAGACCTCGACCCGATCATGGACCGGCTGGACGCCGCAATGGTGAAGCATGATCAGATCCACGTTTTCGTCGAAACGCAGGGCATCACCAGCCTGGAGCTGTCTGCACTTCCAACATACACCGCGCGAGCCTTTCCGCTGTTCGGTAAGCTCCACCGCTTCGGACGCGTTGCGGTCGTCGCGGATCAGGCTTGGGTTCGCGCTGGAACCAGGATCGAAAGCGCCATGCTGCCGTTCATCAGCTATCGGACATTTGAGCCCGAGGAGCGCGAGCTCGCCTTGAGCTGGGTGACGAGCGGCGAAGACTAGTCGGGCTTGCGCGCCACTCCCACGAGGGCGGGCCGCAACAACCTGTCCTTGAGCATGTAGCCCGGCTGCATTTCCTGCACGATGGTGCCGGGCTCGGCATCCTCGGTCGGGATCTCCATCATCGCCTGGTGACGGTGAGGATCAAGCGGCTGGTTCAGAGCCTCGATCCGGCTGATGCCCTGCCGGGTGAAGACCTGGTCCAGCTCGCGCAGCGTGGATTCGATGCCGGCGAGGAAATTGCTCGCGACCTTGTCGACGCGAAGCTCGTCCGACACGGCGTTCAGCGCGCGCTCCAGATGATCCTTGATCGCCAGCATGTCCCGCGCGAACTGCGTCGTCGCATAATTGGCAGCCTGCTGCTTTTCCGTCTCGAGGCGGCGGCGGACGTTCTGGATCTCGGCGGCGGCATACAGCGCCTTGCTGTTCGCCTCCTCCAGCTGCTTCTCGAGCTCCGAAACGCGGTCGTGCTCGGCCACTTCCGGGGCCGCTTCGGCGGTTTCGCGGCGGATTTCCTCCGCCTCTTCGATTCTGTCTTCGTTCTCGATCATGCCATCAATCTCGTTAGGGCCTTGGCCGTGAAGTCTACCATTGGGATGACGCGCGCGTAGTTCAAGCGCGTGGGACCGATAACCCCCACAACTCCCACCACATCGCCTTGGCTCCCGCGATATGGAGCAGCAATGACGGACGAGCCCGAAAGCGCGAACATCCGGTTCTCGCTCCCGATGAAGATCCGGCATCCCGGGGCATCGCGCGCCTCGCCCAGCAGCCGGGCGATTTCCTGCCGGTCTTCCAGTTCCTCGAGCAGGCTGCGGACGCGCTCCAGGTCGGCGGCGGTACTCTCGTCGATGAGATTGGCCTGTCCGCGTACGATCAAGACAGGCCGCCGCGCATGATCCTCGCTCCACGCGGCGAGACCGGACGCGATCAGCTGGGCCGCCGTATGATCCAGCGCCTCGCGGCGATCGCGGATTTCAGCGAGCAGCCGCGCCTGCGCCTCGGCGAGCGTCATTCCCGACAGATGCGCGTTGATAAAATTGGTGACCTCCTGGAGCGCATCGGCACTGATGATTCCGTTGAGGTTGACGATCCGGTTCTCGATCGTGCCGTCGGCGCCGACGAGCACAGCCAGCGCCCGGTCCGGTCCAAGCGGAACCAACCCGAGTTGCTTCAACCGCATCTCGCTCTTCGGCGCGAGGACCACTCCCGCGGCCTGCGAGAGCCCCGAGAGCGCAGCCGATGCCGCCGCAAGCGCGTCCTCGATCGGCTGATCGCGCACGATCTGCCGCTCGATTTCCCGCCGTTCACGGGGGTCCGGGGCAGCCACTTGCATGATGCCGTCGACGAACAGCCGCAGCCCGGTTTCGGTCGGAATGCGGCCGGCGGAGGTATGCGGATGGGTGAGCAGCCCCCGCTCCTCCAGGTCCTGCATGACGCCACGAATGGATGCCGGCGACAGATTGACGCTGCCGGCGAGCACCTTCGATCCGACCGGAGTCCCGCGATCGAGATACGACTCCACCACGAGACCGAAAATCTCGCGCATCCGGTCGCTGAGTTCGCCGATATGCTGGGCCATCCTGCGCTCGCATCTAGGATTGGCATCGCGCGCGGTCTAGGGGAGCGACGAATCCATCAGCAGGAGCAACTAATGCGCCCAAGCGGCCGCGCACCCGATCAAATGCGAACTCTGAGCTTCGAGCCCGGCTTCACCGTTCATGCCGAAGGCTCGTGCCTCGTCTCGTTCGGCGACACGCGCGTTCTGGTCACCGCCTCGGTCGATGAGAAGGTGCCGCCGTTCCTGCGCGGCAAGGGCCAGGGCTGGGTCACGGCCGAATATGGCATGCTTCCCCGCGCGACCCACACGCGTGGCAATCGCGAAGCTGCCAAGGGCAAGCAGTCCGGGCGGACGCAGGAAATCCAGCGCCTCATCGGCCGCTCGCTGCGCGCCGTGGTCGACCTGCCGAAGCTCGGCGAGCGTCAGATCATCGTCGATTGCGACGTCATCCAGGCGGATGGCGGCACGCGCACGGCGGCCATTTCCGGCGCCTGGGTCGCGCTGCGCATTGCGGTGGACAAGCTACTCACGTCGAAAGCGCTAGCGGTGGACCCCATCCGCACGCAGGTCGCGGCGGTGAGCTGCGGCATCCACCAGGGAACCGCAGTGCTCGACCTCGATTACGTCGAAGACAGCACGGCCGGATCGGACGGTAATTTCGTCCTGACCGCCGACGGTGCGATCGTGGAGGCGCAATTGACCGCAGAAGGCGAGACTTTCGACGAGGAAGGCTTGCTCAGGCTTCTCCGCCTTGCCCGGATCGGGTGTACCGACATTTTCGCCGCCCAGCTCAAGGCTACTGGCCGGTGAGGCCGATCGGTGACAAGCTGGTCATTGCGACCCACAATCCTGGCAAGCTGCGCGAAATCGCTGAGCTGATCGAACCGCTCGGCATCACCTGCGTGGGGGCGGAAGAGCTTGGACTGCCGGAGCCCGAGGAAATCGGGAACACCTTCGTCGATAATGCCGATTTCAAGGCCCGCGAAGCCGCGGACTTGTCCGGGCTGCCTGCGCTCGCCGACGACAGTGGTCTGTGCGTCGACGCGCTGCACGGTGCTCCGGGCATTTTCTCGGCCCGCTGGGCAGAGGACGAGAACGGCAGCCGCGACTGGATGCGCGCGATGGAGAAGGTCTGGCGCGAGGTTCAAGCGGCCGGCCCTGAGGCAGGCCACGATGCCCATTTCGCCTGCGCACTGGCGATCGCCTGGCCGAACGATGGGCAGGCCGAGAATTTCGAGGGGCGCGTCGACGGGACGCTCACCTGGCCGCCGCGCGGCGACAATGGCTTTGGCTACGACCCGATCTTCGTGCCTGCTGGCCGTGACGTTACCTTCGGCGAGATGGACCCGGCCGAGAAGCACCGGATGAGCCATCGCGCCGATGCGTTCCGGAAGCTGGTGAAAGCGCTGAAGTGACCGCCGAGCCGCTGGCGCTCTACGTCCATTGGCCGTTCTGCGTCAGCAAATGCCCTTACTGCGATTTCAACAGCCACGTGCGGTCGAGCATCGACCAGGACGAGTGGCGCGACGTGCTGCTGGCGGATCTCGCGTACGAAGCCAGCCTGCTTCTTGGCCGCACCCTGACTTCGATCTTTTTCGGAGGCGGCACGCCGTCGCTGATGGACCCGGCGACGGTCGCGCAGATCATAGGCGCGGCTCGCAAGCATTGGCCGGCTGCTGACGACATAGAGATCACGCTCGAAGCCAACCCTAATTCCGTCGAGGCCGCGCGCTTCGCGGATCTCGCGCGTGCTGGCGTGAATCGTCTGTCGCTCGGCCTGCAGAGTTTCGACGACAGCGCACTCGCCTTTCTCGGTCGTGCGCACTCGGCCAGTGAGGGCGAGCAAGCGCTCGAGATCGCGCAGAAGCATTTCCCACGCGTCAGCTTCGACCTGATCTATGCCCTGCCGGGTGACACCGAAGCCGGTTGGTCGGCGATGCTGGACAGAGCCATCGGCAAAGGCACTTCCCACCTGTCGCTGTATCAGCTGACGATCGAACTAGGCACGCGCTTCGCGTCGATGGTTGGCAAGCGCGAATTCGAGCCACTCGACGACGATGAGGCAGCCGGGCTTTACGAGCTAACCGCAGAACGCTCGGCCGCCGCGGGCATTCCCGCCTACGAAATCAGCAACCACGCCCGGCCCGGCCAGGAGAGCCGGCACAACCTGACCTACTGGCGATATGGCGATTACGCCGGCGTCGGCCCCGGTGCGCACGGACGTCGGCTAGGCACGCGGACGGTTCGGCATCGCAAGCCGGAGAATTTCCTGTCGGGAGTCCGGCGCAACGGCCACGGAATGGTCGAAGAAGAAAAGCTCAGTCGGGCGGAAGCGGCTGACGAGGCCCTCGTCATGGGCCTGCGGCTGTCGGAAGGGATCGATCCTCAGGCGTTGTCCGAAAGATTCGGCAAGGCGGTTGTCGCCGACGCAGCCGTGGCGCGGCTGGTTGCGAGCGGTCATCTTGAGCAGGACGGCGACCGAATTCGAACGACGCCTTCCGGGCGCCTCCTCCTGGACCGCGTGCTTGCCGAGATTGCGGCAGCCTGAGGGCTACTGCGGCGAGGTATCCATGGCGTAGCGGTCGGCCGCGGACGTCACGAAGTCCTCGATCTGAAACTCCGCGTCCTTCTCCGACTGTTTCTTCGACACCTTGTTCTTGGAATCGAATGCCCAGACGGCGGACTTGAAGGTCGTTTCCTGCGCGGTGCACTTCTGCCGGATGAAGGCCGCGATGGCATCGCTGGCCACCTTCTGAGTTTTGGCCTCGGTCGTAGCTTGCTTGATACAGGTCCTAAGCGCGGTTCGAGCCCCGTCAGCCGCGGCACTCTGGAACGCAGCCGCATAGATCGCAGAGGCGATCATCATTTCAATCATGACTCTCTCCCCAGAGCCGTTGACGAGGCAGGAATTTACTCCTTTTTCGGCTCTAGGGAAGTGTTTAGCGACAGGGAGTTAACGTAAAGGCACTAGGGACTTGCCTGTACCGCCGGTCGAATGCGATGCAGCGCGTCGAATGGACCCTGAGCGGCTTCCTCCCCGGCCTGTACATCGTGGCCACGCCGATCGGGAATCTCGGCGACCTCAGTCCACGTGCGGCGGACATCCTGTGCCGGGCGGACCTCGTGCTGGCGGAGGACAAAAGAGTCAGCGCCAAGCTGCTGTCCCATGCCGGCGCGAAGACGCGCATGGCGACCTACCACGACCATAGTAGCGAAGAGGAGCGCGACCGCATCCTTGCCCGTCTCGGCGAAGAAGCAATCGCGCTCGTCAGCGACGCAGGCACTCCGCTGATTTCGGACCCCGGCTACAAGCTTGTGCGGGCGGCCCGAGCAGCCGGCCATTCGGTCTACACCGTTCCGGGACCGTCCGCGGTCATTGCCGCACTGACTCTTGCCGGGCTGCCTACCGATCGCTTCCTGTTCGCCGGCTTCTTGCCCGCCAAAGCCAAGGCGCGGGATGATGCGATTGCGGAATTGGCGCGTGTGCGGGCGACGCTCGCCTTCTACGAGAGCGGCCCTCGCTTGGCCGACACGCTTGCGGCCCTTCGAAACTCGCTGGGCGACCGCGAGGCGGCCGTGGTTCGAGAGATCAGCAAGCTGCACGAAGAGACCGCCACTGGGTCGCTCAGCGCGCTCGCCGCGCGATATGCGGACAAGCCTCCGAAAGGCGAAATCGTGATCGTCGTCGGGCCTCCCGCCGACCGGCCGGAAGCCAGTGACGAGGAGCTCGACGCAGCACTCGACGAGGCGCTCCAGCGACTGTCTCCGTCGCGTGCGGCGGCCGAGGTCGCGACGCTTCTCGATCTCCCCAGGAAGCGGGCCTACGCTCGCGCGCTCGAACTCGCGAAGTGAATCGCGAAGCGGCGGAGAAGCGCGGCCGTGGCGCCGAGACGCTCGCCTGCTGGTGGCTGCGCCTCCACGGCTGGCGCATCCTTGCTCGCCGGGCCCGCGTACCCGGTGGCGAGGTCGACATCGTCGCGCGCCGCCACCGTACCCTCGCGTTCGTCGAGGTTAAGGCGCGCGTGTCCGAAGAGGCCGCTGCGCTTTCGCTCGATGCATGGCGCCTGCGTCGCGTTGTCGTCGCTGCCGAGCGCCTCGCGCCCCGCTACCTGCGGCCCGGCGACGACCTGCGCATCGACGCGATCTTCATCGTGCCCGGCCGCCTGCCCCGCCACGCCCCGAACATCTGGCAAGGGTGACAAAGAGTTGAGCCTCGCTTAGGCGCTTGGCCATGGCCGTTCGCGTCGCAGTCCAGATGGACCCGCTGGAGCACATCAACATCTCCGGCGATTCCACCTTCGCAATCATGCTCGGGGCGCAGGCGCGCGGGCACAAGCTCTATCATTATCTCGCCGACGCTTTGACCTGGCAGGACGGGCGGCTCTACGCCGGAGCCCACGAGGTCACCGTACAGCCTGTCGCGGGCGACCATTTCAAGCTGGGCGAGTTCACGATCCTCGACCTCGGCCGCGACGTCGATGTCATACTGATGCGGCAGGACCCGCCGTTCGACCTCGGCTACATCACGGCGACGCACTTGCTGGAGCGGATTCAGGACGAGACTCTGGTCGTCAACGATCCGGCGACGGTCCGGAATTCGCCCGAAAAGGTCTGGGTGCTCGACTTTGCGCGCTTCATGCCGCCGACGCTGGTGACGCGTTCGCTCGGCGCTGCCCGCGAATTCCTGAAGACCCACGGCGACATCGTCGTGAAGCCGCTCCACGGCTTTGCCGGCGGTTCAGTCTTCAGGATCGGTCCGGACGGCCGCAACCTCGCATCGCTCATCGAACTGTTCAACCGGACCTACCGCGAGCCGCACGTCATCCAGAAATTTCTTCCGGAGATTGTCGACGG
Organism: uncultured Alphaproteobacteria bacterium; assembly: GCA_963784245.1. Classification (GTDB taxonomy): domain Bacteria; phylum Pseudomonadota; class Alphaproteobacteria; order Sphingomonadales; family Sphingomonadaceae; genus Sphingomicrobium. Next base: position 191,771 of record CAWAQT010000021.1, read on the forward strand.
CGACAAAAGGATCGTGCTCGTCGACGGCGAAGTCGCGGGCGCGGTCAATCGTGTTCCGGGAGAAGGTGAGATTCGGTCCAACCTCGCCGTCGGCGGCAAGGGCCAAAAGACTGAGCTGACGGCGCAGGAACTGGAAATCTGCGCTGCGCTCGGACCCGGAGTTGAAGCGACGCGGGCTGCTCTTCGTCGGCATCGACGTCATCGGCGGGAAGTGGCTCACCGAAATCAACGTCACGTCGCCGACGGGGATCGTCGCGATCGACAAATTTAACGGCACCGATACGCCTGGGCTCATATGGGACGCCATCGAAGCTCGCCTGGAAGCGCGTCGGAGCAGTTAAATGCATGAGTGACTGGGTCATCCGCCTGATCGAACAATCGGGCTATCTCGGCGTCGGCTTCCTGATGTTCCTGGAAACCGTGTTCCCGCCGATCCCGTCGGAAGTGATAATGCCCGTAGCAGGCATGGCAGCTGCCGGGGGAAAGATGAGCTTCCCGCTCGTCGTCGCCAGCGGAACATCCGGCGCAATGCTGGGCAATATCGTCTGGTATCTCGCCGCGCGCGCACTCGGTGTCCAGCGGCTGGAACCGATCATTCGCCGCCATGGGACGATGGGTGACCATGACCTGGTCGGAAGTCGAGCGGGCGCAGGTCTGGTTCCGCCGCAACGGCGTTTTCTTCGTCTTCCTTGGACGTTTGCTTCCGACTGTTCGCTCGTTGGTATCCGTCCCGGCCGGCCTGCTGAAGATGCGCTTCAAGACATTCTTCATTGCGTCGACCATCGGGACGGCAGGGTGGACGACCCTTCTCGCAAGCGCCGGCTACAAGCTTCGCGAGAATTTCAGCGAGATCGACCAATATGTCGGCACCGCGTCCAACGCGATCATCGCGGTGCTCGTGATCGGTTACGTGTGGCGGCTCTGGACCCACCGTGGCGTGCACGAGAGCGACTAAGCCCCGCCCATTGCAATCCTCTGAGCCGCTCGCCAGCCTGTTGCTCAAATGAGCGGCAAGACGGTCCTTCTCCTCGGCTCCTTTGCGCCCTCGCTCGTACATTTTCGCGGGCCGCTGATCGCAGCAATCGCAAGGCGCGGGCACAAGGTTTTTGCGGCCGCACCGTCGATAGCGCCGGACATTGCGTTGAAACTGCGCCAGCTCGGCGCCGAGCCGCGCGAGCTTACGCTCGTCAACGCCAGCCTGAACCCCGCTTCGATGCTTCATTCGCTTCGGCAGGTCCGCGCGTTGATCCGCGAAATCAGGCCGGACGTCCTGATCGACTACACGATCAAACCCGTCATTCTGGGCGCCCTGGCAGGCAAGGCAGAAGGTGTGCCGCGTATCGTGTCGCTTATTACCGGCGTGGGTTTTGCGTTCACCGGCGGACGCGAGCTCAAGCGACTGATCAGCCGAGCGATCGCTGCCCCCCTCTATCGTCTGGCGCTCTCCCGGTCGCACACGGTGATCTTCCAGAACCGGGACGACGAAGCGCTGTTTCTCAAGCTGGGTCTCGTTTCCCGCGACCGACGGACTGAGATCGTCAACGGTTCCGGAATCGACCTCGACCATTTCGCCGCGGCCCCGCTGCCGGAACGCCCTTCCTTCCTGATGATCGCGCGCCTGCTCAAGGACAAAGGCATTCGCGAGTTCGCTTCGGCGGCCAAGCGCCTGAAGGCCGATCACCCTGACGTTTCGATCGCCTTGGTCGGCTACCTCGACCCCTCCCCGGACTCGCTGACGCAGGCCGAGCTGGACGATCTGATCCGACACGGCATCGACTACAAAGGCGCGTTGGGCGATGTTCGCCAGGCAATTGCGGAGGCCTCCGTCTACGTGCTGCCATCCTATCGCGAAGGGACGCCACGGTCCGTGCTCGAGGCGATGTCCATGGGCCGGGCGATCATCACCACGGACGCGCCTGGATGCCGCGAAACCGTGGAGCATGGACGCAACGGTCTGCTGATCCCTCCGCGAGACGCCGACGCGCTGTACGATGCGATGATGCGCTTCGTGTGCGCACCGGGTCTGGCTGCGCAAATGGGCCGGGAGTCGCGCGTGATCGCAGAGATCAAGTATGACGTGCACCGGGTGAATACGGAGATGCTTCGGCATGCCGGCCTCTGACAAGCCGACGCAGCGCGCGATCAAGCGCCTGGTAGACGTGGTCATCGCCGGCGCCGCGCTCGTCATTCTTTCGCCAGTCATTGCGCTAGTCGCGCTGCTAGTAAGAGCGAAGCTCGGGAGCCCGGTCCTGTTCAGGCAGGAGCGTCCGGGGCTGGCAGGCAGGCCGTTCACGCTGATCAAGTTCCGCACGATGCTCGACGCCCGGGAAAAGGACGGCGCCCTCCGTCCCGATGCCGAGCGAATGACCGCATTCGGCCGCTGGCTCCGCTCCTCCAGCGTCGACGAGCTACCGGAGCTCTGGAACGTCTTGAAAGGCGAGATGAGCCTGGTCGGTCCCCGCCCCCTGCTGATGCACTATTTGCCGCTTTACAGCCCGGAACAGGCGCGGCGCCATGACGTCCCGCCGGGCATCACCGGCTGGGCGCAGATCAACGGGCGCAACGCGATCAGCTGGGAAGAGAAGTTTGCACTCGACGTCTGGTACGTCGATAATTGGAGCCTCGCCTTCGACGCGAAGATCCTCCTCGCCAGCCTCGTGTCCGTTTTCTCACGGCGAGGGATCTCGGCGGAAGGTGCGGCGACGATGCCGGAGTTCACCGGATCAGGACGAAGGAAAAAGAAGCACGTCAGCCGATCTTGACGTGCCTCGCCTCGTCGCTTCGGCTCTGCCGCGGGGGCTGCGCCATCATTCCCAGGCAAGCGCCGAACAGAACGGCGAGCCCCGTGGTCCGCAGCGGATAATCGACGATGCTGTGCGCGAGCATCGCGGCCGCCGCGATCGTCGCCGCTTTCCCGAACAGACTGGCGAAAGGCGAATTCCACACCCGGACGGTCTGCAGAACGAACCACACCAGGAACGCCACCATCAGCAGCAGGCCAGGCACGCCCGTTTCCAGCAATAACTCCAGATAGTCATTGTGCACGTGGTTCACCCACGCGACCGTCGTCGCGGCGGGATCTTCATTCAAGGCATGGACGCCGGTGAAGGTGCCCAGTCCGGTTCCCAATGGGAAATGGCTCGCGATCGCCCGAAACGTGAGCGCCCAGATTTGTCCTCGCGAGTACAGTGAGTCGGTCTGGACGTTCACGGGTGCGGCCGATCCGATCCAACTGGTAGCAAGGACTGCAACGGCAGCGACGAAGGCCAAGGCCGCCACCGGGATTAGAACGCGGCGATAACGCCAGCCGACCGGAACGAGCAGTGCGCTGAACGCGACGACCGGCGCCGCCAGTGCCAGAGCCGCCAAGGAGCCGTTCAGGACCAGACCCACCACGATCAACAGCAGCCCCCCGCCTCCCAGGGCCACCATGGCAATGGCGACGGTGCGGCTTCGCAGTTGCGGATGGCCCGCCGCGAACAAGGCCGCGGCGAAGGGAATGGCGGCAAGCAGCAAGGTCGCCATGTGATTGCGGTTGGAGAAGAAGCCGACGGCGCCGGGACTGGTATATTTGTAGATATAGACCCACGCTTCGGGTCCGGGGCTCGCGGCCTGCATCGCTCCCAGCAGGACGCTGCCGAGCGCCCCCACGATGACGGCGCCGGCGATCCAGCGCTCGCGATGGGCGCGGAGCGCAATCACCGCCAGCATCGCCGCAAGCGGAGGGATGATGCCGAACGCGCTTTGCACGGTCTTCTCCGGGGCGATCGACAGGGGCAGCCACGGCAAGGGATAGCCTAGGGAGGCGTAACCGAGCACGACGGGTTCTCGTCCCGGAAGACCGCGCCACAGAGCCGGCGAAATCGGGATCAGCTGCAACAGGACCAGAAGAAGGGCGCAGACGCTCAGTGCCAGCAGAATACGGCCATCTCGCCCGATCCTCTCGGGCTGGGGCAGCGCCGCTGCCCATGCGATGAGGAGGATGCCCACCAACTGGAGGACAGCGCTTTGCCACAAATTGTTGCTGCTCCCGCCAAGCAGCAGCGCCAGCAGGATGAACGCGGGCAACATTACGCCGGGCAGCCCACGCGTCATCGCTGCAGCCTCGTAAGTTGCAGGCCGGAAACGCGAAAGTCCGCTGCATCGGGGACTTCGGGAGCTTCGGCGGCAAGCGCGATACGCTGCGCCTTGCAATCTGCCGGTATGACGAACTGCCCGGACACCAGGCCCGCGTCGTGCAGAGGCAATCTGAAAATTTCCCGGTTGGCGCCGAGGCACGCGACCTTCCAGCCGAGGCTCTCCTCACCGCTCAGGTCGCCGGAGATCTTCACGGCAATCCGGTAAGAGCCGGCGGGCAGCAGAAGCACCTGCTGCGCCAGATCCACTGTGTCTCGACCGAAGTAGATGACCTGGAGGCCGCCTCCGTGGCTGGGCTCGGCGACGCCGCCCTGCCCCTGCGCAAACTGCCAGTTGAACGGCGCGGGTGCGACCCGATCGGTGAAGTTGGGGTTGTAGAAGCCGCCGCGAAGGTCCGGAACTTTCGCAAGTTTCCGCCAGATCGCATAGGCCCGCTCATAGTCGCCATTGTTGACCAGCGTGGTCAGCATCAGCCGCTGCCAGTCCGGCGCGGGCCCGTCGGCCGCTGGCGGCGATGCGAGCGACAGGATCAGGCCGGCGTTGCGCGGGTCCGATGACAGTTTTGCAAGCACCGGCACCTCGAGTTCCGGATACGATGCCAGGATCGATCGAAGTTGCGGCACGGCTCCAGGGGAGCGCGCATATTCCGCGAGCGCCGGCGCCAGCTGGACCTGAGCCGACGGCACCAGGCGGTTCAGGACGGCCATCTCGGCCATGGCCTCGATTGGTCGTCCGGTACGGATGTACAGATCGCCGAGTAGGTAACGCGCCGCGGGCGACCGAGGGGCGCGCTGACGGGCCGCGATGAGCAGCCGCTCGGCCCGGCCGGTGTCGCCATTCCTCAAGGCGATGGCTGCATGGACGAGGAACGGTTCGGCATTCAGGGGTTGTGCGAGGGCGAGCCGCTCGACCTTCTCCATCGTATCCGTGCCCGGCGGCTTGCCTGCCGCAGCGGCACGACCGACGTCGCCCATGATGCTCGCGGCTAGCGCGTCCGGGCCGGCGATGTAGCTGCGTACGACATACGCGCCTGCAAGCAGCGCGAATGCGGCGGCGACCAGTACCCGCGCGAAGGTCCCCAGCTAAATGTCCCCCTCTTCAGTCGTCTTGCGGCTGATGTGCCAGCATGACGATCTCGGTGCGATCCTTGTCGATCGCTCCATATTTGTACGAATAACCGTAGGTGCTCTTCTCCTCGGCGGACTTCGTCAGCGTGCCGCCAAGCACGTTGGCGCCTGCCGCCCGCAACCTGCTGAGTGCTTCGAGGGCCGACGATGTTCGCGTCTTCCCGCTCTCGATGACAAGGATGACGTCGTTTACGACAGACGCGATGAGAGGCGCGTCGGCCAGCCCGAGCACCGGTGGCGCGTCGACGACCACAACTTCGTATTGCGCCGATGCCTCGCGGATGATCGCGCGCAGCCGACCACTGGACAGCAGGTCGGCCGGGTTCGGCGGCACGGGGCCGCAGGCGAGAAGCCAGAGATTGTCGTACTGGGTCGGCGTCACATGATCGGCGACCTTTTCCTCGCTTGTCAGGAGCTTGGTCAGGCCGTGGCCGTTGGACAGCGATCGGAAAGCCGGCTTGCGAAGGTCGCTGTCGATCAACAGCACCGACTTGCCGAGTCTCGCGAGATTGTGCGCGAGGGCAACGGCGGTGGACGACTTACCTTCCGCCGCCCGCGCGCTGGAAATGAGCAAGGTCTTCGGAACGCCCTGTTCCGTAGCAAAGCGCAGGGAGGTAGCGAGCGAGGAATAGGCCTCCGAGGCCGGCGACATCGAATCCTCCAGCTCCTCGAGCAACGGCACCTTCCGAGTGCGCTTCGGGATCGCACCCAGGCACGGGAGGCCCAGCTTGTTGCGCACGTCCGACCGGGTCTTGATCGTGTCGTTCATGAACTCGAGCACGAAGGCCACCGCGATTCCCGATGCAAGGCCGAGCCCGAGCCCGATCAGCAGGTTCCAGAGCAGGTTCGGCTTGAATGGCGACGTCGGGACATCCGCGCGGTCGACGATAGACACTGGCGCGGAGCCGATGCCGCCCGCTACGCCGATCTCCTTGTAGCGCTGAAGCAACGCGTCATAGAGCGCGCGGTTGGTGTCAACCTCGCGCTGCAGGATCGTGTACTGAATGCTTCGGCCGCGCAGGTCGAGAACCTGGCCCTTGAGCCCCGCAACACGCGCCTGAAGCGCAGCCTCCGCGGAACGCGCGGCGCGATATTCCGCCTGAAGTCCGTTAAGACGGCTGCCTTCGACATTCGAAGTTTCTCGCGCGATCTGCCGGTCAAGCTCCTGGATCCGCGAGCGCAGGCTTGTCATCTCGGGATGCTCCGGCTTCATCAGCGTGCGCTTGTCCTGATACTCGGCCTCCAGCGCCGCACGCGACTGACGAAGCGCCTGAGTGGAGTTGGTGACCTCGCTCGTGGGACCCGACGCAGCGGCCGACCGGTACGCGCCTTCCGCGGCAACCCGGCGCGCAGTCGCCTGGGCCAGCGCCTCGTTCAGCGCGACAAGCGACTGGCCCTGCAGTGAACCCGCATCCGCTCCGCGATCGTCGGCTCCGCTCGTGGACGTATTGATGATGCCCTGTGACTGGGCATAGGCGACCAGTTGGCGTTCGGACTTCTCCAGGTCGCCGCGCGTGTTGGCGATCTGTTTTTCAAGGAAATTGCGGGCATAGGTCGAAGCTTCGTAGCGGCGCTGAAGCGTCGAGTTGATGAAGGCATTGGCATAAGCGTTCGCCACCCGCGCCGCGAGGTCGGGCGATTCCGAGACAAAGGCGAAGTTGATCAGCTGCCCCTCGTTGGGCGGCGATACTGCGAGGTTGCCTGCGACCTTGCGCGTCGCCTGCTTCAGTCGAGCCGCGGGCTCCTCATCCTGGTTCGCGAACAAGGGATTATTGGCAAGGTTCAGGTCTTCAACGACGCGTTGAGCGAGGCTGGAACTCTTCAGCAGTCCGACCTGCGTTGCGATGAAATCCCAGGCAGTGCCCTCCGGCGGCAGATCTCCTGCTTGGATTCGGCCATGATCTCGACGCGCGGCGGATTTACCTCCAGCGTCACCAGAGCGCGATATTCCGGCGTCGTCAGAAGAGTGATCAGCACCGCCGCGATCAGACCGAGAGCGGACGCCGAAAGGATCAACCAGCGCCACTCGTGGACGATTCGAAGCAGACGCGCGAAATCGATGATTGGCGGACCATGTTGCGCGTGCGTTGCACCCGAAGCGCCAAGATGCGGACCGACCTGCCAGCCGCGATCATTGTCGCGAAGGGCAATGTCCCGGTTCACCTCAGAACGGCCTGAAGATCGAAAGAAGCGGGAAGCTGTTCAGGATCTGCCGGTACGCCGCTTTGACGCTGTTCCCGTCGACCACGACGATGTCCCCCGGGTAGATTTTCGGGTCCGTCGTCTCGCCGCGGCGGATGCTGACCAGATCGAACGCCGCTGCCTGCCGCTGGCCGCTGATCGTGCGGAAAACCGCGATGCGCTTGGCGTTCGCATCCTCGGTCACGCCACCGGCCAGGGCGACAGCCTGCATGAGCGTCGTTTCTCCGGCTGCCGGAAACGCACCAGCATTCTTCACCGCTCCATCGACGGTGATGTTGCGCCTGGCGGATTCCTTCACTCCAACGCTGATATCTGGGTTTTCAAGATATTTCTCGCCGAACCTCCGCGTCAGCGTGTCGTCGAGCTGGGCAGTGGTCATGTCGACCGCGCGGACCTCGCCGATCAGCGGCATGGAAATCTGGCCGGTAAGATCGACCTGATAGTCGCCGCTGAGATCGGGCATTCGGAACACCTTCACGGAGACGGTATCCATCGGCGAAATCCTGTACCCGGATTTGAGGGTTGCGACCGTCGGCGCGTCGGGCGCCTGGAACTTGCCCGCATCGTCGTACGGGATGGGACCGCCACGAGACGAAGCGCAGGCGCAGGCGAGGAACATCAACGCCACGCCGGCGGCCTTCCGCATACCCCTCAGGAGCGTTGTAGCCGTCAATACTGGTCCTCCCTCAGAGACCGCCCCTTATTCGGCGTGCTGCAGATTTGCAACGAGACCGGGCTCCGGACGCGACTGGCCGAGCGATCCCGTTTGCAAAAACCAGCGCTCGTCACCATCAACCCCCAAAGCGGTGAGCACTCCGCTTCGGTACGCGCCGGTGTCGACACCTATGCGGTTCGTCCGAACATCGACCGAGTCCGTGATCGTATGTCCATGCACAACGATGCGCCCGTGATCGGTTTCGTCTTCCAGGAAAGGCAACCGTATCCAGCGCAGATCCTGCGGAAGCTGGTGGGAAAGCGGCACGCCCGGCCGGATCCCCGCATGGACGAACAGGTAATTCCCCAATGAGGCCGTGTCGACGAAGCCGGACACAAACTTTAGATGCTCCTTGGGGATGGCCTGCCGAAGCATGCGCGGCACTTCGGACGGGCTGCGATACCGAAGATCGGCCGGGTCGATGCCATAGCTTCGGACGCATTCGGCGCCCCCAAACCTGAGCCAGTCTGCGACGATGCCCGTTTCACCTCCGACAATGCGAAGCAGCACCTCCTCATGGTTGCCCATCAGGAATACTGTCTTGGCAAAGGACGGCCGGTACCGCCGCAGCCGCTCGATTACCTGCGCGGACTGGGGGCCGCGGTCGATCAGGTCTCCAAGGAAGATGATCGTTACGTTGGCCGGCGCTCTGGATCGATCGTCCACTTCGATCCGGTCGAGGAGCTCGTCGAGCAAGTCGAGTTGCCCGTGGATGTCGCCGATCGCGTAAGCCCGTTGTCTGTCAGGCGCACCTCGTCTGCCACTGCGAAACGATGAGATCCGGCTCAGCAACTCGACACCTTCGCTTTCGGGCAGCCGCGTAGGAATGGCAGTCCACTGATCGCCGACCCAGGCATCTGCCTCCGGACTGTAAACTCCAGAACGGATGAAATTCTCCGTTATGGACAGAACCGCATTAGGCCGGTCTGCACGTGAAGCAAAGCGCCGCTCGAGGCGCGGGCCAGCTAAACTTCGCGTCGTAAAACTGAGTGGTAATCAACGAGTTGAGCAAAACTCTCATTTCATCGCGAAAAATAGGCGTGCGGCAACGAAACCGTGTCCGACTAACTTGCGTTTAATCCATTCTGGTGCAACTACGCGCCGGATCGGATAAGGCTCGACCCGAGGAGCAGGACGATGGCCGCGCGCGGTTCGAAATACACCTCAGCATTTGTGGCTATCTCGCTCCTGGTGGGCAGCGCCGCGAATGCGGCTCCCCGCACCGTCGATCCCCTCGTAGCATTGAGCGTTTTCGGGACCTCCGAGTTGCGGGCCGCGGTTTGCGCCGCGGGCGCCCAGGCTGCTGCTGCGGCTGGTGCAGCCATTGCGGCCCAGGCAGCGCCCGGGCAGGCCGGCTGTGTATTGCCAGTGATGGATGCGGCCCCGCCGCCCGCCGTGGTAGAAGCCCCGCCGCCTCCAGCCGCAATGGCGCCGGTTGCAGCCGTCGGCGGTGGTGGCATCGGTGCCTTGCCGTTGCTTCTCGGCCTTGCCGCAATCGCCGTCATTGCCGCTTTGGTGCTGACGAACGACGATGACGACGGCGAAATCAACCTGCCGATCAGCCCGTAATCTTGCGCTGCCTCGCGCGTTCCAGGCGCGGCCGTTCGATGGGCTTGAGTTTCAGGAGACTGGTATGGGCAAGCGTGAAATGACCAAGGCGTTCGTTGGAGGGATGCTTCTGGGCGCGCCCACGGCTGGCTTCGCGCAAAGCTGGGTCCCGGGGTCCGAGATCACCGGACAGTCTGCCCAGGTCGAAACCAACGGGGTCATCAACACCGTCTATTTCGATCCAGGCGGAGTTGCCCGTATCCAGACGCCGGGCGGCAATACGGTGCCCGGGACCTGGGCAGCGGCCAACGGCCAACTTTGCCTGACGACCGGCGCGGCGCAGGAGTGCTGGCCCTATGCGCAGCCATTCCAGGCCGGGCAGCCACTTTCGCTGACCAGCAGCTGCAATTCCGCATCCCGGTGGACTGCGCTGAACACGAACATGGCGCCGCCCGCCCAAGTAGGTGCCGGCCAGCGCGGCCGCTAGGTCAGTTTATCGGCGCGAGCAGCGCGAACTTCGGGATGTCCACATCGAACGTCCCGCCGTCTTCGTCGACCATCCGGTAGCTGCCGCTCATGGACCCTGTCGGCGTGTCCAGCGGGCACCCCGAAACGTAATCGAAGCTTCCGTCAGGAGCGATCAGCGGCATTTCCCCGACGACGCCTTCGCCGTGCACCTCATGCACGACTCCCCTGCCGTCCGTGATCTTCCAACTGCGCGAGAGAAGCTGCACCGACCGTTCGCCGCCGTTCTCGACTCGCACATGGTAGGACCAGAACCAACGGTTGATCGACGGGTCGGATTGCTCGGCGAGATAGCTGACCGCGACTCGGACGGTGATGCCGTGCGTCGTCGCGACGTTGGGAAAGAGCATCGCGAGCGTGTCGAGGCCGGTCACAATGCAAGAGCTAGGACAGTCCGCTTGCGCAAACAACGGCTTAGATGAGCCCACCCGCGCGGAGCAGCCGCTCAGTGAGCCGGGACCGCGCTTCGGCAAGACCAACCGAACGGCCGGTCAGCACGTCGCGCGTCAGGAAATAGGCGCTGAGTTCAAGGCCTTCGCGGATCTCCGGCCACGTCGCATTTCCGCCTGCCCGAACGAATCCAGGCAAAGCGAGCAGCTTCCCCGCATAGGGCTCCGCTTCGGCGGCACTGATCGCGCGCCCGGACCGAGGGCTCACCGCGACGAGATCGTCGTTTCTTCCGCTGACGGCGCAACGGTCGAGATCGAGTCCGAATCCCAACTCGGCGAGCAGCAGCAGCTCGTAGCGTACCAGCTGGCTCGCCCAGCCGAGCGCGGATGGTGCCGCTTCGATCAGCGCAAGCAACGCGTCCAGAGCCTCGTACAGCCTCGGATACGGCTGGCCCTCGGGCAGGACGACGGCGGTCAGCGCCGTTACCCAGTCGATTGCTGCCGCGGGCAACGGTTCCGACAGCAAAGGAGCCCGGCTGTGGATGAGCTCGATTTCCGCATGCGCCAATTGCTCCTCGGTCCGCGAGCGCAGCCGTGCCTGAACCTGATTGCCCGGCACAAGCACAGGCCGCATTCGCCGGCCCCGCGCGCCGCGCACATAAGCCACCTGCAGTCCATCCTGAGGAGTCATCAGCCGCACGATCGCGCCATGTTCCGCGTGAGTCCTCAGCGCGCAGACGATGGCGGGCGTTTCGATGTTCAAGTGTCAGCCCGCCGGGTGGAAATAGTCGTAGAGCTGGCGCGCCATCGTCTTGTTGATGCCGGGTGCCCGCTCGAGATCCTCGAGCGCCGCGCTCTTGACCGCCCTCGCCGTGCCGAAGTGCATGAGTAGCGCGCGCTTGCGGTTGGGGCCGATGCCGGGGACGTCGTCTAGCGTGGACGTGGTTAGGCTCTTCGCCCGCTTGGCGCGATGCGTGCCGATGGCGAAGCGGTGCGCTTCATCGCGCAGGCGCTGCAGGTAGAACAGCAACGCCGAATTGGGCTGCAGCGTGATCTCGCGACCACCGGGAAGGTGGAAGACTTCCCTCCCCTCGCGCCCGTGATGCGGACCCTTGGCCACCCCGACGACCGGAACGTCGTGAATGCCCGCGTCCTCCATGACTTCGCAGACAGCCGACAACTGCCCCTTGCCGCCGTCGATCAGGATCAGGTCGGGCCATTCGCCGCTCTGCCGGTCGGGATCGTCCTTCTCCAGCCGGGCAAAGCGGCGTTCGAGCACCTCGCGCATCATCGCGAAGTCGTCGCCCGGATTGGTCTCGGGATTCTTGATGTTGAACTTGCGGTAGCTGTTCTTGCGGAAGCCTTCTGGCCCGGCGACGATCATCGCGCCGATCGCATTGGTGCCCATGATATGGCTGTTGTCGTAGACCTCGATCCGCTTCGGCACCTCAGCCAGTTCGAACGTCTCGGCCAGTTCGCGGAGGACCTTGCCCTGCGTGGTGGTCTCAGCCAGGCGGCGGTCGAGCGCTTCTTCCGCATTGCGCCGTGCCTGGTCGAGCAATTTCTTGCGGTCGCCGCGCTTGGGCATTTCGATGGCCACCCGCCGTTCGGCCCGCTCCGATAGCGCCTCTTCCAGAAGCTCGGTGTCCGGCAACTCACGGTCGACCAAAATGCGCTTGGGCGGCGGCAGATCCTCGTAGAACTGGACGAGGAAGCTCGACAGCACTTCCGCTTCAGGCACGTCGTTGGTGTGCGCCGGGAAGAAGGCGCGATGCCCCCAATTCTGTCCGCCGCGGATGAAGAAGCCCTGGATCGACACCGTCCCGCCCTTGCAGGCGAGCGCGAAGATATCGGCATCGCCGAGCCCTTCGGCGTGCACCGTCTGCGACCCCTGGATGTACGTCAGCGCGCGGAGGCGGTCGCGATAAACGGCGGCAAGCTCATAGTCCTGCTTCTCGGCCGCCAGCGCCATCTGCTTGGACAAGCGCGCCTGCACGCCGGTCGATTTGCCGGACAGGAAGTTCTTCGCGTCGTCAACCAGCTCGTCATAGTCAGCCTGGCTGATCCGGCCGACGCAGGGCGCCGAACAGCGCTTGATCTGGTACAGCAGACAGGGCCGCGAGCGGTTCTCGAAATAGCTGTCGGAGCAGCTTCGCAGCAGAAACAGCTTCTGCAGAGCATTGAGCGTGCGCGTCACCGATCCGGCGCTGGCGAACGGTCCGAAATATTGGCCCTTCGTTCGCCGAGCGCCGCGATGCTTCTGCACGCGCGGAAACGCATGATCCTCGCGCAGCAGGATGAAAGGGAAACTTTTGTCGTCGCGGAGAAGCACGTTGTAGGCGGGCCGGAAGCGCTTGATCAGCTGCGCTTCGAGCAGCAGCGCCTCCGCCTCGGTCCGCGTCGTGACGATCGTCATCGACCGCGTCTGCGACACCATCCGCTGCAACCGCTTCGGCAGTCGAGCGACCTGTGTGTAGTTCGTCACCCGGTTGCGCAGTGCCCGCGCCTTGCCGACGTAGAGTACGTCCCCCCGGGCGTCCTGCATCCGGTACACACCCGGACGGACCGGGAGAGTCTTCAGCACCTCGCGGATTGCGGCGACGCCCTTGTCGAGGTCCGGCTGGTCCGACCCGCGAACGGCATAGGTCGCCTGATCCTCGTTGAAGCGCTCCTGTGCTCGCGGGTGGTCGGGACGATCGGCTTTGCTCACACCGACGAGATAGGCGCTAGCCGCAGCTCGCGCGAGGGGGTCAGGCGGCGGCCCTCGCCTCCTCCGCGTCCTCCAGCATCCATTCCACCGCGGCGCGGGCATGGATGGCGGTGGTGTCATAAACCGGGAGGACGTTGGCGCGGACGTCGACTGCGAGAACCAGCTCGGTGCAGCCGAGGACGATCGCTTGCACCTTCTGCTTGGCGAGCTCGGTAATGAGCGTCTTCAGCTTGCGCTGGCTGTCGCGGACGACGCGGCCGGCTGCGAGCTCGTCGTAGATGATCCTGTCGACTTCCCGCCGCCACTCGGACGTCAGCTCCTGCACCACGACGCCGCGTTGTTCGTAGGGCTCGCGGGCGAAGGGCTCCGTCATCGTGAAGCGAGTTCCCAGAAGAGCGATCCGCGAGCGGCGGTCCGCGACCAGCTGCTCCGCCGTCGCTTCACGAATGTCGACCAGGGGCAGCCTGGTTGCAGCCACAACCTCGGCGTGCGCCTTGTGCATAGTGTTGGAGGCGAGCAGCAGCGCCTCCGCCCCGGCCGACTTCAACCGCCTGGCTGCGTCGACCACCATGGTGTTGCCGCCGCCGAGATCGTTGGCGCGGTGGAAAGCCGCATATTCCTCGAAGTCGAGGCTCTCGATCACCAGCCTGGCACTGTGCAGCCCGCCGAGCCGCTGCGCGACGGCGCGGTTGATATGCTCATAGTAAAGCGCGGTGGACGACCAACTCGTCCCGCCAATGATCCCCAGTTTGCGCAACTCGCCTGCCCCTTCCCCACTCTCGCACTGTCGTGAACGGAGCAGACGCGACACCTAGCTCCCGCGGCAAACTTGTCTTGCAATGCTGCATGTTGGCAAGACTTAAACGGCGGATTTTACGCGGAATGAATCAGCTTTGCGCCGAGCCGTTCGTCGCAGGCATCAACCGATGTGTTTGACGATCTCTTCGACCATCTTCTTGGCGTCGGCGAGCAGCATCATCGTGTTGTCTCGATAGAAGAGCTCGTTATCGACGCCGGCGTAGCCGACGCCGCCCATCGAGCGCTTGATGAACAGCACAGTCCGCGCCTTTTCCACGTCGAGAACGGGCATGCCGTAGATCGGCGAGCTCTTGTCGGTCTTGGCTGCGGGATTGGTCACGTCATTTGCGCCAATCACGAAAGCGACGTCGGTCTGGGCGAACTCGCTGTTGATGTCCTCCAGCTCGAAGACCTCGTCGTAGGGCACGTTGGCCTCCGCTAGCAGCACGTTCATGTGGCCGGGCATTCGGCCCGCGACCGGATGGATCGCGAACTTCACGCGGACGCCATGTTCCTTGAGCAGGTCGGTCATTTCACGGAGCGCGTGCTGCGCCTGGCTGACCGCCATGCCATAGCCGGGGACGATGATGACCTGGTCGGCCTGGCTCATCAGGAAGGCCGCGTCTTCGGCCGAGCCGCGCTTGTATGGGCGGTCGATCGCCTCGGCCCCGGCACCCGCGACGGCATCGCCGCCAAAGCCGCCGGCGATGACCGAGATGAAGCTGCGGTTCATCGCCCGGCACATGATGTAGCTGAGGATCGCGCCCGAACTGCCGACGAGAGCGCCGGTGATGATCATCGCACTGTTGTGAAGCGTGAAGCCCATCGCGGCGGCCGCCCAGCCGGAATAGCTGTTCAGCATCGAGATTACGACCGGCATGTCGGCTCCGCCGATCGGCACGATCAGCAGGAAGCCGATGGCGAAGGCGAGCGCCATCACCAGCCAGAAGTCCATCGGCGACTGTGAGTGCCAGAAGCCGTAGGAAAAGAAGACGATCGCCAGCACGATGGCGAGATTGATCCAGTGCCGCGCCGGCAGGAGGATCGGCTTGCCGCTCATGTTGCCATTGAGCTTGAGGAAGGCGATCACGGAACCGGAGAAGGTGATGGCGCCAATGGCGACGCCGAGGATCATCTCGATCCGGCTCGCGCCGAGGATCGCACCGTCAGCGTCGACGATTCCGAAGGCGGGCGCGTTGAGGAATGCTGCCGCGCCGACCAGAACCGCAGCCATACCGACAAGGCTGTGAAACGCCGCGACCAGTTGCGGCATGGCGGTCATCTGAATCTTGCGGGCGGTAATCAGACCAATGCCGCCGCCTATCGCCACTGCAGCGATGATCTCGGGCAGGCTGCCGATTTCATGGACTGCGAGTGTCGTGACGACCGCGATCGCCATGCCGAGCATTCCGGCACGATTCCCGCGGCGGCTGCTCGCCGGGCTCGATAGCCCCCTCAGTGCGAGAATGAAGCAGATGCCGGCGACGAGATAGGCGAGAAGGACCCAGCTGGGCGTGCTGTGCGCGACCTCCACGCCCTAGCGCTCCTTCTTCTTGTACATGGCGAGCATTCGCGCCGTGACCGCGAAGCCGCCGAAGATGTTCACGCTGGCCAGCGCGACTGCGACGAGGCCGAGCCACTTCGACGCGGGGCTTGCCGCGGATGCGGCGGCGATCAGCGCGCCGACGATGATCACCGAGGAGATGGCGTTGGTCACGCTCATCAGCGGCGTGTGCAGTGCCGGAGTGACCGACCAGACGACAAAATAGCCGACAAAGCAGGCCAGTACGAAGATCGACAGGATCGAAATGAAGTCCATCAGCGCCTCTTGGAAGATCGAATGTTCACGAATGTTCACACTCACGCGGGTGCGCGGGAACGCATGCGTGAACGGTCGTTGCGAGAGGGAGTTGGGCCTGAAGCGAAGAATTGCAGGTCATCCGGGCGGGACCATGCACAATTCGGAAGCGATAGGACAGTACCAAAGCGGAGGCAGTTTGAGCTGTTAACCGATTCGCGGTTTCCGATTTGATAACCTTTCTGCGGCACATCCGGACGGACCAATTGAAGGAAGTCCGCCCGGTGCGCTCGCGCAAGACCAAAAAGGCTGAAGGACCGCGATGGAAGCTGCTGCTTTGGACGGCAGTGGCCTCGCTCATCTTCGGCCTCATAGGCGCTGGCGAGCTTCCCGAGGACATGCTTCGCGCCAGCCGCAACCTTGTCCATGTGCACAAGGCAAGCGGCGAGTTCGTCGTGATCGCCATCGACGACCGATCGCTGCGCGAGGTCGGCCGTTGGCCCTGGCCGCGGAGTCGCTCCGCGCAACTCGCCGAGCGGTTGAGCGACGCGGGAGCGAAGGACATATTCTTCGACTACGTATTCGCCGAACCCACCGAACCGGCCGAGGACCGTCGATTTGCTGAAGCTCTCAAGGCCTCAGGAAAGGTCACTCTCCCAATTTCTTCACGCACGACGATCGGCTCAAGCAAGGAACCGGACCTCCTCCCTCCCCCCATCTTCGGTGAACATGCCCAACTTGGCGTGATCAGCGTCCGGTACAATTACCAGAACGCGGTCTGGTGGCTCGACTATTCCCGCAAGGTGGATGGCAAGGATGTGCCGACCTATGCGGCGAAGCTCGCGGGGGCTGAAGCCAGGCCTGGAAAGAGCTTCATTCCCGACTATTCGATCGATCCTACCACCGTTCCGACGATTGCGGCCGCAGACATCATCAGCGGACGCTTCGACAGGAAGATCGTCAGCGGCAAAAAGGTAATCATCGGCGGCACCACCGAAGCGCTCAACGACATCTATTTTCTCCCTGGCTGGGGCAAGATGGGGGGCGCCTATATCCATGTCCTTGGCGCGGAGACGCTGAAGACCGGAACGCCTTTGTATGTCGGCTGGATTCCGGCGCTTCTCCTCGCCCTCGGAGCGTCGCTTGCAGCTTTGAGAAGTCGTTCGGCGATCGGGGCGAACGTTGCCCTGGGCGGGGCGGCCGCAACTCTGCTTCTCGGCCCTGCGCCTCTCGAAGCGATGCGAATATACCCCGACATCACGCCGGGACTGTTTACGTTGGCCGTCATCTCCACGGCGGTGGCTCGGCGCCGGTGGAAACAGCGGGGCCTGGTGAACACGACGTCGGGACTGCCCAATCTAAGTGCCTTGCGCGCGAACAAGGATAGCCGGGACAAGGCGCTGATCGCGGCACGCATCCTGAACTATGCCGAAATTGCCTCCGCGCTTCCCGCAGACCAGGAGCGCCAACTGGTTGAACAGATCGTGTCGCGCCTGCGGGTCGGCGCTCCGGACCGCACGCTTTACGAAGGTGACGCGGGGATCTTCGCCTGGTTCGAAGATCCCCAGCTTCCCTTCGGCAATCACGTCGAGGCGCTCTACGCTTTGTTTCGCAACCCCGCACGGATCGACGGCCAGACCATCGACCTGGCGATCAGCTTCGGCGTGGAAATCGGCAGCGGCCGGTCGCTGACCAACCGCTTTGCGAGCGCGCTCGTGGCGGCGGAAGAAGCCGCGCATGCCGGCCTCAAGTGGAAATATTACGACCCGGAGGTTCTCGAGGACGTCACCTGGAAGCTCTCCATCCTCAGCCAGCTCGACGATGCCGTCGACAAGGGAGAAGTCTGGGTTGCCTATCAGCCCAAGTTCGACCTGAAGCAGCGCCGCATCGTCGGAGCCGAGGCGCTCGCCCGTTGGACTCACCCCGAAAAGGGGCCGATCGCGGCGTCGGAATTCGTCGCCGCCGCGGAGGCGCACGACCGTATCGGCAAGCTGACCGACTTCGTGCTCGAAAACGCAATCGCCGCCGCGGTCGCAGTCAACCGGAAGCAGCCGGGCTTCACGGTAGCCGTCAATCTTTCCGCGCGGCTGCTCAGCGACAGGGGACTGACCCTGCGCCTTCGCGCCATGCTGGCCCGTCACGGCCTGCCACCCGAGCAGCTTACACTGGAGCTCACGGAAACGGCGGAGCTGGCGAGCAGCGGGACCGCTCTGGACATGCTTACATCGCTGCGCGGGCTGGGAGTGACGATCGCTATCGACGATTACGGTACTGGCCTTTCGACCCTGGACTATCTGAAGAAGATCCCGGCCAGCGAGATCAAGATCGACCAGAGCTTCGTGAAAACGATGCTCGACAACCGCAGCGACCTGGTCATGGTCCAGTCGACCATTGCCCTCGCCCACTCGCTGGGCCGCCAAGTGGTTGCCGAGGGCGTCGAGAACCAAGACGTTCTCGACGCATTGATCGACATGGGCTGCGACGTTGCGCAGGGCTATGTCATCGGCCGGCCGATGAGCATCGAGAGTCTGGCCAAACGCATCTCCAGCGACCGGCGCTCCAGCGTCGCCTAAGGACGCGCCCCGACGCCGCTGACGCGTCGTCTCTTCCAAAATTTCTGGCCGCAAGGAAGTCGGGCAATTCCGGCCAAGTAACGAGTGCGCGTTAAGGAAGGTTAACTTCTTGCTAACCATTTTTGTTAGGGTTAACATCCCTGTCAGCTGCCGAATCGCAGTGAGAGATTGACAGGGGACGAACATGAAAAAGCAGGCACAGGCCAAGGGCCTCTGGAGCTGGATCCTGGGTAGCGGCTGGAGCAATGCCGGCGGCGCGCACGGGTAAGTGAATGGCTGCTCTTGAAGCAGCCGTTTTCTTGGAATTTCAATCAATTAGCATCGCGCCTGTGCAACCCACGGGCGCTTTGGTGCGTCTAACGTGTGAGAATCCCGAGGGCGCGGTAGACCGAACAACGGAGTCGATTGCCGTGCCCAACCGGGCTGCCAATAGTGGTCCCAGCCCCGCGAATCACCTTAACCATGCGATTCGCTGGAATTGCCAAAATCGCGCCACTAAGTCGCTACGATGCTCCGCCAATCCACTTCCACCATCGCAGCGACTGCTCCGCGCCAGGGCTTGCACGAGATCACTTCAAGCATATCCGCCTGGCTGCGCGAGCAGGATATCGAGACAGGCCTGCTGACGATTTTCTGCCGCCACACCTCAGCGTCGCTGCTCATCCAGGAGAATGCCGCCGGCGCCGCCCGGCGCGACCTCGAAACGTGGTTCTCGCGCACGGCGCCGGAGGATGCGTCGCTCTACACGCATAATGACGAGGGGCCGGACGACATGCCCGCGCACATCAGGGCGGCGCTGACTGCGACGCAATTGTCCGTGCCGGTGGAGCACGGGCGGATGGCCCTCGGAACGTGGCAGGGCATCTATCTGTTCGAGCACCGCCGCGAGCCGTCGCGCCGCGAGATCGCCTTGCACCTGATCGGCGAATGAGCCTCGAATCCGTTCGCTCCTGGCTTGCGGAAAACGCGCCGGACCTGCCGCTGATCGAAACGCACGAGAGCACGGCGACAGTGGAGACGGCCGCGCGGGCGCTCGGCGTGGAGCCGGGGCGGATTGCGAAGAGCCTTGCCGTCAGGGTCGGCGGAGATGTCTTCCTGCTAGTCACGCGCGGCGACGCTCGCCTCGACAATGCGAAGACGAAGGCCGCCTTCGGGAACCGGCCGCGGATGCTCGGAGCGGACGAGACGCTCGCGGTGACAGGACATCCCGTCGGCGGTGTCTGTCCCTTCGGCCTGTCGACCTGCATGCCAGTCTATCTCGACGAGTCTCTCAAGGCCTTTGACGTGGTTTACCCCGCGGGCGGCTCTCTCAACACGTCCGTGAAAGTGACCACGGATCGGTTGTTCGAGCTCGTCGGCGACCGCTGGATCGACATCTGCCGGCTACCCGAGGAAGCGAGCGGGGCTTAGGTCTTCGGCGGCAACGCTGTCGATGGGCCAGGGCGTGCCGGCGATGAGGCTTTCGACAATCTGCGCCATGACCGGTGAGGTCTGCAGGCCGAAGCCGCCCTGCCCTGCAAGCCAGAAGAAGCCCTCGGCGCGCGGGTCGAAGCCGGCGATGGGGTGGCGATCGGGGGCGAAAGTGCGGAGGCCAGCCCAGCGGCTGTGGATACGGCCAACCTTCAGCGTCGTTCGCTCCTCCACGCGGTGCGCGGCGAGTGCGACGTCATATTCGTCGGGCTGGGCGTCACAGGGATCAGTCGGTTCCTCGTCCATTGGCGAGGCGAACAGGCGGCCGGACTCCGGCGCGAAGTAGAGGTCGTCGCCGACCGTCTTGGCGAATGGCCAACAGGAGACGTCGACGTCCGGCGGACCATCGAAGGTGATGATCGTTCGGCGCAGGGGAGTCAGCCCCATTGGACCGAGGCCGGCAAGAAGGGCAATCGCGTCCGCCCAGGCTCCGGCGGCGTTGATTAAGGTCGGAGCGGAGAAGCTCTGACCTGCCCCCGTCGAAACAGTCCAGTTGGAGCCCATTCGTTCGAGACTCGCCACGCGGGCACCGGTGACGATCTCACCGCCGCTTCGGCGAAGCGCCCGAACATGAGCCTGCAGCAGTGCGTGCGGGTCGAGCCTGATGCCGTTGCGGTCCACGAGGCTGGCGACGGCTCCTTCGGCACCGGTGCGGATCGCGGGGCACAGATTGAGAATACCGCCCTCGTCAACCCGCTCGAGCTCCGCGAAAGGTGTGATCGCCTCTTGCAAGGCATCGAGGTGGGCAAGCTCCTTCTCGCGGGCGTGGACCAGCACCGCCATGCGATGTCCGAGCGGGACGTCGGTGAATTCCGACGGCGGATCTTCGAACACTGGGCGGCTTGCGAGCGTCAGCGCGCGGACCAGCGGATCGCCGAGCGCGTAATGCACCATCGTCGCGCTGCGTCCCGACGAGTGGTAGCCGATCACCTCTTCGGCCTCGAGCAGGGTGACCCTGGCGCGCCTGGAGAGCGCCGAGGCGGCGGAGAGGCCCGCGATGCCGCCGCCGACAATGATGATGTCGGCCGCAGACAATATTACGCGCCCGCGAGCCTTTCGTTCACGACCTTTCCCCCTTGCGTCAGGCGGATGGCCTTCACGATCTCGTCGTCGTCGGGAAGCACGGGCCGGCCCTGCCCCTTGTCCCAAAAGGCGGACAGGAAATTGAAAAGGTTGCGCGCGAAGAGCGCCGACGAGTCCGCGGCAAGGCTGCGCGCAAGGTTGGACGCGCCGATGATCGTGACGCCGTGCTTCACGACATTTTCGTCGGGCACGCAGCCCTCGACATTGCCGCCCGCGTCGGCAGCGAGATCCACGACCACGCTGCCCTGCCGCATCGAGGCGAGCTGAGCGTCGCTGATCAGGCGGGGCGCCGGACGGCCCGGGATGAGTGCGGTGGTGATGACGATGTCCTGCTTGGCGATATGGCTGGAAACCAGCTCAGCCTGCGCCTTCTGATATTCCTCGGACATCTCGGTTGCGTAGCCGCCGGCACCCTCGCCTTCGATCCCGGCGACGTTCTCGACGAAGATCGGCTTCGCCCCAAGCGACTGGATCTGCTCCCTGGTCGCTGAACGCACGTCGGTCGCGCTGACCTGTGCACCTAGGCGACGGGCGGTCGCAATCGCCTGGAGCCCGGCGACGCCCACGCCCATGACGAACACGCGCGCGGCGCTGATCGTGCCCGCGGCGGTCATCATCATCGGAAAGGCGCGCCCGTAAGCGGCGGCTCCGTCGATGACCGCCTTGTAGCCGGCGAGGTTCGACTGGGAGGAGAGGATGTCCATCGACTGCGCGCGAGTGATACGCGGCATCCACTCCATCGCCAAAGCTTCGAGACCGGCCTCCGCATAGCCCTCGATGGCCTCTCTCCGCCGGAGCGGATCGAGCGCACCGACGAGCAGTGCGCCGGTCTTGGCGCCCTGCACAGAATCCGGGTCGGGTCCGTTGATGCACAGGATTACGTCGGAATCGCCGAGCAGCTTCTCGCGAGGACCCACCGCGGCGCCCGCTGCCTCGAAGTCGGCGTCAGGAATCGATGCCGCTTCGCCCGCGCCCGATTCGACCGCGACCTCCGCGCCGAGCCCGATGAATTTCTTCACGGTCTCGGGCGTGGCGGCGACCCGCGCCTCCCCCGGCGCGGTCTCGCGGACGACGGCGATTTTCATGCCGCGCAGCGGCTAGCTGATGATCAGGACGACGGCGAAGGCAAGGATGAGGCAGATGATTGCCCCCCACTTGAACAGCCGAACGAAGCCTTCGTAATCGCGAACGTGGTGCGCGACTTCCTGCGTCGGCGGATTGTTCAGCAGCGGCTCTTCGTGCGCCATTTCCTACCCCTTGGATGCAATGCGTTGAGGCGTTCCATAACAAGGCCGTCCGCCACTCCCAACCCCTCAAGTCTTAAGACGGCATTTACTCCTTCTGGATTAGAAATCTCGCAGGAGCGGAAATGCGCGACGAAGAAACCAGATCACTGCTGCTGGTCGAAGCGGACCCAGCTGAACGGAGGCTCGTCTCAGCCGTTGCGACGCGCGCCGGCTGGATCACGCTGGGCGCAGACTGCATCGAAACCGCACTTGGTCTTCTTCAAGGTCCGCACGGACGCGAAGTTCAGGCCGCTCTCCTCGCCAATTGGGACGAAGAGACTGGCCCCGGGAGCATCGCTGCACTGCGATCCAAGCGTTCCGACCTTCCCGTCATCGTTGCGGCCAAAAGCGAGTCGGTCACCCAGGCCGTCAACGCCATGCGCGCCGGAGCGACCGACTTCCTGTCCCGGCCCGTGGCGCCCGAACGGCTGGTGGAGGCCCTCGCTGCCAATGCGGATCGCCGCAAGCCGGCCGGCGAGTTGATCCCGGTTTCGGAAAAGCTTGCCCCGGCACTTTCACTCGAACAGATGGTCGGGGCGTCTCCCGAATACCGGAGCGCGCTCGCGATCGCCGCGAAAGCCGCCCGCAATCGTCTGCCAATCCTGATCATCGGCGAACCCGGCACCGGCAAGGAGACTGTCGCGCGGGCAATTCATTCTGCGAGCCTTCGCGCCCGCGGCCCACTGGTCATTGTGGATTGCAAAGCCGTTCCCGCAAATGTTGTTGACAGCGAACTCTTTGGCCACGTCAAGGGCGCCTTTCCGGGCGCCTTCTCAGAGCGCAACGGCCGGATGCTCGAGGCAGACATGGGCACGCTCGTCCTCGACGAAATCGCTGCCCTCCCTCGCTCGACGCAGGAGACGCTCGACCGCGTTCTGGCGACCGGCGAAGTACGTCCGGTCGGCTGCAACGGAAGCTCCTCCATCGACGTCCGCCTGATCGCAACATCGAGCGCGCCTCTCCCGGAGAGCTTCAACCAGATGCTTGGCGAAAGGGTTTGCGTCACCGTCGTGAACCTGCCGCCGCTTCGTGACCGTAGCGGCGACATCCCCGCCCTTGCCCGCCACCTGCTCCAGAGGTTCGCCGAGCAGGAACTGATTCCGCCAATGTCGATCGGCAATGACGCGCTGGCCGTGCTGATGCGCTACGGCTGGCCGGGCAACGTCCGGCAACTGGCCAGCGTGCTGTTCCGCGCTGGCCTGCATTGCGAAGGCGACGGTCTGACCGCCGAGGACTTCCCGCACATTGCGACGCAATCCCGCTTCACCGGCCGCAAGAGCGACTTCGCGCCGAACATCGGGGTGCAGGCGACCGACGCTGCCATCGGCGGCACGAGCGGCGTGACTCTCTTTACCAACGACGGGCACCTGCGCACGCTCGAGGAGATCGAAGCGGACATCATCCGCCTGGCGATCGGCCATTATCGGGGTCGCATGACCGAAGTCGCCCGCCGTCTCGGCATTGGCCGATCCACGCTCTACCGCAAGCTCAGCGATATCGGCATCGACACCGCCGCCTGACGCGTTAGCGTCGCCCTGTGCGACCGCTCTTCGTCCTACTTCTGCTTCTGTCCAGCTGCACCGAGTTCGGCTGCGACCATCGAAGCACCTCCATCGGCTTGCGCCAACAAGGCGTTCGAAGGCAGCCGCTTCACCGTCTGCGAAGCCAAAGCCCGCAAGGTCGAGATCCGCACTTCCGGCCGAGGCGGCCCGTATCGGTCATTCGCCGCACTTCAAGATGCGCTCGGACAGCGCGCCGAACGCGTCGCCTTTGCCATGAATGCCGGCATGTTTGATGAAAACGGCCATGCCATCGGCCTGCTTGTCGAGGACGGAAGACAGATACGGGCCATCAACCGCCGCAAGGGCGGCGGCAATTTCCACCTGATGCCCAATGGCGTGTTTCTGGTCCGCCGCGACGGCACGGCCGAGGTCGTGACGAGTGAAGACTACGCGCCTTCGAAGGACGTCCTCTTCGCGACCCAGTCGGGGCCCATGCTGGTGATCGACGGCAAGATCCATCCAGCGTTCGACGCCGACGGCACTTCGCGGCACTTCCGCAACGGCGTCGGAATCGCGCATGACGGTACCCCCGTATTCGTGATCAGCGCCGACCCTGTCTCGTTCGGCAAATTCGCGCGCTTCTATCGCGATCGGGTGAAGGCGCAGGACGCGCTATTCTTCGACGGCGCGGTCAGTTCGCTCTGGGATCCGGCGGCGCACCGCATGGACTCGAACGCGCCGCTAGGTCCGATGGTCGTGGTGTTCAGGCCTTAATCTGTCCCGGAGGACGCACGACTGAACACGCATTCGCCGCGCTGCACTGGCGTTCGCCCGGCCGACATGCTCACGTGAAAACTCAACCGGGCCGGGGGGTCCAAAGTGTATTATCGACTGTACTTGATCCGCAACGAGCGTTTTCGCGACGCAATCGATATCCATGCGGCCAACGATGACGCTGCGCTGATGGAGGCCGAGCATCAGGCCGACGGCATGTCCGCCGAGCTCTGGTGCCGGGGACGTCGTGTCGCCAGTCTGGAGGCTTCCGCCGCCTGAGCCGACCGTTGCGCTAGTGCCAACGTCCTCCACATCATTCGGTCCGCCAGCGTAACTGTGGGCACTCGCCGCATCTTCGTCCGTTCAGCCTGATGCAGGTTAGGACGGAGAGCCTTGGTCAAGGAACGGATCGTCGCGGTCGGTTTACTCACCCAGCGGGAGGTCGAGCTGCTGGGTCAGGGTTTTTCTCGTCTCTGGCCGGTCGACGAGACACCCTGCTTTACCGACCTCATCCAGGCGATCGACGATGCCGACCGGGAATTGCAGCATGCGCATGAAATCGAGGCCGGGCCGTCGGTCGCGGGCGGCGGCCGCTACTGACCTTTCAATAAACCCGGCGCTGCGCGGCGATCAGCATTCTCAGGAGCATCGCCACGGGCCGCGGGACTCCTACCTTGCCTTCAAGCCAGAGGCTGACCGCCGAACGCGACACGCCGATGGCGCTCGCAAGGTCGCTCTGCGTGCGATAGCCGAGGGTCCGCATCGCGCTGCGCAGCTCCTCCGGCGCCATCGAGGCGAGCATTTCCCTGTCCTGCGAACCGGCTTTCATCGCCCTGCTCTGTAGCGGGACAGCAGTGCGACGCGAAAGGGGCTCAGATTGCGTCTGCACCGCGGTCGCCGGTCCGGATGCGAACCGCCTGGCCCACGTCGAGCACGAAAATCTTGCCGTCGCCGATGCGGCCGGTGCGCGCGGACTCGGCGATCGCCTCCACGACATTGTCGACCAGGCTGTCCTCGACGACGACCTCGATCTTCACCTTGGGAAGGAAGTCGATGACATATTCGGCCCCACGGTAGAGCTCCGTATGACCCTTCTGCCGGCCGAAGCCTTTCACCTCCGTGACGGTGATTCCGGACACGCCGACCTCGTGAAGGGCGTCCTTCACGTCGTCGAGCTTGAACGGCTTGATGACTGCCTCGACCTTCTTCACCGCGTCCCGCGCTCCTGTTGCTGGTACGTCCATGCCCAATCAGGGCCGCATTTGGAAGGCAGTGGGCGCGAAATCGACTGAAAGCCTGACATGAAAGCCATCATCCTTTCCGCCGGGCAGGGTTCGCGCCTTGGCCACCTCGTCGACGATCGGCCAAAGTGCCTGATCGAATTCAGCGGCCGGACCTTGCTCGACCGCCAGCTCGACACGCTCGAGGCGAACGGCGTGCACGAGGTCGTGGTCGTCACCGGCTTCCACGACGAACTCGTCAACCAGGCGATTACGAAGCGGAGCGGCGGCCCCAACGTCCGGACGATCTTCAACCCCTTCTACAAGGTCGCCGACAATACCGGCTCGCTCTACATGGCGCGCGAGGAATTGAGCGGCGATTGCCTCGTGTGGAACGGCGATACGCTCGTGTCGCACGCACTGATGGCGAAGGTCGTCGGCAACGACCGGCCGGGCATCTGCGTCACCATCGACCGCAAGGACGGCTACGACGAGGACGACATGAAGGTCGTGGCCGCCGACGACAGCCGCCTGCGCGCGATCGGCAAAAGGATCAGCGAAGGTGTGAACGCGGAGTCCATCGGCCTGCTGGCCTTCCGTTCAGGTGGAGCAGAGCAATTCCGCGAAGCCATCGAGCGCGCGATGCGGACCAGCGAGGGCACTACGATCTGGTACCTGCGCGTGATCCATCATTTGGCGCAGTCCGGCGAAGTCTGGACGCTGGACATCAACGGCGCGGAATGGGGCGAAGTGGACTTTCCCGCCGACGTCGAGTCAGCGCAACAACTGACCGCCAGATGGGATGCGACGGGAAAGGCAGTCGCGGCATAGTCAATGTCTGCTTCGGGTGAAAGCGGACCTATGGGCAGTTGCCAATACCCGCGAAATAGCACGGGCCCGGAAGCCGAAAAGGTCGGGACCGACGGAACGCTCGCGCCTGCTTTACGCCGTCTCAGCGGCCCTGTGCTTGCTGTGGAACTCAAGCGCGCTCCCCGTCTTCATGACCGACTTCCTCTGGAGCGGAATTCCGCACTTGGCGACAAAAGCCCTGAAATGAGCGCCTAGCTGGAAGGCCTCTTCAGGAGTGCCTTTCGTCGAGATTTCAAAAATGCGTGATCCGTCCGGATAGAGCCAAAGCTCGACAACGACCGGCCTGTCGAAGTCCTTCGGTTGCTGCTTGAGACGAAGAAGAAACGTCGGACCGAGCGGAACAAGCTGCTTCATCGTGAGACCGGCCGGAGCATGAGCCGCGAAAAAGTCGCGCTGCTTGCGGGAAAATATTGATCGCAGAGGCACCTTGCCATCGCTCACGTCGAGCACTTCCTGGGCAGTGCATCGACCCTTCGCGGACGCAGAGCACACATAGCCGCCGGGATTTACGTCCACTTCGATCTTGAAGGCCTCATCCCGGCGGAGGTCGGCTTCGAGCAAGGCCGGGTCAACGGGCCGAAGCTTGACCACGGTGTCCCCCCTGTCTCCCGGGCTTCGTCGTGCGCGAACGATCAGCCCAGCCTTGTTGAGCGACAGGTCGGGCGTATCGAAGAAATAGGTCTGCCGCGGCTCCGCCTGCACGGGGTCAAAGCCAAGGGCCTTGATCGCGCCGCGGTGCGTGTCCGGCACTATAACCTTCAGCTCGACGCTGTTCGAGCCTTTGAGAAGATCAAGCACCTTCATCAATTCATCCGTCGAGAGGCCGCTGGAGCTGTTGCGCCGCTTGACTGGGACCTGCTCATTCATTGCCGTCGCCCCCCCTTTCAGAGACCAAACCTCTCAGCCAACACCCCGTGTCGGAGCCCGCGATCGCTTACCGTAACGCTATTCTTGCCCAGCTTTTGCAGCACCGTACGCACGACGCAGGCCCCGGCGAGAATGACCTCTGCTCTCTTTGGCTGGAGACCGATGATGGAACGGCGCGCATCGGCGTCGAGTGATCGATAGAGGCCAATCTGTCGGTCTATCTCATCGCTTGTGATGACTGCGCCCTGGACTCGCGACGGATCATATTCGGCAAGACCAAGAGCGACCGCAGTGATGTTGGTGATGGCACCGCCCATGCCGACGAGCAGATCTGGCGAAGGTCTCCCATCGAGCCGCGCAAGATCCGCCGAGATCTCCGTCATCGCCTGCTCAAGCACCTCCTCCGGAACCTTGCGGTGCAGCTCGAACCGTTCCGTGTACCGGGCCGCCCCGACATCGACGCTGAACCGTTCCTCGATCCGTCCCTTTTGTCCGAATGTGAACTGCGAGCTGCCCCCGCCCGTATCGAATACGGCGATCGAACCGACTGCCGGTCCCAGCGCAGCAGTCGTTGCAAGATAGGCGAGCCGAGCTTCGTCGTCGCCCGAAACAACGTCCACCTTGACGCCCGCGCGTTCTCGAATGGCCGCAACCGCTTCGGCAGAATTGGCGGCGATCCTGAGGCCGGCGGTGCCGACGGCAGCAATGGCCCGTACGCCATTGCGCTTTGCCTCGGCCGTCATCCCCGCGATTGCCTCGGCCGTCCGCTCCAGTGGCTCATCGCCTATCCTGCCCGTGTCGGACAGCCCCTCGCCCAGCCTGGTCAGCTCTGCGCGATCGGAGATGGTGGACCACCCGCCGTCCGGGGCGCGGCTTGCGACGTGAAACTTCACCGAATTGGTCCCAACGTCGATCACAGCATAGCGCTCCGGCTCATGATCGACGAGCGCGACCAGCCCGCGCAGGTAATTGGTGTTTGAGTAACCACTCAGACCCAGGGACTCGACCGCACGGACGATCGCATCCGCATCTTCGGATTCGACTGCGATCGTGCGGACAGGCTCGCCGTTTGCGGTGATGTCCGAGAGTTCGGCCATGCAGCCCTCGACGGTGTAGCGGACGCGCCGCTTGTGAACGCGAACGACGCGGATGCCGCTGTCCGGGCGATCGAAGACATCCAGCATGGTTTCCAGCGTACAGCCTTCGCGCAACGATCCGGGATTCGGCACGCCCAGGGCATCGAGTACATTCGCGACGTCGCTTGCCGACAAGGGAAACGCCGCCTTCATGACCGGGGCCCACTGCTCGAGGCCATCATCATTGACCTCCCGCAGGACCTTCACGTCCATCAGGTCGTCGCGAACCTTCACATTTTCGCCACCCCCGGAAAGGAAATAGATCTCGTCCGTCTCCTTCGGCGCGCTAGGAGCGAATTTGGCGATGCGCTCTTCGGCGACACCGAAGTTTTGGCCAAACGAGCGCCACTCCCAGCGAAGAGCTATGCCTGGGGTGGGCTTCGTCCCTGCCTCTGCTCCGACGAGAGTTGCCATGGTCTTTCCCTGCTTTCCGGCTGCAAAAGCCAATCCGGCGTATCGCTATTTTGGCGTTGCGCCCTCGTCGGGCAGGCGCACAATCGGGAATTGTCCCACGTAGCAGGGCGGCCCGTCGTGACGGACATGAAAGTCGACCCAGGCGCCTTTGGGTCAGCTGCGGAAGAGCACCAATGTCCGCAATGGGTCGAAAAAGCGAACATTGGACGGACGCTTACGACGTCGGGGGAAGGAACCTACTGGCGACGTCCCTCGCCAATCGCGCAGGGCGCTTGGTCACCGCGTCTAGGCAGCACCAGCAGCTTTTGACTTCGCTCAGCACGTCCTGGCCGCGGCGCACGACGGTTGTGAAGTAGGCGCGCGCGCCCTCGACCTTCTCGGCGATCACGTCGGCGACAACGACATCCTGCAGGAAGGTCGGCTTGCGGTAGGTGATCTCGTGCTTGAGGGCGACCCAAAGGTGCCCCGCGACCGCGTCAGGCGGAGCGACGCTCTGCCAATAGTCGATCACCGCATCCTGCACCCATTTGAGGTACACCGAATTGTTGACATGACCCATGTGGTCGATGTCCGCGGGCTCGATCGCTACCGGATGGCGGAACATGGCGACGCTACTCGACTCCATTATCGACGCAGGCTCTCATTAGCTGACACGAGTGTCAATTACTCCTGAGGCGCATGCCTCAGCTGTAGGGCGGCCTGTCGAGACCCGTGGGGCTCTTCGTGAAGATCTCGCAGCAGGTCTCGGTGATTCCGATCGAATGTTCGAACTGCGCGGAGAGCGTCCGGTCGCGCGTCACCGCCGTCCATCCGTCATCGAGCATCTTCACGTCAGGTCGCCCGACGTTGATCATCGGCTCCACGGTGAAGAACATGCCCGGCCGAAGCTCCGGGCCCGTGCCCGGGCGGCCGGCGTGAACCACCTCCGGGCTGTCATGGAACAGCCGGCCGACGCCGTGGCCGCAGAAGTCGCGGACGACCGTGTAGCGGCGCCCTTCGGCATGCCGCTGAATCGCTGCAGAAATGTCGCCCAGGCGATTGCCGGGCTTCGCCTGCTCAAGCCCCATCATCAGGCATTCGTAGGTGACGTCGACCAGCTTGCGCGCCTTGAGTGGAACGTCGCCGACGAGGAACATGCGGCTCGTGTCGCCATGCCAGCCGTCGACGATCGGCGTGACGTCGATGTTGACGATGTCGCCGTCCTTGAGCGGCCGGTCGGCAGGAATACCGTGACAGACCACATGGTTTATCGAGGTGCAGCAGCTCTTGGTATAGCCGCGGTAGCCGAGCGTCGCGGGCACGGCGCCTTCGCGCAACATGTGCTCGCGGACGATATCGTCCAGCTGCTCCGTCGTGACGCCGGGAACGACGTGCGGCACGAGGCCGTCGAGGATTTCGGCGGCAAGGCGGCCCGCCTTGCGCATGCCTTCGAACCCTTCGGGCCCGTGCAGCTTGATCACGCCGTTACGGGCTTCGACCCGGTCTTCGGCATCGACGGTGATATATTCGGTCATCAAGCTAACATAAGCGCGTCGGGCGAATTTTGCACCCACCGGTGCGAAGGAAAGCGGCTTTGAACTTGCACCCTGCCCGCGCGTATGAAGTCGCCATGGCTGAGAGCAGGATCTGGACCGCGGCGCTCCTGGTGATCGGGGACGAGATCCTGTCCGGCAGGACGCAGGACAAGAATATCGCCCAGGTCGCTGCCTGGTTGAACCGCCATGGTATCCGCCTGGAGGAAGTACGGGTGGTGCCCGACGATCAGCAGCGAATTGCAGACGCGGTAAACGCCCTGAGAATCAAATACGACTATGTCCTGACGACCGGCGGGATCGGCCCGACCCACGACGACATTACGGTGGATTCGATCGCTGCAGCCTTCGGGGTCCCGGTCGTCATCGATCCCGAAGCCCGCCGGATCCTGGAAGCTCATTACGAAACTCGCGGCGGCGTGACCGATGCACGGCTGCGCATGGCGCGGGTGCCGGAAGGCGCGGAACTTATCCCGAACCCGCTATCGGGCGCCCCCGGCGTGAAGATGCATAACGTTTACATCCTCGCCGGCGTCCCCAGCATCGCCGCGAATATGCTCGAGGCGCTGGAGGGCAAGCTGGAAGGCGGCAGGCCGATGGTTTCGGTCACGGTCGGCGCTTATGCGGCGGAGAGCGATGTCGCCGACCTGCTTCGCGAGACCGAAGCGGCGCATTCGGGCGTTGCGATCGGCAGCTATCCCTTCTTCAAGGACGGCCGCTACGGAGCGAACTTCGTCATGCGCTCGGACGATGGCGACCTCGCCACGCAAACGGCGCTCGATCTGCAGAGGCGGCTGGAAGACGCCGGGATCGAGCCGGTGCCGGGGGGGATATAGGGCGCTCTCTACAACCGGCTAAGCTGGTCGCCCCTTCGCTTCGCTGCGGGCGCTCCAGAAAACTCATGCCCCGGCATGAGGTTTTCTGGAGCGGGTAGCGGGAATCGAACCCGCGCGATCAGCTTGGGAAGCTGACAGGCTACCATTACATCATACCCGCTTGGGCGCGGGCCCGAATTAGGTCTTGCCTGGGCGAGCGTCAACGCGCTCTACAGCGATGCCGTGGAGGATCAGGAACAGCAATCCGTGAAAGTGGACGCGGAGGCGCTGTCCAGCCGACGCCTGCGCTACTTCGACTTCGTCATGGTGGCGTTCGTCACCATCCTGCTGCTGTCGAACGTGCTCGGCGCGGGCAAGGTCGCCGTTGTCGATCTGCCGCTTATCGGCGACTGGCCTTTCGGCGCGGGCATCCTCTTCTTCCCTTTGTCCTATGTGATCGGCGACATTCTCACCGAAGTGTACGGCTATGCCCGGGCTCGGCGCTGCATCTGGGCAGGCACGACGGCGCTTCTCTTCATGGCCTTCATGGCGACCGTCGTCGTCGCCCTTCCCCCCGCGCCGGACTGGACCGGACAGGAGGCGTACGAGCAGGTGTTCGGCCAGGTCCCGCGCATCGTCTTCGCCTCGATCCTGGCCTTCTGGGCGGGCGAGTTCGTGAACAGCCTGGTTCTCGCCAAGATGAAGATCTGGACGCAGGGCAAGCATCTCTGGACGCGCACAATCGGAAGCACAGTCGTCGGTCAGGGAATCGACAGCCTGATTTTCTATCCCCTCGCATTCTGGGGCGCGGCAGGCTGGACAAACGACCTGGTGATCAAGGTCCTGCTGACCCAGTGGGCGCTAAAGGTCGGCTGGGAAGCGCTGCTGACGCCAGTGACCTATACGGTCGTCGGTTTCTTGAAACGGCGCGAAGGCGTCGACGTCTTCGATGAGCACACGGATTTCAGTCCGTTTCGCGCGAAGATCTGACCTTTGATGAGCCGTCCAACAAACGGCTGATCACCATCCCTTTTTGGGACGGGAATTTCCGCTCGGAACCGCAGCCACGGAGTGCCGGTTTGTCCTGGAGCCCACGCTTGTTTCCCCCTTGGCGTGGGGGCAAAGGAGCGGTCCGGGGTGACCGGCCTATCCCGGACCGCTTTTCCATCAGAAGCGAGAATGCGGTCGCCTCTTCGCCTGCTGGACATCCCCGTTAAATTGTCATTTACTCGCGACCGAGAATCGCCCGCGCGGCTCGGCAAGACGTTCAGGCGGATCTCACCCTTGCTTGTCACAAGGCTGAAGCGGTCTGGACCGATCCCAAACCCGGTCCAGGCCGCTTCTTCGTTAACCGCGTCGGTAAATCGCCGCACCGGATCGCCGTTAACCCCGCAGAACCATTTGTTCACTCTCCTGCTGCATGAGGGGGAAGTGAAATGGCGCTCAACATGAGTGAAATCGCGATCCAACCTTTCCACGAGCCCGATCGCAGGCGCGCGGAACGTGCTGCGTTGCGCCTCAACGCGACCATGCGTGAAGCAGGCCGCGGGCGGGTCACCGCGCGCGTCATCGACATCTCGACGCACGGCTGCCGCATCGAAGCGGGATCGGGCGCATCGGTCGAGACCTGGCTGTGGTTGAGCATTGCCGGCCTCGAGACCCAATATTGCCGGGTGGTGTGGCGCTGCCAGGAGTTCGCGGGCCTCGAGTTCGCAACTCCGCTTTCGGAACCGGTCCTCGACCGTCTTCTGCAGGACACGAAGCAGCTCACGGAATCCACGATCACCGAGCTTCGCGACATCGCGAACCGGACCCATCGCCTCGCTACGAAGCAGGGCAGCGCCGACACCGAGACACTGGCTGAGCTGTCGCGCAAGTGCGCCGTCGAAGCTGTGGTCGAAGGCTTTCGCCTGAGCGAAGCCAAGGGCGGAAGTCCCGCCGGCACTCCAAAGGCGTCTTAGCTCAAAGATAAGGGACGACCGGCGCATCAGCCGGCCGTCCCTCCCCTATTCTGAAAGCATTATGCCGCAGCGGCGGTCTGTCCGCTGAGGATCGGGCCGAGCCCGCCTTCTGCCTCGATGCGCTCCGCAAGCGTGCCGCGCGGAAGGTCGTGCTTCAGCGCCCAGGCCAGCACCGTCTCCAGCTGAGCGATTGTCGATTCGTCGCACATGCCGTCGAAGGCGAGCTTCACGACCGGCTTCATCGGCGAACGGAGCTGGATCTTCAGACCCTGGGACTCGACGAGCTTCAGATAATCTTCCGCATTCTCTTCGGCATCGAGCGCGAAGTCGTAGGCCGCGCTCAAGCCTTCGTAGAGTGCGGCATTCGCGCGCAGCTTCGCCGCCCGGGCCTCGTCGGCCTTCGAACGGACTTCGGCCAATTTGGTCTGCATAATCCCCTCCGGTACGCTTCTGGTTTCTTGGGCTTGATCGGGTTCCTCGTGGGTCGGCTCGGGCTCGTCGAACACCTGCTCCGGCTCTTCAGCCGACTGCACTGGTTCCTCGGCGGACTCGACCTCGTCGAGCGCGGGTTGCTCATACTCGATCTGAGCTTCGTCGGCCTGCTCGAACTCTTCAGGCTCGGAGGGAAGTTTCGGGTCCATCTGCACGACATTCCCATAGAATCCGCTCACGCCGGCTAGCGTATCAAACAGCTTCGAGAAGCCGGGCCGCTTCGCCGGCGGCGCCTCGGCCTCAAACTCTTCGGCGAATGCTTCGTCCTCCTCGACATGCGATTCTGGAGCCTCGAGGGCGGCCTCTTCGAATACTTCCGCTTCGACCGGCTCAGCCTCGATTGAGGCGTCCAGCTCGGGCGTGACTTCCAGCGCCTCTTCGCCCTCGCTCGGGGCGAGTTCGGCAACCGGTGCTTCCGTCTCAACGTCGTCCGGCAACGATTTCCAACGGCTTTTCAGCGCCTTTCGCGGCCGACTTCAGACTGACTAATCCGTAGACGTAATCGACGTAAGTCCCGGTGGAGCTGAACGGCAGCAGGGTCACCCAGCAGCGGGTGGCGCCGTCGGCCGTCATGAATTCGTCCTCGAAGGCAAGGGCTTGCCGGCCATTCGAAATGACGGGGAGCTTCTTCGCAATGCAGGACAATAGCGACGGCGCGGGAGCTTCGTTGATCCGCTCGGCCGTGACCCCGTCCTTGATGGCCTGACCGAGGTGGCGGATTTCGGCGTCTTCGCCACCGCCGATGAGCTCCAGAAGCGCGCTGCAAGGCCCCGCGTCCGAGATTTCCAGCGGGTCGAGGTCGCGAATCGGCGGAAACTGACGATCGCCCCGAATCGACAGCCAGTAATTGTAGACGGTCGCGTGCTTGCGCTTCTCCGAGCTGGAGATGCCGTCCGTGAACGCGCTGAACAGGGCCTCCGCGGAGGAATCCACCGCTGCCTTAATGCCTGTCACGGGCGCACCCATACTAACCCTCCGCTGACTAATCCCCGCGTGAGGTTGTGAGCGCCTGAGTCTTAAAAACGGTTAACGGGACCAACAGCTTGTTGGCTGTGACGCGCGAAAGGCGGTTTTGGCCGAGGTTCCCGTGAAAAGTTCACACTGCCGATGACTCTTCGCACCTGCACCGGCAATCGCTGTCCACGAGCCGCTTTCGCGGCGAATCACAAACAGATGAGGGCATGATGGCTACGGACGCTGGCAAAATCCTTTCGCGTATCAAGGATGAAGAGATCGACTGGGTCGACCTCCGCTTCACCGACCCGAAGGGCAAGTGGCAGCACCTGACGATGGTCTCGACTATCATCGACGAGGACCAGCTGACCGACGGCTTCATGTTCGACGGTTCGTCCATCGCCGGTTGGAAGGCCATCAATGAGAGCGACATGATCCTGAAGCCGGATCTCGAAGCGGCCTACGTCGATCCGTTCAGCGCCACGCCGATGCTCGTCCTGTTCTGCAACGTGGTCGAACCGTCGACCGGCGAGCTTTACGGCCGCGATCCGCGTTCGACCGCGACCCGCGCCGAAGCCTATCTGAAGGCAACCGGCATCGCCGACACCGTCTTCGTCGGCCCGGAAGCCGAATTCTTCATGTTCGACGACGTGAAATTCGAGGACAGCTACAACGTCAGCAGCTACCGCATCGACGATATCGAGCTGCCGACCAACAGCGGCCGCGACTATGAGGGCGGCAACCTCGCCCACCGGCCTCGCGCCAAGGGCGGCTACTTCCCCGTCGCGCCGGTCGACAGCGCCGGCGACATTCGCGGCGAGATGGTCGCCACCATGCTGGAAATGGGCCTGCCCTGCGACAAGCATCACCACGAAGTCGCCGCCGCACAGCACGAGCTCGGCCTCACGTATGGCCATCTCGTCGAAACCGCCGACCGCATGCAGATCTACAAATATGTCGTGCACATGGTTGCGCAGGCCTACGGCAAGACGGCGACCTTCATGCCCAAGCCGATCGCGCAGGATAATGGCTCCGGCATGCACACGCACATGTCGCTGTGGAAGGGCGGCAAGCCGCTCTTCGCCGGCAATGGCTATGCGGGGCTGAGCGAGACCGCGCTCTATTTCATCGGCGGCGTCATAAAGCACGCACGCGCGTTGAACGCATTCACCAATCCGACGACCAACAGCTACAAGCGCCTCGTTCCGGGCTTCGAAGCGCCGGTGCTTCTCGCCTACTCCTCGCGCAACCGGTCGGCTTCGTGCCGCATCCCCTACGGCGCAGGCGAGAAGGCGAAGCGCGTCGAGTTCCGCTTCCCGGACGCCCTCGCGAACCCGTACCTCGCTTATGCGGCGCTGCTGATGGCCGGCCTCGACGGCATCCAGAGCCGCATCCACCCGGGCGACCCGATGGACAAGAACCTGTACGACCTGCCGCCGCAGGAGCTGGTCAACGTCCCGACGGTCTGCGGATCGCTGCGCGAAGCGCTTGTGAACCTCCAGAACGACCGCGCCTTCCTGACAAAGGGCGACGTGTTCAGCGATGACCAGATCGACGCTTACATCGAGCTCAAGTGGGAAGAAGTGATGCGCTGGGAGACCACGCCGAGCCCCGTCGAGTTCGACATGTACTACTCGTCGTAACGGCTCACATATTGTTAACTGACATCAGCTAGTTACTGGCCTCATGGGTGTCGAGGCTACGCGAAACAGCTTCCGTGCCGCCGTATTGCACGGCGAAAAGAAGCCATTGGTTGTCACTGACAAGAACCCGTACTCCGAAGGGGAACACGATGCCCTGGATGGAGTGCGGGTTCCGCGTGCCGAGACGCGCCGGGGCGATCATCGCTCAGGCGACCGCCATCGGCTCGAAGGCGAAACCGCGAGCGTCATCCGCGAGGGCCACTCGCACCGCGTCGAGATCCTGAACCTGTCGCGCGGTGGCGCTAAGATCCGCTGCGATTTCAAGCCGCACCTGTGGGAAATGGTCGAACTCCGCTTTGGCGAAGGACTAGGACTCGAGAGCGCCGTGGTCTGGATCAAGGACGGCTGCATCGGCCTTGAGTTCGCCCACGAAACAAAGCTCGATTGCTCGCCCGAACAACGCGACGCGCTCCTGCTGGAAGTCATTCAGCGCAGCTTCCCCGACGAGATCCGCCTCGAACAGCCCGAGCTGTTGCTGGGTGAAGATGAGTGCGAGGATGAAGATCTCGGAGCGCGCGACGAGAAAAGGCATCCGCTCATTTGGAAGGGCGAGATTCTCTACGCCCACGACACCAACCCTGTGCGCATTCGCAACGTGTCCGCGGGGGGCGCCCTTGTCGATATCGCGGTCGACTATCCGCTGGGAGCGGAAGTGCTTCTCGACCTGGGCGATGCGGGACAATTTTTCGTTACGGTCCAGTGGGTGTGCGGCGACCAGGCCGGCCTGCGCTTCGTTCAGCCCTTCGACATGGCCTGCCTTGCGAATGCCCGGCCGGACGTCACTCCGCAAAGCTGGAACGTTCCTACCTTCCTCGATCGCGAGGAAGGCGACGATTCGGCCTGGGACGAGCGTTGGGGCCGAAGCTCGATCGCGGAAATGCGCAACGAGCTCGAGGGCTACCTAAAACACTGATCAGTCTTCGAGGATCAGGCTCGAAGTCTTCGTTTCCCGCATCCGGATGTACGCCACCAGCGAACAGGCGGCGAGCCCCGAGATGTAGATGTAGAACCAGCGTTCGTGGCCGATGTCCTTGAGGTACAAGGCGACATATTCGGCCGTGCCGCCGAAGATCACATTGGCGATGGCGAAGGGCAACGCGACCCCCAGCGCGCGAATGTCCGTGGGGAACATCTCGGCTTTGATGATCGCATTGATCGACGTGTAGCCTGTCACCATGATCAGCGCGGCCATGACGAGAGCGAAGGCGACGGCGACGCTGTTCGTGCCCTCCAGCGTGACGAAGATCGGGTAAGTGAACAGGGTCGCGGTCGTTCCGAAGAAAATCATGAGCGGACGCCGCCCGACGCGATCGGAAAGCCGGCCGGCGAACGGCTGGATCAGCAGCATCACCAGCAGGGCGACAGTCATGATCTGCGATGCCGTGGCGCGGTCGAAGCCACTCGTGTTGGCAAGAAACTTCTGCATGTAGATGGTGTAGGCATAGAAGGACGCCGTCCCGCCGGCCGTAAGCGCCATCACCAGCAACGCCTCGCGCGGATGATCGCGGAACAGGTTCATAGCCGTCGAGCGCCGCCGGTCCTTCTTCGCCGCGACATTTTCGAAACTGAGGGTCTCATCGAGGCCGCGCCGGATGAAGAAGACGACTACCGCGAGCAGAGCGCCTGCCCAGAAGCCGATGCGCCAGCCCCACGCCTGCATCGCATCGTCGCCGAGGATCACCTGCAGCACGACCAGCAATGCGAGCGCGCTGAGCTGGCCCCCAATGATCGTGACGTAGAGAAAGCTCGACCAGAAGCCGCGGCGGTCGCGGTCGGCCATTTCCGACATGTAGGTCGCGCTCGACCCATATTCGCCGCCGAGGCTGAGCCCCTGAACCATGCGGGCGATCAGCAGGATCGCAGGTGCCCATGCCCCGACTTGTGCATAGGTCGGCGCTACCGCGATCATCAGCGAGCCGATGCACATGAGGGTGACCGACAGCGTCAGCCCCGCCTTGCGGCCGCGATGGTCCGCGTAAATGCCCATGAGCCAGGCGCCGATCGGCCGCATGACGAAACCGACGGCGAAGATCGCCGCCGTCTGCAGCAGCTGGGCGGTCGGATCACCCTTCGGAAAGAAGGCCGGCGCGAAGTAGAGCGCGAAGGCGGAATAGACGTACCAGTCGAACCATTCGACGAGGTTGCCGGCCGAACCGCCGACGATGTTCTTGAGGGGCGAGCGACGCGCCGGGGCGGTCGCGTCAGGCACTGCGGCCCGCCCTCGCTCTCTCTGCCCGGCCGTGGCCGTACACCCAGTACAGCAGCAGCCCGACCACGTTCCAGATGAGGAAGTAGGTCTGCGTCTTCACCGGCAGGCTGTAGAAAAGATAGGCGCAGCCGAGGATCGCACCGATGCCGACGACCCAAGGCAGCGGCGTTGTGAACTTGCGCGGCGCGTTCGGATCGCGCTTGCGCATCGCCAGCATCGCGGAAGAGACGGCAATGAAGGCCGTCAGCGTGCCGGCGTTGGCGAGTGCGGCAATCTCGGCCAGCGGGAATAAGCCGGCAATCACCGCGACCACGACCGCCGTGAACAAGGTGATCCGCACCGGCGTCCCGCGCGACGATACGCGCGCTAGGTTGGTCGGAAGCAGCCCATCGCGCGCCATCGTGAAGAAGATGCGGCTCTGCCCGAAGAAGAAGGCCAGGATGACGGTCGGCAAAGCGATGACCGCGGAGACGCCCAGCACCTTGGCCGCCCACCCTTGGTTGATCTCGCGAAGGATCAACGCAAGCGGCTCCGCGCTGTCGGCGAACCTCGTGTAGGCAAGCGCGCCGATCGCGACGGCGGCGACCGCCATGTAGATGATCACGCACAGGATCATCGATCCGACGATGCCGATGGCGAGATCGCGGTCGGGGTTCTTCGCTTCCTCGGCGGCCGTGGCGATGGCGTCGAAACCGTAGAAGGCGAAGAAGATGATCGCGGCGGCCGCCATGACTCCGACTTCGGAACCGGACGGGCCGCTGCGCGGGAAGCCGTACGGCATGAAGGGCTGGAAATTGTCGGCGTTGAAGACGGGCAAGGCGACGAAGATGAAGAGCGTCAGCGCGAGCAGCTTCACCACGACGAGCGCCGCATTGAGGTTGGCGCTCTCGCGCGTGCCGTAGATCAGCAGGCCAGCGACGACGGCAATGATGAACACCGCGGGCAAATTGACGATTCCGCCTAGCTCCGGCCCGTTGACGAGACCGCCTGGCAGCGCGGCGCCTATGCTCGCGAGGAAACCGGACGCGTATCCCGACCAGCCGACTGCCACCGCGCTGACGACAAGGCTATATTCAAGGATCAGCGACCAGCCGACGATCCAGGCGATCAACTCCCCGAAGACGATGTAGCTGTAGGTGTAGGCGCTGCCCGACGCCGGATACATGGTCGCCATCTCGGCATAAGCGAGCGCGGCAAAGGCGCAGATCAGGCCGGCGATGGCGAAGCTGAGGATGACAGCGGGGCCGGCTTTCGCGGCGCCGACGCCCGTGAGGGTCAGGATGCCGGTGCCGACGATTGCCCCGACCCCTAGGGCGATCAAGTGCGGCCAGGTTAGCGACTGGTGAAGGCGATGCTCTTCCGGCATGTCCTCGCGAGCGACGACCTGCTTGCGCACGTTCCAGTTCTTCATGAAGCCTCCCCCTTGCCCCGACACACGTCGCAACCATGGTGCCGGTCGTCAATTCCCCTGCGGCATTCGCTACCGAAGTACCGGCGAAGTTGACCAAGTTGATGATGCCGCGTCCATCGCCGTGTCACCCTGTGTCGACGCCGCACACTCCTATCTCTCTCTCACTGAAGCCGAAGCTCGGTGCTTCACGAGGGTGACAAGCGACCGAACCACGAGGGTAACAGCAACAGTGACAGCTTCAGCCGAATTGAACGCCCCGAGTAGCAAGGAAGCACAGGTGCAGGCCTGTAGGACAGCGATTTGCTGCGGGCTAATGTCTGCTTCCGACCCATTGCGGACATTCGGCTGACGACCTTTATGCGCCACTTCCTACCCTTCATCTATGTGCCTGCCGTCCTTCAAAGCTGCGGTCTCGACCGACCATCCTGCCGCCACCGAATAATGAACGGCGGCGCCTGATCCTCCCGGCGCCGCCCGCCCATTCAGCCGGTTACCGCGCCCGCTGAGCCTGAGGCTGCGACTGGTAGGTTGAAGGCCGCTTCTGCGCCACCATCGGGAAGGTTTCGCCTCCATGGTAGGTCACGGTTCCGCACATGAAGTCGCCCTTGGCCGAGAGCCTGCCGTCGAACAGGACATCGCCCTCGCGGGAGGCGACGACCATGTGGATGGTGTTGCCGGTCAAGGTGATCTTGCGCAGGACAACGGGCGCGGTCCTCGCCGGCGCCAGCGATCCGCCATAATCGGCGCCGACGAAGCCGATCGACATAAGCCCGAAACTGGGCAGTCCCCGAGGAACCATCAGGAAATCCCAATGGCCGTGAAGGTTTGGGGCCTCGCCGCCCGCCACAGCGGGTCCCGCGTCGCAGTTCAGGGTGATCGACGTTGCGGGCTGTGCAGCAGCCGCTGCCGGGGAAGCGAAGGCGGCGGCCAGGGCAAGCGTCATCAAGCGTTTCATCTTCATTTCTCCATGTTGGACAAGCTTTGGGGCGCGGAATGCGCCGGCGCCGATCGACATCCGCCTGTCTCCGCCTCATCGACAAGCCGGGATTTCGCCAATAGCTTCCGCTTTTTCGCCAATGTGGGAAGCATGCAGTTCACGAAGCGCCAACGGCCTTCCTGGGGAAGATGGAGGCCATTCCTGGCCGCGATACCGGTGGGCCTGCTCCTCGGCTTCGCAGGTCCCTTCGGCTCCTACCCGGCGTACCCGACCGCGACGCGCTACGCATTCTGGCTGGGCCTGACGGCGGCCGGCGCGGTGGCTGCAGTCGCGGCGGACGCCGTGCTGCCCCCGACAAGGCTTCGCGCGGGCGCGATCCGGATCGGAGCCGTCGCTCTGGTCTCCGCGTTGCCGATGACCTTCGTCGTGGCGTGGACCATGTCGCTTGTTCAGCCGGGCCGCGTCTTCATGCCACAGCAGCTGCCGGCCCTGTTCGCGTGCGTCGCTGCCGTTCAACTGCTGATCGTTTACGCGACGACAATCACCGCGCCCACGGCCGATGTCGCTGAGGCACCCGGCCGCGCGCCGGCTCTCCCGGAACCAGGGGCAGATGCGGTACCTGCTGCCTTTCCGCCCGCTTTGCTGAGCAGACTGCCGCCGGGGATCGGCAGCGACATCATCGCTCTCGAAACGGAGGATCACTATCTTCGGGTGCATTCGGTCGGAGGAAGCGCCCTGATCCTGATGCGGATGGCCGATGCGGTAGCCTTGCTCGACCCGCGGCTGGGAACGCAGGTTCATCGCCGCTGGTGGGTCGCCCAAGCAGCGGTCGCGGGCGTGCGGACGGAGGGGCAGAAGCTTTCCCTCTGCCTGATCGACGAAACCCTGGTGCCGGTCGGCAGGACCTTCTCCGCAGCAGCCAAGGCAAGGTTTACCCATGACCGCAACATCGGCTCGGTCGGCGGCGCCTAGCTGCGCTTATACTTTCCCCCCAAGTGCGGACATTAGCAACTCCTTAGGCTTCGCGCGCGAGGGTTAGCGCAGCATGGCTCAATCCTTGTCGCTGACCAGCTTCGTCATGGAGCATCGCCTGCCATGGGCCGAAGGGAGCTCCGCGGCGCCCGCCGGGGCGGGACGGTTCGACCGGGCTCTCGTCATCGATGCAGGGCAGCGGCGCGCATGCACAATCCGCAGCGTATCACCGCTCGGCGCAACCCTGACCGGCGAGATCGCCACGCGCGCAGGCGAGGAGCTGGCGCTCGAGCTGGTCACCGGGCAGCGAGCCGCGGCGACGGTGGAGTGGGTCGGCGGCGGCGAAGCGGGTGTCCGCTTCAAGCAGCCCATCGACGTGCTCGCTTTGATCAACCGGACGCTCATCAGCCAGCCGACTGAACGGCGCAGCATGCCGCGCGTCGAGCTGCGCTGCGCAGCTCGCGTGAAATGGGGCGGGAGCGTCTGCGAGGCGGTGCTGCGCAATATCTCGGCCCGCGGGATGCAGGTGGAAGCCGGCGGACTACCGCCAAGAGGAACCTACGTGTCCATTCAGATCGACGGGCTCAACGTCCCGTCCGGCGAAGTCATGTGGCGAAAGGACAATGTCGCCGGCATCCAGTTGATCGAAGAGCTGAGCTGGACCTCGCTGATGCCGTGGATTCGAAAGGTTAGCAGCCGCGGAGCTGCGGCGTAGATCCGCAGACTCGCTCCGGATGGGGCGCTAGTAATCCTTGCTGACGCGCACGTTCGCGCTCGTCCGGCCAATAGTGGAGATCGACGACAGCAGGGATAGCCAGCGCGTGACCTGATATTCCGCCCGTGTCGCGGAATAGCCCTGCCCGTCGGTGATGACCTCGACGAACAATTTGCGGGTCACATATTTGCCCGCGGCGACGGCGGTCTTCTGGCCCGTGGCGATGTCGGCGGGGAGGATGCGCAGGCGGTCCAGGCCAACGGCGCGGCGCACGCTGTTGATCGGATCGAGACCGCCGCCGCCGGATTGCAGCGCCGCGACCGCGGACGCCAGCTGTAGCGCCTCCGGAGCCGAGAGGTTGGTGATCGAAGTGCCGAAGAGGATGCGCGAGAGAAGCTCGTCCTGCGGCAGCTGCGGAACGCTCGCGAAGGTGATTTCCGGGCGTAGTCCGGTTCCGCCGACGATGACGGTCGCGTTCAGGCCCTGCACGTCGGCTTCTGCACGAATGTCGAGCAAGGGATCGGGCGGGCTTTCGCCGCGGAAGCGGATGAGGCCCCGATC
Organism: uncultured Alphaproteobacteria bacterium; assembly: GCA_963784245.1. GTDB lineage: Bacteria > Pseudomonadota > Alphaproteobacteria > Sphingomonadales > Sphingomonadaceae > Sphingomicrobium. The sequence goes on from CAWAQT010000021.1 coordinate 235,177, forward strand.
GAGCCGGAAGTTGCGGCCGGCAAAGTCGTAGTCGCCGCGAACGAGGTCCGCACGCCCGGTGAAGCGGGGAGCATTGGCAGTGCCGCCAATCTCCAGATTGGTGGTCCAGATGCTGTCGATGCCGAGCCCGCGCACGCGGATGTTCCCGCCGGCGGCTTTCACGTCCAGCCGCCATGGCTGCAGGTCGGCGGCCTCGATGACCTCGTCCTCGTCCAGTCCCGTGTGGCTGACCTTGAGCTGCGGCACGGCCGCCGCTGCGCTCGCCTGGCCCAGGGTGAAGCGGCCGCTGTTGAGGCGCAGGTCCCCGGCGATCGTTCCGCCGCTTCCGTCGGAGCGGATGGTGAGCGGCCCGGTGACTTGCGCGGCCACGTCGTCACGATTGAGTAGCTGCGCTTGCTCGGTGTTGAAGGACAGGTTCAGCGCCGCCACGCCGCCGGAGAAGTCGACGGTCCCCCTCCCCTCGATCTTGCCGTCACCGGCGGTCGTGCCGGCAAGCCGGCTGAAGACGAGACGCGAGCCGTTGAAGCGACCGTCGGCCTGCAATTGTTCGATCAAGGTGCCCGTCACCGCGCTTTCGAGACGCGCGCTGCTCGTGCGGACGGAGCCGCGGATCGTCGGATCGACGAGGCGCCCACCGATGTCGGCACCGATCGCTACCGGCCCGGTGAGGTCGAACAGCTCCGTACCGGACAGCCGCCACAACGTATCGGCGGGACCGGCGTAGCGGAGCTGCGCGAAGAGCGGGGCATTGAACAGCTCGGCCATCAAGTCGCTGCTCCCAATGGGAGCGAACCGCGCCTGCGCCCGTCCGAGCGTCTGCCCGCCGCTGACCGCGACGGCGCGCATCGCCGCCTGGTTGCCCGTGACCACCGCCGCGAGCCCAACGTCGATCGGCTTCGAGGCGAGGACGAGGCCGGCACGGCTGAGGCCACGGATCTTGAGATCCGCCCGGCCGGCACGATTGCCCTTCCACGCATAGTCGAGGCGCCCGCTGGCAATGCCGCTGAGGTCGAGATTCGGCCAGCCGAGGTCGAGGATTTCGAGCGGCATGGACTGGAGTTGCGCGTGGACCTCGGGCCGCGACCCGCTCCGGCCGGAGAGCACCGCGCGGCCGCCGGAGAAGGAGATGCTGGTCGGCGAAAGCTCCCACCCGTCGCCGGATCGGGTCAGTACCGCCGCCTGATTGAGGATAAGCGGCCGGCGCTCGACCGAACCCTGGCCGGTGAGCCGGATGCGATCGGATGTGACATTGGCGAGCGTGCTCGAATTCGAAGGCGGCGCCACGGCGGCCTGCGAGCAGAGCGCGAACCTGTCCCTCGCCATTCACGAGCTTCGCATTCGCCGTGAGGCGAGCGAGACTGACCCCACTCATTTGCAGGCCACGCGCATCGATGGAGCCGTCCAGGGTGGTCCGGCCATCGGCGAGGACGATGTTACCGTCGAGCCGACCGGAACGCACCGCCAGCGTTGGGAAACGGGCGTTGGAAGCTCGGAGGTGCGCTTCGATCCTTTGAGCATCGCCAATGGGCGAGAAAGCGAGCGTTCCGTCGAGCCCACCGCCAGACAGGCGGAGCAGTCCGGTGAACCCTCCGGGATCCGCGCGGAGATCGCCGCTCGCGTGCATTCCGCTGACGTCGAGTGCGGCCACCGAAATGGTGGCTCGGCCGCCGCGAGGAAGGAGGATTTTGCCGTCGCTAGTGAACGGCCCGAGCATCGACTGCCCGTTCGCGCGATAGTCGAAGCCTGCTGCGGTCGGGTTCAGCAGGAGCTGCATGTCGCGGACGCCGAGCGTGTCGTTGGGGCGCTGTAGGAAGAGTTGGACGCGCGGCCGTTCGATACGCCCGTCGAGGACCAGCCGCACGGGTCCGTAAGTCGCTTGTCGGCCGCGCGCGACGATGTGGAAGGTTCCGTCGCGGTTGCGATGCCCTTCGCCGGTCAGTCGAAGCTTGGGCGAATAGAATTGCATGCCCGAGAAGCGCAGGATGCCGTCCGTCCCACGCTCGAGCCGCGTCTCGATGCGCGGCAGGCCGCCCGTAAGACTGGCGAAGAAGCTGTTATCGAGGCGACGGACCCAGGCCTTGCCGGTTCCGACGATGCGCGAGCCCTTGCCGCCCGGCCCAGGCACGACGGTAAGTTCAGACTGAACGTCGACAATTCCCAATCCGTCGATGAAGTAGCGGGTCAGACCGCCGGAAATGACGACCTGGAAGCGGCCGCTTACGAGGTCGATCAACAGACCGAGCTTGGCGTTGAGCTTCGCGCTGCGCAGCTGCAGCCCTTCACCCCGCACGAACTTCGGAGTGATCGTCAGCATGCCGTCGAGCCGCGCGTTGGCGAGGATGGCCCCGGCGACATCGCCAACGCCGGTGATTGCGCGCGCGGTCAGGCGAAGCGGCACTCGCAGCGGCCATGGCGTCAACCTGCCGCTGCCGTTCGCTTTCACGTCGACGAAGCCGGTCTCGTCGAACTTCATGAGCGGTGCGGTCAGCCGGTAGGAATAGCGCGCGGTGCCGTAGGGGCCGTCCAGCGTCCACAGCATGCGGACGTCGCGGCCCGTCATGTTCGGAAAGAGCGCTGGCGGGCGCAGCAGGTCGAGGCCGAGGGTGAGATCTCGATAGGCGCCTTCGCCGAGGTCGACCGAGCCGCTGGCGACGGCGCGGAGCGACACGGAGCCGACGGTTAGCTTTCCTTGCAGGACCTGCTCTGTGAGCGTCGCGTCGCCGACCACCTTCAGCGTCGGCGCCGTCAGCCGCATCATCTTTCCGGTCAGGAACTGCGCCGGTGCCAGAGCTCCACGAAGGCCGTAGCGACCGTTTCGTACCGTCAATTGCAGGCGTGCCGTCGGCCGTCCCGCCATGTTGAGGACGGTGATTCCGCGCCAAGCGGTCCAGCTGCCGTCGCCGGTGACGAGGAGGTCGATCGAACGGTTGGTGCCGAGGAGTGCCGGCAGCACCCCGTTGGCCGGGGATTGCGACCGGATCTCGAGATCGAAGCGGTCGCCGTCAGGCTCAGCGTCGAGAAGGATCGCCAGCCGGTCGCCGCCACGATCCATCGTCGCGCGAAGCTCGATCTGGGCCCTGCCCTGCCGGATGTCCGCCTTGCCGCGCACCGTTCCCGCACGCGCCACGCCCGACACCGCCGGAGCAAGTTCGAGGCGGTGGATCGCCAGCTCGCCGATATGGATGTCGAACTTCGGCAGGAGCGGTCCCCTGCGGCCCGTGCGCTTCAGTTGCGGCAATCTGTGCAGGGTCAGCCGATCGGCTTCGATACGTTCGAGGTAGAGCGAGTTGCGGAGCCATCGGCGAGGGGACCAGTCGACTTCGATCTCCGGCGAAGTCACGAATACTCCGCGCTGGTCGAGCACTGCGACGTTCCTCAGCCGCGTTTCGCCAAAGATCGATCCCTCGATCCGGCCGATCCGGAAACGCAGGCCGGAAGCGGTCTCGAGTTGTCCGATGCGGTCGACGATGAACCGGTGTCCCGGGGCCGTGTCGAGCACGATGAGACCGACGATTGCGGCAGCCAGCAGGACGACGAAAAAGGCGAGCAACTCGGAGAGCAGGCGCCGCGACCAATGCCGCTTCACGCGATAGCGGCGCTGCTCGACGACTGGGCCGCTGATCGTGTCTTCCACCTCAGAAGGCCTGACCGAGGGACACGACTACCGCTACACGCGCATCACCGGAGCGCCGGTTCAATGGTGTGCCGACATCAAGGCGGATCGGACCGAAGCTGGAGTGATAACGCACGCCGATTCCGGCGCCGAACTGCCAGTTGCCGAGGTCCGGGGTCACGTCGGTCGTTAGCGATCCCCCGTCGAGGAACGGGACGATGCCGAAATTGCCGCCGAAAGCCTCCAGCCGGACCCGGGCCTCGAGCGAAAATTCCGCAAGTCCCCGCCCTCCAATCGGGTCGCCGAAATCGTCGCGCGGGCCAAGCTGCTGATATCCGTAGCCGCGAACCGATCCGCCACCGCCCGAATAGAAGCGGCGGGAAGGAGCGATCTCCGAAGCCCTGGCGCCCACGATTGTGCCGACACGGATGCGCCCGGCAACGACCACGCTTTTGGAGACCGGCCGATAGGCGCTCGCGTCGATCTGGACGCGGCCGTAGGTGAACTTCCCGTCCTGCGCGGAAATTTCCGGGCTGATGCGGCCGCCAAGTCGGAACCCCGTCGTCGGATCGAGCAGATCGTTGCTTCCGTCGTAGCGCAGGCTCAACGGCAAGGCTGCAATCAGGAACGTCCGAGTTTCCTTGTTCGACAGGTCGTCGAAGATGCCGCGCTCGTCCGTGGCGATCAGGTCGGCCCCGTAGCTCCAGGTCCACTTCTTGCGCCAGATGATGTTGCTCTGGCGTTCGATCAGGCCGCTGAGCCGAAGCGTCTTGGCGCGATAGGCGTCGCGGTCGACGTTGCTGGCGAGCGCGAGAATATCGAGCACCTGGTCGCGGCGTCGGAAATTGCTCCGCCGCAACTCCGCCGAGACGAGCTGCTCCTGCGTGCCGGCGACGCCGCGAATGGTAAGCGCGCCTTCCGGATTGACGAAGTTGCGATGCTGCCAGCTGGCTTCCGCGCGAACGCCTTCCCCGGTTCCATAGCCGAGCTCGCCGGCGACGGTGCGCATCGGCGCGGGCTCAAGGCGGACGTCCACGTTCATCGTCTGCCGGTCGGCGGAAGGAACGAGCCGCACATCCGCGGAGGCGATGAGCCCTGTCGCGATCAATGCCCGGCGAAGGTCGTTGACCTCCGAGCGCTTGAACGGGTCGCCAGGCTCGAAGCGGGCAATGGTCTCGACGTGGCGCGGTGAGAATGGAGGCTGGCCGCTGACACTGATCTCGCCGAAACGCGCCACCGGGCCGGGCTGGACCGGCAGCACGAGACTGGCGGTGAAGCTTTGATGGTCGATCTCGACCTGCTGCTCGCCGATTTCTGCTGACGCAAACCCCTCCTCGCCCAGCGCCAGCTGGAGCGCAGTGCCTGCGTCGATCACGTCCTGCGCGATAACCGGCTCGCCCGGTTGGACGGAAAAGGCCTGGCGAAGGCTGGCCGCCGGCTCGCCCGCCGCTTCGAGGCCCGGAAGCTCCACCAACCCGAATGTGTACTGCCTGCCCGGCTCGGCTTCTAGGACGACCTGGATCATCGCCTGCGTAGCTTCGATCCGCGGCATCACGGCCGCATCGTAATAACCTCGCGAGCGCAGCAGCTCGGCCAGCAGTTCCGCGTCCGCCCGCGAGCGGCGATCAATCTGGGCGGCATTGGAGCTTTCGCCTCGGCCCTTCCGGAGCGCGGATTGCGCGTCGAAGGCAGTAACCAGTTCCGGCCCGCCATCAACGCCCTCCAGGCCGACAATGCCGACAGAGTAACGGCGGGCTTCGGATGAATCGAGATCGATACCGGCCGGCGGTGCCTCCATCGTCTCGGGCGCAGCGACGTCGATCTCTTCGATCGGTGGTGGAGCGTCGGGCGCATCCATGTCCGGCCATTCGACGCCGAGGTCCGGCAGCGGCTCGAGCGGCGCGGTGGGATCGAGCTCGGCAGAACCTGGGGTCTGAGCGAGAGCGGACGCGCACGGGCAAGCTAGCGCTGCGGCCGCACAGGCGGCCAGCCCCCGTCTTCCCCACTCTCTCATGATTGGAAGCCTAACCGGCGCCCCTGAACGGCGCCAGTCCGGAGCAATCCCTAGTGTACGGTTCCGCGCACTTCTTCGTCGGACAGTGTAGCGATGACACGCTCGATCTGCCGCCAATGGCAGAATCGGATCACATTTCCGGAATCGCGGCTCCGTTCGGCGCGCGCCGCGGCCTCGAGCCCGGCGTCATCGCCGAAGCGATCCATGAGGTCCGACGCTTCGGCAAGAGCCACGCGACCGGCGATGAAGGGTGATTCCATGCCCTCCTGTTAAATCAACAGGTCTTTCCCGTTGCCCGATGAAGCTGGTCAACCGATCGTTCACCATGTTCTCGGCCGCGAGGGCTGGAGCGGTGCGCCTGCGTCTGCCATGGGCGGCGGATGGCGAGACGAACACCCATGGCCGGCGGCTTCATCCTGATGGCGGCGATCCTCGGCGGGGCGGCATGGGGCATTTCGATCGGCAACCCCATGAAGGGACTGCTGATCGGTACCGCCATCGGCATCACGGTCGCCGTCCTGATCTGGCTGGTCGACCGGGCACGCGACTAGCGCACTGAAATGTCAAAGTGCGGCCGGCTCTTCCTCGGACCTTAGGCTGCGGTAGAGCGCAACGGCGGGATCTGCCTGAACGTCAGCCGATCTTGCGCCCCGCCCAGATCACTCGGCCGATGCACTGCAGGTCGTCGATGTCACAGTCCGGCCAGTCTGGATAAGCCGGATTGTCGGACTGCACGGTGACTCGCCGACCCGCCGGGTGAAGCGCGAGCCGCTTCACGACCAACGCCTCGTCGGCCCGCAGCACGTAGATACCGTCGCGGAGCCTTTCCGCACAATCGCCCGGATCGACGAGGATATCGTCACCTGCGTTGAGTGTCGGCGCCATCGAATCGCCTTCGACGCGGATGATTGACAATCTGCCGGCGGGCGAAGCGGTCAGGCTCTTCAGCCAGTTCTCGTCGAACGCGAAATAGGGCTTTCCCGCCTGCTCGTAGGGAATTGCACCCGGACCGGCCGATGCTCTAACCGGCGTGCGCTTGACGGGAATGAGACCGCCGACGTGCTCCTCGTCTGCAGGGCCGCCCAACAAGGACTCCGATATTGAAAAATAGCGTGCGAGCTTGCGCCGCTCCGCCTCGCCCAGACGCTTAGGCACTCCACGCCTCACAAATTGCTGAATGTAGGCCGGATTGCGTCCGAGCATCCGCGACAGGCCGGCAAAGTCCTCCCCGCGTTCGGTGCACAGCCGTTCGAGCACAACGCGCGGGTCGTTCAACATGGTTTCTGCATAGTTATAGGAAAGTGCCTAGACAAGTAGGAATTGCGTTGGGAATTGATGGGAGCCGAGTCGTGATGGGGCAACAAGGAATATCAAGTGCATCTACTACGTGAAGTCGAGAAGTTCCTGAATCGGAGCCAAACCGCGCCAACGCGGTTCGGCCGCGATGCAGTCGGAGATCCGCGTTTCGTATTCGATCTCCGAAGAGGGCGAGAACCTCGTCCAGCGACGGTGCGACGCGTCCGCGCCTTCCTGGAGACCGTCCAATGAATCGCATCGCCATGTCCAAGGCCGGCGCAGCATTGCTTCGCGCCCTCCTGTCCCGCGCACTCGTCGAACCCGATAGGATTTTGCTCACGGATTATCGTTCAACCGACTGGCAGTCGCTCACATTCGTGGGCGAGCGGCATGAAATGCGCTTCCGGATCCCCGGGCCGGACGCGGAAAGAGCCTACGAGGCAATCACCGGCGATCTCACCGATGCCGAATTCGCACTGCCTCGGCAAATCCTGGCCGATATCGCCGTGTTCAGCGCGTCGCATCGCGAGCCCGACGGCTCGATCAGCTTCGGATTGGAGGCGCTGACGATCGCAGACTAGCGCAGCGAGCGGCGGAGGGCTGCAAGTGCGTCGTGCAATTCCTGCGTGGCGTCCGGGGGGATCTGCCGGGGCGACGAACGCAGGTGACGGTCGATCCGCGCTTGCATCTCTCCTGCCGTGTCGATTCGCGTCGAACAACCTAACGACGCGAGATTCGGGTTCCATGGCGGCAAGGACGTCGTCGAGGACCAGCTCTTCGCCCGCCGGCTTCGCCGAGGACGCGCCGAGGTGCTCGACGAGCGCAACGACGTCCGCTTCTTCAAGCAATTCGCCAACGGCCGACAGCTCGACCTCGATCTCTGGCTGCTCGAAGTCAGCAATCGGAAAAGCCTTTCCGCGAGATCCGAACCGGTTGAGGCCCAGCCACACTGCACCGAAGGCCGCCGCCCCCGCTGCGGCCGGGGTCGTGCCGAGCGGCGGAAGCGCCAGCCAGGTCGCCGTGGCGAAGCCGACCGCCGCTCCGAAAATGGCTGCCGGCGCGAACTCGAACGCCAGTGCCCAAAAGATGCTTTCGCCCCCATTCTTCATGGGAGGCGGATGTAACCGGAAATCCTTTCCAGCCGGTTAGGCAGTCGCGTCGCTGGTCGCCCGCTCGGCCGTTCGCGCAGGTGCCTGTTCGATCAGGGCGATCACCGCTTCGGTAAAGGCGGGGACGTCGTCGGGATTGCGGCTGGTGACGATGTTGGCGTCCGTCACCGCCGGCCTGTCCACAACCGTCGCGCCGGCATTCTTCATGTCGGTGCGAATCGACGGCCAGCTAGTCGCGGTCCTGCCGCGAAGGAGGTCGGCCTCCACGAGCAGCCATGGTCCATGGCAGATTGCGGCGACTGGCTTTCCGGCGTCGGCAAAGGCGCGGATCAGGTCGATTACCGCCTTGTTCGTCCGCAGCTGGTCCGGATTGCGGACGCCGCCAGGCAGGACGAGCGCGTCATAGTCATCGGCACGCGCGTCCTCGACCGTCATGTCAGGGCGAATGGTCTTGCCCGGATCGTCGTGAACCGTGGCCTGGATGGGCTTCAGCTCGGGCGAGGCGAGCTTCACCTCTGCACCGCGATCACGGAGGATCTGCAATGGGCCGAACAACTCCAATTCTTCGAATCCGTCCGTGGCGACGATCAGCACTTTCGCTTCGGAAATCTTTGGCATTGCGAGTTAATCTCCTGCGCCGTTAGGAACCCGCCCGCGTTCCGCTCGCTTAGTCGTGCCAATGAGCGAGGCAAAGACCAACGGCGGCAGGCTGCGCCATAGCTGCGACGCAGAGCCCGGATACACGCGCAAGAAGCAGGGCCGCTACTGGGCCTATTTCGACGAGAATGGCGAACGCGTCACGGAACGCGACACGATCGATCGCCTGAACGCCATCGCGCTTCCACCGGCGTATGAAAACGCGTGGTTCTGCAAGGACGATAACGGCCATCTGCAGGCCACCGGGGTCGATGCGCGCGGCCGCAAGCAGTATCGCTACCATGCCGGCTTTCGAGCCCGCCGCGACAAGAAGAAGTACAGCGGCACGCTGGAGTTCGGCGCGGCACTCCCCAAGCTGAGGCGAAAGGTCGAGGCGGACCTGAAGAAGCGCGGGCTCTGCCGTGAGGCGGTTCTCGCAGCAGTCGTTCGGCTTCTCGACACGCAGTACCTGCGAATCGGCAACGAGCAATATGCGCGCGACAACAAGAGCTTCGGCGCGACGACGATCCGTTCCCGGCACGTCCGTCGAAAGGGCAGCAAGCTGCTGATGCGTTTCGCCGGCAAGCACGGGATCGTCCATGAGGTGCCGATCACCGGTTCGAACCTCAGGCGGATCGTCGGGAAGTGCCACGAACTGCCGGGCCAACACCTGTTCCAGTACATCACCGAGGACGGCGAAGCCTGCGCGGTCACGTCCGCCGACGTGAACGAGTACATCCGCGAGGCGACCGGTGGCGACTTCACAGCGAAGAACTTCCGCACCTGGGGCGCGAGCGTCATCGCCTTCGAACAGATGCTCATCGCGCAGGAGCAGGAAAAGGCACGGATCAGCCTTAAGACGGTGCTGGAGCCGGTGGCGGAGGCGCTCGGCAACACGCCTGCGATCAGTCGCAAGTCTTACGTCCACCCCAAGCTGATCGAGGTCGCGCGCGATAATCCTCGCAACGCGCTAAACGGTATGGAGCGGCCGCGCGGGCGCAAGTGGCTCTCATCCGAGGAAGTCGGGCTCCTCGACTTTCTCGCAGGCAAGAAGCGGCGGCCGAAGAAAGCGGAAGCCGTCGAGCGGACCGCTGATGCCGCCGTGCGGGCGGCCGAGACCGGCGGCCCGGCGAAAGTCGAGCAGGCCGCGGAGCAGGCGGCACAAGCCACCGCTTGATAGGAACCCGCGGCGTCGCCATGACTGGGTTCATGAGCAGGGGGCTGCAGCAATGGGATCGGTTCGTCGGGTGGCTGCAGGCCAATAGCGAAGAGCTTCTGATCGGCGCCATCGTTGCGGCGATCCTTGTTGGGGTCATGCTCGTCCTGCGGTCGATCGGCGCACGTATCACCTCAGCCGATCCTGAGTGCAGGAGCTGGCGCTCCGTCATCGGAAGAGTGCTCGCCAAGACGAGCCTCGGGTTCATGATCATCGCGGCCGTCGAGGTGGTGCTCGCCTATGCCGAGCTTCCGCCGCGGATCGGCCGCGCCTGGGAAGGCCTGTTCATCATCGCCTTTGCGCTGCAGGGCGCGGTGTGGGCGCGCGAGCTCGTGCTTGGCGTAATCAGCCGGCAAGTCAGCGAGGATGCCAGCGAGTCGACGCTCGGCAACGCCGTCTCCATCATCCGCGTCCTCGTCAGCGTCGCCGTCTTCGCGATCGCGATCATCGTCATCCTCGACAATCTGGGCGTGAACGTCACCGCTTTGGTCGCCGGTCTCGGTATCGGCGGCATTGCCATAGGCCTTGCAGCACAGGGTATTTTTTCGGACCTGTTCGCCGCGCTCGCGATCCTCTTCGACAAGCCTTTTCGCAAGGGCGACACGATCCGTTACGACCAGAGCACCGGAACGGTCGAACGCATCGGATTGAAGACCACCCGCCTCCGCGCCCTCACGGGTGAGCAGCTGGTGATGGCGAACACCAAGCTTCTCGAACGCGAGATTCACAACTTGGCGCAGGCGAAGGCGCGGCGGATGACGATCCATTTTGCCGTGAAAGCCGAGCATCCGAAGGAAGCACTCGATACGATCCCGACGGTTGCGGACGCGGCAGTCGCTTCGGTGAAAGGCTGCAAGCTCGTCAGATGTGCGCTGACGGGCATGGGCTCAGGGGCGATCACCCATGAGTTGGTCTATGATGACGCATCGCGCGACAATAATCGCATCGCGCTCGACCGTTCAGCGATCCTCCGCGGGCTTATCGAAGGCCTCGAGGCGGAAGAGCTGGAGCTGGTGCGCGCGTCTGACTTGCCCGCGCCGCCCGCCCCGTTCTAACTGACATTCGTGCCAGTTACCTCCCTCGATGAAATCCGCGGACGCGTCGGCCAGGAAGTCGGCATGTCGAGCTGGCTGACGATTGACCAGCAGCGGATCGACGAATTCGCTGAAGCCACCGAGGACCGGCAGTTCATCCATGTCGATCCGCACGCGGCCGCGCAGACGCCGTTCGGCACGACCATCGCCCATGGCTTCCTGTCGCTGTCGATGCTTTCGCGAATGGCCGCCGAAGTCATGCTCGTGCCGGACAGCACGAAGATGGCCGTCAATTACGGGCTCGACCGCGTGCGGTTCATCGCTCCGGTGAAGAGCGGGAAGCGCATCCGGGGCAGCTTCCGCCTTGACTCCATCGAGGAGAAAGCGCCCGGACAATTGCTGTTGCGTCATACGGTTACCGTTGAAATCGAGGGCGAGGAAAAGCCCGCACTGACGGCCGAGTGGCTCGGCCTGTTGTTCGTTTAGGAGAGAAGAATGTCCGTCCGCGATGCCGTGATCGTTTCCACCGCGCGAACCCCAATCGGCCGAGCCTATCGCGGCGCGTTCAACGCGACGCCTTCCCCCACCCTCGCCGCCCATCCCATCCGGGCGGCGGTAGAACGGGCCAAGATCGATCCGGCGGAAGTCGACGATGTCATCATGGGCGCTGCGCTCCAGCAGGGCGTGCAGACGACCATCGGCCGCACGGCCGCGCTTCGTGCAGGGCTCCCCGTCGCCGTCGCCGGCCAGTCGATGGACCGCCAGTGCGCCTCGGGACTCATGGCCATCGCGACTGCCGCAAAGCAGGTCATCGTCGATCGCATGGACGTGGTCGTCGCAGGCGGAGTCGAGAGCATCAGCCTGGTGCAGACGCCCGACATGCGGCTCGGGCCGGACATGGAGCTGCTGTCGATGCACAATGCTGTCTACATGCCGATGATCGACACGGCCGAAGTCGTCGGCTCGCGCTATTCGATCAGCCGCGAACGCTGCGACGAATATGCGCTCCGGTCCCAGCAGCGCACCGCCGCGGCCCAGGCCGAGGGCCGCTTTGCGGACGAGATCATTCCCGTGACCGCGCGGATGCAGGTCAAGAACAAGGAGACCGGGGAAGTCTCCACGCACGAGGTCACGATCGAGAAGGACGAAGGCAACCGTCCCGAGACGACGCTCGAGGGACTTCAGAAGCTCGAGCCGGTGCGCGGACCCGAGAAGATCATCACCGCGGGCAACGCCAGCCAGCTTTCCGACGGTGCATCTGTATGCGTCGTCATGGATTCCACGCTCGCCGAGAAGCGCGGGCTGGAACCGCTCGGCCGCTATATCGGCATGGCTGTCGCCGGCACGGAGCCGGACGAAATGGGCATCGGGCCAGTGTTTGCGGTTCCGAAGCTGCTCGATCGGTTTGGGCTCAAGATGGGCGACATCGGCCTGTGGGAGCTCAACGAGGCCTTCGCGGTGCAGGTGCTCTACTGCCAGGACAAGCTCGGCATCCCGGACGACATTCTCAACGTCAACGGCGGCGCGATCTCGATCGGCCACCCGTACGGAATGAGCGGTGCCCGCCTGACCGGCCACGCCTTGATCGAAGGCAAGCGTCGCGGCGCTAAGTACGTGGTCGTCACCATGTGCGTCGGCGGCGGCATGGGCGCTGCGGGGCTGTTCGAGGTCTTCTGAACCAAGGAGCTGATATGAGCGATGCGACGGACGTTCTTGCGGACCTCTATCGAGCTTTCGCTGCCGGGGACGGGGAAGCGCTCGGCAGGCTGATCGGCGACACGCACTGGATCGAAGCGTCGGGAGGCCCTTACGGCGGTGTCTACAACGGGCTCGGCGAAGTGGCCGAGAATGTCTTCGGACCAATCGGACGCGACGTGCGAAATTTCACCGCGGTCCCCGACGAGATCCTTCCTGTGGGCGATGACGGGGCGATCGGGCTCGGATTCTATCGCGGTGAAACCAACGCGGGGCCGCTTGAAACGCGCTTCGCGCACCTGGCCAAAGTGGACGGCGGACGAATTACGCAGTTCGAGCAGTTCACCGACACGCACGAGTGGCAAAAGGCCGTGCGCGGCGCATGAGCGCTGCCGAGATCGTCGCGCTAGCCGCTTCGATCAGCCTTCTCGCCGGATGGCGGCTCTATCTTGTCGTCTTCGCCACCGGCATCGCAATGAAGTACGGCTGGGTGGCCCTGCCCGACCAGCTGCAAGCGCTCGACGTCCTCGCAAGCAACTGGATCATCGGCCTTGCCGGCGTCGGAGCGATTGCGGAATTCTTCGCGGACAAGGTTGCGTGGGTTGATAGCGCCTGGGATGCGATTCACTCCTTCATTCGGCCGCTGGGCGGCGCACTGCTCAGCCTCGCCATTATCGATGCTGGCGATCCGGCGTGGCAGGTCGCCAGCTTCCTCCTCGGCGGCGGCGCGGCCTTTTTTGCACATGCGGGCAAGGCCGGTGCGCGGACGCTCGTAAACACCAGTCCGGAGCCGTTCTCCAACATCGTGGTTTCGACCGGCGAGGACGTCGCGACTGCGGGACTTCTGGCCTTGGCCATTGCCAATCCGGTCGCGGCCGCTCTGATCGCGGTCATCCTGGTGATCCTGTCGCTGTGGCTCGTGTTTGCGGCTCGCCGGGCGCTCAAACGATTGCTCGGCAGGGCAGGCATGCAACCGAAGACCGGCCAAACGGGTTGAAATCGGTAAAAGGAAGGACAACCCATGCCCGTTTCGAAGCAACCCCTCGTCGAACGCATCGCGCGCGTGCTCGCCGCCGCTGCCCACAGCAGCAATGCGGAGGGCAGCGACCCCTCGGCGGCGGAGAAGGTCGACCTGGCCTGGCGCGAACATGTGAACAAGGCGCTTGCGGTTCTTCACACTGCCCGCGAGCCCGATAGCCGCATGGCCGAGGCGGGCGATGCCGAAACCTGGGAGCGGATGGTGGTGGCCGCCATCCAGGAGGCGGAAGCCACCGCCGAGTGAGTGCCCGGGCGCGCGAGAAACCGCGCGCCGATCCACGCTGGACGCTCGCCGCCTGCGTTCTCGCGTCGAGCCTGTCCTTCGTCGAAGGCTCCGTCCTCAACGTCGCACTTCCAGCGATCCGTGCCAGCTATGGCGCCGGAGCCGCGGAGGTGCAGTGGGTGGTCAACGCCTATCTGCTGCCCTTGTCGGCGCTCCTGCTCCTCGGCGGAGCGCTTGGCGATCATTTCGGCAGGCGGCGGTTGCTGGTCATGGGAACCAGCCTGTTCACGGCCGCATCGATCCTGTGCGCCCTGGCGCCGAGCCTCGAGTTGCTTCTGGCGGCACGAGCGGTGCAGGGTGTCGGCGCCGCACTCCTTCTTCCCAACAGCCTCGCCCTTCTGAATGCCGCCTACGAGGGCGAGAAGCGAGGCCGGGCGGTCGGCATCTGGGCGGCGGCTGGAGCAGCGGCAGCCGCCGTTGCGCCATTGCTCGGCGGCTGGCTGGTCGACACGGTCGGCTGGCCGGCGATCTTCTACATCAACATCCCGCTGGGCATCGGCGCGATCGTTCTTGCACTGAGCTTCGTTGCTGAAAGCCGCGACCCGGGTGCGGGCCGCACCGATTATGCCGGCGCCTTCCTGGCGACCGCAGGCCTGGGCGGCACGACTTACGGCCTGACCCGATGGTCGTCGTCCGGAACGGCGGACGCGATTTCCACTGTCACGATCGTCGCCGGCTTCGCGATGCTCATGCTGTTCCTGTGGGTCGAGCGGCAACGGAAGGACCGCGCGATGATGCCGCTCGGCATGTTCGCCGACCGCTGCTTCGTCGGGCTGAACCTGCTGACGTTCCTCCTCTACGGAGCATTCGGGGCTGCGATGCTGCTGGTGCCCTACGTCTTGATCGAAGCTGTGGGCTATTCGCCGATTAAGGCGGGATTGGCGCTGCTTCCACTTCCAATTCTGATTTCCGTAGGCTCCCCGATCATGGGTCAACTCGCAATGCGGATCGGCCCGCGGCTGCCGCTGGCCATCGGGCCACTGGTTGTAGGCGCCGGCATGCTGCTCGGGCTGCGGATCGACGTAGAAAGCTCTTATTGGACGGAAGTCATGCCGGCGGTTGCGGTGATGGCGCTCGGGATGGCGATCGCCGTCGCTCCGCTCACGTCATCGGTGCTGGGCTCCGTCGATCAGCGCCACACGGGCACTGCGTCGGGTTTCAACAGCGCGGTTGCCCGCATCGGCGGGCTGATCGCAACGGCCCTGCTTGGAGTCGTGCTGTCGCGCGAAGGGACGGGCCTGATCGGTGGTTTCCACTCCGCACTCGGCGTGTCGGCAATCGTCTGCGCAGCTGCGAGCGTCAGCGCCCTTACCTTGCTCGCCAATATCAAGATGCGGGAAGCCTAGAAAAGCGAAAGGCCGCCCGGTCGCCCGGACGGCCTTTCCATTGTCCTGCCGAAGCGGCCTGACGTTAAGCGGAAACCCCCGCGGAGGCTGCGCTCACCAGAACCCCAAACGGCTTGTGACAATGAGACATCAGACCACCTCCTTTCAAATGTTGAACAATGGCCGAAAGATGGCCCCGCGCTGAAATTATTCAAGGGTTTCAGCAAGTTATAACAGCGTCGGGGATGCGACATTCGACAGCCTTTTTGATATAAGCCCGCCTTCCGCCGAGTCTTCCGCGCAGGGGGTGAAGATGGACCGGTTCACACGACCAATCGCACTGCTTCTCGCATCGGGCGCACTGATGAGCGTCACGCCGCCCACAGCCTATTCCGCAGAGATGCTCGCACTGCTCGATCCAACCGCGAAGGTGACGAGCCTTTGCGGCGGCAAGGATGCGGGCTCGATGCGCACCAAGCTAATGTTGGCGGCCGCAGTCTTGCAGGGGACCGAAGCCTCGGTCACCGCCGCGCCGCTCTACGACGGCCTCGGCAAGATCAATCTGGCGATCACGACCTCCAATCCGCTGGCGCAGCGCTATTTCAACCAGGGGCTGGGCTTCGCCTACGGCTTCAATCACGCCGCGGCGATTGCCGCCTTCCGCGAGGCCCAACGGCTCGACCCGGAATGCGCACTTTGCTTCTGGGGTGAAGCGCTCGCGCACGGACCGAACATCAATGCCCCCATGGACCCGGCGGTGAATGCCCGGGCAGTGGGCCTGGCGCGCTATGCCAATTGGCTCGCGCGTAAGGCAACGCCCGAGGAGCGTGCGCTTACGAACGCAATGCTGGCCCGCTATTCACCGGACGCGAATGCGGACCGGGCGGCGCTCGACGCGGCTTATGCCGATGCGATGCTTGCTGCAGCCAAGGCGCATCCCACCAATGACGACATTGCGGTCCTTGCCGCGGAAGCCGCGATGGACACCAAGCCGTGGGATTATTGGACGGCGGACAAGCAGCCGCAGCCCCGGCTTGGCGAAGCAGTGAAGCTCGTCGAGACCGTTTACGCGCGCAACCCGGATCACCCGCAGGCGGCCCATCTTTACATTCACCTGATGGAAAACGGCCCTGACCCGAAGATCGCGGAAGCCGCCGCGGACAAGCTCGCGTCGCCGCTTGCGCCGACGGCCGGCCACCTCGTCCACATGCCGGCGCACATCTATTATCGCCTCGGGCGCTGGAAGGATTCCATGCGCGTAAACGTCGACGCCGCGCGCGCCGACGAGGCGTGGATCAAGGCGACCGGCGACAAGGGCCTGGTCCGCTACGGCTACTATCCGCACAACGTCCACTTCATCGTGACGTCGGCGCAAATGGCGGGCGACATGCCGACCGCGATCAGGGAAGCGACCAAGCTGTCGAGGCTGCTCGATCCGACGATCAGTTCGCAGATTGCATGGATCCAGGCGGTGAACGCAGCGCCTTATTTCGCTGCGGCGCAGTTCGCGACGCCGGCGCAGATTCTCGCGATGCGTGCGCCCGATACCCGCCTGCCCTATCCGACGGCGATGCGGCATTATGCGCGAGCGATCGCCTATGCGCACCAGCGCAACCGGGCCGGCTTCGATCGCGAGCTCGGGAAGCTTATCGCCATTCGCGATAGCGGAGCACTCCAGCCGATGGTGGATCAGCTCGTGCCCGCGCCAGACTTGCTGTCCCTCGCGGAGTCCGTAGCCCGGGCGCGCTGGGCGTATGCCGGGGGGCGGTACGACGAGGCCGCAACGCTCTATCGGCAGGCTGCCACGTTCGAGGACAAGATCCCGTACATGGAACCGCCCTACTGGTACTATCCGGTGCACCAGTCGCTTGGCGCCGCCCTCTATCGGGCCGGAAAGCATGACGAAGCGCGAGACGCCTTCATGGCCGCGCTGGCGAAGTCGCCCAACAACGGCTGGGCGCTTTACGGATTGGCGGAAACGGAGCGGGCGCAGAAACGGAACGCGGAGGCCGCAGCCGCAAATGCGGCGCTCGAGCGTTCGTGGGTGGGCGATCGCCGCTGGCTAAAGATGGACCGGCTTTAGTTTAATCCTCCCCCAGACCGTCGGGAGGATATGGTCAGTCGTTCGCCTTGATCCAGTCTTCGACGACCGGCGCGATGCGCTCGCGCCACTTGCGGCCGTTGAAGATGCCGTAGTGGCCGACGTCCTTGGCCACGAAATACTTCTTCTTCGGCTCGGACAGGCTCGTGGAAATATCGAGTGCGGCCTTGGTCTGGCCGATGCCCGAGATGTCGTCGCGTTCACCTTCGATGGCGAGAAGCGCCGTGTCCTTGATCGCTTTCGGATCGACGGTGCGGCCGCGATGCTTGAGCTCGCCCTTCGGCAGAAGGTGGCGCTGGAACACGACGTCGACGGTCTGCAGGTAGAATTCCGCGGTCATGTCCGCGACGGATCGATATTCTTCGTAGAAGTCCTGTGTCGCCGTTGCGCTCTCCTCGTCGCCCTCGACGAGATGCTTGAACATCTCCCAGTGGCTGACGAGATGATTCCCGAGGTTCATGGTCATGAAGCCGGCAAGCTGCAGGAAGCCCGGGTACACTTGGCGGCCTGAACCCGGATAGAGCATCGGGACCGTGGCCACCGCGTTCTTCTCGAACCAGCCGAGCGGACGTTCCGTCGCCAGGGTATTCACCGCGGTCGGCGCCTGGCGGCTGTCGATCGGGCCGCCCATCATGGTCAGCGTCTTCGGCCGCCAGCGGTTCTTGGTCGAATTCATCAGCGCAGTCGCCGCATAGGCCGGGACCGCAGGCTGGCACACGGCAAGGACGTGCGGGCGCTTGCCCGTCTCCTCACCGATCAACTCCGTGAACTCGATGAGGTAGTCGATATAGTCGTCGAGATCGAAGCGGCCTTCGCTAAGCGGCACGGCTTTCGCATCGCGCCAGTCGGTGATGTAGACGTCATGCTTCGGGAGCATCCGCTCGACCGTGCCGCGAAGCAGGGTCGCGAAGTGACCCGACATCGGCGCAACGATCAGCAGTGGCGGATCCTTCTCGCCCGCACCTTCCCGGACAAAGCGCTTCAGCTGGCCGAAGGGATTACGGAGGAGGATCTCTTCACGAACCTTGACCTTGCGGCCGCGGATCATCGTCTCGCCGAGGCCGAAATCCGGCTTGCCTCGCGGCGCTGCAGCATGAGCGAAAACGTCCAACCCGGCCGCGATCAGCGGGCTCATCGAGGCGTAAGCGAATGGATTGGCAGGATTATTCAGCCACCCCGAACTCATTCCCGCCAATCGGCTCGCGCCCGCTAGGAAAGAGCGCTGAACTTCATAGGCGTCATACAGCATTTAGGGGGACCCTCATCACCACGGTACAAACTGATGTGGACCCCATTTGCTCCCCCGGCAAGTACTGTCGTTGTGCACTGCACTCATTGCAGCGCGCCAATTGAGGACGGGTCGTCACGCTGCTAGTCCCCCGAGCATGGCAAGCGCACCCAATCGACCGCCCGGCCGCTCGGTCCAGAATCTTCGGATGGTCTGGCGCTTTGCGTCGCAGTACCGGCTGCAGATACTGTGCGCGGCTCTCGCTCTGATCGTCGCCGCTGCGGCGACTTCGGGCGTGCCTTACGCTTTCAAGCTGATCATCGACCGAGGCTTCGTTCAGAGCGGGGGATCGACCAGGGATATCGCTCGCTGGTTCGAATATCTGCTCATGCTCGTGGGTGTGATGGCGGTCGCCACTGCATTCCGCTTCTATTTCGTGTCCTGGCTTGGCGAGCGGACCGTCGCCGACATTCGGCTCGCGGTACACCGCAACCTGCTGCGCCTCTCGCCCGGCTTTTTCGAAGAGAACCGCCCGGCTGAGATCACGTCGCGCATCACGGTCGACACGACGATCATCGAGCAGGTCGTCGGAACGACCGTGTCGGTCGCGCTGCGCAACATCGTCCTCGCGTTTGCCTGCATCGTCATTCTGTTCGTGCTTTCACCGAAGCTCGCCGGGATGATGCTGATCGGGCTACCGCTCGTGCTCGGCCCGATCATCATTCTCGGGCGGCAGATACGGATCATCTCGACCCGCAGCCAGGACCGCATCGCCGACGTCGGCGCGGTCACCAGCGAAGTGCTCGGCGCGATGAAGATCGTGCAAGCGTTCGGTCAGCAGGGCCGCGAGACCGGACGTTTCTCCGAAGCCGTCGAGCGCGTGTTCGCCACGGCCAAGAAGCGCATCTTCCTTCGCGCAATCATGACGGCGATCGCCATCTTCCTCCTTTTCGGCGCGATCACCATGATCATCTGGCAGGGCGCGATCGACGTTGCCGCCGGCCGAATTTCTGGCGGAACGATCGCCGCGTTCGTTCTCTACGGCGGCCTGCTCGCCGGAGCGTTCGGCGCCCTTTCCGAAGTCTATGGCGATTTGCTGCGCGCGGCGGGCGCATCGGAGCGTCTGGCGGAACTGCTCGAAGCCGAGCCGGCCATTCGCCCGCCCGCCAATCCCAAGCCGCTTCCCGACCCCGCGCGCGGCGAGCTGGCGTTCGAAAACGTCACCTTCCACTATCCCACGCGCCCGGATGTCTCGGCGCTCGAGAATTTCAGCCTGACGGTGAAGCCGCGCGAACGGCTGGCGCTGGTCGGGCCGTCCGGTGCCGGCAAGACGACCATCTTCCAACTCGCGGAGCGCTTCTACGACCCGCAGTCCGGCCGTGTGCTGTTCGACGGCGTCGACCTGCGCGAGGCCGACCCGGCGGACATTCGCCAGCACATCGCGCTCGTTCCCCAGGAAACCGTTCTCTTCGCCGCCAGCGCGCGCGACAATCTCCGCTACGGAAACTGGAACGCGAGCGACGACGAGATCTGGCAGGCCGCCCGCGACGCCCATGCCGATGAATTCCTTCGCGCACTTCCCGAAGGGCTCGACACGTTCATGGGCGAAGGCGGCGCGCGGCTGTCGGGCGGACAGCGGCAGCGCATCGCCATTGCGCGCGCGCTTCTGCGCAACGCGCCTTTACTCCTGCTCGACGAGGCGACGTCCGCGCTCGACGCGGAAAGCGAGCGTCTTGTGCAGGACGCGCTCGACCGGCTGATGGCGGATCGCACGACGATCGTCATCGCCCACCGCCTGGCGACAGTGCGCGCCGCGGACCGCATCGTCGTCATGGATCGCGGTGCAATCGTCGAGGAAGGCACGCACGCGACGCTGACGAGTCACGGCGGCCTCTACGCGAGGCTGGCGCGGCTCCAGTTCGAAGACCGCGCCGCCTAGACTTCAGCTCTGGGTTCCGCCCTCGCCGCCGGTGCTGCCGCCGCCGGTCGTCCCACGACCGCGCCGCGTGGAGGTTCCACGGCGAGCAGCGTCGAACGTTTGCGCGTCGCTGGCTTGCGCGCGGTCGCGCCGTGCTCGCCTTGCGTGTGCCGGTTGAGCGGGTCGCCGCGGTACCAGTGGACTTGGCGCGGCTCGTCGCAGGCTTCTTGGCGGCTGTCGAGCGCTTCGCCGTCGAACAAGTCGAAGTCGACTTCTTCGCGCGCGATCCAGTCGAACGCTTGGTCGAGCTTGTCGCGCGCGCGGCTCCACCGTCGCTCGACGCGCCCTCGTCTGTCCACTTCCCGGACAGCACGCGCTGAGCCGCATCCGCTACGGCTTCGGCGATCAACGAACCGAGCTTCGATGCGCTCGAAACCATCGTGCTCGCCGCAGCCTGCGCCGTATCTGCTGCGTCGAGGCCGGCATCGCGTATCTTGCGACGGGCCGCGGGACTGGCACTGATCGCCGCCGCTGCCGCCGCAAGACCCGCGGCCAGCATCTCACGGCTCATTGCCGCCTTCGCAATTTTGTCGAGGGCGTCGTTCTTCGATGAAGACGAGCCCTTTCGACTGGTGGATTTCGCCATCGCAAGTCTCCCTTTCGGCCTGTCGCAAAAGACACTTCAAATGCGTAACGGTTCCGTTTCGGCAACGAACCGTGCGTGTAATCCGTAAGGTTTCGATTTCCCAGATACGTTAAAGGGGACCGTCGCCAAAGCAACGATCCCCTCGAACATGGTCAGCGGCCGAAGGTGATGGCCGTCCGTTCAGCGCCTATGTCCGACGAACACCCCTCTCCGACCTCTCTGCTGAACCATGAGACATCGGATCACCTCCTTTCGCTGCGTTGAAGCTGAAGCCAGAATGATTCGCCTTGGCGCAAATCACAAGACTTGTTTTACGCTGCAGATCTGCAATCCTCGGAACTTCGCGTGCCGAATCCTCAGCCGCGGCAATCCTCGACAACATGAGCGACTTCGGTGCCTGCCGGCACGACGAGCGCGGGCGAGCCGGGCATGGAAACCACGAATCGTCCACGACTGAAGATCAGTGCGTCGAGCAGCGGATCGCGTGCTGCAAGCTGGGTAATGACACGTTTGGAATTGACATCGAATCGCGCTGGCAAATCGCGCGTCGCCGAGCTTGTCCAGAACGATAAGGTCGCAGCCGGCGCAGCGCTGATTCGCGAGATCGTCACCAGCCGGGTCACTGTGCTGCAGAGAACGACGATCCGTGCAGTGTTCGTAGAGTCGACGAACGTGGCCTCGCTTCCACCCGTCACCGCGCGGTAGGTCCACGCTCCGGGACTGACCGGCGAATAGCTGTAATCGGCCGCTGCGCTTGGAACCTGGGCTTGCAACGGGGCGCAAAGCAATGCGCCGGCCATCGCGAAAAACGCGATCCTTCTCACTCTTACTCCATTCACTTGCTTAGACGGTCGACCTTGTCCCGCAGCGCGGCGAGCTCGGCGCGCAGTTGCTCGAGCTCAGCATCGTCAGGCTGATGTTTCTCAGCCTTGGCTTTCGGCTTCGCGCCTGCGACGGGCGATGCGGTGAACGCACGGCTCGCGCCTTCGAACATTTCCATGTTGCGCTTGGCGATGTCCGCAAAGACCTTGCCTCCGAACGCGTCGCGCATGGCGCTCTGGTTGCGCTGGAACGCGTCCATCGCCGCTTCAAGATATTGCGGAACCATCCCCTGCATCGAATTGCCGTACAGGCCGATAAGCTGCTTGAGGAAGTTCACCGGCAGCATGGTCGAACCACGCGCTTCCTCGTCCACGATGATCTGGGTCAGCACCTGCCGAGTGATGTCTTCGCCCGTCTTCGCGTCGACGACTTCGAACTCGCGGCCCTCGCGGACCATCTCGGCGAGCCGGTCCAGCGTGATGTATGCAGAGCTTTCCGTGTCATAGAGACGACGGTTAGCGTACTTCTTGATCGTCACCTTGTCCGAAGACCTGGCCATGAAAAGCTCCCGAGACTTGAAGCACAGCCTACTCCCGGATGAGTGTGCACTGCAACATGGACGCGCGCCGCGTCCGCTTCCGCTGTTTCTCGAAATGGTACGGGTGGTCGGGGAACGGGATCCCGAGACTGCGCGGGCAGCGCTTGAGGGCCTCGCGAAATATGAGCGGACGCCGCGGCTGAGCGCACGCCCCGTTCGGCCGATTGCCGCGCAGGTGGAAGGGGCAGCGCTCTACGATTTCGGCGGCGATGGTCCGACGGCGATCCTCGTACCCTCGCTTATCAATCCGCCCGGCGTGCTCGACCTGGATGAGGACGTGTCGCTAGCCACCGCAGTTGCGCGGATGGGGCGGCGCAGCCTCCTGCTCGACTGGGGGGCGGCGCGGGAGCGCAGCGACCTGGACGTCGGCCAGCACGTCGAGAAACTGCTCCTGCCTCTCATGACGCAACTGGATCATCCGCCTTCGCTCATCGGCTATTGCCTTGGCGGCACGATGACGATCGCCGCCGCCAATCTTGCGCGCGTCGAGCGCGTGGCGACGGTCGCCTCGCCATGGCGCTTCTCCGATTATCCGGATGAATCGCGGCGCTCGCTTGTTGATCTATGGCGGCATGCACGATCAGCGGCGGCCTCGCTGAAAGCACTCCCCATGGAAGTGCTACAGGCGGCGTTCTGGTCGCTCGACCCTGCGCGGACGGTCAGGAAATTCGCCGATTTCTCGACAGTCAACTCCGCAAGCCCGGAAGCTCGACGATTCGCGGTGCTAGAGGATTGGGCGAACGAGGGAGAGCCTCTGCCCCTCCCCGCCGCCCGCGAATTGATCGAGGATTTCTTCGGTGCCGACCTTCCGGGGAAGGGCGAGTGGCGCGTTTCGGGCCAGGCAATTACCGATGAGATCGCTGTGCCGCTCCTGAGCTTCACTGCCGCGCGCGATCGAATCACGCCGTCCGAGAGTGCTCCACACGGCGCAGTTCGGAAGATTCCAGCCGGTCACGTCGGAATGGTCGTCGGATCGGCGCGCGGCCAGTTGCACGAAGCGCTCGCCGCTTTCCTTGACCCCGCTTGCCGCTAAGGCCACCTAAGGCTAAGCGCCCGTCTCACGCACCCATAGCTCAGCTGGATAGAGCGCTGCCCTCCGAAGGCAGAGGTCAGAGGTTCGAATCCTCTTGGGTGCGCCACCTTCGACATTTAGGCTTTTCCTTTCCAGCGACTTAGCTGCGTCGTTGGCTAACCGTGCGTTGAGGTTAGCCATCAGAAGCTCGGCAGCGCTGTCCGAAAGTCCAAAATAGCCCCGAAGGACAGGTCAACGCCGACCGGCTCGGCGACTTCGATGACGCCCATCTCGACCTTCATCCCGGCCATCCAGAAGTAAGGGGAGGCCTCGAACTGCCAGCCGTTCTCAACGTCCTGCGCCGCCGCCGGCGAAGCCAGTAAGCAGCACCCAATCAGCGCGAGGCCGTGTCGTAATTGCATTTTCGATAGCTCCCGCGCCGCATGGTACTTCGACGTCGACTGTTGGGGTCCGATTTCTTATCGGTATTCACCCCTATTCGCGCCCGGTAGGAAACCCGCACTCATTTTCAAACCGCGCAAAGCAGCGCTGCGCGTGAAGCAGCGGACGCTCAATATCGCGCGGTCTTGGGGAATATCCGCTTTGGGTCGAAAGCGGACATCCCCGACACTCCAACGGGAAGCGATGGGTCGAGCTGCGTGCAGCGCACGGAACACTGTCGACAGCGGGCGCTACCAATGGAACAGTGAGGGCAGACGGGGGAAGTAAAATGCGTCGTTTCCTGATTGGCCTGTTAGCCGGCTGCTGCGCTAGTCAGGGACTAGCGGAAGTCACTGCGATCGAAGTGGCCGAACAAAGGCCGTGGATTCCGGGGCGAAACTTCGCGGCGGGCGAATATGAAATAGTTCATGGCATCGCACGCTATGAAATCGATCCGATGGCAGCCTCGTCCGCCGATATAACCGACGTCCGGCTGATGCCACCGAACGCGCGCGGCAAAGTCGAATTCTCAGGCCCGTTCCTGCTTCTGCGGCCCGCCGACCCGAGACGCGCCAACGGCACGACAATTGTCGAGATCGCCAATCGCGGCATCACCCAAATGCAGGGCACGCTGGTCGAAACCGACAGTCTTGCCCTGCTCAAGAACGCGACGCGAGACGTGTCACGATCGGCGCTGTTCGATCGCGGATACAGCTTCGCCTGGGCGGGGTGGCAAGGCGATCTCAAGCCCGACGAGTTCGGACTGACCGTCCCGACAGTGCCGTTGAGTGGGCCCGTGCGATCAAGCACCTATCTTGGATACCGCCGGGCCAGTCTGGACGGGGGACCGCTGGAGCAGCATGGAGCATGCGCCGCCGATATCCACGATCCCGCGGCCGTGCTTCGCGTTCACCGCAGCTTCGACGATCCGGGTACGATCGTGCCTCGCTCCGAGTGGCGTTTCGCCCGCAAGGAGAAGGACGGGACGGTCGTCGATGATTCCTGCGCCTTCCTGCTGTCGAAGCCGCTTTCCAAAGCCGGCCTAGTTTCGATCGTCTTTCAAGGTCAGGCCCCGAAAGGGATTTCGCTCGGCCAGGTCGCAATCCGGGACTTCACGTCTCACCTCAAATATCGCGACATCGCGAGCCCATTGAATATGCGGGCGGGTGATTCCAGGCGGGTGCTGGCTTTTGGCTATTCCCAGAGTTCTCGGTTCCTGCGAGACTTCCTCTATCGCGGCTTCAACGCTGACGTTCGCAGGCGACCTGTGTTCGACGGAGTGCTCGAGGCGGCCGCGGGAGCCGGGCGCGGGTCGTTCAACCACCGTTATGCTGTTCCCGGGCAGGCAGGCAACTCGGTCGGCAGCGTGCTCCGCGCGGTCGATCTCTATCCCTTTGCCGACCTGCCCTCCCCGGATATCGACGGCCGGGGCAAGGAAGGCCTGCTTGATCGTGCACGCCGGGACAAGGTGCAGCCGCGTGTTTTCCATATCCTGAGCTCATCGGAATATTGGGCTCGTGCCGGATCCCTGATCCACACGACAGCCGACGGGCGAAAAGCGCTGTCGGAGGCCGAGGGCACGCGCATTTACGCCTTTGCGGGAACGCCCCACGGGCCGAGGCGGCACGGCCTGTTCCTCGAAAAGGATGGGAAGGCCGACCTGCCATACAACGACAACAGCGACATGTTCACTGCCCTCCCCGCCCTTCTCGTGGCGCTGGACGGCTGGATCGCGGAGAACAAGGCGCCCCCACCGTCCCGTTTCCCGAAGCTGGGCGAATCTCTGGTCCGCCCAGCCGATCTTCGCTTCCCCAAGGTCCCGAACGTCCAGGTCCCACTCGGCCCGCCGCCCGTGTGGCAGCTGAAGCTCGGCCCGCTGTACCGCAGCCAAGGCATTCTCGCCGAGCCGCCGATGATCGGCCCACGCTATCCCCTGCTTGTTCCCCAGGTCGATGACGACGGTAACGAGCTCGGATCGTGGCGGGGGATGATCCAATCCGTACCGCTAGGGACCTACACGGCCTGGAATCATCAGATCGTCGCGATGGATTCGTTCGGATATCTTTCGGGTCTCCAAGGCGCGTTCATCCCTTTTCCAGCGACGAACGCCGAGCGGGAGAAGACGGGAGACCCACGACGCTCGGTGAGCGAGCGCTATGCCGGGCTCGACGGATACATGAAAGCCGCCAGCAAAGCGGCGGACGAGCAGATCGCTGCCGGATTTCTACTCTCCGAGGAGCGGGACCACGCGCTCACGACGATGCGGATCAACTGGGATCGCGTGCTGGCGTCGAGGCTCCACTGGCCGCGAACGAGGGAGTAACGCACCTCCGCCTTGCGCGCAGCCAACCGAGCGTCGGTTGGGCAGGCGTCCACGTGAGCCCGGTTCGGACGCATCGGGTCGTTGCCGAAATATAAAATGCCGTCCGACACTACGTTCGCGAATTGGTTTGATGTTAATGTCCGCAATGGGTCGAAAGCAGACACTCCGCTGATGTCCGGAATGGGTGGAAAGCGGACACTAGGTCGAGTTTGTGTGGCTCAGTCGCGCCCGGTCATGAGACGCCCCTCCTGAGGCTGGAACTCAAGCGGGGGGATCGCGGCGCCGCGCGAACCCTCGGTCGCCCACTGGTAGATCGCAGTGCCCGCGGGGCCGTAGGTGATCGCCTGGACGAGAACGAACGAGGCGAGGAGCACCGCTATTCCCCACACCCAGGCTGGGTGCACTCGTCTACGCCGCCGAACGTCCGACCACGTTCCGAACAGTGGGAACAGCAACGTCACGGCGAAGGTCGCTTCCCACGACCAAGGCTGCAGCAGCGGCAGCGGGAGGAGGCGGCCAAAGGCGGGTGCGAGAAGCATCGTCATCCCGCAAAAGTGAAGGCGCCGGTGCCATTCGGTCTGGCGGCGTAGAAGGATCGCCGCAGTCGTCAGTCCGGCAAAGGTCAGCACCGCGACCGGATCGAAGACCAGGAACTGTAGGGGCTGGAAGAAGAATGGCGTAGTACCATTGCGAACCACGATGACGGTGACGACAACGCCTGACACGGTCATCGCGACCATCCACCCGGCCGCGATCCATCCGAGACGCCGGTGAAAGCCAATCCGGCCAGTCGCGACCAGGACATTCTGGATCAGGTAGATTGCGACCCAGCCCATGAAGAGCACGGCGTGGACGTGGACCCGCAGCGGTGAGGCAAAGGTCGAGCGCCCCATCGCCAGCTGAAACGAGAAGCCGACGACGATGATCGCCGCCATTAAGATTGCGCTTTTGAGGAAGAAACGCTCGTCGCCTACCGAACGTGGAGCAACTGGCGGTTGTGCTAAAGTGGCCATTTGCAACTGCCCCCGCTGTTGCTGGGCAGCACTACCGCAGATCGGGCGGTTGCGGAATAGGCGGTCGAGCGCGGGGGTAGTCCCAAGTCGGAAGCGGTTGCCTCGAATGTCCGCAATGTGTCGGACAATCCATGCTACGTGCGACTAAGATGACGGTCCAGCTATCCTCGACGATCACATGCCCTAAATGTGGCGGCCTCTCGACCGAGACGATGTCCACAAACGCGTGTCAGTTTTTTTATGACTGTAAGCACTGTCAGGCTGTGCTCCGTCCGCTTGCGGGCGATTGCTGCGTGTTCTGCTCCTACGCGGACGTTCCCTGCCCTCCCATTCAGGAAGCGAGGAATAATGGCGCTTCAGGGGGATGCTGCTCTCCGACCTAATGTCCGCAATGGGTCGAAAGCGGACACTTCAGCTGGCGACGTTTAGGAGCTGAAGGTTATTGCGCAGCTTGAGGGCATCACTCGTAACGCGGGAGGTCGTGACCCGGCTCGTGTTCGCAACACTACTGCCTAGCGCACCACTGTTGTTGACTATGATGTCGCCGGAAGAATTGGTGAAGAAGTTGGCCGCCATGCTGTTCTAGCGTCGTCAGCGGGGGCGTTCGCAAACTCCAGATCATGCAAGCGCTGTCGGACAGGGGAGAGAATGAAAGCGATAATCATTCGGACCGGCACCGCGCTGGCTGCAATGCTGGTTTCCAGCTTTGGTGAAATGCCCGCCGTCGCGCAGAGCATCGAACCTAGAGCCTATTCGGCCGCGCCGGTCGGCACGAACTTCGCCATCGTTGCCTATAGCGAGGCCCATGGTGCCCTCCCGGTCGATACTGCCCTGCCGCTGAGCGACATCGACCTTGAAGTCCGGAGCGTTTTTATTGGCTTTGCCAGGTCGCTCGACCTGTGGGGGAGGTCGGGCAAAGTCGACTTCATCATTCCCTATGGCAAGCTGGCCGGCGACGCGGTCTACAAGGGCGAGCCCGTGGAGCGACGAGTAAGCGGCTTCGGCGATGCGGCCGCCAGGCTAACAATCCTGTTACACGGTGCGCCAGCAATGGCGCCGGCCGAATTTCGCACCTACCGGCAGGATCTACTGGTCGGAGCCAGCGTGCAGCTATTCATCCCCACGGGGCAATATGACGACGAGCGGCTACTGAACCTCGGCACAAACAGGTGGGCCATCAAGCCGGAGCTCGGCGTGTCGAAGGCTTGGGGCCGGTGGACATTGGAAGGCGCCGCCGGGGCAACCTTTTTTGGCGCTAACGAGCGTTTCTTCGGAGACCGGAAACGCAGCCAGAAGCCCATCTATTCGGGGCAAGCGCATCTCATTTGCAACCTTTCGCCCGGCACTTGGGTGGCGGCAAATCTTTCCTGGTTTGCCGGAGGCCGGACAAGTGTCGATGGCGTCGACGACAGTAACCTGCAGAACAATTGGCGAGCAGGCGTTATTGGGGCCGTGCCGCTCAACAGGCGATTTTCTCTCAAGGCCAATGCCAGCAAGGGTGTTTCGGCACGAACCGGCAACAATTTTGACCTGTACGGCATTGCTTTGCAGTATCGCTGGGGAGCGGGCAGCTAGTGATCGCCAAGATCGGTAACGGGTCTCCCACAGGATCGGCTGAACGGCTCTAGCCGCGATAGACGTTGGCGCGTTGAACTCGCAGGTTGGAAACGATGCCGCGATAATCGATGTCGCATCCGAAGCTGAGTTCGCCGGGCGCTACGTATCCGTTGCTCTGATAACTATAAGTATAGCCAAAGTGCGGATGGCCGAGGCGGCTATCGATCACGCCTGACACGAGCAGCATGTCCTCGCGCCGCTGCACGTTGGTGATCGCGGTGACGCGCATCGTTGCCGCCGGGTTGTAGCCCTGGCCATATGGATGAGGCCCGTTCTCAGAGGGCTGGTACTGGACGGCGGCTTGCTGCATCGCCGCAATTGCGCAGTGCTCCACCGCAGTGCGGTCGGACACGTTGTAACGGCCGCCAAGTAGTCGGTCGACGATCTCCCGAAGCGCGTTTTCGCTGTAGCCATAGACCGGCTTGCCGTAGATCGGTTGTCGGTATTCGTCGGCTGGCTGGCCGTGATCCGTTTGCTGCCGTGGATTTGGGGGGGGCGTCTGCGCTTCAATTGGAACGCTGGAGGCGCCGATCACCGCAGCTACGATCCAAAGACCCTTCGACATAGTTCTAAGGTCGCCTCATATAATCCGGTAAGGAGCAGTTAGTTCGGAGGGCTGTCAGCCCTGTGCGCCGGGACCGCAATTGGGAAAGTTGCCCATGCTAATGTCCGGAAAGGGTCGAAAGCAGCCACTACCGTAATGTCCGAACGCTTGTCCTACGACGCTTTCGGATGCGCTTCGGACTGCTGCAAGTTGTGCCAGCGCTCAAATCGGCGGTCCGGGACGAGCCACATAAGAGAAACCGCGATGTAGAGCGCAACGGCGATCCATGGCGAGATGAAGGCTGCCGGGATTCCGAGGCCGTAGAGGCAGAAACTGACCCATTCCTTCCTTCGTGAGCCGACCACGGCCCGAATGCGAACTCCGTGCCTTCCGCCAGGATCAACTCGCGTTCGAGCCAGATGTAGCCGAAAGCCGCCATCACGGTCACCGCTCCATAAGCAGCAACGGGTTGCGGCGTGAATCCCGCAAGGCCGATCCAGCGGATCACGAATGGCATCAAAGACAGCCAGTAGAGAAGGAACAAATTGGCCCAGAGCGCACGTCCGTTCACTCGGCTGGCAGTCGCAAGCATATGGTGGTGGTTGGTCCAGAAGATGCCGATATTGATGAAGGCCAGTGCATAAGCCACGAGCAGCGGGATCACAGGTGCGATTTCTTGCCAGGCGTCGGTGGCGGGAACGTGCAGATCGATGACCATGATGGTTATGACGATGGCAAGCACCGCATCAGTGAACGCCATCAGCCGGTCGGTTTTCATCGCCAGTACCCCCATGAAAATGGACGGGACCGCATCTGAGAGAAGCGTATCTCCGACGTCGCTACCACTCCCGCTCAAGCAGTACAGGAAAAGCGGGCAAGTACTCTTCTCCGGCAGTACGCGGGCTCTAGTAGCTTCATCACTCCTGGCGTTGACAATGATCAACGGAGGCCGGGAGTCGGGCTGGGCGCTGGACGGCTTCCGAACGCAATTAGCTGTCAAATCATCGGCAGGACTGCCGGTTTTGGCCCGCGAGGGAAGGCGGCGTCGATACGCGCCATCTCGCGTTCGGACAGCTTGAGATCGCCCGCGCCGGCGTTCTCCGCGGCATGCTCCGGGGTCGACGCCTTCGGAATGACGAACGCACGATGAGTGAGAAAGGCGAGCGCGACCTGGCGAGGAGTCGCATCGTGGGCCGCCGCGATCTCGGCGAGCACCTTTCCTCCCGGCGAGCGCTCGTCGGGGAAGTTCCCATGCCCGAGCGGGCTGTAGGCGACGACCGCCGCGCCGTGCCGCTTGCACCAGGGGATGACCTCGTGCTCGATGGCGCGTTCCTCCAGATTGTAGAGGACCTGGTTGCATGCGATCCTGCCCGGACCGGCGATGTGGAGAGCATCATCAAGATCGGAAACGTCGAAATTGCTTACGCCCCAGGCGAGGATCTTGCCTGAACGGACGAGCTGTTCGAAGCCGGCGAAAGTTTCGCGCAGCGGAATCCGGCCGCGCCAGTGCAGCAGGTAGCAGTCGAGGTGATCGGTCCTGAGGCGTGACAGCGAGCGTTCGCAGGCTTCGATTGTGCCGTCGGTGGATGCGTTCTGGGGGAGCACTTTGGAGACGAGGAACACCTCGTCGCGCCGGCCACTGATCGCTTCCGCGATCAGCAATTCGGCATCGCCATACATTTCGGCAGTGTCGATGTGGGTCATACCCTCATCGAGACCGCGGCGGAGGGCAGCAACGGCAAGCTCCCGCCCATTTTTGTCAATATACCAAGTGCCTTGACCGATGATCGGAACGTCACGCCCCGTTGGTCCAAATTGCCGAAACCGCATTCCTGCCTCCCGACCATGCCCAACCTCGCATTGACCGAGGGTCCCACTGCCGTCGTTGATGACGATCACTTTCCAAAGGTGGTGTTCAGTGGCGTCCTGCAATGAAGAGGCCGCAAGACGTAGGCCAGCGTCGGCTTGGAAGAAGCGCTACCTACTCGCTCAAACCTCGCTGAATGTCCGCAATGGGTCGAAAGCGGACATAAGCTCCAAATCTGCGAAGGCGTGCAGGACGCGGCCCGCAGCATCGCAAACGATGCTCAGTGCATCGTTTGCCCCAAGCTTCCGCGATCTTGCCGTCCTCTAAACAAATTGATGTAATCGTCTCGACTGGTTGCGACCGGTAGACCGGGGCTCTCGGCCCATTCCCGCGAAGGGAAGAGAGATTGGAAGGAGCATTCAACTGGCGCGTCTGCCTGTGCGTCGTCGCCCTGACGACAGCCTCTCGCTCCTTTGCAATCCCGTCAGATCAAGCCCAGAAAGTCGCCCCGCCACGCGAGAATAACGCTCCGATTATAGTCACAGGCTCACGCATACCGCGAACGGATCTAGCCGCCGTCAGCCCCGTCACAACGGTCGACGGCTACGACTTCGCATTGCAAGGCGTGACCAATGTCGAAGAGCTTCTCAACTGGCTCCCCCAGGTCAATCCGTCGCAAGGCGAACTCGCTCCCCCCGGCGCGACAGGAGCGGCCACGGTTGACCTTCGGGGCCTCGGTGCCGTTAGGACGCTCGTATTGGTCAACGGCCGCCGCCTCATGCCCGGCGATCCGCGTTATCCTGTTCCCGACGTGAATAGCATCCCGGCGCCGCTCATCCAGCGCGTGGAGGTGCTGACCGGCGGCGCGGCTGCCGTCTATGGCTCCGACGCGGTGGCTGGGGTCATCAACTTCATCCTCGACACGAAGCTCGACGGCTTCGTGGTCGAAGCGCAGATAAGCGGCTATCAGCACGACAACCGGGACAGGTTCGCGCGGGAGCTGCTCGATCGGCGGGAGATTCTTTATCCGAAGGGCAGTGTCTTCGACGGCCTGCGCGAGAACGTGTCAATCGCGTTCGGGCACGGCTTTTTCGACGATCGCGCCCACGTCACGCTTTACGGCGGGTATCGCAACATCGACGGGGTCACGCAGGATCGGCGCGATTACGGCGCCTGTCCCATCACCGCGAGAATTGTCGGCGGGAGACCCTCGTCCATCGTAGAATGCGGCGGTCCGAACGTCTCCTATCCCGGAAACTTCTTCGATAATCTCGACCATGTGTATCAGGTCACGCCCGACCGGACGTTCGTGCCCGGCCTGTCCCGATTCAACTACGCGCCATGGCACTTCATCCAACGTCCGGACAAAAGATACACGGCCGGTGGTTTCGCAAACTTCGATTTCTCCAAGGCGCTTCAGGCATATGCCGAAGTGATGGCGATGAAGGATCGGACGTCCTGGCAAGTGGGTCCATCGGGGAACTTCAGGAACACCGAGACGATCAATTGCGACAATCCGCTGCTGTCCGACCAGCAGCGGTCGCTGATTTGCAGGACAGGCAATTTCGTCGGCGAGATCCCGACCCTGGATGACGACGGCAACCTGCTGGGTGTCAGCGGCGCGCCGACTCCATTCGTCGACCACGTGTCCGGCACCACATATACTCGCGCCTGGCTCCTCATAGCCCTGCGCAACATCGAAGGCGGTTCGATCGAGGACGATCTCGAGCATGAGAGCCTTCGGCTGCTCGCAGGCTTCAAGGGAGACCTCGGGCGCGGTGTCACTTACGAGACAAGCTACCTGTCCGGCCGCGCTACGCTCAACCGGCAATATCGCAACAACCTGTCGATCTCTCGCATGCGCAATGCCCTTGATGTCGTTCCCGATCTTTCGACGGGCCGGCCGATCTGCCGTTCGGTGCTGATCGCGCGTGAACTTGGTCCTTCGGCGCCAGATGCGGATGCGAACTGCGTGCCTTGGGATGTGTTCGAACCTGGAGAGGTTACCCCGGAGTCCACCGCTTACCTTACCATTCCGCCTTCCATGCATGGCTCCTTCAAGGAACAGGTCGCCAACCTGAATACCACCGTTCAACTCGATCACTGGGGAATTGGCAGCCCTTGGTCGGACGAGGGCTCGGCGATCAACGTCGGGGCAGAGTTTCGAAGGGATGCTGTCGACTTCGATCCCGATGAATTTTCGCAGGCGGGGGACATCGCCGGTTTCGGCGAGCAGGTTTTCCCCATTCGCGGCTCGATCAGCACGAAAGAAATCTTCGGCGAAGCGCGGGCCCCGCTTCTCACCAGCAAGCTGGTCCAACGGCTGGCGTTTGAAGGTGGATTTCGCCAGTCGTGGTACGAAAGCCCTGAAAGCAAGTTTTCGACCAGCGTTTACAAGCTCGCCCTCGATCTGACGGCCGTTTCCGGATTCCGCGTCCGCGCCAGTCAGCAGCGCGCAATTCGAGCGCCGAACGTACTGGAGCTCCTCGCTCCGCCTCAGTCCGACTCCTTCCTTCGCGATCCCTGCGCCGGCACTTCGCCCGCCGCGTCGGAGACGCAATGTGCACTGACCGGAGTCACGCCGGCGCAATACGGGCATGTCGCCAACTTCAACGGACTTTTCGAATACAATGCGATCATCGGCGGAAACGAGAACCTGCGGCCGGAGACGGCGACCACGCGCACCGTCGGGATCGTCGTCCAGCCCCGCTTCCTGCGTGGCCTCAGCGCGACGATCGACTGGTGGGACATCAAGCTGAAGGGCGCCATCTCAAGGATCGGCGCGCAGACAATCGTCGACAGCTGCATCGCCAGCGGAGATCCCATTTTCTGCAGCCGAATCCACCGGGATCCGAACGGCTCGCTTGGGCTCGGTGATGGCTATGTCGACAATCGGCAGGCGAACGTCGGCGGCTTCAAGGTCCGCGGAATTGATGCGAACGCTGACTATTCTTTAAGCCTCGGCGACGCGGGCTCGGCAAACTTCGAATTTCGCGGCGGCTATGTCCTTCGGTGGATTGTCGACAATGGCGGCCTTTCAACGCCGTACGATTGCGCAGGTCTGTTCGGCGCCCCGTGCGGCATGCATCCGCGCTGGAAGCATACGGCGCGAGCCACCTGGAACGCCCCGCACAGAATCACTCTGTCGCTTCAATGGCGGCACGTCGGTGGGGTGAAGCTTGCCGCGCTCGATCCCCGGTTTAACCTGACCGATCAGGTCAGTCCGGGACACACGGAGCTGCGGCCGCAGAACTATTTCGACGTGGTCACGGTCTTCAGGGTTCGCAAGGGGTTCGAATTGCGGCTGGGGGTCAACAACGTGCTGGACCGTCAGCCGCCGCTGGTCATCAGCAACACCGCGGCCGGTGATGGACCGTACAACTCTAACACGTACCCCACGTGGTACGATCCGCTGGGCCGCTACGTCTTCGCGAGCATAGCCGTAAATTTAGAACCCTAGTCGGGTTTCAGCGCGGCCAACAATTGCGGGCTGCATTCGCTTCGCATTGCCGGATTGGTGCAGAAGTCGGGTCGTTTGCCCGTCTCGCGCCAATAGTCGAGCAGGCCCATTCGGGAGGCGAGACCGACGAAACCTGGGTCCTGCCGCAGGTTCCGAGTGACTGGCGCGAACAGGATCCAGGAATCAAATCGTTTGTGAAGGAGAGCGGAATTTGCCGCCTCCATTGCCTGTCTGGTTTCTCCGAGCGCCGCCAGCATCAGGATTTCATTCTCGCGAGAGATCTCCTCCCGATCGGCGGCCTCGCGGATCTGAAGGGCCGTTTTCGCCGTCAACCGCTCGGAATGCGCCGCCTTGGCTTTGACGAAATACCGCCATATCTCGTTCTCGTTTTCGCCCGAAGACGCCTGCGCATCCATCGCATCCAAGGTCGCGAGAGCCTCCGACGGCTGCTCGTAGAAGCCAGCGATGTACCGCCGCACTCTCCGAACGCCCGAGTGGTCCGGCCAAAGCTGAACCCCCTTCTGAATCCATCCTCTTGCTGCAGGCAGGTTCCCTGTGTTGGCATAAGCGCGCGCAAGCTGGGCCGTTTTTGGAGCGCCCCATTCATCGTTGGCACGAGCAACCAATTGGAACGAAAGGGCTTCGCGCAGTCGACCTACATCGCTGAGCAATGCGGCGTGGTACGAGTATATTGCGCCAAGCGGCCCCTTGGGGTGCCTTGCGTATTTCATCCCGCGCAGCAACCAAGCCTCGCGCCCGCGATAGGTCGGTTCGACCCACGACAGAACGACATACGCACCGGCATCTGCCGGATCGAGCTTGAGAGTCAAATTCGCCTCACGGCGGGCTGCCTCCTTCATTGCCTTGGCGCGATCGGGAATATCGATGCGTTCGGAAGCGGTAACGTAGGCTACGGCCAGGACGTCGTGACCGAAGGCAAATTCCGGATGACGCGCGACGACGCCCTGTGCACGCTCGATCATCTGAGCCCAGTCACTTTGTGATTCACGGATCATGTCGTTCGTCTGGAGCAACGCCGACAAGGCGGAATTGTCGGTTAGAGGTGGGTTCGCGCTACGCGCGAAAATGGCGATGTTGGCGACGTCGGCAACGCGCGCCGCAACTTCCATTGGCAGGTCCGACGCTCGCGCGCGTCCGCGCTTGAAATCCATAGACCATAGTGCGGCGCGGGTTGCCCCATCCTCGACCCGGACGGCGACAATCACGCTCGACGCATCGTCGCGCATAAGCCCCGTCACGACTAGGCCGGTCTCGACCGACTGGCCTGCTTCTGCCATGACGATCTCAATCTGGCTGTCTCCAAGCTCGTTCACGATCTCGTTGGAAAGTCGACGTGCCAACGCACGGGCCTCTTCGGAATTGCTCAGCGTGTCGAAGGGCTGCACCGTCACGCGCACGGGCGGAATGCCTCCAGGCGCGCTGCCGCGGCTGTTCCAGACGACCAATCCCAGCAGGATCAACGCTCCAAGCGCGGCCAAAGCCACGAAGGTGAGAAATCGGAAGCGCCGGTCGTGAGGCTTTCTGAATTCGGCCGCTTCTCCAAGCTCGATGCGCCTTGGTGACGACAGGCGATACCCGACGCCTGGAATGGCCTCGATCGCATAGGAACCGGGATAGTCCGCGGCGAGTTTGCGGAGCTTGCTGATGCATCGGTAGATCGCGTCGTCGCTGACAGAGAGTCCGCGCCAACAGCGGATTATGAGGTCGTCCTGCGAAACGACCGAGCCCCGAGCCTGAGCAAGCACCACTAGGACTTGCATCACTCTTCGCTGGAGGGTTTGGGGAACGCCGTTGCTTTCAACGTCGCACCGCGCCGGTCGAACGCGTAGCGATCCCAGCTTGAAGTCCGTCTCGCGTGCCAGATCGATGCCGTGCACCCACATGGCGTCTTGCGCTGACTCGTACATCGGGCCCCCGAGGCTTTCCGGCGGCCGCAGCATACCATGGCGCGCTACAGCGGCGAAGTCCGACGGAAATCAGGCCAGATCAGGCAGAGATCGGGTCAGGAATTTCAGCAACTTAGGTAATTTGTGCCCAGCCCCGAGCGGGGCTTCGAGGCGATTCTTGGGGGGCGCCTCGTTGCTGAGAGGGAGATGGTCATGTCCGTCAGAACTATCCGAGTGACTGGAAAGCTTTTCAGGCGCGTTGGCATGTGCCTGCTTGGCACCGGGGCGCTGATGCTGCCGCTAGCTACGTCCGCCGACGCGAAGCCTGGCGTCAAGCCTATCGTCATCCGCGGCATTCCGAGCACCGCTCCCGCTTCGAACGAGTTCCAGCTGGCCTATCTTGCAAGCTTTCCGAACGGCTCACTTGAGCCGGCGCTCGACAAGCTGAACGCGGGCCCCATGGTGCCGGGCGATCCACTAATCCCGGACTCGAACCCGACTGTTTCTGCCGCACCGGGCGGAATTGAGGTCAGCATCCACCGACCGCTCGGCCTGTCGCCTGACCAAATTCCTTCCGAGAGCGTCTTTGCGCCGGTCGATTTCGGTCCTGGATCGGTTGTGCGCATCAGTGCGACCTTCATCGCCCCCGTCGGGCCCTATGCCACGACGGGGGGGTTCGCGATCGGTCTGGGAGCGAGGACGGGCGGCAAGGACGATCTTGCGACCGAAACCAGGGTCTTCGCGACCGTCAATGTACGACCGAACCAGGTGGTGAGATTCCAGGTCCCATTTGGGTCGGTTGAGCCGAGGAACACGGTCCTGCCTCAGGCAGTCAAGGATGCGATCTTTTCCACGACGGACCCACAGCCCTTCACGATAGAGATGACGATCGACCGAAAGCTGGGCAACGGAACAGTGAAGCTTATGGTCATAGACCAGGTCTTCACGCTTGAGTTCATCCTTTCTGACTTCGTGGCGGACGGCGGACCGACGATCACGGCGGTAGGACCCGGAATTGCCGTGAACTCGAACGGCCCGGGCCAGACCGCGTCTGTCCGTGTGCGCGAGTTCCGGATCTATACGAAGTAGCGGGTAAGGGGCTGCGCCTCGTCGTCAACGACTTGGAGGCCGACACGGCGTCGCGGCGGAAATTCGTTTCCGGCACACCTTGAGTCCGCGGCATCATCAGTCGACGAAGAGGAAATGTTCCTCGAGCCCGGGCCTTTAGCCCGACGTCGCTCCGCAATTGTTCCAGCGTCGAATTCGATGAGCAGGAATCAAGAAGACGACTTCGGCATGACCCGAGGGAAAACAGATTGCCCACCATGTGGAAAGCGGTGAGCTAATGTCCGCAATGGGTCGAAAGCAGACGCTTCGCTGAACTTATCTTTGGTTGACTGCCTCCTCTAAAGGCGCCTCTTCATTGCCGACAGCCGCGAACCGTTGTTCGGCTCAATTCCTGTGAGCATAAACTTCACCATGTGGTGGCTCCGCGCAAATTGGCCAGCCGCCCATGCGAAGGAGCGCGTCGCCATGTCAGGGCCTCACAAACGTACTTCTCCTTGTCGCCTTTCTATTCGGCGTTTCTGCAGCCGCGCAAAGTGAACCATCACAGCCCGCAGCAACTCCTCCGCAGCCAGAGCTCGCGGCCGTGGCAGAGGAACCGGCCGACGTTACTGCCGATCGGGGAGTTACCAACCGCAGTCCTGAGCGCACCGATCCCAAAGCGGCGGAGATCAATTTCGCAGAGGGAGCCGACACCGACCTCGAGCGCCTTTCGCTGAGAGCGCAGTTCAGAAGCGGACCGCACCACGTCCCGAAATAGCGCCATCTGGAAGGCGCGAGCGGCCAGACCTTCCGCTACTTGACGATTGGCCAGCCGGTGGCCGGACTCGCGGCCCCGCTCGGTGCAGAAGATCTCCTCCGTGCGCGTCCCCTCGTGGCAACGCGGACTGGGACCTGGTCCCCAAGATGGCCCAACAGAATAATTGACCTAACCTCAGCTGGTTGACATGAACCCGAAAGGGCCCGAGCGTCCACTCCTGTTCGAAACGGGGGTGAGTATGCGGAAGCGTAATGTCACTGCGACGGTGGCGATCGCCTTGGTGATCGGCGCCTGCTCGTCCCGGCCGCGGGAATTCCGGCCGAGCCTGGCGGCGGCGCCGTCCGCGGAGGACCAGGTCAAATTCAATGCTGACGTCAGCGAATGCCGCGATCTTTTGGTCGCGGGCAAGCTCGACAGCAGCGGCCGGCTAGCCTCAGCCGGCGCCGGTGCGGCGGCGGGCACAGCTACCGCGGTCGGCGGCGCCGCCTTGGCAAGCAGCGCCGGCCTTTACGGGGGGGCTTGGCGATCGCTAGCGCGACCGTGGTGCTGCTCCCCTTCGCGGCAGTCGGCGGCGCCTGGATGATGGCCAACGCCAAGCGCAGCAAGAAAGAAAAGGCGATCCAGGCGGTCATGGCCGGCTGCCTCACCGAACGCGGGCACACGATCGTCGGCTGGGAGAAGACCGGCAAGAAGATGAAGGTCGACCCGATGGCTAAGAAGAAGCCGAAGGCGAAGGTGGGGGCTGCCGCCGCGGCCGGCTGAAGTAGGCCGGCCCGTGCGGGCGCAGGAACGCAAGGCGCTCCCGATTATCCTGAATGCCAGATTAACAGTAGAGGGCGGCTCTACCCCGTTTCGCTTGTCCGCTTCATGTAAGTTCGCGTCATCTCTCACGGAGAGTTCGAAAGGCGACCGCAGGGGGAGTCTTAGCGCTTAACCTGGACACCGATCCGCACCCATCGGCTCGCATCTGCAACATTTTAACATCCCGAGCGGGACAAAAAACGTCGGAGCTAATGTCTGGTAGAATGCGGACAATCCCGCCGTGTCTGCAAGGGGTGGAAAGCGAACATCGCTCAGACTCGCGGAAACCCCAGTCTTCGCACAAGAGCGGTATAGCGGGAGTCGTTCCTAATCGGATCGAGGAAGGGATCCGTCTTGAGGCCGACCAATCCAGGGTCTTTGAGGATGGCTGCCTGGTCAAACGCAGCGAACGCGCGGTCCCGGTCGCCAATCTGTGATCGGATGGCGGCCACCTGATATGTAACGGCTGGACCGTAGGCATTCTCAAGTTGCGAAATGGCCCGCTCGACTCCGCGTTTATCTCGGGCCCGTGCGGCGATCATCCCTTCCCCGGTCATACGCAAATAATCGTCAGCTGGGATGCGAGCATACTCGGCGGCCGCGCGCTCGGGCTGGCCGAGGAGCAGCCAGGCGTCCCCGGCGGTAGCAAAGCGGGCGGCGTTGCCCGGAGCGATGGCTTCGGCCTGGTGAACCGCCTCGATCGCCTCTGGGTAACGGCGGGCCAGCAGCATCACCAAGCTGCGGCGGGCATAAGTACGAGCCGCAAGGCCGTCGAGCGCGATCAGTCGGTCGGAGAGGCGTAGTGCCTCTTCGCTTCGGCCGAAGGTCGCCATGGTCGTTGCCGCCTCCAGCAACACGTCGGTGTCGTCGGGCGACAAAGCCAAAGCAGTTTCGGTCT
Source organism: uncultured Alphaproteobacteria bacterium (assembly GCA_963784245.1). Taxonomy (GTDB): domain Bacteria; phylum Pseudomonadota; class Alphaproteobacteria; order Sphingomonadales; family Sphingomonadaceae; genus Sphingomicrobium. The sequence continues at coordinate 275,397 of CAWAQT010000021.1, forward strand.
CTCGCAGGATGCCGGGGAGATCGAAGCGATTGTAAGCGATCCTTGCCAGGGCGACGTGAGGAGCGCCGACGTGAGGAGCAAGATCCGCCGCCCGCCGAGCAGCTGCTTCCGCCTCGGCGACCAGCCTTGGAGCATTTGCGTCCGCCGGAAAATTTTCCGCGATGGTGGTGAGAACCATTGAACGCTCGACATGCGCTCCGGCGTAATTCGGATCGCGCGCGATGGCCCCGTCGACCAGTCGCAGCGCCTGGTTAAATTCGGCCCGGCTCCCCGCAGTGACCCTCGCTTGCCGAGCCCGAAACATCATGTCTTGGGCCAGGCTGTCTGAAGTACCAACAAGGACCAGCGCCGACTGACCCTGCCCGCTAAGCGCGATGCTTAATGATCGAGCGACCCTGGCTGCAATATCGGTCTGGATACGGATCGCGTCGCCGATCGCGCGGTCATAGCTCTGCGCCCAGCGCTCGACACCTTCTCGCCCGTCGACGAGTTGGGCCGTGATACGGATGAAGTTGGCTGACCGACGAACGCTTCCGGTAAGCAGGTAGGCGGCTTTGAGGCGGGCGGCCGCGACCATGGCATCGAGATCGGCAACTGCGGCGGAGGACGTGCGACCGATCACTTCCAGCCCGATGCGCGAAAGGGCCGAGCGCAGCTCCTCGCTAACGCCCTCGGCGAAATAGTCCTGCTCGGGATCGTTCGACATGTTGGCGAACGGCAGAACGGCAATTCGCTTCGGACTTGGCGCGCCGCGCCGAAGTGCGAGCCACCCGCCGCCTGCCGCGGCAACGCCCCCGATCAAGACTGCGCCAGCAAGCAGGGATCGCCGCCCAATGCGCGGACCCTTTGCCGCCGTGAACGGGCGATGTTCTTCACCGCCGATTCGTGCGCGCACCGCGACCAGCAGGTCTTGGTAACGCGCGTCGTCCACCTTGCCCTTCCACCCTTGCAGTGGAAGCGCCTGGACCTCGCCGAAGCCCAACGGCGGGTCCACGGTGTCGATAAGGATGGGCAGATAGGTGCCGAGGCGCATGGCCCGGGTTGCCTCATCGCGAACGAAATGGCCTTCTGGTCCGACCGAGCCCTTTGACCAGGCGACGATGACGCATCGAGCATCGTCGAGATGTCGTTCGATCTGTTCCCGCCAGCGAGCGCCGCCGCTTATTCGCGCGTCCCACCAGACGTTCATGTCCTCCGCCTCAAGCGCAGCGACCAACGCTTGCAGCCGCGAGCGATCCTCAGACTTATAGGAAACGAAGACGTCGCAAGCCGGCTGAGACATGCTGACCCCCGTTTGCAGCAACGGCAGTATGAAAGCGTGCGCAGGCGACTGCAACGGACGTTGATCGGTGGCCCTCGGAGGCACTGCGACCGGAGTGCCAATCGATGGCACGGTTCGGGACCAGCGGGTCGAAAGCAGACATAAGCTTCCGTTAGCTCAGCCAAGCGCTGCTATGCATTGAGGCTGGCGCAATCGGCGATCGACGTCCTATGATTCATGCACAGGCCGGCAGTGCCGACCGGCAATGGAAGCAGTCAGGGCGTCGAAAGATGTGCTTCATTTGGGCGGCATTGCTGGCGGCTCAAGCTGCGACTCAGGAGCATTCGCCATCGGAGCCGGCGGCGATCATAGTCACCGGCGAGCGGGTTGGAGTTGGCTTATGGCGCCGATCAGGGAAGCCCGAAATGATTGGATGGACTCCAACCGGAGCTCAGCGGCTTAGCTGGATGGAAATTTCCCAATGATCTGAGTGCCCATCTTATTCATGTCGGGTGCGCCACTCCATCGATCGGCCGCTCTGCAGCAACTCGCCCAGAAGGCGTTTGAACGTCGCGATTGCCTCCGGGTCGATCGGCGCCGGAGCGCTCCGCTGGGCGGGGGGCAAGTGGGCCATCGGATCGCCGTCCGCACCGAACACCCAATGGTTGTACATGTGGCGCCATGCATCACGATGATGCTGCGGCATGTTCCGGAAGAGCTCATACGATGCTCGAAGCAGCGCGCCGTAGGGATGAGCCGCAGCCACCGCGTCACTGTACCACCAGTAATTCACGAGGAAATTGAAGCGGTCGAGCGACTGGACGCCGTGCCACCAGAGGTACGGGATGTAGATTGCGTCTCCGGCTTCGACCTCGGCAACCTGGGCATGGGCGAGCGCCTCGCGAAAACGCGGATAGCGCTCCAGGTCGGGAGCATCGTGGTCAGGCATGCTCACTGGCACGCCTGAAGGCGTCAGGTCGAACGGCCCGACATAAAGGTTAGAGACCTGATCGGGCGGGAAGAGCGTGAAGCGACGCCTGCCCGCGACGACAAATCCGAGATTATCGGCGGCATCGAAGTGCGGCGGCACTGTCACCGCATTGCCGATCCACAGATTCGCCCGCGTGTTTGGCGGAATGAGTTCAGACGGATTTTCCTCCTGCAGACCGGGCAACTGGTCCGGTGCGCTGAGACCGCCGATCCACACGCCGTGCGGCGCGGGCGAGTCCATCATCTTGATTAGCCCCTTCAGGACGTTCGGGAGCTTCTCGTTGGAATGACCATGGTTCAGCGCCTTGACGCCTTCCTTGTAGACGAGCCGTCCCTGCTCCGACGGGTCCGCGATGGCCGTCGTGACGAGCTCGCCAGTGTCGAAGCCGATCAGATAGTCGACCAGCGCCTGGGGCCCATCCCGGAAGTGCCTCACCATGGGCCAGGCGTTCGCGGCGCCGCGAATGACCGCCGGCTCGTTACGGACGACGATCTCGCGCGCGAACATCGCGGCATCGACGTCCTGCCACTCCTTGATCGGCGATGGCTGCGGTGCGGTCATTCCTACCGACGACGCGCTTTGGCGCCGTTTACAGCGACGGCTGCGCGGATGAGGTTCTTGAACGCCTCCGCATCCGGTTCCTCGCCTTCTCGAATATCGATCGCTCGGCGAGTTCCGGCATCCAGACTGGAATTGAACAGTTTCGAAGGGTCATCGATGGACGCACCCTGCGCGAAAGTCAGCTTCACCTTGTCCCCGTAAGTCTCACCCGTGCAGAGGATCCCGTCATGTTCCCAGACCGGAACGCCGGATGGGTTCGACGGCTTTCGCCACTTGATGGCTTCGGACATTTCCGGATCGGCCTCGCGAATGAGCGTGCGTATCCGCGCGAGCGTTTTTCCTCGCCAATCGGACAGTTCGGCGATCTTCGCATCGACGTCTTCGCTCATAATCGCTCTGTCTCCCAAGTCGATCTCGCGATGTCGAACGGTGCATCGTTCTGCGCGCGAACGGAACCCCCGCAACGTCCGCCCCGTTTGACGGCGAATGATCCACCAACCCTTGACTCCGCCCGAGGCTTTCGAGGCGCCAGGCTCCTCCGAAGGCTTCTATGCGGAAGTCATACGGTTGATGGCCGAATCCGAAATTCCCTTCCTGCTTTCGGGAACCTACGCCCTCTCCTGCTATACCGGGCTGATCCGGCCGACAAAGGATGTCGACGTGTTCGCCAAGGCTGGCGACGCCCTGCGCATGCTGAGCTTCTTCAAGGAGCGCGGCTTCGACGTGCAGATCGTCGACGACCGCTGGCTGGCCCGCGTCACCCGGGGTGAGCAGTTCGTCGACATCATCACAAACATGCCGACCTCCGCGACCCACGTCACCGATGAGTGGTTCCAGGACGCTCCGGAGGCGATGATCTTCGACACGAAGGTCAAGCTCGTCCCGCCCACGCAGTTCGTGTGGTCGAAGATCTACGTGCAGGACCGTTACCGTTACGACGGCGCGGACGTAACGCACATGATCCTGAAGCGGTCAGCCGACATCGACTGGAAGCAGCTCATCTCGAGCATGGAATTGCACTGGGAAGTACTCCTCGTCGCGGTGCTCAACTTCCGCTTCATCTACCCAAGCGAGCGCCACTTGATTCCGCGCTGGGTGATGGATGAGTTGCTCGAGCGCCTGCACGCCCAGCTGGAAATGCCTTCTGCCGGTAAGCGGGTCTGCCGCGGCCGGATCTTCAGCCCGCGCGACTACACGATCGACATCAACGAATGGGGCTTTTCGGAAGCCGTCGGAAACCTCGAAGAAGAATATGCAACCCAGCACTGAGACGATCACGGTCGCCGCGATCGGCGACCTCCACGTCACCGAGAACGACACCGCGCCTTACCGCGAGATGTTCGCGGAAATCTCACGCGTGGCCGACGTCCTGGTGCTCTGTGGCGACCTCACCAATTTCGGAAAGACGAGCGAAGCGGACATCCTGGCCGAGGACATTCGCACATCCACCATCCCCGTTCTCGGCGTCCTCGGAAATCACGATTATGAATGCGGCCAGCCGGAAGTCGTAGCGAAGATCCTGCACGAAGCCGGGATGACCGTCCTCGACGAGCAGGCGGTCGAGATCAAAGGGCGTCGGGTTCGCCGGCGTGAAAGGCTTCATGGGCGGCTACGGCCGCGGCGAACTCGCGCCGTTCGGGGAACCGATCGCCAAGGCTTTCGTCGACGAAGCGATGAACGAGGCGCGCAAGCTGGAGAACGGCCTGCGGTCGATCCGCACCGATCGCAGCGTCGCGGTCCTTCATTACTCCCCGATTGCGGAGACACTCGAAGGCGAGCCGATCGAAATCTTCCAATATCTCGGGTCAGCGCGCTTGGCGGACGCCATCGACCGCTTCGACCATGTGAAGGCCGTGGTTCACGGGCATGCCCATCATGGAAAATACGAAGGCCACACGGCCCGCGGAATCCCGGTCTACAATGTCGCGCAATTCGTCGTCCGCGAGGAATTCAAGCGGCCTTACGCATTGCTGGAAATCTAGCTTTTGCTTTCGCCCGGAATGGGCGTGGGCGTATCCAGCGTCTCGATGACGTAAAGCCGCTTCACCAGCACCATCATCACCACGGCCAGAGGCGCTGCCAGAATTACGCCGAGCGTTCCGAACAAGGTGCCGAAACCGATCAGGGAAAACAGCAAGACCGCGCCAGGCAAGTCGACCGCATATTGCTGCACGAGCGGGGTCAGCAGGTTGCCCTCGAACTGCTGGATGGCGACGTAGAGCAGCGTCACCCACAGCGCCGAGCTCGGGACTGACCGCCAGCGCGATCAGAATTGCCGGGACGGCGGCAATGATCGGTCCGGCGAAGGGAATGAATTCCAGCAAGCCGGCAATCAGGCCGAGCGCGAATGCGGAGGGCATGCCGAGAGCCCACAGGCCGATGCCGGTGAGCAGCCCGACGACCACCATCGCGATTGCCTGTCCCTTGAGCCACAGGCGCAGCGCGCGTTCGGATTCGAGCATCGCTTCGGCAGCGATCTTCCGCCTGGCGGGCGGGACCAGCTTGATCGCGCCTGTCCGGTAGAAATTGGGCTGCGTCGCCAGGTAGATGCCGGCGAAAATCACGACGAGAAGGTCGGCAAGCCCGCCGCCGATCGACAGCAAGGTTTGGCCGAAGCCCGACAGACTGCCGCCGCCCGGAGTGGTGATCGACGCGACGAGCCGGTCGAACTGCTCGCTAAGGCCAATGTCGCCGATGCGAACTTCAAGCGCCTTCCAGGCGGCCGGCAGCGTCTCGCGCAGCGTCTGCAACTGCGACGCCGACGTGCTGCCCGAACAAGCGCGATCAGGGCGGCGAGCGAGCCAAGGATGAGCAGGATGGATAGACCGGTGGCGACGGCGTCGAAAGGCGCGCATACTTGACGAGCAGATCCGCAACGGCGCGGAAGATCGACGCAACGACAATCGCGCCGAACAGCATCAGCAGCAGCATGCGGAGTTGCCAGACGAGGAAAAATAATGTGGCGAGGCCGAGCACGATGAGAACCCGGCGAACGAATATATGCTCGCTCTCGTTCTTCTTCGCCGCCATTCGCTACTCCGTCACAAGCCCCGCGCTAAAAGCGACTTTATCGGCAACTGTTCCGCGTGAGGAATGACCGTAGCGTCATTGCGGCTGTGGCCAATTCTCGAATATTTCGACGAAGCGGCTGAGCCAGGCGTTGGTCTGGTGGCCGTCGACGACGCGATGGTCGATGGTCAGCGTCACATAGGCCATCGGGCGGATGAGGATCGCGTCCTGTCCGCCGATTTCGCGGACGATGACGCGCTTCTCCAGCTTGCCGATGCCGAGGATCGCCGCCTGCCCCTGATGCAGGATGATCGGCGCGGCGAGCAGCGAGCCTGAGACGCCATGATTGGAAATGGTGAAGCTGCCGCCCGAAACGTCCGAGCGCTCCAGCTTGCCGTCGCGGGCGCGTTTGGTGAGCTCGTCGAGCGTCTTGCCGATCTGCTCGAGGACTGAGCTGCCCGCGTCCTTCACGACCGGGACGACCAGGCCTTTCTCGCCGAGCGCCGTGCCGACACCGATGTCGATCGTCGGCGAGACGGCGATGCGGTCCTTCTCCCAGCGCCCGTTGATCGCCGGGGCGACGGCCATCGCTTCGGCGGCCGCCTTCACGATGTAGGCGGTGTAGCTGAGCTTCACGCCCTTCGCGGCCATCGCCGACTTGTGCGCTGCAATGGCGGAGAAATCGGCTTCGAACAGGGCAGTGACATGCGGCGCTTCGCTGACCGCGCGGACCATGTTGTCCGCGATGCGTCATGCGCATCCGGTCGTGCGGGATGTCCTGCGCCGAGAAGTGCCGCGGCTGCGCGGTCGCAGGCTCGCCGACGCTGACGACGGTGGCGCCTGCCACCGCGCGGTCGACGTCCTCGCGGGTTACGCGCCCGTTGCGGCCCGTGCCTTCGATGCGCGAGGGTCGATTCCATGCTGCAGGCAGGCGCGGCGCACGGAGGGGCTCGAGCCTTGCCTCAACCTCGCTCCCCGGCGCAGGCCGGGGCCCAGGAGCGCCGGAAGGCGCTGCAATCTCGGACGGCGTGGCAGGCTTCGCCTCCTGGGCCCCGGCCTTCGCCGGGGAACCGGATCTCGATCCGCCCCAATAACGCTCCGGGCACCGCCTCGGCATCCGTATCGAGCACGATCTCCGACAACACGCCCGCCGCCGGCGACAGGCACTTCCTGCGTCACCTTGTCGGTCTCGAGCTCCACCAGCGGATCGTTCACCGCGACCGCGTCGCCGACCTGCTTCAGCCAGGCGCGGACGATCGCCTTGGTGCCTTCCTGCTCGTCGGGAACGCGGATCTCGATCAACTCAGAACCCCACCAGCCGATCGATCTCGGCGCGGATGCGCTCGACCGACGGCACGGCCCATTCGATCAGCCTCGGATGATGCGGGCTCGGGATATCGGGCATGGTCACGCGCGCAACCGGCGCGTCGAGGTCGAGGAAAGCTTCGTCGGCGACGACCGCCGCGATCTCGGCGCCGAAGCCGCCGGTCCGCAAATCCTCATGCACGATCAGGCAGCGCCGCGTGCGTCGTACGCTTTCGAGCACCATCTCCTTGTCCCACGGCATCAACGTGCGCAGGTCGATCACGTCGGCGTCGAAGCCCTCCGCCGCGGCCTCGCAGCGCGGCACCATCGCGCCCCAGGTGACGATCGTGATCTTGTCGCCCTCGCGCGTCTTCTTCGCGCGGCCGAACGGCAGGACATAGTCGTCGCCCGGCCACGGCCGCCGCGCCCAGCTGTCGTCGAGCATCGCGCGATGTTCGAAGAACAGCACCGGGTCGTTGCCGCGAAGGCTCTCCGCGCAGCAGCCCGACCGCGTCCTCGGCGTTCGACGGCACCGCGACCTTCCAGCCGGGATTGTGGACGAACTGCACCTCGTTGGTCTCGCTGTGCCACGGGTCGCCGCACTTGAAGAAGCCGCCCGGCACGCGAAGCACCATCGGCGCGGCGAAGCGGTTGTTCGTGCGCCAGCGCATCGTGCCGCAATCGTGGATCTGCTCGGTCGCCGGCTCGGCATATTTGCGGAACTGGATTTCCGGCACCGGCATCAGCCCGGCCAGCGCCATGCCCACCGCGCGGCCGACGATGCCTTCCTCGTTGAGCGACGTGTCGAACACCCGGTCGCGGCCGAACTTGTCCTGCAGGCCCAAGCGTCACCGCGTGGACGCCGCCCTTCGGCCCGACGTCCTCGCCGAAGACGCAGCACGCGCGGATTGGCTCGCCAACTCCTGGTCGAGCACGCGGCGGATGGCGGTGACCATGTTGATGCGCTGGCCTTCGGGCTCGGCGTCTCGGTCGCCGTCGGCGCCTCATAGCCCGCGTTCCACAGCCCGCCGACCTGCTGCATCTCGCCTTCGTAGAAGACCTGGTCGTCACCATCTCGGGACGAGGAGATGCCGCGAGCTTCGGCTTCCGCGCGCGCTGCTTCGACCTGCCATGCGACTTCGTTGTCGAGCCGTCCCATTGCTCGTCGCCGACCTGAACCGGCGAATGGGCCTTGAGCTTCGGCAGCGGATCGCGCGTCCATTCGGCCTCGATCTCGTCTTCGCGACTTGTAGGTCTGCGTGTCCTGGAAGCTGTGGCCTTCGAGCCGCGGCACCGTCAGCCGAAGCAGGGCCGGCGCGCGCTTGGTGCGAACGTG
>CAWAQT010000022.1:0-19080 GCA_963784245.1 uncultured Alphaproteobacteria bacterium
GCTCCCCTCAGGAAACATAACGCTGGCGTAATAGGAATTGCTCTGCTTGGCTGCGACTATGTCCGCAGGCCACGAGACGTCAGGCTCTTCCGCTTCCAGCGCTACCGGTTCCGCCCGCCTGCGGATTGATCGCTCTCGTCAGTGTGAACATTCGTAACATTCGCGGGTTCGCCGGCGCGAATGTGGCAGATGGGGGGGTAGCGAATGACGACAATCAGCGCGCGTTCGACGACCAGCGCCTTGGTCTTCCTCCTCGGCGCGGCCGTATTCCTCAATTATGTCTATCGCGGCGCCATCGGCATCGCCGTCCGTCGATGAAGACCGGCCTCGGCCTGACCGAGGAACAGTACGGGATCGTCTTCTCGGCTCTTCTTCTGGATTTACGCGCCGGTGCAGATGTTCGCCGGCTGGCTGTGCGATCGCTTCTCCGTCTACAAGCTGATGGCGGCCGGAATCCTGCTGTGGGCCGTCGCCACGCTGCTGATGGGTTTCGCCGGCGGTTTTCTCTCGCTTCTCGTCCTCCGCATCATGCTGGGTGTCGGTGAAAGCATATCCTTTCCCGGCAGTTCGAAGATCATTGCCCGGCACGTGGAGCCGGAACGCCGCGGCGTTGCCAACGCCGCCGTCGCGACGGGGCTCGCGCTCGGGCCAGCGGTGGGAACCTTGTCCGGCGGGCTGATCCTCCAGCATTGGGGATGGCAGCCGATCTTTTTCGTGTTCGGCCTCGTCACTCTTCTCTGGCTGATCCCCTGGCAGCGTACCGTCCGCAAGCTCCCGACGACGGGGTATCGCGATGAAGGGAAGCGCGTGCCACTGGGCCTCCTCCTTTCGAAGTGGCCGTTGTGGTCGATGTCCATCGTTCATGCGCTCGGCAATTACTGCTTTTATTTCCTCCTCGCCTGGCTGCCCCTGTTCCTTACGCAGTCCCGGGGCTTCAGCATTGCCGAAATGACGCTTCTCGCCACGCTCGGCTATACGGTTCAGGGCGTGTGCGCTCTCGGCTACGGCCATTTTTCGGACTGGTGGACGCGATCTGGCCGTTCGGAGGCCGCTTGCCGGCGCTGGATGATGGTGGCCAGCCAATTGCTTGTCGCGGGGGCAGTTCTCGGTCTCGCTTTCGCTACCGACGCGGTGACGATCGGCATTCTACTTTGTCTCGCGGGAGCCGCCACGGCCTCCTTGTCGCTCAATCTCTACGCGGTAGCGCAGATGTTCGCCGGCCCGCGGGCATCGGGGACGTGGGTCGGCGTGCAGAATGCGATTGGAAATCTGTCGGGGATTGTCGGCCCGATCGTCACTGGAATTGTCGTTCAGCGTTCAGGCTATGATAGCGCATTCGTGCTGACTGCAGTCGTCGGTGCGGTCGGCGCCGCCTGGTGGGCGTTTGGCGTTCCGAAAATCGAACAGATTGATCTTGGGCAGGAACAACAGGCGAACTGAGTTTTTCACGCCACGTAACCTTCACTTTTTTCGGGTCGCGTTAACTTTTTCGCTTGGCTTGCGACTCGCGATGATTCAGAAGAATCACGGTGGAGGATCAACGCGCTAGCGCGCCTTGAAGGGGGTTTACCCATGAGCATCGATTTTATCCGGCCAGAAGTTGATGAACTTCGGCCGCGGATCAGCGTCATCGGCGTCGGCGGCGCGGGCGGTAATGCCGTCGCGAACATGATGCGGGCCGATGTGCAGGGCGTGGACTTCGTCGTCGCGAACACGGACGCCCAGGCGCTCAACTCTTCGACTGCGGACCGCCGAATTCAGCTGGGCCTGAAGATCACGCAGGGCCTCGGCGCCGGATCGCGCCCGGAGATCGGACGCGCGGCAGCCGAGGAGACGATCGAGGATATCGAGCGCGCCCTTGAAGGTTCGCACATGTGCTTCATCGCGGCCGGCATGGGCGGCGGCACCGGCACGGGTGCAGCGCCGGTCATCGCCAAGGCTGCGCGCGACCGCGGCATCCTGACGGTCGGCGTCGTCACCAAGCCGTTCGCCTTCGAAGGCGCTCGCCGCGGCCGTTCGGCTGATGCGGGCATCGAAGAGCTGCAGCAGCATGTCGACACCCTGATCGTCATCCCGAACCAGAACCTATTCCGTCTCGCCAATTCGGAAACGACCTTCAAGGAAGCGTTCGAGATGGCGGACGAGGTGCTGCAGCAGGGCGTTCGCGGGATCACCGATCTGATGGTCATGCCGGGCCTCATCAACCTCGACTTCGCCGACGTCCGCTCGGTCATGGGCGAGATGGGCAAGGCGATGATGGGCACGGGCGAGGCCTCCGGGGACAATCGCGCGATCGAAGCCGCCGAAAAGGCGATCTCGAACCCGCTGCTCGACGGCGTCAGCATGAAGGGCGCCAAGGGTGTCATCATCTCGATCACCGGCGGCGAGGACATGCGTCTGATGGAAGTCGATGAGGCCGCCAGCCACATCAAGGAGCTGGTCGACCCGGACGCCAACATCATCTGGGGTTCTGCGTTCAACAACGACCTCGACGGAAAGATCCGCGTGTCGGTCGTCGCGACCGGCATCGAAGCGGAAGCGGCGCATCAGCCGCAGCCGGGCAAGGTCTTCGCCTTCCCGCGTGCGACCACTGCAACGCCGGTTCAGGCCGCGCCGATCGCTCCTGTCGCCATGTCGGCCATCGAGGAAGAGACCCCGGAAGAGGACACGCTCGAGCTGACGGACGAGATGGACGAGGGCGACGAGCTTGTGCTCGACAGCGACGACGTGCTGACAGCTCCCGTCGGATCCGCGCCGATCGCTCCGCCGGTCGACGAGGACGAGATCATGGCCGAGACTGCTCCGGTCGGGGAGAAGCCGAAGGTCCGCGACACCGGTACCTTGTTCGAGCGCATGTCGAACATCGCCCGCGGTGCCGCTCAGGCGCAGGTCGGCGAGGAAGAGTCCACGCCGAGCTATCGCCGCGAGCCGATCGACATTCCGCGGTTCCTGAACAGGCAGAACAACCAGTAGCAGATCTGGGGCGCGTGGGCGGCTCGCCGCCTGCGCGCAACGCCTTGGCGTTAACTATCTAGCGGGCAAGCTTTGCGAAAGCTCCAATCTGCCATGGGGGGTCTCATGGCAAAAGGTCGGTTCGACCGCATTCGTGTAGCGGCAATCATTCTTGCGGCGGTCGGGACCGTCCTCGCTTGCGTCCCGGCGCAGGCTGACGCGCAGGCATATGTCGGACGGGGCGAGAGCCCCGCCGACGCTCTGGCGCGTAACATGAAGGAACTGGCTTCGAGCCCAAGAAGCTTCGATGCCTTGATCGGCGCCGGACGCGCTTCGCTCGCGCTTGGGGATGGTCAGGCGGCGGCCGGTTTCTTCGGTCGCGCCGAAGAGATCTGGCCCGCTAGTCCGCTGCCGCAAGCAGGCATGGGGGCTGCGCTTGCGCTTGAAGGCGACGGCAATGGCGCTCTGCAATATTTTGCTCGCGCGACGCAGCGCGGCGCGACCCCGTCGACCATTGGGGCCGACCGCGGCCTCGCTTATGACCTCATCGGGCAGCATGCGCAGGCACAGGCCGACTATCGAGCCGCCCTCGCAACCACCGATGGTGACGAAGCGCGCCGAAGGCTGGCGCTCAGCCTGGCAATCACCGGCAATAAGGCGGAAGCCTTGTCCATGCTGTCGCCGCTCATGGCGCGGGGCGATGCTGCCGGTGCGCGAGCGCGCGCGCTGGTTCTGGCGCTGACTGGAGACGTGAACGGCGCGAAGAGCGCCATTGAAGCCGCCATGCCCGGCTCGTCGTCGAACATGGCGTATTTCTTTCGCAAGCTTCCGGGCCTTCGGTCCGACCAGAAGGCGGCTGCGGTCAATCTGGGTATCTTCCCGTCGGACGGCCAAGTCGCATCGGCGTCCCCACCGGCCGTGTTGAATCCGGTCCCTTCGACTGGATCCGAGACAACAGAAGGCGACAGGATGGGGTCGATCGAGCGCTGGCTGTCGCAGGGCACGCCGGGCGCGGCGACCGTTCCGAGCCCACCGCCAGCCGCGCCTGCGCCGCAGCAGCTTGCCTCGGTATCGCGACCGGCGCTGGGTGGGCAGTCTGCCACCGCAACACGCAAGCTCTGGATCCAGCTTGCGAGCGGGACCAACGCGGCGGAGTTACCCGATCAGTTCGTCCGCATCAAACGCCGCAACCGCGACCTGTTCGAGGGTATCAGCGGCTATATCGTCGAGGAGCCCGGCCGCGCGCGGTTGCTGATCGGCCCGTTCCGCAACAGCGAGGAGGCCGATATCTTCGCGGAGGACCTTGCATCGGTTAGCGTTGACGCCTTTACGTGGACGAACCAGCCCGGCCAGGCGATCAGGAAACTGCCCTCCGAATGACTGCGACACTTGCCGCGCAACCTTCAGCTTCGCGCGGCAGGGCCCATCCGGAAGTGGACGCCGGCCCGCGCGGTCCACGCGACATCTTCCAGCGCGACCGCGACCGGATCATCCATTCCGTGTCCTTCCGCCGGCTGCGCCACAAGACGCAGGTCTTCGTCGCGCCCGACGGGGATCATTATCGGGTCCGTCTCACCCACAGCATAGAGGTGGCGCAGATCGGGCGGACGGTCGCGCGCGCCCTTGACCTGAACGAAGACCTGACGGAGGCGCTCTGCCTTGCCCACGACCTCGGCCACCCGCCGTTCGGACATGCCGGCGAGGACGCGTTGCAGGATGCGATGGCAGGGGCGGGTGGTTTCGATCACAATGCGCACAGCATCCGCCTGGTGACGAAGCTGGAGGCGCCATACCCGGGCTTCGATGGCCTGAACCTCAGCTGGGAAGCGCTGGAGGGTCTCGCGAAGCATAACGGGCCGATCGCCTCGCCCACCTGGGCCATGGCGGAGGTCAATTCCGAATTCGACCTGGAGCTTGGCAGCTGGCCTTCGCTCGAGGCGCAGGTCGCAGCCGCCGCCGACGACATCGCCTACGACAATCACGACATCGACGACGGCATCAGGGCGGGCCTGCTGCAGCTCGAAGAGCTTGTCGAAGTGCCGATCGTGCGCAGGCACTGGGACGACGTCGAGCGGCGGCATCCCGGGCTGCCGCCGGAAAAGAAGCTCCGTGCTTTAGTCCGCGACCAAATAGGAACGATGGTCGGGGACCTGATCGCCGAAACGTTGCGGCGCGTGAAGGAGGCGGGGGTCGAAAGCTGCGGTGACGTGCGCTCGGCAGGACAACAATTGGCGGGATTCTCCGCCGAGCTTGCGGAGGAGGAACGGGCCCTGAAGCGCTTCCTCTACGCACGGCTCTACAATGTCGCGGAACTGGTGCCCGTCAGGATGGAGGCCCAGCGTGTCGTCGCCAACCTGTTCGCGGCGTACCGCGACGATGCGTCACTGCTGCCGGAGAACTGGCAGCGCGGTGAGGGCGAGGTTTGCAGGTTGCGCGCCATCGGCGACTTCATTGCCGGCATGACAGATCGCTTCGCGGTTGCGCGTCACGAGCAGCTGGTCGGGCCTGTCGATCTTCCCGATCGCTTCTAGCGGGTGGGGTCCGTCCCTCGCGTCGCTCATCAAGGGCGGACCCCTCAATCTGATCGCTATTCACCGTTGGTGGGTGGGACCCGCCAGCCCCGGTGTCGCAAAAGGGCAGCGGGCCCCTCAAACAAATCAACCCGCTCGTCTCAGCCCCCAAGCTTGAGACGAGCGGGTTTGATGTCTTCGCTAAACGTTCGCCAAGGGACCCGCCGCAAGGCGGATACTGGGCTTAGGCGACTTGCGCGATGGAACCGACGCGGCGACGCCGACGCATTGCATAGCCAGCTGCGCCGAAGCCCATCAACATCATCGCCCAGGTGCCCGGCTCGGGAACGGCGCCGCCCGGCGTGAAGACCATGGCGGAGAAACCGGGAATGGTGGTCGTGATACCGGTGGTCGGCGTATCGAAGTGGAAGAGGAAGAACCCTGTCCCGTTGTCGACATTGTCGTCCTGTCCCTGCGCGCCACCGAAGTGGATTCCGATGACCACGTCACCGAGCAAGGCCATACCGAAATCGAGAGTCGTGTCGTCCGAAGGACCTTCGATCTTCGTGAGGTCGTCAAGATTGAATCCGGGGCCCAGCAGTTCGTCGATCGCGCTTTGCTGCGCGGCGAGCTGATCGGCGCTTCCGCCCAAAACATTGCCGTCGAAAAAGCCGACGCAATCAAGTGCCTCCGGAACGAAATTGTCCATGGAGTCAGCGCAAGCGACATGGTTCGCGGAGGCCGGAGTTGCAGTGACCGCTGCGATGGCAAATGCAGCTGAAAGCATTGCGCTCTTAAAAAGGAATTTCATAACACAGTCCCTTTCGTATGCCGGGACTCGCGCTCCCCTCCAGCGCAGCGAATCGTCTAGCCAAGCCAATGTACTCCAACAGGGGGCTAAGTTAAATGTTTGTTTACCATATTTTTATCAGCCCGTAGGCAACGGGCCGAAACTGGACCGGTCGCTGAATTTCGGCGCCGTGCCACGGTTCGTTTCCGCAGCGCGACGGCGCTTTGCTTCCGATTCTGCGCGAGGCGCGCTAGAGGCGCCGCTTTCCACGATCGGTGTGTCCCTTGAGCCTTTACGCCCGTTACGCCGCGCTCCTCGATGGAGTGCTCGACCAGCTTCAGTCCGAAGGCACCCTGCCGGCGGATCTCAATCGCGGTGCCGTGGCCGTCGAGCCGCCGCGCGATCCGACGCATGGCGACCTTGCGAGCAATGCGGCGATGGTGCTCGCGAAGAGCGCAGGCACGAACCCCCGCGCGCTCGCGGCCGCGATTGCGCCGAAGCTTGAAGAGCTTCCCGGCGTCCTCTCGGTCGAGATCGCCGGGCCCGGCTTCATCAACATCCGTCTGTCGCCCGATGCCTGGCGCGACGAGCTTCGCACCATCCTTCGGGAGGGCGAGAGCTACGGCACGTCGAACTTCGGCAAGGCCGAGCGGGTCAACGTGGAATATGTCTCGGCCAATCCAACCGGGCCGATGCACATGGGCCACTGCCGCGGAGCGGTCGTAGGCGACGCGCTCGCCCGCCTGCTCGAGGCTGCCGGCTTCCGGGTGACCAAGGAATATTACGTCAACGATGCCGGCGGACAGGTCGACGTTCTCGCCCGGTCGCTGCACCTGCGATACCGCGAGGCACTCGGCGAAGAGATCGGCGAGATCCCCGAGGGCCTGTACCCGGGCGATTACCTCGTCCCGATCGGAACCGCGCTCGCGGCTGAGTTCGGCGACCGCTATGCCAGCGAGCCGGAAGAGGTCTGGCTCGAGGTGTTTCGCAAGCGCGCCGTCGCGGCGATGCTCGAACTGATCAAACACGACCTCGGCCTGCTCGGCATCCATCACGACCATTTTGCCTCGGAAGCGGAGCTGCAGGCTTCGGGCGCGGTCGAAAAGACGATGGAGGTCCTGCTTGAAAAGGGGCTTGTCTATCAGGGCGAACTGGAGCGGCCAAAGAGCCTCGACGAGCATGACGAGTGGGAGCCGGTCGAGCTGACTCTGTTCCGCTCGAGCCAGTTCGGCGACGATCAGGACCGGCCGATGAAGAAGTCGGACGGAAGCTGGACCTATTTTGGTGCCGATGCCGCCTATCATTGGCGGAAGGCGCAGAACGCCGATCATCTGGTCAATATCTGGGGTGCCGACCACGCAGGCACGGTCAAGCGCGTTCAGTCCGCCGTGAAGGCGCTCACGGACGGCCGCGTCGACCTGGACGTGAAGATTGTCCAGATGGTCCGGCTGTTCCGAGCGGGCGAGCCGGTGAAGATGTCCAAGCGCTCCGGCTCGTTCGTCACCCTGGCCGACGTCGTCAGCGAGGTCGGCAAAGACGTGGTGCGCTTCATGATGCTCACGCGCCGCGCCGACGCCCCGCTCGACTTTGACTTCGCCAAGGTGGTTGAGGCGTCGAAGGACAATCCCGTCTTCTACGTCCAGTACGCCCACGCCCGGATCAGCTCGCTGAAGCGCAAGGCCGCCGAGGCAGGCCTCAGCCTCGATGCACCCGCCGACCTCGACCTGCTCGACGAGGAGGAGATCGCTTTGGTCAAGCTGGCAGCCCAATATCCGCGTACGGTCGAGGCGGCGGCAACGGCTCACGAGCCGCACCGGATCGCCTTCTACCTCTATGATCTGGCGGCCGCCTTCCACGCCCTGTGGCATCGCGGCAACGACGATCCGGAACGCCGCTTTCTCGTTGAAAATAACCCACAACTTTCTCGCGCGCGGCTGGAACTCTCAGCGGGCGTGGGGCAGATTATCCGGAGCGGTCTAGCCCTCATGGGGGTCGCCGCGACCGAGGAGATGCGCTGAGCTTATGGCCGATACCTATGTGGCGGTGGATGCCGACCGCCTCCCATGGCTGACCGACGACGTTGAGCGGCCGAGACGTGCGGCCACCACTTGGGTTGTTGCCTTTCTCGCCGCTTCTGCAGTCGCGATCATCGCAGCCCTGTCTTTCTGGTTGGGGATGAGCGGTGCCCTGAAGCCGGCGTCGGGTGTTGAGACGCAACCGAAAGCGCGCATCGAGTTGCCGCCGCCGGCGTCCTTGCCGAACGAGGTCGTGCTCCAGCCAGAACCGGTAATGCCGCAGATCGAACCAGCCCCGGTGCCCGCGCCCGTGGTCATCCGCCAGCAGGAGGAGGTGCGACTAGCGGCGGCGTCGCGCGAGCGTAAGATCGTCCACCGAGCACATCGCGCCAAGGCGTCGACTCCAAAGACGGGAGCCGCAGCGAAGGCTCCTGAGAAGACTTTCACTTACTCGAATCCGTGGAAGTCGGACGGGGTGTCAGGCCGAATGGTTCGCATCGGCCCCTATGGCAATCTGGGGAAGGGCAAGCAGGCCTGGTCGCAGCTCGCCCAGCTCTCTCCGTCCTTCAAGCGGCTTCCTGCTGTCGTGACCGACCTCCCCTCGCGGACTGGCCGTGTTTATTATTGGCTGCAGGTCGGAACCACTTCACAGGCCCATTCCGAAGTGCTTTGCCAGCGGATGAGGGGGATCGGGCAAAGTTGCTTGGTCGTCGATTTGGCGGGAGCGCGGAAGGGTAACGGGAATGAGCGACAGCCGGTCGGCATATGACGAACAGCTGCCGTGGCTTGAGGCCGTCGATGACGAGGACGTCCCGCGCGGCGTCCCGGCCCGGCGCATGCTCGCCGCGCTGCTCGTCGTTCTCCTTGCCGCGGCTCTAGTTTCGGCGACCTTTTTCTGGCTCGGGCGGCAAAATGCCGCGGACACCGGCGGCGGTGCCCCGGAGATAATCCGCGCGGAGCCTGGGCCGTACAAGGTCAAGCCCGCCGACCCCGGCGGCCTCGACGTCGCCGGCGAGAGCGAGACGGCGTTCGAAACGAGCGCGGGGCAGGACAAGGACGCACAGCTCGACCTCAGCCGCTTGCCCGAACAGCCGGTCGCGGCTCCGCCGAAGCCGGCTCCCGAACCTAAGCTCGCCGAAACCCCGAAGCCTGCCCAGGCTGAGCCTGCACCGGAGCAGCCGACGGGCGGCAAGGGCAGCGTCATTCAGCTCGGCGCCTTCGCCAACCGCGCCCAGGCCGAACGTGCATGGACGGCGCTGTCGACGCGCTTCTCGTCGGTGGCGGCGATGAACAAGCTCATCATCCCGTTCTCGGGCGGCATCAGGCTTCGCGCTGCGGCCCCCTCGCCTGCGGAAGCCAAGCAGGCGTGCCAGGCGCTTAAGGTGGCCGGCGAGAATTGCTTCGTGGCGAACTGATGCAGGCAGCGATTTACGGACTGGCGGGAACGGAGATCACGCCGGAAGAGCGCGACTTCTTCCGCGAGGCGGACCCCGCCGGCTTCATCCTGTTTCGCCGTAATTGCGAAAGCCGCGAGCAGATGCGGCGGATGACCGACGGTTTGAGGGAGATCGCCGGCCGGTCCGAAGTCCCGATCCTGATCGACCAGGAAGGCGGCAGGGTGGCCCGAATGCGGCCGCCCGAATGGCCCGCCTTTCCGTGCGGCGAGGCGTTCGATCGTTTGTATCAGCTCGCCCCGTCGAGCGCGATCGAGGCGGCGCGCGTCAACGCCCGCGCGCTGGCGCTCATGCTCAACGAAGTGGGGGTCAACGTCGACTGCCTACCGATGCTCGACGTGCGCCAACCCGGCGCGACCGATATCGTCGGTGACCGGGCTTTAGGTTCGGAACCGATGCAAGTGGCTGCCCTCGGCCGCGCGATCCTCGACGGGCTTCACTCGGCGGGCGTGCTCGGCGTCATCAAGCACATCCCCGGCCACGGGCGCGCCCTGGTCGACAGTCACCACGAGCTACCTGTCGTCGACGCGGGCGAGGAAGAACTCGTCGTCGATCTGGAGCCGTTCGAGCGGCTTCGCGGCGCTGCAATGGGGATGACCAGCCACCTTCTCTACAAGCAGTGGGATGCTGAACGGCCAGCCTCGCAGTCGCCATTCGTCATCCATGACATCATCCGTCAGCGGATCGGCTTCGACGGCTTCCTGATGAGCGACGACATTGGGATGGAAGCGCTGGCGGGCGATCACGGCCAACGGGCCGCGGCGTGCGTTGCCGCCGGCTGCGACGCCGCCCTGCACTGCGACGGCAAGATGGAGAACATGGTGCTGGTCGCGAAGGCGGTCCCGGCGCTTTCCCATGAAGGCGAGGCGCGTCTGTCCCGTGCCATGGCGCTAACCTTTACGCCGGAAGAAGGCGTGGATTTCGCCGCCGCGGTCGAGAAACGGGACGCGCTTCTCGCCCTCGCCTGAGGCCCGACTTATCCACAGGAGTTTGGGCTTTTCCCTTCGCAGATCGGGACCTTAGGGCTAATCTTGCCGGATGGTGGAAACGCTCGATGTTGCGGCCGGCTCGGACGAGCTGACACTGAACCTGGACGGGTGGGAAGGCCCGCTCGACCTGCTGCTCAACCTGGCACGCGGACAAAAGGTCGACCTCGCGCAAATCTCAATCCTGCAGCTCGTCGACCAGTATACCGACTATATCGCCAATGCCCGGGCGCTGAAGCTCGAGATCGCCGCCGACTATCTCGTGATGGCCGCATGGCTTGCCTATCTGAAGTCCTGCCTATTGCTGCCGAAGGACCCGGAGCAGGATCCCAGCCCAGAGGAAGTCGCCCTGCGGCTGCAGATGCGCCTGCAGCGGCTCGACGCCATGCGCGAAGCGGGAGCCCGGCTGCTGGGCCGCGACCGCCTCGGCCGGGATGTCTTCATCCGGGGCGCTCCCGAGGGGCTGCGCCTCGTTCGCAAGTCGGCCTGGCAGGTCAGCCCGTTCGAGCTTTTCTCGGCCTACGGCACGGTGAAGGCCCGGACCGCGCCGGCGATGCACGTCATTCACTCCCGTTCCGTGATGACGCTGGAGGACGCGATCGATCGTGTGGGCCGCATGATCGGAATGGCGATCGACTGGACGGAGATCGGCCAGTTCCTGCCTGACAGCGATGACCCCGCCTATCGGCGCTCGGCTCTCGCATCGAGCTTCGTCGCGGCACTCGAGCTTGCCCGCCGCGGTCGCCTTGATATTCGTCAGGACCAACCTTTCGCGCCGCTGAAGGTGCGCGCCGCCTGATGGACGAGTTTGCGCGGGCAGTCGAAGCGACGATTTTTGCCTCGGCCGAGCCGCTGACCATCGATGAAATCAAGGGTCACGCCGGGGACGGCGATGTCGAGGCGGCGCTGCAGGCGCTGGCCGAGATCTACACCGGCCGGGGCATCGAACTGGTCGAGCGAGGCGGACGCTGGAATTTCCAGACCGCTCCCGACCTGGCGCATTTGCTGCGCCGAACGCGCGAGGAGCCGCGCCGGCTTTCTCGCGCGGCGACCGAGACGCTGGCGATCGTCGCCTATCACGAGCCGGTCAGCCGCGCCGAAATCGAGGGGATTCGCGGTGTCCAGATCTCCAAGGGCACGCTCGACGTTCTGATGGAGGCCGGCTGGGTGCGCACCGCCGGCCGCCGCGAAGGGCCAGGCCGGCCGTTGCTGTATGCGACCACGCCGGAGTTTCTCACCCACTTCGGGCTCGCCTCGCGCAAGGACCTGCCGGGCATCGAAGACCTGAAGGCGGCAGGCCTTCTCGACCCCCTGGAACAGGGCGTCTTCGAAGCTCTGGGACAACTGCAACTGGAAAGCGAGGAAGAGGAGGACTAGATGGGTTCCGAACGGGGCTCGATACGGCCCTGACTAACGGAGTTCACCATGGGTTCCTTCAGCTTCTGGCATATCCTGATCCTCGCGATCATCATCCTGCTGCTGTTCGGCGGGAACCGTTTCTCCGCCATGATGGGCGACGTCGCCAAAGGCTTGAAAAGCTTCAAGCAAGGGATGTCGGAAGAGGAAAAGCCGGAGGAACGACGCGATCCGCGCTCGCTTCCTCGCAACAGCGATCGTCCCATCGACGTTACGCCTGAACCCCGTCGCGCCGAGGAGCCGGTCGCCCGCTCCGACGACGACCGCTAAGTCGCTCTATCGGCCGGGCCGATGTTCGGCGTCGACACTTCCGAGCTGATTCTCCTCGCGGTTCTGGCGCTGATCTTCATCGGCCCCAAGGATCTGCCGATGGCATTGCGCGCCGTCGGGCGCTGGGTAGGGCAGGTGCGCGGCATGGCGCGTCATTTCCATTCGGGTATCGAGACCATGATCCGCGAAGCCGAGCTCGAGGAGATGGAGAAGAAATGGCGCGAGGAGAACGACCGCATCGTGCGCGAGTATCCCGCGCTCCTCGAGGCCACTACTCCGACGGAAACGGACCAGCCGTCGTTGCCCTTGGACGCGGACGGCGAAGTGCCGCCTGAGAAGCGCGAGCTGCCGTGAAGGACATCGACGACACCAAGGCACCGCTGCTCGAGCATCTGATCGAGCTGAGGAGGAGGCTCCTCTGGTCGCTCGCCGTCCTCGTCACCTTGTTCTTCAGCTGCCTCTATTTCGCCAAGACGATCTTCGCCTTCCTGGTCCAGCCCCTTCTGGCGGCAGGGCAGGGCAAGGTCATCTACACCGACATTTTCGAAGCTTTCTTCGTCGAGGTGAAGGTTGCGCTCTTCGCAGCGCTGATGATCGGATTTCCCTTCTTCGCGACCCAGATGTGGAAGTTCGTCGCGCCGGGCCTCTATGCGAAGGAGAAGAAGGCGCTGTTGCCCTTCCTCCTGCTTACCCCTGTCTTTTTCCTCAGCGGGGCGGCCTTCGCCTATTACGTGGCCATGCCCTGGGCTCTGCATTTCCTGCTGAGCTTCGAGGGTGAGGTCGGCGGCGTTCAGCAGGAAGCCCTGCCCGGGGTCGGCAATTACCTGAACTTCTGCACCCGTTTCCTGTTCGGCTTCGGGGTCGCGTTCCTTTTACCGATCCTGTTGATGATCCTGGAGCGGGCCGGTCTCGTTACCCGCGAGCAGCTCGTGAAGTCGCGGCGTTACGCGATCGTCGCCTCAGCAGCCGTATCGGCAGTGCTCACGCCGCCCGATGCGGTGTCGATGCTTCTTCTGATGATTCCCCTCTACGCGCTGTACGAACTCGCCATCCTCGCCATCCGCATCACCCACTGGCGCCGCAGCCGCAAGGAAGCAGCCGCTGCCGCGACTGCCGATTCAGATGCTGGAAATAATGAGGGCCCGGAAGCGCCACCGGGGGGGGGAGGGTTGGCGGTTCCGGGCCCATTTAAGTGGATAGCGAGAGCGGGGGGGCAAAAGGTCACTATCCGAATACCAAAACGCGCCTTCTTCCTTACCGGTTCCGGCGACGACCAAACTTTTTTTGTCGGAGCCGTAACGACTTCGGAAAGCCTCACTGGTCGGGAAAGACCGGCAATTCAACGCTGTAGCGGCCAAGCTTGCGTTCCAGCGTGGAACGCAGTTGTTTCGCGAGGCCAGAAATAATGCGCTCGAACTGAACTTTTTCCCGATCGCCGTCCTCGTCCGGGTTGAGAACCTTGCTGTTGAGCGTCAGTCGCGCAGTCAGTTCGCTCGTACGTCGAAGGGAAATTTCCACGGGATCCTCCGGCGTCCGAAGCATTGCGAATTCGACGATTTCCGTGACCAGGAACGCGACCGAAACGGCGACGTCCTGTGTCGTGTGGGCGCCTTCGAGATCGAGTTCGATCCGCGTCCCGCGAGCCGATTCCGGAGCGGTCGCGCGAAGCTCCGCAGCAAGCTCCGACAGCAGCGGTCGAAGCGATATCCCGCGATTCTCCTCCATTTCGGCGAAATGGTTGCGGTGAACGATCGCCAGCGCACCCACGCGGCGGCTGATCGAGCCGTAGGCGGCGCGGGCTGCGGCAGTTTCAGCGCTTCGACCATGGATGTTGATCAGCGACGCCACGACTTGAAGGTTGTTCTTCACCCGGTGGTGCACTTCGCGCACCAGCCGGCGCTGACCTTCGAGCGCACCGGCCATGTGGCGTTCGGATTCTTCGACCCGGGTCACGGCGCGAGCGAATGCATCCCGGAGCTCCTGGATCTCCGTCGCAGGTCCAAGCTTGCGCGGAAGCAGCAGCTCCGCATCGCCCGGCTCATATTCGACGACCGATCGCTGCAACAATTTCAGCGGCCGGATGAATAGGCGCGTGACCAGGACCCAACTTAGCAGCCCGGCAATCAGCCACATCAGCACCGGCAGGAGGAGCAGAAGGCGGTCGGCAGTCGCAATGACGGGCACTTCGGTGCTCACGATCATTTCAACCTGACCGTTGGCCACCGGCCAGCGAGTCGTCGTGAAACGCTTCTCGCTGGTTGGCATGGCGGAACGCGTGACGATCGGCAGTTCGTTAGGGCCCTGACGAATCACCAAGGTTTCGACCCGGGATGCTGCCTCGCGCGTAGCTCCTCGCAGTTGATCGATTGAAATCGCCCCTGTCGCCATCCCACCATTGACGCCGACGCGGAAGGTCAATTCCTCCTCATTCGGCAGTACCCGAAGCGCGATCGCTCCCGGCGCGACGAATGGGAGGGATCGCGTGTCCGGCACCGTTCCAACTTCGCAGATCGGCCTCCCGTCGACCGCTTCGATCTCGAATTCCTGCGCCACGCCTGGAGTAAGGGTAAGCGACTGGCGGATCGAATTGCAGGCCTCAGCACTGTTGGTAATTCGGCCATTGGATGCGATCCGGAGGGCGAGCGCGTTGCGCGCGATCAAGCTTTCAACTCCGCGCGTGGCGAGCCGCGCCTGTTCCTCTGCCTGCGCGCGCAGGACGTTGTTGGCGTCGCGGATGCCCTGGCTCGCGGCCCATACCAGGCCGATGCCGATCGGCAGGAGGGCCGCGGTCAGGATCAGGAAGAGTTTGACTGCTGTGGGCAGTGCAGCAAAGCGCCGGGCGGCTTCGCTCAGCATGTCGCGTATCCGGTCAACGGCTCAGCTGAGTTTCCCGAGCAAGTCGCTGAAATCGTCCGGCACGGCTTCGCGCAGCGTATCGTCATAGATCGTGCGCAGAGCGCGGCCGATATCGCTTGCCCGCTGCTTGCGGCCCTTTTTCTCGTCGGACGCCTTGGCCGGCGTCGCTTTCTTTTCAGCGCCGCCCAATGAGCCGCCCTTATCTTTAACACTCAACCTTCTCGTCCCCCATGCGCGGGTACAAGCGCGCCTCGTTTAGCGCCCAAGTCATGCGGTGCAACGGGTTTAGGAATGTTCACCACCGCGGAGGTGAACAGACGCTGCTGAATAGGCTGCGCCACAAACCCGCAGCAACCTTGCCGCGCGAAGCGGAAACCAAACGTCGTTTCTTTTGTTCCAGCAACCGGCACATCTTATCGGGGGACGCGTACCGGCACGACTGGCTCAGCCCAACAGGGTTGCATCAATCGTTACGCACGCTCAAAGCTCCGCCGTTCACGACTGGGAGAATTCAAACATCATGTCGCTTGGTCAGGAACTCGCACCGCATCTGCCTTTCCTGCGCCGCTATGCCCGCGCCCTGACCGGCAGCCAGACGCATGGTGACGCTTTCGTCCGCGCAACGCTCGAAGCGATTGTCGCGACGCCCGAGGAATTTCCGCGGGACGTCGATCCGCGCCTTGGTCTGTACAAGACGTTCCACGCGATCTGGTCTACGGCCAATGTCGAGGAAGGCGAGGAGCCGCAGCAGGATTATTCGGGCGCCGAGGGAATCGCTCAGGCGCGCCTGTCGCGGATCACACCTTTGTCCCGTCAGGCGCTTCTCCTTACGTCGCTCGAAGGTTTTTCTTCCGACGACGCCGGCTATCTGATCAACGCTTCGCCCGAAGACGTCAATTCGCTGGTCGCCGAGGCGTTGAGCGAGATCGAACGGCAGACGCTCGCCGATGTCCTCATCATCGAGGACGAGCCGATCATCGCCATGGATATCGAGACGATCGTCCGCGACCTCGGCCATAATGTCACCGGTGTCGCCGTTACACGCGACGAGGCCGTTGCCCAGGCTCGCCAACACCCGCCGGGACTCGTCCTCGCCGACATCCAGCTCGCTGACAATTCAAGCGGTATTGACGCGGTGAAGGACATTCTAGCCGAATTCTCAGTGCCGGTGATTTTCATCACGGCATTCCCGGAGCGGCTGTTGACGGGCACCCGTCCGGAACCCACTTTCCTCATCACCAAGCCGTTCCAGCGGTCCACGGTGAAGGCTGCCATCGCGCAGGCGCTGTTCTTCGACGCAGCGACGGTGCCGGCCTAAACCTTAGCCGTAACGCTGGCGGAACATGGTGTCCGAAGGCGCGTTGGCGCGTGGAACACATGGCTTGAGAGAATGATGAGCGACGAACGACCGGAACAGGTAACGACGACTGAAGCGCGCGCGGGCTACACGCCTCATATGACGCGCTACGTCCTGGGGGTCGGTCTCGCTTTGGTGGTGGTGGCATTCGCGATCATTTATTTGTTCGCGGCAACCTGACGTCCATCCGTCAAATCATTCTCCTAAAGATGTGTCCCCGGTTCATGTCGAGCCGGGTAGCCCTTGTGAAACGGGTGGGGATTTAGTGGCCGAAGACGAAGATCAGCAGGCGGGCGACGAGGCCAATCCAGCGGCTCCCGCCGAATGGGCCCCGCTGCCTGACCCGGAGTTCAAGGAGCAGCTCGCCGCGGTGATTCCGCATCTGCGCGCCTTCGGCCGCTCGCTTTCGGGTAGCCGGGATCTCGCCGACGACCTTGTGCAGGAAACGCTGCTGAAGGCCTGGGCCGCTCGCAAACGCTTCCAGGCCGGCACGAACATGCGCGCCTGGACCTTCATCATTCTGCGCAACCTGTTCCTCAGCCAGATGCGCCGCGCGCGCTTCAAGGGCGAGTGGGACGAGCTGACTGCGTCGAAGATTCTGGCCGCTCCCGCCAGCCAGGATCGGCACATCGAGCTCAGCGACATGCAGCGTGCCCTGATGCACCTGCCGCAGCCGCAGCGCGAGGCGCTGATTCTCGTCGGTGCCGGCGGCTTCGCCTACGAGGAAGCGGCAGAGATTTGCGGCTGTGCGGTCGGCACGATCAAGAGCCGCGTCGCGCGCGGACGCGTCGCGTTGGAAGGCCTGCTGTCCAGCGGCAAGCTGCCCTCACGCCGTCAGCACCGCACCGATCCGAACAAGTCGGCCCTTCAGACCATCATGGGAGAGGTGGACGACCTCAGCCGCGACCATGAAGGCCTCAGCACCGGCAATCACGAAATCTGAATCGGCTCTAGTTCAGCCGGCGAAGAAGTTCGGCGAAATCCTGTTCGCACCGCTCTTCCATCGCCGGAGAGAATGCTCTCCGGAGTGCGGCAGTTATGCCGGCGTGTGCGGGCGGAATATCGACGCGAATGATTCTGCGGTCCATGTTGATATCCGACGCACCATTGGATCTACGCTCCGTATCCATGGTCCGGTGTTGAACGACCGACCGGCTTGGAGGTTTCGCTGGACGTGCCAAATGCGCGACGAACTGACCAAAGTTCGACGCATGTCGACGAGGCCCGCCGGGCCGAGGCCTTGTCCCGGGCCAGCAATTTCTCGCCCTTCCTGAGGGATATCGCCGCGGCTCGTCCGGATCTTACGAAAACTTTCCTCGGACAAGGCGCGGGGCCGGCGGTCGCGGCGGCGCGGGCCGTGTCGGCGGAGACGGTGGATGCGGAACTTCGGCGGCGTCGAACAGGCGTCGCTCTCGCTATCGCGCTGGGCGACCTGGCGGGCGAATTCACCTTCGAAGATGCAACTCGCAGGCTGTCGGACTTCGCCAACTCGGCAATCGATGCCGCGCTCGCGACCGCTCTGAAAGAGCGCGTGCCGGACGCCGAGATGCGCGGGATCACGGCGATCGCGCTCGGCAAGCTCGGCAGCCGCGAGTTGAACTATTCGTCCGACGTTGACCTGCTGCTGCTGTTCGACCCCGAGGTCATGCCGCGGCGCGAGCGCGATGACCCGACGGAAGGCGCTGTCCGCGTTGGTCGCCGGATGATCGAGCTTCTGCAGAAGAGGACCGAGGACGGCTATGTCGTCCGCGTCGACCTTCGCCTTCGGCCCTCGCCGGAAGTCACGCCGATCGTCCTGCCCATCAACGCGGCCATCTCGCACTACGAATCCAGCGCGCTGCCCTGGGAACGGGCAGCCTTCATTCGGGCGCGCGTCTGCGCCGGTGACAAGGTGCTGGGCGAGCATTTCCTGCAGTCGATCCAGCCCTTCGTCTGGCGCCGTTCGCTCGATTTCGGAGTGATCGAGGAAATTCGGGAGATCTCCGCGCGCATCCGCGATCATTTCGCGCAAGGGGCGAGGCTTGGGCCCGGATACGATCTAAAGCGCGGCCGCGGCGGAATTCGCGAGGTCGAGTTCTTCGCCCAGATCCAGCAGATGATCCATGGCGGGAGAGACCCGGCCGTTCGCGAGCCTGCGACGCTGGACGCGATCGAAGTGCTTCGGTCCGCCTCGCACATCACAGACGCGGATGCCGCGGCGCTGACCGACGCCTACTGCCTTCTCCGCACGATAGAGCACCGCGTGCAGATGGTCGAAGACGCGCAGACGCACCTGCTGCCGCTGGACCGGGACGCACTGGACGGCGTCGCGCGTCTGCACGGCGTGCAGGCCGGAGGCGAGCTCATCGACCTGCTGCGACCCCACGTCGATGCGGTCGAGACCCTTTTCAACTCGCTCGCCCCGGCCAGGGAGGGACGGCTGTCTGCCGATCCGGACATATTGGTGAGGGAGCTTGGCGAGCTCGGATTCGCCG